>NZ_JBDUVF010000017.1:0-500 GCF_039938935.1 Acinetobacter sp. WA-87 | reverse complement strand
GCTAGGTCGGCTATATTACTCTTAATCTCTTAAAAGTCAACAGGTAATTTCGATATTTTTTAAAACTTATTTTCTAAACCACCTTATCATCAAATTCATCACTTAAAGCAATCAACTTAATCACAAGTAACTGTTTTTTAACAAGTTTCTATCTGCATCACCGCCGATGGATGTGCATTATAGAGGATTATTACCCCTTTGCAAGGGGTATTTCAGCCTTTTTCTATTGAGTGCCGTTTTTTTCTGCTATTTTGCGAAAAAAGTGATATATATGGCTTTTTTTTAGGCATTTTCACCACTTTTATTAATTTCTATTTTGGAAAAATACAGTTTACCTTAGATTTTTGATGTCTTTTTATAGAGCTCATAGACATATATATCATTTTCGGTTCCAAAGATTCCAAAGATTCCAAAGATTCCAAAGATTCCAAAGATTCCAAAGATTCCAAAGATTCCAAAGATTCCAAAGATTCCAAAGATTCCAAAGATTCCAAAGATTC
>NZ_JBDUVF010000016.1:0-516 GCF_039938935.1 Acinetobacter sp. WA-87 | reverse complement strand
CTCAACAGCACCGACCCTTGCGATCGGTACGGATGACCTTGCACTTGCAGCAGGTGAAACAGCGAACATCAGCTTCACGTTCAGTGAGCCGGTGATAGGCTTTGATGCAACCGACATTACTGTGGTCGGCGGTACATTGACTGGTTTGAGTACAACAGATGGTGTGACCTGGACAGCAGTCTTTACACCAGATGGAACCGGCACTGCGCCAAGCATTAGCGTTGCGAATGGTAGCTATACCGACGCGGTAGGCAACCCAGGTATAGGCGATGTGCTGGATGGTACAGATGGCTTTATCGTTGATCTGGTTGCACCGGTAGTTGGCTTCACTAACACCGCTACGAATGACACGACTCCTGCGTTGACAGGCACGATCGATGATCCTGCTGCGACGGTGGTGGTGACTGTCGATGGTGTGAACTACAACGCGACCAACAATGGTAACGGTACCTGGACACTGGCAGACAATACACTTCCAGCATTGACTGACGGTACGCATACGGTAAGTGTGACTGC
>NZ_JBDUVF010000015.1:0-625 GCF_039938935.1 Acinetobacter sp. WA-87 | reverse complement strand
TGCACCAAGCTTGAGTGTGGTGAACGGTAGCTATACTGACCTTGCAGGTAACCCAGGTTCAGGTGCGAGTCTTGCAGGTTTAACTGCGGACATTACACCACCGACCCTTGCGATCAGTGCCACTGACCTGAACCTTGCTGCGGGCGAAAGCACTACAGTGACCTTCACCTTCAGTGAAGCGGTGACTGGCTTTGATGCAACTGATGTGGCAGTGGCGGGTGGTACGTTGACTGGCTTGACCACCACAGACGGTGTGACCTGGACAGCAACCTTTACTCAAGACGGCAGTGCAACTGCACCAAGCTTGAGTGTTGCAAATAACACTTATACTGACCTTGCAGGTAACCCAGGTTCAGGTGCGAGTCTTGCAGGCTTAACTGCGGACATTACACCACCGACCCTTGCGATCAGTGCGACTGACCTGAACCTTGCTGCGGGTGAAAGCACCACAGTGACCTTCACCTTCAGTGAAGCGGTAACTGGCTTTGATGCAACTGATGTGGCAGTGGCGGGTGGTACGTTGACTGGCTTGACGACCACAGACGGTGTGACCTGGACAGCAACCTTTACTCAAGACGGCAGTGCAACTGCACCAAGCTTGAGTGTGGTGAACGGTAGCTATACT
>NZ_JBDUVF010000014.1:0-710 GCF_039938935.1 Acinetobacter sp. WA-87 | reverse complement strand
CCCCAGTTCTTGTTCAAACTTCCGCTTAAGTTGGCAGACAGTAACTTATACGAGTTATCACTGTATTTGATCTGGTTATAGCCGACATAAACACCATAACCTGTATAAAAGTTATAGTTAATCCCTGCCCTAAAAATCTCGTCTGCCAGCGCGCTGTAGTTTAAATAGTTTTGTGATTCAGCATTAAGCTGATTTTCTTTCAAATATCGAATTTGCGACACCCGTGCCAAGTCAAAGTAGTTATCAAATACTTTGCGGTAGCTGGTGTTAAATGAAATATTCTTGCTAATTCGCCCTTCTAAACCAACCAGAGCCGAATAGCCATTTTCATCTTTATACTGACTTGCAGCAATGTCGGCATTAATCACCCCAACACCAAACAGGTTCTTGGCAAAGCCTGTTCCAACGTTGGAAAGACCATCTGTGGAAGCTTCTGCACCACCACTTAAGGTCAGTGAGTTGCTATAACCATAACGAATTGCACCAGAGGCAAAGGTGGCATCATCATAATCATTTGAGTACAGTCCGTAGTTATAACGCGGAACCCCAACATCGACTGAAAACTCATTTATACCTTTTGCCAGAATCTTCGATGAAAAGTAATAAGGTTTTTTAGTAATGGTTTGCTGACCTGTTGCATCAGTTGTTACCAATGTAACTTCATTTCCTGAAATAAACGGGAGCTGCTTAACATCAAATGGACCTGAAGG
>NZ_JBDUVF010000013.1:0-1016 GCF_039938935.1 Acinetobacter sp. WA-87 | reverse complement strand
GCACCAGTTACGTCAGTTGTACGGAAGTAGAACTGTGGACGGTAACCATTTAAGAATGGAGTGTGACGACCACCTTCTTCTTTAGAAAGTACGTATACTTCTGCGTCGAATTTAGTGTGCGGCTTGATTGTACCTGGTTTAGCAAGTACTTGACCACGTTGTACGTCTTCACGCTTAGTACCACGAAGTAATACACCACAGTTCTCGCCTGCACGGCCTTCGTCAAGAAGTTTACGGAACATTTCTACGCCAGTTACAGTTGTTTTAACTGTATCTTTAATACCAACGATCTCTACTTCTTCACCAACTTTAACAATACCTGATTCTACACGGCCTGTTACTACAGTACCACGACCAGAAATTGAGAATACGTCTTCGATTGGCATTAAGAATGCTTTGTCGATAGCACGTTCTGGTTCTGGGATGTAAGAGTCAAGAGCTGCTACAAGAGCAAGAACTGATTCTTCACCGTAAGGACCTGCTTCACCGTTAAGAGCAGCAAGAGCTGAACCACGGATTACTGGAGTGTCATCACCTGGGAAGTCATAAGTAGAAAGAAGTTCACGAACTTCCATTTCTACTAATTCAAGTAATTCTTCGTCATCAACAAGGTCGCATTTGTTTAAGAATACGATGATGTAAGGTACACCAACCTGACGAGAAAGAAGGATGTGTTCACGAGTTTGTGGCATTGGACCGTCAGTCGCAGCACATACAAGGATCGCGCCGTCCATCTGAGCAGCACCAGTGATCATGTTTTTAACGTAATCGGCGTGGCCCGGGCAGTCAACGTGTGCGTAGTGACGAATTGGAGAATCGTATTCTACGTGTGAAGTATTAATTGTAATACCACGTGCTTTTTCTTCAGGTGCTGAGTCGATTTGTGAGTAATCTTTCGCTTCACCGCCGTAAGTTTTTGCACAAATAGTTGCAATCGCAGCAGTTAAAGTTGTTTTACCATGGTCAACGTGACCGATTGTGCCCACGTTTACGTGTGGCTTATTACGTTCAAACTT
>NZ_JBDUVF010000012.1:0-5557 GCF_039938935.1 Acinetobacter sp. WA-87 | reverse complement strand
AACACCCCGGTTTCTTTCGAGACCGGGGTGTTTGGAATAATGAGCTGGCGATGACTTACTCTCACATGGGTAACCCCACACTACCATCAGCGCTAAGAGGTTTCACTTCTGAGTTCGGGAAGGGATCAGGTGGTTCACTCTTGCTATGGTCGCCAGCACAACTGTTTATGGATACTTGCTTTGGTCTTATTGTTTGCCGAAGCGTTTTCCAAATCTTTACAGATTGGGCTGATTGAATCTGACTTGTTCATTTTATCTAGTGGAATAACTAAATCAAGTTTGTTTGTAGATTTATGAATCGATTGATGCTTTATATACAACTGCTTGGGTGTTGTATAGTCAAGCCTCACGAGCAATTAGTATTGGTCAGCTTCACATATCACTATGCTTCCACATCCAACCTATCAACGTCCTAGTCTCGAACGGCTCTTTAGAGGAATAAATTCCTAGGGAAATCTTATCTTGAGGTAGGCTTCCCGCTTAGATGCTTTCAGCGGTTATCCCTTCCGAACATAGCTACCCGGCGATGCGACTGGCGTCACAACCGGTACACCAGAGGTTCGTCCACTCTGGTCCTCTCGTACTAGGAGCAGATCCTCTCAAATTTCCAGCGCCCACGGTAGATAGGGACCGAACTGTCTCACGACGTTCTAAACCCAGCTCGCGTACCTCTTTAAATGGCGAACAGCCATACCCTTGGGACCTGCTTCAGCCCCAGGATGAGATGAGCCGACATCGAGGTGCCAAACACCGCCGTCGATATGAACTCTTGGGCGGTATCAGCCTGTTATCCCCAGAGTACCTTTTATCCGTTGAGCGATGGCCCTTCCATACAGAACCACCGGATCACTAAGACCTACTTTCGTACCTGCTCGACTTGTGGGTCTCGCAGTTAAGCGCGCTTTTGCCTTTATACTCTACGCGTGATTTCCGACCACGCTGAGCGCACCTTCGTACTCCTCCGTTACTCTTTAGGAGGAGACCGCCCCAGTCAAACTACCCACCAGACACGGTCCTCGTCCCGGATAACGGGACAGAGTTAGAACCTCAACATTACCAGGGTGGTATTTCAAGGACGGCTCCATTGGAACTAGCGTTCCAACTTCAAAGCCTCCCACCTATCCTACACAAGTAAGGTCAAAGTTCAGTGTCAAGCTGCAGTAAAGGTTCACGGGGTCTTTCCGTCTAGCCGCGGGTACACTGCATCTTCACAGCGATTTCGATTTCACTGAGCCTCTGCTGGAGACAGCGCCGCCATCATTATGCCATTCGTGCAGGTCGGAACTTACCCGACAAGGAATTTCGCTACCTTAGGACCGTTATAGTTACGGCCGCCGTTTACTGGGGCTTCGATCAAGAGCTTCGCTTACGCTAACCCCATCAATTAACCTTCCAGCACCGGGCAGGCATCACACCCTATACGTCCACTTTCGTGTTTGCAGAGTGCTATGTTTTTAATAAACAGTTGCAGCGGCCTGGTTTCTGCGGCTGTCATCAGCTCAGGAAGCAAGTTCCATCACCAACAACAGCGTACCTTCTCCCGAAGTTACGGTACCATTTTGCCTAGTTCCTTCAGCAGAGTTCTCTCAAGCGCCTTGGTCTACTCGACCTGACCACCTGTGTCGGTTTCGGGTACGATTCCTGTGTAACTGAAGCTTAGAGACTTTTCCTGGAAGCATGGTATCAGCCACTTCACTGTACAAGTACAGCTTGCTATCGGATCTCAGTATAGAGTACCCCGGATTTGCCTAAGATACATACCTACATCCTTCCACCTGGACAACCAACGCCAGGCTGACTTAACCTTCTCCGTCCTCTCATCGCATTACACAGAAGTATTGGAATATTAACCAATTTCCCATCGACTACGCCTTTCGGCCTCGCCTTAGGGGTCGACTCACCCAGCCCCGATTAACGTTGGACTGGAACCCTTGGTCTTTCGGCGAACGGGTTTTTCACCCGTTTTGTCGTTACTCACGTCAGCATTCGCACTTCTGATACCTCCAGCATACTTCTCAATACACCTTCATCGGCTTACAGAACGCTCCCCTACCACTTGACTAATGTCAAATCCGCAGCTTCGGCACATAGTTTTAGCCCCGTTACATCTTCCGCGCAGGCCGACTCGACTAGTGAGCTATTACGCTTTCTTTAAAGGGTGGCTGCTTCTAAGCCAACCTCCTAGCTGTCTATGCCTTCCCACATCGTTTCCCACTTAACTATGATTTTGGGGCCTTAGCTGGCGGTCTGGATTGTTTTCCTCTTGACTACGGACGTTAGCACCCGCAGTCTGTCTCCCGGATAGTACTCATAGGTATTCGGAGTTTGCATCGGTTTGGTAAGTCGGGATGACCCCCTAGCCGAAACAGTGCTCTACCCCCTATGGTATTCGTCCGAGGCGCTACCTAAATAGCTTTCGGGGAGAACCAGCTATCACCAGGCTTGATTAGCCTTTCACCCCTATCCACAAGTCATCCCCTGGCTTTTCAACGACAGTGGGTTCGGTCCTCCAGTTAGTGTTACCCAACCTTCAACCTGCTCATGGATAGATCGCCTGGTTTCGGGTCTATACCCAGCAACTAAACGCCCTATTAAGACTCGATTTCTCTACGGCTCCCCTATACGGTTAACCTCGCTACTGAATATAAGTCGCTGACCCATTATACAAAAGGTACGCAGTCACCGAACAAGTCGGCTCCCACTGCTTGTATGCATGCGGTTTCAGGATCTATTTCACTCCCCTCACAGGGGTTCTTTTCGCCTTTCCCTCACGGTACTGGTTCACTATCGGTCAGTCAGGAGTATTTAGCCTTGGAGGATGGTCCCCCCATATTCAGACAAGGTTTCACGTGCCTCGCCCTACTCGTCATCATTATGTGTGCCCTTTCGTGTACGGGAATATCACCCTCTACGTTCGCACTTCCCAGAGCGTTCCACTAAAACACACATAACTTAATGGGCTGATCCCCGTTCGCTCGCCGCTACTGAGGGAATCTCAATTGATTTCTTTTCCTAAGGGTACTGAGATGTTTCACTTCCCCTCGTTCGCCTTGCAACACTATGTATTCATGTTGCAATACCTACCTTAAAGTAGGTGGGTTCCCCCATTCAGAAATCTCCGGATCACAGGATATTTGCCGCCTCCCCGGAGCTTTTCGCAGGCTATCACGTCTTTCATCGCCTCTGACTGCCAAGGCATCCACCACATGCACTTAATTACTTGACTATACAACCCCAAACAGTCGTCAACACCTACAAGTGAGTGTTGTCCGTGCGATTCTTCATCGCCACTATCTGTTGTCTGTGTACTTAAACACTGTACAGCTTCAATCTAAATTCATATACCAAAACGCTTGATTCAGTTAATTTGCTAGTTCTCAATTCATTCAGATTAATTACTTAATCTAAACTCTTGAGTGAACAATTTATTTCAGACTCAATTTTGCCAATCTGTTAATGAATAAACACGCCTTCGTCAGGTCATGCTTAATACCGTGATACTTAAATCACAGAAGTTAATAAACCAAGACCGAAATCTCTATTTACTAATTTCTGTAATCCGAACTTATCTTAAGTTCTGGTGGAGACTAGGAGAGTCGAACTCCTGACCTCCTGCGTGCAAAGCAGGCGCTCTACCAACTAAGCTAAGTCCCCAGCTTACATCATCAGTTATGTATCTTTTATCTATAACTTCAACCAGTCAAAGTCATGGTGGGTCTGACAAGACTTGAACTTGTGACCCCACGCTTATCAAGCGTGTGCTCTAACCAACTGAGCTACAGACCCTCAGATACATCTATGAAGAACAACTTGTTGTGGATTCTTACCAATCGTCAATCTTTCGTTAAGGAGGTGATCCAGCCGCAGGTTCCCCTACGGCTACCTTGTTACGACTTCACCCCAGTCATCGGCCACACCGTGGTAACCGCCCTCTTTGCAGTTAGGCTAGCTACTTCTGGTGCAACAAACTCCCATGGTGTGACGGGCGGTGTGTACAAGGCCCGGGAACGTATTCACCGCGGCATTCTGATCCGCGATTACTAGCGATTCCGACTTCATGGAGTCGAGTTGCAGACTCCAATCCGGACTACGATCGGCTTTTTGAGATTAGCATCACATCGCTGTGTAGCAACCCTTTGTACCGACCATTGTAGCACGTGTGTAGCCCTGGCCGTAAGGGCCATGATGACTTGACGTCGTCCCCGCCTTCCTCCAGTTTGTCACTGGCAGTATCCTTAAAGTTCCCGACATTACTCGCTGGCAAATAAGGAAAAGGGTTGCGCTCGTTGCGGGACTTAACCCAACATCTCACGACACGAGCTGACGACAGCCATGCAGCACCTGTATGTAAGTTCCCGAAGGCACCAATCCATCTCTGGAAAGTTCTTACTATGTCAAGGCCAGGTAAGGTTCTTCGCGTTGCATCGAATTAAACCACATGCTCCACCGCTTGTGCGGGCCCCCGTCAATTCATTTGAGTTTTAGTCTTGCGACCGTACTCCCCAGGCGGTCTACTTATCGCGTTAGCTGCGCCACTAAAGCCTCAAAGGCCCCAACGGCTAGTAGACATCGTTTACGGCATGGACTACCAGGGTATCTAATCCTGTTTGCTCCCCATGCTTTCGCACCTCAGCGTCAGTGTTAGGCCAGATGGCTGCCTTCGCCATCGGTATTCCTCCAGATCTCTACGCATTTCACCGCTACACCTGGAATTCTACCATCCTCTCCCACACTCTAGCTAACCAGTATCGAATGCAATTCCCAAGTTAAGCTCGGGGATTTCACATTTGACTTAATTAGCCGCCTACGCGCGCTTTACGCCCAGTAAATCCGATTAACGCTTGCACCCTCTGTATTACCGCGGCTGCTGGCACAGAGTTAGCCGGTGCTTATTCTGCGAGTAACGTCCACTATCTCTAGGTATTAACTAAAGTAGCCTCCTCCTCGCTTAAAGTGCTTTACAACCATAAGGCCTTCTTCACACACGCGGCATGGCTGGATCAGGGTTCCCCCCATTGTCCAATATTCCCCACTGCTGCCTCCCGTAGGAGTCTGGGCCGTGTCTCAGTCCCAGTGTGGCGGATCATCCTCTCAGACCCGCTACAGATCGTCGCCTTGGTAGGCCTTTACCCCACCAACTAGCTAATCCGACTTAGGCTCATCTATTAGCGCAAGGTCCGAAGATCCCCTGCTTTCTCCCGTAGGACGTATGCGGTATTAGCATCCCTTTCGAGATGTTGTCCCCCACTAATAGGCAGATTCCTAAGCATTACTCACCCGTCCGCCGCTAAGATCAGTAGCAAGCTACCTCTCTCCGCTCGACTTGCATGTGTTAAGCCTGCCGCCAGCGTTCAATCTGAGCCATGATCAAACTCTTCAGTTAAAATCATTTTGCACCTTATTTAAAGACAAGGTGCCAATTCTGGCTCATCAATTACTGACTTAAATTTCGCTCAAATAAACTTCGAGTAATTTAAACCAATCAATCAATGAAAATTATTTCGATTAATCAATCAGTAAAAATCCACACAAGTTGTTCTTCAATTCTCTTAATGAT
>NZ_JBDUVF010000011.1:0-30367 GCF_039938935.1 Acinetobacter sp. WA-87 | reverse complement strand
TCTTAAAAGTCAACAGGTAATTTCGATATTTTTTAAAACTTATTTTCTAAACCACCTTATCATCAAATTCATCACTTAAAGCAATCAACTTAATCACAAGTAACTGTTTTTCAACAAGTTCTTATCCGCATCACCGCCGATGGATGTGCATTATAGAGGATTAAGATCCCTTTGCAATACCTTTCTCATGTTTTATTATTCAATAGATCAATTTTTAGGCTTTTTGGTAGGGATTAGATGAGATATTAAACTTTTTTTAGTTAATCAACTTCATGTAGAATAGATTATTCATGCAATTGATGTGGCATTAACTCACCATGTGGCATTCCGCTAAGAAAGTATTATTCTGCATACTTGTAGTGCTTGCTACGAGTGGGCCTGCGTATGCCAATTCAAAACATAACTTCTATGTGCTGACTTTATCTATTTTAAGTTATAGCAAATGGGAGAATGTAAGCACCCCTACTCTTTGTGTAATTGATAATGCTTCAATTACTTCTACTTTTCAGTCTTATATTCAACAATTATCTTATAATTATCGTGTACAAACAGTTAATGTTAAAGATTTCCCCAAGTCACATTGCCAAGCTGTTTACTTTTCTACAACTTCTCCTCAACAACAACAAAATTTAATTCAGAATTATCCATATCGTTCTTTGCTTTCTTTAAGTATTAATAATCCAGAATGTGAAGTTGGTAGTATCTTTTGTTTATATGATCAAAATAATTACACCACTTTTAAAGTTAACTTAGATGCATTAAGCCATTCCAAGGTCCATATTGATCCAAGGGTATTACTCTTGGCTAAGAATGCGGAGTAAGGGCCATGATATCTAAGTTGTATCAGTCCACTTCTCTACATGCTCTTTTTAGAAAGTCTCAATTTACGATTTTTGCGATTACTTTTTTTATTTGTTCTTTCACCTTTGTATCTATTTCCGTTTTTACTATGGAAACTTATGCAAAGCAGAATTTGCAATTACTTAGTCATACGCTTCTTGAGCGTATTCAACCTGCTGTAGTGTTTAATGACAAGATCACAATAGAACAGATCTTAAATGAATATACGAATGATCATTCTATTCGAGCTATTCATATTTATGATTCTGAACATCATTTAATTGCACAAAGTTTTAAGTTGTCTAGTCAAACTTCTGTTTTGGAAGGATGGTTTAATCATTGGTTCTTAAATGAGCCTGTACATTTAACGATTTATCATCACCAACAGAATGTTGGCGAGCTAACGCTTTTTGGTAGCTCTGAAAAAATATTGCAATTTTTAAAGATGATTATGGTCGGTCTAGCGATCGCGATGTTATTTATTGTTTGTGCACTATGGTGGTCAGTGAATTTAACTTATCGTCAAATTATGCAGGCGATTTATCCTCTTACCAATATTGCTCAAATCGTAAGTGAACAGAAAGCTTATAATCTTCGCTTTCCATATAACCGTATTAAAGAGTTTCAAGATTTAAATACTGTTTTTAATCAGTTGCTTGAAGAAATTCAAATTTGGGATAATCAGTTACAAAAGGAAAATCGCAAACTATCTTTTCAAGCTCATCACGATCAACTCACGTTACTGCCAAACAGACATTATTTTTATCAAATATTGTTAGATATGTTTGAAGATAAAGATTTTGACAACAAATCTGCTCTATTATTTATAGATAATAATAACTTTAAGGCAATTAATGACCAGTTCGGACATTTAGCTGGTGATGAAGTCTTAAAAGAGATGGCCAAAAGATTACAGACTCGTTTACGGCATCAAGATTTTATTGCTCGTCTAGGCGGCGACGAATTTGCGGTCATTTTGCATTCCATTAGTCATGCTGATCATTTAATATCTATTGCTGAAAATTTACTCGAAAGCTGTAAAGAACCTTTGCATCTAAATGATCAAACGATTTATTTCAGTTTTAGTGTGGGGATTGCTTTATCCCAATTTGCGTCTAGTCCAGAAGATTTTATTATGCAAGCCGACCAGGCGATGTATAAGGCTAAGACTTCTGAGCAACATTGGTTTATTTATAAACCAGAGAATTAAATTTAGGCTAATCTATGAATACAAGATCTTTAAAACTCTCCTTTATTGCATTGCTGTGCATTGCTCTTGCAGGCTGCTTGAGTTTTGGCCCTTTGAAATATCGTCAAGTAAAAATGCTAAAGAAAGAGGGTTTTGTTCTAACTAACGAAGGCTGGACTCTAGGTTTACCAGAACGTTTATTATTTGATTTTAATGATGCAACGTTGAAACAAAGCCATGAAGCAGAACTTGTACGCTTAGCAAATCAATTAAATAAATATGATTTGAATAAGTTAAAAATTGTTGGTCATACTGACGATGTAGGTAATCCTGAATACAACCAGAAGTTATCTGAAGAGCGCGCACAAAGTGTTGCTAACCTTTTCTTGACTCGTGGTTTTAAAAAGGAAAATATTTATGTTATTGGACGTGGTTCAACTCAACCATATGTACCAAACACAACCAATGAAAATCGGGCAATCAATCGTCGTGTTGCAATCGTCATTATTCCTTAATTTTCTTATTTAAAAAAGCCAATCTTCGTGATTGGCTTTTTTGTTTTATACAAGTTCAATAATATCAATAGTCGGTGGTACACGAAATCTTAAAGGTATGCCAACCATACCTGTTCCAACAGTAACAAATACATCCGCATGCTCGTGTGAATAAAAACCACGTTTGTGACCTAAAATTGATACTTTTTTCATAATGTAGTTAGTTACCCACGGAAGCTCAACCTGTCCCCCATGAGTATGTCCTGATAACATCAAAGGTCGATTAGGTAATTTGGGAACCATATCTACTGTATCTGGATTATGAGAAAGGATTAACCACGGTTTATCTTGTGGTAAGTTTGGCATTGAACGCATATCGGTTTTTCCAGCCCATAGATCACCAATACCAATTAAGCGAAATTCGTCAAACTCAACAATTTTACCTTCAATATCCATAACTTCATTGTAGTAAAGTGCATCTTTTAATAATTGTTGTATAGGTGGTCCTGGATATTGTTCATCATGATTTCCAGGAACTGAATAGACTGGAGCTTGAATATCTTTGAGTACAGCCAGTTCTTGTACTAGTTTGTCTTCTGGTTCATAGGTCCAGTCGCCTGACACAACCACCAAGTCAGGCTGTTGTTCATTAAGTTTTTTCACAATGATTTTGAGTTGTCGTTCGTGACCAGAAAATAAACCTATATGTAAATCAGCAATTAAAGCAACTTTTACAGGCTTATTAAAACGGCGATCCGGATTCAAACGATATTGATGAACATCAACACGTACCATATGCGGTTCTATAAAACGTGCATAAATGAGGATACCGCTTAATAAAAAGATAAAAATGGTTTGGTGAATTGAGTAATATCCTATCCAACCTGCATATAAGTTAAAGAACCAAAGTGGAATAAGAAGATAAGATAGATAAAAAGTAAGTAAGTGAACAAAAGCTTTAAATGGATGAATTGTTTCTGTACGTGATTGATGAATCCAAGCTTCGACAATGCCCCACAAGGCAAGTATTGAAAAAATAAAGTAAAAACAAAAGATGATTGAATTTGGATTCCACATTACGATTCTCGACTTATCTTATATTGATTGCTAGTAATCAAATTCAATATTTATCTTTCAATATGCACGAATTATACTCTAGCTCACCTTATCGTATGTATTGATTATGGCACAATCCTTTCATTCCAAACAGCTTCAAACTCATCAACAGGCTAAAGGCTTTTTGATCAAAGCTTCTTTAGTTGTCTGTTCAAGTTTCGCTGTAACTTTGACAGGTTGTAGCACTTTACCCAAACATCGTGCAGAACCAATTGAATATGCACGGGATATCGATACATCTCAAACTTCACTTGCAAAAATTATTACACCTTTGCGGGAACAAAATCCAAATTTAACGGGTTATCATCTGTTAAATGATCCGTTAGAAGCACTTGCGGCTCGTTTAAGGTTGATTGATAAAGCCGAAAAGACTTTAGATTTACAATATTATATTTGGGATAATGACAAGGTCGGCGCTTTAGCTTTACATGCGATTATTCGTGCTGCAGATCGTGGCGTTAAAGTACGTTTATTGATTGATGATAATAACGCTAAAAAAATGGAAGGGGTTTTACTGGCCCTTTCTCAGCATAAAAATATTGAAGTTAAATTATTTAACCCTTACCGTTTTCGCGAATACCGCGCGATGGATATGATTTTAGACTTAAAGCGTATCAATCGTCGTATGCATAATAAGAGCTTTATTGCTGATAATCAGGTAGCGCTCATTGGTGGGCGTAATATGACAAATCAATATTATAACGTCAGTGATAATTACCAATTTTCTGATGTTGATGTCATGTTAGTCGGTGCTGCTGTTGATGACATCGTAAATTCTTTTGATGATTACTGGAATCATGAATATGCCTATTCGGTCCAGAGCATTGTTAGTGCTCAACAACACCGTTTACGCTATGAAAGTTTAAAAGAACAACTCGATGCTCATTATCAACAAGCAACTGTTCAAAACTTCCTTAACTTAACTTCTAAGTCACATGCTTTTGATAAATGGCTAGACCATAACATTCAATTTGACTGGGTTAAGGCAGAGGTCGTAAAAGACTCCCCTGATAAAATTAAGTCAAAAGCAAAAAAAGAAGAGCATTTAAATTTCCAATTGATTAACCATTTGGAAAAGCCCGAAAGTAATGTTGATTTGATTTCTGCTTATTTTATTCCTGAAAAGCAAGGCGCTAAAATTTTGAGTACGCTTGCGAAAGAAGGCGTAGAAGTTCGAGTTTTAACAAACTCATTTAAGGCAAATGACGTTGCTGTAGTCCATGCTTTTTATGGTAGATATCGAAAAGAACTTTTGAAAAACGGCGTACAACTTTATGAGTTTTTACCAGCACCAGATAAACGTAATTTAAATAAAAATACGGAAGAGTTGGCAACTAAGGCTAAAGTAAACATGAAAGGCTTAAGTCGCTCAAGCTTACATACCAAACTCATGGCTTTAGATGAACAGGTTTTTATTGGATCATTCAATTTTGATCCACGTTCTGCTTATTTAAATACTGAAATTGGTGTAATTTTAGATAGCCCATCGTTAGCAAAAACAATTCACCATACGATGGATGAAAACTTAAATAAATATGCTTATAAATTAAAGCTCGACCCGAATAACAATATTTATTGGCAACAAGAAACCTCCAAAGGACCTGTTATTTATAAAAAAGAACCAGAAATGAAATGGTGGCAAAAGGCAGGCATGAAGTTTCTTTCATGGCTACCTCTCGAAGGGTTTATGTAATTAACTTTTTGGCTTAAGTACTTTTTGATGTAATTGAGCCAAACCTTCTACCATTTTTTGTTGGACTTCTTGAGTCAGACTTTTTACATCGTGCCCTTCGACCGAGATAGGAGGCAAGGTCAGTAGATGAGCTGTTACTTTCGGCATTTCTAGCACATGCTGAATATGTTCAACAAATGACATCTCACCAATAAATGGCGCGACATTATCTAATTCACCATGACGGTTTACATAGCAAATTAAGCACACTTGTACTGGACGCTTGGCTTCTATAGCGGCCCCGAGTAAACGACCATGTATTTTTTTAACAGAATGTCCATCTGTAGTAGTCGCTTCAGGAAAAAATAATACTGGAATATTTTGTTTTAAGAATTCAGCAATTTGCTCTCGAATTCTAATAGAGTCACCAGAGCCACGCTTAATAAATAAAGTACCGCCACCCTTTGCTAAGTTACCAAAAATAGGCCAATTTTCTATTTCAGCTTTAGCCAAAAAGAACACGCGCGCACCAGAACCTAAGACAGCAATATCAAGCCAAGAAATATGATTGCTTACCCATAAAGCTGGCTCTCTAGGAATCGTTCCATGCACTTGAACATCGAGGTTAAAGACTTTGCATAAACGGCGACAAAAATATTGGACGTATCGTGTATTAACAGGATTATTTGGATCCTTATAGAGTCCATGACGATAAACTAAATAAAAACCTTCACTGATTGCCGCAGTTGCTGAAGTAACTTTCTTTCCGTACAAGCCTATTTTAGAAAATTTCTTTAACGTTGAATTTAATATACTTTGCGTTTGAGCCATAAAATTTCACTAACGATCAATCATTGTTATACCTATCTCGAGCCATTCTATACGTTTCGCAATTAACTTGCATCGCTATGCGATAGAAGCAAATAAAAAATAAAATGCATGTAGATAATCTAAAGGATAAGACTAAACCCTTTCCCCTTTTACTCAAGTTTCCTCTAGAATAAAGTTTTACCCTTTTCAGGATTTATAGCCACGTGGAATTTGTTGATCGGCATCAAGGCGGTGAGCGCACAATACTGGTGAGTGTGTCTGTACAATTATTAGATGATCTGGATGCCGAAGAGTTTGCTCTACTTGCACAGTCTGCTGGTGCGGATATTCTTGAGCACGTTAAAGTACAACGTAATAAGCCAAATCCTAAATTTTTTATTGGTTCAGGTAAAGTCGATGAAATAGCAGAGAAAGTTCAAGAATTAGAAGCTGGGCTGGTTATTTTTGATCATGCATTATCACCCGCTCAAGAACGAAATTTAGAAAGAATATTAAAATGTCGGGTCATTGACCGTACTGGTTTAATTTTGGATATTTTTGCCCTACGTGCCCGCACCCATGAAGGTAAATTACAAGTTGAACTTGCTCAGCTTAAACATTTATCAACTCGCCTGATTCGTGGTTGGTCTGCTGACTTTGAACAACAAAAAGGTGGTATTGGCTTACGTGGTCCGGGTGAAACACAACTCGAAACAGACCGTCGTCTCATTCGTGTGCGTATTACGCAGTTAAAAGACAAATTAGAGAAAGTCCATCAAACTCGTATACAAGGACGAGCAGCCAGACAAAAAGCCTCAATTCCAACCGTATCTTTAGTGGGTTATACCAACGCTGGTAAATCTACTTTATTTAACATTTTAGCGAAAAGTGATGTATATGCAGCCGACCAACTGTTTGCAACCCTTGATCCAACCTTACGTCGTTTAGAATGGGATGGTATTGGTACTGTTGTGCTCGCAGATACTGTCGGTTTTGTGCGAAACCTACAACATGATTTAGTCGAGTCTTTTAAGGCAACTTTAGAAGAAACGCTTGAGGCAACACTACTCTTACATGTAATTGATAGCAGTAGCCATGAAATGCTGGATCAGATTGAAGCTGTTGAAGGTGTGTTAAAAGAGATTGGCGCAGATGCTCCTGTCCTTCGTGTTTACAATAAGATCGATTTAAGTGGTGAAGAGGCCAAAATTGTTTATTCAGAGCCTCATGTTCCTGATCGCGTTTATGTATCTGCACATTCAGGTTTAGGTCTAGATTTACTACGTCAAGCTGTTCAAGAATGTTTAATGGGACAACTTCAACAATTCTCATTAATACTTAAACCTGCTTATGGCAAATTGCGTACCCAGCTTTATGCTTTAAACGTTATCGAATCTGAACATTATGATGATGAAGGGCTATTACATATTGATATACGAATAGCCCCTCATAAGCTCGAGCAATTAATTCGCCAAGCCAAATTACCTATAGATGAGATATTAGGTGAACGAGCGAGTCAGTTTAAACGACCACTGGAAGAGTTTGAAATCAAGAACTAGATCAGTTAAAACTTGATAAGTAAACTTTTAGAGATAAAAAATATGGATAAGATCAAAAGTATAGATTGGGCAGCATGGGTAGGAACTTTTCTACTTATTATTGGCTTTCGTGAAGGCTCAGTCGTCGTTATGCGTACTCTTGGTCATCCAGAATTAGGAAACTTAGTTGGTTTAATTAGTTTACTCATCATTTTACTCGTTTGGCGCAAGTTTAAGAAAATTCCTTTAAGACTAGTCGACACCAACAATAAAATTATGAAAGAAAGTGGTTTTGCTTTTTTACCCATTTGTGCAGGATCATTAATTATGCTGGTGCATATGGGCAAAGAAATTCCTTTATTTCTCTTTGTACTAGTGGTAAGCACCCTTATCCCGCTGTGGGTCTATGCAAAAATGGCCAAACACTGGTTATAAGGAGAATAAAATGTTTATGATTTTATATGGATTTTTGATCACTCTAGTTGGCTATCTTTGTGCAAAACCTTTAAATCGCCGTATTCCTCAAATCCCTCTCTTAGTTTTTGGTATGTTCATTGTGATTGGTTTATTGTCAATCTTGAAAGTTCATTATGAAGAATACCGACTTTATGTAAATGATTTATTCAGCCATCTACTGGGTTATGTCACAGTTGCTTTAGCGATACCATTGGCTGCAATGCGATATGACGATCTACCTCTTAAATCGGTGATTGGAATTTTGTTTTTTGCAAGTATTAGCGCCGTTGCTTTACCAATGGGCCTTGCTTATTTATTGCATATGTCTGAGCCTACTATTTTGGCTTTTGCTACACGCGCTGTAACTACACCTATTGCTTTAAACATTGCAACTTTATTACATGCCCCTGAAACATTAGTCACGTTAATTGTGATTTTATCAGGAGTTATTGGTGCAGCATTTTCACCATTTTTACTTAAGCATATTCATGATGAAAGAGCATCAGGTTTAGCTCTAGGTTTAGCCGCACATGCTATTGGAACAGCTCAAGCTTGGCAACGTGGCCCTGTTGCGGGTCGTTATGCCGCTTTTGGTATGGCTTTAAATGGTGTATTTACCGCCATATGGCTACCGACTTTCATGTTATCTGTAGGAATTTCCTGATCAAAAAGTAGTTCAAATAAACATTGAACCAGTGATCAATTAGAAATAAGATGATCTTTTCAAATCTAAAAGGATTTTTGATTATGGGGAAATTTTTTGTTGGAGCGTTGCTCTTATTGGGGATAAATTCAGCTACTTTTGCAGCTGATATTACTGGTATGTGGCAAACGATTGACGATAAAACTGGTACGCCTAAGGCTCATGTAGAAATACGAAAAGAGGCAAATGGTACTTATTCAGGAAAAGTTGTAAAAATTACACCGCGTCCGGGTTATACACCAAAAGAAATTTGTGATAACTGCCCAGCGCCTTATACCAATAAGCATATTGTAGGTTTAGATATCGCGACTGGTTTAAAACAAGTGGATAGTACAACCTACACTGGTGGTAAAATTCTAGATCCAAATACTGGCAAAGTTTACGGATTAAAAGCCAAACTCAGTGCAAATGGTAACCGTCTACACATGCGTGGTTATCTTGGAGTTTCAGCTTTAGGCCGCAATCAAATCTGGATTCGCCTAGAATAAATCTTAAAAAAGAAAAAAGCCGCTTATGCGGCTTTTTTTATTACATGACAGGATTAACTACTGAAAAACTTTGCTGGTCTTCAAGACGATAAGCAATTAAGTTTTTACCCCACACACAGCCACCATCTACGTTCTGAATATGTTCACTGATTATTCTGCCTTCTAGAGCAGCCCAATGACCAAAGAATACTTGATGTGTTTGTGCAGCTTTACTTGGAAATTCAAACCAAGGTAAATAACCTTCTGGCATAGGTGCATCTAAAGTATCTTTAAAACTAAATTCCAATCTACCTTCTGCATTAGTTAAACGCATGCGTGTTAAATAATTGGTAATACAGCGTAGGCGGTCATTACCAGTTAACTCATCTGTCCAAAGATCTGGTTTTGAACCATACATTTCAGCTAAAAAAGCATCTAATACAGACAGATCATCATGTGCTAATACAGCTTCAACTTCTTTCGCTAAAGCAGCCGTTTTTTTCGCATCCCAAATACAAGGTATACCAGCATGTGTTAGCACAGTTTGTTCATTTGGAAATAAACATAATGGCTGTTTACGTAACCAGTCGATGAGTTCATCACCATCCACAGCGTCAATAACATCCTGTGTACGATCTTTCTCTTTAATTTCTTTAAGACCACGAGCACAAGCAACCAGTGTTAAATCATGATTACCTAAGACGGTTGCAGCTGCTCCACGATCGGCTAGTTTTTTAATAAAACGAAGTGCACCGACAGAATTTTCTCCACGTGCAACTAAATCACCAGCAAACCAAATAAAATCTTGGTCAGGATCAAAACGTATTTCTTTCAGCAATGCTTTGAGTGCTTCAAAACAACCTTGAACATCTCCAATGATATAGTTATAGCGCTTGGTCATTTATGCCACCATTTGATCTGCCAAAGCGACAAACTCGGCAAGTGTCAGGGTTTCTGGACGAGCCATTGGGTCAACGCCTGCTTTCTCAAAGCCATCTTCTGCCAACATACCTTTAAGGCTGTTTCTTAGGGTTTTACGGCGCTGAGTAAACACGTGTGCAACCAAACGAGCTAAAGCTTTCTCATCTTTTGCAACAATCGGTTTTTGTTCATAAGGAACTAAACGGAATACAGCACTCGTTACTTTTGGTGGGGGATTAAATGCGCCTGCAGGAACTTCAAATAAAAATGTAGGCTGGCAATAATATTGAATCATTACCGATAAACGACCATATTCTTTTGTATTTGGTTCAGCAGTAATACGATCAACCACCTCTTTTTGCAGCATAAAGTGCATATCTTTGACTTTGCTACCAAATTCCAAGAGATGAAAAAGTAGTGGTGTTGAAATGTTATAAGGTAAATTGCCTACTACACGTAATGGTCGACCATCTTTTACGAGTTCACTAAAGTCATATTTTAATGCATCAGCTTCTACAATAGTTAAACGTTCTGGATGTGGAACACGCTCTGGCAAACCCGCTGCTAAGTCACGGTCTAACTCAACAACTGTTAAAGCATCACACTCTCCAATTAAAGGAGAAGTTAATGCAGCCAAGCCCGGACCAATTTCAACAATATTATCGCCTGTACGCGGATTGACAGAGCGTACAATTTTGGCAATGACTCGCTGATCATGTAAGAAGTTTTGACCAAAACGTTTACGAGCTTTATGCCCTTCATCTTTCGGGTTTAGGGCATTAATTTGATACATAGAACATTTCCAACATGAAAAATTTAACTCGCTGCCAACGATAAAGCTAAATCGACAGCGACATTTAAACTTGAGCTTTTTGCCAAACCTGTCCCAGCTAAAGACAGAGCAGTACCATGATCGACTGAAGTTCGAATAAACGGTAAGCCCAATGTGATATTAATTGCTTCACCAAAACCTTGTGATTTTAGCACAGGTAAGCCTTGATCATGGTACATGGCAAGAACAGCATCAGCATTTTTAAGATGTTCAGGAGTAAATAAAGTGTCTGCTGGCATACTTAAACTGATTTTAATGCCTTGAGAGCGGTAAGTTTCAAGAACCGGATTAATGGTATCAATCTCTTCACGACCTAAGTAACCATCTTCACCCGCATGAGGATTTAAGCCACACACCAAAATCCTTGGATCGGTAATTTTAAACTTAGTTTTTAAGTCGTGAAGCAAGATGTCTATTACTTGATGCAAGCGTTGTTTGGTAATTGCATCTGCTACATCTCTTAAAGGCAAATGTGTAGTCACTAAAGCAACTCGCAAGGTTTTAGTGGCGAGCATCATGACAACACGCTCTACACCTGCAAACTCTTGGTAATATTCGGTGTGACCACTAAACAAAATTCCTGCATCATTAATGACTGATTTTTGTACCGGCGCAGTAGCTACACCTACACTTTTACCTGACATTGCATAATCAGCTGAGCGACGTAGTTGCTCTAATACATAAGCAGCATTAGCTGGGTCTAATTGACCGTCAGTGACTTCTGTTTTTAATGCAACATGCTCTATATAAAGCTCACCTTGCAAAGATGATTGAGTCTGTCCGGTATACTCTAAAAACTTAATATCCAAGCCAAGCTTTTGAGCACGTTGTTGCAATAAATTTCGGTCAGCTAAAACAACAACCGGACGTTCATCAACTCGTTTCGCCAGACTTAAACAAATATCTGGACCAATACCGGCAGGCTCACCGGAAGTGACATATAAAGGCAGCACAATCACCCCCGACACATTTCTAAAATTTGAATTATTTTAACATATCCTACATTCATCGGATTAGGGATTAAATTATCTACCTTAAACTGGATTTTTCTTGTGACTTTGGACAAACTCGTTTAGAATGCTCGCTCCTTTTGTTTGGACAGATTCCATAGTCCAAACCAACTATAATAGGTAGTGGTTTAATGAAAACTCTCAGCGCTAAGCCAGCTGAAGTTCAACATGACTGGTATGTTGTTGATGCTTCTGGCAAAACTTTAGGTCGCCTTGCGACTGAAATCGCTCGTCGTTTACGCGGTAAGCATAAAACTTCTTATACTCCTCACGTTGACACTGGCGATTACATCGTTGTGATTAATGCTGAACAAGTTCAAGTGACTGGTAAAAAATCACTTGATAAGAAATATTATCGCCATACTGGTTTCCCTGGTGGTATCCGTGAGACTAACTTCGAGAAGTTAATTGCTCACAAACCTGAAGCTGTTCTTGAAAAAGCGGTTAAAGGCATGTTACCAAAAGGTCCTCTTGGTTATGCAATGATCAAAAAAATGAAAGTGTACGCTGGTACTGAGCATCCGCATGCTGCTCAACAGCCACAAGTTTTGGACATCTAAGGGATACAGCACATGGCTACTAATTATGGTACAGGTCGCCGTAAGACCGCAACTGCACGTGTTTTCTTGTCAGCTGGTACAGGCAAACTCGTTATTAACAACCGTACTTTAGAGCAATATTTCGGTCGTGAAACTGCTCGTATGGTTGTTCGTCAACCTTTAGAACTTTTAGAAGTTACTGAAAAGTTTGACCTTTACATCACTGTTAAAGGTGGTGGTATCGGTGGTCAAGCTGGCGCGATCCGTCACGGTATTACTCGTGCGCTTATCGCTGCTGACGAAACTTTAAAACCTGTTCTACGTCAAGCTGGTTTCGTTACTCGTGATGCTCGTGAAGTTGAACGTAAGAAACTTGGTTTACGTAAAGCTCGTAAACGTCCTCAATTCTCTAAACGTTAATTCGTTTACCGAATCGGACAAAAAGCCTTGGATTTTTCCAAGGCTTTTTTATTATAAAAACAGAACCAAAAGATAAGAACTTATAAATATAAAAACTATCTCTTTAGAACCGTGATTTCCTAGAGCATTTTTAGTATTCTAATCGATTCACTCAACCACGTCGTCTTGTGATATGTCGGTCGAAAATACCTCTATTCAGGGGATTACCCTTTACAGCCATGCTGATGATTTCCGTTCTCACTGGATTCGTTTCTTATTAGCAGAAAAACAAATTAAATATCAATTGATCATAACTGATCACGAAGATGAGGATTTAGCAAGTCTAAACCCTTATAACCAATTACCGATGCTCCTTGAGCAAAACCTGAAATTATTCTCAGCACCCATTATTGCTGAATATCTTGATGACCGATATCGTCAGAGCAAACTTTACGCCGATGCGCCAATGGCACGCGCAGAACAACGACAATATATTTGGCGTCTTGAAAATGATTGGTTCAAATTGGCTGATCATATGCTCAAGCATGCAGATACTTTAAATGTAGAACAAAAACAAAAAGCCCAAAAAGAACTACGTGAGACCTTAATTTCTCTTACTCCACTATTTCAGCATTTTCCTTACTTTATGTCGGAAAATTTTTCAATTTTGGATTGTATGCTCGCCCCAATTTTTGTGAGGCTGAATAGCATGGGAATTGATTTACCAAAGCAGCAGTGTCGGCCTATATTTTTGTACTGTAAACGTATCTTTAGCCGCCCTTCTTTTGTTAAATCAATGACGGCCCAAGAGAAAACCCGTTACAATGAACAATTAAATATGGAATAGTGTGATATGTCTGAGCAAACTATTGAATTAACCCCTACACGTCCTTATCTTGCTCGTGCAATCTATGAATGGATTTGCGATAACAAACTCACACCTTATTTACTTGTTGATGCAACACAGCCGCATACGGATGTACCACAACAATTTGTCAAAGATGGTCAAATCGTTTTAAACATTGTTCCACATGCTGTACATCAATTATTGATTACCAATGATGCTATTACTTTTTCAGCACGGTTTGGTGGAGTTTCCAAGAATATTTACGTGCCTATTCAAGCTGTTTTAGGCCTGTATGCACGTGAAAATGGTCAGGGTTTATTCTTTGATCCAGAAGAATATGCCAATGTCACTCCTGCAGAAAATGTAATCGAGCCAGAAGTACAAGAATCAACTGAAACAATACCGAGCAAGAAAAAACCAACATTAAGAATTTTAGATTAAATTTAGAGGAATAAAGTATGGCATTTGATTTAGTCCAATACTTTGCTGAGCAAATAAAAATTCAGAAGCCTCAGCTTTTAAATCAATATCCAGCAAATGAAAAGAATAAGCTGATTGATGAAGTTAACGTGCTAACACTTGGCAAGTTAATCAGCTTATGGCGTCAAGATGATAGTAAAATTTATAATGAAATAAAAACTGCTGATCCACTATATATTCAAGAAGTAGCACGCCATCTAACTACATCTAAACACAATCAATCAGTTTTAAAAAATACTGAGCTCGAACAAAGTATTTCTGAAATTCTCACATTACAGTTAACAGAGCTGAATCAGCTTGATGACACTGGTGGGTTCGGTCAAAATGGATTGAAAGAGCTCATCTTAGGTCAAGTTGAACATTTATCAGGCCAAGCGGAAGACTGGGTTTGGTCAACAAATCACCTAACAGAGTTAATTGGTTCTAAACCTGTTGAGCAAGAAGAGCTATCATTGGATACAACAATGAAGGAGTTTAACCAAATGGTTCATCAAGCCCAACCATCCCACGAAGATTTGCATATTGAAGAACAAACAATCGAAACTTCAGTTCCTACATGGTCAAAGATCATTGCTCCTGTAGTTGCTTTAGCAATCTTGGGTTATTTGTACTGTATTTATACTCAGCTTGTTTAATTTCATCATAAACATTAAAGGAGGAACAAATAGTTCCTCTTTTTTTATTTTAAAAACATAATTTATTATCCCATATTATTTTAACATTCTATTACAATTATTAAATTTTGAATAAAAATTATATAATGTAAACCTGAGCACAATATTAAAAGTATAATGCATAAATTTTCTTATAATATTTTTTATAATATGACATTTTTGGTCACTTACTTACCCAAACATCAATTTTAATTTAAACTTGTTTGATTGACTTAAACTTGGGTAGAAATATAATGATTTTTAACTACTTTTAAATAAAAAGTAGTAACTATAATTTTATAATCCTGAGAGATAAAAATGGCTAAACTTTCTTTAGATAGCTTAACTGAAATTGATGGTTTTGTTGCATCTGCACTTGTTGATTCAGAAAGTGGTTTATCACTTGCAACTCAAGGCGGTGGGGAAATTGATTTAGAATTGGCTGCTGCTGGAAATACAGAAGTCATTCGCGCAAAGAGAAATATCGCTAATGCATTGAAATTAAATGATAATATTGAGGATATTTTAATTACTTTAGGTAAAGCTTATCACTTAATTCGTCCATTAGAGAGTAATAACAACTTATTTCTTTATTTAGTACTTGATCGTACTAAAGCAAATTTGGCTATGGCTCGCCATGAGTTAAAGTCATTTGAAAAAGAGCTAGACTTCAGCTAATTGATTCAATTTATGCTCTTTATATTAATTATAAAGAGCATAAAAAATCACTACACTATTTAATAAAACTTAAAATGATACTATGGATAGTCATTGCATAAATATTGCAGTTTCAGGTTTAAGCTTAAAAGTTTCAGATGAATTAAAAATATTAATCCGAAATTTAATATCCAATCAATATGGGATTAATTGGGTTAACATTTCTAATAATAATATTGATTTATTAATCATTAACGAAAACTTTTTTGATGCAGATAACATTCAAAATATTCTTCAAAAGAAAAAAATTCCTTATTTAAAAATTACCAAAACACCTTCACAAAATGGAAATTCTATATATGAACATACTTTACACTTTCCTTTAGAAAAGTCAGAGCCCCTTCTATCTTGGCTACAAAAAAATGTATTAGCCTCTTTAGAATCTACTGCTATTAACTCTACGTCAGCTTTATCAAATGAAATGGCTCTCATAGATGGGCAATTTATAAAAAGTTTACATAGTCAGGAAAATACCAAATTACATTTATTTGATGATAAAGGTACGCTCGCTATTATTGATAACAGGACTCAGGTCGCTTGGGTAGAACCTTCTCGTCAAAAAGCACATACCAATATGAGTTTTAATTTTGCTTTTGCCAAAACCTCAGACTTTACAAAGGTTTCACGTAAAAAAGGTTATTACTTAAAAGATTGGTTATGGAATCTCATCTGGTATTCAAATGAATTTGAAAATTTAGCTTCGGCTGATGGTTATTTCAAAATAGATCATTGGCCGCAACCTTATCAAAAAGAATATAGAAAAATTAGCCTTCAGCTCTCTGCCTGCTTTATTCAGGGAGCCAAAGTCACTGATGTAGCAAAACAACTTAACCAACCAATCGATGTTATTTTACGTTTTATTACGGCTTGCTTAATGGCAAATAACGGACAATATGTTTCTGCAAATAAGTGTTCATACGCTCCTCAAACGAATTCAGAAGGCTCAAATAGTGAAAGTCATTTTTTTAAAAATTTCATAGGAAAAATTAGACGTCGTTTTGGTTTTTAAGGAACAGTATGATTATACAGCAATATAAAATTGTCTTTGCGGGCAGTATGGGGGCGGGAAAAACAGAAGCGATCAAATCGCTATCTGAAATTCCAATTTTAGGAACAGAAGCATTTAATACAGATGTAGAAAGCCATCAAAAATCACAAACAACAGTCGGAATTGATTACGGTGAAATTACACTAGATGATGGTGTTAAAATTGGCTTATATGGAACACCTGGACAAAGCCGTTTTGATTTTATCTGGTCAGTTATTTGTGAAGGCGCAATCGGTATTATTCTTCTATTAGATCATAATAGCCCAAGTGCTATTAGCGAGCTAGAAAGCTATTTGGAAACCTTTAAAAACTATAATAATAATATTGCGATTGGTATTACACATATTGATGAAAATAAAGAATCTTCACTTCAGCAGTATCGTAATTGGTTAACAGAAAATGAACTTCAATATCCATTATTTTTTATTGATGCAAGAGAACAAGAGCACATTTCAATGATGGTTGAATCATTAATTGCATCACTTGAAGTTAAGGTAGGCGCAACATCTCAAGGGAAAGATCATGCTTAGTATTCCAGTTCAAAAACGCACCGCTCCAACACAATTGCTACAACTTGCAAAAAGTGAAGCCCAAAAAATTCTGATGAATACACGTGGTGTAGACTTTGTGATGATTTGTTCTTCAGATGGGTTTGAATTGGCAACAGTCAGCCATAAGAACTATCATAACACCACTAAATTAGCAGCGGTGAGTAGTTCGATTTTGGCAATGGTCACTGCATTCTTAAAAGAAATTCAACTGACTGGCTGTAATAACATCACCTTAGATGCTGATAATGGCAAAGCCATTTTAACAGCCATTCCAGCGATCCATCACCCGATGGTGATGGTTACCCTAAGTAATAGAGATGTACTTTTAGGGCAACTGCTTTACAGTCTAAAAAAAGCAAGCCAAGTGATTGCAGAGGCAGATGGAGAATAACCCACACGGCTATAAAAAAATACCGCCCAATAAGAGCGGTATTTTTTTATACTTGGATACTAAATAGCATTTGCCGTTTTTTAACTTGCTGCCCTTGTTGGCCTAAAACGTCTTCAATAATCCCATCTACATCAGATTTTATCTGCTGCTGGATTTTCATAGCTTCAAGCACCAGTAAGGTCTGACCTTTCACCACTTGATCGCCTTTATTCACCAGAATATTAACCACAGCACCATCCATTGGTGCACGAATTTTGCCATCACCAGCCGCATCAACTGTTTCTGGAGCGGCATAAGTTACGTTGCGAATTGCAACATTGCCATTATCTCGATCTAAATAAAGCTGATCACCATCTAATACATATTGGACACGGCGACGCACACCATTAATTAAATAAACTAGGTAATCTGGCGTTCTCTCAAGTACTTCAATGCAAACTGTTTGATCACAGAACTGGGCCGTGAATGTGTTATTTACAGATGAAAGCTGCAATTGGATTTGCTGATCATCATATTTAAGCTTTAATGGTAATGGTACGCCAAGCCCAGTTTGCCACATCGTAGTATTTTTACTTTGACTAAATAATGCCGCAGCAATCGCTAATGTTTCTAAACATAGAACCTGCTTATGTAAGCTGCTGTCATTTTGAAAATGCTGTTGAATGAACGCAGTATTGGTATCCCCTGTAACAACGACTGGATGACGTAATAAATTGACCAAAAATTGTTTATTACTGTTTACACCTAGCAAAACACAATCATCTACGGCACGAGCCAGTAAGCGAATCGCATCCTCACGGGTTTTACCGTATGCAATCACCTTTGCTACCATCGGATCGTAAAATGGACTGACTTCATCGGTTGCTAACATGGCATGATCGATTCGCACATTTGGTAAAGTTGCAGGCTGCCATCGTAAAACCTTCCCTGTTTGTGGTAAGAAATCCTGACGTGGGTCTTCGGCATACAAACGCACCTCGATTGCATGACCGTTTAACATCAATTCATGTTGTTGCAAAGGCAATTGTTCACCATTGGCTACACGTAACTGCCATTCAACTAGATCTAGTCCCGTAATAAGTTCGGTTACCGGATGCTCGACCTGCAAGCGTGTATTCATTTCTAAGAAATAAAATGCACCGGATGCATCAAGCAAAAACTCAACTGTACCGGCCCCTACATAAGCACATGCTTTTGCTGCTGCTACAGCTGCCTCACCCATTTGCTGACGTAGTTCAGGTGTCATGACTGGACACGGCGCCTCTTCAACTACTTTTTGATGGCGGCGTTGGATTGAACAATCACGCTCAAACAAATAAACATAATTGCCATGAGTATCACCAAAAACCTGAATTTCGACATGGCGCGGAGCAATGACTGCTTTTTCTAAAATAAGCTCACCTGAACCAAATGCATTTTCAGCTTCTGAACGCGCAGTTTGTAAAGCTTCAATCAATTCGGATGATTGTTGTACCAAACGCATTCCACGACCACCACCACCCGCAGAAGCTTTGACCATAATTGGAAAACCAACCTGTTCGGCTTGTCCTGCTAAGTATTCGAGATCCTGTCGGTCACCTTCATAGCCCGGTACACAAGGTACGCCTGCTTCAATCATGGCAATTTTTGAAAGTCGCTTACTTCCCATTAACTCAATTGCAGAAGCTGTTGGCCCAATAAATGTAATCTGGTTGTCGATACAGGCCTGAGCAAAATCAGTATTTTCAGACAAAAAGCCATAACCGGGGTGAACTGCATCAGCACCTGTTTTTTTGCATGCATCTATTATTTTGCCAATTGAAAGATAAGATTCAGATACTTTTGAAGCACCAATATAGACAGCCTCATCGGCCTCTTGCACATGCCGAGCATTACGGTCTACATCCGAATAAACTGCGACAGTTTGATAGCCCATTGCCTTAGCAGTTTGCATGACTCGAACTGCAATTTCACCACGATTGGCAATCAGTACTTTTGAAAATTTCATTATTTTTATCCTTATCTCTTATGATTCATCGGCCCAATTCGGTAACCGTTTCTGGATAAAAGCCATCGTTCCTTCTTGTCCTTCGGCACCACCAACCGCTTGAGCAAAATGCTGAGCTGCGTCATTGAGCAATTCATTTAAAGGCTCATTGAGTGTTTGATGTAACAGAGCTTTAGTCACACGCGAAGCTTGAGGAGCTGTTCGTTTAATGTGTTGAATGGTTTCCTCTAGAGCTTGCTCTAGTTCGATTTCATTATGTGCAATTTGATGAACCACTCCGACACTTAGTGCTGTATGCCCGTCAAAGCGCATGCCTAATAAAGCTAATCGACGAGCCTGTGTCAGGCCAATACGCTTCACCACAAAGGGAGCAATTTGCGCAGGAATCACCCCAAGTCCCGTTTCAGGTAAACCAAACTGAGTATTGTCACGGCTAATGGAAACATCAGAAACACATGCTAGCCCAAAACCTCCACCTAACACCGCACCTTCTAAAATGACCACAACAGTTTGCGGTGCAGCTTCAACTTGCTCAAGCATGGTACCAAAACGGCGGTTAAAGTCAGCATAAGGTTGTAAGCTACCAACATTAGTTGCTTCAACACGCAAAGCCGCCATGTCTTTAATGTCACCACCTGCACAAAAAGTTCCGCCTTCCCCACGGATAATTACTGCACGAATTGAAAGGTCATCGCGAATGGCATTAAAGACTTGTTGAATGGCATTGACCATCTTCAAGTTCATGGCATTACGGCTCTCCGGTCGATTTAACCAGAGATATAAAATACTGCCGTCTTGTTCTAATTGAATGCTGTCATCAATATCTAAAACTTGTAGAGATGCTGAAAGTGTCATGGCTGATTCCTTATTTTTGTTTTTTTGGCAAGATATCCATAAGTTTGCAGATAATCCCCAACATAATCTCATCTGCCCCACCACCAATAGACCCTAAGCGACCATCACGGTACAGCTGTGATGCAGGGTTATCCCACATAAAGCCGTTACCACCCCAATATTGCAGACAGCTATCGGCAACTTCACGGGTTAAACGTCCTGCTTTTAGTTTTGCCATAGATGCCAGCTTGGTCACATCTTCCCCAGCAATATGCTGTTCACAAGCTTGATAGGTTAAGGCTTTAAGCGCTTCCACTTCGGTCATGAGTTCAGCAAAACGAAAATGGATATATTGGTTATTAATGAGGGGTTGATCAAAAGTGGTACGCTCTTTTGTATAGTCGATGGTCTTTTGGATTAAATTTTCCAACCCGCCAATGGCATTGGCACAAGCCCATAGGCGCTCTTCTTGAAATTGCATCATCTGCATCATGAAGCCCATACCTTCAACACCAACCAAGTTACGTTGAGGTACACGGACATTGTCTAAATAAACTTGCGCTGTGGTGGTTGAACGCATCCCTAATTTATTAAGTGGCTCGGAAAAACTGATCCCTTTAGTTTTTGCTGGCACAATAATCATCGACTTGTTGACGTGAGGTTTATCGTCAGATGTGTTGGCTAAAAGGCAGAAAAAGTCGGCTTGTAATGAGTTGGTAATCCACATTTTGCTGCCGTTAATGACATAGTCATCGCCATCTTTTTTAGCAGTCGTTTTAATAGCAGCAACATCCGAACCAGCATGCACTTCCGATACTGCAATTGAGGCAACATATTCCCCAGCAATGGCTGGTGTTAAAAACTCATCACGTAACTCTTTACTACCAAAACGTGCCAAAGCAGGTGTTGCCATGTCCGTTTGTACACCAATAGCTAAAGGCACCCCGCCGCAAGCCGCATATCCAATTTCTTCTGCAACCACAAGGTTATAGGAATAATCTAACGCTAAACCGCCATTTTCCTCAGGCTTACAAATCCCCAATAAACCAAGATCACCCATTTTTTTAAATACGTCGTGGATTGGAAATTGCCCCGCAGCTTCCCATTCTGGAATATGTGGATTCAGCTCATTTTGAACAAATTGACGAGCTGTACGGCGTAATGCTTCATGTTCGACAGTAAATTTCATGGTGTTATTCCTATTAATTTTTTTAATTGCGGTAAAGGTTGATTAAAAACGGGACACCCCAAAACGAGTTGGATTTAGCTCTCGTTGCTGTGCTGCATAAATGGTTTGTAAAAGGAAAATTAATAATTTTCGGGTATCTCGCGGATCGATAATGCCGTCATCATGTAGCATGGCCGTATTGAAAAGAGCGGTAGATTGCTGCTCTAATTTCATAGCCGTACTTTGCTCAAGAAAATCGAGCATTTGCGGATTCGGTTCCTGACCAGAAGCTTTTTGTTTTCCTTCGGCAACAATACGCAGTACTTTTCCAGCTTGTGCAGATCCCATGACAGCAACATGCGAATTTGGCCATGCAAAAATAAAGTCTGGCGATAAACTCCGACCACACATTGCGTAGTTACCAGCACCATATGAGCCTGCCACAACAATTGAAATTCTAGGTACAGAACAATTCGCAACAGCTTGAATAAGTTTCGAGCCATGCTTGATAATGCCATTTTGCTCGGCATCGGTTCCCACCATGAAACCGGTGGTGTTATGCAAGAACAATAATGGACGCTTGGTCTGTTCACACAAGTGTATAAACTGAGCTGCTTTCGCTGCTCCTTGAGGCGTAATCGGACCATTATTGGTAATAATACCGATATGTAATCCACCAATCTTTGCCCAACCACAAACCGTTAAATCATCATATTCCTGTTTAAATTCTAGAAAATCTGAATCATCAATAATGCGGGCAACCACTTCTTTCATGTTAAATGGTTGTTTAGGGTCATTTGGAATCAACCCCAACAGTTCATCGGCATCGTAACGAGGTTCTTTATAAGTCGTTTCAACTGGTTTGATTTGCTCTTTCCAGTTCAGATGTTCAAAAATTTCCCGTGCAAGTCGAATACCATCAGCGTCATTTTCAGCTAAATATTCTGCTGTTCCGGCAACCTGTGCATGCATTTCAGCCCCACCCAATTCCTCCGCTGTAGCGACTTCACCCGTGGCAGCCAGAAGTAAAGGTGGACCTGCAAGAAGCATTTCGGTTTGTTTGCGTACAGCAATGACATAATCGGAAAGACCGGGTTGATAAGCCCCTCCTGCCGTTGCATTACCATGCACCACTGCAAGTTGAGGAATACCAGCCGCAGAAAGACGTGCCTGATTTGCAAAGGTCATACCACCATAGGTAAATACTTCAGCCGCATAATTTAAGTTGGCGCCACCACTTTCGGTCAGCGTAATCAGGGGGAGTTTTTGTTCTAAGGCAATTTTTTGCAAACGCAAAGTTTTTTGTACGCCCATAGGGGACATGGTCCCACCTTTAATCGCGCTATTACTTGCAGAAACCAGACAACGCACACCACTGACAAAACCAATGCCAGCAATCACACCACCACCCGCTTCTGAACCATCTTTATCATCATGCATGTTGTAGCCAACCAAACCACAAAGCTCAATAAAAGATGAATCAGCGTCAAGTAATAACCGCACCCGCTCATGCGGCAAAATCTTGCCTTTTTTATCGAACTTCGGTTTGGCAGCATACGATTTATCAATACTTTTTTGTTGAATTGCACGGACTTCACTCAGCTGAGCAAGCAGTGCCTCTTTATTTTTTTGATACTGTTGACTACCAACAGCAATTTCGGATTGAAGAATGGTCATTTTTTATTCCTCACTCCGAGCCTGAATTATTGCTTTGCTCGACTTTTTCAGTCTTATCTTTTTTAAAAATTTCAGGAATAAATGCACGATGGAAACCATTATAAGACTGACTATTTGTCGCCTCAGCTAGTGGATACATGCGTGTTCCTTGTGAGGCAGCACCATCAATACGTAAGGTCACACCAGAAACAAAAGCTGCAGCATCGGACAGTAAATAACAAATCGCCGACGATACTTCTGACTCAGTTCCCATACGTTTTAGCGGTACATTGCCAGCAAGATTTGGAATAATTACTTTGGCAAAATCACCGCTATAATTATCCATACCAGATGACACAATCCACCCCGGTGCAACCGCATTTACACGAACGCCAGATTTGCCCCACTCAACCGATGCTGTTTTAGTTAAGTTATCAACTCCTGAACGCGCAGCACCAGAATGTCCCATTCCCGGCATACCGCCCCACATATCAGCAGCCATATTGACAATACTGCCACCATGTTTAGCCATCCATTGGTTATAAGCTTCACGCATTAGATAGAAAGTTGCGTGTAAATTATTACGCACGACTGCATCGAAACCATTCGCTGAAATATTCTCTAAAGCTGAGGGGAACTGCCCGCCTGCATTATTTACCAAACCATCGAGTTTGCCGAATTTCTCAATCACTTCAGCAATCATATTTTTCACTTGTTCTTCTTCACGGTTATCACAAACAATGAAATGAACCCGCCCATCATCTTCTATAATTTCTTGGCTTACTTTCTCTAATTTTTCAATTTTTCGTCCTGTAATCACCACTTGGGCACCAAGAGCAGCAAGCTCATGTGCAGTACAGCGGCCTATTCCTGAGCCACCACCTGTCACAATGACTACTTTATTAGCAAAAGCATCTGGTCTAAAAATTGATTGATAACTCATCTTCGTTTCATCCATTCATTTTATTTTTCTAAAAGATGTGCCGGAACTTTGACAGGCATATCCAATAATTGTTGTGCAAATGCTTTACCTTGTGGGTCGATACGTAGACTTGCAACACCACCGCCACCCAAGGCATTCTCCAACATAAAATTCAGTGCATTTAAACCCGGTAACTCATAACGAATTACTCGCCCTTTCTCAGCATCCAATACATGCTGCATATAACTTGCAACTGTCTGTTCAGTTAGTGCTACACGAATCCACGGTAAATATTCTGCTTTACGTGCAATCACACCGATATTGCTGTGATTGCCTTTATCACCACTGCGGGCATGCGCAATTTCAATCAAAGGAACTTCAATTTCATTCCCTTGATAAACCGCACTTACACCCGCTGCTAAAGTATTGAATTGCTCTGTAGAAGTGCCCCGAGGAATCTCAACCGGATAGCGGCTCCCATCAAAATCGATTTCGACATTGATCTGATTTTTATCAATTAAAAATGAAAATAACTTAATCACTGGAGATGCTTTTGGTCGACCACCAACAATTCCTGCCAAGGCTGGAGCCATACCTGTCGAAGCTTGTGCAATTTCAGATGCAAAGAACATACATGCTTCTTTAAACATATGTTTTACAGCTATTTTGACCACAACTTCACGACTATTTAATGTTTGGGCATGTTCGCCATAGGTACTTTCAATACCTAAAATCTCAACAGACTTTTCACTAAATGGCGGCACCGAACGCATTGCTAAAACACGCTCACACTTCGTCAAAATCGCATCGGCAATGACTTGTGCTTTTTGTGGTGCCTCACGTCCTGCAATTAAAAAACTCACTAAAACCCGATAACCATCAGGATAAGTTGCACTCACTTTATATTGCGCAGTCGGAGCTAGCCCTTTTGCACCCGTCACACGAACTCGGTGCTCCCCGACTTGCTCTAAGTGCACGTGGCTGAAATCAGCAATTACGTCAGGTAGTAAATATGCTTGGGGATTGCCAATTTCATAAACAATTTGTTCAGCAACCGTGGCGGTAGAAACCAGACCACCTGTCCCTTGTGGTTTGGTCACAACGAATGAACCATCTTCACTCACTTCGACCACTGGAAATCCCATGTTGTCGAAACCCTGTACTAGGCGCCAATCGGTAAAATTACCGCCCGTACATTGCGCACCACATTCAATGACATGACCTGCCAGCGAGCCTTGTGCCAACTTATCGTAGTCATCTAAAGACCATTGATATTCATGAAGTAAAGGGGCAAGCACCACTGCCGAATCAACTACTCGACCAGTAATCACAATATCTGCGCCTAAATTTAAAGCATCGCGAATAGCCACCGCACCTAAATAAGCATTACTGCTTGCCACCTGTTCTGGCAAAGCTTCACCGCTAAACATTTCCTGAATATTTTGCTGTTTGAGTTGTTCATGCTGCGCTAAAAGATCATCGCCTAAAACCACGGCAACTTTCAGATCTAGACCATATTCTTTAATTATTTTTTGCAAGGCATCTCGACACGCCAGTGGATTAACACCACCAGCATTACTAATCACCTTAATCTTTTTTTCTGCAATTTTTTTAAGTAGGGGTGCCATCACTCGGCTGACAAAATCCAATGCATAGCCGTGCTTTGGTTCCACCATCTTCGCTTTTCCCATAATCGACATGGTAATCTCTGACAAATAATCAAAAACCAAATAATTAATATCGGTTAGATGCACTAATTGGAAAGCGGCAGTATTGGTGTCTCCCCAAAAACCTGAAGCACAGCCTATTTTTACGACACGCTCATCATCCTGTTGATTACTTGCCATCTTATTTCTCATTATTTTGTTTAAAAATTACACTAAACATTACCAAGCAAGCGCTTGGTTTGTAAAGAGCAAAATGTTATTGTGAAATTGACCAAAACTGCCAAACTCGACAGCTCAGCTAAAACATGATGAGATTTGGCAAACTTTTCTGTTAAGTATTTTTTATATAAAGGATCCGGCTTTCGCATGATTGCTACTTCAATTGAACAGATTCCAAATATTTCTTGCTTTGACGATAGCCCACGTGGTCGTTTATTACGGGGGGCTGCCTATCTATTTCACAAACAAGGCTATGATAAAACCACCGTACGCGAACTTGCTCAATTTATTGGAATCCAGTCGGGAAGCTTATTCCACCACTTTAAAAGTAAAGATGACATCCTCGCTCACGTGATGGAGGAAACCATTATTTACAATCTTGCTCGTTTACAAGATGCGGCAGCTCAATCTACCAATCCAGAACAACAACTCCGTGCTCTTATTAAATCTGAACTCATTTCAATTACTGGAGATACAGGTGCAGCCATGGCTGTTTTGGTTTATGAATGGTTTGCCCTATCAAAAGAAAAACAAGATTATCTTTTAAAAATACGTAACGAATATGAGCAAATCTGGTTAGATATTATTGAAAAGTTACGTACCCAGGGCAAGGTAAAACATGATGCCTTTATTTGGCGAAGATTAGTTGGTGGTGCAATTTCATGGACCGTAACTTGGTATAAAGCTCAGGGTAAAGTCAAAATTGATGAGTTAACCGAAATGGTCTGGGAGATGGCTTTGAAATGAGTCTAGTCTATTTACGTAAACCCAAGAAAAATGACCTTGCAGAAATTAAAGAAGCTTATGCACGTAGTGTTCAATTACATCAACCGTGGGCATATCCCCCAGCTGACTTTCACACATATTTAGAACAAGAGCATCGCTATTTTGTCTGTTTAACCGATAGCCATGCAATCGCCGGAACATTTAATATTTCAAATATTATACGCGGTCACTTTCATTCAGCCTATTTGGGTTATGAAGCATTTCACCCCTATCAATGTCATGGCTATATGACGCAAGGCCTCAAATTATTACTCAATGAAGCATTCAAAAATTTAAATTTACATAGGTTAGAAGCGAATATACAACCTGACAATATTGCTTCGATTCAATTAGTGACCCAAGCTGGTTTCATTAAAGAAGGTTTTTCTCGGCAATATCTTCGAATTGGAGAAAAAACATGGAAAGATCATGAACGTTGGGCAATTTTAAATGAGAAATGGATAGAACCATCTCAGTAAACTCTGAATGAGATGGTTTATACAAGCAAAACCTACTCTAAAATTAATAACCTAACTGCTTACTAATCAAATCTTTCATAATTTCTTCAGCACCACCACCAATCATATTGACCTTCACTTCACGGTAAATACGTTCAGATTTAGTTCCACGCATAAAACCCATGCCTCCCAATGTTTGTACAGCCGCATCAGCGCAAAATTGCATAGTGCGAGTCGCAACATTTTTCAGCATCGAAATTTGAGCCACCAACTCAGGCCCTTGTAGTTTTGGCTGAGTCATTTTCCATGCAGTTTCTTCAAGCAATGCCCGTGTTGAGGTTAATTGCGTTGCCATATCTACCAATTTATGACGAACCACTTGATGATCAATTAATCTCTTACCAAAAGTTTTTCGTTGCTGTGCCCAGTCTAAAGCTTCTTCATAACAGACTAATGCATACCCATAAGCGACTACTCCCAAGAAGAACCGCTCCATATTAAAGTTATTCATAATAACTTTAAAACCAGCGTTTTCTTTGCCGAGCAGATTTGATATAGGTACTCGTACTTGATCAAAATGCAAATGAGCTGTATCAGAAGCCCACCATCCCATTTTCTTTAAAGGTGTTTTAGTAATTCCTTCACTGTGCGCATTAACGAGCAACATTGAAATACCTTCTGCACCTGTTTTAGTTGGGTCTGTACGCACTGCAACTGTATAGTAATCTGCACGAATTCCCGATGTGATAAACGTTTTCTCACCCGAGACAATATAGTAATCACCATCACGAACAGCTTTAGTCTGTAATGCAGCGACATCCGAGCCACCACCAGGTTCTGTAATAGCTAAAGCAGAAATTTTTTCACCAGAAATAATACCTGGCAGGACTCTCGCCTTTAACTCCTCACTTCCAAAATGCTGAATGGGAGGGGCGCCAATTGTGTGCACCATAAGTGAGGTATGTACTCCCCCAGAACCCGCCTTTGCCATTTCAATACCAGCTAGTAATGAATAGAATGGATCTGCATCAGGAATACCACCGTATTCTTCAGAAAAACCTAGCCCCAATAAACCAATTTCAGCAGCCTTTCTATAAAGTTCTCTAGGAAATGTCTCAGCCTCATCCCACTCATTAACAAAAGGTGCCATTTCTTTTTGTACAAATCGGCGAACATTGTCAGCAAAAGCAATGTGTTGTTCATTATAGTAAATTGGATTGAGTTGCATGTTTAGAAATGTCCTGATCTTTTTATTTAATTCCTAAACATATCTTGTCATGTTTACAGTCAATCAAAAGTTGCAAGAATCTCCATTTTCTTGGCATAAAACATCAAACAGAATTATTTTTATTTATGCACAACGCCTATACTCTTAAGCAGCAACGAAAACCACGAACAGCATAATAAGACTGTGCTCCATTATGATAAATGAATACCCGACCATAACGTCGATCAGCAAAAATAGCTCCATCTAACCGTCGAATCTCATCTGGAGTTTTGAGCCAACTTGATGTTTTAAGATCAAATTCCTCTAACTTTTGTAATTCATGGTATTGCTCTTCTGTGAGAAGCTCAGCTCCCATTTCTTTAGCTACATCGATTGCACTATTTTTGGGAGGATGATCTTTTCTAGCCTCCAAAGCCTCTCGATCATAACAAAAGCTTCTACGACCTTTGGGTGTCTCAGGAGAACAATCAACAAATAAATACTCATCCTTCTGTTGATCATAAGAGATAACATCTGGTTCTCCTCCAGTGTTTTCCATTTCTTGCAATGACCATAATTTTTCAGGAAATTTAATGAGTTTAGCCTGTAGATCAGTCCAATTCATTTCTTTATGGCGATGTGTGTTATTTTCAAATCTCTTCTTTAACAGTTCAAGCAGTGAATCTAATTGTGTTTGAGTTAATTGTTTTTTAGTTGTCATTGAATAAATCCTTATAATTATTAAACTGAACGTCCATCAAAATAATTTATTTTTATTTTATCTAAGTCAATGTCATCTATACATCGAACATTAATCGCAAAAATAGAATTACCTTGAGGATCTATACCTTGAGCATAGGGATGAATACCGCAATTTTTACAGAAATGATGATTAATCACATGCTTGTTAAAAGTGTAATTCGCTAAAATATCAGGAGAATCTAAAGTAACTGTAACTTGATTAGTGGGTAGGAACCAAAGTAAAGACCCTTTCTTTTGGCAAATGGAACAATTACAAGATAAAACTTCTATTAGCTCACCTTCTACGACAAACTTCACCTGTCCGCAGTGACAACTTCCTTTATATTCCATAACATTCTTCCCTTTATAATTTTTTATAGTTTTATAATATTCTTTGTTATAGATCAATTTTCAACCCAATTCCAATTTTGGCTTTTTCCTCATAATAAACCCTAATAAATTGAAGTAATTATCAATCACTAACTCCAAAAATATTGGCATTGTTTGCATCTATTACTATTTTTAAAAGAAAACAAAGGTAAACCAAAGAACATGAAAGCCACAAAGGCTGATTTTTTCCCTTGTGTGTAGGCTTCAATATCATAACTTCCACAGTTAGGACATTGCTCTTTATTTTTTCCAAATTCTTGCTCTAAGTCTTCACTAAAATCTTTTTCAAGGAAAGCTTTCGCATCATCAACATCTTTTTCTAGTACTAATAAACGAACTCCACCCAATGCATTTGAATAAAACCAGTCCATATTAATTGTATGTTCATTTTCAATACGAGCAGGGATTCCAAAAGCCTCTAATTGAGTTTTTGCAATTTGTGCCTCATACGGAAACGAAAAAGTTTTAACTAAGATCCATTGCATATTAAATTTATAGTAAGGTGAATAGTTTCAGAGTAACTTCATTTCTTTATTAATTGAATTAAATTTTAATGTTTAAAGATTAAGGATCAGTAATTAACTTTCCACTTTTATTCCGCGCAATAAGCAACACCCCGGTTTCTTTCGAGACCGGGGTGTTTGGAATAATGAGCTGGCGATGACTTACTCTCACATGGG
>NZ_JBDUVF010000010.1:0-47775 GCF_039938935.1 Acinetobacter sp. WA-87 | reverse complement strand
AGATTCCAAAGATTCCAAAGATTCCAAAGATTCCAAAGATTCCAAAGATTCCAAAGATTCCAAAGATTCCAAAGATTCCAAAGATTCCAAAGATTCCAAAGATTCCAAAGATTCCAAAGAAACAATAGAGTAAATACTCTATTTCAACCTATATTTCTTCTTATTTTTAAATTAGTTCTTTTATCATTAATTATGTTTAGTGGGTTCCACGTGGAACGTTTAATTGATTTTATGATCCAGAAATAAAAAAAGCAGGATTACTCCTGCTTTTTATCACTACAGAACATTCTTAGTCAGTGAACGTTACACGTGCAATTGCTTTTTTACCTGACTGAATAATGAAGCTTCCGTTTTCTTTTACAGAGAAGCTTGCATCAACGGCATTCCAGTCAACTTTTACTGCACCACGAGCTACGGCATCTTTTGCAGCTGCAGCATTCGGATTTAATCCAGCTACACGTAAAATCGTAGCAATAAAGATTTCTCCTCCAAACTCACCAAGTGAAATAGTCACTTCTGGTGTGTCTTCAGGTACTTCACCTTCTGTAATACGGTTACCAGCACTCTTATGGGCATTAGCAGCAGCTTCTGTATCATGGAAGCGTTCAACTAGCTCAAGCGCAAGGATACGTTTTACTTCCTGCGGATTACGACCGGCAGCAATTTCATCTAATAAAGCTTTGATCTCATCGAGAGATTTAAAACTTAATAAATCGAAATAGCGTTCGATTAAAGAGTCAGGCATTGATAATACTTTTTGGTACATTGCCCCTGGTGTATCAAATACACCAATATAGTTACCTAAAGATTTAGACATTTTATTTACGCCATCTAGACCTTCTAGAATCGGCACAGTGATACATACTTGTGATTCTTGGCCATAACGGCTTTGTAAGGTACGACCCATAAGTAAGTTAAAGGTCTGGTCTGTTCCGCCTAACTCAACGTCAGCTTCAAGTGCAATTGAGTCATAACCTTGAACTAGAGGATATAAAAACTCATGAATTGCAATCGGCTGATGGTTGCTATAACGCTTAGTAAAGTCATCACGTTCTAACATACGAGATACAGTTTGCTGGCTTGCTAATTGAATAAGGTCAGCAGCAGACTTTTGATTAAACCATTCTGAGTTAAAACGTACTTTTGTTTTATTTGGATCTAATATTTTGAAAACTTGTTCTTGATAAGTTTTAGCGTTAGCTTCTACTTGTTCACGTGACAACGGCGGACGCGTCGCGCTTTTACCAGTTGGGTCACCGATCATCGCTGTATAGTCACCAATTAAGAAGGTAACTTCATGGCCCAAGTCTTGGAACGTTTTTAGTTTGTTAATAAGAACCGTATGTCCTAAATGTAAATCTGGTGCTGTAGGGTCAAAACCAGCTTTAATTTTAAGAGGACGATTCTCTTTAAGCTTTTTCAGTAAATCTTCTTCTGAAATAATTTCGTGCGTGCCTCGTTGGATGAGGGCAAGCTGTTCTTCGGCGGGCAAGAAATTTGACATCACAAAACCTAAACACATCAGTTATTCAATTTGTGCGATATACTAACATTTTTTCAGCGTCTTGCAGGGGAAGTTGTATATGAGCGCAATCTATATCGGCGTAATGACTGGCACTAGTATGGATGGTGTAGATATTGTTGCGGCTTCATTTGAGCCACTACAGCTTCATGCCACTCTTACAGTTCCATTCGAACCCGAGTTACGTGATGAGCTTATGGCATTAACTTTACCCGATGACAATGAAATTGACCGCATGGGTAAAGCCGATGTTGCCCTAGCCAAAATGATTGGTCACGGGATTAATAGCTTAATTGAAAAGCATCAATTAGACCGTAGCCAAATTAAAGCGATTGGTTCACATGGGCAAACTATTCGTCATCGTCCAGAGCATGGCTTTACGTTACAAATTGGCGATCCAAACATCATTACTGAAATTACTCAGATTCCGGTTGTTTCTGATTTCCGTCGTAGAGATATGGCTGCAGGCGGACAAGGTGCTCCATTAGTTCCAGCTTTTCATCAGGCATTATTTCAACATCCAAGCATTCATCGTGTGATTTTGAATTTAGGTGGCATTGCCAATGTAAGTATGTTGCCTGCCAATAATCCTGACGGCGTATTTGGTTTTGATACGGGACCTGCGAATATTTTGATGGATGCATGGTGTCATCGCCATACGGGTCATCCATATGATGAAAATGGCGATTGGGCCGCTTATGGTCATCCTATTCGTTCTTTACTCGACCGTCTTCATGCACATGAGTATTTTTCTAAAGAACCACCTAAGAGCACAGGACGTGAAGACTTCAATATTGACTGGTTAGATGATCAGTTAATCGATTGGCGAAATGATTTAACTTATGATGAGTTAGAAGATACACCTGAAAATATCCAAGCCACTTTATTAAAGCTTACTGTGCGTGCCATTCAAAAAGCGATTTATCGCTCTGAGATGGAAACAGGTGAAGTATATGTATGTGGTGGTGGTGCTTATAACTCTTATTTGTTAGAGCAATTACGTTGGCGTTTACGTAAACATAATTGGTCTGTTCAACCTACAGATGTTTTAGGGCTCTCCCCTACTTGGGTGGAGGCTACCGCATTTGCATGGTTAGCTATGCGTTTTGTAAATGGTTTAAGTGGTAATTTGCCAGCGGTAACAGGTGCTTCTAATTTTAGAATTCTAGGTACGATCACGGCGGTATAAAACTATTAATTGATTTGATTGGTCAGATTCGACCTCATAGCACATTTACTGACCCGAAATGCTGTTATGTAAATGGACATAAAAACTCATGATAAATGCCGAAAAAAATAATTTAAGGCATGTTGTTATGGATTTGACCAACCGTATTCATCAATACACTCGTGGGGCTTGGACATTCGATGTGATTGATTCAGGCCCTCTAGATGGTCCGCTCGTTGTTTTATTGCATGGTTTTCCAGAAACTGCCCATAGTTGGGAGCAAACTTCTGAACAATTGCATCAGCATGGATTTAGAACGCTCGCGATTCATCAACGTGGTTATAGCTTAAATGCTAGGCCTCAAAGCCGATTTCAGTATTCTCTGAGTGAACTTGTAGAAGATGTGGCAAGCTTTATTAAGCAGATTGGTCAACCAGTTTATTTAATTGGGCACGACTGGGGTTCTGTAATTGCGTCTAGTGTAGCCATGAAGTATCCACAATATATTCAACATCTCACTTTAGTTTCTGTACCTCATCAAGCCGCATTTTTAAAAGCTTGTTTAAGCAGTAGACAACTTTTTAAATCTTATTATTTTGCAATTTTTCAGCTACCGATTCTGCCCGAACTTTTATTTAAAAAGATACCGAAATTAGGCCGTAAGTTTCTAAAGTCATCAGGCATGACTGAACAACAAATTGAAATATTCGAAACTGAATTTATAAAAGAAAATAGATTAACAACGGCGTTAAATTGGTATCGAGGATTTTTCTGGGATAAAGCTCGGAATTCGCTTAAAGCTATAGATGTTCCAACGTTGTTTATTTGGGGTAAGCATGATATTGCCGTTACAGAAAAAAGTGCAGAGCTAAACTCACATTATTTTAAAAATAGTTATGACGCAGTTTTTATGGATGCATCGCATTGGATTCCATATCAAAATGCACCAGAACTCGTGCAATATTTTTTAGAATCTGTCCGTGAAGAGTAAAGATATAGGCAATAAAAAACCTCTCAAAATAGAGAGGTTTTTTAAATTTTAAAATTCTTTTAAATCGAGAATGAAGAACCACAACCACATGTTGTTGTTGCATTCGGGTTTTGTACGATAAAACGCGAACCTTCAAGACCTTCTACATAGTCAACTACTGAACCAATAAGGTATTGGTAGCTAAGTGAGTCAACCAGCATTTTTACATCGCCATTTACGAATTCTGCGTCATCTTCATTTACGCTTTCAGCAAAATTGAAGCCATACGAAAACCCTGAACATCCACCACCTGTTACATATACACGTAACATGAGATCGTCATTCCCTTCACTATCACGGAGTTGGCGTACCTTATTGGCAGCATTATCTGTCAAAACTAGAGCTTGGGCATTCATGATGATGGTTCCTCGGATTTTGCTGTGCCTTTCAAAATAAAAAAGACCCTATATTGAGTATAGCATAATCAATATAGGGTCTGTCTTCGAAGTTTAAAGCGAATCTTGAGTATTTTTATCAAGATTATTTGTAATTCTCATCTTGCAAGCCGCATTCGAAGTTTTTCGCATCTTGTTTACAACGGAATTGCCATAATAGTTTCATCATCCGTTTATCATAAACACCACGCTTTGTAAGATTAATTCGTGATTCACGCATAAGCTTTTGATAGCCCGGTTTATCTGCAGCAGGAACATCCATCCAGTATTTTTGTGGAATATCCGCTTTCATTTTTCCTAAGATGGTAAACGCACGTGGTAACTGGCCTGCCACCCATTCTCTAGACTTCTGACCAAATCCAGCTGGGAATTTATCTGGACGAATAATAATATTTCCAGTCACCTGTAAGATTGGATAGTTAACGATTGCTCCTTTAGTACCTAAGCCTTTTTGTAGTTCTAAAGGTTTAAACGCTGCTGCTGGTGCACCAATAATATCAACCTGATGATTATTAAATTTAGCGCCAAAGTTAGTCACATCAGCACTCACAGCCTGTGCTCCTACCTGCTGAACCATAATCTTTTGCGCTTCATCGTAATCTAGTACAGCAATTTTTTTACCTGCAGCTTTGGCTACCGTATTAATGCTGCGATCGTTTACTAAAAGGTAAGCATCTCCTACGGGAATAACACCAACAACCTCGTAGCGGCCATTAACCATATATTTACTAAAAGTAGGACTCGCTAAACCTTGCATTATTTTTACAGCAAGCTTGAGGTCAGGAATCGCACCAATAGCATCTAATGAACCTGTAAATGAGTTAAATTGGCGACCACGCATCCCTGATACGCTAATGCCGTCACATTTACCCGCTTTAAAATCTTCAGCAATCACTGCTTCATTCTGGTTTACTTTTAGTTCGATATCAGCTCCCCAGTTTTTAGCGGCAAGTTGATAATCTTTCATGAGTGCATAAACGTCGCCATTTTTTCCAACGAAGTCAAAAACACATACCGTTTGTTTAGCCTGAACTGCAAAAGAAACTGTGGTAAGTCCCATAGCAAGTAATAGCGTTTTGGAAAATTGCATATTCGTTGTTCCTTTCCTTGTGGAGTTTTTGTTTTTCGATACCAAGAAATTTCATACCGATCAGGTATGAGTCGGATAGGCTTCATATAAAAATCATGTTGGAATATTTTTATAGACCGAATTTGCTTTTATGATTTTACTTCCATGAAAAATAGATAGTGACTGACCTACCTATTAGCAATTATTTTTAATCACTCAAGTCCTTGATCCATTTTTATACCTTCATGTTTCCTTATGAAGTTTTTATCTAAATTTAGCTTAACGTCTTTCTAACTATCCACAATGGCTGAATTGACAGCCTATATAAAGCAAAAAAGCCTAGAACTAAGTCTAGGCTTTTAAGATCAATATGAATTATTCACCAGCCATTGAACATTCAAAGTTAGCTTTGTCTACAGAACAACGTGCTTTTTTCAATACAGACATCATACCGGCATCGTAAATACCACGTTTCGTTAAGTCCATACGACCATCACGTAACATTTTTTGGTACTTAAGTTTGTCTTCAGCACTTAGGTTCATTTTGTATTTACCCGGAATCTGTGCTTCTAGGCGGTTAATCATTGCAAAGTTTTTAGGTAATTGTTTTACGAACCAATCACGAGATTTTTGACCAAAGCCCGCTGGGAATTTATCTGCACGTAATACAAGGTCAGCAGTTACGTGTAAAACTGGGAAGTTCCACATTACACCGTTTGCACCTAAACCTTTGTTTAGTTCTAATGGTTTGTATGCATAAGCAGGCGCACCTACCATATCTACCTGACCATTGTTAAATTTAGCAGCAAAGTTTGAAATATCAGAAAGAACTGCCTGAGCACCTACACGCTGCACCATAATTTTTTGTGCATCGTCATAGCCTAATACGGCGAATTTTTTACCCGCAGCTTTTTCAACAGAGTTGATGTTTTTGTCACGTACGAAAATAAATGCTGAACCTAGCGGAGAGATACCAGCAACTTCGTATTTTTTACCACCAAGGTTAGTTGTCATTTTTGCAGCATTACGTGCATCTAATACATAGGTAATAGCACGCTGTGCGATTTGGTTGTTAGGAACACCACCAAGCGAGTCGATTGATCCTGCGAATTTGTTATATTGGCGTGCACGCATAGCAGTCATTGCTACAGCATCACATTTACCAGCTTTAAAATCATTATCTGCAACAGCCTCGTCCTGACGAGGAACTAAGTTAATTTCAGTACCCCAGCCTTTTGCAGCTAGAGCCCATTCTTCCATCATTTTATATGAGTCGCCTGCTTTTCCTAAGAGGTCGAATACACACACGGTACTCGCTGCTTGTGCTGAAGCAGAAAAACCAACAACAGAAGCGGCAGCCATAGCAAGTACGATTTTTTTCATTTTCTTCATCCTTCCACGGAATAGATTTTTTGTTTGAAGTTTCCTTTCAAACACAGATATTAATCATGTTTTTTAGAAAAAAATAGAGCTTTTACTCAAATATTTTTATCTGATTGGATCATTGTTTGTTCTAGTTAAATTATTTATTAGAAATAAAAATCTCTAATTTTCCGTAAGTTACTTTTTATATTCACAATTTTCATACCCATATTCAGCTTTGAAATATGTGTAGCGATTTTGTGATTAAAAAACAAACTACTCATCATTGAGCGTACATTCAAAATTAGTCCGTTCAATCGTACAACGTGCACGTTTCAGCACACTCATCATGGTCGCATCATAGACACCTTGCTTGGTTAATTTGAGCCGTCCTTCACGTAATATTTTTTGGTATTTCAGCTTATCCTCAACTGAAAAATTTAATTTAATTCTAGGCGGTACACCTGCTTCCAACTGTTTTACCATATTGAAGTTTTGCGGTAACTGTTTAATAAACCATTCACGCGACTTGATTCCAAAGTTGGCTGGAAATCTATCATTTCTTGTTATTAAATCCCCTGTAACGTTAACAACAGGAAAAGTGAACATCGCTCCATTCGTTCCTACGCCTTTACCAATTTCTAAGGGTTTATAAGCATAAGCAGGTGCAGCAATTGCTTCGACTTGGCCACTATTAAACTTTTTCACAAAATCGGTAATTTCCGATGGAATAGGATGTGCACCGACACTTTCAACCATAATTTTTTGCGCTGCGTCATACTGTAAAATAGCAAATTTAGTACCGCGTACTTTTTCAATTGAGTTCAGGCTTTTATCTCTTACAAACAAATAAGCCAAACCAATCTGTACAATACCCACAACCTCGTAGTTTGTTCCATTTTGTGTAGTTACCATGCGATGTCTATTACGCTGATCTAAAACGTAACTAATCGCCTTTTGAGCAATTGCATTACTGGTCACACCACCAATCGCATCAATCGAACCTGCAAATTTATTATAATTTCTTGCTCGCATAGAGGTCATATAAGCTGCGTCACATTTTCCCTCTCGCAGTCTACGATCTACCAAAGCTTCATCTTGAAATGGAATTAAAGTAATGTCAGCTTGCCAACTTTTGGCTGCAAGCGCCCACTCTTCCATCATTTTGTAGGATTCACCTGATTTTCCCAATAAATCGAATACACATACATTTTGCCCAGCATGTGCTGTTCCCATAGCACAGCAAAATACTGTGCCAATTATCCCCAATCCTTTTTTCATTTGACTTTCCCTAGTCTAGTTTTATTAGGAGTTCATTTATCAACCAAGTTTTAAATTGTTTTTATTTTAGCCATATTTTTTAAAAAGTGGTCTATCTCGTTAAAAATTTAGATATTTTCAGACGAATAGCTTAAATAGAGATAGGTTAAGCCATGCAATCCCAGCATTTATAAACTAAAACTGCTAAAACTTTGTCTTCACGGTCAGTTCTCTTTAAAATACAGCATCCCTAACTCACCTCGATAAAACAAGATGATTCAATTTGACCAAGTTTCTTTACGCCGCGGTGGACGTGTTCTATTTCAAAAAGCGTCTATGCAATTACACCCAGGTTGGAAGATTGGTCTGACTGGGGTCAATGGAGCAGGTAAATCAACTTTATTTGCAGCGTTACTTGGAAGTTTAAGCGCAGATGAAGGTTCACTTACCCGTCCTACAGGCTGGACTGTTGCGCATATGGCACAAGAAGTAAAAGCTTTGGATATGCCAGCAATTGATTTTGTTCTTTCAGGTGATGAAGAGTTTTGGGATATTCAAAATAAGCTTGCTCATCCAGATCAACTAAGTGACTTTGAGTTAGCTAAATTACATGGTCGTTTTGATGAGATTCATGGTTATTCAGCACCATCTAAAGCTGCGCAGCTCATGGCGGGCTTAGGTTTCCTAGAAAATCAATTGCGTTTAAACGTTGAGAGCTTCTCTGGTGGATGGCGTATGCGCTTAAACTTGGCACGTACCCTTATGAGCCGTTCCGATTTATTATTACTAGACGAACCAACCAACCACTTAGACTTAGATGCAATTTTGTGGTTAGAAGACTGGCTTAAAGCCTATGAAGGTACCCTCATCCTCATTTCGCATGACCGCGACTTTTTAGATGCGATTACAGATCATATTCTCCATATTGAGAATCAGGAACTTACGCTTTATACGGGTAACTATTCAACATTTGAAACAACTCGAAGTGAACGTTTAGCACAACAACAACAAGCTTTTGAGAAGCAGCAAGAAACACGTGCTCACCTACAAAAATTTATTGACCGTTTCAAAGCAAAAGCCACTAAAGCTCGTCAGGCACAAAGTCGTATTAAACAACTTGAGCGTATGCAACAACTCGCACCCGCTCATGTCGATACGCCGTTTACTTTTAGTTTCCGTGAACCGACAAAAATGAGTTCACCGTTGCTGACCTTAGACAATGCCAGCATAGGTTATGGCGATAAACAAATCGCTGAAAAAATTAGACTTCAAATTACACCAAACTCGCGTATTGGTTTACTCGGTATGAACGGCGCAGGTAAATCAACATTAATTAAGAGCTTGGTGGGTGATTTACCACTTTTGGCAGGTGAACGTAAAGCTTCCGAGCTGCTTAATATTGGTTACTTTGCGCAGCACCAGATGGATGCTTTAGATGGTCACGCTAGCCCAATGTTACAGCTTGCCCGTATAGCAGATAAACAAATTAGTGAAGCCACCCTACGCTCTTTCTTAGGTAGTTTCGGCTTCAGTGGTGAACGCATGGATACACCATGTGAAAGCTTTTCTGGTGGAGAACGCGCTCGTTTGGCTCTGGCACTGATTGTATGGCAGCGTCCAAATGTTTTAATTCTCGATGAACCAACGAACCATTTAGATCTTGATATGCGTCATGCACTGAGCATGGCATTACAAGATTTTGAAGGTGCTGTCGTACTGGTTTCCCATGAACGTCAACTTATTGCCAGTGTGTGTGATGAGCTTCTTTTAGTACACGGCGGTAAATGTACCGAGTTTGAAGGTGATTTACAGGATTATGCTAAATGGCTACGTGAAGCCCGTCAGCAACAAATTAATGCTCAAACTGCCGTAGCACAAAATAACTCGTCCTCTACCACTTCTGCCCCAGCTAAAATCGATAAAGAAGCACAGCGTAAAGAAGCCGCGCGTCGTCGTGAACAAACTCGACCTATTCGTAAAAATATTGAAAAAGTTGAATCTCAAATTGAAAAGCTACAGCCACAGCTTGCTAAGATTGAAGAAGCTTTAGCGGATAGCTCATTATATGAAGCTGCACGTAAAGATGATTTGCTTAAGCTGATGAATGAACAAACTGAACTCAAAGCTAAACTTGAGCAATATGAAGAGCAACTTTTAGAACTCATGATGGAACTTGAGGAAATGGAAGCCTCTTTCGAGAACTAAGTTCTTGCCTGTACTGGTATTTTTAAATAGTAGTACAGGCTTTTAGTTCAAATAAAAGCTTTATTTGCGCTACTATATAAAAATGTGAATGACTTCGAATAATATTTCATTCAGCTGTTAAATTTTTGAGATAGATTCAAATTTGATAACATATAAAACTTAAGCTACATCTTAAGGGTTGCCATACACAGATAATTTAACTAAATTCTGTAACTTCGTTTTTACCCTTGTTTAGTAGGTATTTAATTCGGGATCAGACAAACTGAATGAATTTTATTGATTTTATTACTAATTTTGAACATTTTTTACCTATTTTAATTCAGGAGTATGGCGCATGGGTCTATGCCATCCTCTTTTTGATTATTTTTTCTGAAACAGCTTTTGTATTTATGTTCTTTTTACCTGGGGATAGTTTACTTCTAACCGTTGGTGCTTTGTGTTCAGTGATTGAAATGATGCATCTAGGTTACATGATTACTTTGCTGACTGTAGCTGCAACGCTTGGCTATATTGTGAACTATTCTATCGGTCGTCATTTTGGTAACAGAATTTTTGAAGCAAAATCACGTTTTATTAAGAAAGAGTATTTAAATAAAACCAACCGTTATTTCTTACAACATGGTGGCAAAACTATTCTTCTGGCACGTTTTATTCCTTTTGCACGTTCTTTCGCACCATTAGCTGCGGGCTCTAGCAATATGAGTTATGGAAAATTTTTAATCTATAATGTCGCTGGAGCTATTTTGTGGATTTGTATTCTCTTAACAGCAGGATATTTATTTGGCCACGCGCTCATTCAGGTTACAGACTTGGTAGAAAATTAATCTTTTTTAAATTTAGTACCTTCAAATGAATAAAGGGAATGATTGAATCATTCCCTTTATTTTATTTAGATAAAAATGAAGTTATCTAAATTTCTTATGATTTTCATTACGGATATTAACTAAATTGATTGCTTCCGTTTTTGCTTGGTCTAATTGACCCTTATTTACCAAAACTGTAACACGATCAATCTCAGCAACTAACTGATCTAAACCTGCTTGATATTGCTTTACCTGTACATTTTCAGGCGGTAAACCCTCCAACTTATGAGGTAAAGATTTTTTTGAAGATAATGCTGCCTGACGCATAATCACAAGCTGCTGTTTTGCGTTATTGAGATCTTTCGCTTCAGCAAAGGCTTTTGTGCTCTTTGCTAAAGTTTTCATGTCGGCTTCCAAGTCAGCTGCAAATGCAGAATGACTCACTAAAGCCGCACATGAAATCAGCATACTTGCTAAAATTTTTTGACTCATCATCTTCTCTCCCTAGACTGATTTAGAATCTAGCTATCAATTAAGCATCAATATCTGCATTTAATGCATTTTCTTCAATGAAAGCACGACGTGGTTCAACGTCATCACCCATTAAGCATGAAAACATACGGTCTGCTTCGATTGCATCATCAATAGTCACCTGTAACATATTACGGTTTTCAGGGTCCATTGTGGTTTCCCAAAGCTGTTCAGCATTCATCTCGCCCAGACCTTTATAGCGCTGAATCATCATTCCACGACGTGAGTCTTGCAAAATGTGCTGCCATACTTGATGGAAGTTAGCCACTTGAATACGGCGATCACCTTTCTGTAAATATGCACCGTCTTCAATCAATTTGAACCAACTCTTCGAGTTCTTCAATAAACGAGCATATTCTGCTGAATTTAGTAAGCCAGCATCAAGTAAGTAAGCATGTGGTAAGTTATGAACATACACTGTCACACGTGGCCAATAATGCGCAGTTTTCTCACCCTGAGCATTTTCACGCTCAAAGGTTTCCAGTGTAATTTCTGGACGCAAACTTGGCTGTAGTCGTTGTATAGCTTCACGTACTTGATCAGCCCATTGTTGTACATAAGCTTGATCATGATTCTGGTCAGCTTTAAACGCTTCCATTTCAAGTAATGCATCAAGCAAGCTCGCTGGATAACGCAATGTTAAACGCTGTAGGCTCTTTTGTGAAACTTGATAGTCCTGAATCACTTTTGCCAATGCTTCGCCTGTAATCGCAGGCGCTTCAGCACTAATATGTAAAGCAAGCTCATCAATCGCATTTGAAATTAAGTATGTTTCTAATGCATCGTTATCTTTGATGTATTGCTCTTGCTTACCTTTTTTCAACTTATACAAAGGTGGCTGTGCAATATAGATATGACCACGCTCAACCAACTCTGGCATTTGACGGAAGAAGAACGTTAATAACAATGTACGGATGTGAGAACCATCGACGTCGGCATCGGTCATGATGATAATTTTATGATAACGAAGCTTGTCAGGGTTATATTCTTCACGGCCAATACCACAGCCAAGTGCTGTAATTAATGTACCTACTTCCTGACTCGAAATCATTTTGTCAAAGCGAGCACGTTCAACGTTCAAGATCTTACCTTTCAAAGGTAAAATAGCCTGCATTTTACGGTTACGACCTTGCTTGGCACTACCACCCGCAGAGTCACCCTCGACAAGATATAATTCAGAAAGTGCTGGGTCTTTTTCCTGACAGTCAGCTAATTTACCTGGTAAACCAGCGATATCTAACGCGCTCTTACGGCGTGTCATTTCACGTGCCTTACGCGCAGCATCACGTGCACGAGCAGCGTCAATAATCTTTCCAGCAATCGATTTTGCAGCTTGCGGGTTTTCTAATAAGTAAGCAGAGAACTCTTTGTTCATTGCTTGCTCAACCGCTGGTTTTACTTCACTTGATACCAATTTTTCTTTCGTTTGAGACGAGAATTTTGGATCAGGAACTTTAACTGAAATAATCGCCGTTAAACCTTCACGCGCATCGTCACCAGTCACATTGACTTTCTCTTTCTTGAGAATGTTTTCATTTTCAAGATACTGGTTTAAGCCACGCGTTAAAGCTGCACGGAAACCTGCTAAGTGCGTACCACCATCTTTTTGCGGAATATTGTTTGTGAAACAACGAACATTTTCTTGATAACTTTCATTCCACTGCAATGCAACTTCTACACCAATACCACTTTCGGTATCTGCGGTGAAATGGAAGATCTCATTGAGATGAGTTTTACCTTCGTTAATGTATTTTACAAACTCAGATAAACCACCTTCGTAGTCATATACATGCTCAAGATTAATACGCTCATCACGTAAAACAATGCGCACGCCCGCATTTAAGAAAGAAAGCTCACGTAAACGGCGCGCTAAAATCTCAACGTTAAAAATGGTTTGACTAAAAGTTAGTTCACTTGGCCAGAAACGTACAGTTGTACCACTACTATCCGTTTCACCAATCACACGTAAAGGATATTGCGGATCGCCGTGTTGATATTCTTGTTCATGAATTTGGCCAGCACGATTAATAATTAAATGCAATTTACTTGAAAGTGCGTTTACAACTGAAACACCTACCCCGTGTAAACCGCCTGAAACTTTATAGCTGTTGTCATCAAACTTACCACCTGCGTGCAGAATAGTAAGAATTACTTCGGCTGCAGAAACACCTTCTTCAGGGTGAATATCAGTTGGAATACCACGACCATTGTCTGAAACACTCACAGATTCATCTTCGTGAATCGTAACAATGATTTCATCACAGTGGCCAGCTAAGGCTTCATCGATTGCGTTATCGACAACCTCGAATACCATATGGTGTAAACCGGTACCGTCGTCTGTATCCCCAATATACATGCCCGGACGTTTACGAACTGCATCTAATCCACGTAATACTTTAATACTAGAGGAATCATAAGCCTTTTCATTGGTTTGTTCTGTTTGAGAGGCTGATTGAGACTCTGAACTCATGGTTTCTCCCTAGCAAATATAGGTTTATTCAAAGATGGGTAACATCAAAAAATTATGGTGAAGCAAGACTAACTTGACCGGATTCAACATTGAATAATTGATATGAAATGGACAGATCATGTAAGTGTTTTTTTACCGAAGCATGATCTAAAGTTGTCATAAAAACCTGGCTACCAAGTTGGCTTAATCGTTCAATTAAACGTTGTTGTGCGGTTAAGTCTAATTCTGCTGTCAGATCATCTAATAATACCACAGTTTCCTTATTACTCGCATGCAACATTGCAATTTGTGACAGTTTTAAAGCAATAATCAGGAGTTTTTTCTGACCTCTTGATAAAACATCATCTGCGTGTCCAAAGGGTGTTTTTAAGCGTAAATCAGCTCGATGTGGACCATACTCTGTATAACGTCTTTCAATGTCTTTTTGATGCTGATTTAGCAAGTCTTGCATGAGTCCCTGCTCAGTATGAAAACCTGGGCTATATTCCAGTTCAATCTCTAAATCAGGCAGCAATTGACTTAAGTCATTTTGAAAATAAACATTCCATTGTTCTACGATGCTTAAACGCTGAGAGTGTAAAATTTCACCATAATCACTCAACATTTTGTTCCAAGGCTCTAAATCAGCCAAAGAAAGATTGCGTCTTGTTTTGAGTAAGGTATTTCGCTGTTTTAATGCACGGGAGTAGTATTGCCATGCAAAATAAAATTCAGGTTCCACGTGGAACATCAGCCAATCTAGAAGCTGACGTCTCGGCTTAGCGCCATGATCAATAATATCTGTACTTTGGGGGTCAATATGCTGTAAAGGAAGTAATTTCGCGAGCTGACCTTGTGTTGCCACCGTATCGCCATTCACTTTCATCAACTGCTCACCAGAAGCAAGTTTCTGCATACCGATTTTTTCAGTCACCGATTGGGCAAATACAATCGCGTCGTCAGCTTCATACTGAATATAATTCTTTGGAATATGTGTACGAAATGAACGACCTGTTGCAAGCAAATGAATTGCTTCCAGAATTGAAGTTTTTCCTGAACCGTTGGCGCCATAAAAAACATTAAACGGTTGCAAACCATGGAGTGCAACCGTTTTTAAATTACGCACACGTTCTATGTTTAAACGCGTAAGATGCATAGAATTAAACCAAATTAAACACGCATCGGCATAACAACGTAAGTCTGATCAGGGTGAGCTGGATCTTGTACCAATACTGATTGGTTCGCCTCAGTCATGCTCATATTGACATCATCACCATCTAATACACCTAATACATCAAGCAAATATTGAGCATTAAATGACATTTCTAATGGTGAATTTTGATATTGGATTGCTAAATCTTCAATCGCTTCATCTTGTTCAGGGTTATTTGCACGCAGCTGCAAAGAATCTTGATTAAAGTTTAAGAAAACACCACGTAATTTTTCATTACTTAAAATTGCGACACGCTGTAATGATTGCTTAAATACATCATGACCAATCAAAACATGTTTATCACCACCACGTGGAATCACACGGCGGTAATCAGGGAATTTTCCGTCAATCAATTTCGTCGTAAAACGAACGGTAATATCACCTTGTTCTTTATCACGACTTGGCGTATTAATCGTCACATTTAATAATTCACGACCAATAAGCAAGGTAAGTTGCTCATCTTCAATACTCAGTAAACGTTGTAATTCACCAACAGCTTTACGCGGCACAATTGCTTGTACTAATTGAGATGAACTAGAAGAAGCCAAAATTTCACAAAGTGCAAGACGGTGGCCATCAGTTGTTACTGCACGTAATTGATTTTCATCAATTTCTAACAAAGTACCTGTTAAATAAAAACGTACATCTTGTACAGCCATCGCAAAAGCAGTTTTTTCAAATAAACGCTTTAATTCACGTTGAGTCACCTGTACTTGCGTACCTTGGCTATTCTCAGTATTGAGTAACGGATAATCTTCAGCTGGCAGAGTACCTAATACAAAACGGCTATTACCAGACTTTAAAATACATCGTTGATCTTCAGTAATTTGTAAATCAATTAATGCAGCTGCAGGTAAAGATTTACAAATGTCCATCAACTTACGCGCAGGAACAGTTGTTTCACCTGCTTCAAGGCACGCCCCTTCTGATAAAGCAGTACTCGCCACCAGTTCAACTTCTAAATCCGAACCTGTAATGGTGAGTGCTTGACCATTAGTCTGAATTTTGACGTTTGAAAGAATATTCAAGGTATGACGACGTTCTACCGCACCGACAACATGCGATAAAACATTGAGTAAACTTTCTTTAGCGATTTTCAAACGCACGATTCATTCCTCTAGCAACTTGGAGCAAACATTTCATTTTTTAGCTGTGTACTATGCTGCACTTATGGAGACTTTGCAACAACGTCTTATGATTTCATTAACTCTGAAGAAGACGTAATAAGTTCTTATAATCTTCGTCAAAGATAGGATCTTCTTCCCGCAAACTAACCACTTTTTCACACGCATGCATTACGGTGCTATGGTCTCGTCCACCAAAAGCCATTCCGATTTCCGGAAAACTATCACCCGTCAATTCACGAGCAAGACCCATCGCCAATTGACGTGGTCGTGCATAAATTCGTGTCCGTTTTGGACCCACTAATTCTTTTAACGGGATACGGAAATATTCACTCACCACGCGTTGTATATTTTCTACACTAATTGTACGTGCACGAATCGCCAATACATCTTTTAAAGACTCTCGTACGACATCAAGGTCGATCGGAGCACCTTTGAAACGTGAAATTGCAACCACTTTATTCAACGCACCTTCAAGTTCACGTACGTTCGCTACCACTTGTTGAGCAATAAATAATGCGCAGTTTCTAGGCAAATCAACGCCACTATTTTCAGCTTTTTTAAGTAAAATTTCGATTCGTGTTTCAATATCTGGCGGTTCAACACCGACTGATAGCCCCCAAGAAAAACGAGAAACTAATCGAGGATCAAGTTCTGTTAATTCTTTAGGATAGCGATCAGAAGTTAAAATAATTTGTTTAGATTCATCAAGTAAGGCGTTAAATGTATAAAAGAATTCAACAAGACTAGCTTCTTTACCAGCCAAAAGGTGAATATCATCAACTAATAATAAATCTAGAGAACGACAATTTTTCTTAAATTCTTCAACCTTTCCTTTTTGTAAGGAACTCACAAAATCCTGTACAAAACTTTCCGAAGTCATATACATGACTCTCGCATTCGGCTTAGCTTGGAGCAATGCATTACCAACTGCTTGCATTAAGTGAGTTTTACCAAGGCCCGTTGGGCCATATAAAAACAAAGGATTGTGTTGAGATGCACCTAATTGCGTTAAAACCTTCCTGCATGTTTCAGCAGCCATCTGGTTAGAACGGCCTTCAACAAATAAAGAAAATGTAAATTGTGGATTTAAAAGCTTCTTTTTTGATGTTTTAGGATTAACAACATTATTAGCAACAGCTTCTACTTCCTTTTTAACCTTAACAGGTTGAGCTACAGGAGCAGTCTGTAAAGCTGCTGTAGTAGTTGCAGGTTGCTCATTAGAAGACAAAATACTACCAGGACGGGAATCGACCAAGATTTCAACTTGACGCACTCGTCCTTCTGACAATTGTTCTGCCAATATAGAAATTAACTCTAAATGATTCTCTTGAATATAACGCGTCCAATAAGGATTAGGAGCATATAGACGTAGTATACCCTCCACTTCTTCAGCTACTAAAGGGCGAATCCACATCGCAAAGACGTTATCAGAGAGCTCTTGTCGCAAGCGAGTTAAGCAGTCTGTCCAAAGCATGTGTATCCCCTATGTCTGCGTTTTAAATTCAAATCATTTAAAGATTAACCCTTCCTGATAAGAAGGGGTCGCCATTCTACCCAAGTTATCCACATCTGTCATGACGATTTCAGTTGATTTTGTCTAAAAAGAAAACTCTTGTGAATAAATTTAAATTCAAAACCAATTGTGAATAACTTTTTGCACATCCTGTGGATAAATTAACACATAAACTTATCCACAATCTATAAAGTTAATAAAAACAGAGTTATCAACAACTCAAATATATGTTTTTTAAATTTAAAACTACGAAATCCACAGAAAAAGTCCACACTAATAAGAATAAATTTAAATTTTAAAATTTGAATTTATATAATAGGGTCGCATCAAATTGTGGATAACTAAAAAATATGAATTTAAATTCAAATATACCAAACTAGAACCACTTTGACATCTTGGTTTGTTGATAAGTATGTAAATAAGAAGTGTATATCTTAAAAGTCTCAATAAAAATAAACAATTACTTTGTGCATAACTCTTAAATAAGAAAAAGTAGCTAAATATAAACAGAAGGTAGGAATGTAAAAATTTGACTTAAATACAAAACTTTCTCGGTTTTTCATTGACAGCGTAAACATTGCACAATAAAATCGCGGACCTTTATAGAAAGATCATTTTTGGGAGTTTCAATATGAAACGTACTTTCCAACCATCTGAATTAAAGCGTAAGCGCGTTCATGGTTTCCGTGCTCGTATGGCAACTAAAGCTGGTCGTCAAGTTTTAGCTCGTCGTCGTGCAAAAGGTCGTCATAGCTTAACTGTTTAATTACTGTTAGCTGACCAGACTTGGGTGTGATGGCACTTTACAGTTTTAGCACAGATCGTCGTGTACGCTGTGCTGCAGATTATAAAAGTGTATTTGATGGTGCGCTTTTTAAAGTGCATCAGCCCCATTTTTTATTTCTTGCAAAATTCACCGAACAGCCTAATAGCCGTTTGGGTATTGTCGTTGCTAAGAAAAAGGTGCGCCGTGCGCATGAAAGAAATCGAATAAAGCGTCTTGCCCGTGAGAGCTTTCGTCTTAATCAGCCGAAATTTGGGTTAGACATAGATGTTGTTGTAATGCCTAAAGTTGGTATTGAAACGATTACGAATGCTGAGCTATATCAACAATTAGATTTTGCTTGGCAAAAATTACAACGCTTGGCAAAAAAACATTCTAAAGTTGTCCCAACCTCGCAGAACTAAGAGATGACCAATGGTTCGTATTTTGCGTTGGTTGATTCGTCTGTATCAAATTGCGATTAGTCCGCTTCTTGGACCCCGTTGTCGTTATATTCCAACTTGTTCCCAATATGCGATAGAAGCATTACAAACTCATGGTGCAATTAAAGGCGTTTGGTTATCTTCTAAACGTATTTGCCGTTGTCATCCGTGGGGAGGCTCCGGATATGATCCGGTACCGCCAAAAGCAATTCGTTTTATTTCGTTTCATCAAATAGATTCTCAAACGCATCATGTTGCTGTACCCTTTCGTGATCGTTTAATGAAGCAAAATCTCTCTAACCATTTGGGGTAATAGATATGCAACAATGGGCCAGGTTTGCAATTCTCGGGGCCATGTTTGTCACCGCATATTTGCTCATTTTGGCTTGGCAAAAAGATTATGGAAATGCTGCAACTGCACCGCAACAACAAGCGGCGGCTGTAAGTTCGCATGAAGTATCTGCTGATTTGCCAAATGCCAAAACTGCAACAGTGGCTTCCGATGTGCCACAAGCAAATATTGCGCAGTCACAAACCACAGATGCAACTGCACCTGTGAATCAACAGCTTATTTCAGTACAAACTGACCTTTACCATATTTGGATTAATCCAAAAGGTGGTGATATTGTTCGTATTGAATTACTCTCTCACGACAAAAGCAAAGACAGTAATCAACCTTTTGTTATGCTTGAAAATGATGCCAAGCGTACATATGTTGCTCAATCTGGCTTAATTGGTTTGAATGGACCAGACAGTAGTCGTGGTGGTCGTCCGTTATATGCGGTTGAAAAAACATCATATACTTTGGCTGATGCTAAAGGTGTACAAGATCAAAAGGGTCAAGCTGAAAAAGTTTTAAATGTTCCTATGGTATTTAAAACACCAGAAGGCGTTGAAATTATTAAAACTTTCACCTTTACTCAAGGTCAGTATCCGATTGTTGTAAGCCATCAAGTCATTAACCGTAGCCAACAAAATTGGCAAGGTCAGATGTTTGGACAATTAAAGCGCGATAACTCTGAGGATCCTGGTAAGTCTTCTCAAGGTATTTTCACACTAGGAACTTTCTTAGGTGGAGCATGGGGTACGCCTGATTCACACTATAACAAGCTTAAATTTGCTAATTTCTCAGAAGAAAAAGTAAATACTGAAGCTAAAGGTGGATGGGTTGCGATTGTTCAGCATTATTTCGTTAGTGCTTGGATTCCTGGAAATCTTAAACTGACCCAAGCAAATGGTCAGCCTTATGTTGCGAAGCTTGAATCTCGTCAGTCTGCGGATCATATGAATATTATTGGCTTTACGTCGCCAGTAATTAATGTTCCAGCTGGCACTTCAATGGAAGTAGATGCGAAGCTTTATTCAGGTCCAAAAGTACAATCTGAATTAAAAGATTTGGCTGTAGGTTTAAACCAGACTGTTGACTATGGTTGGTTATGGCCAATTGCCAAGTTGTTGTTCTTAGGTCTTCAATTCTTCCATAGTATTGTTGGTAACTGGGGGTGGTCGATCATCTTGCTTACCATTATGGTGAAGATGATTTTGTGGCCTTTATCTTCAAAAAGTTATCGTTCTATGGCGAAAATGCGTGTGATTGCACCAGAAATGCAACGCATGAAAGAAGAGTTCGGTGAAGACCGTATGCGCTTCTCGCAAGAAATGATGGCACTTTATAAACGTGAACAAGTTAACCCACTGTCAGGTTGCTTACCATTATTGCTACAAATGCCAATTTTCCTTGCTTTGTACTGGGTACTCATGGAAAGTGTGGAATTGCGTCATGCGCCATGGTTAGGCTGGATTCAAGACTTGTCAGCAATGGATCCTTGGTTCATCTTGCCATTAATTATGGGTGCGACAATGTTTGCTCAGCAAATGTTGAACCCGCAACCTGCTGATCCAATGCAAGCGAAAGTATTCCGCATTATGCCGATTATGTTCACGGTATTTATGTTGTTCTTCCCTGCAGGTCTGGTGTTGTACTGGATTGTGAACAACAGTATTACTATTTTACAGCAGTCGTTTATTAACAAGAGTGTTGCGAAAAGTCGTCTAAACAAGACTGAATCAGCATCTTAAACGTTGAACTTTTGCTGAATCAATCCGCTTAAGATGGTAATCTTAAGCGGATTTTTCTTTGGCTGTATTTTGGGTTTTTTAGGTGAGTAATATGCAAAGTCAAACCACAATTGCCGCAATTGCAACGCCACCAGGGCGTGGTGGAGTGGGCGTGATTCGCTTATCTGGACCTAAGGCCTATGAAATTGCTCAAAAGCTGACGCAAAAAAACTTGCCTGAAGCACGCATGGCTGGTTTCCGTAAGTTTTATGATGTAGATGGAAGCATCATGGATGAAGGGATAGTGTTGTGCTTTCCAAATCCGCACTCCTTTACTGGTGAAGATGTTGTCGAGTTACAAGGTCACGGCGGTCCAGTTATTCAAAATGCCTTGCTTGGTCGCTTATTTGAGCTTGGTGCAATTGCTGCAAAAGCTGGTGAATTCTCCATGCGAGCTTTTGAAAATGGCAAAATGGACTTGGTACAAGCTGAAGCGATTGCGGATTTGATTGATGCGACTTCGCAAGCTGCGGCTCGTTCGGCAGTCCGTTCTTTACAAGGTGCCTTTTCAACAAAAATTAATACAGTTTTAGAAAAACTGATCCATTTACGATTGCATGTAGAAGCTGCAATTGATTTTCCTGAAGAGGAGATTGATTTCCTAGCAGATGGCAAAATTTTAGCTTTACTCGAAGATGTTCAGCAGTCAGTACATGCAGTTCAAACATCTGCACGACAAGGACAACTTTTGCGTGAAGGTTTGCAAGTTGTGATTGCGGGTAAACCGAATGCGGGTAAATCGAGCTTGTTAAATGCACTTGCTGGTGTAGAGCGGGCTATTGTGACTGATATTGCTGGTACTACTCGCGATGTTTTGCATGAAAAAATTAGCTTAAATGGCTTACCAATCACTTTAACAGACACTGCTGGGCTTCGTGAAACGGGTGATGTGGTCGAAAAAGAAGGGATTCGCAGAGCAATCAAGGAAATTGAACAAGCCGATTTATTGTTGTTAGTTTACGACTTGAATCAAGGTGATGACCCATTACAACTCGCTCAAGAATATTTTGCTGAGCATATTGAACCGCGACGTTTAATGCTAATTGGTAATAAATGCGATTTAACCGGTCAATTAGCCGAAATCACTGATTTTCAGGGGTTCCGTCATATTACAGTTTCTGCAAAACAAGAGATGGGTGTACAAGGCCTCGTAGATGCGATTACAGCGCATGCAGGTTTTCACCCTGAGGAAGATACGTTTATTGCAAGAACACGCCATTTAGACGCAATGAAGCGCACACAACTCTATCTTTCAGAAGCACGTGAGCAACTTGTTGTATTTAACGCTGGTGAGCTTGTTGCCGAGTCATTACGCCTTGCTCAAAATGCTTTAGGTGAAATTACAGGCGACTTTAGCGCTGACGACCTATTAGGCAAAATCTTTGGTTCTTTCTGTATTGGAAAATAATAAAAAAACTGGATGATGTAGAGTGCTATGTCATCCAGTAATTTCCTTAGCCGTATCTCTTTAAAACTTTTAAAAATTCCTCTAACTCATTTTGATCAACTTCTGCACCTTGAAGTACATGGTGGTGTAAGTGTTGTTCCATCAATTCACTCATTAAACCGTTTATTGCACCTTTGATGGCTGCAACTTGCTGCAAAATATCGATGCATGAGGATTCTGGTTGTTCTATCGCATTTTCGATGCTGTTGATTTGCCCTTTTAGTCGTTTTACACGATTAAGAATTTTTTTATCCTGACCAATGTGACTCATCTGTTTTCTCTTAATAATTCAATATACTGGTAGGGAGTATATTGGGTTTAAATGTTATGCACGGCTATAGTGTATCACGTCATGATCAAAATCAGATTGAGAAAGCTTTTAAAAGCTGTTTATGTTCCACGTGAAACATTGGATTAACTAAGTGGGAGTTTGGTTATAACTCGTAATCAGCTCTGTTTTGATAAGATGAACTGATTAAAATGATATTCTTTCCTCTCTATGAGTCGGTTTTATGCTTAAAAAATTAGGAATATTGGCATTATTTAGCTTAACTACAAGTTTGAGTTTCGCTAATGTGGATACTGTTAGGGAAAATATTAAAAAACAATATCCTAATTTGAAAATTAGCAATATTCAGAAAACCGAAATGCCCGGACTATATAGCGCTAATCTGGATCAACAAATCATTTACCTTGGTGAAGATGGTCAGCATATGTTGGTAGGTTCTATGATTCGCTTAAAAGATCAGAAGAATTTAACCAAAGACTTAGTTTTAGGGCAGAATTCAATTGATTGGAAACAATTACCTTTAAAAGATGCCATTAAAACAGTTAAAGGTAATGGTCAGCATGTTTTAGCGGTATTTTCTGACCCAAATTGTCCTTACTGTAAAAAGCTTGAACCTGAACTAGATAAGCTTAAAGACGTAACAATTTACACGTTTATCTATCCTTTAAAACCTCAGTCTATTGTCGTTTCCAGACAAGTTTGGTGTGCACCAAACCAATCATACTCTTGGAAAAAGCTAATTGAACAAGGTGTTAAACCAACGGTTGCGAGCTGTACAAACCCAATTGACCGAAACTTGGAGCTTGGAAGAAAATTAGGTTTTAATGCTACTCCTACCCTAATTTTTGCAAACGGTTTTAAATTAGTAGGTACAAGGTCTGCTGAAGAAATTCAGGAAGTCTGGAAAGAGCTAGGTCTATAAAGATATTAAAAAAAGCACCATAGGGTGCTTTTTTCATGAATGAACTAAAGATTAGCTTTTTCGTGCAATCAAATTGTAAATAAACAAAATAATGACTGCACCAATTACGGAAGCGATAAAGCCCGCAGCTGAATTTTCTCCGTAAAAGCCAAGTAAGCGACCACCATAAGTGGCTAGAAGTGAACCTGCAATACCAATTAAAGTGGTAACGATAAAGCCTGCCTTGTCATCACCTGGATGCAAAGCACGAGCGATTAAGCCAGCGAAGAAACCAACCACAATAGCAACAATAAGTGACCACATATTTGTTCTCCAGTTGTTTTTTTGATGAAGTTAATGATTTTGCTTCATATTCTATCGTGCGACAGAGCTGTCTATTTTGTCTGTAGCAGATTGCGACTTTTTGTGTCTTTTTTGTTCAAAGATAAAACCTTATATAAAAAAATAGCACCTTATGGTGCTATTTTTATGAAATTTATAGGCCAATTTCACCAATAAAAGGCAAATGGCGATATTTTTGATCGTAATCTAGGCCAAAGCCCACAATAAACTTATCTTCAACTTCAAAACCTAAAAATTTAACTTCGAGATCAATTTCACGGCGAGACGGTTTGCTCACTAATGTGCACAATTGAATCGAATTTGGCTCGCGAGTTTGCAACATTTCCACAACTTTGCTTAAGGTGTTGCCTGAGTCGATGATGTCTTCAACCACTAGTACATCTTTACCGCGAATTTCACCGTCAAGATCTTTTAAGATTTTAACATCTCGACTTGAAGTCGTACCGCCGCCGTAGCTAGACACTGTCATAAAGTCGAGTTCATGCGGTTTGGTAATCGTTCGGCACAAGTCTGCCATAAAAATAACAGAACCACGAAGTAGACCAATCAGAACCAATTCTTTATCACTATTTGCATAGTGAGAATTGATTTGCTCGCCGAGCTCTTTGACTTTTGCTTGAATTTCTTCGGTTGAAATCATGATGCTCATTGCAACAGTCATGGCAGATTCCTACAAGATATAAAAGAAAAAATAAAAAAGGTGTTGACCTGCAACACCTCGAAAAACTGAGTTAATGGTAAAATTTTAAAGCAAAATGACGTTTCATGCACCCTTTGAAGGAGTTGAAATTTTATGATTTTGCTGAATATGTCGATCACGCTTTAACGCAACAGCACATATTCCAAATAATAACAAAAACTTAATAATGCCTTTTTTACTGGGCTGTTTCTTTTTGATAAGCACGTTTTCCATAAACATAAGTCGCCTCAATATTACGATCATCACCTAAAGTGAATAATGCAAATAGTGAATCTTCAACAGATTTGGATTTAGACTGACGAAGTTGCTGTAATGCTGTTGGCTTGAGATTCAATACCACAAAGTCTGCTTCTTTACCGACGTTGAAGTTGCCTAACTGGTCTTGTAAATCAAGCGCTTTTGCTCCGCCTAAGGTTGCATGATAAAGCGCTTCATAAGCTGAAAGTTTATCACCTTGTAACTGCTGAACCTTATAAGCCTCGTTAACAGTTTGCAGCAAGCTAAATGATGTACCAGCACCGATATCTGTCCCTAAACCTACTTTCACTTGCTTTTCCCATGTTTTTTTCAATGGGAATAAACCACTACCTAAGAACAGGTTTGAAGTTGGACAAAATGCGATAGCTGACTGCGTATCATGCATACATTGCCATTCTTGATCTTCTAAGTGAACGCAATGCGCAAATATAGAACGTTTACCAGTTAGACCATAATGTTGATAAACATCTAAATAGCCCGCTTGTTCTGGGAATAAAGATTTCACCCAAGCAATTTCATCTTTGTTTTCACTTAAATGTGTATGTACATAAACATCCGGAAATTCTTGTTTTAACTGCCCTGCTCTTTCTAACTGTTCAGGTGTAGATGTTGGTGCAAAACGTGGCGTAATTGCATATAGAGCACGGCCTTTACCATGCCATTTTTTAATGAGTGCTTTAGTGTCGCTGTAAGCCGTTTCTGGGGTATCACAAAGCGCTTCAGGGGCATTACGGTCCATGAGTACCTTACCGGCGATTAAACGCATCTGAACGTGCTCTGCGGCTTCAAATAAGGCATCCACAGACTCAGGATGAACTGTACAGAAAACGAGGGCCGTGGTTGTACCGTGTTTTAATAGCTCTTGAACAAAGAACTGGGCAATTTCACTTGCGTATGCTTTGTCTTGAAACTGGATTTCGGTTGGAAATGTATAGGTATTAAGCCAGCTTAAAAGTTGCTCGCCGTAAGCTCCCACCATTTCAGTTTGCGGAAAATGAATATGGGTATCAATAAAGCCAGGTACAATCAATTGCTCTGGATAATGTTGAACCTCAACTCCAGCTGGAAGATGCTGTTGAGCGTCTTTCCATGCACCAAACCATTTGATTTTTCCATGTTCACTAATCAATACACCATCTTCTAAATAACGCACTTGATTTGGAATATCAGTTGGCTCAGAGACAGTTTGTTGAATATCTAAAAAACGACCACGCACAATGGTGGTATTTGCGATCAATGACATGGAAAGCCTTTATATTTTCACTTTTTTCGATTGATTGTACCCCACTTAGCCAAGATTTAAACGGTATAACGTTTACTTAGTCCCCATTCTGCCAAAATCCGTCGATAAGTCGTTGATGAACGGTCTGCTTCAAAATGTGCCTCCATCATTAAATCAAGCGGAACGTCTTCCGGCTTTTGTGATTCGACCATGTCTTGGTCTTCAGCAAAAATTTGCGCATTAAATGCATATACTTTTTCTAAATCGCCAGTTTGGTCAAAGTTACGCGTGAGTGGAACAAATAAACGGGTTTTATTGCTTGAGATAGGACAGCAGGCATTTAAGATTTTTAAGACCCCACCTTCTGGGAAATCGACCGTAAGTACCGCTGAAAAAGGTGGATAGACATCAAAGGTGCGTTTCCATAAAAAGCCTTCTGGTTCGAGATGTTTTAACTCATGCGGATAGTTACTGACATTGCTAATATAGACCGTTTTTAAGCCATATTCTGTACGTTCAGTATGGTATTTAGGGACAACGGGATTATCGCGACTGGCAAAGGCGTTGTGATGCACCCATGCAAAATGAGCGACATCGATAAATCCTTCGAGTTGACGCCCGCTAGAACCGCCAATATCGACAAAAGGCGGTAAAATTGATTGATGCTCTGCATGGTCCCAAGTATCTAATGCAGGAATATTGGCTTTAGCAACATCACGACCATGAATACTGGTCCAAATCAAGCCATAACGTTCAACAACCGGAAATTTGGTCAGAGAAAAACGATCCGAAATTTTAGTTAACTCGGGTTGAGCTGGTATTTGGGTACATTTCCCTTTAGTGTTATAGCGTAGACCATGATAAGGACACACAATTTCTTCACCATCGACCCAACCTTTGGTTAAAGGAACGCCACGATGTGGGCAAATGTCTCGCACCAGATGAATTTCACCACTTTCTGTCTTATATAAAGCCATGTTGACGTCTAGTAATGTAACTCGTTGAGGTGCTGTGGAGACATCTTGAATACGCGCAACTGGATACCAGTGAGTAGATAAAATTTCCCAATCTTTTGCTTCAAAGCTGCTGTTACACGGCATTGCAAGTGGCGTTAAAGTTGGAATCGCATTCATGGCATCTCTCCTTAAAAAAAATCAGGGCTCTTTCGAGCCCCTAAAATCTAGGCTTTTTTCTTTTTAGGAGATGCAAAGAGCTTGCCAATATTGATTTTTAATAAAGAAATTAAGAGTAAAATTATTAAAATACATAATTTTATAGATTTTTATTTTTGAATTTTTGTTCTAAATTAGATTTGAAAATGAAAGTGTATTATGCGTTTTATACTTAAAATGCACTGCTTGATCGCAAGCAACACTCAATAAAAAAGCACTTTTAAAGTGCTTTTTTATGTAGATCCCTTGATAGGATGAATTAAAAATGCAATTGCTTTTTGTTGTGTCGTAAAGAGAGATAAGCCGTAATTGCTAACACGATTACGATAAAGCTTAACGAAATCCAGATTGGCATGTGGAATACATCAAGCAACAACATTTTTGCACCAATGAACAATAAGATGATGCCTAAACCATATGGCAAGTAATGCAGTTTAGACGCAGCGCCAGCAAGTAGGAAGAACATTGCGCGTAAACCTAAAATTGCCATTAAATTCGCCGTTAAAACAATAAATGGATCACTCGTTACCGCGAAAATAGCAGGAATAGAGTCTACCGCGAAAATCACATCTGAAGCTTCAACCAAAATCAATACTAAAAATAATGGCGTTGCCCACAATAAACCATTTTGACGTACAAAGAATTTGTCACCTTCAAGCTGCGGCGTAATACGCATGTGCTTACGTAACCATTTTAGAGCTTTGATATCTTCAATATTAGTTTCTTCTTCTTGGCCTTTTAAGAATTTGAAACCTGTATATACCAAGAACGCACCAAAGATATAAAGCACCCATGAAAACTCTTGAACGAACCATGCACCAATGAAGATAAACAGAGTACGCAGTACGATTGCGCCTAATACGCCGTAAAGCAAAATTTTACGTTGTAGTGCTGCTGGAATAGCAAATGCCGCAAAAATCATTAACCAGACGAAAACGTTGTCAATTGCGAGAGACTTTTCAAGTAAGTAACCTGCGAAGTATTCCATGGTTTTTTGGTTTGCTAAGGTCACCCCAACTGTTTGTTGGAGATAAAGCCATAAACCGCCACCAAATAACACCGCGACGCTTACCCACGCCACACTCCAGTAAGCAGCTTGCTTAATTGATACATCTTGACCTTGTTTTTGCTTAAAGCCTAAAAAGTCAATTAGGAGCATGACAATGACTATGCCAAAGAATGCTACGTACAGCCATAAATTGCCGATTGTTTCCATAAATCCTCCATACATCCGGCAATTGGGCATAAAAAAACCTCGACCAGTTGCCAGATGAATTAAACATCTGTATCAACATGATCAAGGTCTTGCCTACATCATGAATTTCACGATGCTCAGATACCGACTTTTTAATAAAAGTGTATTGACGATATCTGACACATAACATTGCTGTTATGTTTGGAGGAGGCTACTCCCCTTGTCAAACTAAATTCTGTATTGGATAAAACCTATCCAATTTCACATAGAATGGCAGATTTTTTTGTATTACGCAACTGAACTTAATGTCGTAGTGGGAATACCAAAATTTCTACGAATTACTTAATCAAACCGCGGTCTAAAAGCGGTTTGCATATAATTTGGTAAAGGTGAATAAAGAATGCGGTCAAACTTGTACCGTAAGCATTCCAGAAGTAATAACCTGCCGTATTGACCAGAAGCGCGACAATAAAAGCCCCCAGCATGTCTAAAGGGAAATGCACACCTAAATAAATACGTGACCACGCTACCACAAATGACAAAAATAACAGAATGATGCCAATCATTTTGCGCTGAGCAAACAAATAAGACAAGGCTATGGTGCTGAAAATCAGCATATGATTACTTGGAAAAGATGCGGTTGGCGCATGCTCAATAAACGTGGTGCCAACACCCATTACAAATGGTCTTGGATGATGATAAAACAGAGAAATAACATAACCCACTAAAAGTGATATACAGGTTAAAAAGACAGATTTAATGACCCTATTTTTTAAATCTTGATCGCCGTAGAACCATAAAAATGTAAGGATGAATAAAAGAATATACAGGAGATCATTAGCAAAAAAGATAGCAAGACGAATGATAAATTGACTCGCATCCTGAGCACCATTTATGACATGGAATAAGCTAAGGTTGAGTGTTTCTAAAGACATTCATATTCCAAACAAGAACAAAAAAACGTGGGCTATGATAAAGAATTAAGCGTGTTGTCTTGATAAAGAATTGTCACAAAAATGAAATATAGTTTGTTTGTGACTAAAGATTAATCAGCAGACCTAAATAATTTTTAATGCGTGATCTGGTGGTTAATATTAAAGTGTTAACGTGTTGGCACTTTATTCGAGAACGTTATTTTATGACTACTCAAGAAAAACAGAAAAAATTAAGTTTGAGGCCTTTATCTCCAAGAGATCCTAAACAGCCGCATAGAGCAGCAACTCCCCTCGAATTATTGTTCGATTTAATTTTTGTGGTTGCGATTGCAACAGCAGGTCAGCAGTTACACCACGCGATTATTGAAAATCATCTGTGGCATGCACTGCCAAGCTACCTAATGGTGTTTTTTGCGCTGTGGTGGGCATGGATGAATTTTTCATGGTTCGCTTCAGCTTACGATAATGATGATGCATTGTATCGGTGCCTTACCTTTGTACAAATTGTAGGTTCATTGGTCATGGCTGCAGGTATTCCTGATGTGTTCCGTAGTCAGGACTTCGACATCATTATTGTGGGCTATGTGATTATGCGCTTAGCTTTAGTTACCCAGTGGCTTCGCGCAGCAAAACATGATCCTGAACGGCGAGTTACGGCTTACCGCTATGCGATCGGTATAGTCTTAGTACAAATTGGCTGGCTTGTAGCTAACTTTGCTCATGTCCTTTCTATACCTTTATTTTTATGTCTAGCTGTGCTCGAGTTATTCGTTCCCATCTATGCAGAAAAACATTCGCCTACGCCGTGGCACCCTCATCATATTGTAGAGCGCTATGCTCTTCTCACCATTATTGTTTTGGGCGAATCAATTGTAGGTAGTTTTAATGCCATACGTGATGCGCTTGCGGCGCAATCTATCAATATTCCTGCCGTTTTCTTAATGATTGGTGGATTGATGCTCATGTTTGCAATGTGGTGGGCTTACTTTGATCGCAGTGAACAGCATCATCATTTTAAAGGTGTACGCCCATTTGTATGGGGTTATGGTCATTATTTTGTTTTTGTGAGTATTGCTGCGGTGGGTGCTGCGCTTGCCGCCGCCGTGGATGTCACGACCCATCATGCACATATTTCTGATTTATATATGGGTGTAATTGTCGCAGTGAGTGTGGTGCTTTATACCACTTGTATCTGGATGTTATACGAGTTTGAATGTTTAGCTGGAATTTCTAAATGGTTTTATCCTATTACTGCACTCATTATTTTATGTATTCCATTTATTTGTAATAACGTGGGATATAGCGTATTTGCGATGGGTATTGTCTATACGCTACGTTTATTCATCTCGAATAAATTTATAGAAGATATAGAGCCAAAGCAGGTTTAAAAACCATTAAACTAAAAAAACGGGTTTCAAACTGAAACCCGTTTTTTATTAAATCATCTAGAGATAAAGTTAAGCAGCTTTTGCTTTTAATGCGCTTATAAGTTTTTGATGTAAGCCACCAAAGCCACCATTAGACATAATCACAACAGCATCGCCCTCACCTGCTTCATTAACAATACGGTTAATAATTTCATCAAGTGAACGGCTGACTTGAGCACGGTTTGATGCAGCTTCAATTACAGGTTGTAAATCCCAGTCTAAACCTTCTGGCTGGTACCAGATAACGTCATCTGCTAAGCGTGCTGAATGCGCTAAGCCATCCTTATGGCTGCCCATACGCATGGTATTTGAACGCGGTTCAATAATAGCCCATAAACGGCGTTCACCTAAGCGTTTGCGTGCGCCATCTAAAGTGGTGTCAATTGCTGTTGGATGGTGAGCGAAGTCATCATAAACCTCAATACCATTCACGGTACCGAGTAACTCCATACGGCGTTTCACACCGCCAAAGTTAGATAAAGCTTCACAAGCTGTTTCAAGTGCAACGCCCACATGTTGAGCGGCTGCAATGGTTGCCAAAGCATTCGCTACGCTATGTTGCCCTGTCATGCTCCATTTCACTTCACCAACGGCATTGCCATTTTCGAGTACTTTAAAATGGCTGCCATCAATTGAAATTAATTCGGCAGATAAGGCTGCTTTCTCATTTGCTTCTAAACTTGTACGAATCACGGGTGTCCAGCAGCCCATTTCAAGTACTTCATCAATATGAGTTTCGGTAATTGGCGCAATAATACGGCCTTCACTTGGAATAGTACGAACCAGATGATGGAACTGTTTTTGAATCGCTGCTAGGTCATCAAAAATATCGGCATGGTCAAATTCAAGGTTATTTAAAATCGCCGTTTTTGGATGATAATGAACAAACTTAGAACGTTTATCAAAGAAAGCTGAGTCATATTCATCAGCTTCAACGCAGAAGTATTTGCCACCGCCTAAACGAGCACTTTCACTAAAACCAAGTGGCACACCACCAATTAAAAAGCCTGGGTTTAAACCAGCCTGATCAAGTACCCAAGCGAGCATGGTGGTAGTCGTGGTTTTTCCATGAGTACCCGCTACACCAAGCACATGTTTACCTTGTAAAACATGATCTGCAAGGAACTGTGGGCCTGAAATATATGGCAGGCCTTCATTGAGCATGTATTCCACGGCATCAATACCACGTTTCATGGCATTGCCGACAATAACCAAATCTGGATGAGGCTGTAAATGGCTACGGTCATAGCCTTGCATGAGTTCAATACCTGCGTTTTCTAACTGGGTAGACATTGGCGGGTAAACGTTTGAATCGGAACCTGTTACCTTATGTCCTAAATCACGAGCTAAAAGTGCTAAAGAGCCCATAAAAGTGCCACAAATACCCAAGATATGCAGATGCATTGCTCGCCTTCTCCACTGCTTTTGTACACAGTATAAATATGATTTACTGTGGTTTCATTATTGATAAATTTGCCAGCAACGATAGCAAGGCTCAACTGGAAAAGATAGTCAAAATTCGTTGTTGTTCTATGTGTTTGAGATGCCCATAAACGGACAGCTTTATTTTTTAGATTTAAGCTGAATTACAGTTTTATCTTTTATAATATTTTTGATCCATATTAATACTTATATCATCGTAATGATGAAGGATGTGCCTTTGAGCCCAACGGTTTTAGCTTTTGTGCTATTAATTATTTCGAACTGTTTTATGACACTTGCATGGTATGGGCATCTTAAGTTTTTGCACCATGCTCCATTCTGGCAAGCGATTTTATTCGGTTGGATTATTGCCCTACTGGAATATAGTTTTATGATTCCAGCCACTCGAATCTTGAGTGATCAAAACTGGACCTTGGGTGAAATGAAAATTACCCAAGAAGTGGTTACGCTTATTGTATTTGTGCCATTTATGGTGTTGCTGTTTAAGCAGCCGTTTAAATTAGACTATGTTTGGGCCATGTTATGCCTGTTTGGCTGCGTCTATTTTGTATTTAGAAGCCAGTAAAATTATTTGAAATCGGGTTTTCAGACAGATCGTTGTTAAATCCATCGGATTCATGCTTTTTCCTCATAAACTTGGGCTTTGGGGTGAGTGAAAAAACAGCTATAATATTGGCCTCATCTTTTTCTCTCATGCTTGGCTTGGTGCAAGTCGAGTTTTTACCATTTTTACGCTTTGGAAATGCCAATGAACGCGGTCGCAACAGATACCCAACCTTTAGTCGGAATTATCATGGGTTCCCAGTCCGATTGGGCAACGCTTGAACATACTGCCAATATGCTTAAACAGCTTGGTGTCCCATTTGAAGCGGAAGTGGTATCTGCTCACCGTACGCCAGACCGTTTATTTGAATATGCAGAAACTGCGCGTGATCGTGGTATTCAAGTGATTATTGCTGGTGCTGGTGGTGCTGCGCACTTACCAGGTATGTGTGCTGCAAAAACTGACTTACCTGTGTTGGGTGTACCAGTTAAATCATCAATTTTAAATGGTGTAGATTCATTACTTTCAATCGTACAAATGCCAGCAGGTATTGCAGTGGGTACTTTGGCAATTGGTCCAGCTGGTGCGACTAATGCTGCGATTATGGCTGCTCAAATCTTAGGTTTAACTCGTCCTGAAATCGCAAAAAATGTTGCTGATTTCCGTGCTGCACAAACTGATAAAGTTGCAAGCAACAACATTCCGGGACAAGTTTAAGAGGCTGAAATGGATAAAACTATCGGTATTTTTGGTGGTGGACAACTGGGCCGTATGATGGCCCAAGCAGCTTTACCATTAAATATTCAATGTACTTTTTTTGAAGCAAATACAGATTGTCCAGCAGGTGTTTTAGGTCAAGTTTTTTCTAGCCAAGATGAACAAGGTTTAAAGCAGTTTATTGAAAGTGCTGATGTTTTCAGTCTTGAATTTGAAAATACGCCCGTTGCGGACGTAGATGTTTTAACTCAAACCAAAACATTACACCCTCCTCGTATTGCTTTAGCAACTGCGCAAAATCGTTTATCAGAAAAAGCATTGTTTGATGAACTTGCGATTCCTGTTGCGCCGTATCGTGCTGTAGATAGCTTAGAAAGCTTGAAAAAAGCTGTTGCTGAACTTGGTTTGCCGATTGTTCTTAAGACAGCAACTGGTGGATACGACGGCAAAGGTCAGTTTGTACTTCGTTCAGAAGACCAAATTGATACTGCTTGGTCTGAACTTGGCCCTGCAAAAAGCTTAGTTGCTGAAAGTTTTGTTAAATTTTCTCGCGAAGTTTCAATTATTGCAGTACGCGGCCAAAATGGTGAAGTAAAAACTTGGCCATTGGCTGAAAACCACCATCACAACGGTATTTTGTCGCACTCAATCGTGCCTGCACCGAACAGTGAAGCTCTACAACCTGTTGCTCAAGATTACATTACGCGTTTATTGAATCATCTCAACTACGTTGGCGTGTTAACTTTAGAGCTATTTGTGACAGAACAAGGCTTATGCGCAAATGAGATGGCACCACGTGTGCATAACTCAGGCCACTGGTCAATTGAAGGCGCCGTATGTTCACAGTTTGAAAATCATGTTCGAGCTGTTGCAGGACTACCATTGGGTTCAACAGACGTTGTTCGCCCAACGGTTATGATCAATATTATTGGTCAGCATCCTAAAACTGAAGATGTTTTAGCACTACATGGCGCTCATCTGCACCTTTACAACAAATCAGAACGTGCTGGCCGTAAGTTGGGTCACATTACGTTAATGCCTGTGGATAGTAATGAATTGACGAATTTATGCCGTCAATTAGCGAAAATTTTGCCAGAACCACTCGCATTGACAGCTGATATGACTATTTAATTAAGTTAAAATTTCTAAAAAGCGATCTTAGGATCGCTTTTTTTGTCTTTTAAATTTAAAAAATCTAATCTTGTTCTGTTGTGGATAACTTTTATTAAGCTTTTTGAATTTAAATGAGGACTTTTATTTTGAATTTAAAAAATGAAACAAGGTGTTTTGGTGGTTTTGAATTTAAAATAAGTTATCCCCAGTACCTAAAGTTTGAATTTAAATCTAGTAGATCAGCTTATGTTTGTTTTGAATTTAAAAAGATGCATGTTATCTCAGTGGTGTTTTGAATTCAAAACTGCATCTAAGTTTTAAATTTAAAACATGTATTCATGAGTAGCTAAGGCCTTATAGTTCGTAAGGATGATGAAAAGTATAAAGAATATAGTGTGTAAGGTGGTTTAGGTGTGGGTTTTATAAGTTATCCACAGATGGATTGGGCTTATAGTTTTAAATTTAAAGAGGCATTTTGAATTTAAACTACAGGAGAGATTTTTGAATTTAAAAACCAATTAATCTTGTGTAAGAAGTTTTAAATTCAAAACTAGATGTAAAATTTGAATTTAAAACTTTGGAAATGAATTTAAAGAATTAATTATGAATTCAAATTTACGATTTCTCTCTGAAAATTTTGAGTCCATAATGGTATGGTAAAGACAAATTTAAATTTAAAAATTGAACTAGGATAATATGCGACGTTTTTCTTGTATTGTTGGGTCTATATTTTTGACAATGACTCAGGCTCAAGCAGAGCTGATAATTAATGGTTCTACTTCTACAATATCTAGTAATGCGACTGTTCCTGTAACGAATAGCAATACTTACACGCCTAATAATAATTTTCAGAGTTGTTTGGCAAATTTACGTTCGCAAGCGATTGCTGCTGGTGTTTCAGGTAGCACTTATGACCGCTATACACAAAATTTAACGCCGGACTACTCAGTAATTGATAAGTTAAATTATCAGCCAGAATTTTCGACACCGATTTGGGACTATTTATCTGGTCTTGTAGATGAAGAGCGTGTTGAGCTTGGTAAACAAAAATTAGCGCAATATCGAGATGTTTTAAATCGTGCATCTCAAACTTATGGCGTACCGCCAGAAACAATTGTGGCAGTGTGGGGCGTTGAAAGTAATTTTGGTGATATTTCTGGAAAATATCCTTTATTGCAAGCACTTGGAACTTTAAGTTGTGAAGGGCGCCGACAAAGTTATTTCCGTACAGAATTTTTTGCCACTATGCGTATTTTACAACGTGGTGATTTAACCGAAGATCAGCTTAAAGGCTCATGGGCAGGCGCATTCGGTCATACACAGTTTATGCCATCAACTTATGAACGCTTAGCTGTTGATTTTGATGGTGATGGTCGTCGTGATTTAGTCTCTAGTACAGCAGATGCATTGGCATCAACAGCTAATTTCTTGAATAAAGCTGGTTGGCAAACGGGTATGCCATGGGGCTTTGAAGTCAAAATCCCAGCAGGTATGTCAATTGATGGAGAAGGACGTCGCTCTAAAAAATCATTGAGTAGCTGGAATGCGCGTGGAGTAACCCGGATTGATGGTACACCTTTAATTCAAGGTGCGTTGTCTGATAATACGCCTGCTGGTTTAATGGCACCAGCAGGAGCAAATGGCCCAATCTTTTTAGTATTTAAAAATTTTGATGCTATTTATAGTTATAACGCAGCAGAAAGTTATGGACTTGCGATTGCACATTTATCTGATCGTTTAAAAGGTGGTAAACCATTCGTTGCTTCTTGGCCAACAGATGACCCTGGTACTTCACGAGCAGAACGTCGAGAAATTCAGCAGTTTTTGATTAATCGTGGTTATGATATTGGTGCTGTGGATGGTTTAATTGGTGATAAAACTCGCGTTGCTATCCGTCAGGAACAAACTCGTTTAGGTTTAAATCCAAATGGACGGGCAGGGCAACAGATTTTACGTGCATTTCGCCAAGAGCAAGCTCGAAAAATGATGCAGTAATAACGATACCAAATAAAAAGGTCTGCATATGCAGACCTTTTTATTTAGCAGTTAAACTATGAATTAATCTAGCTTTACAGCTTCCAAAATGTCCAAAATAACTGAAGTGACATCTTGGCTTAAATCACGATCATTAAAGATTTCATAAGCAGTAATAGTGACATCAGTGTCACTTGGCAACTGCTTTTGTTCTTCTTCGATTAAATGCTCGATAGGGAGTAAGGTTTGCTTAACTTCAAGATGTAAAATATCTTTATATTCAATATTTTCATCTTCAAGCTCAATTTCTTGCTCGTTAAAGTAAGGCAACAAAATAGAATGAAGGTACGGTTTAAGTTCAATAATATCAAATAGTTCGATATCTCGAGTTTGTTCAATCGTACTAATGTGGTCATTTACTTCAATCAGGATATGATAATAACTCATCTTGATCTCCATTCTATTTTAGTCAGCTCTTACAACCACAATAACATGACTTTGACATGAATTTCGATGTATCTACTTATAAAATAGATACATCATTGATGTTTCATATCTAATTATTGAGGTAAAGCGTTTAGTAGATCACGATCAGCGTCAGTTAAAACATTAGTTTTTTTATCACTGTCTTTGCGAACTGAGTACATTAAGGCACTAGGTTGATCGCTATGTTTCAAACCAAGCGCATGGCCTAACTCATGAGCAATCGTTAAACGTAAATCATCAATAGAGCTATATTCATAGATTGTGATTTGTTTACCGTTATAAATGCCTTTCTTAAATACATCAGCTTGTGCATTTTGCTTAAACTGATTTAAAGATTGATTGAACTTATCATTAATTTGGTTAAAGTGATTAACCTTTTTATTTAAGTCTGCAGCTTGTTGATTATAAGCAGCAATATCTTTCTTCAAAGAAACTGTTTGTTTCTGTAAATCTTTCTGAGTTTTACCAAGCGATTTTGCTGTGTATTCAGGTGCTAATTTACCTTGATTAAACTGCATCATTTGTTGATCAAAATTTTTCAACTTCTCATTTAAGATCTGTTTTTTGTTTTCAAGATCAGATTGAGTTTGACTTAAATTTTGCTTCAACTGTTTAATTTGCTGCTGTTCATCAATGATACGTTGTTGATCTTGTTTAAATTGAGCAGAAATTTTTTGACGCTCTGCTGAACGATTTTGGCTGTCGTCATATACAAGACGAATTTCTAACTTTGCATTTGGGTCATAAGTAAAGTAATTCTTACCTGTCCCTTCTTTCCAAATATCAGCAGCTTGCTGAGTAATCTCAAGCAATTGATCTTGACTTAAACCAAAACGAGGATCAACTTCAGCAATTCTATATGTTAAATGTTGAGCATTTTTTTGCTGAACTTGAGTATTTGCAGAAGTAGCCAAGTGAGCATTGGCCTGAAAATTAGAAAAAGCAAAGGCTACGCCTAGTAACAAAGATGTTAAACGCATAATTGATGGGGGAGATTTAAAAAAAAACGTATTATAAGAATATAAAGTGAAAAATCAATCAAAAAATGTACAATTTGAATAAATAAATGAGACTTTAGTCTCGTTATTTTTTACCCTTTGAAAAAATCATTTATTAGTAAAATTTGATTAATTTATATTTAATTTAGTTTATTTAACTGGTTAGCTTTAATAGTTTTCACTATTTGATTTATAAAAGGAGCCTAATAAATTTAGATCGGAATCTGTTAATTTGAAGTTGTGAATATCTTGCTCTTTTAAACGAGGATACATTAGAGACTTTGGGTCGGTTGTATGTTTTAGACCTAATGCATGTCCAAATTCATGAGCAAGGGTTAGGCGTAAATCATCGAATGAACTAAAACCATAAATCTGAATTTGATTATGACTGAATAAACCCTTATGAAAAGTTTCTGGACCAACAGTCGTGGCTAAATTAATTTGTTTAATAGCTTCATTAAGCAGGCTTTGCTGTTGATTTATTTGCTTAATTTGAGAATTAAGACTTTCTATCTTATTGCTATGTTGAATAAATTTAGCTTTTAATTCTAATGATTGTTGATTTAACTGAGTTTGACGTTTGATTAAATCAACTTGATTGAATTTTCCCAAATTTCCTTGATTATAAAGAGTTATATCTTGCTGATAATGTTCAAATTTATTATTAAGCTGAAGTTTTTCCTCATTCAAAAGTACAGTTTCCTGATCTATTTGTTGTTTTAACAAATGAATAGCTTCATTTTTCTTATGCCATTCTTTCTGTTGTTCTAATAAATTGTTTATATTATTTTTCTTTTCGTTCTGAACAGCTTGATAATCATCAAATACTAAGTTAATTGTAAGCTCTGCTTGAGCATCATAAATAAAATAAGTTTTTCCTGTTTCTTTCTGCCAGATTTCAGCAGCTTCTTGACCAATTTGCATAAATTGTTCTTTAGTAAGATGAAAGCGTGGATCTATGAAATCAATCTTATATTTTAAAGGCTGATTAAAAGTAACACTTGATAAGTTGCTTTGAGCAAAAACAACTGTGTGTAAGCTCATACTTAAGTAAAAGCTCATTCCCCACCATAGAAATTTTTTCATGGCAAAATAAAAATATAAATATTAATAAATTCTTATTGTTAGTGAGTAATTTAGATTCGTCAAAGTGATAAAGGAGACCAAAGAAGGTGATCATTTTGTGATCTTGCTAAAGAAATGGAATAAATAAAACTATTTATTTGGCATTAATTTTAAAATTAATGGATTTAATAACAGTGGTTTTATTTTTTGAAAAATACAATAAATAATAAACAGTTAGTTTTTATAAGTGACTATTTTGACAATAAATTATTTCAAAAAATATATAAATTGTAATTGTTGTTTTTTTGTAAATAATAAAAGACCGCGCTTTCGCGCGGTCTTTTTTAAAGAGACAAATTATTTTTTGTCATCTTTTACTTCTGTAAATTCAGCATCTACAACACCATCATCAGTTTTTTGTTGACCAGCTTCACCGCCTTGGAATGCATTTGGATCAAAGCCTTCAGCACCACCAGCTTGTTGCGCTTGTTCATAAGCACGTTGAGTGATAGGCATCAAAATGTTTTGTAAAGCTTCAGTTTTTGCTTTGATCGCTTCAACATCATTTTCTTTAGTTGCTGCTTCAAGTTCAGAAACCGCTGTGCTTACCGCTGTTTTTTCATCTTCAGTCACTTTGTCACCAAGATCTTTAACAGCTTTATTCGAGCTTGAAATTAATGCATCAGCTTCGTTACGAGCTTTTGCAAGTTCTTCAAACTTACGGTCTTCTTCAGCATTCGCTTCAGCATCTCTAATCATCGCTTCGATTTCAGCATCAGATAAACCTGAGTTTGCTTTAATCTGAATCGATTGCTCTTTACCAGTGCTCTTATCTTTCGCAGATACTTTCAAGATACCGTCAGCGTTGATGTCAAATGATACTTCAATTTGCGGCACACCACGTGGAGCAGGTGGGATATCGCCTAATTGGAAGTTACCCAACAATTTGTTTTGTTGAGCCATTTTACGTTCACCTTGGTAAACCGAAATATCTACAGCTGGTTGGTTATCAGCAGCAGTAGAGAACACTTGTGATTTCTTCGCAGGAATCGTCGTGTTTTTCTCAATGATTGGTGTTAATACACCGCCCATTGTTTCAATACCTAAAGTTAATGGTGTTACGTCAAGAAGCAATACGTCATTCTTGTCACCAGACAATACAGCACCTTGAATTGCAGCACCGATTGCAACTGCTTCGTCAGGGTTCACGTCTTTACGTGGCTCTTTACCGAAGAATTCTTGTACTTTTTGTTGTACAAGTGGCATACGAGACTGACCACCAACCAAGATTACGTCAGAGATGTCAGAAGTCGAAAGACCAGCATCTTTAAGAGCAATACGGCAAGGTTCAATTGTACGAGCAACTAAATCTGCAACTAAACCTTCAAGTTTTGCACGAGTTACGTTGATCACTAAGTGTTTAGGACCAGTCGCATCAGCTGTGATGTATGGAAGGTTGATTTCAGTTGCATTAGATGAAGAAAGCTCGATTTTTGCTTTTTCAGCAGCTTCTTTCAAACGTTGTAACGCAAGTGGATCATTTTTCAAGTTCACACTTTGTTCTTTCTTGAATTCTTCAACTAAGTATTCAATTAACGCGTTATCAAAGTCTTCACCACCAAGGAAAGTATCACCGTTAGTTGATAACACTTCGATTTGTTGGTCGCCATCAAGGTCTGCGATTTCAATGATAGATACGTCAAAAGTACCACCACCTAAGTCGTAAACAGCAACTTTACGGTCGCCTTCTTTTTTGTCCATACCGAACGCAAGAGCCGCAGCAGTTGGTTCGTTAATGATACGTTTAACATCTAAACCAGCAATTTTACCTGCATCTTTAGTTGCTTGACGTTGAGCATCGTTAAAGTAAGCAGGAACAGTAATAACTGCTTCTGTAACTGTTTCACCTAAATAATCTTCTGCAGTTTTCTTCATCTTTTTCAAGATTTCAGCAGAGATTTGTTGAGGTGCTAATTTTTTATCGTTTACTTCAACCCAAGCATCACCATTATCTGCTTTGATGATTTTATACGGTACAAGACCAATGTCTTTTTGTACTGCTTGATCTTCATAACGACGACCAATTAAACGCTTGATCGCGAATAATGTATTTTTAGGGTTTGTTACTGCCTGACGCTTAGCGCTTTGACCAACTAAGATCTCCCCATCTTTATAAGCAATGATCGATGGAGTTGTACGTGCGCCTTCAGCGTTTTCGATTACTTTTACTTTATCGCCTTCAAGTACAGCAACACATGAGTTGGTAGTACCTAAGTCAATACCAATAATTTTTGCCATTTGGTGTGTTCCTCTAAAATTCTGTTGCAATGTTTTGCTTGTTATTCGATATGAGAGTCAATCTGTTTTTTTCAAGCATTTTTATGAAAAAAAATCAAAAAACTCTCAAATTCTTGTGCTTTTAGCAAAGCGATGCTTCGCTTTTGTTCGTTTTATTGACCAACCATAACCATAGCAGGGCGCAACAAACGACCATTTAAGGTATAGCCTTTTTGTAAAACGGTGCCGATTTCATTGGCTTTGGCATTTGGATCAATACCAACAGCTTGATGTAAATCTGCGTTGAAACCATTTTGAGTATCAGCTTCTACAACGCCAAATTTCTCAAGAGTTGTTAACAGTGACTTCAAGGTTAGCTTAATACCTTCAAGTACTGGTGTTTCTTCACCACCAGCAGCCTGAATTGCACGTTCTAAATTGTCGACAGAGTCCAACAATTCTTTTGCAAATTTTTCAAGCACAGTTTCTTTATGCTTCTCAGACTCACGTTGAATACGCTCTACACTTTTTTGTGCTTCATAAACTGCATTTGCTGTACGAGCTTTTTCCAGCTTAAGATTTTCTTCTAGTTTAGTGATTTGCGCTTGTAAAGATTCAACGGTAACGTCGTTTGCTTGCTCTACACCTTCAGCTTGAGTTTGCTCGTTAGATTGCTCAGCTTGCTCATTTTGAATGTCTTGAGCTTGCTCATTTTGCTCATTAGCCATTGATGATCTCCGTTTAAATGGGTTTTTAAACATGTACAGTCCTTTTTGGCATCAGTATTTACTGTGTAAAACCTGAACTGCCATGCATATGCTGTAATTCATTAATAGGGATGAAGTATGGGCATTGCCTAAAAATTCAAGCGTACACGGCAATTTAAAGCTTTTAATTTTGCGGTTTTAAGTAAAAATCTAAATTTTCGATCATAAAAGCAATAAATTCTTGAGTAATTCGAGGTAAATGTTGTCTAGAGGCATACACGATCGACAAGCTTAGCTCAGGAGCCATAAAATTTTTAAATAAAGCGGTTAGGCGTTTTTCTTTTAAATCTTTTTCAACTAATAATGACGGTAACATTGCGACTCCCTGTGCATGTAAACACATATCGTAAAGCGCATTTACATCATTACTTTTAAAAGTCACATTCAAAGGATAGTTCTGAGGTTGTTGTTCATTATCAAACAGTGTCCAGTATTGGTGCTGACTATGATGAGCAATACATTCATGCTGAATAAGTTGACGAGGATGGAGCAGGGGACTGTGCTGTTTTAAATAATCTGGATGAGCACAGAAAACGGACTCGATCTGACAAACTGGTCGTGCAATTAAACCATCGGCTACCTTTTGGGTAATACGTAACGCTAAGTCCACTTGTGCATCTATAAGATCCATAGTGTTTTCAGTCAAATAAACATCGAAATTAATATGCGGATGCTGACGTTTAAATTGGCGAATACATTCTGCTACTCCAAGTTCAAACAAAAATAAACCGCATGTAAAACGGATTGTACCGTTATGTTGCTCAGGCGCTGCGAGCTCTTGTAAAAGTTGTTGTTGTTGTAAAATATTTTCACAGTAGAGAAGAGCTTTCTCACCTGCGGGAGTGAGGGATATTTTTCGGGTATTTCTCTGAAAAAGTCGAGTTGAGAATGTATGTTCAAGGTGCTCAAGATAACGTGAAACCATGGCGCGAGAATAATTAAGATGTTCTGCGGCTTTGGTCAAATTGCCATGTTGTGCAATAGAAACAAAGACCTGAATCGCTTTTAAAGTATCCATATGTCTAGCTATTATTACAATATATGCAACAGTTTATCTTAAATTAGTGCATTTATCTTACATAAATTGCAATTTAAAGTGTTCTTCATGAAACAGGAGAATACCTAATGAAACTATTTAAATTAACCGCTTCTGCGCTTACTACTGCAACGGCATTAACTATCGCTCAGTCAGCTTTTGCTCAAGACCTAAAAATCCAGAGTTTTCTGGCTAAACCCGAACATTTTGGCGTGACGTCTACTTTAATTGAAGGCGATAAAGAAGTTCTATTGGTTAATGCGCAATTCTCAAAATCTGAAGCATTGCGCATTGCCGCAAATATTCTAGATAGCGGTAAAACGTTAAAAACAATTTTTGTAAGCTATGGTGACCCAGACTATTACTTTGGTTTAGATGTATTTAAACAGTATTTTCCGAATGTACAGATTACTGCCACTCCAGAAACAGTAAAGCATATTCAAGATACTCAAGCGCTTAAAGTTAAATATTGGGGACCACAAATGGGTGCAAATGCACCTAGCCAAATTATTGTGCCTCAAGCTTATACAGCTAAAACTTTAAAACTTGAAAATGAATCAATCGAAATTAAAGGTAAAAAAGAACTTACCTATTTATGGGTACCGTCTGCAAAAGCAGTAGTAGGGGGAATCCCTGTGTCTTCAGGCATTCATTTATGGATGGCCGATACTCCTAAAACTAAAGATCGTGCGGAAGTTATTCAATCTTTAGAAAGTATCAAAGCTCTTCAGCCTAAAATTGTTGTGCCTGCACATATGGTTGAGGGAGCTCCCCAAGGTCTCGATGCGGTTAATTTCTCGATTAACTATTTAAATAGTTATGAAAAGGCAGCTAAAGCAACTAAAAACTCTGCTGAATTGAGCAAAGTTATGCAAAAGCAATATCCAACTCTTCAAAGTGTTGATAGCTTAGAGTTAGGGGCTAAAGTTGTAAAAGGTGAAATGCAGTGGCCATAATTTAACGTTTAAGCCATATTCACTTTCAAAAAGTCGCGATCATTCGCGGCTTTTTTATGATTAAACCACTTTTAAGGGTAAAAAAGCTCTGTAACAGTCTACGTACCTTATATAGCGTTTCTATAAATGGAAAAATTTTAAATATAAGGATTCAGCAGAATAAAATGAAAAAATTGATAAAATTAAACAAACGTTTATCTATGGTTTAATTTATAAAATAGATTGGTCAGATTAAAAAATTGATTTTAATAAAAAATTGCAGAATTTGTACTTCTATTACTAGAAAAGACAACCAATGATACGCACGCCAGAAAAAAAAATTGTGAATTATAGGCAGCGCGAAGATGAACTTTGCATTTAAACGTTTGTCGTAATGAAAGGAAAGTGATTATGAAAAAATTAGGTCTTATCTCTGTAGTGCTTGCTGGTGTCGCTTTTACAGCTGTTGGTTGTGCATCTGAAGCCGGTTTAAACGCATCAGGTTCTGCTCAAACAAGTGCTAGCCCATCTGGGGTACAAGCAGGTGCTGGTATTGATGCAGGTGTTTCTGGTCAAGCACAACCAGGTCAAGTAGATGCTGGTGCTTCTGGTTCAGTTTCAGGTTCTGCAACTGCTCAGTAATTTGCTGCTAAAAATAAGAGATATGAGTTTATAGAATATATATGTTCAAGATGCCAATACATATATAAAATGAGCTGCTACTCATTTTTCTATAGATTTGAGAGAATTTATATTCCTCAAAAAAGCCCCAAAAGACTTATTTCTTTGGGGCTTTTTATATAAAAGTAAACTTAGTTATCATGACGATAATCTCGGCGGTCATGATCTCGATCTTCTACCCGTTTTTTATCCCTTTCATTGTGATTTTTGTCCTGTTCACGAGCATCTTTAGGATGTTGGGAGTATCTTTGGCGCTCTTCCCAACGTTTTCGCTCCCAATCACTATAATGACGTCCATTGTGATCGTAATGACGATCTTTTTCTTGTTCACGAATATCTTTACGTTGTTGTTCATATACTCGTTGACGCTCTTCCCAACGCTTCCGTTCCCAATCATTATATCGACGTTGATCATCACGATCATAGCGGCGATCATGGTCATGGTAAACGTATCCGCCACCACGATAATAAGGATCATCTGGATAAGCAACACAGCCTACAGTTAAAAGACTGGTTGCTAACATAGTAACAACTAGTTTTGCTGACATAGCGGTACCTCTTTTTGTCTGTTAACAATAATTGGCAAAAAAGTCCTGTTTTAATCGACAGATTTGTTAATGACATTTGCTATAAATCAGATTAGCGTAGATTGGTTTTTACCTTTGTATCTTGATTGCATGAGTTGTATGCGAATATAGTCAAACAACAAAGAATTCTGTAGAAAATATGAAGGATAAGAGGGATTCAAGGAGACAGGCATGACAGCATTTAATCAAAAAATTCAAACATTGCTAGATAAAGGGCAAGGCCCTGCCGCTCGAGCACTCGATAGGTTGCCTCGACTAGCCCAAGAGTTTCTTGCGAAAATTTTAGGATATTCTTATCAGTATCCAGATCTTGATTCATTTACTAAATGCATGATGGCTGTGCAAATTAAACAGGGGAAAGAGGGCTTTATTGGCTCTGACCCCATTCAATCAAGAAGAATGTTTGATGCACAAATGCAGGCTATACGCCAAAAACCAACTTATATTGATTCAGTAGAGGATATTCGCCTACCACTACAAAGCGGGACAATCTTTGCCAGACATTATCATCCTGCTCCTAACAAGAAATTGCCATTAATCGTGTTTTATCACGGAGGTGGTTTTGTCGTAGGTGGTTTAGATACCCATGATGAGGTTTGTCGTTTATTAGCTAAATATGCAAAAGTACAGGTACTCAGTATCGACTATCCTCTTGCTCCGGAAGTTTCACCACAACATTTAATTCAGTCATGTGAAGATGCATTAGCATGGGTTTATCAAAACCGCAGACAATTAAAAATTTTAAAAAATAGAATAGCGGTCGCAGGGGACAGTGCAGGTGGAAATATTAGTACTGTTGTTGCGCAAAGATCAGTAAATAAAGCTTATGCTCCGCAAGCACAATTACTTATTTATCCAACAGTGGATTTCAAAAGCAGACATCCTTCTTTTTATGCTTATAACGAAGGGTTGGTTTTAACAAATACCGATATTGATTACGTCACACAATATTATGCAACTCAGCATAATGTAGAACTTGATGATCCAATTATTTCACCTACCTATGGCAACCTAAAGAAAAATCCACCAGCTTTTGTGATTACAGCCGGACATGATGTCTTACATGACGAAGCAAGAATATATAGTCATAAGTTAAGACAAAATGGCGTAAAAATGTATTACGAAGAATTTCCGGAACAGACACATGGTTTTATTAATCTGACACCAATTTCTAGAAAAGCGAAACGCCATACTATCGAAATTAGTAAAAACTTTAGAAAATTCTGGGATAAAAATAGTTAAACAAACACAGTAATCCATGTTTCACGTGGAACATGGATTACTTAGAAAATAGAATTAAAATTCTTAATAAATACTCACTAGAATTCTTTGCTGTAGACGATTAGATTTAATGATTATCTTTTTATAAATTTTATTGTAGGAAAATATGAAAAAGCTATTGATGTTGTTTTGTCTAGGTCTAAGTAGTCACTCAGTATGGGCTAATAGCTTAGTTGAGATGCAAACAAATTTAGGCAACATCGAAATAGAGTTATATGACGACAAAGCACCGATTAGTGTGAATAACTTTAAAAGCTATATAAAGTCTGGTTTTTATAAAGAGACAATCTTTCATCGTGTGATTCCAGGTTTCATGGCACAAGGTGGTGGCATGACTGCAAATATGCAGGAAAAGACAACACGAGCGCCTATTAAGAATGAAGCAGGAAATGGTATTGCAAATACGCGTGGTACTTTAGCCATGGCTCGTACATCAGATCCAGATTCAGCTACTAGTCAGTTTTTTATAAATGTTGCAGATAATAAATTTCTTAACCGTTCACCAGGAAATCCAGGATACGCCGTTTTTGGTAAAGTGGTAAAAGGAATGGATGTGGTTGACCGTATTGTTCAGGTTCCTACATCAAACTATGGCATGCATCAAAACGTGCCAAAACAGCCTATAAAGATTGTAGATATAAAGATCAAAACATCGAAAAAATAAATTAATGATATAAATCAAATATTTAATAATTTTATAAGCTTTATTTGAGTGAAAAAGAACCGGTCGAACACGGATATTTATAAAAGTGCTTGCGTACCGGTTTTTTTTCCCTATAATGCACTCATCCCGACGCGATACATGAGAATATCTTAGCTTACAGGGTTAAGATAAAAGCTTAGTATTGTGTCGAATCTGTCTCTGACGAAGAGCAGAAAAATCATTAAGAGAATTGAAGAACAACTTGTGTGGATTTTTACTGATTGATTAATCGAAATAATTTTCATTGATTGATTGGTTTAAATTACTCGAAGTTTATTTGAGCGAAAT
>NZ_JBDUVF010000009.1:0-97193 GCF_039938935.1 Acinetobacter sp. WA-87 | reverse complement strand
GCCGTAAGTTTTTGCACAAATAGTTGCAATCGCAGCAGTTAAAGTTGTTTTACCATGGTCAACGTGACCGATTGTGCCCACGTTTACGTGTGGCTTATTACGTTCAAACTTAGCCTTAGCCATGTTTATAATCCTCGTTTACGTCGAACACAATTCTGAGCAAACACCCAGCATCGACATGTCGCCTAAAAAATCAAACACCCAATACTTGAAAAGCAGACTAATAAGCCTGCTTTTTAAATCTTTGTAGAAAATCTACTAAACTGTATATCTGGAGCTCTTATCGAGATTTGAACTCGAGACCTCTCCCTTACCAAGGGAGTGCTCTACCACTGAGCTATAAGAGCGATTGTCCTTCGATGGAGCGGGAGACGAGGATCGAACTCGCGACATGCAGCTTGGAAGGCTGCCGCTCTACCAACTGAGCTACTCCCGCACTGTGTTGGTATATATACCACTTCAATCGAAGTTAATGGTGGTGAGAGAAGGATTCGAACCTTCGAAACTTTCGTAGCGGAGTTACAGTCCGCCCCCTTTGACCGCTCGGGAATCTCACCATATCACACTTATTTCAGTGTTATTCTTTACTTCACAACTACACACCTTTAAGATGGTGCCGGCACACGGATTCGAACTGTGGACCTACTGATTACAAGTCAGTTGCTCTACCAACTGAGCTATGCCGGCTCTTCTTAGTGTTTCGTACGTTTCGTATCGGAACGGTGTGCAGTTTAGCAAAACTTCCAAACGATGCAAGCGGTTTTTTAAAAAAAATCGCTAAAAACTCATAAAATCAATCCGTTTGATGATAATTCAACCGCTTTGATCACTGCGCGAGCTTTTATTTGGGTTTCATTCCATTCAGATTCAGGATTTGAGTCAGCTACCAAGCCTGCTCCAGCCTGTACATAGACTTTTTTGTCACGAATAACGCATGTACGGATTGCGATCGACATATCCATTTCACCATGCCATCCCAAATACCCCACTGCTCCACCAAATACACCTCGTTTCACTGGTTCTACTTCATCAATGATTTCCATTGCACGAATTTTTGGGGCACCAGATAAGGTACCAGCAGGGAAAGTCGCTTTAAACACATCTAAAGCATCTATATCGTCACGAACTTCGCCTTGTACGTTTGATACAATATGCATGACATGTGAATAGCGCTCAATCACCATTTGATCCGTTACTTGGACCTTGCCGATTTTAGAAACTCGCCCAACATCATTTCGACCAAGATCAATCAGCATTAAGTGCTCAGCAATTTCTTTTTCATCTGAAAGTAAGTCTTTTTCTAAAGCAACATCTTCCTCTTTAGTTTTTCCGCGCGGCCTCGTACCTGCAAGTGGACGAACTGTCGCAATACCATTTTCTAAACGAGAAAGAATTTCTGGTGAAGAACCAACAATATGAAATGGTTTTTTATCAGTAATCGTTTGCCCTTGTACCAAGAATAAATAAGGCGAAGGATTTAAATGACGCAATGCACGGTAAACCTGTAAAGCTTCACCATCAAAATCAGAAACCATGCGCTGCCCTGGAACAACCTGCATTACATCACCAGCACGGATATATTCTTTAACTTTTTCTACTGTTTCTAAGAACTTTGCTTTACCCGTAATTGATTCAAAATGAGGAGGAGTATGTGGTTTAGCTTGCAAGCTAACAGGAATAGCGAGCAACTGTTCTAATTGATCTAATTTTTGCTGGGCATCTTGATAAGCATTTGCCTGTGTTGCATCAGCATGAACAATTAAAAATAGAGTATCTTTAAGGTTATCAAAGACAATAACTGTTTTTGATAACATTAACCACAAATCAGGTAACGTGATTGGGTCAGCTGTAGGTACATTCTTTAAGCGTGGTTCAATATAACGGACAGCATCATAACCCAAATATCCCACTAGTCCGCCTGTAAAGCTTGGTAAGTCTGGCAAGAGCTCTGCCGATGGCACTTTAAATTGTTTTTGGAAGTTACGAATATATTCAAAAGGATCTTGGCAATTTTGTTGTGTGACTGAGCCATCAGCATGCTGTACAGACAAAACCCCAGCATTGCATGAAAAAACGGTTGATTCGCCTAATCCAATCATAGAGTAGCGCGCCCAGTTTTCCCCACCCTCAACCGACTCAAATAAATAAGCTTGTGTTTGGTCTTTAAAACGAGCAAAAACTGATAATGGGGTTTCTGTATCTGCTAACCGCTGACGATAAACAGGAATAGTATTATAACCAGCAGCCTTAAGTTGCTCGAATTGCGCTAATGTTGTCATGAATCTTCTCTAATATGGTTTCGATTTAAAAGTGTGTTTTTCTAGATTCGGTTTAGACACGCCATCGAAAAACCATACGCTTATTCATTCTTATCTCCATTTTCTTCATTAAACAATTAACTCAGCAAGACTATCAATAACTTGCTGAGGTTGGCAATCATAGATGCTTTCTCCATGATTATAGCCATAGCTAACCACAATACAATCAATTCCAGCACGGCGCGCAGCTTCTACATCATTGCTTGAATCACCAATCATTAACGATTGTGAAGCAGACGTATTTAGACTTTGCATGCAATGCAGCAATGGTAATGGATGTGGTTTTCTTTCAGGCAAGCTATCTCCCCCAAGTACAACTTGGAAATAAGAGGAAAGCTCTAATGCATCTAATAATCCTTGAGCAAGTTTGACAGGCTTATTAGTAACACAAGCCATTTTTATATTTAGAGTTTGGCAATGTTTTAAAAACTCAGGTACACCAGAGTAAATTTGAGTATTTACACAAAGTTCTGCACCATATGTCTCTACAAATGTGTGTAATAAAACCTTATGTTGTTCAGCATCTAATTTACCAAATAGATGAAGCAAAACACTTTCACAGAGTTTTGAGGCACCTTTACCTACCCATTCTCGTATTTGTACTTCTGTCACCAATGGCCAACCGAGTGATTGCAGACTTAAATTCATAGACCGATATAAATCGGCAGCGGAGTCAACAAGTGTTCCATCCAGATCAAATAAAATTAAATCGCGCTTACTTAGTTGTGCAACAGACATTTTCTTCTACTCAAAATTAAAAAGGCATGCGTTTGGCATGCCTTGATTGTAAAAGCAGCAACGGATTATTTAAAGAATAACCATGCTAATACAGCTAAAATTACTAAAATAATAATAGTGATTAAACCAACTGAAGCATTCTTCTGTTGCTCTTTTTCTTCGGCAACACGAGAAACAGGCTCATCAAAAGTCACAGGTGATGGTTGTTTTACATTGACATCCACACCTTCAGGAATAGGCGCAGGTTTTGGAATAGAAATATTCTGCGGCATACCATCGTGGCGAACTTCTACCTCTGCAGCACGCTCTGCAAGGCTTGGCATGCCTTGATCGCTTAAATCCTGTGTTGGTGCAGCTTGCACTGGTTCTGCTTCAACTTCAGGTAAATCAGTAATTTTTTGAGCAGGTGCTAAAACCGAGAATTTAAAACTCGCAAATTGAACAATATCACCATCATGTAGCTGCTTTTCTTGCTCAATACGAATATCGTTTACAAATGTACCATTCGATGAATTAAGGTCTTGAACCCATAGCAATTGATCTTTTAAAAGCAGTGCAGCATGGCGACGTGAAATTTCAGCAGCTTGTAACAACAAATCAGCGTCCTGATGGCGCCCTACCAACATATCACGATCAACTGTAATTTCTTGTCCAGTAATTTCACCAGTAATTGCTTGTAGTTTCCAAGTCATAGACTTACCCCGTCCATCATGTTTTATGCAACAATATTAACACTATCAATAAACTACAAAGAACACATCTTAAAGATAAAATATTATTTATATACTAACAACTTAAAAAAGGTTTATAAATAAATAGCTTAGACTCAAACAAATTACTTATAACCTTTCATTTTTAACACTATAGTTTAGTTGAACTTATAAGCAAATATGATGCATTGTATCTATCTGGATATTCCTGAACCGAAATATATCCTACTAAAACCTACTCAAAAGAAGCAACATCTACCTGCTCACTCCATTGAACAAATTGGTTACCTAGCTTAGTATAACGCCCTATATGGAATAGGTGCGTAATTTTTAATAAATGCTACTTTACCCATAAAACAACCACTATCTTTTTTAGGAATATAACTTAGATAACAACTGGCGCAGCATAAGCCATACTAGAAAAAATTAAAAAAATAACGCTAGAAAAAGTTAATCTTAATTTCATTCCTCATTTCTCATTTCTCATTTCTCTTTAAATTTATATAGGTAATTATGTTTATAAATAGCCTTTATAGTAGGGATATTTAAACATTTTTATATAATATTATGATCTATAAAAAACAACTTAAGAAATAAAAATAGAACAACAAAATTAATATTCTATAAGTAAGGAGTACTAATTTACATTATACATCTGATGATTTAATAAGAATACTAATTTCTAAACTAGTAATTGTCTGTAGTTTCCAATTCAAGCGTATGCCCTATTAATTTTTTATCAATCATAAAATTGTGACATATGCACATCCACCATGAAGACAACGATTAAGTCGTATAATGGTTACAGTGTCTTACTTCGGTCTATTTACATCACTGGAAGTTGCCGTTTCCGACTCTATTGAGATTTCTTCAAATACCTCAAGACTTTTAAGGCAACTTCCTTTAAAGATTTAAAGTTCAATATTATTATAAAGGCGTAGAACTTATAATAAGAAAACCTCTTCTTGTTACAGTTGGATAACCACTTTCAAAACAATCAATAAATATTTTACCATTAGGAGCTATAGTATATGTAGTATCATAAGTGCCATTATCATACACATTTGCCCAAGTAGTACGCACAACAACCCTATAGCTTTTTACGGTATCATAATTTACCAAATCAACTCCACCACTAGTAGTACATACTTGATAAGATTGTAAAAGAGTAACTTTCGAATTAGGTACTGATGCAGCTTTTGAGCCAGATACCGATGTCACATTTGCAGTAGCAACGAATGGCATCATAGCCAAGCCTAAAATTATAGATAAATATACTTTTTTCATTCCATTTTCCTCATCAAATAATAATAATGAATAATCAGATTTTTATTAAATTTCCATTACATGTTTATGGAAACTTTTTTCTTATATCAAATTTATGCTTTTCAAGCAATTATTATATAATTTAAAAGCTCCTTGTCTATGCAAGGTTAGAGGGCTCTTTATCATATAAAAATTAATTTAATTTTACTAATTGTTAATCGATTATAACTCACCTAACTTTTCTGTCTCATTAAGCTCTAATTTAATTGGGGATAAATCAGAAGGAATCTAATTCCCCAATCAACACATTATTCTTCAATAGCACTAAAAAATAAGTCATGTAAATTCTATGAAATTTATGTTTCCACATATTGAAAATAAATAGTAATAGTAGAATCAAGCAAATTTACCATCTTATTTTACAAATATACTATCTAATCTCTTTACAATACTTCTGATCTTCGCATTTCTTTGTTGAACTAATCACTTTACCAGATGGAACTTGTTTATAGATGCTTTGATGCTTTTCTATATTTGTATATTGTTTTTTGCTAACGGAGTTTAATAAAGGACTACCTGTTATAGTAGTTGACGAATCTTTTGGATATAGATCGGCAATATTTTCTGGCAACTTAGCAAAGTTACCATTTTTATCCATACTCAATTGTAAGCTATATAATTGGCTATACCGTTGTTGTGATATACGTTCAATATCATTAGCATCTCCTACAATTGTAGGATGTATAAAAACTAAAAGATTGCGCTTCACATTACTTTTTGCATTAGAACTAAATAGACGTCCCAAATAAGGAATATCGCCTAACAATGGGAGACTTTGGCGAGATTGTTCTATATCATCGGAAATCAAGCCGCCCAATACTACAGTTTGGCCATGATCTGCCAGAACCGATGTTTTAATGGCCCGTTTACTTGTCACCAAGTCCGCTGCTTGCCCCTTATTGTTTTGAACATTGGAAACTTCTTGCTCTACCTCTAAGCGGACAGATCCCCCCTCACCTATATGAGGTATAACTTTTAATGTCACCCCCACATCTTTACGCTCTACTGTTGTATAAGGGTTTACTGTTCCCGCTGATCCAGTTGAGACAGAACCTGTTACAAAAGGAACGTTTTGACCTACAACAATATACGCCTCTTCATTATCCATGGTAACAATAGATGGTGAAGACAATAAATTAGACTTGGTATTAGTTTTTAAAGCTTGGATCAAAGCACCATAAGCACGTCGCGGATTACTAAAATCACCAGCAGCAAAACTTGCACCACTACCAGTGCCTCCATTTGCACTTCCAAGCACTCCAGCTGCACCTGCCGCCCCTCCAGTTAAATAGCCTGCGGCAATTTTGGATAGACTTGCACCAACATTACTAAAACTCAGCAAGCCAATACCACTACTAAGATCACCCAGAGCCCACTGCACACCAAGTTGATCTGCATCATCTCCAGAGACTTCAATAATTGCGGCCTCAATCAGCACTTGTTGACGGCGAACATCCAGCTGTTGAATCGCTGATTCAATTTCACGCATTAATTGTGGATCAGCCTTAACAACCAATGAGTTTTGGGCACTATCTGCAATAATGCTTACACCATTTTGACTAAAGCTAGAGATATTGTTCTGATTATTATTGTTTGAATTACCATTTAGATTAATTGATGGAGTAGATATTGAACTGCCATTTGAGGCCGATGTACTTGAACTAGAGTTCTGGTTATTCCCAATCAAGTTATTCATCGAGTTTGATGAATTGTTATTGTTACCAGACGACGAGATAGCCTGACCAGTGACCAAACCTTGTAAAATTTCTGACAAGCTTTTAGCACTTGCATATTTCAAACGGAAAACTTTTAAACCACCTAAACGGTCAGCAGAAGGTACATCTAGCATTTCAATCATGTGGCGAATACGCTTACGCGTTCCCGGATCACCTTTTACCAAAATACGATTTGTTCGATTATCGGCAATAATACGAATACGAGCACCATTAAAATCTTTTGATGCTCCAGTTGCACTCATCGCTTCAAGTTGAGTAATAATTTCTTCGGCTTGACTCGACTGAAGGTTAATCGCCTCAATGTCATTTTGCCCAGTTCCATCTAAGTTACGGATAATATTTTCAAGCTGATAAATGTTCGCAGCTCGATCAGAGACAATAAGAGCGTTGGTTCCTGCAATCGCAGCCATATGCGCAAACTGCGGCATTAAAGGGCGAAGTGCTGGAATTAAGTCATTTGGATTGGTGTTTTCAAGCCAAATTACTCGTGTAACAATTTGATCACCACGAACCTTATTTCGAGAATCATAAGGAATTCCCGAGTTTTTAACGTTGCTATCTGGCACAAGTTTAATTGTATTACCAGATGGGATCGCAACTACCCCATTTACATTTAAGACCCCAAGAAATAAATCATAAACCTCATCTTTATTTAAAGGTTTATTCGAAATAACAGTGACATTCCCACGTACTCTCGGATCAACAGCAAAGTTCTTTCCAGTAATGTCTGCAACTTCATTAATAAAGGCTGTTAAGTCAGCATCACGTAAATTAATCTTCCATGTTTGGGCATAGGCACTGCTACTTACTGTCGCAATCAATGGGGCTGCTGCAAGTAATGCCCAGAGTGGACGTTGATGATTCAATAAAGCCATAACTCGCGATATTTCCTAACTCTTATGGTGACGTATTATCACTAAAAATTTTGTTGTATGGTCATCACTTGATCACCACGTTTTATTTCTATTTTTACTTGTCCTGCTCGCCGAGCCTGTTCAAGTAATTGCACATCTGTTTGTCCTTGCCCAACCGTTTGACCATTTAAAGAGACAATTCGATCGCCAGGCCTTAAACCTAGCCTATTTCTAAGCGCGGTTGGTGTCCGTTCTGTAACTTCATATCCTTCACCAGAGCCTCCACTAACCCCCATATCTTTGAGGTACTGATCTCGATTGCCTTGCATCTGCTGAATCGCTTGCCCCAAAGCTTCTTGGGTCGTATTCACAGGTGCCGTAGGCTGAGATGGCGTGACAGCTTGCGGTGATGCATTTGGAGTCATAGGCTGATATAAACCATTTGGCAGACCTTTGAACTGAAGTTCGCGAGTACTACCATTTCCTTGACGCAATACCACATGATCCCAATAAACCTCTGACAGTTGATAAGAGGTAGAACCTATAGTTTCACCAACTCGATAACGCTCAGCAGTATTATCAACCTTAATAACAGCAGAAGAAAACTGGTTTGGATACCCAACCATTACGCCTTGTAATTCTAGATTCACATTTTCTTGAGCCGCATTGGCAGAAGGTTCATTAAAAATTGAAAAAGTACTAATGTTTGGTATTTGAGGTTGTTGAGAACCGAGCTCTACCCGATCAAACTGCATCATTTGAGGGGGTGCTATCACCAACCAAAAAAATGAAGCCAGCTTCCAACATAACCACAAAATTAAAATAATAAGGACAACTACACTGAGTCGATCTAACTTTTGCCACTGTAACTGCTGTAATTTATCAATCCATGTTTTCATCAGTTACCACCTTGTAATAATGGTTGACGAGAACTAATGACAAAAGTATCTAAACCAGCTTTTCCGTCATAAGATGGAACATTAAGCAATAAACGCTGTGTAAGTTGAACATCAAGCATCATATTGGCATCCAGTAAAAGATTCGCCATTTTTTGATTGCGTTGATCTCGAATATCAATTTGTAGCTGCCCATTATGGTCAGTCAACTGTCCACTTAAAGAAGGCATATTCATACGATCTTGACGATCACCAATCGTGTAAACGAGTGCTCCACCACCCCAATGCAATTGACCATCAACCGCAGCAAAACCTTGCTCTTTTTTATAATTAAATTGGATATCTTTAAGTTGAATACTATTTACAGGCCATTGCCAATTCACAATCTGCTTCAGTGTTTCTGGCGCAACTTGCCCAGTCATATTCTTTACAATGACTTTTTTGCCAAAACCATACGCCATAATCCCCGTTAACTGCGTATTACCACTATGAATATCAACATCTGCGGCGAAGCGTAATAAAAGTAAATCTAGAGGTCTTGTTTTCCAGTGAATGGTTCCACGCAAAGCACCACGATGCCAGTCCGCTTGCCCCTGCCAGATATTCCCACTCACATTATGGACAGTTTGATTATTCTTTGAAAATTTAGAGATAAGCCAAGTCGCTGGAATCTGTAAAATAATAAAAATTAAAAATGCAATGAGGGCAAAAAACCACCACTTCCATTGCTTAGACTTTTTCTTCATTCAGCCTTACCAACATGCAAATTATCGTCCTTATATGAGAGTTCCTCTCTAGTCTGACATTATGCATACTTTTTCAACATCGCCAATTGACTTCATATAAAAAAACCAAGCAATCAAGCTTGGCATCTTCTTAAAGACTATAAGTTGAACGTATGACAGAATCATGAAAATTTAAGATGATCTTTATAAATGTAAATTTAGTCTCAACAATACATTTAATTAGGAATTTAAACACTTTATTGATGACTTGATATTTAAAATAAGAATTTTTATTTTTTTAAAATAAAAAAGCCAAGCAAAATCGCTTGGCTTTTTAAGAAGCAAAAACAATTAGATTAAGAAATCTTCAAGTTTTGCACCTTTTTCAATTTCAGCAACTAACCAACGTGGTTGTTTACCGCGACCAGTCCAAGTCTCTTCAGAATTGTTTTTGTTACGGTAACGTGGTTCTACAGATTTACGTGTAGTTTTCTTACGTTTTTGAGCACCAAACTCAAGAAGTTGTTCAACACTGAAACCTACATTTTCAGCAATCTCGATAATTTGATTATAAGCATCTTCGATTGCTTGATCTTTTTTGCTTGCAATTAAAGCTTCTGCTTCTTCTTGTAAGCGTTTTAACTCTTCAACAGATAATTCACTAATATCCGGTTTCATTAATAAATACTCCAGTCTTACTGACAATTCAAATAATACAGACAAAATTTAAAACATTAAATCATAACCAATAGTATTTATAATCTATTAAATAAGCAATAGTTCAAAAGACAAGTTCATCAGAATAATGCTATAAATTTACTTTTTAATTACATTAATAATTATAATTGCAATATATTTTCTTAATATTTATTTAAGCTAAATGTATTAAGTCATGTCCTACTGATTTTTCTAATTCAATTATTTTACTTTTTACTTCATTTGGTATTTCACATTTTAACCCTGTCGTTTTATCTAGACAGACCATTATGGCTTCACCCGTAGCAACGATTTGCTGCTGTGCTTCACTCCATAATATATACGCCATACGGAATGCGCTATTGCGTATTTCTTCTACACGAACCCCTACTTTCAATACATCAGGATAAAAAACGGGTTTTAAATATCTGCACTGACTTGAAGCAACAACAGTATATATATTGGGGATCAATATATTTACATTTTCCATATATAAAATACGTGAGCTTTCAATATATCTATAATATTGTACATTATTGACATGACCAAAAGCATCCATATCTCCCCATGCAACTTTCTGATCGTATATTACAGGGTAGACAGACAGTTCTTTCATTTTTACCTCAGATTTTAAATTTTAAAAAATTTGCATCATTTTCAAAGATTAGGTTTAACTGTTTGATTAACTCATCATCTTCTTTTAAGGTGGATTTAATACGTAAATAGTTCATTAGAATATTATCAGGGTATAAACTTAATAATATTTCAGCTTCAGCTTGACGATTCGTTGCCATGTAAACATGCCATTTTGCAAATGTTAAAACTGGCAAATTCATATATTGAGTTTCAAGTTGATTTATCTTTTCTTCAACGTCGGCATAGTCAGGAACCTGCTTAAGCAGTTGCTGCTGAAACCACAAATAAAATACTTCTGGATCAAATTGCTCTTTGAGCAGATGCAAAGTTAATGTTTCATGCTGAATACTCATTTCTGGCATACGTGCCAAAAGTTTTAGCCACAGCAATTTACTACTATAGGGTCTGGTTTGAATCTCAGACTCTAAATCTAGATAGCGCTGTTGCAATGCATGCAAGTCATCAATTGAAGCTTGATCAAATTGTTGGAGAAGCTGCTGCAACCATAAATCACGATGCTCAGCGTCCAATAATCCATATTTCATTGAACGTAAATATAACCATGGTTGCTGTAAAGCAAGCTGCCCCCATAACGCAGTTAATCGCTGTTGATAGGCTGTCTCGATTTCTTCAAGCCATGGCGATAATTGATGCTGATATAGGAACTCAAGATGTGTTAATGCACGTTCAGCTTCATTTTGAGCTAAAAATATTTCAATCCGCTGTAACTCTGCCAATTCAAAAGCCATTGGTGGAGATTGATCTAAAGCATCTAAAGCCCTAGGGTAATCTTCATTTAATACTAGGAACTTGGCATCAATAATATTTTTTAAAAGCCCTGACTGGGTAAAAACCCGTTCGATAAAGACACGTTGATCTTCGGCGGCTTCTAATAGCCAGACAATACCCAATTGCTCATAGGGATGAAGGTTTTTAAACTGAAAAATATTTTCTCTTTTACGTTGTTCACGAGAAGAATAACGTTTAATCCAAAGCCATATTAACTGAGCAACAAAACTCATTAGGACAAAAGTAAGGACTAATCCCCACACGTTTGTTTGCAATTGCAGCTGTCGCCAGTAGATATAAACATATCCCATGCCGTAGCCATAGCTAAGCAAAGCCAAAGCTGCAAAAAGTACTAAACTAATAAGAAGATAAACCCATAGGAGATGTTTCATATGCCCTCCTTATGAGCCTAGTAGGCCAAGAGTCGATAATTTAGGTACAGGTACGATAGATAAGTGAGATACTTTAGCAATACGATTTTTCAATTGCTGACTGGTCGCATCTGGCATTTCATTTAATTTCTGCATTACTGATTGCAGCTCATTTTGATATTCAGCCATTTTTCCTTGGTTTAATGCCTGCTCGGCAATTAATAACCTTAGTTGCACTTCTTTCAGCACAACACTTCGATTCATTAAATTAATAGACGGTGTTTCTACTTTTTCAATACGGAACCATTTCTTCCACCAAGACACTGACTCAGATTGATCCATCTCAAGTTTAGGTCGAGCCAATGCTTGCTGAATATTTTTATCGATAGTTTGCAGTAGATCGTCAATCATTTGATGACGCTGATTTTGAGCAATTACGTATTGTTGTATTGCTTGTTTATCTTGTTCAAGCGCCTGATTTAGGCTGTGTTTTAATGCTGGAGCAATTTCATATTGAGGCAATGCTCGTTGTAACTGAGTTAAATGATCTACTGCATAAATAAACTGTTGTTGATCAATCGCAAACTGAATTAAGTCTAATTTTTGTTTAATTAATACCGTTGGCTCAATGCCTGCATGAATGATTTCGCTATTTGTCGATGGTGCCGACTGAACATCACTACCCGGCTGGGTTTGAACTTGTCTCTTTAGTGCAACCAACTGATCATTCAGATTGGCATATTGCTGTTCCGATTGCATTAAGCTTTGCTGAAGCTCAGGAACCGTACGAGAAATTTGCCACATATCGTAGCTAAGCTTAGCCAACCAAGCGATGCCCAGCAAAATGATAATAGAAACAAGTTTTCTCATACGAATCCTTATAATGCCTGAATGTGATGAATCATCCCCGAAGGCGATAAATTTTCAAGTTGAATAATGTGAAAATGAGCCTGTTGCTGATCGCGATATTTTTTTACAAGTTGAAAAAGACGTGGTCCTAAAACCAAATATACACAATCAGGTTGTACATTATTATTTAAACAAAGCTCTAACCAATATTTCCAGCTTGCCTCACTGGTAATTAAGACAAGCCATTTTTCTAAATTATAATTTGAATTCTGTGTCAGATGCTTAAATGTTGAATATGAGTCTTCTGGGCACTGCCGATGATATAAGACAAAATTTAAAATCTGGATACCTTGCTGCTGCAAAGTGTCCATCATAAATTGGCGGCCGCCTTCTCCTCTCCAAAAAGCCACACTACCCGTCTGCTGCATATTATAGAGAATAGGCAGTCTGAGCATACCTTCAGAAGTTTCAACATCTGGAACATGTGCTTCAATTCCATATTCATGGAGACGATTCGCCGTGGCCTGCCCAACCGCAATCCACTGAATATGTTTTAAGTTATCTAGCTTTAAACCACTTTGCGTTAAGTACTGCATACCCACATCAACCGCAGTGGGACTTACAGCCACTATAGCTTGCGCCTCAACTAACTGCTGATAGAGTTGAAAGATTGAATCTGAAAAAGGCTGAGCAACCAGTTCTAAAAGAGGTAAAGACTCGACCTGATACCCCTTATTTTGCAAAGCTTCTGTTAATTCAGCTGCACGTGAGTCAGGTCGGGTATTAATAAACAGCATAGTTTTAGTAAAGAGCCTTTAATAAATCGCCCGCACCTTGTTCAAGTAAGTTTCGAGCAAGGTTCTCACCTAACTGCTGAGCATTGTGAGCTTCATCTGTCATTTCAGCACGCAGTAATGTTTGTCCATCGACACTACCTACACGGCCTTCAATATGAATTTTTCCATCTTGTAAGGTTGCATAACCCGCAATAGGTACCTGACAACCACCTTCAAGATAGGCATTAAATGCACGCTCAGCACGTACACATACGTCAGTCTCTATGTGTAAAAGAGGTTGTATTAAAGCCAATACGTCTTGATCATCTGCACGACATTCCAAACCAAGAGCACCCTGTCCAACAGCAGGCAGACTTACATTTGGCTCGATAGTATGACGAATGCGATTTTCTAATCCTAAACGTTTTAAACCAGCGCTTGCCAAAATAATCGCATCGTATTGACCATCATCTAATTTACCTAGACGAGTACCAACATTTCCGCGTAAATCAATAATTTGTAGGTCTGGGCGTTGTTTTAAAATTTGTGATTTACGACGTAAGCTTGATGTGCCAACTCTCGCTCCTTGCGGTAAGTCAGCAAATTTTTCAAAAGTATTTGAAACAAAAGCGTCTAATGGATCTTCACGTTCACAAATGACTGCCAAGGTTAAACCTTCTGGTAATGCCATTGGTACATCTTTCATTGAATGTACAGCAAGGTCCGCGCGACCATCTAAAAGAGCAGTTTCTAATTCTTTAACAAACAAACCTTTGCCACCAATTTTTGCTAAAGGCGTATCTAAAATTTTATCGCCCTGCGTGACAAACTTGACCAACTCTACCGTTAAATCTGGGTGAAGCTCCTGCAAACGGGCACGAATATGTTCTGCCTGCCAAAGAGCAAGTGGGCTTTGTCGTGTAGCAATTTTCAAGGTTTTCATAAATTCAAGCATGGGCTGGTCAAACAATACACCCTAAACTTAACTTGATCCCTTAAAATTGCAAGTAAAATCTCACCAGCAAAAATAAGACAGGCGCAAGTTAAAGCTGATGTATCCGCTCTCTGAGCGTAGACAAATGACGGCGGCTGACGGAAAGTCTTTCATCAAGACCTCGTAAACGAACCTGATATTGGCCTGAGCTCACAAGCTCTAAACCATCTAAATAAGCAATTGAGACCAAGGCATTTCGATGAATACGAATAAATTGATCTGCAAATTCAGTTTCAAGCTCTTTCAGTGTTTCATCAATTAATACACTGCCATTTTTATGACGTATCGTGACATATTTTTGATCTGCCAAAAAATAATAGATATTTTCAACAGGAATCAGTTCAACCCCACGGTAGGTTTTGGCAGCAATTTGATGTCTTTGTGTTTTTAAACCCTGTAAAAGTTCAGGGTTTGGCAAGGCATTGAACTGTGCTTGGGTAAGTTGCGTTAACTGCTTTAAAGCTTGTTCAAGTTCTGCTGGATCAATCGGTTTAAGAAGATAAGCTTGTGCTTGTGATTTAAACGCCTCCAAAGCATGCTGATCATAAGCTGTACAAAAGACAATAGCAGGTCGAGGGTTAAGCTGGCTTAATTGTTCCGCACAGACGAGACCATTCATACCCGGCATTTGGATATCAAGTAAAATCACATCTGGTTGATGAAGCCGTGCCTGTTCCAAGGCATCTTGGCCATGATGAGCTGTTGCAACAACCTCATGTCCCATCTTTGAAACTAAACGTGACAATCGTTCCACTGCAAGTGGCTCGTCATCACAAATTAGCACCTTCATTCATCCTCCTTGTCACCGTTAACTTGGTCCATTTTTTTATGGTTAACTCTGACTGGCTTATTATTTTGATTGGTATTGATAGCTCATAATAGTGGTATATAAAGTTTCACCCTTATATACCTGGAACCTAACTGAGTTCCCATAATACGCTTTCAAGCGTTGTTTAACGTTTTCAAGAGCGATTCCATGCCCTTTCCGTGATTTTATTGTATCGTCTGTATAAGGGTTGGTAATGACTATACTGACCTGATTTTGCAATATTTCAACCAATACCCCTATGGTTGCCTTACCCATCATTGGTTCCACCCCATGAAAAATACTATTCTCTAACAAAGGTTGTAATGTCAATAAAGGAATCGTGACCTGCTTTAATTGCAAAGGTTCAAGCTCCACTTTCCAGTCGACTTGTAAACGCTCACCTAAACGTATTTGTTCAATCATTAAGTATTGTTTACTGAGTTCAATTTCTTCATACAAGCTTACCAATTTTAATTCTTGGAAACTCGCTCTAAATAAACGCGACAGACTAATCAGCATACTTTCGGCTTTATCTGGGTCTATCGTAATTAAACTCACCACATTATTTAAACTATTAAATAAAAAGTGAGGATGAATACGCGCTTGCATGGCCTGAATACGCGCATTTAATTCTGCATATTGTTGATGTAACCACTGTTCTCTGACATATAAATAGCGCAAACAAAATGCGCCGAGTAGTATTCCATAGCTTAAATATAAAGGGACATTGGTAAAATAAATGCTCCAGTCATGCGCTATATCACTCGTTCTTTTCAAGATTCCGAATTGAAAAAAATTACTTATTAGGGTGGTCACTACCACAATCGCTTGCAGCATAACAAAGCCAATTGCCAAAGCATATTTTTGCTGCAGTTGACTAAAAAAATTTTGAAAATATTCAACTAAGGCAAAAAAAGACAAAATCACCCAGTTAATAAAAATCATATATTGTAAAAGGCGCGACCCGCTTAAGGCATGCCACGATTGCGCTTCAGCCAAAGCTAAAACCAGCGCCAAAACATTACTTGCGATAATTAATTCGAATAAATGTTGCCAACGATCAATTTTCGTAAAAAAATAGGAGGAATTTTGATTTCGATATGCTGTAGAAAACAACTTTGTTTGTTGAGCTTCGGCAAGTGATATACTCTTTTTTATTTTACTGAGCCACCATGACCACATCTTCAAATCCCCCTAATTCAGCAGCCCCAGACCAAACCTCAGGTATGTGGGGTGGTCGTTTTTCTGAAGCGACAGACGCTTTTGTAGCAGAATTTACTGCCTCTGTTCAGTTTGACCAACGTTTTTATAAGCAAGACATCGCAGGTTCAATTGCGCATGCTACCATGCTTGCAAAAGTTGGCGTACTCACAGAAGCAGAACGAGACGACATTATTGAAGGTTTAAGCACCATTCGTGCAGAAATTGAAGCTGGAAACTTTGAATGGCGTATCGATCTTGAAGATGTTCACATGAACATTGAATCACGTTTGACTCAGCGTATTGGCATTACAGGTAAAAAACTCCACACTGGTCGTAGCCGTAATGACCAAGTTGCAACTGATATTCGTCTTTATCTACGTGACGAAATTGATGACATTTTAGGTTTATTAGAGCGTTTACAAAAAGGCTTGTTAGGCTTGGCTGCTAAAAATGTAAATACCATTATGCCTGGCTTCACACATTTACAAACAGCTCAACCAGTAACTTTCGGCCATCACTTATTGGCATGGTTTGAAATGTTAGTTCGTGACACAGAACGTCTCCAAGACTGCCGTAAGCGTGTTAACCGTATGCCACTTGGTTCTGCGGCTCTTGCTGGTACTACTTACCCGATTGATCGTGCTTATACAGCAGAACTTTTAGGTTTTGAAGCTGTATCTGAAAACTCTCTTGATGCTGTTTCTGACCGTGACTTTGCGATTGAATTTAATGCAGCAGCAGCACTTATCATGATGCATTTATCACGTATGTCAGAAGAACTGATTCTTTGGACTTCTGCACAGTTCAAATTTGTGAATATTCCTGACCGCTTCTGTACTGGCTCATCAATCATGCCGCAGAAGAAAAATCCGGACGTTCCAGAACTGATTCGTGGTAAATCTGGCCGTGTATTTGGTGACTTAATTAGCTTACTTACGCTCATGAAAGGTCAACCTTTAGCGTACAACAAAGACAACCAAGAAGATAAAGAACCTTTGTTCGATGCTATCGATACGGTTCGTGGTTCACTCATGGCATTTGCAGACATGATTCCTGCATTGGTTCCAAATATTGAAATCATGCGTGAAGCTGCACTTCGTGGATTCTCGACTGCAACTGACCTTGCTGACTACTTAGTGAAAAAAGGCGTTGCGTTCCGTGATGCTCATGAAATTGTAGGTAAAGCTGTTGCATTAGGTGTAGCTGAAGAAAAAGATTTATCTGAGTTAACACTTGAGCAATTACAACAATTTTCTGACTTAATCACAGCAGACGTATTTGATAAAGCTTTAACACTAGAAGCTTCTGTAAATGCACGTGATCATATTGGCGGAACTTCACCGAAACAGGTTGAAGCTGCAATTACTCGTGCCCATACACGTTTAGAACAGTTATACGCTTAAGGATAAATCATGAGTCGCCAAGTATTTTGTCGTAAATATCAAAAGGAAATGGAAGGTCTAGACTTCGCTCCTTTTCCTGGTGCTAAAGGCCAAGATTTCTTTGAAAATGTTTCTAAGCAAGCATGGCAAGAATGGTTACAGCACCAAACTACGCTGATTAATGAAAAGCGTTTAAATGTGTTTGAACCAGATGCAAAAAAATTCCTTGAAGAACAACGTGAAAAGTTCTTCAATAATGATGAAAGTGTTGAAAAAGCAGAAGGTTGGAAACCTGAATAATTAGCTTGCTCTAACCTTATCGTCATTGAGAAGGCAGATCTATATACATAGATCTGCCTTTTTTTACGTGAAACTTACACAAACATATAAAGCCTTACAGAGAGCGCACAGGACTCTACATGACATAAATTCAATGAAACCTTATTATGAATCCATAGCAAGTGAGACACGATCCCTGTCGTGTTTTCTCTTAATGCACTTGATTTTCTGTCCTGAACTTCCCCCCAAAGTTCGGGACATTTTTTTATGTATTATTTTTAATTATAAAAAAGCCTTGTTTGAAACAAGGCTTTTATTTTCTCATTAAAGCATTATTTTTCGTGGACTTTTGCTTCAATTTCTTCAATTTTGGTATGACGAGCATCAAAGCCTTTCGCCATATAAATCACTTGTTCAGCAATGTTACGCGCATGGTCACCAATACGCTCTAAAGAACGCAAAACCCACATCACGTTAATTACGCGAGCAATATGACGCGGGTCTTCAATCATATAAGTCATTAAAGTACGCGTTGCTGATTGATATTCACGGTCAATGTCAGCGTCTGCTAAAAGGACGCGTAAAGCTTGATCTGCATCTAAACGTGCAAAAGCATCGAGAGCATCATGAATCATGACACGTACTTGGTTACCAATATGACGGGTTTCCATGTAACCACGAGGTGAACCACCCTCTTCACATAGATTTTGCGCAATACGGGCAATTTTTGCAGCTTCATCGCCAATACGCTCAAGGTCAGTATTGGCTTTACTCATGGCAATCACCATACGCAAGTCAATCGCTGCTGGATGACGACGCGCCAAGATGAGTGTCAAACCCTCATCAATATCACGCTCATATTGATTGACTGCATTATCTTTAAATTGAACATCAATTGCTAAATTCGCATCTGTATCAAGCAAAGAATGAATTGCATTGGCAACCTGTTGTTCGACCAAGCCACCCATGGTCATAAACTTTGTGTTCACATCTTGCAAATCTTCATTAAATTGAGAAGAAATATGATGGCTTAACACCGGATTACTTGGACTCAAGGAAGCCTCCAACATGATGGCGCAGGGATAAAATGATTGAGCATTAAAACACATCAATCATTAAATTTTTATGACAAAATTAAAATTCAGATAAAAGCATTTTTTATTACTGATACGTTAACCAGCTGTTTAATTCGACCAGATCTTTTTCACCTAACTGGCCTACAGCAGCTTTTAAACGCAGTACATTTAATAAATAGTCATATTGAGCATTAAGATAATCCTGTTTTGCAGAAAAAGCATTACGCTGCGCCAATAAAACATCAACCATACTTTTTAAGCCTTCGTTATAACTGGCTTTTGAAGCTTGCGACACAAGTGCCGAAGAATCCATTGCTGCTTTTCTTGCTTCAAGTTTTGCACGGTCGGTATCTACCTGCATAAAAGCACTTTTTACATCAACATTGGCACGGCGAATGGCCGCATCGAGTTGGGATTGCGCTTTATTTAACTCTATAGTGGCTTTTTTAATAGAGGTTCGGGTCTGCCCCCCATTAAATAGATTCCAGTTCATCTCCACACCAATTTGGTCAAACTTTCCGTCAGTTGAAATGAGTGTTTCTGGTGTTTGTTTGGTATAGCCATAGCTGGCAACTGCATCTACCTGTGGATAAAGTGCAGCTTTTTCCACACGGCGTTGATCTTCAGCATATTGTCGTTGTAAACGCGCTTGCTGAATTTTTAAATTTTGTTGCTGGGCTAAATTCAACCAATCATCAAGCTGAGCTGGATAAGGTTTTTGAAAGGTAAAATCACTTCGTAAGACCGCAAGCTTATCTTGATAGGAGCCAATATATTCCGATAGTTGCTCTTGAGCTAATAGAATCTGTACATTGGTCGCAATACGATTGGCTCTGGCACTTTGATATTGAGCATTTGCCTCACTCACATCACTACGCGCTACCAAACCTTCTTTAAGCTTGGCATTCATCATGTTGAGCTGTTCAAGTAATGCTTTTTCTTCTTGTAAATATGCAGCAGTAAGTGCTTGCTGACGAAGTACATTAAAATAAGCTTCTGCGACATTTAAAACATGATCTTGTTTTTGCAGTCTTAAAGTGATTTCACTAAGAGCAACTGAGGTTTTAACTTGCTTATAACCTTCCCATGCATCCATACGAAAAAGAGGCTGACGAGCAGACAAAGTTGCTTGTTTAGTGGTCGATGTATTACTCACTAACGCATCTGACAGCCCTTCTTGATCAATACCCGGAAAATTCGAACGTTTTACTGTTTGGCTATTACGATTAATTTTTCCAGACAAGGTAACTGTCGGTAATAAAGCGCCCGTTGCTAAGCCTAAATTAAGCTGATCTGCTTCAAATTGTTGTTGATTCGCTTGCCATGTCGGATCATTTTGTTTCGCGCGCTCATAAGTTTCAACTAAATCTAGAGCAAAACTTGACGAGGTAAAACTCCATAAACCCGCCACAAGCATTAATTTTATTTTCATTGTTTAAATCAACGATAAAACTTGGCTTTAAGACTAAGAAAAATTTGAATCAAACTCAAGCCATTAAAAGTTTTAGTTTTTTTAAGTGTTCCGAGTTTTTGACAATATCAAAATACAAATAAAAATCAAAAACATGCCGATCCAACCCAACCATGAAACATGCTCACCCACCAACACAATCGCAAAAATCGCAGCAACTAAAGGTTCAAATAAAGTTAAGGTAGTCGCTTTGCTCGCATTGACCGTTTTTAGTCCAAAACCGAAAAGTAAATAACCCAAAAACATAGGAATCAGCATCATATAAGCAGCCACAAGTAAATTGGTTGAGCTTTGTAATAATCCTTCACCTGTAACCAACAAGGTAGGAAGCAAAATAACTGCCCCACCACCCATAATCATGCCCATTGCAGCTTTAGAGGCAACACCTCGATCTATTAATTTTTTTGCAGCCCATGAATAAAGCGAATAAGTTGTAGCTGCGACAAGTCCAAGAAAAATACCGAAGTATTTATTCCATTGACTTATACTATCTAGAACCGCATGACTTTCACCCATCGACAGCATCGTTACGCCAAGTACACCGCAGACAAAACTTAGAAACCAGATGGTAGACAAAGCTTTGCGATCAAAAAACCGCTCTAAAATTGCTGCAATCAGTGGAGCCGAGCCAATTGAAACCACAGTACCAATTGTAATGCCCGCATAATGCATTGAGGAGTAAAAAGCCAAAGGGTAAATACCAACCGCCGCTACACCCAAAAGCAGTATTAAAAGATTCTCCCTTATAAATTGTCGGTTTTCACGGATCGCTCGGGATGCAACTAAAGCTTGTAAAAGACCTCCACCGCCCATCGCTGCGGCACCAATAGCAAGTGGGCCAAGTGTCGGTGCAAATGCGGCTGCAGTACCTGTTGTTCCCCACAAAACAGAGGCAACTAAAATCGCAATTGTGCCTCCATAGTTACTATTTTTAATGAGGCTAATCATGTGGACATTCTCTATTTAAAATATCTTCTGCCATTTGTTTTGCTAATAGCAGTTGACGACTGTTGCCTTCCAACCCTGCTCGTGCCATAGAGCCTTCTAAAAGAAATGAAAGCTGTGTAGCCACATAGTTAACACGCTGTGAGTCTGGTATTAATTTTTTTAAATGCTCAGCAACAATAGCCTCAACTTCTTCTTTATGTTGTCTTACCGAACTTCGACCTGAACTATTCGCGGGAAACTCTGCGGCAGCATTTAAAAGCCCACATCCTCGAAAGCCTTTTTCATAGGCAAATTCCGCATGGTCTTGATAGGCATCAAATACGGCTAAAATAGCGTCTGTAGCTGTTTTTGTTATTGCTAAACGGTTTTGATACAGGTTTAACCACTCTTGATGCCGTGCAGCAATATAGGCATCGACCAACTCACCTTTTGAAGAAAAATTATTATAAAGCGACATCTTGGCTACATCTGCTTTAGTCGTAACTGAGTTAATACCAGTTGCAGTAATGCCGTCGTTATAAAACAAAGTTGAAGCGGCATCGAGAATTTTCTGTCTTGCTGTTTTATCATTCATAGCTTTAATTTAAGTAGACCGACCTACCTAATAATAAAGATTTCTAACAATGATGCAATCTTTTTCCGAGTTATAATTTGAGCAATATTCACTTTGATAAAAATACAATCATGAAAAAAGTTTTAATGATGAGTATGTGCAGTGCACTACTTTTAGCCGGTTGCAATAAAACCTCCCAGCAAGATCAAGTTGTATCTAAAGAACAAAAACCTAGTGAACAAGAAGCTACCCAAAAACAAGAAAGCAGTTGCACACAAATTATGACTGCAATGAAAAAAATTAATCAAAACAGCAAAATAGAAGACTTGAACCAAATTAATGAAAAGCTCAAAACCTGTGTTCCATCATTAAAAAATGAGGAACAACTTAAGCTAATGAATGCTTCAACCGCCATGTATCAACGTTTTCTTAAACAAGACGATAATGAAAAAACAGCGAAAGCTTTTGAGGCATTTGGGTATGCCATTTTAGAAAAAGAACCATTAGATGCTAAAAAAACAATGAAAACCAAGAAAAAGTTATTCGATCAGCTTAGTACTCGTGATCAATATTTACTTCAACATGAAGGTCAAGCCTATATTGAACTACTCTATCAAGGCGAAGGCATGTTTACGTATCGACGTCAGCCAAACTATTTAGTTGATGTTTTTGCTAAAGCCCTACCCGCTGACCAAAAAGAGTTCTTAACGCGTATGGCAAAAGACAATAAAGAGATTTTCTATGACGACGGCGCTTTGGCTATCTCATGGAAAGAGCTTACTGAGCGTGCATTATTTTGGGAGAAATTTATTCAAAAATATCCAAAGAGTTATTTTATTAGCGATGCAAAATTATTATTTAATGAGTACCGATACTTTATTTTCTTTGGCTTAGATAATACGCCTGTGTCCGATGAGTTTGCTCCAAACACATGGATTGATAAAGATGCTTTACAACAAATTCAATTTTTATCTACACAAAAACAGTCGAGTTTAGCGAAACCTGCTCAAGAGTTTCTTAAATTTATTGCCACTCCAGTTGAAGAGCGAAATAAGCAGTTTAACCTAGATTTAATGGATGAAAATGGGCAGGAAAAATCAAACTATCAGCTTGTCCATGAACAGCTTGAGCAGTTATTAAAACTAGAGTCACCATGGAATACTCAAAGCTACCGTGACTGCCACATGGATGCGGTTTGTATAGATACAAATTGACAATGCCAGCCAACCTAAAACATGTTAGTCTTTAAATCGCTTGACGGAGCGCGAGTAATAGCTCGCTGAGATTGTGTAAATTCCGTGTTATCGCAACACAAGTTTGATCACAAGTACCGTTGAACCTGATCAGGTTAAGACCTGCGTAGGAATCAAGCCATCTAAAAACTTACAGCCTTAAATTTATCTACTAAAGATAAATCCGCCATCGTTTTTGGTCGTGCTTGATTCGTTGATGTTATTCATAAGGATCATGTGATGAACCAGTTAACGAATCTTTCTTCTGCTGAAATTTCAGCACAACATGAACAAGATGCAAAAGATTTAACCCGCATCTTGCCCGCTTCAAAAAAAGTTTATATTGAAGGCTCTCGCCCTGATATTCAGGTTCCAATGCGGGAAATTTCTTTAACAGATACCCCTACTGGACTTGGCGGTGAACATAATCCACCTGTTATGGTCTATGACACGTCAGGTGTTTATACAGATCCGAATGTTCAAATTGATTTAGACAAAGGTTTACCTTCAATTCGCCAAAACTGGATTGAAGAACGTAATGATACCGATGTACTTGATGGCTTAACTTCAAAGTTTGGTCAGGAACGTTTAAAAGACATTCGTACCGCTGACATTCGTTTTGCTCATATTCAAAACCCACGCCGCGCTAAAGCAGGTAAAAATGTTACTCAAATGCACTATGCCAAGCAAGGTATTATCACACCTGAAATGGAATATATTGCAATTCGTGAAAATCAACGCCAGCGTGAAGGTGTTGATATGCGCCAACATGCTGGACAGAATTTTGGTGCAAAAAACTTAAAAGAAATTACACCTGAGTTTGTTCGCCAAGAAGTTGCTGAAGGTCGCGCAATTATTCCTGCCAACATTAACCATCCAGAACTTGAACCAATGATTATTGGTCGTAACTTCTTGGTTAAAATTAATGCCAATATTGGTAACTCAGCTCTTGGCTCTTCAATTGATGAAGAAGTTGCAAAAATGACTTGGGCAACTCGTTGGGGTGCCGACACCATTATGGATTTGTCGACAGGTAAGAACATCCATGAAACACGTGAATGGATTATTCGTAACTCACCTGTTCCAATCGGTACCGTGCCAATCTATCAAGCCCTTGAAAAAGTGGATGGTGTTGCAGAAGACCTAACTTGGGAAATCTTCAAAGACACACTGATTGAACAAGCAGAACAAGGTGTTGACTACTTCACGATTCACGCAGGTGTCTTGCTTCGCTATGTGCCGCTTACAGCAAACCGTTTAACGGGTATTGTGTCTCGTGGTGGTTCAATCATGGCTCAGTGGTGTCTAGCACACCATGAAGAAAACTTCTTATACACACATTTCGATGAAATCTGTGAAATTATGAAAGCTTATGATGTTTCATTTAGCTTAGGTGATGGCTTACGTCCGGGTTGTATTCAAGATGCCAATGACGAAGCGCAGTTCAGCGAACTTAAAACATTAGGTGAACTGACTCACCGTGCGTGGGAACATGATGTTCAGGTCATGATTGAAGGACCAGGCCATGTACCGATGCACATGATTAAAGAGAACATGGACTTGCAGTTAGAAGTATGTAAAGAAGCGCCATTCTATACGCTTGGACCATTAACAACTGACATCGCACCGGGTTATGACCACATTACTTCTGCAATTGGCGCAGCCATGATTGGTTGGTATGGTACAGCCATGCTTTGTTATGTGACGCCAAAAGAGCATTTGGGCTTACCAAACAAAAAAGATGTTAAAGACGGAATTATTACCTATAAGCTTGCAGCACATGCTGCTGACCTTGCTAAAGGACATCCGGGTGCTCAAGTTCGCGATAATGCCTTGTCAAAAGCTCGTTTTGAATTCCGTTGGGATGATCAATTCAACTTAAGTTTAGACCCTGACACAGCACGTAGTATGCACGATGAAACCTTACCAAAAGAGGCGCATAAATCTGCTCACTTCTGTTCAATGTGTGGTCCGAAATTCTGTTCAATGAAAATCACCCAGAATGTACGTGACTATGCCAACAATCTCACCAATAACGATTCAGAGGTTGAAGAAGGCCTCAAAGCGATGAAAGAGGTTTATCAAGAGCAAGGTCAAAAACTGTATCACAAAGTGTAAATATTCAAAAAAAACACTTGCCTAGCCATGATTCTCGGTTAGGATGAAATAAATAGATTTCGTCCTGATCGAATCATGAGTATTGTCGAGCGTCCAAGTTATACATCTAAAGATGTCGAAGTAACATCACGTGAATCTCTGTTCCGTGGTTTTATTCAAGTTGAAAAAGTTAGCCTTCGACATCGTCTATTTAATCAGTCTGAATATACTCCTGTATTGCAGCGCGAACTTGTACATCGGCCTGAAGCGGCTGGTGTTCTTCTCTACAATGACCAAAAACAACAGTTTGCACTGATTGAACAGTTTCGTGTGGGTGCTTTAGGTGATTCACAATCACCATGGCAGCTTGAAGTTATTGCTGGGGTATTAGATGGCAATGAATCACCAGAAAACTGTATTCGACGTGAAAGCCTTGAAGAATCAGGTTGTGAAGTTCAGGATTTAGAACATCTATTTAGTTTTTACCCATCAGCAGGCGCATGTTCCGAGCTATTTCACCTGTATGTTGCCGAAACCAATTTACCCGATGAAGGTGATATTTTTGGGGTAGATGATGAGGGTGAAAATATTCAGCTACATTTGTTTAGTTATAGTGAAATTCAAACACTACTCGACAGCGGACGTTTAAGAAATGCCCCTGTTATTATGGCATTGCAATGGCTGGCTCAACACAGCAAAACGATAATAAATCCGAAGAGGTAGGACGGTGACTTTTCAAGTCTCAACACTTTCACAAAAAAATCATGTCATCATACAAATTACCGATACACATTTATTGGAGTATCCACAGCTAGAATTTGTCGGGATGAATCCTGAAGAAAGTTTCCATGCCATTATCAAACAGATATTAAAGCAACATCCTGAAGCAGACGCGATTATTCATACTGGAGATCTCGCACAAGCACCGACACCGCTTACCTACAAGCGTTATATAAACTTTATGCAAACCTTGGGTTTACCTTTTTTTCATACGCTAGGTAACCATGACAATGTGGACCACTTTCCTTTGCATAACGAAAATCATCAGGAACCTGTGGTTGTAGGTTTAGGCAACTGGCGCATCATTATGCTCAACAGTGCCGTAAAAGGAAAAATAGATGGTCATTTGTCTTCAGAACAATTAAAAAATCTAGAGAATTTGCTTGAACAATTCGCAGATCACCCAGTTTTGCTGGCTTGTCATCATCATCCATTTGCCATGAAATCAAAATGGATTGATCATCATAAGCTTCAAAACTCAAATGCCCTTCTGGATACGTTAAGCCCGTTTAAAAATGTAAAGGCATTGGTCTGCGGACATGTCCATCAAGACTCTCTTAATATTTGGCAAGGTATCGAGTTTTTCTCCACACCTTCAACAAGTGTGCAATTTAAACCGTTTAGTAAAGATTTTGCGCTCGACCAAAATGCACCGGGTTATCGTTACATTCGTCTGAATAATGATGGCACTTTTGAAACAAAAGTATTTCGACTTGAAAATTTTAAAACCCTTATAAATACTGATATTTCAGGCTATTAAACCTATTTTTTATATGCTTATATAGAATTATGACTGGGGTAAACACGTTTTGAAAATATTTACGGGTCAGAATGACTATCATCTTGCAGGAAAAATCTATATGATGACGACCCGATGGGAAAATCCCATCGATGGTTTTCTATAAAAACACTTGCATATCACCATATTTTTTGCGTATAGATAATACGTGTATGATGAGGAATGCCCTATTATGGCGAATGACAACCACAACCAAGTTTTGGATGAACATACAGAAGTTGTAGTAGAAGGTGATAAAGCTTCTGCAAAACGTGCACGTAAAGTGAAACCTAAAACTTCTGACATAGGCACAACTGCAAGTTTATTTGGTATTGCACCTTATCAACCTAAGAAAAATGAAGAGTACATGTCTGAAGGACAGCTCGAGCATTTCCGACAAATTCTGCAAGCATGGAAAGCTGAATTAATGTCTGAAGTTGATCGTACTTTAAATACGATGCAAGACGAATCAACTGCACTGCCAGATGTAAACGACCGTGCTACCCAAGAAGAAGAATTTGCAATTGAATTACGTACACGCGACCGTGAACGTAAATTAATTCGTAAAATTGAACAATCTATGGAAGCGATTAAAAACGAAGACTACGGTTTCTGTGAAACTTGTGGTATCGAAATCGGTTTACGTCGTTTAGAAGCACGTCCAACTGCAACGTTATGTATTGACTGCAAAACTTTGGCAGAAATTAAAGAGAAGCAAAATAACGGTTAATATGACCGCTGTAGCTACTCAAGAAAAGCCCAGCTTTTCGTACTCAGGTCGGTTTGCGCCCTCGCCAACCGGCCCTTTACATTTCGGATCACTGATTACTGCTGTTGCCAGTTATTGTGATGCCAGAGCTCATCAAGGGCGATGGGTAGTTCGTGTTGAAGACACCGACATCCCACGTATCTATCCCGGTAGTGAAGACCATATACTCGCATCACTTGAAGCTTTTCAGTTCGATCCCGATGCCGAGATCATTTTCCAAAAAGACCGGCTAGATATTTATGAAAGCGTATTAGACCAGCTAAAAAAAGAAGGTCTGGTTTATGCTTGTCAGTGTACCCGTAAAATGCTCGGTTCAAATGCAATCTATGCAGGCACTTGCCGTGATTTACATCTCGACTTTCAAGATCAAGCAATTCGGGTAAAAGTTCAAGATCAGCAAATTTGTTTCGATGACCGCCTACAAGGATACCATTGCTCTAATCTGCAATATGACCTTGGAGACTTTGTTCTTAAACGCCGCGACGGCATTATTAACTATCAACTTGCTGTAGTTGTAGATGATTATCTACAAGGTATTACTCACGTTGTTCGTGGCGCAGACCTCTTAGATAACACCGAACGTCAAATCTGGCTAGGTCAACTGCTCGGTTATCCTAAACTCAGCTATATGCATCTTCCCTTAGCTATGAATGACCAAGGGCAAAAACTTTCTAAACAAAACCTTGCTCATGCGCTTGATTTAACCAAGGCATCTCAATTACTACAACAAGCTATACAAGCACTAGGCCAACCAAACGTCGATTTAGACCGCCCCGAACTCATGCTCAAGCAAGCTGTAGCACAGTGGAATGTAGATTTAATTCCTCATAAACAAGAGCTCAGCGGAACATATTTATAAATAAAAAAGCCCGATTTGATATCGGGTTTTTTTATAACGATTGAAATGCTTTAGAAGTTTGATTCTTCTCTTTCAGGATTCACTTCTTGAGTTGATGCATCAATCTTTAAGATCAAGCTAATCATGGCTGCACACATCATTAAAGACGTACCACCATAACTAATAAATGGCAGAGTTAAACCTTTAGTTGGCATTAAGCCCATGTTCATACCCGCATTTACCAAAATCTGGAGTAAGAAAATAATACTAATGCCATAAGCTAAATAGCCCGCGCGAAGATAATGGTGTTTCAAAGCACGATGACCAATTTTGATACAACAAGCCAACATTAAGAAAGACAAGCCAATGACAATCGAAATACCAAAGAAGCCAAACTCTTCACCTAACACGGCCAACATAAAGTCAGTATGTGCTTCAGGTAAATAAGATAGTTTTTGAACACTATGTCCCAAACCTGTTCCAAACCATTCACCACGACCAAATGCCATGAGTGCGTTTGATAACTGATAACCCACACCTAATGGGTCTGCCCATGGGTCAGTAAATGAAATCAAACGTTGAAAACGGTAAGGCTCAAATAAGATTAAGAACACAATACCCGTGACAATCGCACCTAGCATGATTAAGAACTGCGTTGGTGGTGCACCAGCTAAAAAGAAGACCCCAACCATCATCATGACAATAACGATCGTTGCCCCCAAGTCAGGCTCGGCAATAATCAAACCAACCGTAATTGCCATCACACCACTTAAACGCAGTAAACCTTTCCAATGCGTACGAACCTCTTTAGCACGGCGTACCACATAGTCTGCTGTAAAGATTGCCATCATAACCTTAGCAACTTCTGTAGGCTGCAAGGTAAAACCACCGATTTTAATCCAACGAGTAGAACCATTGACTTCCGAACCTACCGCCAGAGCAGCAAGTAACAGCACCATGGTTAATAACCACAGCGGGAAAGTGTTTTTAAACCATGTATTCAGTGAGATTCGGTAAGTCAAATACGCCACGACCCCAGCAACCGCAATAGAAATTGCATGGCGGATGACATAGTGAAACGGGTTCTCATGCATATATTCGGCATAAGGCATGGAAGCAGACGCAACCATCACCGATCCGATACATAACAATGCAACGACACAGAAAATCAGAACATTACGTGGTGTCACTTCCGCTGGCCATTTAGGCAATATCCGTTCATACCACTGATTGATTTTCTGGATTGTGGTCTGAGCTAAGCCTGCCATACTACATTCCTAATCATAATATTTCTTTAAACCAACGAATTGACGCAGGCAACAAACTGCTGACCACGGTCATTATAACTTTTAAACATGTCAAAACTTGCACACGCTGGTGATAGCAACACCACGTCTTCAGCATGCGTTTCACGTTGACACAGCTCTACAGCTTCTTTAAGCGTTGCTGCATGTAAAATTTTAGTTGCACCTTGAATAGACTGCTCAATGACTGGAGCATCTTCACCAATCAATACCACAACTTTGGCATACTTTTCGATAGAAGAACGTAACGGAGCAAAGTCTTGGCCTTTACCTTGTCCACCCAAAATTAGGGCTACCTTACCTTTCTTCACTTCAATCGCAGCACCTAAACCATCAATTGCTGCAAGTGTAGCGCCAACATTGGTTCCTTTAGAGTCATTGTAATAACGTACATCATGCACGGTTTTTACATACTCACAGCGATGCTCTAAGCCTTTAAAATGTTTTAAAGTTTCAAGCATAGACTCCATAGGTAAGCCAATTGCTTCACCCAATGCTAAACACGCTAAAGCATTGGCTACGTTATGCATACCTTGAATATATAAGTCTGAGCTTTTAATTAAACGCTGCAAGCCACGAGCAAGCCAAAGTGTCCCATCAGCATCTCTTAAAACGCCATACTGGTTTAAGTCAGGTGCATTTAGTCCAAAGCTTTGCATAGGGGTTGTATCAGGTACAAGAGGACGGCTTAAAGCATCATCACGGTTAAATACAACTTTCTTGGTACCTTGGAAAATACGGTGTTTTGCTTTGTGATAACCCAACATGTTTCCGTGACGATCCAAGTGATCTTCACTCATGTTAAGGACTACAGCGACCTCAGCATTTAAGTGAGATGTGGTTTCTAACTGGAAGCTTGATAACTCAAGTACCAATAACTCTGGTTGATCTTTTAATAAATCTAGAGCTGGACGACCAAGATTGCCACCAACGGCAACTTTCTTACCTGCATCTTTGGCCATTAAGCCCATTAGAGTAGTAACAGTACTCTTCGCATTAGAGCCTGTAATCGCGACAATCGGCACATCTGTTGCACGGCGAAGTAGCTGAATATCACCTACTACAGAAATACCTTGAGCAATGGCTGCCTGAATCTCTGGTAATTGTGGTGCGAGGCCCGGGCTTAAAATAATTTCTTCTGCTTGTAATAGTAATTCTTGATCAAGCTGACCAAAACTGGTCTTTACTTCTGCAGGAATTTGATCATGGCCGGGAGGTGTGGGACGAGAGTCTGTTACTGCAACTTGGTAGCCTTGTTCATGCAGGAAATTTACAGCAGAAACACCTGATATACCCAAGCCTGCTACAACTTTTAACCCACCACGTTGTATTAACATTTTTGCCCCACAATTTATCAATCGACAGAATGGCAAAAATGTTAGCACTTTGCTGTTTTGAATACTTTTTCAGTTTGACTTTTATTCTACTTTTTTTGTGTCAGTGCGTAAAAAAGCCATCATTCGATGGCTTTTTATACAGAAAAATTAGCGCCACTTCACCGTTTGCACAGGAGCGGACTTTTGTGCAGGGGCATCATCCGTAGAACAGCCACAATTGCCGCCACAACCAGCAGCCTGTTTAGGCTTCAGCCATGCCGCCAACCGCTGCCAGCCCAACTTTTGACACTGGGTTGATAGCACACGAAATACTGAAGCAGATGTTTGAGGAAATACCTTTTTAAAGACAACAATGGCACTCCACAACACCAATACAGCAACAATAAGGTAATCAAACATAAGCGCCTCCTATTAACCCCAAATGCGTGATGCAATTTGGTAGGTTAAAAATGACATGAGATAAGCCAAACCAAAGAGATAGGCCGTCATCACTGCCACATGTTTCCATGAACCTGTCTCACGGCGTACCGTTGCCAAGGTCGCTAAACAATGTGGTGCATAAACAAACCACACCAATAAAGACAAGCCTGTAGCCAATGACCAACCTGTGCCGTTTGCACTAATCAAATGGGCAAGCCCTTGTGCAACCGCATTATCATCAGCACCAGATAACGCATATACTGTACCTAATGCTGCAACTACAACTTCACGAGCAGCCATCGCAGGAATTAATGCCACCACGATTTGCCAGTTAAAGCCAAGCGGTGCAAATAAAGGCTGAATAAAGTGCCCTGCCATACCCGCAAAGCTATAATCAATTGCTGGTAGCGTTGCGCCTTCTGGTGCTTGAGGGAAAGTACACAAGAACCAAAGAATAATGGTTAATGCAACAATAATCCCACCAACACGACGCAAGAAAATCTTTGCGCGTTCCATCAGCCCAATAGCAATACTTTTTGGGTCAGGAAAACGATAGCTTGGCAGCTCCATTAATAAGGCATGTTGTGATTTGTCTTTACGCAAGAACTTCATCACAAAGGCAACACAAAGCGCACTTAAAATACCCGCCATGTATAAACCAAACAGCACCAGACCTTGTAAGTTAAAGATCCCTAAAACAGTTTGACTTGGAATAAATGCACCAATTAACAAGGCATAGACAGGCAAACGTGCCGAACATGTCATAAGAGGTGCAACCATGATCGTGGTAAAACGATCACGCGAATCACTGATACTTCGAGTTGCCATAATGCCGGGAATGGCACAGGCAAAACTCGATAATAATGGAATGAAAGAACGGCCACTCAAGCCAGCTTTAAACATTAATTTATCGAGCAAGAATGCTGCGCGCGGTAAATAACCTGATTCTTCGAGTACCAGAATAAAGAAGAAGAGAATCAAAATTTGTGGCAAGAATGCCAATACAGTGCCCGCTCCCGCCAGAACACCATCTACGACCAAACTGCGTAGCACAGGTTGATGAATAGCTCCATTTAACCATTCACCTAACCATGGAATGACACCATCTTCGATTAAAGCTTTAAACGGTTCAGCCCAAGCAAATACTGCCTGAAAGACAATAAACATCATCACTGCCAAGCTGAGTAAACCCAACACAGGATGTAAGAAAATTCGGTCTAGAAAATCAGTACGTTTATCATCATGATCAACAAAATGAACCACATCTTTAAAAATCATTTCGATTTTTTGATGATGTCCACCACTTAAACCACTTAGCTCTGTATGCGGTACGGTATATTTTTCTTGGTCAAGCGCATGCAATAAGTTTTCAATACCTGAGTTACGTACGGCAACCGTTTCAACAACTGGAACACCTAAACGCTCAGACAACTTCTGTGTATTGATTTGAATACCGCGACGACGCGCTTCATCCATCATATTCAATACAACCAGAATTGGGCGCCCTAATTCAATAATTTCAAGCACCAAACCCAAGTGCAGTTTTAAGTTTGTCGCATCGACAATACATAAAAAAGCATCTTGCTGCCCTTCTTCGGCAATTTTACCTTGGCAGACATCACGAGTAATTTCTTCATCGGGACTAGTTGCCTGCAGACTATAGGTACCCGGCAAATCTAGTACACGAACGGCACGGCCAGAAGGTAACTGAAAGTTACCGACTTTACGCTCTACGGTTACACCCGCATAGTTAGCAACTTTTTGTCGTGTTCCAGTTAGGTGGTTAAACAGCGAAGTTTTACCACAGTTTGGATTCCCAACAAGGGCAATACGTAGCGCATCACTCATGCGGGTACTCCTTCTAACTGAATCTCGATTTTTTCCGCTTCCGCCTTACGTAAAGCGAAACGAGTAAAGCCAATTTGGATTAAGATCGGATCACCACCAAAAATACCCTTGGTAATCACTTCTATTCGAGTACCTGGCACAAAGCCCAGACTTTCCAAACGAATTGCGACCAAATCTTCTTGCTCGGACGTTTGTGTCATCCGATCTACTTTGGTGATGGTAGCCGCTTGCTTCACTTTCAACGCTGATAAACGCACCGCATCCGATCCTAAAACCTTTTTTTCTAGTATACATATAAATGAGAATAATTACCAAATAAGGTTAAATTTCAATTCTCACCTACTTTAATCGACAAATCTTAAAGTTTCTTTTAAAGTACAGTGGTTTAGAGGATATTGTTTATGATAAGTAAAAAACCGCGTATTCCAAGCCCTGTTCAAATTCCTGAACATTTGAGCTTTTTACAAGGTTTTCGTGACTATTTGGTTGCTCAAACAGTGAGTCCACATACTCGTAATGCTTATTTATCTGACCTGATTCAATGTGCTGAACTTCATAAAAAAAATAGCTTGCCGAAATGGTCGAGTGATGACATTTCTGATGTCTTAATTGAACTTACCAAAATAGGAAAAAGTCCACGCTCAATCGCACGCTGCTTATCTGCCCTACGCCAGTTTTACAAATTTTTACGTGAACAAAAATTACGAAGTGATAACCCAGTAGCGACACATCACTCACCCAAAATTGGCCGAGCTTTACCCAAAGATTTATCAGAAGAAGATGTAGAAGCACTTATTCAAGCGCCTGACATTACAACAGCTTTGGGATTGCGTGACCGAGCGATGTTTGAAGTGCTTTATGCATGTGGTTTACGCGTTTCTGAGCTAATCAACCTACGCTTGGAGCTAATCAATTTAAAACAAGGCTATTTACGTATTACGGGTAAAGGCAATAAAGAACGTTTGGTACCGTTAGGCCAATATGCTTGTGATTGGGTAGAGCGCTACTTAAGCGATGCACGCCCTCAACTTTATAAAAGCTCGACTGACTATTTATTTTTAACTCAACATGGCGGAATCATGAGCCGTCAGAATTTTTGGTATGCGATTAAACGTTACGCCTTGCAAGCCAATATTCAAGCTGAACTATCGCCTCATACCTTACGCCACGCCTTTGCAACACACTTGCTCAATCACGGTGCTGACTTACGCGTAGTACAAATGTTATTGGGTCATAGCGACTTATCTACCACCCAAATCTATACCCATGTGGCACAAGTGAGAATGCAACAATTACATGAAAAACATCATCCTAGAGGATAAAAGTTTTTAAGCGAATGATTTGAAATTCATCAAACAATCGTTTGATTTCGTTCACAAAGGTTAAGAAAGTTTTAACAATACACACTAGATTTTTTGTTATGCTTAGCAGCTTCTGACTATAAATACTGATGAAATAAGGGTTATCTATGTCTTTTACCCGATCTCAACTTTTTCTTGCCTGTGCTTTGGCTTCTAGCTTGCTGTTCAGTGCTTGTTCTAAAGAAAACAAACCACAAAAAGAAGATGCGCTCACAGCGACTGCACCTGCTACTGGGGAAGCGTCAACCATCATTGAACGTAATGCTAAACAGCGTTTAATTGAAACTTTGCAAAAACAATTTAAGAATGCAAATATCAACGCCAAAATTTTAGATATCAAGCCGACAGAAGTTCCTAATTTATATTGGGTAAATCTCGAAGGAATGACATCAATTTATACAACCAGTGATGGTAAATACCTGATTCAGGGTGATGTCATTCGTTTAGGTGGCAAAGAACTGCATAATATTGGTGATAACCTGCAAGCTTCAGAAAATAAAAAGCATCTTGCTGCTTTAAAAAATGAAGATTTGATTGTTTACCCAGCGAAAGATGGTAAGGCTAAACATGTGATTTATGTGTTTACCGATGCAAGCTGTCCTTATTGCCACAAATTACATGAGCATTTAGCCGAGATTAATGAAAAAGGCATTGAGGTTCGTTATATTGCTTGGCCACGTGGTGAACAATTTATGCCAACTATGGAAGCCGTTTGGTGTAGTGCAGACCGTAAAGCTGCATTTAACCAAGCTGTACAAGGCGTTAGTATTCCACCTGCACAATGTAAAAACCCTGTCCGCGAACAATATCAACTTGGTTTAAACATGGGCGTGAATGGTACTCCTGCAATCTACAATGTTGATGGCGAGTACTTGGGTGGCTACTTAACACCAGATGAATTGGTTAAAAAATTGAATAAATAATATTCACCAAGCTGATGAATGATTAATCAGCTATCTCTTCAACAAAGCGCTGCTCATATTGCAGCGCTTTGTTTTTTCAATAATTAATACTTTTTCCACCAATGTTTAAAGACTGATCTAATCAGCTTTTCCGAACATCGCACTCTAATTGATTGAACAAGCATGAAAAGCGCTAGAGTCTGGCGTTTTTTTTAGCTATGATCTAGCTTCAACTAAATGATTAAATGATGATATGGAGTGTGACGTGAAACCAGTTCGCCTGGCAATACTCGGTTTAGGAACCGTAGGTGGAGGAGCCCTTAAACTACTACAAGAAAATGCCGCTGAAATTAAACGTCGCACCGGTCGAGAAATTCAAATTACCCACGTTGGAACACGCCGCCCTCGTCCAGATCTTGAATTAGAAGGGATTAAACAAAGCGCGGATTTACTTGACATCGTTCGTCAACCAGACGTTGATGTGGTTGTAGAAGTGATGGGTGGGATCCACCCTGCTTACGAAGTCATCATGGAAGCGATTAAACACGGCAAACAAGTCGTGACTGCAAATAAAGCCTTACTCGCTGAACATGGCAATGAACTATTTAAAGCAGCTGAAGACAATGCTGTGCAAATTGCTTATGAAGCAGCAGTAGCTGGCGGTATTCCAATTATTAAAGTGATTCGTGAAGGCCTTGCTGCAAACCATATTGAATGGCTAGCAGGCATCATTAATGGTACAGGCAACTTTATTCTGACTGAAATGCGTGAAAAAGGTCGTGCATTTGATGATGTATTAAAAGAAGCTCAGGAACTTGGCTATGCAGAAGCAGACCCAACTTTTGACGTTGAAGGTATTGATGCTGCGCACAAGCTTACAATTTTAGCGTCTTGTGCGTTTGGTATTCCTCTTCAGTTCGATAAAGTCTATACCGAAGGTATCAGCAAAATCACTGCGCAAGATGTGAAATATGCCGAAGAGCTTGGTTTCCGCATCAAGCATTTAGGTATTGCACGCCGTGCTGAAAAAGGGATTGAGCTACGTGTTCACCCAACACTTATTCCAGATGAGCAGCTTATTGCAAACGTAAACGGCGTTAAAAATGCTGTTTTAGTTCAGGCAAATGCAGTTGGTCCAACGCTGTACTACGGCGCTGGTGCTGGTGCAGGCCCAACAGCTTCTGCGGTTGTTGCCGATGTGATTGATATTGTTCGTGACATCTCTTATACAGAAGATGGCGCAGGTACAATTCCTCAACTTGCTTTTGAAGCATTAACAAATATGCCAATTTTAAGCCGTGAAGAAATGACCACAGGTTATTACATCCGCTTAAATGCTGAAGATCAGACTGGTGTACTTGCAGATGTAACGACCATCTTAAGCCGTGCTGGAATCAGCATTGATGCCATCATGCAACAATCCCGCTTAAAAGACCTTATTCCAATCGTGATTTTGACCGATCCAATCGTTGAATCAAAAATGGATGACGCTCTTGCGCAAATTCAAGCATTACCTGCTATTCGTGGCGAAATCGTAAGAATTCGTTTAGAATCGCTCGATAGTTAATCAGGTTGAGGGAAAGATTCCCTCTCCCGCTTCACCTCTAATTGGAACACCATCATGTCTAATGCCAATCGTTATACTGGTCTTGTAGATCGTTATCGTGACCGTTTGCCAGTTTCGGCAACTACTCGTGCTATCTCTTTGGGTGAGGGCAACACCCCACTCATTAAACTTGAGAATATTCCACGTATTATTGGCAAAGATGTTGAAATTTATGTGAAATATGAGGGTTTAAACCCAACTGGTTCATTTAAAGACCGTGGTATGACCATGGCTGTAACCAAAGCGGTTGAAGAAGGCTCTAAAGCGATTATCTGTGCATCTACTGGTAACACTTCTGCTGCTGCTGCTGCATACGCTGCTCGCGCTGGTATCAAAGCATTTGTTTTGATTCCGGAAGGCAAAATTGCGATGGGTAAAATGGCGCAAGCGATGATGTATGGTGCGATCACTATGCAAATTCGTGGTAACTTCGATGATGGTATGCGTCTTGTAAAAGAAGTGGCTGATCAAGCACCTGTAACGATTGTAAACTCAATCAACCCTTACCGTTTGCAAGGTCAAAAAACCATTGCTTATGAAATCGTTGAAGCTTTAGGCCGTGCACCTGACTATCACTGCTTGCCAGTAGGTAACGCAGGTAACATCACAGCTCACTGGATGGGTTATACAGAAGCTGTAGCAAACCAACCTGCTGATCAGTTCGAACAAGTTGTTTACGATGCTGCGACTGATCAATTCACTGGCCCTAAACCAGAAGGCTTACCAACAATGGTAGGTTACCAAGCTTCTGGCGCAGCTCCATTCTTACGTGGTGCTCCTGTTGAAAGCCCTGAAACTGTTGCAACTGCAATTCGTATTGGTAATCCACAAAGCTGGAACCATGCAAAAGCTGTGGTACGTGACTCTAAAGGCTGGTTTGATGAACTTCAAGACAGTGAGATTTTAGAAGCTCAACGCTTACTTTCTATGTATGAAGGTGTATTTGTTGAACCAGCATCTGCTGCTTCTATCGGCGGTGCAATCCGTGACATTAAAGCAGGTAAAATTGCTGAAGGTTCTGTCATCGTATGTACAGTAACTGGTAATGGCTTGAAAGATCCTGACACTGCAATCAAACAATGTGCTGATGCAGTAATGTTGTCAATTGATGCAACAATGGACCAAGTAAAAGATTCGATTTTATCTAATATGTAAGATCTGAGTTTTTATAAGAAACGGCTGTTTAATACAGCCGTTTTTTTATGCTTTTTTAAAAGCCATAAAAAACGCTTCTTAAAAGAAGCGTTTTTAAAATATTCAACTTAAATACGTTTTGGCAAATTACTCAACCAACCCAATAAGTTAGTTGCATCGTTATTACGCGCCTGTGTACTTGGCTCACCAAGCAATACAATTACTGCCGGACGTGAGTTTACAGTGGTATGCATCACGACACAGCGACCTGCTTCATTGATATAACCAGTTTTAGACAAGTTGATATTCCAACCACCATTACGCACTAGCGCATTGGTATTGTTAGATTTCAACACGCGATAACCCAAGTTAAAATCATAAGTCGGTGTAGTTGAGAATTGACGGATTAAACCATACTGAGATGCTGTACTCGCCAAAATTCCTAAATCACGTGCAGAAGAAACATTGCGTGGGTCTAAACCAGTTGATTCATAATAATGAGTTGCACTCATACCCAAAGAACGTGCTTTAGCATTCATCGCTGCTACGAATGCAGGACGACCACCCGGATAAGTACGCGCTAAAGCTGCTGCTGCTGGGTTTTCAGATTTCATTAGAGCAAACAGAAGAACTTCTGCACGGTTCATCTTGTCGCCAACACGTAAGGTTGAGCTTGAGTTTTTACCATTTGCACCAGCAAAATCAATTTGCTCAAGTGTAATTTCTTCTGACATGTTTAAACGCGCATCTGCCGTTACAACTGCTGTCATTAATTTGGTAATAGACGCAATCGGTACCGATGCATTGGTATTTTTACTATAAAGAACCTCACCTGTTTGCGCATCCATGACAAGTGCAGCACGTGCACTTACACTCGGCTGGGCATTAAACCCCCCGGTATCACGAATTGGAGCAACTCTAGGTGTAGAGCTAATAACTTTCGGTGCATTACTGCCACGCAAAGTTGTAGTTACAGATGTTGAACCTTGCGGAGTTGGTTCATCATCTTCATCATTTAAAAGTTGACTAGCATCCGCTGCCGACCAATTTAAACTTGCAGTACCAGTACTCCCTGAGGACGGGTTATTGACGAGTTCTGCAAAGCTTGTTGAACTCAAACTAAGCAAAATAGACATGCTTAGCACATGCATTAAAGACTTTTTAGAATTTTTCACGGCACAATACTCGACTCAGGGTGACACACATTTGCGCTTACTATCATTATGCCTTACATTTGAGATATAAGGTATAAAGGTTTACCGACACAATTGTGCACAACTATTCGCTCACTATAGAAGAATAGGATTGCTAATTTTGTCATTCCATTGCAAGCTTATTTTGCTTTATGTAACAAAAAACTTGTTTTTTGAAAGAAAGGAGGTCTTCTTGATTACAGTTTTAGTTGTCGATGACCATGAACTGGTACGTACGGGTATTTGCCGTATGTTAGAAGATCATGCAGATGTTGAGGTAATTGGACAAGCCGAATCTGGGGAAGAAGCAATTGCTATCGTTCGCCAACAACATCCGCAAGTCGTACTACTTGATGTCAACATGCCGGGCATCGGTGGCGTAGAAACAACTCGTCGTTTATTACAAACAGCTCCAGAGACGAAAGTCATTGCTGTGAGCGGCCTTGCCGAAGAACCCTACCCGTCTTTATTGCTAAAAGCCGGTGCAAAAGGTTATATCACCAAGGGTGCACCAATTGCCGAGATGGTTCGTGCAATTAATAAAGTGATGCAAGGTGGTAAATATTTTAGTGCTGATATTGCCGAACAACTAGCAAGCTCATATTTATCCGACACCCAACAATCCCCTTTTGATTCGTTATCGGAACGTGAAATGCAAGTTGCCATGATGGTTGTCAACTGCATTAGCGCACAAGAAATTGCCGATAAACTTTTTGTGAGCGTGAAAACTGTAAATACTTACCGTTATCGTATTTTTGAAAAGTTAGCAATTGATAGCGATGTAAAACTTACACATCTTGCGATTCGCTACGGTCTGATTAAACCATAATCAGACTTACATGCACTCTCCTTTAAATTCATCCCTGTCCCATACGATTTTTCGTTTGGGCACTTGGTATGGTTTATACCGTCTTATTATTGCGGTTAGCCTGACTATTATTTTAGTTTCAACCAATGCTCAAGCCGACAATAGTTTGCAGCAACCATCTTTATATTTTTATACGCTGCTAGGCTACTCAATTGTCAGTCTTGTTCAATTGTTAGGCTTTAAATTTATCGCAACTCAGGCAACACGTCAGCTTGCTTTATTTTTTATTGTCGATGTTATTTGTTTGAGTTTACTGACTTTTTCTGTTGGTGAACCAAATTTACAGCTTAGTCTACTTTATGTAATTGCAATCTTTACCTCGGCAATTTTGCTCAGCGCAAGAATGTCTTTAATCATTACCTTGCTTGCGATCATTGCAGTTATTTACCAACGCTTCGTGGGTAGTTTGTTCGACTACAACAATCTAAACACGATCGGGAATAGTGCCCTACTCGCTTTCTTATTTTTTGTCGTTCATGGTATTGGTCAAATTGCGGTACAGCGCTTTAAATTACTTGAAGCTTTGACCTTTCACCAGTCGGTGGAGCTTTATCAACTTCAAAATATTAACCGTTATATTTTAGAACAAATTGAAGAAGGCTATTTAGTCTTAGATGAAGACTACAATATTGTGCTCAGCAATCCAGCTGCTTGCTCACTGCTCGGTATTCCACCCCAATTTGCCAACGAAAAATATCCTTTAGCCAAGTGGCATACCGACTTATATGAGATTCTTAAGTTTGGTGACTTACAAGAAGGTGACCGATTTATTTTTGAGTCTCGCCTATCGACTTATTCCATTAATATTAAAGTGCAGCACCTTTTGGTCCCACAACAAGCACTGACACTGCTCATTTTACAAGATGCTCAGCAAATTAATCAGCAAGCACAACAGCTCAAACTTGCTGCTTTAGGACAACTTTCAGCAAGTATTGCACATGAAATCCGCAATCCTTTGGCTGCAATTGTACAAGCAAATGAGCTACTTAAAGATAGCGATCCAGAACAACAAAATACTTTGCGACATATGATTGGTAAACAAGCCAAACGTATTGATAGTATTGTTCAAGATACTTTGGGGCTTGCACGTAGTGAAAGAACTCATCCTATTCAGATTGACTTAAGTCATTTTATAACAAGTTTATTCGAAGAAGATTTATCAGACGTTAAGCACTCTATCAGACTCGAAATATCTGATAATTATCTAAAATTTTTATTTGACGAAAAACAATTACGACAAGTTATGATCAATTTGGTGCGAAATGCTTTACGGCATAATGCACCTGATTCACCTAATGTCACGATCAATATTCATTCACAAGCAAATAAAATTTATATTGATGTGATCGATTACGGCGAAGGTGTCTCAAAACGTGATATATCTCAACTATTTAAACCATTTTTTAGTACCGAAATTAATGGAACTGGTTTAGGATTATACTTGTCTCATAGTTTCTGTGAGGCAAACCATGCAAAGCTCACTTATGTAGAGCAAAAACAAGGGGCATGCTTCAGAATAGAGTGCCCAATAATATATTGATTTTTTTATTAGGTTTTTGGGGAAATGGCAGAACAGCAACCACTGGTTTTGCTTGTAGACGATGAAGAAGATTTGTGCCTTTTAATGCAAATGACACTTGCACGAATGGGGATTAAAACACATCTTGCTTATCGGGTTGAACAGGCCAAACAACTCTTCACTCAGTTTCATTACGACGCATGCTTAACCGATTTAAATCTACCTGATGGTAGCGGGTTAGACTTAGTCAAACATGTCTCTCAAAACTACCCCAACACCCCAATTGCAGTTTTAACTGCATACGGCAATATGGATATTGCAATTGCTGCATTAAAAGCAGGTGCTTTTGATTTTGTGAATAAACCTATTAACCAAGTCCATTTAGATCAGTTATTGCAAAAGGCGCTCAATCGGCAACAAACAGATCAAGACTTTGCAGAAGCAGCGCTAGAAAATAAATTATTAATCGGCCGTTCTCTACCTATTCAACAATTACGCATTGCAATTAAAAAAATTGCTCGCTCTCAAGCACCTGTATTTGTTACAGGTGAGTCAGGAACAGGTAAAGAAGTAGTTGCCAACCTAGTTCATCGGTTAAGTAACCGTAGTGAAGGTCCTTTTATTGCAATTAACTGCGGTGCCATTCCAACTGAACTCATGGAAAGTGAGCTGTTTGGACATAAAAAAGGCAGTTTTACTGGGGCAACTCAAGATAAACAGGGTCTGATTTTATCGGCTCACGGCGGTAGTTTATTTTTAGATGAAATTGCCGAATTACCACTCAGTATGCAAGTCAAACTACTGCGTGCGGTACAGGAAAAAAAGATCCGTCCTCTCGGTTCCGATCAGGAAATTGATGTTGATTTCCGTGTCATTAGTGCGAGTCATCAAGACTTGGATTTATTGGTTAGACAAGGCAAATTCCGTCAGGATTTGTTTTTCCGTATCCATGTTATGGATTTGATGTTACCACCGCTACGAGAACGTGGCGAAGATGTCCTTTTACTTGCAAATCACTTTATTCAGAAAATTTGTATGGAGTGGGAAACACCACCCAAACAATTAAGCGATGCAGCCGAGACTTATCTCTTACAGCAACACTTTCCTGGCAATGTTCGTGAATTAAGAAACATGATTGAGCGAGCAATCACCCTAAGTGATGATGCTCAAATTGATGTACCACACTTACATCCAGCACCATTAAGAGCAAATATTTCTAACTCAGTATCATTGGTATCTCAGACTATACAAAATAACGTGACAGCGCCTCAAGTTGTAAAAAAATTACCAACTGAAGGATTGGAGCGTTATTTAGAGAACATTGAAAAAGATATTCTGCTCAATGCACTCAATATGACCCATTGGAACAGAACTTTAGCAGCAAAAAAACTAGGAATGACGTTTCGTTCTTTACGTTATCGTTTAAAAAAATTTGGCTTAGACACCGAGACTGAACAGGAAGTATAAAGGTTACTTGCTTTTTAGAAGTAAATCGGCAACACGCTCCAAATAAACATCTTCTTTCATTTCTGGCGGTAAGGGATAGGTCTGATTAGGTTGAATACCTTGCCCTTCAATCATATTACCATTTGGTGTGTAGTAATGTGAGACCGTCATTTGCAAGGCTGCCCCACTAGGCAGAGGGAAAAGCTTTTGTACAACACCTTTTCCATAACTTTTTTCGCCAATAACCCAAGCACGCTGATGCTCTTTCATTGCAGCAGTAAAAACTTCTGCTGCTGACGCAGATCGGTGATTAATTAAAATACCGACCTTTATATTTTGAAAATCATTGCCCGGTAAAGCCTGAAATTGCTGATTACCTTCTGAACGACTTTTTGTAGAAACAATAATGCCATGATTTAAAAATAAATCGGCTGACTCAACAGCAGCAGATAGCAACCCGCCTGGGTTATTTCGTAAATCAATTAATACCGCTTTTAAACGCGAAGAACTATTTTCTTCAATCAAACGCTTAATTTCATTAGCAGTATCTTGCTGGAACACTCTAATTTTTAGTACCAATACCTGATTGTGTAACATGACAGGTTCGATGTCAGTTTCAATCTTTTTATTACGAACTAAACTGATTGGAGTATTTGACTCCTCGGTCTGTACTTGAAGTGTTGATCCTATTGAACCATACAGCAAACCAGATATTTGATCTTGCGTCAGGTTCTTAAGTTCTTGATTATCAATTTTTAGAATTGTCTGGCCATTTCTTAAGCCTAGTTTATATGAATCTGAACCTGTCTTAAGGTCGCGAATCATCCATTTATGGATATGTGCTTCTGGACTTAATGCAAAATCAACCGAGGCTAGATCACCTTCGGTATATTGAATGAGTTGACGGTATTCTTCAGGAGACAAATAGCGTGAATAACGATCTAAACCGCTGACTAATCCTTTAATTGCTTGTAAAAATAAAGCATCGTCCGACTTTTCATCGACATAGTTATCCCGAACAATCCCATAAATTTGTACAAACTGCTGAATCGATTCAATAGGGACTTCTGCATAACTTTCTTCTGATTCTGCCGGATCAGCATGCTGCGGCGATAATTTTTCTTTTACAACAGGAGCAGCAAGAGCGAGGTAGCTGCAACACATCAATACACTACCCAAAAAAGCTTTATATATTTTGTGTTGCAGCATTTAGTCACCTATCGCTTATGCAGATAATGTAATCAGATTACGACCTTGCATTTCAGCAGGAACTGGAATCTGCATTAGATTAAGGATGGTCGGTGCAACATCTGCAAGTACACCACCTTCTGCAATTGTCGCTTGAGTTGGACCAACATAAATAAATGGTACAAGCTCTGTTGTATGTTGAGTATGAACCTGACCACTTTCATAGTCCTGCATTTGCTCGACATTGCCATGGTCAGCAGTAATCAGCATGTGGCCTTTTTTAGCCATCACAGCTTCGTATACACGACCTAAACATGTATCAACCGCTTCAACAGCTTTAACCGCAGCATCAAATACGCCTGTATGCCCTACCATATCACCATTGGCAAAGTTCACAACCAATAAATCGTACTCACCTGAGTTAATTGCCTTAACGAGCTCATCAGTTACTTCATAAGCACTCATTTCAGGCTTTAGGTCATATGTTGCAACGTTTGGTGATGGAATGAGAATACGCTTCTCACCTGGATATTCATCTTCACGGCCACCACTAAAGAAGAACGTCACATGAGCATATTTTTCAGTTTCAGCAATACGTAATTGCGTTTTACCAAGTGAAGATAAATATTCACCTAATGAGTTCTTTAGTGCTTCTGGCATATATGCCACAGGCGCATCAATGCTGGCTTGATAACGCGTCAACATGACAAATTTAGAAAGGTTCGGCACAACTTTACGCTCAAAACCAGCGAAGTCTTTTTCAACAAACGCACGAGTAATTTCACGAGCACGGTCAGCACGGAAGTTCATGAAAACAACGCTATCGCCATCTTGAACTTTAGCCACATCACCAATACGAGTTGCTTTTACAAACTCGTCATTTTCATTTGCAGCATACGCAAGCTCTAAACCTTCTACTGCCGTTTGTGCAGTACGAAGTGCTTCACCTTCAGTCAATAAACGGTAAGCCTGTTCTACACGGTCCCAACGGTTGTCACGGTCCATAGCAAAGTAGCGACCAATCATAGTTGCTATACGACCTTGACCCGGATATTGAGCAAATAGAGCATCTAATTTTTCTAATGAAGGTTGAGCACTACGTGGAGGAGTATCACGACCATCAAGGAATGCATGAAGATAAACTTTTGCACCACGTTTTAATGCAAGCTCACACATCGCCACAATATGATCTTCGTGTGAATGAACACCACCTTCAGAAAGTAAGCCCATAATATGAACTGCGCCACCAGCAGCTTTGGCTTTTTCAACAGCGTCAATCAATACTTCATGTTTGAAAAAATCGCCAGTACGAATGTCTTTAGTAATACGGGTAAAATCTTGATACAACACACGGCCAGCACCAAGGTTCATATGGCCAACTTCAGAGTTACCCATTTGTCCATCAGGCAAACCTACATCTTCACCAGAACCAGAAATGAGACTATTTGGATGCTTTGCTTTCATTGCAGTTAAATTCGGGGTTTTTGCTGCAAGAAAAGCATTATCTTCAATCGCTTCACGGTGTCCAACACCATCCATAATGACCAGAACGTGAGGGATCTTGCCAGCAGTTGCATCCGTCATAATCAATTTCTCTTTTGTCTACAATTTCATCGCAATATCTTACCGAATTTTCGGTGAAGACTCTAATTTTTCCTATAGCTTTCACCAATGCCTATCATTGAGAAAGCCATTCATATTCTTTTGAATTAACGGGCGCGGTAAAGTAAATAACTACCTGCACCGAATAACAAAGCAATAGGTACAAGTACAAACCAAGCAGGTGAAGGTGCGTATACCAAACTTGCGTAACCCAAGAAATCTTGTAAGTAATAGAAACCCAAACCAATAAAGAGTGCGATCACCAATCTGAAACCCATTGACTGTTGACGTAGTGGCCCAAAAATAAAAGAACAAGCGACTAACACCAAGGTAATGAGAGAAAATGGAGAGGCAACTTTTTGCCAAAAAGCTAATTGGTAAGTTTTAGGGACTTGGCTATATTCATCCATATAACGCATGAAGCTAACCAACTGACTTGGAGATAAGTCTTCAGGATCTAAAGTCACCATGTGTACGTATTTAGGTTGTAAAGCCAATCCTAAAGACTGCTGTTCATGATTGTTTTGTATTGAATTACCATCTGTAAGAATGTCGGTCTGGCTAGCTTTCTGTAAAGACCATTGACCATCTTTGATAAACTTACCTTGCTCTGCATTAATTAGAGATTGCAAACGGTAATCTTTGTCAAAGTCTACAACTTGAATGTCTCTTAAATTTCCTTGCGAGTTTGCATAGTCAATATAGATAAAACGCTGCCCTTCTCGTGACCAATAACCTTTCACCTCACCTAAAGCTGCTGCTGAACGGTGACTTTTGACACTTTGTGCTTGTTCATTTGTATAAGGAACAACCCACTCACTGAGCGCAAAAGATAAAACAATAAGGAGCAAAGCTGAGCGCATCACCCAACCTACAATACGCCACAAGCTAATACCAACTGACCGCATTACAATCAGCTCGCTGTTGGATGCTAAAGCCCCTAATCCAATCACAGCCCCAATTAAGGCCGAAATAGGTAAAATCTCATATAGATAGCGAGGGGCACCCCATAACACATAGATGAAAGCTTGCCACGCATTATAGTCAGGTTTTAACTCACCCAATTCACCCAAATAAGTAAACAAGACCTGTAAAACAGATAAAACAATGGTGGTACCAAACATTGCAAGCGCAGTGGTTTTCGTCACATATTTGGCGACTATTCGACGTGCTAACATTATAATTTCACCCGCTTGATCTGTTTCTTGATTTTCGGCCCTAATTTCTGTTTACGTGAAAATAAGGCAGCTGCAATTGCATAAACCAATAAAGCTGCTGGATAAGCCCAAATGTCCAGCTCTCCTCTACTGATACGAGTCTTAATCGCAATCATAAGTACAATCAGACTCGCGAAAATAAAAATAGATGGAATAAGACGATAATAACGACCCTGTCGTGGATTTACCTCAGACAATGCAACTGACATCATGAGAGCAACAATGATGGTAAACGGACCAAATAAACGCCAACCCAACTCACTTCTAATGACAGGATCATTACTTTTATCCAATAGTTTAGAGGTTGGAAGTGCTCCTACATCACTACTTTCAAACTTAACATCCTTATCATTTTCTAAGCGCAGACGATAAGACTGGAACTCTGCTTGCGTATATTTCGGTTGTCCCGGATATATTTCATAACGGCGACCTTGAACCAGATCGACAACATTGGCTGTATCATTAGCCATCTCAACACGTGTTGCCTCTTTTGCCAAAATCATGACATCTGGCTTATCTTCTTTAGTAGCGCGTTGATAAAAGAAAATATCCTTGAGGTTTTTACGGTCTTCCGACAGTGAGCCTGCATAAATCGTATAAGGCCCTGAAGAAATAAACTCTCTTGGCCGAACCAAATCAAAACCCGTCCGTACAGCTTGGGTTGTCGTTAGTTTCTCAAATTCACGCAGTCCCCACGGTGTCATCCACAACATGAGCACAGACTGACAAACCATGTAAACCAGTGTCATTGGAATGAGTAAGCGTGCTAACTGATGACGACTTACTCCACTACCATTGAGTACAGCCATTTCATGGTCAACATATAAGCGACCGAACACCAGCATTAAGCCAATAAAAAAACCTAGTGGTAAAATAAGGGTAAGGAATTCGGGTAAACGATATCCTACGATGCTAAATAAAATACTAGCATCTAAACGCCCCTGCGCCGCCACACCAAAGTATTTGATCAGACGACCACCCATCATGATTAAGGTCAATAATGCAATGACCACCAATGAGGTAGAGACAACTTGCTTGACGAGATAACGCCGAATAATCAAATTAATACTTCCAAAAGGCTAAACGGGACGAACGCTAGTTTACCCGAATGTTAAAAATATAAAACCGCACATTGCAACGCTATGCTTGAAAGTGTTTCAATGTTTTAATCCAACATAACTTTCTATAGGCAATCACGGCAGCCATGAAATTTACAACTTATACAACTTTCCCTGAACAAACATCTAATGAATCTTTGTGGGTTTTAGTTGATTCAGAACAGCTACAAACCAACCTCAACACATATCAAATCAATAACATAGAAAATATTCTTACAGCGACTCAATTTAAAGCTAACTTCAACGAAACGTTGCCATTGTTTGGTCAGCTTACTCATCAAGCTCATACCCAATTACTTGGTTTAGGAAAAGCAGCTGAACTTCAAGCAGTTAAGTTAGCAAAATTGGCACAAACCATTATCAAATCGACACAAAATAAATTTAAGCATATCGCAATTGATATTGCTGCGTTACCTGTCGAATACCATTATTTATTTGCATTAAGCTTAACTCAAGCAGCTTATGGTTATGATGAGTTTAAATCGAAAAAAAATGAATTTGTGTTACAACAAGTTGATTTAATTAGTTCACAAACCAATCTTGATGAAAACCAACTTGCCTTGGTGCATGCCGTACAATCTGGTCAGTCTTATGCTCGTGACTTAGGAAACCGACCTGGCAATATATGTTTCCCTGAATATTTAGCTGAACAGGCATTAGCTTTAGCTGCAGAATTCCCAGACTTACTTAAAGTGACTGTCTTAAATGAGCAGCAAATGGCTGATTTAGGCATGTATGCATTCCTCGCTGTAAGTAAAGGATCTGAACGTCCGGGTCGTATTGTCACTCTTGAATACCAAGCAAACCTTGAACAAGCGCCTGTGGTACTTGTAGGTAAAGGCGTCACTTTTGATACAGGTGGTATTTCTTTAAAACCAGGCCTTGGCATGGATGAAATGAAATTCGATATGTGTGGTGCAGCTTCTGTACTTGGTACAATCCGCGCGTTATGTGAAGCACGCCTTCCAATTCATGTAGTGGGCGCGATTGCTGCAGCAGAAAATATGCCTTCAGGTAAAGCAACTCGTCCGGGCGATATCGTAACGACCATGAGTGGTCAAACGGTTGAAATTTTAAATACTGATGCAGAAGGCCGTTTGGTTCTTTGCGATACGTTAACGTATATCAAACGCTTCAATCCGGCAGTAGTCATTGATATCGCAACTTTAACCGGTGCCTGTGTAGTTGCACTAGGTAAAGTGTTAAGTGGCTTATTCTCTCCTGACGATGCTTTAGCAACTGAGCTTCAACAAGCGGGTGAGCAGTCATTCGACCGAGTATGGCGTATGCCAGTGATTGATGACTATCAAGAACTACTAGACTCACCTTTTGCAGATATCGCTAACATTGGTGGTCCACATGGCGGTGCGATTACAGCGGCCTGCTTCCTTGAACGTTTCACACGTGATTATCGCTGGGCTCACCTAGATGTAGCCGGTACAGCTTGGTTATCAGGTGCAGCAAAAGGTGCAACTGGTCGTCCAGTACCGTTACTTATGCAATTCTTAGCCAACCGTGTAAATACGAATGGCTAAAGTTAGCTTTTATTTGTTTGAAACGAGTGAAGAACGGCAAGTCGATAGTGCTTGCCGTTTGTGCCGAAAGATTCTACTGAAGCACTCACAGATCTGGTGGTACTGCACAGATGTGCAGCTACAACAAACACTTGATGAAAAACTTTGGAGCTTTGATCCGACCAGCTTCATTGCTCATGGTATTGATCAGGCAGACGCAGCAGTGTGTATTTCGGCTAAACAACCTACTGAACAGGGTTGGTTGGCATTTAATTTTAACAATCATGCACTTGAACAAGTGAATCATTTTAGCCACATTATAGAAATTGTTGAAAATAATGAAGCAGCCAAGCAAATTGGCCGAGAAAAATTTAAAATGTATCGTCGTTTGGGTATAGAACCTCGAACCTTTAAATTATAACGCGCTAAAATGTTGAGACTGTTGAGTAAAGGAGAACTGTGGTGGCATTAAATGTCGGGCAAGATTTTAAAAAAAGATGGTTAAATGCGCCTGAAGCTGTCCGTCATGCCTATCAACAGGATTTGGCACGTATTTGCGATTTATTAGAGCCTCAGACGCCTATTCAACTTTGGGTACTCAATGACGAGAAAGCCCAACTAGAGTCGCAGAAAAACATTGAACAAGCTTATGCAGACCTCAAAGCAGAGTTAATCGAACAAGCACGCATTCGCCGTCAGCTTGCTTTAGAAAAATCTCTTGCAGATAAGCGTGCAGTTGAAGCAGCCTATGCTGCTGAATTGCAAGCCGATGAAGTTCGTAAGTTTGATGAACAAACCCAAGCTCTACAAGCTTTCTGTATTCATTTAGAACAGGAAGTTGCTGAACAAACTGCGCGTTATCAAAAAAACCCTGAAACACCTGCTGTAGACTATTCTTCTGGTGTAAAACTTAGCATTACCGATGATCAAATCTTATCGGAGCTTGAAAGTTTACGAATTCGTTTAGAACTTGAAGCTGAAAACTTAATTGAACATTCTGTAACGGCTTTCCGTGCCAAACTAGAGGCGGCAGCTCAAGAAGAAATTGAATACATATTAAATAATTCTAAGTTTTCTGATGAAAAAATAGAAAAGTAAAATTTTAAAAACGCTCTTTGTCATGAAAATGACATTTAATTGTCACAAAATAGTCATGCATAATATTCTTTTAGTTCAAATAATTATTAGAATAATGCATGGTTATTTATCAAAATTAAAGAGAGTAAAAATGGACATTCCACATCAGATTTCAACGCAACTTGAGCAGCTTAATCAGGGTGAGCAATGGACATTTTCAGCACAAGAACTTTATATGAGTCATAACGACTTTAATTCACTTTCTATTTTGCTGACACGAGCGTCAGAAAAAGGTCAATTTTCAATTACACGCACCCAGCATAATAAACCATGGGTTGGCACATATTCGGTTACTCTCACCAAGCATTAATTTTTTAAAATAAAAAACCGGACATATGTTCCGGTTTTTTATTTTGGCGATTTAAAATTTATTTTAAAAAACCATTTTCAGCTAAAAAAGCCATACTAATATTTGACTCAGTTTTCTGTTCAGCAGCTTTATCACCTAGTAATAAACGTTCGATATAACGCGCTAACACATCGACCTCAAGGTTAACTTTGCTACCTACTTGCCATGTCCCAATGTTGGTACGTTCTGCGGTATGCGGAATCAAATTCAAACTTAAAATATTACCGCGCAAATGGTTAATGGTTAAACTAATACCATCTACAGTTACAGAGCCTTTCTCTGCTAAATATTTAGCAAGTTCTACAGGTGCTGTCACTTCATAATAGACGGAACGAGCATCTTCACGCACTACGGTAATTTCACCTACACCATCAACGTGACCACTTACAATATGACCACCAAAACGAGTTGTTGGTAGCATCGCTTTTTCAACATTGACACGCTGACCAACTTTCCAGTTACCTAAAGTGGTACGGTTTAAACTTTCGCGAGACACATCAGCCGCATACCAGTTATCACCCCACTCAATGACGGTGAGACAGATTCCATTGGTTGCAATTGAGTCACCCAAATGTACATCCGACATATCCAAATCAGTTTGAATACGTAAACGCACATCGCCACCTACACTTTGCAGGCTTTCTACTTTACCTAAACTTTCAATAATGCCTGTAAACATGGCTCAATCTCCAAATCTTTCACACTGCTTAAGTTGCAGCGCTTACCAAAGTGCAAGTTGCGTACTATTACCTGAAGTATCTACACCACCTAGCTCGGCAAAGTGGTAAAGCTGGCCTAACAATTGACGTAACGGTGGTCCTGGTTTGGCATGTGTATCTGTAATCACAATAAACTCAAGCACACGTGCGCGCTCTGACTGACGTTGTTTACTTACGCGATAACGTGGAACATCTTGAGTCAGTAAAGTGACTTTTCCGCGCTCCAGATTGGCCATCAGTAAATCTTTTGGCTCAATGTTACCATCGGTCGAATAGCTGGTCAGAATATAACGTGCATTGATGGTTGAAAGTAATTTTTCATACGCATCTTTTGCATGTTTAGAAGAGTTATATGGACTTGGACGCTCTTTACGCCATGCACGATCAATACCGCTCTTATAACCTTTAGTATCTGGTGAAGGTAAATCAACCTGATCCCATAAAGTTAATGCATTTAAAACGTGATAATTACTACTGTAAGCATGCTGGTTATATGGTGGGTCAAGATAAGCAACATCTACTTCAAAACCACTCATCTGATTTGCTAAATGTTGTGAATCTACACACCACATTTCAGCGGCTGGACGTTTACGATCACCAATCTCACAGAAACGGCTCGGTGTTAACCAAAGTAATGATTCAATACGCTCTAAAGCCGTTTGTGTACGTCCGCCCCACCCTTGGTGAAAGCTTTTAAATACGCCACTTGTATTGCTCACAAAGCTAGCTGAATAGAGCAATGGTGCAAGTAAAGCACTCATCTCTACATCATTAATTGCACCTTGTGACTGCCATGTTGCAATTTGCTGGCGAATCGCATCGATGCGCATGCCATTACGGCGTTTAAAGAACAAACGGTCACGGGTTGGATCGTATACATCATCGTTACGAGGACAAAGGTTATGTGTAACCCAACCCTTAACCTCAGGCAATCTATTTAAATAATCGATGGCTTTTTGATATCCGCCAAGCTCTTTAAAAGCAGGCGCATCGACACAGGCTAAAATCGCATGATTTAGGGCATGGCTATAAGGTTCCCAGTCATTCGCAATGACACGGTAACCATTTTGACGTGCCAAACGAGATACCACACCACTACCCGCAAAAAAGTCGGCAAAAATCGGAGGATTCTTTTTCTTGCTGTTCAGCGTCCCTGTAATTTCTAGGGCTTCTAAAATCAAGTGGAGCAATCGGCGCTTGTTGCCCAAGTAGGGTACAAGCTGATGAAAAAGATATTCGTCGGTCGTGCGGGCTGCATGGCGACGTTTGTGGTAAACCGAAGGCTCTGAATTCATACTTTCTCTTGCGTAGGGATTAACCTTAAGCGTATATCTTGATCAAGTTGTACTACATCAAGAAGTTTAAAACGAAGTTGCTGCACCATATATTCAAATTCTGCATTGAACATGGCTCTGGCACTTTTCCCCAATAAAGTCGGGGCAACATAACTGATCATTTCATCCACCAAACCTTCTTGTAAAAAGGCGGTAGATAAAGTTGCGCCAGCTTCAACCAACACATCATAAATTTGGTATTGCTTAGATAAGGTCTGTAGTAGTGTTTTTAAAGGCTGAATTTCTAATTGTATCACGCCTAAGTCAGCGAGTTCCTGACGATATGGCCCCATCACCATGACAGTTTCAGGATTTTCTAAAATTTTAGCGGTGAGCGGTAAGCGCCCTCTCCGATCTAGAATTACCCGTTTTGGTTGGGCAACTGTCTCGATATCAATATTATTGAGCGAGCGTACATTAAGCTGACAGTCATCAGCAATCACAGTATCAATACCTGTAATCACGGCACCTGAAATCGCGCGCCAATGCTGCACATCTTGCCGAGCAGCAGAACCCGTAATCCACTTTGACTCACCAGATGCCATTGCAGTACGCCCATCTAAGCTAGAGGCAACTTTTAAACGTATATATGGCATGCCCGTAGACATCGCTTTTAAAAAGCCTTGATTAAGTTTGGCTGCTGAATCTTCACAAATACCGATTTCTACTTCAATACCAGCATTTTTTAAAATCTGAACCCCTTTACCCGCAACAAGCGGGTTTGGATCGGGACATGCCACAACCACTTTTTTAACCTGCGCCTTCACGAGTGCCTCAGCACACGGAGGTGTTCGTCCATAATGAGCACATGGTTCAAGTGTTACATAAGCGGTTGCACCTTGTGCTTGCTCACCAGCTTCACGTAATGCAAAAACTTCAGCATGGGGTTGACCAGCTTTTGGATGAAAGCCTTCACCAATGACCTGATTATCTTTGACAATCACGCACCCAACATTTGGATTTGGTTTTGTCGAATAAAGTCCTCGTTTAGCAAGTTCAATCGCTTGCTGCATCCAGTACTGATCTTGTTTCAACTCAGACATATACATCTCAAATGATTATTGCTCACGTTGTTGCATTTGCTCAATTTGACGACGAAATGCTTCAACATCCTGAAAGTCCTGATAAACCGAAGCAAAACGAACATAGGCAACGTGATCAAGTGCAAATAAAGATTGCATGACAATTTCACCAATTGTTCTAGACTTAACATCACGCTCACCTAAACGGCGAATCTGCAATTGAATATCGCTTAGAACCGTTTCGATCTGCTCTTGTGTCACTGGACGCTTTTGTAAAGCATGCATAAGCGAACGGCGTAGCTTCGCTTCATCGAACGGTTCATTTTTTCCATTCGATTTGATCACACGGGGCATCACCACTTCATAGCTTTCAAAAGTGGTAAAACGTTCACCGCAAACTACACACTCACGACGTCGACGAATCTGACAACCTTCTGCGGCTAGCCGAGAATCGATGACTTTACTATCTGCGGCGTTGCAAAATGGACAATGCATAGCGGACTTAATAGGGTCAATTACTTTGACCTAGTGTAGCAAAATTTCTACGCTTACTGAACCAGCATTCTATGAGACAAAAAAACAGCCTTGAGCCAGATCAAAGCATCGCTTTGATCACAGCTCAAGACTGTTTTTAATACAGCAGATATATTATGTATTATTCAATACGTTCGCCATGTTGGCTTAAATCCAGACCCATACGTTCATCATCGGCATTAACACGCAGACCAATCACCACATCAATCACTTTAAGAATAATGAAGGTTACAACACCGCTATAAACCATAGTTGCAAGTACACCTTCAACTTGTACCCACAATTGACCAGCAAATGTTGGAGCTAAAGTCACACTAGCCGCTTTGATGATTTCATCACTGTAGAACACACCAGTTAAAATCGCGCCGACAATACCACCTACTGCATGTAAACCAAAGGCATCCAATGCATCATCTGCTTTAAGTAAGCGTTTAAGTGCTGTAATACCCCAGAAGCAAACAACACCACCGATTAAGCCCATCACTAGAGCTCCGCCTACACCGACGAAACCTGCTGCTGGTGTAATCACAACCAAACCAGCCACAGCACCAGATGCACCACCTAATACAGAAGCTTTACCACGAATCATACGTTCTACAACTAACCAAGAGAACGCAGCAGCAGCGGCAGCAACTTGAGTTACTAAAATTGCCATACTTGCACGAGCACCAGCGCCTAACGCACTACCACCGTTGAAGCCAAACCAACCCACCCAAAGTAAGCTTGCACCGATTACAGTTAAAGTTAGGTTATGCGGTGCCATAGATTCACGGCCAAGGCCAATACGTTTACCAAGCATGTAAGCTGCGACTAAACCTGCAACACCAGAGTTGATATGTACAACTGTACCACCAGCAAAATCTAACGCGCCTGCTTTAAATAACCAACCATCTGTTGCCCACACCCAGTGAGTAATTGGCGCATAAACTACAAGTACCCAAATAGTAATAAAGGCCATGAAAGCTGAATATTTCATACGGTCAGCAATCGAACCACTCAAAATTGCGACAGTAATGATGGCAAAAGTCATTTGGAAAATAACAAACAAGCTTTCAGGAATTGTTCCACTTAGTGCATTAAAGCCTACGCCGTTGAGCATCGCTTTAGACAAGTCACCAAAGTATGCACCTGTGCCAGAGAACGCGAGTGAATAACCAGCAATCACCCAAATTAAACTTACCAAAATTGCAGCAGAAAGGCTGAACATCATGGTGCTTAAGACGTTTTTCTTACGGACCATACCGCCGTAGAACAATGCCAAGCCAGGAATCGTCATCAACAGTACTAAAGCTGTTGAAACTAAAATCCAAGATGTATCGCCTGTATCGAGTTTTGGTGTAGGTGCTGGAGCTGCCGGAGTTGCTGCGGCGGCTGGTGCTGCTGCAGTTGTTGCAGGAGCTGCAGATGTTGATGTTGCTGTAACCTCAGATGTCGGTGTTGTTACAGTCTCTTCTGCCCAAGCGGCAGTACCACCCAAAAGTGCGCCTGTTAGACTCAGCGCCATAAGCATTTTTTTCATTCGTGTCCCCCAACCTCATTTGCGAGCTATTTATTGCTCAGCAAGCTTTGTGCCAATTTAGACAGCATCTGGTCCTGTTTCACCCGTACGGATACGGATGACTTGTTCCAGATTAGTCACAAAAATCTTACCGTCGCCGATTTTCCCAGTACTTGCCACACGAGTAATTGACTCAATTACTGCGTCGACCATTTCATCGCTAATCGCAATTTCGATTTTTACTTTAGGTAAGAAATCAACCACATACTCCGCGCCGCGGTAAAGTTCTGTATGCCCTTTTTGACGACCAAAACCTTTAACTTCAGTTACGGTAATCCCTTGTACACCAATGTCAGAGAGTGCTTCTCGCACATCATCCAATTTAAACGGTTTTACAATTGCAGTTACAAGCTTCATGTTTGTTTCCTTCGGCTTCTTTTCACCAGTAAGGTTTTATGTTCAATTTTCATGCCAATATTTCAAAGGTTGGAGGAGATGAATCTTTTGCATGAGCTTTCTTTATAACCTATTTAGTTATCAAGATGTAGATGAGCTACTAAAAATAAAATGAATTTGCAGTCCTGTTTTTATTTCAATTTATTGTTATGCAATATCGGAAAGCCAAGAAGCCTATATCCGAGCTTCAAGCAGTGTTAAACTGACAAGTAAAGTGAATACAACAGTTTGGATATCTCATGTTAGAAACTCTATTACAGGCCATTTTGGAACAAATTGACGAGCCTAAAAAAGATTTAGAAAAAAATTTACGTGCATTATTAAATGAAACTGTCGAGAAATTAGACCTCGTATCTAAACAAGAAATCGAAAGACAGAAAACCGCCCTGCATTTAGCCAACCAACGTTTAGAAGAGCTACAAAAACAAGTAAGTCTATTAGAAGAAACTTTAAAGAATAAAAAATAAGCACCAACGTAGCGCACTTATACTTTACAACGATTAAAAATGAAGCACCATAATGGAACAATAAGATGTCTTTTTCTAAAATTTATACTCGGGGACTTTTAGGATTGCATGCACCTCTCATAGAAGTAGAGGTGCACGTGAGTCAAGGCTTACCTTCTCTAACGATTGTAGGGCTTGCTGAAGCAGCAGTGAGGGAGAGTAAGGACAGGGTTCGCTCAGCCATTATTAATAGTGGATTTCAGTTTCCGACTAAACGACTGACCATTAATCTTGCTCCCGCAGATTTGCCCAAAGATGGTTCACGTTTAGATTTACCGATTGCATTAGGGATATTAATTGCCTCAGGTCAGCTTCCAGAGAACTGCACTGAAGACTTTGAATTTATTGGAGAGTTAGCACTAGATGGTCATGTAAGACCAGTTTCAGGCGCTTTAACTTTGGCAATGGCATGCCAGCAAGCCCAGCATAAAATTGTTTTACCCCAAGATAATAGTCAGGATATTAGTCATTTACCAAATCTTGAGTGTTATCCGGTGAGTCATTTAAAAGAAGTTTGTGAACACTTTTTAGGAAATACTAAGCTATCTCAGGTGCAATCATCTTCCCGCTCAAATGACATGCCGTATAAATTTGACCTTGCAGATGTAAAAGGTCAGCTACGCCCGCGTCGTGCACTGGAAATTGCAGCCGCTGGAGGGCACTCCTTGCTCTTTAAGGGACCACCGGGTACAGGTAAGACTTTACTCGCCTCACGCCTTCCTTCAATTTTACCGCCACTATCTACTCAAGAAACGCTTGAAGTTGCTAGTATTTATTCTATTTCAAATACGCCACATACTTTTGGACAGCGTCCTTTTCGTGCACCACATCATACTGCATCCGCAATTGCACTAGTTGGGGGCGGCTCACATCCTAAACCGGGTGAAATTACCTTATCTCATTTAGGTGTTCTATTCTTAGATGAATTGCCCGAGTTTGATCGTAAAGTATTAGAAGTTTTACGCCAGCCACTTGAGTCAAAAGAAATTATTATTTCACGAGCAGCGCGGCAAATTACCTATCCTGCCAACTTCCAACTGATTGCAGCCATGAACCCCTGCCCATGTGGTTATGCATTTAATCAAGACAGTCGTTGTCAGTGCTCACCCGAGAGTATTAAACGTTATCAGAACCGTATATCGGGCCCGTTACTTGACCGTATCGATTTGCATATTGATGTGCCACCTTTAAAAGCTCAGGAACTGCAAGACCCAACGCCTGCTGAAGATTCTACAACTGTGCGACAACGTGTGATTTATGCTTATGAACAACAAATACAAAGACAAAATTGTTTAAATCAAGCGCTTTCACCGAAACAACTTGAGCAATATGCTGTCCTTGATAGTACTTCACAGCGAATGATTGAAATGGCACAGCAACGTTTAAATTTATCGGCTCGTGCTTATCATCGTGTTTTACGAGTCGCGCGGACCATTGCCGATTTGGCTCAAAGTGAGATGATTCAAAGTCCTCATCTTACAGAAGCGCTCTCTTATCGAGGCAATCATTCTTAAGGTAAAACAGCGGATCGTGTATCCGCTTTTTTAATATGTATATAAGTTGTTCATTAGAGAATTTGTTAAAGCCTATATAAAAAGGCAAAAAAGAGGACGCTATGAAAATTTTGGCTATCTCGGGTAGTGCAAGAAAAGTATCTACCAATACGGCGCTATTAAAAGCAATGAGGGATATAGCACCGTCCAGTATTGAGTTTACAGTTTTTGATCAAATTAATAATCTGCCTATCTTTTCTCCAGATAATGAAGGAGAAAAAACGCCTACTGTAGTGGAAGATTTCATCAAATCTGTTTCTGATGCAGATGGAATTATTATTTCAAGTCCTGAATATATTCGTTGTATTCCGGGCGGTCTTAAAAATGCAATTGATTGGATGGTTTCCCGTACCGAAATCATAGACAAGCCGATTGTTCTAGTTCATGCATCTAGTCGTGGCGACGATATGCTAGTTTCTTTAAGAAGAGTACTGTCGACAGTGAGTAGCAACTTTTTTGAAGATTTATTTTTACGCTTCTCTCTTCTCAGTAAATCTCCCGAACAAATTTTTGAAATGCTACATATTGAAGAATATAAGTCACAAATCACACCGTTTCTGCTTAGCTTTGTCTCAGAAATTCAAAAGTATAAAGACCAATTAGAGTGAGATGATCCAAAGTCCTCATCTCACAGAAGCACTCTCTTATCGAGGCAATCATTCTTAAAATGAAACAGCAGATGATGAGTCCGCTATTTCTTAATATTTATATAAGTTGTTAACCAAAGAATTTATTACTGCCTATATAAAAAGGCACAGGGGACACTATGAAAACAAATAAGAAACCTTATATCTGGTCTCGGGAGCATTCTCCTGAGCGTCTACGCCTTATCCAAAAAGCTCAAAAGGTATGGAGGGATATTTTCTTTGAGCCTGAACATGTTGGGCATTACATACCAATCCAATATGTACCACGTGAATTAGGATGGAAAAATCGAGAGTTCAAAGCAAAGATTAATGGGGTGAATCTGCATGTTCATCTTGACGTGATTACTGCGAAGTGTTGGTTTGCCAGAACTACTTATAAGCAGGCACTTGAGTTGACCAAATTACGTTTCCCACTTTATGACCAGCATCACTTTGAAGATGGGGATCGCATAGGTGAGCGTCGAATAGTTTTCCACTCAGAACAACACAGCTTAAGTGGTTCTTACTTATGGACATCTATTTGGGAACTATCGAACGAGGAGACATCCTCTTTCACTGAAAGTTGGTTCAGCGAACCCTGTACAAATTGGGGATTATCTGAATCCCAGTTGGATATTAATAAAAGCTATAATCATACCATTGACCCTCAGCATATACGTTTTGTTGTTATTCATGATGTAGATAGCATAACTGATCAGGTACTGGATACTCTTGAACGAGATATCATACAAAATGGACAGCCAGAATTATCTACGCACCCTATTCGTTTTGAGTTTAAAGACATAAAAGATGATTTTACGGAGTTATCTAATCCTGAGTTGGTTATTTTAAATTGGAAAAATGCGCGTGCAAAGCCAACAGAAGTTGATCAGAAGTTATTAAAAGCAGCTTATTCTTGTGATATTGAAGGGATCACACTGGCTTTAGCTAATGGTGCTAATCCCAACATTATTGATGATAATGGCGATACTCCAATGAATAGCCTCATAGATAATTGGCGCAATGGCCATTCACCTCTAGATTCATTTGAATCTATTGAAGAATATAAAGAATGTTATGGAAACAGCAAGCCTAGCCATGAAATATCATTGAATCAAATTCTAGGTGTATTAAGACAATTAATAAATGCTGGTGCCCACCCCGATGTTTTTGCAGGAGATGGTACGCCTACGCTGGTGAACGCTGTTTTGATACATTCACCTCAAATCGTTGAACTCCTTCTCCAACATGGTGCAGATGCTTCTATAGATCCATTTTCTGAGGATTTTGGATCAGGTCCTGCGGCTTGGTTTTATGCAAATACTGATGGTTTTATGCTTGATCAGCGTGGCGCCAGAGAGGCGTATTACATGATGATTCGTTATCGTCATTCCCCATACAATCAGGTCGATGAAGACCAAGACCGTATTGATGCGTATTTACCCGATGCAGAACGATCTTGGCATAGAGAATATCCTGATGAGCAGGAAGGCTAATCAGAAGTTATTAACTATAAATCAACTGATGCAGCTACACGTTATTCTAACGATATTATGAATAGCGCTATACCGATTAATGCTTTCAATGTACAGAAGATTAAGGATTATACAAAAGCTAATCCTGATAATCGATAAATAGCGGAAATACCTCCTTCAACAATGAACGCTTTTTAACCCAACCCGATGTGGTAGGGCGATGGTGATAGGAGGTATATCTTCTGATAATCCTGAGCAAATTCGTAATATCTTGATTTGTCTTTCATAATCCGTTGGTCCACCCAGATTTGAACTGGGGAACAACGGATTATGAGTCCGCTGTTTCTTTAATAACCTTATCCAATGTCTCGATTAGAGAAGTAATTTCTTTCTCTGATAAAGCTGCAAATCCCAAGCGAATACAATAATTAGAAGACCCTATTTGTTTAAACTTATGCTCTGTATCAATGTTAAGTTCTTTTATCTTTATAAGCTGATCTTGAGTAAATGGTTTCTGGAATTTCACCCATAATGCCATTCCCCCCGCGGGTCGTTGTATCTGAACACGCTCTGCAAAAATTCGCTGAAACTCACCTAAGGCATGGTCTCGACGTAGCTGATATATTTTTTTCATTTTGCGAATGTGCCGTTTTATTTCACCTCGCTGCATTAAATCTGCTAAAGCAAGTTCCGTAATGTTATTGCCTTGCCGATCAATCAATAAAATATCTTCAGTAATCGATTGAATGACTGATGAAGATGCCACGATGTAACCCAAACGAATACCCGGTGCAAAAACTTTAGACAATGAACCCACATGAATGACTAATTCAGAATGAGGCAAACTCGCCAAGGGTGGCATAGGCCGACTGTCATAGTGAAATTCGTGGTCATAGTCATCTTCAATAATATAAAAGTCCCGTTTTTTTGAAAGCTCTAAGAGTTGAAGACGACGACTCATTGGCATGGTAACGGTTGTAGGGTACTGATGATGTGGCGTTGTATAAATGGCAGCAACCGAGTGTTCTTTTAAAATTCGTTCTAGATCTTCAATAACAATACCTTGTTCATCTAGTTTGACAGAAACTACTTGAAAGCCATTTGATTGGAATGCTTTAACAGCAGATGGGTAGTAAAGCTCTTCAACGACAATAACACCCTGCCGATTAGGTAATGCCCGAGAGGCAAGAAAAATTCCCATCTGGCTACCACGTACAATACAAATCTCATCTGCGGCAACATTCATAAAGCGTTCCATCGAGAGCATTTGTTGTAAGGCTTGTCTTAGCTCGATCATTCCCCGCGGGTCGCCATAGCCCATGTACTGGTTTTGCGTAATTTTAATCAGTGCATGCCGGTAGGCCCTCGAAAATAATTCGTATGGAATAAGTCGTGGATCTGGCACACCATCGTTATGGGGATAGACAGCAGTGCTTTGAATTAGAGATTTCTCTTGTTCTATTTGCTCAAAGGCTGGCTCTATCTCAATTGAACTTTCAGGCAAAACATCTGCCACAAATGTGCCTTTTCGGGGACGAGTCACCAACCATCCTTGTGCCTCTAGTTCTTCATAAACTGCCTGCACGGTTTTCCGATTAATTCCTAGTTCTTTTGACAAGCTACGAGACCCTGGCAACATAGTCCCCTGCCCTAAACGGCCACTTAAAATTTCCTGACTAATCAAGTTAGTCAGTTTTAGGAAAACCGTTTTTTCTTCTCTTTCATCGATACGAAAATGTACTTGCCAAGGTCTTAGCATATTCGCTCCATCTGGACCATACAACTTATTAAAACTGGATGTATTGATTAATCCAGTTGTTTTCTATTCTGCCCTCACCTACTTAATTTGGTCAACCGGACTGGAGAAGAGATGAAGACGGCTTCTGTAAACAAACAAGAGCTGATGCAACACGCACAGCAAGACATGCAAAAGTGGATAAGCGACTCAGATTTAACTGATCATCAAAAGCTTGCACTCACTTGTCGTATTTTATTTGACCATGGCCATGATGCTGGTTTGGCAGGTCAAATTACATGCCGTAGTGAAAATAAAGAAACCTTTATTACCCAACGTTTCGGTTTAGGTTTTGATGAAATTACTGCTTCAAACTTACTTGAAGTGAACCAAGATTTAGAACCCATCCATCAAGAAGGAATGGCAAACCCAGCCAACCGTTTTCACACATGGATTTATAAAGAACACCCAGAGGTGAACTGCATTATCCATACACATCCTACGCATGTCGCGGCTCTTTCCATGCTTCAAATTCCGCTCATGATTTCTCAAATGGATGTCTGTGCACTTTACGAAGATTGCTCATTTGTAGGCCACTGGCCGGGTGTTCCTGTGGGCAATGAAGAAGGTATTTTGATTTCTTCTGCTCTTGGTAAAAACCGCGCTGTTTTGTTATCTCACCATGGTCAACTGGTTACAGGAAAAACCATTGAAGAAGCCTGCAACTTGGCTCTTTTAATTGAACGCGCAGCTCAACTGCAACTACTAGCCATGTCTGCTGGGCAAATCCAGCCGATCCCACACAATTTAGCCACAGAAGCTCATGACTGGGTATCTACCGATAAACGTAACAAAGTGAACTTTGCTTACTACGCACGTAAAGCTTTGAAAAAACATTCTGACTGTATTTAAAAAGAGATTTCGACCATGAAACTACACGGCATTATTGGCTACCCTGTTACGCCATTTTCTGATGACAACACCATTAACATTTCTGTTTTAAAACAAATGCTGGATTTGCTTATTGAAAATGGCTGCGATGCGATTGCACCTCTAGGCAGTACAGGTGAAAGCGCTTATCTTGAATGGGATGAGTGGTGTTTAGTCGCGAAAACTTCTATTGAAAGCATTAATAAACGCTTGCCCGTCATTATTGGAATTTCAGAACTCACCACTGATCAAGCCATCAAAAAAGCGCAAGTCGCACAAAGCTATGGTGCAGATGCACTTATGATCATTCCTGTATCTTATTGGAAGCTAACAGACCAAGAGATTTTTGAATATTATCAAGCAATTGCTCAAGCGACCACACTACCAATTATGATTTATAACAACCCAGCAACCAGTGGTGTTGATATGTCTCCAGAGTTAATTGTGCGTATGTTTAATAACATTGCAAATATTACGATGGTGAAAGAAAGTAGCGGTGATATTCAGCGCATGCATAAAATTCAGGAACTCTCAAAAGGTGAACTTCCATTTTATAACGGCTGTAACCCTCTAGCTTTAGAAGCTTTATGTGCAGGAGCAAGCGGTTGGTGTACAGCAGCACCGAACTTATTAGGCCAACGACCTCAACAGCTCATTGAATATGTAAAAAATAGTGATTTAAGTCAGGCACAAAAGTCATTTTACCAACAACTTCCTTTACTACGTTTTATTGTAAGTGGTGGTTTACCCAAAACGATTAAAGCAGGCTTAGAACTAAAAGGTGTCTCTGCAGGCTCACCACGAAAACCTTTATCGAAGGCCACGGATGTTGAGCTTAACCAGTTAAAACGATTACTTTCTGAAATAGAAAACTAATGAAAAAAGCGGGTAAATAACCCGCTTTTTTACAGCATAAACTTAGAAAGTTTTAGTTAAACTAAATACTAAGCCAGCGTCGTAAAGTTTTTTCTGAGCATCAGTCATACCAGAAGTACTGACATCAGTACCCACTACGTCTAACTCAGCCAAAACACCTAAAATATTGCGGTTGATACCAACTTTGTAATCGATATAGCTGTCGTCTGTTCCAGGACCACCCGCAACTACAGCTAAAGCTTCTTTATTTTTAAATTTGTTATAGCCAACTGATGCAAGTCCAGTAAATCCAGTGTTTGCAATTGGTGCAGAATAACCAACGTTAAAATACCAGAACTGTTTAGAGTTTGCCCAATAGTCATTTGAATAGTTGACGCCTACACTGAGTGCATCACCTTTAAGTAAAGAATCAGCAAACGTTAATTTACCGTAAACCTCATTAAAATCTAATCCGTTTTTACCATCATAACCCACACCATTACGGTCAAAACTATGACCCGAACCAATGTAACCATAATGAATTACACCAACATCATAAGTGGGTGCAAGCTTATCGGATAACTTTAAAGTATTGGTATAACCCAAAGCCACATCTGTTTCAGTTGAGTTACCTGTCACGCCAAAATCAACACTTGAACCCCAAAGCGATAAATAAGCCCCTGATTTATGAGAAAAAGTGAAACCGCCTTGAATGGCAGGGTTATTTGAAGATTGGGTAACACCACGGAAACGATAGTCTGTAGTCGCTGCTACACTGCCCGTTGTCGTGATGCCGTAAAAAGATGATGGAGCATTTTCAGCCATAACCATGGTTGAACCTGCCGTAAGTACGCCGAATGCTACTGCTTTAAGTGCAAATTTCATCATTTTGATCTCCCCCACAATGAACGCACGATTTAATTGAATTAAACAAATTTTGTTACTTAAGCTTTAGCAATTGCTGTGCCAAGTCCATATTTGATATCGCTGCGCTGCATCAGTTTTGAAATCAAATTCTTTTTAAAATTAAAATATCGCCTAACGCTCATAGAAATATATTTATAAAAAACAATAAAATAAAATAAAATAATTACAAAGCTAAAAATATTCAACATAGAAAACCCCCTTATCGGAAATTATTACCGAGGTTGGAAGTATTCATTTTATGCACGTAAATTTTCTATTTAGATTTAAAGACCAGATATAAAAAGTATGTAAATTATTGGAGGCGATCCTAGTAATGTTCTGTGAGTGAGCATTTTTACTTACTTCATTTCTTTATTTATTTCTGAGTTAAAAGTGGTGAACTATTTTGGGTCTTTTTTAAGCAATAATATAAACAAAAAGAGTACTGCACAGAATTTATGCAAAATATCGCACTAATTTTGATCAGCTTAATTAAATTGTATTGGCTTTTTATAACAATCCACTCTTATACATTGCGCTTTAAAAATAATGTTATATTGTAACAATTTAAAGGATGTTTAAAATGAATCGTCAAAAAAATCAACTTAAAGCAAGGTTAAAAAGCAAACATATCCAGCAAAAAAGAGCAAAAAACGAACACAAGAATCAACTATTTTTTAAAGTTTGAATATAAAATAAATGGTAAAAATCAACTAAAAAATAAATTACTTTTTTTATTTTAAACAATACATTAAGTATAAAACACTATGAGTAAATTTACTAAACATCCAGTACCACATTAATCAATTTCTGCATAGCATATATAAAATAAAATCAACAAAAATATATCTTTTTTATAGATTACTTATACAATTGATGGAAATCCTAGGCCCTGAATTATAACAAGGCTCAGGATTTATCGTTTTTATGAGGTTCTTTAAATATGCTAAATGCACAAAAACTTACATTAGCAGTTCTCATTTCTGCGGCAATAATTTCCTCAGCTCAGGCAAGCGAGCAAAGTGAGGCAAAAGGATTTGTTGAAGATGCGAACGGTTCTATTCTCTTCCGTACAGGTTATCTAACTCGCGACAAAAAACAGGGCGCGAAAGATACTAGCTCATTTGCTCAATCGGCAATTGTAAATCTTGAATCTGGCTTTACCCCTGGTATTGTTGGTTTCGGTATAGGCGTTGTTGGTGACGGCTCATTTAAAATCGGTGAAAATAAAAATGCCGGTAACCAAATGATTCCTAAAAACAATGATGGTTCAGCTTATGACCATTGGGGTCGTGGTGGCGGTAGTGTTAAAGCTCGTTTCTCAAATACGACTGTACGCTACGGTACTCAAGTGCTTGATTTACCAGTTTTAGCAAGTAACACCGGCCGTATGGTTCCTGAATATTTTACAGGTACTTTATTAACAAGCCATGAAATCAAGAATCTTGAGTTAGTTGCTGGTAAATTCACAAAAGACCAAATGTCTAACCAAATTAATACCGATGCTGATGTAAACGGCAATGGGCTTGATCGTGCAATCGTTTGGGGCGGTAAATATAAGTTCAATGATAACTTAAATGCCTCTTACTATGGTTTAGATAGCAAAAATAAACTTGAACGTCATTATGCTAATGTGAACTTTAAACAGCCTTTAACAAATGACAGTTCATTAACTTATGACTTTAGTGGTTATCACACTAAGTTTGATAAAGATGCTATTACTTACTCAGCAACTGGCTTTGTAGCACCAGATTATGCTGATAATGGTAAAGCAGGCGAAGAAAAGACCAACAACATTTGGGCAATTTCAGGAACTTATGCTACTGGTCCACACAGTGTGATGCTTGCTTACCAACAAAACACTGGTAATGTTGGTTATGACTATGGTCAAAACGCTGACGGTTTCCAAAGTATTTATTTACCAAACTCTTATATGTCTGATTTCATTGGTAACCACGAGAAATCTGCACAAATTCAATACAACGTTGATTTCGGTAAATTAGGCGTATTACCTGGTTTGAACTGGACAACTGCATTTGTATACGGTTGGGACATCAAAGTTCGTGATGTAACTGACAATGCTCAAGAGCGCGAATTCTTCAACCAAGTAAAATACACAGTTCAAAGTGGTTTTGCTAAAGATGCAAGTCTTCGTGTCCGTAACTCTTATTACCGTGCAAGTGATTCTTACCAAGGTGCGTACATCGGTGATACAAACGAATGGCGTATCTTCCTTGATATTCCTGTGAAATTATTCTAATTCATAGATCTATCAAGCATAAAAAAACCTACCTCTGGTAACACAGGTAGGTTTTTTATTGAGCCTAGAATATCAATTGAGACACTCTAGGCTCATAAAATCAGAGCTTATTTAGCAGCTTCGATTGCTTTCAATACTTCAGCTTTAGCAACGTCAGCACCTTCCCAACCGCTGATTTTCACCCATTTGCCTGGTTCTAAATCTTTGTAGTGGCTGAAGAAATGCTCAACTTGGCTAATCAACAATGGAGGAAGATCTGTATATTCCTTCACGTCTTTGTAAAGTGGAGATAATTTCTCGTGTGGAACTGCGATCAATTTCGCGTCGATACCACCATCATCTTCCATGTTTAATTTACCAACTGGGCGGCAACGAATTACAGAACCAGCAGCAACAGGGTGTGGAGTTACAACAAGTACGTCTAATGGGTCACCATCTTCAGACAAAGTATTTGGTACATAACCATAGTTTGCTGGATAGAACATTGCTGTACCCATGAAACGGTCTACAAACAATGCATCAGAATCTTTGTCAATTTCATATTTAATTGGCGCTGCATTTGCAGGAATTTCAATGATGACATAGATGTCATTTGGTGCATCTTTACCTGCTGGGATATTGCTGTAACTCATATCAATACTCTTTCGTTATGAAGTCAGATGTAAAATCCACTCGATTATAACGTGGATATCATCAAAATGATGCCGATTATACAATGCGCACACGCGAAAGTTGATATGAATGGTGACAGAATGACACTCAAGTCAGCTTAATTGTCACGATCAATAAAAATATTGGACATAACAATGATAAAAACCAGACAATCGAACGTAAAGTTGCCCAATTACATAAATAACAGATGCCATAAATGACACGTAAAATAATATATGCCCAACCCAATCTCAAAATAAAGTATTCAGGCACCACCATATATTCCGCCATCAAAATAGCTGTTAAAAATAAAGGTAAACTTTCAAAACTGTTTTGTTGTACTGCATTTGCCCGAGCAGCGATACCCTTTGTATTAGCAAGAAAATCTCTTGGGTTCTGATTATCGACGGGTTGAAAACCGCCTTTAAATTTTGCAATTACGGTAAATGCGTATGGCAGCAAACATGCCACTAAAATAATATAGATAATGCTGCTGATGCCGTGCATAGTGCCATCCATCACTGAAAATACTGTTGATCATGCTATCATAACTGATCGTTTTTACCTGAAATTTTATGCAATCGCATGTCATCACTGATTTATAGGGCTATGTATGCAACAACCTGATCAAAAAGAATTGTTTGATGTCTTAGAAAAGCAAAAGAAGAATCAGCTTCAGGTAGACCTCATATTTAAAATTGTATTACCTATCGTCGCTTTTTTACTGAGTGTAATTTGTGCAAATTTAAATTGGCAATCGACACTGGGTACCTTTGTGATTTTAACGATTGCCTTTATTGCTGTAGGTATTAAAAGGCTTACCTTATGGCATTGGCTGATTGTAATTAGCTTATATTGCCTCGCAGATAATTACCTGAGTTATGGTCAGCTTGATTTAACTCACCTACGTTTACAACTTGGTACTATGCTTGTTTTTGTAGGTATGGTTGGAGTCGGCCGCCCTTATGTAGACCGCTGGTTTATGAAAAACCGTTAATAATAAAAAAGCGCCCTATGGCGCTTTTTTATTATTCAAGAATTATGCAGGCTTACGTAAATCTTTACGTAAAATTTTACCTACATTTGATTTTGGTAGTTCATCCATAAACTCAACATAACGCGGACGCTTATAACCTGTTAAGTTTTCTTTAGCAAAGTTCAAAATTTCTTCAGTTGTTAAACTTGGATCTTTTTTCACAATAAAAAGTTTTGGCACTTCACCTGATTTTTCATCTGGAACGCCAATTGCCGCAACTTCCAATACTTTTGGATGTTTAGCAATAACTTCTTCAATTTCACTCGGATAAACGTTAAAGCCAGAAACCAAAATCATATCTTTTTTACGGTCTACAATTTTTGTATATCCACGGCTGTCCATAATACCAATATCACCAGTACGGAAGAAGCCATCGGCTGTCATCACTTTAGCGGTCTCATCTGGACGGTTCCAATATCCTTTCATGACCTGAGGACCACGGATTGAGATTTCACCTTGTTCACCTAAAGGTACTTCTTTTCCATCATCATCCAAAATTGCAACATCGGTTAATGGTAATGGAATACCAATCGTACCGCTAAATTCAGTCGATGTCGGTGGATTCGCAGTTGCTACTGGCGAAGTTTCTGATAAACCATAACCTTCGATAATGGTTGTACCCGTAATTTTCTTCCAAGCTTCTGCTGTAGAAGGTAAAACTGCCATACCACCGCCCATCGCCATTTTTAAATTGCTATGGTCGAGTTGTTTAAACTCTTCATTATTTACTAAAGCATTAAATAATGTATTTACTGCTGGGAAAAATGATGGTTGATATTTGCGCAATTCATTAATTACAGCAGGTAAATCACGAGGGTTTGGAATTAAGATATTTGCCTGTCCTTTGTACATACCGTACATCGCACAAACCATGAATGCAAAAATATGGTAAAGCGGTAATGCACAAACAATACGGTCGCCTTTCGCCCCATCATTTGCACCAAATTTACTTTGGAAAATACCATCACACTGTAAAAGGTTAGCAACCAAATTACGGTGAGTCAGCTCAGCACCCTTTGAAACGCCCGTTGTACCACCCGTATATTGAAGCACGGCTGTATCGCTTAAAGTTAAATTCGGACGTTTGTAATTGCTTGGATTTTCTTTATTTAATGCGCTATTAAATTTAACATGGCCCGGAATGTTCCAAGCTGGAATTTGTTTGCGCACTTTACGCAAAACAAAATTGACTAAAGTACCCTTAAGTGTACCTAACATGTCTCCAACAGAAGCAACTACAACATGCTTGACTGGAGTTTTACCTAAAATACTTTGGTAAACGCTTGCAAAGTTCTCGATAATGACAAGAACTTCAGCACCTGAGTCATTTAACTGATGCTCAAGCTCACGTGCAGTATATAGTGGGTTAACATTCACTAAAATTAAACCAGCACGGAAAACCGCCAAAGCCACTACAGGATACTGCAATACGTTTGGCATCATCACTGCCACGCGAGTTCCTTTTGCTAACCCCAAATTTTGCAAATAGGTCGCGAATTTACGGCTTGCAAGCTCCAACTCGTTAAATGACATGGCTTTATCCATAAAGATAAAGGCATCACGAGAACCAAATTTCTGGAAATTACGCTCAAAAATATCAACAATTGAGGTATTTTCTGCAGGCAATGCTACTGTTTCTGGTATCCCTGTCTTTTGGTATTCTGCAAACCAAATCTTTTCCATAATGCCATTATCTCCGATTCGTAATCCTTAGTAATAACTGTTATTCAATGCCCCAGCTATTCTTTAGCTTCTTGGTGCCAGAACATATTTAAAACTTATTGGCACATTCATGACACTTTCGAACAAGATTATGAGACAGAAGTTTTGACAATTTGTCCCTGTCAAATTTTTTGCATGGAGTACAAATTACGTACTCCAAATTGCTGCCCTTTTAATCATTATTCAATACCAACAAGTTCAGTTCATTGCTTGAACTTGTTGCCATATATAGCGTATTTATGTTGCCAGACGCTAGCTTTATCTCTGAATCAACAGTTTATTTGCTTTTTGATATCCACGTGGTAAGAGCTGACCTTTCGAAGCACGTTTACCCATGTATTTTTGTAGATCATCACCTTTTAATTTCAGATGTTGTTGACCTGCAACCACCTGAATTATTTCATCTAGGTTCAAGGTTGTCATGGATAAAATCTGCTCTTTCGCTTCAAGTTGTATCAACTTATTACCTTTACCTTTATTTAAATTTGGTAATTCTGCCAAATCTAAAATTAACAAACGTCCTGCTGAGCTAAGCACAGCCAAATGTGTCATGTTTTGTGCAGAGATAAGCGGTAAAGCTTTTGCCTTATCAGGCACTGTTAAAAATGTCTTACCAGCTTTGGCATTTGTATCTAACTGTTTAACTTGAGTTTTAAAACCATAACCCGCTGAACTTGCAGCAATTAGTTCAGATTCATCATCATCTAAATAAGCCTGAATAAACGCTACCCCACTTGCTGGAGATAGTTTCGAACTTAATGGATCACCTAAGCCTCTGGCTGAAGGTAAGCTACTAATTGGTAAGGCATAACTACGCCCTGTTTCATCAAGGAAGTAAACTCGTTGATTGGTTTTACCTACAGCATGGCTTAAATATTGATCCCCTGCACGGTAATTTAGGTTTTCAGCATCAACATCTGCGCCTTTTGCTGCACGAACCCAACCCGCTTCTGATAAAACGACTGTTACTGCTTCAGCTGGCATTAAATCTTGTTCTTTAATTTGAACAGCTTCAGCACGCGCAACAATTGGAGAACGGCGTTCGTCACCAAACTTTTTCGCGTCTTCTTTTAGTTCGCCAATAATCAGATTTTTCAAAGATTCAGGATTTTCCAATTGTTCACGAATAATGGCAGCTTTTTCAGCAAGCTCATCTTGTTCGTGACGGATTTCCATCTCTTCAAGTTTTGCCAAATGGCGTAATTTCAGCTCTAAAATCGCTTCTGCTTGTATTTCATCAATATTGAAATGTTCCATCAATACTGGCTTAGGCTGATCTTCTTCACGAATAATACGAATAACAGTATCAATATCAAGATAAGCAATTAACAAACCCGCCAAAATATGTAGGCGCTTTTCAATACGATTTAAATGATATTGCAAACGGCGAGTTACCGTTTTTTTACGGATTTCGATCCATTCAAGCAAGATACGGCGAATCGATTTAACTTGAGGACGACCATCTTCACCAATCATGTTCAAATTGACACGATAGCTTGACTCTAAATCGGTGGTCGCAAATAAATGGCTCATCACTGCTTCCGCATCAATACGGTTAGAACGCAGCACAATCACCAGTCGTGTTGGGTTCTCATGATCAGACTCATCACGTATGTCCACCACCAATGGTAGCTTTTTAGCCTGCATCTGATCGGCAATTTGAGTAATCACTTTAGAGCCAGATACTTGATACGGTAACTCGGTAATCACGATTTCATGCTTTTCAACGGTATAAACCGCACGCATGCGATAACTACCACGACCAGTTGTCTGGATTTTGAGCAACTCTTCTGGCGGAGTAATAATTTCAGCTTTGGTTGGTAAGTCTGGAGCCGGAATATATTCAGCTAATTTCTCATCTGAAGTTTGTGGGTTACGAATTAAGGCAATCGTTCCTTTAATCACTTCACGTAAATTATGCGGTGGAATATCGGTTGCCATACCAACAGCAATACCAGTTGTACCATTGAGTAGAATATTCGGAATACGCGCTGGCAACGTAATGGGTTCTTTTAATGAACCATCAAAGTTATCTTGCCATTCAGTTGTGCCCTGACCTAACTCATTTAACAACAACTCACTGTAAGCCGAAAGTTTGGCTTCTGTATAACGCATTGCAGCAAATGACTTAGGATCATCTGGTGCTCCCCAGTTACCTTGACCTTCAATTAAGGGATAACGATAACTAAAAGGCTGAGCCATTAATACCATGGCTTCATAACAAGCCGAGTCACCATGTGGATGGTATTTACCAAGTACATCACCCACTGTACGCGCTGATTTTTTAGGCTTACCACTATTTTTTAAGCCTAGTTCGCTCATCGCATAGACAATACGGCGCTGTACAGGCTTTAAGCCATCACTGATATGCGGCAATGCACGGTCCATAATGACGTACATGGCATAATTCAAGTAAGCCTGTTCAGTAAATTCGGCTACAGAGCGGTTTTCTGTCGCATGATGCGCAAGGCTGGTCATAGTCAGCTTATCTTCCAAATCAGTCGTTATTTTAAGTGTGTATTATGCTAAGTGGGCTATGTTACAGACACAAGAGGGACTCTGTCACCTGAGCGTCAAATTATGTCTTATCTCTCTATATTTTTAGTTACTTGCTATAAAGTTAGGCAAAACTATAGCCCGATCGACTCTAGTCTTTTACCTTGAGTCTCTTCACCTAATATCAAAATAACCAATGCCACAGCAAGTAAAACAACAGTAAACATCATAAAAACGTGATTAAACCCGTTTTTAGCAACCATCATATGAGTCACGACCATTGGCGCTACAATGCCACCAATACGCCCCATTGCCGATGCCCAACCCGAACCAAAAGCACGAATATTGGCCGGATATTGTTCTGGCGTATAGGTATATAACACTCCCCATGCACCCAAATTAAAGAATGACATGAGACAACCCCAAAACATAATGCTATTTACGCTGTCGGCTTGTCCAAAGAAATATGCAGATAAGGCACAAAAACCGATAAATGCCGCGAGTGTAATTTTTCGACCTAAGCGTTCAACAAACCAAGCAGCAGCTAAGTAGCCCGGTAGCTGCGCCAAAATCATAAGCAATACATATTCAAATGATTTAACAACATCGTAGCCTTGTTTCACCAATAGACTTGGTAACCAAGTAAAGATCCCGTAATAGGAATAAACAATTCCAAACCAGATCAGCCAGAGCATTAAACTTCTACGAGCAAATTGACCACTCCAGAGCTGTTTAAATGAAACTTTTTGTCGCATCGCCACAGGTACGACTTCAATATGGTGAACTATTTGCACGCATGCTTCGGCTTCTAGTTTTTGTACCAGTGCATGCGCCTCTTCAATACGACCACGGTTAATCAGGTAAGGTATCGACTCAGGGACTTTTTTCCAAATCACTAAAATATAAAGAAGTGGTAGGCCGCCCATAAGAAAAGCAATATACCAGCCAAATTTAGGAATAATAAAATAAGAAATGAGCGCTGCAACCAGCCAACCTAGTCCCCAAAAACTTTCAAGCAGAACAATAAATCGGCCACGAACATGAGCAGGAACATATTCACTGACCAGTGTGACTGCTACAGGTAACTGACCACCTAGTCCAAGCCCCACAATAAACCGAAAAATTAATAGCCACTTTAGATCAGGAGCAAAAGCACATAAAGCTGTAGCAATACTATAAATGGCCATCGTAATCGCAAATACCGTTTTACGGCCAAAACGATCTGCTAAGGCACCAGAACAAACTGCACCGATAGCCATGCCCACAAAGCCGATACTGACAATCCAACCGCTTTCAGCCGGTGTTAATGACCAGTCTTTAACAAGGGTTGTCATAATAAAAGCAATAATGCCGGTATCCATCGCATCAAACATCCATCCCAACCCTACTACCCATAAAAGCGTGTAGTGAAATTTGCCGATTGGGAGATTTTGTATACGTGAAACCAGATCCATAGGATTAACTCTACTGGAAAGATTAAGTGAGCAAGACCATATATAGAATTGTTATATCATGCCCACATCAAGTTCTGAATGATTAATGTTCGTCGGTAGAAGAAGCCGACTCTGCATCATCATCTTTATAAATAAATTTAGGCATTTCCAAACCAAAATAAATGGCAATCAAACGTAAGGTAAAGCCGAAAATTAGGGTCGAAATAACAGTTAACTCTAGACTTAATCCTATATCCTGACAGACCCAATAACAGATCACTGCCACAAAAGAAATACTCGCGTAGAGTTCACGGCGGAAAACAAATGGCACATCGTTACATAAAATATCACGTAAAATACCACCCGAAACCCCAGTCAAAACACCTGCTACGGCTGAAACGACAAAACCATGCCCCATTTGTAAGGCAATCTGACAACCAATAATGGTAAAGCCAATCAAACCTAAAGCATCAAGTACCAAGAAAATGTTATGTAAATGGCGCATCCATTTAGCAATAATGATGGTAACAAAGGCAGCGCAACACGTTAAAACTAAATATTCAGGATGCTTCACCCACGTTAAAGGATAGTGCCCAAGTAGTACATCACGTACAGAACCACCACCCAAAGCTGTTACACAGGCAATCAGTACAACACCGAACCAGTCCATACTCCGTCGCCCAGCAGACAATGCTCCAGTCATAGCTTCGGCAGTAATCGCAATAATATAAATAACGGTGAGTAACATTGCCCTTTCCTTCAGGCCAAACGGTGGGCGTATTTTAAGATAAACTTATAGGAATTGTGCACAGCATTGTTTAAATTTTTTTCCTGAACCGCAGATACAAGGCTGTTTCATAGTGACTTGCATATCGACCGTTGGATCAAGGAAAAACCATTGCTGCTGTTGATACACAAAATGTGAAACTTCATGGTGGATTTGAGCACTTTTTCCATCATGATAATGAGCCTTGAACTCCACCTGTGCATGAGTCTTATCCAACTTTTCTTTGGCTTGGATGACGTCCAAACTCAACCATTGATTTTGTTTGCTCCAGTCACGGATTGCCTCTTTATCAAGCGCAGCTTGCTGTCCTAATGCTGTGGTTTGAACAATATAATCAATTTGTTGTAATGCAAAAGCACTATAGCGGGAACGCATAAGCTGCTCCGCTGTCAGGGCTTTTGCTGTACCTAAATGTAAAGGCTCACAACATTCTGCATAACTGCCCTTTCCGCATGGACAAATTTGTTCTGTCATTAAGTTTCTCAGAAAAAAGATTTACCAAATTTTGGCTAGATGGACGGCGACATGGATGTCGCCTGTTGGTCAGGGGTTACAGGAATGTACCCTCTGACCAACAAAGATTTTTGTTACTTTTCATCTTTGAAAAGTAAGGAGGTTTGCCTAATCAAACTTAATCGAGTCTAAATCACCTTATGAGGCTGTATGGCAAAATAACTCTTTAATTGTATTAAAAATTAATCTTTTGATTCATCTTGCTCGATAGAAACAATATGAACTTTCTCGATCTTGTGACCTTCCATAGTTACAACTTCAAAGCGATAACCATCCGCTTCCACAGTTTCACCATTTTCAGGTAAACGACCTAAATGGAATAACAAATAACCCGACAAAGTAGAATATTGTTCACTTTCATCTACCAAGTCACGACCAAGTAAAAGAGATACGTGGCGAATATCGGTTGAACCTTCAAGTATTAAAGAACCATCTTCTAAGCTTTCAGCTGCTGCATCTAGTTCGTCTTCATCAGGGAACTCACCTGCAATAGCTTCTAAAATATCAATTGGTGTCGCAATACCTTCAATTGAACCATATTCATTTAGAACAATGGCCATTTGTAAAGGAGCCTGACGTAATTGCTCCATCACCATAAGCACTTGAGCATTTTCATGCACAATAACTGGTTCACGTAAGTGCTTTTGGAAATCGACAACACCCGTTTCAATAAAGTTATTTAAAACTTTATGCGTAAGCGCGATACCTTCAATATTATCAAGTTCACCACGAGCAACAATTAAACGTGAATGTGTCATCGACATTAAACGTTCTTTCAAAACTTCCGGTTCGTCGTCTAAATCAATCCATTCAAGTTCAGGTCGTGGAGTCATCACCGACTTTACTGGACGTTCAGATAACCCAAGTACACCTTGTACAAGCACACTGTGGTAAACACCGTTTTCTTCGTCAAAAACTTCATCGGCAAAAGCTTGTGTAGCTAATACATCTTCGTTATCAGCCGTTTGAGCATCGGAAGTAGAACTGCTATTTTTACTGCCTAACATGCGTAAAACTGCAGATGCTGTGCGATAACGTAAATCTGTAGTAGTGACTAGCTTTTCTTGATTGCGGCGCATGGTTTGGTTGATCATTTCGACTAAAATCGAGAAACCAATCGCAGCATATAAGTAACCCTTCGGAATATGGAAACCAAAACCTTCCACCACCAAAGAGAAACCAATCATCATTAAGAAGCCAAGACACAGAATAACGACTGTTGGGTGCTTATTTACAAAGTCCATGAGTGGTCTCGAAGCCCACAACATGATACCCACAGCAATCACAACAGCAACCATCATCACTGACAGCTCTTTGACCATACCCACCGCAGTAATTACGCTGTCTAATGAGAATACGGCATCAAGCACAACAATCTGGACAATAACCATCCAGAACGCGGCATGGACTGGATTATCTTCTTTATGAAGCTGTTTACCTTCCATTCGCTCATGCAATTCCATGGTGCCTTTAAATAACAAAAACACACCACCGAATAATAAAATCAAATCACGACCAGAGAATGGATGATCAAAAATATGGAAAAGCGGTTGGGTGAGTGTCACAACCCAAGCAATTGAAGCCAAGAGGACAAGACGCATTCCCAAAGCGAGTATTAAACCCACTATACGTGCCTTAGTACGTTGTTCTGGCGGTAATTTTTCAGCCAAAATAGCAATAAAGACGAGGTTATCGATCCCTAGTACGATTTCAAGAACAATTAATGTAGCTAAGCCTACCCAAGCAGACGGATCAGACATCCATTCAAAGATCATTGATCCTGCTCCTGTGCTGGGTGAATTTTATCTTTATTGGGCAACGCAACAGGCGTACCTAGACAAAGGGGGAATAATGTTTTTTTAGGACAAGAAATTAAAACGGAGCGACTACAACCACTACCCATATTTGTTCATATGTTGTTAAACGAATTTTCAGTATAGGCAAGATTTAACATAAATTCATCATTTTTATTTGATCATTATATGTATTCACCAAACCCATACAAAACATGGGTCTTTCCTATAAAACTGCTTATAAAGTTGTCATATTTTTTGCTTAGTGTAGACAAGAAATATGAACGTGATAAGGTGAAAATAAAGCAATGAATAGCGTATTAACAATGGCAGTAAACGATTCACCAATAACATCTGTAAAAACAACACAACCTCTTATTGCATTATATTGTGGCTCACGAGCAGGAAATAAGTCGATTTATCGAGAAAAGGCAATTGAATTAGCCAGCGGAATAGCGGAACAAGGTTTTGGTTTAGTCTACGGCGGTGCCAGCATTGGTTTAATGGGCCAAGTTGCAGAAAGTGTGCTTGCACATGGTGGAGAAGCTGTAGGTGTCATTCCTGAATTTATGCTTGATTATGAAGTCGCACATGCAGGACTAACCGAATTGCATGTGGTCGAAACCATGCATGAGCGTAAAGCCATGATGGCAGAGCGTGCAAGTGCATTCATTGCATTACCTGGTGGTTTAGGAACATTCGAAGAAATTTTGGAAATTGCGACTTGGGGCCAACTCAATCAGCACCAAAAACCCATGATTTTATATAACGTAAATGGTTTTTATAATCCATTAATTGCCCAGCTAGATCATGCGGTTCAAGAAGGTTTTCTTCCCCTTCAACACCGAGCAAAATTAATTGTATGTGAAGAAATCGATCAAATTTACAACGTCATCCGAAACTTAAAAATGCCAAAAAGATTTGTTGTGTAAACTCTCCTCTCCCAATAAAAAAGCGGTTCTTCCGCTTTTTTTGTTTTCACTATTTTCACCGTTGCCTTCAAGAGCAATTAGATTTAGTAAAGGGGTACTCAACATTGTCTTACTTTTTTTACTTTCAATTTGTTTTAAACTAGACCAAAACGTTAACTTTCAAATGTTATGAATGCCACGCCGACTCACCAAGCCTTGCAACCTGAATATCGCTTACTCGTACTTTTGGTGTCTATTGGCTTTTTTATGCAGGCATTAGATACCACAATTGTAAATACTGCTATTCCTGCAATGGCACACCATTTAAATGAAGACCCATTACGTATGCATAGCGTGGTGGTGGCTTATGTTTTGTCGGTTGCTGCCTGCATTCCTTTAAGTGGATGGTTAGCCGATCGGTTTGGCGTTAGAAATACATTTTTATCAGCAATTATTATTTTTACTTTAGCTTCTTTGGGGTGTGGGCTGTCTCAAAATCTGAATGAACTTTTATTTTTCCGTGTCATTCAGGGTGTGGGAGGAGCACTATTACTTCCAGTTGGTCGTTTATCACTGTTAAAAATTATTCCCCGAACCCAATTTCTAGCTGCTATGAGCCTCATGAGTCTGGCGGGTTTACTTGGCCCTCTCGCAGGCCCAACATTAGGGGGCTGGTTAGTTGAAGTGGCAACTTGGCACTGGATTTTTCTTATTAATATTCCAATGGGTGTACTCGGTATATTAATGACATTAAAGGTCATGCCAAATGTAAAAGAACCTACGGTTAAAACCTTTGATCTTATGGGGTTTGTGCTCTTGGTGATTGCAATGATTGGCTGGTCTTTAGGTATTGAACATCTTGCCTCTCCTGAATATTCCAAATGGTTCAGTATTTCTTTATTAATAGTTGGAATAATTGCAACGCTTTGGTATGCCTATCATTCCCATACTCATCAAAATGCATTATTCCGTAGTCGATTATTTAAAAATAAAATTTTCGCAATTGGGATTTTAGGTAATTTCTTCGCTCGCTTTGGTGGTAACGCTTTACCTTTCGTCATACCACTCATGTTGCAAGTGGCTTTTGGGTTTGAACCATTTATTGCAGGTTTAATGATGATTCCACTAGTGCTAGGTTCACTTTTTTCTAAGCCGATTGTTAGACCTATTATTCAGAAAATGGGTTATCGCCGCTTTCTATTAATTAACACCACATTAGTGGGACTATGTATTGCGTCTTTTGCGATTATGACGGTCGACACGCCTACTTGGTTTAGGACCCTACACTTTTTCTTGTTTGGTACATTAAACTCATTACAATTTGTTGGAATGAATACGCTGACTTTAAAAGACTTGCCTCAACAAGATGCAAGTAGTGGGAATAGTTTCCTATCAATGATTATGATGCTTTCTATGAGTATCGGTGTTGCATTGGCAGGTACACTCATTAATGTATTTACCAATTACTATGGTACAGCCCATGTGACAACAGCGTTTCATGTCACTCTGGTCTGTTTAGGCTGTATTAACGTCATTACTGCGCTTATATTTTGGCAAATTCCAAAAAATACACCTGTGTAAGCAGTTGCATTTTTAGCATGGTTTCTCGCTCGTAAATCACGGTATCATGTGAGCTTCATCTTGATACTGAGTTTTGCATGACCAAGCTGGCAAAAACCTTTTCTGCACCACGCTACAACACCATAATCGGTATTGTTTTAGCTTGTGTCATGGGGGTTCTCACTTACTTCGGTCTGTTCTATCAACAAAAAGCAATTGCTCAAGATTATCCAGTTCAAGGCTTTGATATTTCTCATCATCAAGAAGAGATTAACTGGAAAAAAATATCACCCCAAAAATTCCAGTTCGTCTATTTAAAAGCGACTGAAGGTGGTGATTATAAAGATCCAAAATTTCAAGAAAACTGGTTAAAAGCACGCGAACATGGATTTCATGTAGGGGCTTATCATTTTTATCGTCTATGTCGTGATGGCAAAACACAAGCTGAAAATTTTATTGCAACCGTACCCAACAAAGCTGATGCCCTTCCTCCTGTTATCGATCTGGAATATGACGGCAACTGTATTAATGCGCACACCAAAGAACAATTACTTAAAGAAATAGGCATTATGCATGACCGCTTAAAACAGCATTATGGCAAACAACCTATCTTTTATATCTCCAAAACTTTTTACCATATTGTGTTAATAGGAAATTTCCCTAATACGCCGCTTTGGGTTAGAGATTATGAAGGAAAACCTGAACTGAAAGACAAAAGAAAATGGCTCTTTTGGCAGCATAGTAATCAAGGTAAAATTGAAGGTATGAAAAAGCCAGTAGACTTAAATGTTTATGAGGGTTCAGTCAAAGAGTGGCATCAATTTTTACAGCAACAAGGCGTCGTGAAAGCACAATAATATGCGCAAAATCATTCATATCGATATGGATGCCTTTTATGCATCGGTCGAATTGCGAGAGCGTCCTGATCTAAAGCATCTTCCTGTCGTTATCTCTTCACATCATCCGCGCGCTGTAATTGCGGCAGCTTCTTATCCTGCCCGTGAATTCGGTTTACGCTCTGCCATGTCTATGAGCCAAGCAAGAAAACTATGCCCTCAAGTTGTTATTATCGAACCTAATTTTGAAAAATATCGTACAGTCTCGGCTCAAATCCATTCAATCTTTCAGCAGTATACTCTTCTGATTGAACCTTTATCGCTTGATGAAGCATATTTAGATGTCACTGAGAATTTAAAACAAATCGCGAGTGCAACCGAAGTGGCTATGCATATTCGGGAAGATATTTTTAGACTAACAGGACTGACTGCCTCGGCTGGTGTAGCACCAAATAAATTTTTGGCAAAAGTCGCGTCTGACTGGAATAAACCGAATGGTTTATGTGTAATAAAACCATCTCAAGTTGCTACTTTTATTCAAGACCTTCCGCTAAAAAAGATTCCTGGCGTGGGCAAAGTTACCCAAGAAAAACTCCAACAGCTTGAATTGCACACACTAGGCGACTTGCAAAAAATTGAAGAAGCGGTTTTAGTTCATCACTTTGGGAAATATGGGCAACAGCTTTATTTATACGCCCAAGGTATTGATAACCGCCCTGTTCAAGCTGAACGTGCTCGTCAACAAATTTCGAAAGAAACTACATTTGATAGTGATTTAACCCTAACTCAGTGCCAACCTTATTGGCATGGCTTAGCCGAAAAAGTCTGGCAAAGTTTAGAGAAAAAACAACTCCATGCGCGTGGTGTAAATATTAAACTCAAACTTAAAAATTTTCAGACTTTACAACACAGTAAAAGTTTTAAAACTCCAATCCATTCTCAACAAGATTTGATTCAAGTTTTATTCTTACTTTTAAATGAAATGCATATTCCCGAAAATTTTCAATTTCGTCTTATTGGGATTGGTGTTTATCAGTTACAGACCAAAGCTGACGACTTCCAACTTTCATTATTATAATTGATGTTTTTTTATTCAAAAGAACAAGTTTTAGACAAAAACAGTTACCTTTTGATCAAAAATTACAGTAATCTAATTAGCGCATATTCATTACCCATGTATTTGCAACATGCCAAAGCAACCTTTACTTTAGGCATATCGTCCTGTGATTGGCGTGACGACCAAATCCGAATATTACAGGGCACAAATGTGCCCTCTGTCTTATAAAAAATTATAAAAATTAATATAATGGCTTTTCTCTACAGCATCTTCCGTTAAACTAACTCAATAAAATTAGAATATATTAATTAGTTAATCATGATGAGTCCAAAACAAATTCTATGTATTGAAGATGAAGCGGCTATTGTCCTTCCTCTACGTTATGCACTTGAACGTGAAGGCTGGAGAGTCAGTTGGGCAAATACGGGGACTCAAGCATTACAATATCTTTCAGAACAAGTTTTTGATTTTATTATTTTGGATGTAGGTTTACCTGATCTCAATGGTTTCGAAGTCTGCAAACAACTACGCCAAAAATCTCAAACACCTTTATTATTTCTTACTGCACGAGATGATGAAATTGACCGAGTTGTCGGTCTAGAAATTGGCGCAGATGATTATTGTACAAAACCTTTTAGTGCGCGGGAAATTGTGGCTAGAATTAAAGCCATTTGGCGTAGAATGGAAGTGCCTATAGCAAGTAATTCAAATCAAAATCCAGTCTCTCAGGCGGAAATAATTACTTCCTCCTCGATATGGTCGTGCAATCCACAATCTCTGCAAATCCAATACCATGGAAAATTACTACAACTGACACGTTATGAATATCGATTGTTATTTTTACTAATTCAGCATCCTGAACAAGTCTTTAGCCGTCAACAATTAATGGATCATATTTGGGAACATCCTGAACATAGTTTAGAACGCACAGTCGATACGCATATCAAAAGTTTAAGGCAAAAACTAAAACAAATTACCCAAAATGATGATCCCATTCGGACTCATCGAGGATTTGGATATAGTCTAGTGAAGTTGGATTAATCAATGTCCATCTTCATCCGTATTTGGTTTTTCTTTAGCTTAGTGGTGGTACTGAGTCTGAGTTTTATTGCCTATACGTTGAATCAACAGGTCAAACCAAATGTCCGTCAAGTAGTTGAAGATACGCTTGCTGAAAATGCCAATATTATTGCCCAACTGATTGCCGAAGATGTAGCGCAAAAACAAGTTAGTACGCCCGAATTTGATCAAAAAATTCAAGCAGCATTATCTCGCCAACTGAATGCCACAATTTGGCAGCATAAAAAAGATGAAATTAATCAACAACTTTATATAACAGATCAGCATGGCATAGTAATCTATGACTCAGAAGGTCAAGCCATTGGACAAGATTATTCAAAATGGAATGATGTTTATTTAACCCTACAAGGTAAGTACGGTGCACGTTCTACTTCAACTACTCCTTATGACCGAAACAGCAGTGTGATGTATATTGCTGCGCCGATTATCTACAATCAGCAATTAATAGGTGTAGTCAGCATTGGTAAACCAAATCAATCCGTGCAACCGTATATCACACGTGCAGAACGTCAACTGATTCATCAAGCATTATGGATCGCTACACTGAGTTTATTACTCGCAAGCATTGTGGCGTATTGGTTAAGACACAGTATTGATAAAGTGCGTCGTTATGCTCAAGCACTAGCACCTGTCAATCAAGCTCCTTTTTTCTATTCTGCCAAAGAGCTCAACCAAGTAACACAGGCATTAAGTGAAATGCGCGAGCAACTTGAAGATCGTGCTTATGTCGAAAATTATGTCAACACTTTAACCCATGAGTTGAAAAGTCCACTCACGGCGATTCAAGCCAGTGCAGAACTATTACAAGATGATCTGCCCTTAGAAGATCAACAACAATTTGCTATACATATTGTTGAGCAAAGTCACCGCTTACAATCTTTAATTGAACGTATGCTGCTGCTCACACGTTTAGAGAAGAATCAGCATGTTTTAGAGTTTCAAAATATTGATTTATCAAAATTGATTCGAGATTGTTTGATACAACAACACAGTACTTTTCAAATTAAACAAATCCAAATAAAGCTGAATCTCCCTGAAGATTGCACAATTTATGCTGATCCCTTTTGGCTTAAACAAGCCATCAATAATCTCTTAGATAATGCAAGAGACTTTTGTTCTGAGTATGGCCTTATCGCCATCCAACTTCGGAAAAACAGCATCACGAATTGTCTTGAAATTCTGCTATTCAATGAAGGTGAAGCTATTCCTGAATATGCTTTAAATCGTATCTACGAAACCTATTTTTCATTGCCACGTCCGCATAACCAGCAACGAAGTACAGGTATCGGTCTAAGTATTGTGCAGCAAATTATTCAACAGCACCAAGGTCACATCACGATTCAAAATATCCCTGAAAATTATCTGGATTTTTTAGAACAGCACAGATCAGGAGTATTGGTAAAAATTTTACTTCATCAAAACTTCACATAAGCTTCAACTACAACTCATTTAGAACGCATATCCATTCGACAGACTTGTCATATCAGAATGACAATGGAATCCATCATGCGTAGAAACTCTATTAATCTTAAAATAGGAGCGATCTTATTCTTAATTTTAATTTTTTATATTGGCCTCTTTTTTATTTCAAATTTGGTAGATGAACGCCAAAGCTATCAACAACAAGTAATTCAAGACATTGCAAAAGAACAAATTCGCCCACAACAAGTGGTCGCACCATATTTAAAACTACCTTATCAAGTTCAAACCATATGTACCGATGAGCAAAAGAAAACTTACGCATGTATACAAACATTATTTGTCACCATAGGTGCGGAAACAACTGACTGGAAAGCTCAATTTAAAGTTTCTGATAGCACCTACAAACGCAATATGTATAAAGCAATTAGCTATCAAAATCACATGTTAGGTAAAGGTGTATTTAAAGGCACAATGCTTGAATCACAACGCAACTATCTTTGGGATCAAGCTGAAATCATTTTTCCTATTCAAGATGCACGCGGTCTAAATGCTAAACCAATATTTAATATTGATGGAAAAAATTATAAATTTGACTTTTCTACTCAAAGCCAAGGTCAACATGGCTTTGATCTTCTTCATATCACAAGCAAGCAATATCCAGATCTAATCCCAAAATTACAACAAGGTTTTAGTTTTAGTCTGCAATTTGATTTAGAAGGTTTAAGCGAATTTTCCTTTGTTCCAACTAGTTACGAGATGACCTATCAAGCTAAAGGCAATTGGGGGGATGTTAAATACGATGGTCAAAGTTTGCCTTTTAAGAAACTGAATAAAAAACAATTTTTTGAAGCTGACTGGAAAAATATTGCTTTAGGTAAACGCAATCTAGATCGACTTTCGACTTGTGAAAACAGTCAATGCTTTTATCAAGCTTTAAATACTCAAAACAATCCGATAAGTGCTGAAGCTGCCTATGCTGTTTCAAATGCAACTTCAAACAACATTTCAGGTATTTCTACGCAATTTTTAGAACCTGTAAATATTTATACTCAAACGGATCGTGCCATCAAATATGGCATCATGGTGATCATTATTACCTTTGGTTGCTTCTTCTTATTTGAGGTTTTGAAAAATCTTAAAATTCATCCTGTTCAGTACGCTCTGGTAGCTATGGCACAAGGTATATTCTTTGTTTTGCTCCTATCTATAAGTGAATATTATGCTTTTGTACTAGCCTATCTCGCTGCAGCAGTTGCCTGTATTGGTTTAATTACTTGGTATTTATACTTCGTTGTTCAGGGTTTTAAAGCTGCTCTGCTATTTGGTGTTTTACTAAGCATCCTTTATGGAATGATGTATTTACTACTACAATCCAGCGGCAAGACCTTCCTTTTTGGCTCTATTCTTTCGTTCATACTAATTGCATGTGTCATGTACATCACACGCCATGTTAATTGGTATCAGTCCGAACAACAGCGCATCTAAATCTATCGGGCGAGATCAAATCCTCGCTCAATTTTTATAGTAAAATGAGGATTGTACTATGCACCAACAGACCAAATCAGCTTTAAGCCAACTCAAAAAATTGTGTCCAAACCAGAGTTCAATTGCAACTTGCTTGAATCAGCTTCGACAAACCCAAATCCAATTTTTAAATCTAGGTAATATTATTATTTGCCCACAATATCACTCTATTCTTATTTTTAAACAGCGTAAATTAATGGAAATAGAATCTTTTTCTGCCTAATTTAACCAAATTTATACTGCGTTAGAATTGTATCAAGTACAATCATTTCTATTGTTTCTAAATAAGGTAAAGGTTATGTCTGTAAAGCGTTTACACGTGACTTCACGCTACTGTGAAGTTGCGATTTCAGGTAATTTAGTCCATTTAGCAGGCCAACTCGCTGATGACACCAGTGTAGACATTACGGCACAGACTCAACAAACTTTAGACAATATTGATCGCTTACTTGCTGAAGCTGGTACAGACAAAAGTCATATTCTTTCAGTCATGATTTTTCTAAAAGATATTGAAACAGACTATGCAGCCATGAATGCTGTATGGGATGCATGGATTAGCAAAGAAAATCCACCTGCTCGTACTTGTGTGGAGTCTAAACTTTACGCACCTGACGTACTAGTAGAAATGACTGTCGTTGCGGTACTTCCATAGTTCTTATTGGTTTTAATCAATAAAAAAATGAGCAATATTTACAGTAATATTGCTCATTTTTTATAGTTCAAAAAATTCTAATATCAGCATTTTATTCATATCGTCTTTAATAAACCCTAAAATCAAAATTTTATAATGTCTACTTGTTAAGACTTCACAAAAGCATTTGAGATTCGCTCTAACTGCGGCGTGGCATGTAAAGTTGCCATCTCTGATTCAGGGGTCAATAAATCTCTTCTTAAATCATTATAATCAGGTACACTGCTGTAGCGTAGTACACGGTAACCAGCAAGTTGTAATAAACGGCGTTCATACTGCTGATGTGCACGGCGTAAACCATTTTCTTCAAGCATAACCACCACAAAAACTTGGTAATTTTGATCAAGTACCACAAAGTCAGCCGTCATATTTTGATATTTTCGACGGGTGTGAGCATATTTAGTTGTTAATAAAGCATCAAATGAGACATGAGCTAATACAGTAAATTTAGGAAATACCGTTTGTAAACGAGTAAGAGTCATTTGCTCATGACTACTTAATACAGCACGGCGCTTTAAAGCACTGTCTTGTTGGTGTTTTCTTGAGAGGCTTTTCGCCGCCATAATGACAGTCAAAAAGAGTAGTAAGATCGTAATTAAATAGTACATGGGTCTAATCCTTTAAGTTTTTTATAATGATTTTGCTAGATCACGCTTTGTTTTAATTGATAACGACACAGCCGTTTTTTAAAAGGTTCACTTAGTAATTTCACTTGTAGTTATCAAGCTTGGCTTAAATTTAGCCACCCTCAACATTATTTATAATCATAGAGTCAACAACAATCAAGTGCAGCTCGTCAGATTTTGGATATTTATCATTATTCGTTACGTTTTTTGTACTTTAAATCTGCAAAAATCTCACTATACGATTTAAATAACCTCATGAAAAACAAAAAAGGCTCTATTTAAGAGCCTTTTTTATCATTATCCACGTGCTTTTGACTTTGGTTTACTTTTCCCACCAAATGGTCTCTTCTCACCTGTTTCACGAGGAGGCAAACCCGTATGTTGCGTTAGTACCTGACCTTTTTGTGGACGCTTCTGATTTGAATGACTACTCGTTTGCTGGTTATTTCGTTTAACCGAATCCCCTGCCGTAGACGAGTTTTTCTTACGGGCAGATTTATATTCCCCTTCAGTACCTTTTGGCTGATAAGTCGGAATTAAATGCTGCTTTGAATTACCAATCAAATCGGCACGGCCCATTTCTTTTAAGGCTTCACGAAGTAATGGCCAGTTGTTTGGATCATGGTAACGCAAGAATGCTTTATGCAGACGACGGCGTTTCTCACCTTTTACAATATCAACTTTTTCAGTATAACGAGCAACTTTAGCAAGTGGGTTCTTGCCCGAATAATACATGGTGGTTGCAGTTGCCATTGGTGATGGATAGAACGTCTGTACCTGATCGGCACGGAAACCATTCTTTTTCAACCAAATAGCAAGGTGCATCATGTCATAATCTGAAGTACCCGGATGCGCAGCAATAAAGTAAGGAATTAGATACTGCTCTTTTCCTGCTTCTTTACTGAAACGGTCAAACATTTGTTTGAAACGATCATATGTACCAATACCCGGTTTCATCATCTTAGATAACGGGCCTTGCTCGGTATGTTCAGGCGCAATTTTTAAATAACCACCCACGTGGTGTTGCACCAGCTCTTTGACATATTCAGGGTTCAATACTGCAAGGTCATAACGTAAACCTGAACCAATCAGAATCTTCTTCACACCTTTAATTGCACGTGCTTTACGGTAAAGCTGCACTAACGGCGCGTGATCGGTATGTAAGTTTTGACAAACGCCCGGATAAACACAAGAAGGTTTACGACAGTTCTTCTCAATTTCTGGGTCTTTACAGTGCAAACGGTACATGTTTGCTGTTGGGCCACCTAAGTCTGAAATAATGCCGGTGAAGTTTGGTGCCGTATCACGAATTTTTTCAATCTCACGTAAGATCGAATCTTCCGAACGGTTTTGAATAATACGACCTTCATGTTCTGTAATTGAACAGAATGTACAACCACCAAAACAGCCACGCATAATATTGACCGAGAATTTGATCATATCAAATGCAGGGAAGCGCGCATCACCATAAGTAGGATGTGGCAAACGTGCATAAGGTAAATCAAACACATAGTCCATTTCCTCAGTAGTCAGAGGAATGGGAGGTGGATTAATCCACACATCACGCTCACCATGGCGTTGAACCAAAGCACGGGCATTACCAGGGTTGGTTTCAAGGTGCAAAATACGGTTTGCATGTGCGTAAAGCACTTGATCATTTGCCACTTCTTCAAAAGAAGGCAAGCGAATTACTGCCAACTCTCGTGGTGGTAATTTGTGTTTAATTGCTTTTGACGGTGCTGGCTTTAATTGAACAATTTGAGTATCGTCATCGAGTTTGTCGCCTTCACGTACAATCGGATTTGCAACAATCTCTTTTTGGAAATTTTGGTACTGAGCTAAAGAGTTACCCTTTTCTTTTTCAACCTCACAGCCATCAATATCTTCTGTCATGACATATGGATTAATAATTGGGTCAACACGCCCAACTGTATCTACATCATTACTCGCAACTTCAACAAACTTCGCTTTTGATGCTTTGTTGTGTTTATTAATAATAAATGCCGTACCACGAACATCTGTAATCTCGTGGATTTTTTCACCTTTAGCCAAACGATGCATCACATCAATAATGGCACGCTCACCATTACCATACATCAGCAAATCGGCTTTTGAGTCCATCAGAATCGAACGACGGACTTTATCTGACCAATAATCATAGTGTGCAATACGACGTAAACTTCCTTCAATACCACCTAATAACACTGGTACATCTGGGAAAGCTTCACGACAACGCTGGCAATATACTGTTGCAGCACGGTCAGGACGTTTATTTGGCTCATTGTTTGGAGAATATGCATCATCTGAACGGATTTTACGATCTGCCGTATAACGGTTAATCATCGAATCCATATTACCTGCGGTTACACCCCAAGCAATCGTTGGCTTACCTAAAACGCGGAAGCTTTCAACATTGGTCCAGTCTGGCTGTGCAATAATACCAACACGGAAACCTTGTGCTTCAAGTACACGGCCAATCACACCCGAAACAAATGATGGGTGGTCAATATAAGCATCGCCACAGACTAAAATAAAGTCACATGCATCCCAGCCGAGTTGGTCCATTTCTTCTCGTGACATCGGCAAAAATGGCGCTGGTTCAAAACACGACGCCCAATATTTGTCGTAATCAAACAGCGCTTTTGGCGCAGTTTGCATAGTATAAGCGGTAGACATGGCTTGCGAATCTCGGCTAGCAGATGAAGGAGAGACATCTAAAGATGAAAGCCGATCATTTTAACATGAATTTCATTCATTTTCCTTGTTTATAAAACATACGAAAACAATAATATAGAAATTAATTTGATTAAAGTTTATCCAATATTTTTATTCTCAGAATAAATACGACGGAATAAAATCCGCCGTAGTCTTAACATAATTTATTTATAGGTACTAGAACAAAGCTTTTGGTAAACGAATTTGAATAATCTCGTTATCATCAGCCAGTTTTGCGTTGCGTCCTGTTGAACCAGGGAAGTTATTGTCATTTAGTACCGTGAGCGTTGTGCCATTTTCAATAATCACATCTTCAATGGTTTCAAACGGGAAGGCAAAAACTTGTCCCGTACCAATATCCCCTGCTCTAGCTGTTCCATACAACATATTCGGGTTAGCAATTTTAATTAAATCGACTAAATCTTCACGGCTTACTAGCTGACCTGACTCATTCAATTTAATACGGATTAATTTTTTATATCCGCCTAAATTATTCTGAGTCGCATCACGCTCAATAATAATGCCTCCTTTATCATTAAAGAGTTGGAAGTCACCAATATTGGTTGCCTTGCTGTCTAATTGGAACCAATAATATTTCCCTGTATACGCTTTTTTCTTAATGTCGAATTGAGAAATCAGCAACTGTCTTTCCGTTTCCCGAATTGATTTAATTGGCTTTTCTATAAGCGGGTAAAGATACTGCCCATCTGGTGAAATTGCCATTCCTTCAAAACCACCACTTTGCTGAACCAAAGGCTCCACAAAATTAATTTGTGCTTTATTAAACTGATTTTGTGGTGAACGTAATTCTTGGGTCGGATTTAATGGATTTGGTAAAGCGATAGGTGCATCTAGTAACACACCATCGGCTGAAAAATGAAGTAAATAAGGTCCAAACTCATCCCCAATCCAATAAGTGCCATCGCTAGTACGTTGCATTGACTCTGGGTCAAAATCAGCACCCGTTAATAGACGCTCAGGCGTGTTACCATTCACAATATTAAAAGGAATTAACTTGTTTGGATCACGCAATTGAATAAAGCTTTGTACAGTAACCTGCCCTGTACCTTTGGTTTTAGTTTTGAAATCAGGTTTTAATTTATAAATACGAAGCAAAAAGTCTGCTGAATTATCTTGTGTACCAAAGCCATTATCGGCCATTGCCATATAGCTACCATCTTCATTTTTTAATGCAGCCGAAAAACCTTGTACAGGCTGGCCTTTAAATGGAGGATAAATTCCGTTTGCACCTTTTACATATGCACCAGAGTCTGGGCCAGCAGCATAGGTTTCTACAGGCAATTTGGCAAAAGAAATTAAAGTTGGTTCGGTAACGTTTTCTGTAGGTGAGGTTTGTTCTTGGTCGTTGTCATCGTTACATGCCGACAATCCTAAACTGGCGCAGCATAATAATGCGACTAAAGTTTTTTTGCTCATGATTTTATACATTTGGTAAAAAATTAAGCAAATTTAATCAAGCTTATATGAAGTTTTTGCTTCAAAAAGATGAAATCTTTATGGCGAAAATATGACAAACTCAACTGTTCAATACAAACACAAACTAAATGATTTCATCAAAAGAATTAAAGTTTCGTTGGCTGATATTCTCCAGCAATTGCTGCTTTTAAAAAGTTCTGAAAAGTTGTGCATTCCATATGATTTTCAGCAGGACATACAGCAGCATGTTGTAATCCTTGACTAATAAAATGTAATCGCTTTGCCATTTGCTCTAGTTGTTCAGCTTTATCTTTTAGTTTCTGACGATCAAGATCAGGCTCACCATCTTGCCCAAACATTGTAGCGATCTCATTTAAAGAAAAACCCGCAGCACGTCCTAAAGCAATGAGTGCCAGTTGATCAAGCACCTGCTTACCATATTGCCGACGTAAACCTTGCCGCCCAATCGACTTAATTAACCCCTTTTCTTCATAAAAACGTAGTGTAGCCGTTGTGACTTTTGCCTTCTTAGAAACTTCACCAATATCCATAACATCCTCTTGACTTCAAGTGAACTTGAACTTGCACAATAAATTTATCACGTTTCATACGTATAAAAGCAAGGTGTAAAAATGAATACCTCCACATTGTTCTTTCAAGCTTTATGTCTTGGTATTGGTGCAACATTCATTATGGATATATGGCTGTTAATACTAAAAATATTTAAGATTCCGACCTTAAATTTTGCCTTTCTCGGACGCTGGGTAGGCTGGATATTTCAAGGAAAACTCATCCATCAATCTATTGCAAAAAGCCCTCAAATTAAGGGTGAATTTTTTTTAGGTTGGGTTGCTCACTATAGTGTCGGGCTAATCTTTTCATTTAGCTTTCTTTTCATTGTTGGCTCAACTTGGCTTAGTCATCCTCAGTTTTTCTCAGCACTAGTATTTGGTGTAGTCACCGTTCTCATCCCTTTTTTTATTATGCAACCCGCCATAGGTAGTGGTTTTGCTTCATCAAAAACACCTCATCCTTTTTTGAACTGTCTAAAAAGTTTGATGAATCATAGTGTTTTTGGTTGTGGCTTATATCTCACTGCAAAACTATTTCAAATTTAGATAAGAAGGAAACTATCCATGAAAACTGTTGCCATTATTTACTATAGTCACCAAGGGCATACCCAATTTATCGCTCAGCAAATTCAAACTGGCATTTTGAGTCATCAAGATATTGAAGTAGATTTGCTTAATGCTGAAGATCTTATCAACACTCCAGAAATTCTTTTCAAATATGATGGTTTAATTTGGGGATCTCCTACATATTTAGGTGGTGTGTCTTCCAAGTTAAAACAACTCATGGATGCAACGGGTCCATTATGGAAGAAGCAAAACTTTAAAGGAAAACTGGCAGCTGGTTTTACCGTATCTTCCCTTCCCGCTGGTGATAAACAATCGACACTAATTTCAATTTTTACCTTTTGTATGCAACACGGCATGCTCTGGATCGGTAACCCAATTATGCCTGAGCAACACCAAGGTATTCCTTATACTCAAGCAGCCAACCGTCTCGGTTCATGGTCAGGCTTAATGGCTCAGGCTGAACATGGCAGTAATGCCAATAGGTTTGATGAAGGAGATATTAAAACTGCTCAACAATTTGGAGAAAATTTTGCATTGACCTTAAGTGCTTATCAAGGAATATAAAACCATGAAAGCACAGAAACTTTTATTCCTCTTCATTTTATCGGGAATGATGTCTTTTATCGTTTCAGGTGTTTCAACTTTTAAAGTAGTAGGACTAAATCATCACTTCGTTTCATTGTGGGTATCGGCTTGGATTATTGCATGGATATTAGCTTTTCCAAGTGTATTGATTTGTGCTCCTATCGCCCAGAAACTAGTCGACATCGTATTTAAGAAAGTTGATCTGTAAGTTAAAACGTACAAAAATTGCGGTGATTTGCGGATATTCAGCTTTAGTATTATTTCATAATATATGAATCATAGAGAGACAGGATGTCTCATTGAAGAAGAATAAGAACGCAGGAAGCGGTAGTTGACAGGAGTTAGCTACATAAAGCTGAATACGAAGGAGCCTCGACAGGATGTCGGGGTTTTTTCATTTCACTTATACAAAATTCTTACTTTTTAGATGTGCTGAGCAACAGAACTAATATTGATCCGATAAGTACGGCTAAATACGATTATTTCATTTGAAACTTCATGATTGGTTTTGTATTTTGCTTACCTCATCTTTAACCCAAAATCGTTTTGAACCATCACAATTACACATCCTTACTCTCAAATTTTTCATAATTTTCTTGATGATCATAATGACAGGATGTACAAGCTTAGGCCCTAATAGTGGCTCATTTACTTGGCGTTCAAATAAGCTATCATCTGGTTTACAAAAAGCTTATTCCGTTCCACCGAGTACAGCGAATCGATTGTCTCCTATGATTATTCAAAGTGCTGACAAATATAATGTTCCTCCCCTTTTACTCGCGGCAGTCATCAGACAAGAGTCGAACTACAATAGTAATGCCCGTTCTCCAACAGGGGCTGTTGGTTTAACTCAAATTATTCCAAGCTATTGGCAACAAACTTGTGCTGGTAATTTGTATGATGAATCTACAAATATCCAATGTGGTGCTTATATTTTAAATCATTACTATCAAACCGCAGATAGCTGGTTCAAAGCTACAGCCTATTATAATGTTGGGCCAACAGGATATGAGCGAAGCTTCTGGACCCGTCACAAAGCGAAAAAATATGCCCGATCTATTAAGCATCATCAAAAAAATTTAAAAAGTGCTCTATAAAAAAACTTAAAAAGTGCTCTATAAAAAAACTTAAACAAAAGCCCATCAATGGATGGGCTTTTTTATGCGGTTAATTTTATTCGTCAAATAAACCTTCAAATAACACAGAAGATAGATAACGTTCGCCACTATCTGGCAGAATAACAACAATGGTTTTACCAGCATTTTCAGGACGCTCTGCAATTTTAGCAGCGGCTGCCAATGCAGCTCCACTTGAAATACCCACTAAAATACCTTCTTGGGTTGCACAGTTTCTCGCCCATTGAATTGCTTCTTCGCTAGTCACTGGTAAGACTTCATCCACAAGGTCCAAATCAAGATTCTTTGGAATAAAGTTCGCACCAATTCCCTGAATTTTATGCGGTGCAGGTGTAATGTTCTCACCATTTTTAGTTTGAGTAATAATTGGAGACTCAGCAGGTTCAACTGCTACTGAGTACAATGGCTTATTTTGAACCTGTTCAAAATAACGAGAAATACCTGTAATCGTACCGCCAGTACCGACGCCCGCAACTAAAATATCGACTTGCCCACCTGTAGCTTGCCAAATTTCAGGACCAGTTGTGTCTACATGAATTTGTGGATTCGCTGGGTTTTCAAATTGTTGTGGCAAGAAATAAAGATCTGGCTGTTCAGTTGCTAATCGTACAGCCTCATCAACTGCACCTTTCATTCCTTTTGCGGGTTCAGTTAATACCAAATTAGCACCTAAAGCTTTTAGTACTTTTCTGCGCTCAAGGCTCATACTTGCAGGCATAGTTAGAGTAATTGGATAACCTTTTGCCGCAGCAACAAATGCCAATGCAATACCAGTGTTACCACTGGTTGGCTCAACAATGTGCATACCTTCTTTTAATACACCGCGTTTCTCTGCATCTGCAATAAGTGCCGCTCCGATGCGGCATTTCACAGAAAATGCAGGGTTACGGCTTTCCACTTTTGCTAATACGGTTGCGCCCGTTTTAATCAAACGGTTAATACGTACTAAAGGTGTATTACCAATAGCTTCGGCATTATTGGAATATACCGCGATACCTAAATTGTTGGGAATTGGAAATTGCTGGTCAGTAGACATGTTATATCCTTATTAGAGTTGGAATGATTCTGAATCATTATAGGCTTGTCTAATAAACAGGAAAGTAGAAAAAGTTAAGTAATATAAAAAAAGACAACTACACCTAGTTTAGACAGAATAAAAAAAATGAATTTATCAGATCATAAGAACTACCAAACCTCACCCTCTCGCCATTCTGCGCAAATACTATCGTCCTCTGAACGGTGTGATAGTAGATCTTTCATATGGATACTCAAAGGATATAGCATAATTTCATAGTCATCGGTTAGATAAGTAGATGTATCTTGTTTGATGTATAAATCCCCCCACCAAGTAGTCCAACCTAATTTTTTATAAAATGCTTCATCTTCCGGTTGTAATGCAGCAAGTTCATATTCCAAGTCCGTTAATGCTTCAACTAAATATTTTAATAATTGTGATGCAAGCCCCTGACCTCTCATCGTGTAATCAGTGGTCACATACTCTACATAAGCTGTTTTTACATCGGAACTACCATTTATGGTAAAAGCTCTGTCCGTCCATAAAGCATGTGAGACAATTTGATTGTCCAATATACCAACAACATGAATCGCTTTTTGCATGAAAGCATATTGGCTCCATGGATCTTCATCAAAAGCAGAAAAACATAACTCAGCAATCTGATGACGTTGATTTTTATCTAGATCTTGGGCTGCGATAATTTTGAACTGCATAGATGAAAACTCAAGTTTAACTATTTATAGATTAAGCAAATATTGGAATATTATGAAATGTTTTTTTATTACAAGGCAATTTAATTGAATTAAGACACTATATCTCTGAAGCAGGGCAACCGTACAAATGTTCTTTTAGAGATGTTTTTTATCTTTATTTTTTTATCACGCATATAAAGCAACACCCCGGTTTCTTTCGAGACCGGGGTGTTTGG
>NZ_JBDUVF010000008.1:0-120673 GCF_039938935.1 Acinetobacter sp. WA-87 | reverse complement strand
GTAATAAGGTTTTTTAGTAATGGTTTGCTGACCTGTTGCATCAGTTGTTACCAATGTAACTTCATTTCCTGAAATAAACGGGAGCTGCTTAACATCAAATGGACCTGAAGGAACAAGGCCTGAATAAATCTTTTGCTGGTTAACGTATAAGTCCAGTGTAGAAGGTAGCGCCGCTGAACCGGAAAACTGTGGCAGCGCAGAAGTAACAATATCACCACGCTGAGTATAGGCACTCGACCACTGCAAACCAGCAAGACGCACACTACTGCTCCAGTCAGAACTATTGGAAATAAAATCACCTAGGGTATATATCCTGACTTTTTCAGGATCTACATATTGCCATTTACTTTCCAGACGTACCCACTTCTCATGGCTATAACTGTTTTCATTACTACCGTTATATAAAATACCGGATGAAAAATTACCAAGCGCGCTGTTAAAAATCCCTTCTGCCGAACCTGAGAAAATACTCTCATTATTAGTAATGGTGTGATACATGCTGTAATTCAGAATTGCAGCATTTAAAGGTTTCATTTTTAGTAAGTTGGTGTTTGTAGTCGGCTGACCAGTTAAGTCAACAGAATAGTCACTCAACATGCTCGCAGGAACTTGTAAGTTTAGAGACTGCTCATTTTCCAGATACTTAAACTGGATTCCTTTCAGTTCATTAATACATACCCATTGGCTAGCAGGGATATGTTCATCCATTTTCAGTCTTAAGGCTTTTAGGTCATGGACCCGTATATATAATTTTCTATCTTGGTCTTGATGTACCGATATTAAGTCGGTAGAAGTATTAGAATTGATAGAAATATTTAAAAATAGTTGTATATAGCCTTTATCAGAACCAGAGGTCTGAAAAGCGGAGTTTGTAACTTCCGGAATATTAGGCAAAGCGGCATTAGTGTTGTCTTGTAATGATTCAGCAAAAGCATGAATCGGCAAGTACATAACACACAAAGCACTTACGAGATATTTCATATGTGCCTCTTTAAAGAGATGCCGGCTTACCGTTAATATTCAATGAAATATTATATTTATGATCAGCTTGGAATTTAAAATCCGGGCTAATATTAAAATTTCTTGATTTTCCTGAAAGAATATAACCATTTACGGTATTTACTTTAATCGGATAACTTTTATTTGAAGTAGTATCCACAAGTGTTAAATTATTTAAAAGCGCATGGCGATTGCCAACATTACTAATAGTAAGATAAGCGTTGTTTTGTTCTTTCTGTATTGACCAACTCAGCTTAGTAATCGCATCTTTATTCACTACAAATACAGGTAATGATGAGCGAAGTAATACATTTACACCTTGCGATGCTTTACGACTATCGATAGGTTTTGGTAATTCATCAAGAATAATACGATAAGTTTTTTCACCAGAAATTGGTTCTGGCTTAATGCGGACTACACGCAAATTATAAGAATCATTCGGTTTTAATTTTAAGAAAGGTGGACTAATTGCAATATCATCTGTTGGAATTAATTGATCTTGTCCAGCATTCTGAGTCCATTCAAATATACGTATTTGTAAGTCAGCACTTTCGTTCGACTGATTATATAAACTAATTGAGGATGCAGATTGATCACTCAATATTTCAACATTCACAGGAGAAAGACGTATTGAGGCAGCATTTAACACACTAGGCAAAAATAACAATAAAATTGTAGCAACAAAGATATTTTTTTTCATAACTTGCCCAGAATTACTTTTCTCAAATTAAGCTAGAGCTAGCTCTTACAAAAGAGCTAGCGACAACAATGAACAGAACTGATTTAAAATTAATAAGTCACAGTCACAGTTACTGTATCAACATAGCTACCAGCGCTTGGTAAAACTGAACCAGCAGGGATACGGCCATATACGTTCACTGTTTGTACTGAACCAGTGCCATTCCCACTGTAGGCAGCCGTTGCAATAGCGATTGCTGTTGCACGGTTAGTATCAGAGAAAAGGTTATAAGGGATATATTCGTTACTTGTTGCCCCACCAATCATACGGCGTTGAGTAGTCTGAGCATTTTTACCCGCGTCAAACGCCAAAGTCCATGGCACAGTGTTGTTACAAAGGACTTTAATTGCAGTACCACCTGTAGTAGTCGTGTCTGCATCTACATTGCTCGCAAGAGAACTTAAGGTACCGAAGTCTAAGATTGCATTTGCAGTTGTGCCTGTAGCTGAAGTATTAAGTACACAGCTATTCGTAATAGTGGCTTTAACAGTTAATGTACCAGTAGCCGTTGCAGCATTTGCAGCGGTGATAGACATTAAACCCATAGCAATTGCAGATAAACCGATGAGAGATTTTTTCATGATTGAAAACCTTTTTACATTACGCCAATAAGAATTAATAGATGTAAAAACTAGCCTTCCCCAATCCAATCACTAGCTTCTTTGACTGTTTTTTCAAAGCGTCTTTTTTTTTACTCTACTGTGCGCGCATCATACAAAAAAACAACAAAAATATAGCTATTCATTTCATTTTAAATATCTATTAACAAGTTAAATTTCGATGGATTTCTCAATTATGAGTATTTATATGGTATATACCACTTTTTAAAGAAATTTCCGGTAATTTTATTCAATTTTTTTATTAGTTTTATTAAAAAATCATAAAATTTCATTAGTTAAATTTTACCATCATTTTTTATATTTTATTATTTTCAGAACTAAATTCACAATAAGTGATTAAAAAATAAGCATTTTTTTAATTCTATATATTTTAAATGAATAAGAAATTAAAATTTAATGAATAAGAATTCTAAGAGTTTGGAACATGCTTTGATTGATTTCCTTAACTTTAGAACAAGAGGAAATTATTTATAAAGAAAGAAATACTTGCTTAAGTATTTCTGAATACCAAATGAAAAATGAAACCCAACACCCCACCCGCCAGCGCAAAGCTAAGTTGAACATAAGCCTTTCCGTACCAAGCCAACTTATTAAATTGATAATTTTCGCTATATTCATCAATGATCAAAATATTTTTTATGTCCCAAGTATGAAATCCTTTAGGTCTTACTGCAAAAAAATCAAGAATAGGTGTGAAGCCTAAAATAAATAAAATACCTAACAAGGGATAGACAATACTTCCTGGAAAAATAGGTTTCTTTTTTTGTTCCATAGCATCAAAAATGATAGCAACTGCAACTAGACAAGATTCGAATAAAGCAACTTTTTTAAAAGTTTCAAAATCATAACCTAGATAAAACATTAAAACTAATAAAAATACATCAGTAAAAAAAACAGAAATTGTTAATAATTTCCAGCTCATTCCAATTCCCTACTTAATTTTTAGAGTGCTATATAGTTGTAATAAGATCGGTCTAAAATACTATATCAATCTACAAATATTACCAAAAAACAAATCTAAAAAATATCAGATCAACAAGTCAAAATTTACACTTATGATCAAATTACAAGCAAACAGGGTTCCAAGAGACTAGCTAAATATTTAAGAAACCGTAATAAACATAAAAAAACAATTTTTTATAATATTAAAGCTCGGGTTAAAAAATTTATTTCTGTAATTATTAACATATTTAAAATCAATAAACGCTCATATTAAAAGTACAATATATAAATATTATTAAACTTATTCCTATTCTAAAAAAACATAATATCTAAAATATCCAAATTTAAAAAAATGAGTAAATAATGCTCTAGGCATATAAGAATACTAAACTTTTTAATCTTAAGCATCATCGACTACTTTTGACCTCCACCTCATTGAAACTAACAATTCCATACTTGTAGTTTAAGTTGCTTCTTGGCAAGGTATCTACCAGTAAAACATTAGGAATTTGTTCACATATGGCGAGTCCAGCACAAATTATTCGACATAAATTTCTCAATACATTTTTTTCACGCCATTCTCTCTGGTTCTTATGTATTTTTACTGCACTTAGTATCACTTGGTTCAGAACTGTATACACCCCACATAGTATCTATTATTTTATTTCTGATACTTTACTCAACGGATTATGGGTGCTTACAGGTGTATTGAGTCTATTAGGCTTATATGACGTATTACAGAATAGGCACTCTATCTTAAGAAATTACCCGATCATGGGCCATTTTCGTTTTCTATTTGAAGACATACGTCCTGAAATTCGCCAATATTTCATTGAAGCCGATCAAGATGCACTACCCTTCTCGCGCATGCAAAGAAGTTTAGTTTATCAACGTGCTAAAAATGAAAATGCAGACAAACCTTTTGGTTCAATTATTAACGTATATCAAGAAGATTACCGATTTATTGTTCATTCAATTAGCCCATGTCCACCGGCAGACCCAAAGAGCTTTCGGATTCAAATTGGTAATAGCCAATGCCTTCAACCTTATAGCGCTTCTATTATGAATATTTCTGCGATGAGTTTCGGTAGTTTAAGCGCAAATGCAATACGCGCATTAAACAAAGGAGCACAATTAGGCGGGTTTTATCACGATACAGGTGAAGGTAGCCTCAGTCCTTATCATTTAGAAAATGGTGGTGATATTGTTTGGCAAATTGCCAGTGGCTATTTTGGTTGCCGTACTTTAGATGGAAAATTTGACGAGCAAAAATTTGCTAAACAATCTCAACTACCACAAATCAAGATGATTGAGTTAAAGCTTTCACAAGGTGCTAAACCAGGTCATGGCGGCATTTTACCTAAGCATAAAATTACTGCTGAAATTGCCGAAATTCGTGGTGTCTCACGGGATCACGATTGTATTTCTCCAGCAAAACATTCAAGTTTTTCTACACCAATTGAAATGATGCAGTTCTTACAGAAGTTACGCACATTATCTGGCGGAAAACCTGTTGGTTTTAAACTGTGTATTGGGCAACCTTGGCAGTTTATGAGTATTGTGAAAGCAATGCTTGAAACGAAAATTGTTCCTGATTTTATTGTAGTAGATGGCTCTGAAGGTGGAACTGGCGCAGCGCCAATTGAGTTTAGTGATTATATTGGTACTCCCTTACGTGAAGGCTTACGTTTTGTACATAATACACTTGTAGGGGCTGGGTTAAGAGACCAAGTTAAAATTGGTGCAAGTGGTAAAATTATTAGTGCATTTGATATTGCCAGCACATTTGCACTAGGTGCAGATTGGGTCAATTCAGCACGAGGATTCATGTTCGCAGTTGGATGTATTCAAGCTCAAAGTTGCCATACAAATCAGTGCCCTGTAGGCGTAGCAACCCAAGATAAAGACCGCCAAAAAGCCTTACATGTGCCAACTAAAGCAGAACGTGTATTTAATTTTCATAAAAATACATTACATGCTTTATCTGAAATGATTGCTGCTGCTGGCTTACGCCATCCTTCGGATATTAAAGCCCATCACTTGGCACAACGTGTAAATGACCGTGAAATTAAGAATTATGCTCAATTGCACTTTTTCTTAAAAGACGGAGAGCTTTTGCAATCTGAACTTAATAATGACGGTGATAATTTTTATTACCGAATGTGGAATATGGCTGATGCCAATCATTTTTAATTTATATTAACTTGATAATTTGAGCATCATAGTTAAGTGTGATGCTCTTTTCTATTTTAAACTTATATGTGATTTCTACTTAAATTAGTTTCTTATTTTAGTTTGTATTTAATGTATTTTTCACCTACTATTAAAGTATAAATAATATACATGCTTTAATTTTATTAAATAAATATCCTCAAATTGTTATAACAAGAAGGTGTATTCTCATGTTAAAGAAAACATTCATTTCATCTTTTGTCGCATTGGCTGTAGGGTTAAGTAGCTATGCAGTTGCTTGTACACGTGCAGTTTATTTAGGCAATAATCAACATGTTATTACTGCCCGCTCGATGGACTGGAAAGTTGATACGGGTACGAATTTATGGATTTTGCCAAGTGGTGTTGCCCGCGATGGAAGTGCAGGATCTAAATCAATAAAATGGACTTCTAAGTATGGCAGCGTTATTGCAACCGGTTACGAAGTCTCTACGACTGATGGAATGAATGAGGCTGGTTTAGTTGCAAATGTCTTATGGCTAGTTGAATCTCAATATCCTGACGTAAAAAAATCAAATAAACCACTGTTAAGTATTGCCGCTTGGGCACAATATGTTCTTGATAATTTCGCAACCGTAGATGAGGCTGTGAAAGCGCTTGAGAAAGAACCTTATACAATTGTGACTGATAGTGTTCCAGGTGAAACGAGATTAACGACACTACATTTATCTATTTCAGATAAAACGGGTGATAGCGCAATTATTGAATACATTGGTGGCAAGCAAGTTATTCACCACAGCCGAAGTTATCAAATCATGACTAACTCACCTACTTTTGATAAACAATTGGCATTGGCAGAATATTGGAAACAAATTGGTGGTACCGTTATGCTTCCTGGTACAAACCGAGCTTCTGACCGTTTTGCTCGCGCTTCATTCTATATCAATGCAATTCCTAAAAATGATGATATGAAACAAGCACAGGCTTCTGTATTTAGCGTGATTCGTAATGCATCGGTTCCATACGGTTTAAACACACAAGAAGAGCCTAATATTTCATCGACTCGCTGGAGAACTGTTGCAGACCATAAACAGATGCTTTATTTTTTTGAGTCAGCCTTATCACCAAATGTATTTTGGGTTGACTTAAAGAAAATAAATTTTAAAGACGGTAAAACGCGAAGACTTGATCTTGGACCTGAGCAGAGCCATATCTATGCAGGTGACGCGACATCTGAATTTAAAGTTACGAAACCATTTGCTTTTTTAAGTCCAAAAACTCTTTAATGAGGGGTAAAATTTATCATCTTTAAGATAAATAATATTAAACGTGCTTTCTTGGAATTACATTATGAAAAAAGCCCTATTTTTATTAGGTACTTGTTTACTTACAGCAGCTTGTAGCACAACCTCGTATAAGTCTAATACCACGACAGCAACATCTGAGCTAAAAACAGCTGGTCAGCTTAATTGCTTACCCACAGAACTTTGTCCAAGCTTACTGGTTAAATGGAATGAAAAACAGAAAAATCAAGTTCGTGTAGACGTTCATTTAAGTAGTAGTTACAACTTCTATGATATTAATTCGTTAGTATTTGATATTGATGGAAAGCAGTTTAGTTATAAACCAGCTCAAGCTACTGAGAAAACGAATGTTAGTCGACTTGTTCCTAAGCACTCGACGACATACTTTATTATTCCAAGTCAATTCTTACAAGAATTTAAAAATGCTCAAAACATTAATGTTCTAGTTAAAACTGACAAAGGTATTATTGAACGCAATATGTATTCTCCGCAGAAACAATCTTCGGTCTATAAAAACTTCGTTGAGCTTTATCAGAGTTTAAAATAATCATCTGATTTAATTAACTGATGCACTCAATCTATTGACTAGATTGAGTGCATTACTTTTTTAATAATAAAAATGCTTTGGCTTTGCATGTAAAAAGGCTGGAATCAAACCTGTTAAAGCTGCACGTATATCTGCACGCTCATTAATTAATTGATGAGACCCCTCTTCAAGCATTAATAAGGTTTGAAGCCTAAACTTACGGCGAATAAACTCAATGTTATAACGCCAATCTACTGTTTGATCTAATGCACCTTGCGCTAACCAGACAGGAATACGACAAGCAGGTCGTTCTTCCATTTCCTGCATCCATTTCGACATTGCCAAAATCCAGTCCATCCCCATCATGCGTGGCTGCAATGGGTCTTTTAAACGAATAAAACGTAAAAATTCAGGATTATGATTATTACGTCTAAAGTGTCTTGGTACTTGGCGTTTAATGCGGCGAATAATGCCAAGTCCCACTGGATTATGCCACCATGCTGTTTTAGCTGGGCGAATTAAAGGTGAAAGTAATAAAACTCTATCAACAATTGGATCTTGGCGTTTTTCTGCATACTCAAGCAAATGATGCATCCAAATTGCACCACCCGTACTTTGACCTATCCCGACCCAAGGCTTAGGTAACTGATCTGCGTGTTTAACATATCGATAAACAGCCATCAGAACTTGTTGGTAATGATCAAAATTTTGAATACTTGCTGGTGAACCATTACTTAAACCATGACCAGGTAAGTCATAGGTAATTACACTAAAACCCTGTTCAAGTATTTCACGAATAATTGGCTGATATATTCCACTATGTTCAAGATAACCATGTAATAAACAGACAGTTCCTTGTACTTTGTCTAATTTAGGCTTAAAAACTTGAACATGTAGACGAAATAAAGGCATTTGGACATACCCTTGCCAGTGATCACAGTCGAGTAAATGTAAACCGTATAATTTGCGATATGCTAAAAGTTCACGAGAAGGTTCTTCTAATGTATTTAAATTAAGAGGGCTTAAAACTTGCGGAGTGAGATCACGGTTAGGTACCGGTAAATCTAATTGTTTTAATACGGCAGGATTGAGAAATGGGATCTCAGACATTAAGGCACCTCTCGACAATCACTTGAACCAAATAGCATGTCACGAATTGTCGCAAGTAATTCATAATTTGCACGACGACTATGATCGTAGTTTTGTACACTCGGTTGCCAACGTGTAAGTGCTGTTGGCATTGGGGCAATAACAGGAATTGTTTCAATACCATTCAAAGCAAATAAGCGACGTGTACGCGGCATATGATATTCATCTGTGACTAACATTACCGTAGGAGCACCACCTTTCTTTTGAAGCAGTAACGAACTAAAACGAGTATTTTCACAAGTATTCATACTTTTTTGTTCTAATAACTTTGCATCGACCCCACGCTTTTTTAGCCATGCCTGCATATAAGGTGCCTCAACACCACTCAACACAATCGGGAGGTCATTTTGTTGCTCAACTTCTAACGTTTTTTCCAGTCTTAAACGTGTATAACTATTAACTACAATGTCTTTGCCATTTTTATCTAAAGTTAAACCACCACCTAACACCACAATTGCATAAGGTTCTGACAGTTTTTTTGGTTGAGGTTGAAGTGGATTTTTACTGACATCTTCAACTTTCTGCTCAGGCTCGCTTACCGCTTTTTGATGCTCGGGTACTACAGGTTTTCTTGCCAAAAACTCTGTGTATTGTTCTGTAAGTGCTTTATTTTCTGAGCTGTTAATAAAAAGTGCTTCATCAATAGGACCACTTGTTTCATCAGCTGCATCTATTTCTGAGTTTTTAGCAACTAAAGGAACACTTACAGCTGAAGTTTCTTGCTCTTCTTCCATTTCTTGTTCTTTTTCTTCTAAAAGAATAATTTGCTGCAAAGCTTTATAGTTTTCTTGTATGTAGCCCAAATCTGCTGCTTTTTTCTCACGTAAAGCATCTTCAGTCAACTTTAAATAAGCTTGACGAGCAATCCATAAATTTGAACCTGGCTCTAAGTTATCATGTTCACTTAAGGCAGCTTTTCTCTGGCTTTCCGCAGCCACTTCATTCACATCCACAGGCACAAAATAGTTAAGCCCAGCTACAATAAGTTTTGAATAAAATGGTGAATATAAAAAAACTACGAAACAGCCTAATAGTACAAATAGCACAGTGACTACTTGTACAAAACGTACCATTAAATGTACTTTTGGCATAAAACTATTCCGTATGATTTTCAATTAAACCTAAACTGTTATAAAGCACAGGTTCTGGTTCTAACATAACATGGAAATGCTGATCAACATCATGCTGTACAGCCTGATAAGTTTTCTTCACATCAGCAAGAGATGCATTGGCATAATTCACCAAAACCAATGCTTGTTTGTGAAACATACCCACCACACCCAACTGCTTACCTTTCCAACCTGCTTGATCAATTAACCAACCAGCTGCAATTTTAACGTTACCATTAGCTTGAGGATAATGTGGAATTGTTGAAAATTGTGTGATTAAACGTTCAAACTCATGCGCATTTACTATTGGGTTTTTAAAGAAACTTCCTACATTTGGATATTCTTTAGGATCAGGAAGTTTACTTTGTCGAATGTTAATAACCTGATTTTGTAAATTTTCAGCAGTTAGATTGTCTCCAACTGCCTGCTTTAAATCACCATAATTTAACTTTAAATGAGGCTGCTTAGGTAATTTAAAGGTGACATGCGTAATGATGTAGCGTGTCGGATCATCTTTAAAAATGCTATGTCTATAAGAAAAATGACAGTCTGCTGCTAAAATTGATTTGATCTCTTTAAATTGCCGGTCATAGACTTGCACTGACTCAATGAACTCACCAACTTCAACGCCATAAGCACCAATGTTCTGTACTGGTGAAGCACCAACTAATCCAGGAATAAGTGCTAAATTTTGCAATCCATACCAGTTCTGCTTAGTACTATATAAAACAAAATCGTGCCAAACCTGCCCTGCACCTACTTTAACTTGAACAAAATCCTGATTTTCAGATAAAACTTCTATACCTTGAATATCAAGATGTATAACTAGCGCATTAATTTGCTGCGGCAACAACATATTACTACCGCCAGACAAAACAAGTACGTTTAACTCATGCTGTTTAGCAAAATCCAAAGCAGCTTTAATATCTTCGATAGAGGTGATTTTAGTGTAATGGGATGCTGTCACATCTAAACTTAAAGTGTTGAATGGCTTAAGCTGTACTTGATTTTGAATTTGCATTGTATTGAAAAACCTATTCCTAAACATTCAACTGTTTTTTTAAGATATTAACCCACGCTAAAGTACTTGATTCACATTGGTCAAGTACACGCTCAAAGCCTTCCTGCCCACCATAATAAGGATCAGGTAAAGCTTGTTTTAGATATTGCGGATCATGCTCACTCATTAATGCAATTTTTGCTCGAATTTGATGACTACCAAATTGAAATATAGCGTTTTGTAGCAAATCATGAATATCTTCAAAATTTTGATGATCCATTGCCAAAATCAAATCAAAATCTAAAAAATCTCGAGTTGAAAGTTGTCTAGCACGTAAAGACGACAAATCATAGCCTCTTTTTTTAGCATGCATTTGGCTACGCTGATCAGGTGCTTTATTGGGATGATAATTACTCGTTCCAGCCGAATCGACGATTACATTGAGTTGATGCTTATCACAATAATGTCTGAAAACCACTTCAGCGGTGGGTGAGCGGCAAATATTTCCTAAACAGACACATAAAACCTTATATTGTGTTTCCATTAGAAATTAGTTCCAAACATTTGAATTACATAAAAATAAACAGATTGCTTGCAAAGTTACTGCAAAATTCCCACAAGCTACAAATCTGGTCAAGTCTTTCTTGACCCTAATGGCCTGTTGCATTTTGTCAAAACTCAGTTGGGTTGAAAAGGAAAATAATGTTTATCAATAGATTAAAAGTTGATAAATCAGGCGATAAAGTCGCTAAACTTTTATTTTGAATTTAATTAGAGATAGCAATCATATTTTGAATAAAATCATGTTCAATTATAAAAGCCCTACTCATAGGGCTTTAGATAAATCATTTTGCTGAAGTCATTAACTCGATCATTTCCTTCGTTGGTCTTAAGCTACCTAATTGCCACTGCTCAGGTGGATATTCATCAATCCGAATCCAGACATGTTCCCGAAAAGCAGGATTACCTTTACCTTCTATTTCTACAAATAAGTCTGTTATGCGTTTAAAAAGTTCGGCCTTACTGTCTTTATCGAGTAAACCTTCTATAGTTTGTATATTTATAAATGGCATAATGCTACCTGAATTAACTCTAGGTCTAAATTAAAGACTCATCCTAATTGGAGCCTCCTCTAATGTCAAATCAATTTATTCCAGAACATAAATTTCCCGTAGACGTCTGTGGGATATTCAAAATTACAGAAATATTGAATGACAAATGGACGATCTTATTATTAAGAGAAGCTTTCTATGGGGTAACGAAATTTAATGATTTTTTAGAAAATACAGGTATATCAAAGCAAGTTTTAACCGATCGTCTCAAACATCTTGTCCAATTAGAAATATTCGAGCTATCAATTTATAAAGAAGTTGGCGTACGAGAGCGTAAAGAATATTTACTCACTAAAAAAGGCAAAAGCCTAAATATCGTTCTACTCGCGATGCTTGAGTCAGGTGGTAATTTTATTGAAGAAGGTAAAGATGTAGTCAAAGTTTTTGATAAAAGTACCGATGAAGAACTGAAATTAAAACTTGTAGATTCATCTAATCAAGTTATAGATTTGAAGAATTTGGAACTTAAACTCATCCATACTAAAAAATAAATTTCTACATCTTAAGTTCAGCGATGCAAGTTCGGAAAGCTGTCATATTAAAAATAAAAAAAGCCTACTCTTTCAAGTAGGCTTCCCCTTATGACTTTTGCGCTGATCATTAAGGTTTATTGTTGTTTAAAGCAACCCCATGATCTTACAGAAATACTTAAAAATAAAAAAGACCTTTCGGGTTTACTAAATCATGCCCTTGTAAGACTATTCAACCACCTATCAGAGCACTTATCTTTACGATTTTATTTATAAATTAAAACTAAAAGATAAGCTCTTCTGTAGTGTTTACCTTAGCAAAAGCATTCCTAAAAATTTGGTTGTGATGATCAATTATATATTGGGCACTTAAATGTATTGAATCAAATGTAGTGTGTGCATCGGAGGCTACCATTACTTTATATCCAGCCTCTGAGGCAGCTCTAATAGTCGTGTCTATACAATATTCAGTTTTCATTCCAGTTACTATAATTTGTTCAATATCTAGTCTCTCTAACAGTTCTTTTAAGTCCGTATTCTTAAAGCTACTAGCATAAGTTTTCTCAATAACAAAATCTTTATCTGAATTAAAAGATAAGTCTGCTATTAGTTGAGTATTCGGACTATCTGGATCTAAGGGTGTATTTTTGTCGCCCACATGACGGACAAAAATAATGGGTCTGTTATTCAATCGGTGATGTTCTATCAGCTTAAGAATATTTGAAAGTATGAGTTGATGGTTACAAGGTTTCGACTCTGCATTGAATAGGCCATTTTGCATATCAATAACAAGTAAAGCTGATTTTGAGTTATGACTTTTATCCATAATCTTTCTCTGTAAAAAACCAATAATGTGCAGAGAAAAATAAACCCAGCCATTATTGACTGGGTTTGGTTATCTTATTAAGTCGCTCTAATAAAAAATCACACGCAGCCTTTTCTGAAGGTCGTGGTGGTGGTATTGATTTTTTTTAGTAAACAGTTCATGAATTAAACTTGCTCATCATTAAAGTGCAAAATAAACATAGCATAGTTTTTTCTCAAAAAACAAAGCTTATTTACTTAATTAAATGTAAGTACTCATAGGCTCCTTTTTCATTACTCTCCAGCTTAATAACTGCATCCGTTTCGTCATTTAGTGTCAAATTAAATATTGTCCCATTCTCATAAGAAATTTGATGGCCCATTCGAAACTCAGAATCAAGTGATTCAAAAATAATAAATTTTCCCTCGCTATTTGAAGCGATATAGTAAGTATTGTTCCGATGAACATATCTAATTGTATACATCAACATGAAAATCCCATCTCAAATCAATTATGCTTTTTCTTAAAAATAAAAAGACCCATTTTCACTTTTCATTAAAAAGTCTTAATGGAAAAGACGCTTAAACCTCAAATAAGAAACAGTTACTTGATCATATTTCCTACTTAATAACGTCTATACAACCTCAACGCGAATTAAGATAAATAATTATTTAATTCAAACTATTAAAAAATGAACTCCTCCCTTTTACTTTCTAAAATCAATTATTTGGCTTTTCCCAACTTATACTATTAAATTGATATTACAGAAATACTTAACAATAAAAAACCCCACCATTAGTCGATAGTTAGCAGGGTACATGGTAAAAAATTTGCTTTTAGCAGGTTATTTCAATTCAGAATTTTATATAATTTTTTAAAAAATTTATTTATTTTTAAATAACTTATCAGTCGTATTTCTATCAATTTTACTACGATGTCCATTTTCAAAATATCGATCGACATGACATAGTTTTGTTTTGGTATCACAGAACACACCATTTGAGAGTGTAAATGCTGAAGTATCAAAATCGCCTTGGGAGAAAGCCTTATTCGCCTTATAAGGACCTAAGTATTTAGTTGTAAGTTTTTTTGAGATACCTTTTTTGTCTGCGCATATGTATTTGTCACAAATTACACCCTTTTGAGGTGAAAATACACCAGAGTTGTTTTTTGCCATCGCTACTGAGCTAAACATGAAGCAACTACATCCAATGATACTAAGTAAAGTTTTAGAAATTTTCATTTTTAGAACCGAATAAAATTATTAATTGTTAAGGCATTATATAAATTAGAAGCTTGCCAGAAAATCTCTACCAGCCTATAAATAACAAAAAGCCCACCATTCAATGTCTTTTTAAATAACTTATGCATCATCTGCACATCCTTCTCGATCCCAACAGATAACAATAGTGTTGATGTCATCTAACACCCAACATAATTGCCCTAGAACTACTTTATTTTAAGGTGTCCTGTGCTAAGTTATTTAAAGATTGAATCTTATAGAACCATTCGACAATAATTTTCAAAAATAAGGAAATAACGTATATGAGCCATTTTCAGTTTCAAACCGTTCCAAATATCATTTCTGGCTTAGGTTCTATACAAGAATTACAAAATGTTTTGTCTTCAAAAGCTTACCGTAAGTTATTGCTAGTCACTGATGCTGGCATGATCAAAAATCAATTACATCTACCCATTCTTCAAATTTTAAATACGCTCAACATTGAATATGACATTTATGCAGATGTTCAGGCTGACCCACCAGAACAAGTGGTCTTAGATGCAGCTAACTATGCAAAGCAGCAAAATGTAGATGCCATTATTGGCTTTGGTGGTGGTAGTTCTTTAGATGTTGCAAAAGTAATCGCTTTACTCGCCCACCCCGACCAGACTCAAAGTTTGCAAGACATGTATGGCGTAAACCAAGTCACCACAGCTCGCCTTCCACTTATTTTAATTCCAACCACAGCTGGTACAGGTTCAGAAGTAACACCTATTTCAATTGTGACTACTGGCGAGACAACAAAAATGGGGATTGTCTCTCCAGTACTGTACGCCGACACTGCGATTCTTGATGCTACTTTTACTCAAAACCTTCCAGCGCATATTACTGCTGCAACAGGTATTGATGCGATGGTACATGCCATTGAGGCATATACCTCTAAGCACAAGAAGAATATATACACCGATATTTTAGCTAAGAATGCTTTGAAGCTACTAAACCATAACTTACCGAAAGTTCTTAAAGATGGTAATGATTTAGAAGCACGTCAAAACATGCTTTTTGGTTCAATGCTCGCGGGGCAAGCATTTGCAAACTCGCCCGTTGCTGCGGTACATGCTTTAGCTTATCCACTGGGTGGACATTTTCATTTATCGCATGGACATACCAATGCCTTAGTGCTGGTTGAAGTATTAAAATTTAATGCGCCGAATGCAAAAAAATACTATGCGGAACTTATGCAATGGTTAGACCCATATAGCAATGGCAGCACTGATGGCTTGTGTGATCTGTTCATTGACCATATGCAGAACCACTTAGACCGTAGTGGCTTGACCTTAAAACTTAGAGATTTGGGTATTGATGAGTCGAGTTTACCTCGACTTGCTCAAGATGCCATGTTGCAAACTCGCTTACTACAAAATAACCCACGAGACATGACAGAAGCCGCTGCTTTGGCAATTTATCAGGCGATTCATTAATGACTAAACCAGTTTTAAAAAACCGAGATCAATTTAAGTTCTTTTTAGACATTCAAACGCGTTGGGCAGATAACGACATCTATGGTCATGTGAATAATGTGACTTACTATAGTTACTTTGATACAGCAGCCAATGCTTTACTCATTCAAAAAACAGGTTTTGATATTCATGAAGCAAAATCAATTGGGTTAGTGGTTGATTCAGCTTGTAGCTTTTTACAAGAGTTATCATTTCCAGAAATTATTCAAGTAGGTGTTGCGATTGGTAAAATTGGTACGACTTCTCTACGTTATGAATTAGCGATCTTTAAACAAGGCCAAGATCAAGCCTCAGCTCAAGGACATTTTGTGCATGTGTTTGTAGATCGTGAAACGCGTAAGACTGTACCAATTTCCGAGACAGTTCGTGAAGTTTTAGAGAAATTTTTATTATAAAAAAATGAGGCAAAAAGAAAATGATCTGTTCTTTTTGCCCATCTAAACTTACATCATTGCAGGATCACTAAAAGAGTCTTCACCCGTTTCAACTCGGCCAGCAAAACGTCGATAATAATATGGATCACTTTGGCTCGTGATTTCAAAATCATACCAATGTCCCACGTCAGCCAAAGCCCAATGTTGCTTAACAACCTGTCCCACTTTTACGGTAAGTTGTAACGGCGCATCTTGTCGATATGCACACGGTTTTACCGTCAATATCGCATCCTTAGTACCATCATTCATAAGTTCGACATAAACATCACCATTGGCAATGTCATAGCACACTCGAATTTCAGGTTTAACGCCACTATCAACAATACGTTGAGTATCCCCTTTGAAATGACGATGATAGCCATTTGGACCGAGTACCCATAAATCATAACGACCTAAATTATCTTTTAAAGCGTCCCATACATCATCTAGAGTCTTATTCGGCTCGACAATATAACGCTTTGGAATACGGTCTAAATTGAGCTTGTCATAAACATGAAAAACCGCTGCTTGCGTACCCGTATTAGAGAAAATCAATTGCACTTTGCCATCAGTATTACAGCGTGCGCTGGTGTGTAGCTCGTAAGGTAACGCACGTGAAAGACGTATACCACTTTGCTGAATCGGTAACTTCGTATCCGTGGGTACAGGCACAGCTGGTAAAGCTTCTTGATTTTCTCTTAACTCATCTGCTTGCACACGTGTTTGTTTACCATTCAGCTGCGGTAAAACATCTGCATTTGGTGTTTTAAAGTTAAATGCACTGGTCAAATCACCACACACTGCACGGCGGTACGCACTAATATTCGGCTCTTTTACACCGAAACGTTTTTCTAAAAACATGAGCACAGACGTATGGTCAAACACTTGCGAGTTTACCCAACCACCACGGCTCCACGGAGAAATCACATATAAAGGAACACGCGGGCCCGGACCATAAACACGACCATCAGGTGTAGGCTGAGAATGGCTTCCTTCAGGCGCAGCGTGGTCAAAATATTCATCCTGCATATCGGCACTACTTAATGTCGATTTGCCAGCATACTGACCATTTGCAAGTCGTGATGGCGCAGATGGTGACGGTACATGGTCAAAGTAGCCATCATTTTCATCGAAGTTAATAAGCAGTGCTGTTTTACTCCAGACTTCTGGCACAGCAGTTAATGCATCAATAATTTCTTGAATAAACCAAGCCCCTTGAACTGGGCTTGAAGGGTCTGGATGTTCACAGTAAATTGATGGCGCATTAATCCAAGACACTTGAGGTAATTTACCCTCACGAATGTCTCGTTTAAAAGCGTCAAGGTACTCTTCAGGTTTATTACCCGGTAGCGTATTTGCAATGCCCTTATAAAGTGGATTTTTGGCATTATCGGTCGCAGCATCATAGGCTTTATAGGGTAGCTTTTGACCTGTATCGGCGTAGGGTTTGTTTGGTTCACCACCACTTGCAACTGGGTAGCCAGAAGCAATGTTTGCCTTTCTAAAGGAACGAAATGCACCAAGCATATTATCGCCCCATTCATCCGGCATATTTTGATAACAAATCCAACTTACCCCTGCTTCTTCTAATCTTTCGGCATAGGTCTTCCATGTGTAACCACGATCTGCCGTAGCGGGGTTACCATCAATCCAATCCCATTCATTGTTTACAAATGAACGCTTGGTCGGTGTTGCTCCATTGGTACCGGTTAAATGAAAAGATCGGTTTGCGTCGGTTCCAGTATGCATGGAACAATGGTAGGCATCACAAATCGTAAAGGCATTGGCAAGCGCAAACTGATATGGAATTTCTTTTTCTTTAAAGTAGCCCATGGATATATCAGTCTTATGAGTTGGCCAGTTCGCCATACGGCCGTTGTCCCATGCCAACTGACTATCGTTCCATGTATGCGGTGTGCCATCTGCACGCTGTGCATTATTGGCTGTACCGTCTAAATGAAAAGGCGTTAGAACTTGCCCATTACGTCTAAGCTGTTCCCAAACCTTACGACCATTTGGCAAAGGAATTGTAAAGCGGTCAGCAAAACCTCGAACGCCTTTTAACGTACCAAAGTAATGATCAAAAGATCGATTTTCCTGCATTAAAATAATAACGTGCTCAATATCTTGAATGGTACCCGTTTTATTATTTGCAGGAATTGCTAAAGCCTTTTGAATACTAGATGGAAAAGCTGCGAATGCCGCTGCACCAAAACCCATATTTAAAGAGTAATTTAAAAATTTACGACGTGTAATCATGATCAGGTTCTTTTTATTATTTAAGTTTAAGGAGCACAGCGCATTACAGGCTTTTTACCTGTCTCTGGTGTATTTGAATTATCATTTGATGAGTCGTTACAACCACTCAGCAGAATGGCGCCGATTAATAAAAAATAAGAATATTTAAAGGAAGGTGTTCCTGTGCATTGCCTTTTCATGACGATATATAGTCCATTTAAAATCTAAAATGGCTAACATAGAAAAGTACAATGACAGTGGCGTGACCTGAATATTTCAATCCAGTGAAAAATATGAAAATTCTATTATTTCCACATTTCTCACAAGGTCAAAATTTATGTAAATTTAAGGCTTTAATTGAATATTTTGGAGTTCGCCATCAAAAGTTTCTATGAGGCTTTTAATGACAGGTTGTTGCTGTAATAGCTCTGTCGCTCTATGGAAAGCTTTTTCTTTACGAATGCTTTGCATGACATAAGGTGTAGATGTATTAACTGCACCATACTCAACCGTAAATTGTGTATTTGGCCATTGTTGTTTTAAAGCATCAATGAGGCCTTGTTGTAATTGGGTCAACATATTTTCATATTCTTGAGGAATATGGAAAATCGTATTGCCTCCAATTTCTCCAGTCATTACACCATGTTGAGCAAGTTCTTGAACGGCTGGAGAAAGCTGGCTGTTTCTAAACCAGTATTCCCATTTTTCAAGTGTCCACTCACCTTCTAAGACTTGAGCAGAAAGCTTCAAAATATCCTGAGGCATCAACTGCCCGTTATCAGTTGCGCTAGATTCTTCTACAGCTGTAGCAGTTTCAACAACCACTTCGGGTTGCACCAATGGTTGCTGCTCAATAATAGGTTCAGAAACCAAGTCATGAGTTAAAGGCGCATCCTGACCAAGAGAAAATTCAGCAGCGCTAGATTCTTCAAATAAACCTTGTGGCTCAGCCGTAAAAGTTGGCTCAGGTTCAATTTGTTTGGCCTGAGTTTCAGCCTGAACTTGTACTGCCTTTTGTTCTGGCACGGGAATGAAATCTTCTTCCAGAACACTAATTGTTTCTTGAACAACTGCTGACTCAAGCCCAATTAGCTCATGATGATTTGGATCAAATACCATTAAATCCTGATTAGGTTCAGGTTCAACCATAACGGGTTGATTAATAACTTCAACCGACTGAACAGTACTTATAGGAGCAATCTCTTGAGCTGTTTGCTGAGCTTGCGAATTTAAATCTACTTCTGCTTGTCTATTTTGTTGAACAGGCTCTGAAACTAAAATTTCATTAGGTGCTAAAGGACGGAAAGCCAATAAGCGTAAAATACACATTTCAAAACCTTGCTCTTGCGTCACGGCAAGTTGCAAGTCTGAACGACCTTTACATGCGATTTGGTAATAAAGCTGTAAATCTTGAGCAGAAATTAGCTTAGACAATTGCATGATTTTGCGATTAATTTCATCGCTATATTTCAAACTCAAATCAGGTAGATATTGCAAAATTGCCAATTCATGCAATGTTGAAATGAGCTGATCAAGCACCAGTGAAACATCTAGCGCTTGATGTCTAAATTGTAATAAAAGCTGACTCACTTTTTCACGTTGGTTTTGATGAACCGCTAAAATCAAATCATAAATGATCGTACGGTCAATCAAGCCAAGCATTTCTTTAACATCTTGGTGATGTACAGAACCTTGACCATAAGCAATCGCTTGGTCCGTTAAAGATAATGCATCTCGCAGTGAACCTTGAGCAGATTCAGCAATTTGCCAAATTGCATCTTGATCAGCAGTAATTTGCTCTTTTTCAAGAATAGCACCAAGGTGCTTGGTAATTTCATCTACAGCTAAAGGTCGTAGAGTAAATTGCAGACACCGTGAAATAACCGTAATCGGTAGCTTTTGTGGGTCAGTCGTAGCAAACAGAAACTTAACGTGTTCTGGTGGTTCTTCTAGTGTTTTTAATAACGCATTAAAAGAATGCGTCGATAACATATGTACTTCGTCAATCAGGTAAACTTTAAAACGACCTTGCGTTGGCGCATAAGGAACGTTGTCTAAAAGTTCACGCGTATCTTCTACTTTTGTTCTTGAAGCAGCATCGATTTCGATCAAATCAATGAAACGGCCTTCATTTACCGCTTTACACGTTGCACAGACTTCACACGGCGTTGAAGTCACACCTGTTTCGCAGTTCAAACACTTGGCTAAAATACGTGCAATTGTAGTTTTACCTACACCACGCGTTCCTGTAAATAAATAAGCATGGTGCAGACGACCGCGTTCCAATGCACTACTTAATGCACGAGAAACATGGTTTTGTCCCACTAACTCATTGAAGTTACGTGGACGGTATTTTCTAGCAAGTACTTGATACATGTATGCTCCTTTTTACAGGCATAAGCATACTTTGTTTTTAAAAGAGTGTGAACGCATAAAGCTCATATCCGTACAGATAAACTGCGAACCACACTCTTTTTCAAAGCCAGAAGCGTTTATTTGTCTAAGGATGATCATGATGTAGCTGTTGATCAGTTACACCTTCATCCATGGTTTGGACCAGCCCTACACCATCCTTAATTTCAGCCGAATAATTTCCTTTCTCGGTAAAAATCTGCATGATCGTATAGTGATCTTTTTGACTTTGAGTAATAGTAAAGAAATTCTGATTTGAATCGCCCTGATCAAATTTTCCAATCCACCGAACAATATCTTGGTCAACAGGTTCGATCTCTACAATTTTACCCGTGCGATTAATGCCATATTCCAACATTTGGAACTTAACAGTGTCGCCCACTTTTTTAAGTTCAATCACATTTGGATCATATTTAATGATCATACCTTTAGCATTTTTAAGTAGTGGAAAATTAACATTAGAAGGAAGCTGATCTTTTTCTATTTCATTAAAAACAATTTGTTGCCTAGACAACTTTTCCTTTTCTGATGAACTCAAATTCAGCATATTTTGACGAGAAAATTCACTCTGACTATCTGCCACTTTTGTCCCAGACTCTTGCTGACTTTCTAAAGACGACGTTAAAGCAGAAGAGCTTTGCTGTGAAAAAGCAAACCAGATTAAAACTGCTAACGCCACACAAGCGATAGCAGTTCCTATTAACAATTTATTTTTCTTCATTATTTACAGCTAAAATAGAGATTAGTTATATAGAGAAATTTTCTGTGCGTTCAGGTTAATGACACTGACAGCATCAATCTTCCCTTCTTCACCTAAACGTACACCATATTTAGGGTTATACAGATACGGGCTAGAGTAAAAATTAATATTATTACCGCCCATTGCTGTACTTCCTAAGGGATGAGCAAAACCTGAGCCAATATTGGTTGAACCATTATGGTACAAGCCAAGGTTGTGCCCGACTTCATGGCGCATGGCCGCGAAAGAACAACCTGCAATATCATTTGCACCAATCATGTTATATGCAGAAGCATTAATCCAAGCCCAACCACAACCACCATCGCCTGGTTCATTACCTTGATAATAGACACCGTCTGCCAATACACGTTTACGCTCATTTTGTACCGTCGTGTCATCTCGTCCAGTCGAGATCGCTTCTTTTAAAGTGGCTGCAGGGATTTTATAAGTTAAATAGCCCACATCTCTTAAGTAAAAACGCGCATTTGAATTTTCAGCGGTTAAGTTTGTTAGATTTACGCCTTCAATCATTCTAAGTTTTGCAGCGCTCTCTCCTAAAATTGCATTTACTTCTGGACTAGAAACTAACAACATATCAATTGTATAACTATCTACTGTCCAGCCTTGAGCAGTGTAAATAAAACGGCGATTTTCACCATTTTTAATTGCAGTAGACAAGCCATTAGCAGCATTAATATAGGTGTTTGCCGATGCATTCGACACAATAACCACCTTATCCCCGACTTGAGCTTGAGCTGGTAGCTGCAAGGTCGGTTGCCAATTTGATGTAGACAGTTTCACCTTTAAAGTGGGCTGAGTCATATTCGGTAAAGTTACAGGGATTGTTGCCGTTGAATCAATCACCTTTGTTGGTGAAGAGATCAGCTGCCAATAGCCTTTATCACTTACATACATAAACTCATATTGATCGCCTGTTTTAAGCGTTAAAGTCGCTTGGCTATTAACATTGTTATTATTAATCTTTGCTGACCAAGTCGCTGTAGACTTGATAATAACTCTATCTCGATCACTTGCAGTGGTAGGCAAAGTGAAATTCGAGACCCAATTCCCATCTCCAAATGAAACTTCCGTTAGCGGGCTACTTACCGCGGCTAAAGATGTTCCGATTTGCTGAACATTTAGCTTCTGAGGTTTTATATACTCTGGAACCCATTTTCCTAAAGCAGAATAATATTTAAACCAATATTCAGAGCCATTTTTTAATGTAAAACTGCTCGGGAATAGTAAATTTGTTTTATCAATCTCTGAGCTTGCACTTGCTGTAGAAACAACTTGTACGGTTGTTCCGTCACGTACATCACTCGGTAATGCAATGGTTTGTGCCCATTTGTCATTTTGAATGAGTACTTTTTGCATTGATGCGGTTGTTAAAGGTACGACCTCATAGTTAGTACCATTGGTAGGACTAACCGTCGCTAGCTGAGCAATCCATTTATTTTGACTGCTATTAAAGATGAGTTGATAAACATCTCCACTATTTATCTTCAACACTTCTAACGGAATATTCGTATTAGAAGTATCTAAATAACTACTATAGGCAGCACTAGAACGAATTGTAATTTTGTCCGAATTATTAGCACTTGCTGGTAAAGAGAGATTTTTGACCCAATTCCCATTAGCTAAAGAAAATTCTAAATCTGAATAACCAGATGGTATTGATCCACTATTATTATTCTGATTTGGTGAAAGTACAGTTGCGGCATACACAAGTGAAGACGCAACAATTGCTCCAATAATAAGTGATGTTTTTAATTTAAAATTCACAGCGGCCTCTTTTATTTGTTTTTAGATTTTCGAATAGCAGGTTAACAAACCATTTTTTTACAGTCAATTTTCGATCAATCAATTTTTCATTAAATTTCAATTACATGAATATTGAATCATTTTGAAATAAAAACATGAAATTTATTAAAGAATGGGTTGTTTATGAGAGTTAAATAACTAAATTTATTATAAAGAAAATATTAAAAAAGACATTTGAGGGTAAAAAGAAAGATAAATCTCTCTTTTTACCCTTTATTTTAGTTTACTTTTTTAGGAAAGCTAAACCAGACAAATACAGTTAAAAGGAAGAAACAAATAGCTGAAATAGTGAGTACCCAACTATGCGCATAGCTAAAAGCTTGCTGAGCAACTGCAATTAATTGCCCTCCCAAAGGGCTTTCAAGGTTAGAAGCTAATTGCATGGTTTCACCAATCGAGATACTCGCTTTTTCAATTAAGTTCGATGGAAGCTCTGCTGGTAAAATAATTGAGCGGCTATAAAACCAAGACAACATTAACCCAAAAATAGCCACGCCTAAACCAGCTCCAAGTTCATAGGCCATACCTTCAATCGCACCTGCTGCACTTGCTTTTTGTGGTGGAACAGATGACATAATCGCAGCAGTTGAAGCCAGTAAGGCAATCTCAATACTAAAGCCTAAAAAGACCATACACGTCCACGCTAAAAAGTGACCGGTCGAAAAGTTAAGCTGGGCAAGCCCCCATAGACTAAATCCACTTATTAAAATACCAACAGTAGAAACAAGTCTAAGTCCCCATTTATTTAAACAGATTCCGGCTAATGGACCACCTAAACTAATCGCGATCATGAATGGAATAATAAACATGGCTGCCTGTAATGGAGAAAACCCATGCACAAACTGCAACTCTTGAGACAAGAGTAATTCAAAGCCAACCAAAGCAATCATGGAAACCACCGCCATCACAATGCTGGTAGAAATCACTGGATGTTTAAATAACTCCAGATCAATCATTGGCGTGGTCGTTCTTTTTTGGCTTCGAATGAAGTGAATTAAAGTACTAATACCCACCACAAACATCACAACCGTAAGCATCGAGAAGTTATACATCGCCGATTTGATTGAATAGATCAGGCTTAAAATTGCCACGACTAAAATTAAAGCTTGCCCTAAGTTAATTGGCTGATCAGTTTTCTCTTGTTGTTTTGGAATGATCATCGTGATCATGACTAGAACGACTAAAATAATCGGAATGTTAATGAGGAATACAGCTCCCCAATGGAAGTGTTCTAGTACAAAACCACCAACCAATGGACCAAAAGCTGCTCCGCCACCACCTACTGTAGACCAAAGACCGAGTGCAAAATTTCTCTGCTTTTCTTCGGTAAAAGCATTACGTATACCTGATAAAGTGGCAGGAATAAGCATCGCTGCTCCTAGACCTAAAACAGCACGGGAAGCAATTAAGGCGTAAGCTGTTGGAGAAAAAGCCGCAGCCAAGGAACCGACTCCAAAAATTGCAGTTCCAATAAATAATAATTTTTTAAAGCCAATACGATCACCAAGTGCACCCATCGGCAAAATCAAACCCGCCATAATCAGTGAATAAATATCAATGACCCATAAAAGCTGATTGGCAGTTAAATTCAATGCTGCACTTAAAGATGGTGTTGCAACATGCATCACCGTTGCATCAATCGTAACTGGTAAATATATAAGGACGATAATTGTCAGGATTAACCATTTTTTTTGCATAACGCTCTTCAATATCCAAAACTTGGACATGTGTTCAAATTATGATTATTATATACACAATTGGACACTTGTCCAACTTTTAGTTTTAATGTAATTTGTGCCGAATTCAGTCAGGTGAAAGAAACATGGCCTATCTTAATCGCGATCAACGCAGAGAAATGATTCTGCAAGCTGCCATGCAAGTTGCTTTGGCTGAAGGTTTTACAGCCATGACGGTACGCCGAATCGCAACAGAAGCACAAACATCAACTGGACAAGTTCACCACCACTTTTCGTCGGCATCTCATTTAAAAGCTGAAGCTTTTTTAAAGCTCATGGAACAACTTGATGAAATTGAGCAAACCTTAAAAACCACTAGCCAATTTCAAAGACTCTTCATTTTATTAGGTGCAGAAAATATCGACAGACTTCAGCCCTACTTACGATTATGGAATGAAGCAGAACTCTTAATTGAACAAGATGCAGAAATAAGAAAGGCGTATAACCTTGCCATGCAAAGTTGGCATGAATCTATTGTGGAAGCGATTGAATGTGGCAAGAAAGAAGGTGAATTTAAAAATACATCTAATTCAACAGACATAGCTTGGCGGCTCATTGCCTTTGTATGTGGATTAGAAGGTATTTATCAACTTGGTTTACAAGGTTTAGCTGAAGAAGACTTTAAGCGCCATACCGAAGCAATTATTCATCTAGAATTACTATAAATATAGAAGCTGGCATTAATTAGAATACCAGCTTTAAAACACTAAAATTAGAACCAACCTTTACGACCTTTTAAAATTTGGTCAGTGCAACGTAAGGCTTCTTGAGTCAGCCCCCACAAACGGTAATCACCCGTGATTGAACCAATTTGAAAGTTATGGGTATAAGCAAAGCTAAGATCACGCTCAGGGTCACACCATGCGCCTGAACCATTGTAACCAATATGTCCAAATCCATTTTTAGCGCGTTTACCCATCGTAATAATGCGGTGATATCCTAAGCGCCAATTCATCGGAATTGGCATGACACGATCACGTGCATAACTTTGAATGGTACTGAGTTCTTTAAATACTTCTGGGCGAATGAGTTGTTGTCCATTCCATTCGCCTTGATTTGCTAGCATCGCATAAATTTTAGCAAGACTATTTGCAGTAAATGTACCATTTGCTGCCGGAATAACTGCTTGTAATCCCTCATCACTAAAGAAACTAAAATTCTTCATTCCTTTTGGAATCATGGCATCTTGAAAGTCTTGTGGGTCCTGCCCAGTCCACGTAATCATTTTTTCAGAAAGAGAACTTTTGCGCGGCTGAGGTTTGTTAGTTTTTTCAGTTTGAGTAGGTGCTGGTTTTTCTGATTTTGGTTGAATAATTAACCGTGCTACTCGATCCAGTTCGCTTGCAGGTGTACCAAAATAAGCACCGTCTAACTGCAACGGTTCAACAAGATATTTTTGCATGAGCTGATCTAAAGATTGACCAGTTGCTTTTTCAAGCACGCCACCGACAAGCCAACCAAATGTTAAGGCTTGATATGCATTGCCCTGTCCTGCAAGGAATCTTGGCTTGGTGGCTGCCATCACATCTAACATATGTGACCAGTCCAGCATTTCCCTCGCACTTTCGATGATATTTCGAATATCAAACATACCACTTTGATGGCTCAGCACATGGCGTAAAGTCATTTGCTCTTTACCATTTTGAGCAAACTCAGGCCAATAAGTCGCAATCGGTTTATCATATTCTAAAAAACCTTCACTGACTAAAATATGCGCCAAGGTTGCAAGTACACCCTTACCTGTAGAGTAGCAAACTGCTAAAGTGTCAGGTTGCCAAGCTTCATTTTGTGATTTTAGACCGGTGTAGATATCTACAACTTTCTGGTCTCTAAAATAAACCGCTAATGCAGCACCACCTTGTCCTGTTCTAGCATCTTGAAGACGGCTAAATTGGTGGGCTAAATCAATAAAACGTTCATCTAAAATACCGTGATAGTTATGGGTATCGGCCAGTAAAATTTCTTTAATCACATGAAGTTCCTTGCATTTTTTGTTATTTTGCTCAAAAGCAACCCAAACCTCTGTTCAGGCTGCTGATATTTTTATAATGCTTTTACTGTTCCTGCAACATGCGGTTTTTTCGATTTTGCATTACGAATCAAAAAGTCAGTCTTTTTGTCTGTATTAGCAGTTAAAAACTCAACTTTTGATGGTAAGAACATTGGTAGCTTAAACCAGACATCTGCTTCATAAGCATTAGGTAACTCAAGATTCGCTAATGCTTTAGCCTTGCTCCACATACCATGCGCAATGGCCTGTTTAAAGCCAAATGCTTTTGCTGTAATGGCATGAATATGAATTAAGTTAAAATCACCAGACACTTTCGCATAACGGCGGCCTGTGTTTTCTAAAATATCCCACTCTGCCTTTGGAACATAAGCTGGCGCTTGTTCTTCTTTAGCTTTCTCACCTACTCTTTTCTCGACTTTTTGGCGAGATAAATAAGTCGTTAAACCTTCCATCACTACTTCATTGCCAACTTTTGCCGTAGTAATAAAGTCAAACTGAACACCTTTATCATGTGGTTTTAGTTCCCCAAATTTACATGACAGAGTGAGTTTTTCAGTTACACCAATTGGTCTGGTTTGTTTAATCTGGTTACGGATATGCACTAAACCTAAAATTGGAAATGGAAAGGCTTCTGCTGTCATCATGTGCATTTGCAAACTTTGAGAAAGCACAGCCAGATAAATTGCCGGTACAAAACCATTATTTTGGAAGCCACATACTTCGTTATAAGCTTTGAGATGGCTCTGATCAATTTCAAGACGGTCTACCACATATTCAACCTGTGGCAAGATTTTTGGCCCCTGAGGCTTTTTAAAAATTAAGCCTTGTACTACTTTTGGATAAGCCAATGCCGCTTTTGGTAGTTGGCTAAAATGACGAGTATTCATACCTAACCTTTTATAATTTATAGATTCTTGAATAAAAAAGGGATGCACAAGCACCCCTATTTTGCTAAAAGTGCTTAAGCGCCTAACAAGCTTTGACCACACACACGTACAATGTTACCGTTTACACCAGTAGACGCAGTTGATGCAAACCATGCAATTGTTTCTGCTACATCAACAGGTAAACCACCTTGTTGCATTGAATTCATACGGCGACCAGCTTCACGAATTGCAAATGGAATTGCCGCAGTCATTTGAGTCTCGATAAAGCCAGGTGCTACTGCGTTAATGGTAATACCATTTTTTAAGATAGGCGCAGTAAATTTCACTAGACCAATCACACCAGCTTTAGATGCAGCATAGTTGGTTTGACCAAGGTTACCAGCAATACCACTAATTGATGATACACAAACAATGCGGCCATTTGCATTTAGACCATCGTTTTCTAACAAGTAGTCATTTACACGTTCAGCAGCAGACAAGTTAATGTTAATGACCAAGTCCCAAAGCTCTGGCTTCATGTTTGCCAAAGTTTTGTCACGAGTAATACCTGCATTATGAACGATAATATCTAAACCGCCTTGTTTTGCCGCAGCAGTTTTAATTTTTTCGCCTGCATCGGCAGCAGTAATGTCAATTGCCAATGTAGAACCACCAATGTCAGCAGCTACACGGTCAAGGTCAGCTTGTTGTTGTGGTACATCTAAACAAATAACATGAGCGCCATCACGCGCCAACACATGTGCAATTGCTTCACCAATACCACGGCTTGCACCAGTTACCAATGCAGTTTTACCAGCAAGTGGTTTTGCCCAATCAACATCAACTACATCTGCTTTAGATACACGAATTACTTGACCAGACACATAAGCTGAACGTGGAGAAAGCAAGAAACGTAAAGTTGATTCAAGGTTTGCAGCAGCACCTTCGTCTACATAAACAACTTGTGCAGTAATACCCTTTTTAAACTCTTTACCTACAGATTTGATAAAACCTTCAAGTGCACGCTGAGCAATCGCCTGTTTTACAGTTTTTGCAGTTTCAGGCGTTGTACCAATCACAATTACACGACCAGAAGTTGCAACTTGACGTGCAATCGGATTAAAGAATTTATAAAGTTCGTTTAACTGTTCTGAGTTTTGAATACCAGACGCATCGAATACAACTGCTTTGAATTTTGATTCTTTGTCGCCTGCATTGAATGGGCGTAAATTTAAACCAACTTTTGCAGCTTCTTGCTGTAATGCAACATTATTGCCTACATAGCTGTCAGCATGAATATTGCTAAGTACTTGTGCAATCTCACCAGACAATACACTTGACGGCGCTGCGCCAACCAATACTGCACCATTCACTACTGGCTGAGCACTTTCAAAACGCTCTAATGCAACTGGCGATGGTAAACCCAAATTTTTAACAACGAATTTACCAATAGGAGATTGCGTAAATGCTTGGTATTGATCAGTCATGATTATTATCTCTCAAAGAAATGAATTTTCTACGACAGGCTTCATTATGTTATGAGATGGACAGAAACAATATGAAATCAGTCGTTCATTAGAGTTACTCCAAATCATACTTGAGTTCATCTCTGGATGTCTTGACCTGAATGCTATCTACAATGTCATTCTAGTCAATACAGGTCTATTTGAATTGTGTTAAGGTAGCTTACAAGAATATCGTTATTATGCTTGGAAAAGCCTTATGAGCAAAACAACTCAAGAAAATCCAGCAGTCGAGAATTCTGCTCAGGAAAAAGTGTCAAATACATCAAAGTCGGCTTCTAACACGGCTAAGCGTAACAGCACTACTCCTAAAGCAGCAACTAATACACAAAAAACGACACGTACTCGTTCAACGACTGCACCTGCACGTAGCCCTCGTAGTAAGAGCGCTGCTTCAGCAACCCCGTCTACATCTTCAAATGTAGCTGCAGCACCAAAAGCAACAAAAACCAAACCTTCTGTTCAACAGGATAAAACCATGAGTCAAAACACTGTTCGCCGCGTTGCAATTATTGGTGGCAACCGTATTCCATTTGCACGTTCAAATACTGCTTATTTCAAAGCGTCTAATTCTGACATGCTGACAGCAGCATTGAATGGTTTGGTTGAACGCTTTAATTTACAAGGTAAGCGTATTGGTGAAGTTGTTGCGGGCGCTGTTTTGAAACACAGCCGTGATTTCAACATGACTCGTGAAGTTGTACTGAGCACAGATCTTGCTCCTGAAACTCCTGCCTACGACATCCAAATTGCATGTGGTACAGGTTTACAAGCAGCTTTTGTAGTTGCCAACAAAATTGCACTTGGTCAAATCGACGTAGGTATTGCAGGTGGTGTAGATACAACTTCTGACGCGCCGATTGCTGTAGGTGATGGTTTACGTAAAGTTTTACTTGAGCTCAATGTTGCTAAGACTGGTAAAGACCGCCTTAAAGCTTTAACAAAAATTGATTTTAAAAAGCTTCTTGATGCACCAAGCAATGGCGAACCACGTACTGGCCTTTCAATGGGTGAGCACCAAGCAATTACTGCTTTAGAATGGGGTATCACTCGTGAAGCACAAGACGAGTTAGCTGCAAGCAGCCATCAAAAACTTGCTGCTGCTTATGAGCGTGGTTTCTTTGATGACTTAATGACTCCTTTCTTAGGTCTTAACCGTGACAACAACTTACGTGCAGACAGTACAGTTGAAAAACTTGCTAAGTTAAAACCAGTTTTCGGTAAAGGCGAAACTGCAACAATGACTGCAGGTAACTCAACTCCGTTAACTGACGGTGCTTCTGTTGTATTGCTTGCATCTGAAGAATGGGCAAAAGAAAACGGTCATGAAGTTTTAGCTTACCTTTCTTTCTCTGAAACAGCAGCTGTTGACTTCATTGGTAAGAACGGCCCTAAAGAAGGCTTATTGATGGCTCCTGCTTATGCAGTACCTCGTATGCTTAAGCGCGCTAACCTTAAACTTCAAGATTTCGATTTCTACGAAATCCATGAAGCATTTGCATCTCAAGTATTGTCGACATTAAAAGCTTGGGAAGATGAAAAATTCTGTAAAGAACGTCTTGGTTTAGATGCACCTTTAGGTTCAATTGACCGCTCTAAACTTAACGTAAATGGTTCATCTTTAGGTGCAGGTCACCCATTTGCTGCAACTGGTGGTCGTATCTTGGCTACTGCTGCGAAATTGATTAATCAAAAAGGTTCAGGTCGTGCATTAATCTCGATCTGTACAGCAGGTGGTGAAGGCGTTGTAGCAATCGTAGAGAAATAATTTTACGACTCACCTAAAAAAGCACCCTGATGGGTGCTTTTTTACTTTAACTAGTTAATTTTAATGAAGTGATGCAGCTTTAGCATTTGGGAAAAACTTATCTTCAATATGGTCATAGCACCACTGGAAAATAAATGTATAAACCAAAATACATAAGGTTAAGCCAATATCTAAAATAAATGCATCAATCACTGTCATCTGCATCATATATGCAATCATTGGAACAGTCGCAATCAGCAAACCACCCTCAAAACCAATTGCATGTAAAATCCGCACAGGGATCGTTCTTTCCCAATTATATTTATGCTCTACTTTTTCGAAATAGTGGTTAAAAATCATATTCCAGAAAACTGAAACCACTGCCATAAACACACCAAGTGTTCCGGTCACTTCCATCGGCATGTTAAAAATAAAACTTAATGCAATCGCAATGATGACCAATAAAATTCCTTCATAACTGATTGCATGAATGAGTCTTCTCTTGGAAATCAACATTTTTAAATACTCAATAATTACTTGGATAATGTGCATTTTATTTTTATAATTTTGATTAATCCAATCAGGTTCTTTCAGTTTTTTTGACAGATGAATATTAATCAAGAACAATTGCTCATGTTCCAAGCCGTTATGGAAACAGGTTCATTTTCAGCAGCAGCACGCAAACTTGGAAAAGTTCCTTCTGCTGTAAGCATGTCTATTGCTAATTTAGAAATCGATTTGAACCTGACATTATTTGAACGTAAAGGCCGTGAACCTACCCCAACAGCTGAAGCACGAGTGCTATATGAAAAAACGGCGCAACTATTAATTGAAATGAATCAATGGAAACAACACGCCCATGCATTAAGTACTGGTCTAGAACCAAACCTCACTATTGTTGTGGTATCTGAGCTGTTACATACCAATTGGACCGACTATGTTTGCCTATTAGAAAGCCGCTTCCCTGACCTACAAATTAATATTGTGTCTGCCCCTCAAGAGGATGCACTTCACATGTTACTAGATGGCTCTGCCCAACTGGCCCTTATGTTTGAACGTGAACATTTAGACAATAGAGAGCAGTTTGTAGAACTCAAACGTGAAGCTTTAATTCCTGTTATTTCAAAAACCCATCCGCTCGCAAGCCAAGAGCATGTTTCTTATGAGCAGATTTTGGGTACGAGACAAATTGTGGTGGCAAGTCGAGATGAGACGTTAAAACCCGAATTATTATTTTCAAAACACTACTGGCGTACAGACAACCACCACTCCGCATGCCTAATGATTTTACGTAATTTGGGTTGGGGGGTACTGCCACAAGAAATGTTTAAAGAAAACCCTGAGTTAAACAACAAGCTAAAAGCATTAGATGTATTTGATTTTACACCGCGTTTTGAATATTACGTCGACTTAGTTTGGAGCCGTGAAAATGAACTTGGTGCTGCTGCCAGGTTTTTGATTGACTATATTCGCGATAAGCGAATGCAGCAGATCCCTTAAAATAATTTCAATTTAGATGCACAACATAAACTTTTTTCTTTGAAACATAACAATTGATATATCGACAGTATGGATAGAGTTTGTGCTATAAAGAAAACATAAGATTTATTACTGAAGATGTTGAATATCAATGACTCATACAGCACTTGACCAATTAAAAACATTAACGACCGTTGTTGCCGATAGTAGTGACCTTGATGCAATTCGTAAATTTCGTCCCTTAGATGCTACAACGAATCCTTCATTAATTACGGCAGCGGCGGAACAACCAGAAAGTAAAGAGCTGATTGAAGATGCTTATTATCAAGCCAAAGAAGAAGGCTATAGCAACGATGAGTTAATCGAAAGAACGATTGATATTTTGACTGTAAAATTTGGCGTAGAAATTTTAAAACTCATTGAAGGCCGTGTTTCTACAGAAGTTGATGCTGCTCTTTCATACAACACTGAAGCCACCATTCAAAAAGCACATGAATTATGTGAACTTTACAAAGGTTATGGTATTGATCAGTCACGTATTCTGATTAAAATCGCATCGACTTGGGAAGGTATTCAAGCTGCTAAAGTACTTGAAGCTGAAGGGATTGCTTGTAACCTCACTCTCCTTTTCGGTTTACACCAAGCGCAAGCATGTGCAGATGCAAAAGTGACTTTAATCTCACCATTTGTCGGCCGTATCTTAGACTGGTACAAAAAGGCTGAAGGTGTAGACGCTTACCCAATCGAAAAAGACCCAGGCGTAGTTTCAGTTAAGAAAATCTACACTTACTACAAGCAGCAAAATATTCCAACTCAAGTGATGGGTGCGAGCTTCCGTAGTATTGATCAAGTGCTTGGACTTGCAGGATGTGACTTGCTAACGATCTCTCCTGGTCTACTTACCCAGCTTGAGCAAGATACACGTACAGTTGATGCAGCTCTTGATGCGACTAAATCAAAACAAGCAGAGGCTATTGTTAGACCTGCTCAAGATGAACAAAGCTTTAAAGACGAACTTAATCATGACTTAATGGCTTTCCAACTTTTACAAGGTGGTGTTGATGGTTTTATTAAAGCTCGTGACCAATTAAGTTTTTTATTACGTCAATCTTTTGGAATTGATGCGGAAATTAAACCTTAAAAAACTGCACTTTTCATACAAAATCACCGATTTTTGTTATCATGGCAAAAATCGGTTTTTTATTGGGTTTCTTGTGTTCGGCATAACAGATATAACAACATATATTATTGGTACATTCCTAATTGTGTTATTGCCAGGACCCAACTCTCTATATGTGATGTCAATTGCTTCACGTTACGGCATTAAAACAGGATATATGGGTGCACTTGGTATTTTTACTGGTGATCTTATTTTAATGCTCTGTACCGTACTGGGTGCTGCATCTTTATTAAAAGCATTTCCTTGGGTTTTTATTATTCTTAAGCTCGTCGGTGCACTTTATCTGTCCTATTTAGGGTTTAAGCTTTTACAAGGCAGTATTCAACGCTGGAAACTGCGTAATCAACCACAACCAGAAATGGCTGATTTACCTACTTTAGATAAAATTCACCCTTATAAAACCGCCTTAAGTATTAGTTTACTTAACCCGAAAGCGATTTTATTTTTCTTATCTTTCTTTGTTCAGTTTATTAATCCAGATTACGCTTATCCAGCTTTAAGTTTTTTAATTTTAGCGGTTATTTTACAAATTATTAGCTTTAGCTATTTAACAGCGCTTATTTTCTCTGGAATTAAGCTCTCGGCATTTTTTAAACAAAACCATAAAATTGCAGCAAGTAGTATTTTCTTGGTTGGAATTTTATTTTTTGGATTTGGTTTAAAGTTGGCAACTTCAACGATGTAATCTGCCTAGCCTATAAAGATGAACATACTGAACTTTTAAAATGCCAGCATGCCATCTGTTTTGACTTCATTGAGTACAAAGAATGTTCTAACCTGCCTTACTCCTGGTAAGGCAATAATTTTCTCACTATGAAATCGGTTAAAAGCAGCCAAATCTTTAACACGAATTTTTAGAAAATAATCGACTTCTCCAGCAACTAGATAACATTCTAAAACATTCTCCAAACCACCCGATGCCTGTTCAAACGCTTGAAAGCTATCGGGTGTTGAACGGTCTAGTACCACACCCACTAATACAATTGTTTCACGCTGTACTGTAGCTGGATTAATTCGCGCACGAACATCCAAGATTGCCCCTATTTTAAAAAGACGCTGGGTATGATTCCAACAAGATGAGGTGCTTATACCTACAAGTTTTGCCAGTTCGGCGTTACTTAAGCGTCCATTTTCTTGTAAACAACGCATAATTTTCAGATCAAGCGGTGTTAAATTTTCAGCTTGTTCATCCATAAGAATAATATCCAGTATTCATTAATTTTTATGAAATGAATAATAGCATTTATAGCTATTTAAAAAATATTATTTCATTTTTAAGATAAAAATAGAAAGCACCTTCTTAAAAAAAATTGTTAGATTTACCTAGCTGAAAATGTAGGCAGAAACATATTAATTTTTCAGGGATTTAGAACATTTAGCCATGCAAAAGATTCTTCAAGATTTTTCTATTCCAGCTGTATTCGCGGGTTTCATTACCTTTCTTATTGGTATTAGTGTTTCGGCTATTTTAGTGATTCAGGCCGCCCAAGCTTTAGGTGCTTCACCTGAACAAATTACCTCATGGTTTTGGGCTTTAGGTTTGGGTCTTGGTTTATCAGGACTTATTCTTTCTTGGAAATTCAAATACCCTGTAGCAACAGCTTGGTCTACTGCTGGTCTCGCCTTAATTATTGCAACTGGCGGTGGATATAGCATAAATGAAGCAATTGGTGCTTTTTTAGTTGTTGGTGTACTGACTGCAATTTTAGGTTTTTCAGGAATTTTTCAAAAAGCACTTTCATATATTCCTCAAAGCTTGACCAGTGCCATGCTTGCAGGGGTTTTACTCAAATTTGGTATTTCACTTTTCGCAAGTTTACAAAATGATTGGGCATTCGTTTTATCTTTGCTCGTCATTTATATCATTACAAAAAGATTATGGCCGCGTTATAGCATCGTGTTCACAGCACTTGCTGGTGTTGTGCTCTGTCCTGTGTTTTTAGACTTTCATATGCCTACACTTCACTGGTCTTTGGCTAGACCTGTTTGGATTAGTCCTGTCTTTAGCTGGTCGGCTCTTTTGGGCTTAGCGTTACCTCTTTTTGTGATTAGTATGGCTTCGCAGTATTTACCCGGTATTGCCATGATTAAGAGTTATGGCTATAAACCACATGTTAACCAACTCATTGGCTGGACCGGTTTAACCCAAGTTTTGCTTGCACCTTTTGGTTGTTATAGCGTCAATATTGCCGCGATTAGTGCGGCTGTATGCCTTGACGATCAGGTTCATCTTGACCCAAGCAAACGCTATATTGCTGGCATAAGCTCTGGTTTTTTCTATGCATTGATGGGACTATTTGCAGCAACACTGACAAGCTTGCTCATGTCTTTTCCTCATATTTTTATTGTAGCTTTAGCAGGTATTGCATTACTTGGTACCATTAGCCATAACATTGCACTTGCATTTGGCCCTGTTGAAGACCGTGAGGCCGCATTATTTACCTTTTTATGTAGTGCTTCGGGTATCCAATTTTTCGGTATAGGTTCGGCATTTTGGGGACTAATTGTCGGTATTATTGTATTTGTAGTTCTTAAGTTTAAGGCTAGAAAATAAGGTCTAAAATAAAAACTTTGCGCTTAACCATTTAGAGCATTTCATAAACAGTTAAGTGCAAAGTCTTATTAAATTAATTAATTGCGTTTTTATCCCAAAAAGCTTGCCGTATTTGTGGCATTGCATTTAAGTGGTTAATAATATGCTGTGCTTCTTCTGTCTCAATTGAAGTCGCAATAAGCGTCACCTCTATCTCAACTTCTTTCTCTCCAAAAGGTGTCACATCAATGTCTTTAGCAGGATAATTGTGATGCTTTAACGTTAGGTTTAACTCATCCATAACCACTTTACTCTGACTGCGGTCACATATGATGTAAATGACATGCAAGACTTCTGTGTCATCGTCTAATGGACGGCGGTCAATGATATGAACAATCGGTCTCAATAGCGTATTGGCAGATAAAATAAAAGCTGTTGCCAGTATAGCTTCAATAATTAAATCGGAACCTGCCGCCGCTCCAACCGCAGCAGAACACCACAAAGTCGCTGCGGTATTTAAGCCATGGATATTACCTTCTTGACGCATAATCACACCTGCGCCCAAGAAACCAATCCCTGAAACCACATAAGCAATGACCCGAACAGCGCCATCTGCTCCAGTAAGATTTGTTGCAACATCCACAAAAATTGCAGCGCCTACAGCGACGAGTACATTGGTTCGAAGACCAGCAGTCCGTTGCCTATATTGACGTTCAAATCCAATTAATGCTCCTAAAACAAAAGCAACTGAGAGACTAATTAAAGTATCAACAATATTGGATAAATCTGCATGTTGTAGAAATTGCAACTTCATCTTGCACCTATAGTTTTATTGCCAACCGTAACGGCGGATGTAGATTTTTTTTACCCATTGAGTAATACACATATAAGCAATCAAAATGAATGGCAAATATAAGAAATAACTTAATGGTAGAGCTTGTAGTTTTAAATAACTTGCTAAAGGCCCCATTGGTAAGAAAATACCAATACACATAATCACCACTGTCATGACTAACAATGGGGTTGCAGCACGACTCTGAATAAATGGAATCTTAGCCGTACGGATCATATGAACAATCAATGTTTGGGTGAGTAAACCTACAACGAACCAACCAGACTGGAATAAAGTCTGATGTTCGGGCGTATTTGCGGAAAACACAAACCACATCAAACAAAAAGTGATAATGTCAAAGATTGAGCTAATTGGTCCAAATACCACCATAAAACGACCAACTTCTTCAGGCTGCCAACGCTGTGGTTTTGCTATTAATTCTTCATCAACATTATCAAAAGGAATCACGATTTGTGATACATCATAAAGTAAGTTTTGAATGAGTAAATGAATAGGCAGCATTGGTAAAAATGGAATAAAAGCACTCGCAATTAATACCGAAAAAACGTTACCGAAATTTGAACTCGCCGTCATTTTGATGTATTTCAACATATTGGCAAAAGTTCGACGACCCTCAATTACACCCTTTTCAAGTACCATTAAGCTTTTTTCGAGCAAAATTAAATCTGCTGATTCTTTAGCAATGTCTACAGCAGTATCTACAGAAATACCAATATCGGCAGCACGTATTGCAGCAGCATCATTAATACCGTCTCCCAAGAAGCCAACCACATGACCATTTGCTTTTAACTGATCAACAATACGCTCTTTATGTACTGGACTAAGCTTCGCAAAAATATGGTATTGCTCCACTGCTCTTTTGAGCTGCTCATCAGTTAAGGTTTCAACTACACCACCTAACAGAACCTGATCATAGTTCAGACCAATTTCACGACATACTTTTTGAGTGACAAACTCATTATCACCAGTAAGTACTTTTACAGTTACACCATGAGCATGCAAACTTTGTACTGCTTCTCGAGCAGACTCTTTAGGTGGATCAAGGAATGCGACATAACCAATTAAAATGAGATCACTTTCATCAACAACTGAATAATTTTCCTGATTGTTATCAAACTCACGGTACGCTACAGCAACAACACGTAATCCATCACGGTTATAACGTTGAGTTAATGCTTCAATTGCCACTTCACGTTGTTTTGTTAAAGGTTCTACTTTGCCATTTACTTCAACATAACGGCAAACTTTTAACATTTCCTCAACCGCGCCTTTAGTAATCATACGCACTTTTTCTTGAGGCGTTTGTACCACGACTGACATACGGCGGCGATCAAAATCAAAAGGAACTTCATCTAACTTCTTATAACGTAACTTTTGCGTTTTGATCTGATCATCAACAGCTTCTAACACAGCCACATCAAGCAAATTTTTCAAACCAGTTTGATAGTAACTGTTTAAAAATGCCTGCATGAGTACGAAATCTGACTTTTCACCATTAACATCAATATGTTGAGATAAAAAGATTTTGTCTTGAGTGAGCGTTCCAGTTTTATCGGTACATAAAACATCCATCGCACCAAAGTTTTGGATTGCATCTAGACGTTTAACAATTACTTTCTTTTTAGATAAGAAAACTGCGCCCTTTGCTAAAGTTGAAGTGACAATCATCGGTAGCATTTCTGGAGTAAGACCAACAGCAACTGATAGTGCGAATAAAAATGCCTCAGTCCAATCACCTTTGGTAAAGCCATTAATGAACAGTACAACAGGTGCCATCACCAACATAAAGCGAATGAGTAACCAACTGACTTTGTTGACACCCATTTGAAATGCTGTGTTGCTTCGATCAGTAGCCGTAACTCGGTGAGCGAGTGCACCAAAATATGTTTGAATACCGGTACTTAAAACAACTGCTTGAGCCGAACCAGAAACAATATTGGTTCCCATAAATACAATATTATCTAGTTCTAAAGCACTCGTTTCTTCGGGATTTTTCTGTAAAGGAAATTTCTCGACAGGCATCGATTCACCAGTCATTGCAGCTTGAGAAACAAACAAATCTTTAGCATTTAAAATTCTGCAATCAGCAGGAATCATATCTCCCGCCGATAGTAAAATCACATCACCTGGCACCAAATATTGAATTGGCATTTCAAATTGATGGTTGGTTTGATTCTTAACATCAATACCATAGCGCTCATGCATAAGCGCTAAATCTTCTGCACTGACTTGATGACGAAGTACCGTAGCAGTATTGCTCACCATTGCCTTTAAAGCATCCGCAGCTTGATTTGATTTTGCTTCTTGCCAATAACGAAGTAACGTCGAGAGAATAACCATCACACTAATGATGGTTGAGCCAGTTAAATCATCGGTAAAAAAAGCAATTAGTGCCAAAAGGCTAAGCAAAATATTGAACGGATTGCGGTAGCAATACCAAAGATGTTGCCACCAAGTTAATGGTTTCTCATGAGTAATCTCATTAAGCCCCACTGCCATTTGCTGGGTATGTGCTTGCTCTTCTGTAAGCCCTGTGAAGTGAGTATCGAATTGTTTTAATAAGTCACCTGTTTGGGCTCTTGATGCATCGAGCAGACGCATAGATAAGTTTTTGCTAATTTCTTGAGCATAGCTCGATTGATGTAGCTCTTTAAAAGATCGATTACGACCAAAAAAACGCATCAAATGAAATCTTTGTAAAAATGCTGTGAAGAGTCGTTGCCAGAATTTCATCACGAAATCCTCCATTTTTTAGGCGTACAAAGCTCTCGACCTTATTGAGAAATAAAGTCTATAAAAATTTAAAATTTAGAAAGGAATAGGAGATCGTAGACTTACGATGAAGAAGAGAAAATTAGCCCAAAGCCAAACCAACGCTGACGAAAAGTCACAGGTTTGAACATAGCTCGGATACTTTGAATCGTATGAGACGAATTATTTACCAACATTGAAGTTTGGTAGGCATAGCTGTGTGTGGAAGCATATAAAAACATTGGCTTCTCCCCATTTCTAGCGAGAAACTAAACAGATAAGCGCTTGAAGTACTTGATTACAAATAAAGTAATTTGTATAGGTTTAATCTAATTTTTTACAAAGCTATCTCATTGCAAGATAGCCCTTCCTAAAGGTGATCTTGCTCAGTATTGGCTTTGGTTTAATTGATAATTAAACTCGAACCTCGAACAACTACCCATTTAGGATCTCCATTAAATAAACTCGCGGCAAGTATATGTTTTAGTCTCTAGCACACAAGTTTATTTTTGTAATTTTTTATTAACAAAATTTTTAATCAAACTCTATAGCTCTCTTACAACTACTGTTTTCGCCATCTTGTCATGCCATCCTTGTTTTTTCGGATCAAACGCCACCCAAAAAAGACCGATACAAAACACTAAAATGGATGGAATATATCCAATATAACGAATGATAGATTGCATCAAAGTTAACTTATTGCCTGTTTTTTCATCGAGAACCTTTAAACGCATTAAACGCTTTCCTGGGGTACCCGCAAGATAGATCCAACATAAAACGGTGTATAAAAACGGAAAAGCATAATTCACGATCAAATCAAAACCATAATTTTGAGGTTTACTGCTCAAACCAGTAGAAAATATCAAATCATAATCGCCATGATAAAAAATCCATGCTGCAGGTATAATTGCTAAAAACATGATAAGGCTATCTATAATCATTGCCCCAAATCTTAGCCAGAACCCTGCATATTCGTATTTATAACTCATGCATACACCTCACTTTTCTTATGTTTTTACTTTACACCAAACACATAACTTCATTTTAGTTTCATCGTAAAGGAAACGTTTTTATTTTTAAATACTTGAAGTAATTTTTTAAGTTTATTAAGAATTGTCCTAAATTTTTTCGAGACCCTACACTCATCACATTAAAATAAAATAGATCATTTTTAAGTATTTTATAAATACAAAACTCTAAATAAAGTAGCTTAATTATTTTCATTCGATTAGGCATATATAACAGCTAACTATTTCCAATAGAAAAACATCGATTTTACGTTCTTTTTTAAATAATAAAGCAGTACAAAAAAGCCCTAAACTAATCATAATTTAAAGAGGCTTAAAGTTAATATGCTATTAAATTTTTCAGAATGTTAAATACCACCAAAAAACATGATAAAGATCATATTTCTTATTTAACTTCAAAATAATGCTTTTCAGTAACGAGTTTTATTTTTAGATTTTTATATAATCGATCTTTGGCATTCTCGAGCGAAGGGACTACTTTTTCTGCAAATTTATCATCAGCCATAAGCCTTGCATAAGTTTTGTAGCCGATTACTAATTTTTCTGGCTCTTTACCTGTTTGTTTAAATTCTTCAATAAGCTTACTTACTTTCTTTGCTGTTAAATCTGCCATATGATCACTCCCCCTCAATATACTATTTGGTTATACGAGTTCAGTGTGACAAAAATATGAAAAAGTAAATTATTGTAAAGTTCATCTAAAAAATAAGTTTTCAGTTTAATTTTTACTATCTTAATAGTTATGTTTAAAAACCTTATAAAACAATGAAATAATTAAACTTAATTTAATTTGATTGCGACTTAATTGAATTGATTTGTACCTTTAAACAAATGTGTTACTCTTAAAGTAAGAAAAGCTTCATACATATAACAACTTGTAAATAAGAGGAATAACATTATGAATTATCAACATATTATTGTACCTGTAGATGGTTCAGAGATTTCTTTGGCAGCAGCACGTCAAGCTGCCCATATTGCTAAGGCTTTTGGTAGTAAACTTACAGCAATTAGTCTTGTTGCAGTAGACCCATTTAGCGGTGTCGATTTTTATTACATCTCCCCTGTTGTAAAAGATTACTTTGTTGAAGCTCGTGCAAATGCTGAAAAAACACTGGCTAAAGTAAAAGCTTTATGTGCTGAAGAAGGTGTTGATATTGATACAGAAATTATTCAGGGTGAAATTTCATCTGACGGTATTTTAAAAGCTGTAGAAGACTTAAAATCAGACTTAATTGTTATTGGTTCACATGGCCGTAAAGGTTTCCAAAAACTTATTTTAGGTAGTTTTGCGCAAGATGTTCTTAACAGCACCAAAATTCAAGTTTTGGTCGTAAAAGAATAATTTCTTGATGTGAAGGGAAAGCCTAATCTATATCTATGGATTGGGCTTTTCCTTTTTAAACTGCATAAATTTTACACAGACTAAAAATCATTATAGAATACCAACCTCGTTTCCTATTCTTTGTGAGTCACGCCAATGAAGTAAGTCCTTTTTCTCATCAATTTTCCTTTTTTTGATGTGCAAAATAGACTATTTCTTAGTGGCTTAACGTCTTTATTTAAAGTTTAACTTTCCTATTTTGTACATCCTGTATTTATGAGGTTTTAATGACTCAGCAGGCATGTGTAATATCACAACTCACTCTAGAATTTCCTTCGAAAGTGATGTTTAAACAATTGAATTTCTCACTAGAGTATCGCCAAGTATCCGCTTTAATTGGTCGTAATGGTCAAGGTAAATCCTTACTTATGCAATTGTTGCAAGAAATTTGTCCAACTGAGGAAATGCACATCAGTGGTCAAATTACTTGGCAAACGAAGCATGCATATTTATCTCAATTAATTCGTCTTTCTTCATCCACCATTGCAGAAGCTTTAGAGATCGATCATCTCTATAAAGCTTTGCAAAGAGTAGAACAAGGCGAAGCTGAATATGATGATTATGATTTATTAGAGGGCAAATGGGATCTTCCTTCAGTTTGGGAGACATTATTGCGATCGGCACAACTCCCAACCGATTTAAAGTTTCCAGTTCATCAATTAAGTGAAGGACAAAAAACCAAGTTAGCGTTAGCAGCATTATTTTTAAAAACCGACCACTATCTATTGCTTGATGAACCAAGTAACCATCTCGATCAAGATGCTAGACAATGGTTGATTGCTCACCTAAAAAATCATCCGGCAGGTGCTCTTATTATTAGCCACGATCTGACTTTACTCAATGAAGTAGACCATATTTACTATTTAAATGAACATGGTTTACATCACACTACTGGAAACTATGATTATTTTTATGAGCAATATCAAGATCAAATTGAGTCTTTAGAGCAATCGGTGCATCAACATCAACGTGAAGTTAAACACATGAAGCAGAAGCAACATGATGTCTTAATGAAAGCACAAAAACGTGAACGTGCTGGTAATAAACTTCGTGATTCAAATTCACAAGCCAAAATTTTACTCGACTTTAAAAAAGAACAGGCTGGGCAAAGCTTAGGAGCAATACATTCTCAACATCAGCGTCAAATTGATCAAAGCCAGCAAGACTTAAAGAATAAGAAAGTACTTCTGGAAACCGTTAAGCCTCAGCAGTTTGTCTTCCCTTCTTTGCAAAAAAGGTCAGGAGAAATTCTCAGGGTTCATAATCTAAAACTCAACTATGGCACACAACAGCCAATTAATTTTGCACTCAAAGCTTCTCAAAAACTTCACTTAGTTGGTCGCAATGGTATTGGTAAATCAACTTTGTTGAAACAGATTGTTCAAAGTAGTTTATTGCCTACCGACGAAATTAGCCTATTTGTAAATTGTTTTTATCTTGATCAGAACTTTAGCTTTTTGTTAGATCATCTATCAGCAGTTGAAAACCTAAGGAATATTAATTCGAATATTTCCGAATTGGAGTGGAGAAATTTACTAGGTCAACTCAGGCTCCGTGGTGATAAAGGTACCCATCCTTTAACTCAACTGAGCGGCGGCGAAAAACTAAAAGTAGCTTTATTAGGTTTGAGTCATGCAGAGACTATGCCTGAACTTTTATTGCTCGATGAACCAGAAAATCATTTAGACATCGAATCAAGAGAACTTTTCGCAAAAGCAATTTCAAGCTATGAAGGTGCTGTATTACTTGTTTCTCATGATTCAAATTTTGTTGATAAATGCGGAATTGTAGAAAAACTTTATTTAAGCTGATTCTATTTTTAATCTATACATAGGCTCGATAGTTTAGAGCTTATGTATAGATTATCTCTGTCATTTTATATTTTTATTATCTAATATTTGCAAATCTAAATTAAAGGACACTGTTCTATTTTTACGTGCACTATTTCGCATTTGATAAACTTGGATAATATAATCACCATCGACGGGCAATACTATTTCTCCGGAAGAACCTAATGTCGAACCCACTAACAAAGCTTGATCTTTGCCTGGTTTTTTACCTGGAGCAAAAATATTAACATAAGCTAAATTACTATAACTATTAATATTGAATTTTAAAACTTGCCCACTTTTTGCAAATACTCTATATCTAACATCATCATAACCTTGAAACTTTCCAGTTAATGTCGTTTGATGTGAACCTTTTAAAAAACTTACTTTTGTTTCAACATTCTTAGCAAGAACTGATAATGGTATAGATAAAATTAAACCAGATAATAATATAGTTTTAATGATTTTATTCATTTTTAATCCTCAACATTATTTTGAATAATTATATGAAATATACTTTTTATTAAGTTTTAATTTATGTATAAATTTGATGTGTACCGTTTGAGTTTGTAAATCATTTTCTTATAGCCTTAAAAAATAGATGTCACTAAACTTTAACTTGCCAGCCCAATAAAACCAATTTAGAATCCGCCCAACGAATTTCTAGGGGCTTCACTGTGAGTACTTGCTCGATTGATAGAATTAAATCATCGACTCATATCTAAGTATCCACTACAGCCCTCTGGCTCTCTTGTGGATCTAAGAGAGTCCCCATCTTATTTTATTCTTATTCATCAGTTTTGTTTACAAACTAGCAAATACTTACATGTGCTCTTTGTTGTATTGGAGTCATCAATGCTATTTCTGAACTTAAAAAAATCTATTGTCTTTGTAAGTACTTGCTTAGCCTTTATTTCAACTTATGCTGGTCGACCAATGGTTGTCGATGATGCTTCTTTAGTTCCTGCCCACACCTGTCAGCTTGACTCATGGATGCAGAATAATCCTAACGATAAGGAATATTGGGTCATCCCTTCTTGTAATATTGGTGGTAATTTTGAATTTGGTATAGGCATGGGCCGTCATTTTTCTGACGACACAGGTAATGCGACTTATACAACTGTACAAGGGAAAACACTCTTAAAACCACTTGAGACGAATAACTGGGGAATTGGTTTTTCATTTTCGACTCAAATGAGTAACAACCATACTTCTGAAAAAGATTGGACTGTGAATGTTCCCTTAAGTATTTCTATGTTAGATGACCATTTCTTGGTACATACAAATGTGGGTTGGCTTAAAGAACATACCACTCACCGCGAACAAACTACTTGGGGTGTAGGTACAGAAACATTCATTACGAAACCATTAACATTTACTGCCGAAGTTTATGGAAATGATCGAGACGATTCATTTTATCAAACCGGCATTAAATATATGTTGTACAAAGATAATGTCCAGTTCAATGCAAGTTATGGTAACCGTTTAAATAAAACCAAAGATGACTCATTTTTCTCTGTCGGCCTAATCTTTGTGACTAATCCACTTTTTTCTAAATGAAATGATCACTAAAAAAGCCCATCTCAGGATGGGCTTTTGTTTTTATGAATCTTTATCTAGCGAATGTGGCGTTGTAGTTTTATCTTGCTGCTTCGTATCATTCTCGCCTTGGCAACCTATAACAGAGATTGATACGATTGCTACTAAGCTTAGAGTAGCTATTATTTTAGTCATATTTTACCTCATACAATTTCCATTGATTAGCTAATAAATACTGGCTATCAATATTACGATCAGCATAGGTTTATAGACTTTTTTGTTTTATCTACATAGAAATGTAAACTGAAACAATGCACTGTAGCCAAAGTAAGACACTATTTTAGAAATTGTATAAAGCCACTAATTATAACTTTTCACTAATCCGAGTAATGCAATTCGTTCTGTTCTAATCGTAAGAAACACAAAAATCTAGCTTATCGTGAGGTTGTTTAAAGCATGTCCATGCATCTTTTTCAGGTTTATCAACAATTTTTTTTGTCTTTAAATTACGATAATAAATGTGTGCATCTTTTAAATTAGATAAGTTACTTCCGACAGAAACACATGGATCCTCGTTTGAACAAATATTTGATTCTTTAATAAATACTTTAGTGTTAGGAAAAATTAATCTTTCAAAGTTAGATGTTGAGTTATTTGTAGAAGAGAGTAAGCAAGTCTCTGTAGTATTTTTACCATTTACGACAAAACAACTTTTACTGACCTCGAAGGGCTCTTGAGCGAATGTCCCCGTTGCATAAGGCAATAGAAATAAAGTAATAAGGCGCTTCATGTTCTTTCTCTCTGTATATTCGATATTTAGCCTAAAACTGCCTATTAATATTTAGACTATATTTAACTGAGTTGCCTATAATACCTCTATTAAGTTTAGTTAAATATTTACTATTTGATAAATTTTACAAAATATTGAAAAAACAGCTAAACAACTGATATATCAAATCAAAAAATTATTGATCTAAAATTTCCCAATCAGTTCCAATTTGTGCCAAAGCAGGTAGTTCATCACTATTAAAAACATTATTTTTACTATCAATAGCGAATCGATAGAGTGGAACTGAATCTGCCTCCGTTTTTTTAAAAAAACTAAAATCTTCGTTGATATGGATTAAGTCCTCTGAGCTATTATCTACTGCTATTTTACTTTTACCCACACCTAAAGGTATATGTATATAACTTTCACAAGTAACATGAACTCTATTGCCATCCAAATCTTGATATGAACATTTCATATTTAAGCCTTTCAATAATTTTTATAGATGTGTAGGAAAACTTAACATGCTATGAACATAAGTTATGGATTTTTTTATGATGTAATTGTTTAAGTATGTATATCATGTTGAAAAGTGAACTGTTTTCTCTAATTAGGATTGATAGAAATTTTCAAAAAAGCACCGTTATCGGTGCTTTTTGTTATTTACACTTTCCATGAGGACTGTTTATTTCTTCTTTTAAAGAATCAATATCCATTTTAATTAATTCTTTATCATTTGCTAGTTCTCGACCAGATTTCTTCATGAAGGTTTTATACTCCTTAAATCTAGCAATAAGAAATTCATTATATTGTAGTTCAGATTGCATATAAGTACATTCTATTGAATCTAGCTTTTTTCTTTGTGCACTAGTTAAATTTTTGTTCGCATTCTTTTTTATAAAAGTATCTCTTTGTGCTTGAGCTGTATAGAATTTTTCTAAATGACTATGATATTCCTCTTCAAAACTTGTGTGTGAAGCAGCCATACTATTAGTACAAATAAGTAAGCCCAAGATAAAAACTCTTGATTTCATAATATATAATATTCACTTATCATAATTAAAAAGTGCATATTATAAGACAATCATGATCAAATAAAGTAAATAAGTTATATAAAGAAAACCGCCCCAGAAGGCGGTTGCTGAAATTTTCCAGCGATTATAAAAGTGCGGTGGATACACACTTTTATAGGACTTTAGACTAGATTTATTTTTTTATTATTTTTCTTATACTCTTCAGAATTAAAATAATTTTCGATCATTCTGACGTTTTCTTCGGATACTGCTTTTTTATTTTCCAGTACCCTCTGGGCTTCTTTTTTTACATCAAAGTCTGCGGCCATAATACTTGAAAGTGGTGGAAGTTTTGGCTGCCCACCTATCGTAATTTTTTCAATAAAGCTTGCTAACCACATAATATATTCACCCTTATTTTTATATTTAGGCATTAAGCTCATGTCGATTTTAATGCTGCATTCATTTAAAGGTTTACTTAAGCACTCTTCAAAATCTATAAAATTATATTTCAGTTTACAGGGAGTGCCCTTTATCTCTTTTCGAATAATGCTGACTAAATTATTCAGTTGTTCAATCAGGTTGTCAGAAAATAATTTATCTTCTTCAAATCTTTTATAGATCTTTTCGGCAATTGTTATAAATTTTGGCATGGTTCCTTCCCTCTTATTCTAACTTTTTTGTTAGACCGATTTTTAAGGAAGTATGATGGATATATCATTTCAGTATGTAAGTGTTGAAATGGCAAGTGTAATCAATAAGAGTGTTATGAAACCTGTTCCCATAACTCACCACAGCAAATAATTAAAATGCAAAATTCATCACAATTTATATGCGGAAAAATTTTATATTTGGTAATAATTTTCTAAAAAAATTAAGCTCATCAATAATATTATTTGACCTAAGTTTTTTCTGATATGTTAGCTAAAAATAGAATATAGGAATATTTGAATTATTTTCATTTACTGCCTTGCTGAATAACGAGGTGATTTAGTCGAAGAATAAAAGTTAACCCTATATTCAGCAAGGTCTTCTATGGTTTATATTTTAGATTGATGCAGCTTATGCACTACTTAGCGCTGCTTCAAACATTTCAATAATTGCTTTGGCTCCTTCAGCCTTTTGCCTTGCGTCTTGATCATCGAAGATAACCGTTTCATCATTGAGTTCACTCACATATCGCCGGGCTTCGTCTAGAGCTCTCCTTAATTTTTGTACTTTGTGTTTGTTTACGTCTTTGGCAATGGTTGGCGCATATCCTCCACGTTTTGCGTTTTTAAGTTGTCTAGCTCTGTTCTCTATTGCTGTAGCCATTCAAACACTCCAACTCACCTAACAAATTTTAGTAAAGCAACTTTATTGTTTGTTATTCTTAAACATTTAGTATTTTCTTTGTTTAAAGTGTCAAATTCGTTACTTAAGCCTCACTCCTGAAAAATTTTTGATCGAGTTTGCTTAAAAATCAGTCTTTTCTAAGTTATGAAACGCGCATAACTCATATAGTCAATTTATACCGCTATTTAATAATAATTTTCCAAAAATATTTATAAATTAATGTATAAAAATATTAAAAAAATGCTATCTACTTGAAAATTCAAAGAAGATAGCATTCTTATACCACTTACTCTACTGTAAGTTTTTGAAAATCATGGCCTGATGGTGCCTGATACACTCTTAAACCAAACTCAGGCAAAATCGCGATGAGATGGTCAAAAATGTCGGACTGAATTGCTTCATAAGAAACCCATGCAGTGGTATTAGTAAAGGCATAAATCTCTAGTGGTAGACCTTCACTCGTCGGTTGTAATTGACGAACAATTAAAGTTTGATTTTGTGCGATTCCTTTGTGCTGACGCAAATAGAATTCAACATACGCTCTAAATGTTCCGATATTGGTTAAACGTCTTTTGTTATAACGAGACTGACTACCTAAATGCTTATTGAACTCATCAATCTCAGATTGTTTAGCATTGAGGTATTGATCTAACAATAGAAAATCTTTTAGCTTTTGCTGCTCTTCTTCAGTCATGAAGTGCACACTACTCTGGTCAATGAAAAGCGAACGCTTCATACGACGGCATCCAGCGTTACTCATACCGCGCCAGTTTTTAAAAGTGTCTGTAACAAGTTTATTGGTTGGAATAGTGGTATAGGTTTTATCAAAGTTTTGTACGGTTACAGTATGTAGTGAAATATCAATCACATCACCATCGGCATTTAACGACGGCATTTCAATCCAGTCCCCTATACGTACCATGTCATAAGAAGCAATTTGTACACTCGCGACCAATGACAAAATCGTATTTTGGAAAACCAACATTAATACGGCTGCCATCGCACCAAAACCAGCAAGCAAGGTAAATACATCCTTTTTAAGGAATGTACCTAAAATCATTAAACCACAGACTACAAACAAGATGAGTTTAACGAGTTGCAAATAGCCCTTAATCGGCTTGTTTCTAGATTTTGGATTACGTTGATAGATTAAATTAAATATATTTAATAATTCACTGATCGTGAGCGCAATAGTCAGGAAAATAAATGCTTGCGCACCCATCTGTACCAAAGCAATTGCTTTTTCAGATAAGTGTGGAACGGTGGTAATACCATTCATAATCACAATAGCAGGAACAATATTGGCAAACCGCTTTATGACACTATGTTGAGCAAAGACAGATTGATTAAGTGACTTGATTTTAGTCACTAAATGACGAATACCCCGAACAATAATTCGCTTAGCAATGAAGTTTGCCAATGCAGCAAATAGAATTAAAATTGTGAGTGAAACTATCATTTCTAGCCAAGGATAATTGCTTAACTCAGCCTGAAGATCTCGATAATAATTAAAAAAATTCAAACCTCTACACCTTAAAACTTTATTTTCAATAATTTTAAAGTGTTCGTGTGCTATAGATTAAGACTTGTTTACATATGTCGTCATAAATACAACACGTCTATAATACTTAATCGCTAAATTAGATTAATTTATGGAAATATGATTCATACAGGCAATAAGCTTAAATTTTTAGAAAGTTCTTAAATAATTTTTAACTCAAAGCCGCTTTTATCTTTGTAGACCATCTAAATCAGATTTTTGTCCTTTAAGCACATGGTGAATAAATTTACCTAATGCTAAAAATTAGCCATTCGCATTAAATCAAAAATTATGAATGGAGTGACATCTATGCTCACAGGGAATCATCAACTTAAAGCAAGAAAAGTATATTTCGACTTTTCAGAGTCATCTGTATGTTGGATGCCAAATGACCCTCTGTGTTCACATGTTGCTAATGGCATAAATATGCTTTTGCCTGCGGGTGAGTTTTGGTTCTGCCGAGTGTTCAATAAAACTCTACCCTACATTAACGACGAAAAATTAAAACAAGAGGTCGTTGGTTTTGTACGTCAAGAAGCAGCTCATGCTCGTGCCCATGAAAAAGCGCAAGACTTTTTAAGGGAGCATGGCTACGACATTCAAGATTCTCTCAATCGTGCTCATCTGGTTTTTAATATTTTATTAGGTGACAAACCTCTTGGTATTCCTTTTTTAAAAGGTGAGAAAGTTGAGGAGTATTGGTTACTATTCCGAGTCGGTGTAATTGCTGCAATTGAGCACTTTACCGGAACAATTGGTCAATGGACTCTCGATAGTAAGTCGTGGGATAAGGCAGATCCTGCGATGGCAGATTTATTCCGTTGGCATCTTGCAGAAGAAGTCGAGCATCGCTGTGTTGCCTATGACTTATTTGAGCATTTATTAACAAATAAATTTGGTTTTTATATTTCTAGGCAAGCCATCATGATGGCAGTTTTCCCATTATTTATTTATTTTCTTGCCGATTTCGCCCGTAGTCTTGGACGACAAGATTTGGAACACCAAGATATTCAAAAATTGATGCGTCGAGGTTACATTAATATTATTCGTGAGTTTGAAAAAACTGCTACTCAATCAGATAACCTACCAACAATCAAATATTTATGGAAAGCGACATTAAGATGGGTGTCTCCAAAATTTAATCCGATCCATGAAGGTGACACCGAACAAGCTTTAGCGTATATGGCTCGCTCACCTGCCGTTCAATACTTTGAACAAATGACACAACATTCTGCTACGGCTTCAACACTAAGCTAAATGCTGACCTATTTTTTGTTTTAATCAGCGCCCCTTTATAGGGGCTTTTTTTATGTAAAAAGCATTATTCACAAAATATATCCGTCATTTTTTCCAAAAGGTTACTTTTTGTTAGTGTGATCAATTTTTATAAAATAGTAAGTTCCTGCCTATCTGCTTATATTTAAAAACTTAATTTATTTAGCCTTTTACAAAATATAGATTTTATTATTCAAAGAATTAGATCAAAAAAATTAGTGAAAATTCCTATAACTCATCCTACTTTTTCTTTACAAACCGCAACAATCTTGGAATAAATCGTAATAATAATTTAATTAATAATAATTATCATTTACAACACATAAAAACCTGAGAAGATCTGCCATGATCCATGAAAATATTCTCGAATGCATAGGTAAAACGCCACTATTACAACTATCAAGGCTATTCACGCATCAATCAGTCTCAGTGATTGCGAAAATGGAATTGTTAAACCCAGGAGGAAGTATTAAAGACCGTCCAGCATTATTCATGCTAAAGGAAGGCTTAAAATCTGGAGTAATTCATAAAGATAGTCACATTGTTGAAAGTTCGTCAGGGAACTTAGCGATTGCCCTTGCAATGGCTTGCAAAATATATGGATTAAAATTTACTGCCGTTATTGACCCGAAAATTGCCTCAGCAAACCTACAAATGCTGAAGCTTTACAAAGCCAATATCGAAATGGTCTCTGAAAAAGACCAAAACGGCGGTTATTTAAAAACCCGAATTGACACCGTAAAACGGCTCTGCCAGCAACTACCAAATGCGGTTTGGATTAATCAATACGCCAATCCAAACAACTGGAAAAGCCACTATTTTGGTGAAGCAGAAGAAATCTTAAATCAAATTGATCGCAAGATTGATTACCTCGTGATCGGGGCAAGTACCTCCGGCACGATTATGGGCGTGTCTCGTCGCCTTAAAGAAAGATTTCCAGAATTAAAAGTCATCGCTGTCGATATTGTTGGCTCTGTGCTGTTCGGTGGTACATCTGGTCCACGCGAAATTCCTGGTATTGGAGCAAGTACTGTCCCAGCTCTCCTCTCCCCCGATGAAATTGATGATGTCATTTATGTAGATGACTACGAGTCGGCACTTGGTTGTAGAGAACTTCTTGAACACGAAGGAATCTTTGCAGGAGGTTCGAGCGGCTCATCAATTTCAGCCATAAAAAAATTGATTCCAACCATCCCTGAAGGTTCATGCGTCTTAACGCTTTTACCCGATCGAGGTGATCGTTATCTCGATCTGGTTTATGAAGATGAATGGTTCGAAATGATTAAAAAGCGTCACTTCAATCGAAACGTACGACGCCAAGAAAACCTTACTTTACAAAATGTTGTTTAACTTTCTCCTTAGGACATATTCATGAGCAATTTGGCTACCCTTCGCTATTTAAGTCAATCGGATTTATTAAATCTTGGCGCAAATCATAGTAATTCATTTATTGAAGCGATTACTGAAGGTTTAACCCTGCATGCAAATAAACAATTTGTACAACCCTTAAAACCGTACCTTCGCTGGCAAGGTGCAGACCATATTGCTGACCGTATTATCGCTATGCCGTGTTATTTAGGTGGTAATGACCCAATTGCCGGAATTAAGTGGATTGGTTCAAGACAACATAACCCTAAAAAATTCAATATTCCGCGTGCGAGCGCATTAATTGTTTTAAATGACTCAGAAACAAATTATCCAGTTGCAGTAATGGAAGGCAGCCTCATCAGTGCTATGCGAACTGCTGCAATTACGGGTGTTTCGATTAAGTATCTAGCAAAAAAAGACTTTTCTGACATTACCGTAATTGGCTGCGGCCCAATTGCCCAAATGCAGATTAAGACGGTGCTTGAACAATATGCTCAAGTGAAAAAAATCCATTTGTTTGATGTGAACCCTGAAGCGGCTGAAAAACTCAAAGCTTTGTTCTTATCGGAATATCCACATCTAGAAATTGAAATTCATGGCAGTGCCAAGTCTGCAATTCAGCAAGCTGATGTCCTCATTACCTGCACAGTCTCAGATAAACCTTACATTCCGTTTGAGTGGCTTAAAAAAGGCTGCTTTGTTTCAAACATTTCAATTATGGATATTGAGCCTGAAGTCTTCTTAAAAGTGGACAAAGTGATTGTAGATGACTGGGACCAATCAAACCGAGAAAAGAAAGTCATCAACGTGTTGGTTGAAGATGGCTTATTCAGCCGTGAAAAACTGCATGCCGAACTGGGCGACATCATTATTGGTCATAAAAACGGCCGCGAACACGAAGATGAAATCATTTTACTCAACCCAATGGGCATGGCGATTGATGACATTGTCTGCGCTAAGTGGTTCTTCAATGCTGCGCAAGAACAGAACGTTGGCACGGTTCTACCGCTTTTATAAGAATAGGAATAACTAAAATGTTAGATCGGATTTACACAGCACAACTACAAAAAACGATAGATGCACTCTACATGGAGAATTACGGAGATTTTAAAGATCATATTTCCTATAAAAAGCCTTATCTGGCAATTACTCTCAATGATGAGTTGGCACTCTATTTCAACTGTTTAAAAGTAGATGGTGTAAATCCTTTCTATGTTACCCAACCTGAAGTTTTGCTTCATAACCTGTTGAGTAATACAACTTCTAAAATTTCGATTTCTGAAGTTTTTAACTATTTAACCAAAGCATCTTGGTGGCCGTCACCACACCATCAAAAAGCGATTGATTACTGGCTAGATAACTTAGTAACAGCTGAAAAAATTCCTCAAATTTTACAGTCAGCCCTTTCATTTTCTTCACCTTTAATCAAAAGCGAGTTGCTATCACTAGTAGCTGACCGTCCATTTCATCCATTCGCGCACTCAAAAGGTGAACTTGCACCACTCACAACTCAAAAAGAAATTGAGGTGTACTGGTGGGCATTTAAGAAAGATGACGTGATCAATAATATGGAGTCGATTCTTCATAAAGAGCTTCTGTTAGCAGAAGCTGAGGAAAGTCTGATTGCTGACAAAATGGCTCAGCTTTCAGATGACTACTTAGCCCTACCTTTGCTAGAGACTCAACATCGCTATTTAAAGTTTGATGAAAATAAGTACGGTGGTATTGACCTAAATCATGTCACCACAATTGGTTTACCGACATCTTCTTTAAGAACGCTTATTCACAATGCAAACCCTACTCTGCATTTAAAACTCTCGACCAATGCCAAAACATTAGGTGCGATCCGCTCTATGCCGGGCCGTTATTTAATGAATGGGCATACGGCGTATGATTTTTTAAATGAAGTCATTAATGAAACTGCTTTAATAAAAAATCGTCTCATTTTGAGTAATGAAACGCACTGGTGGGTGCTGGGTAAACAAGAGCCGATTGTAAAAAATTTAGGTGTAATCGGCTGCCAAGTCCGACATTTACCGAATATTTGCCAAGACAAAAACGTCACCCCAATCACTATGTCAGCTTTAAGCTGTACCTATGTTGACCCTTGGGAAACGTTAGGCGTTGAAGGTGACAAATGGACATTACTAAAAGACTTAAGCGTTCATTTTATTCAAACATTTTTAACGCTTTGGGCAAAAGGCATCATGCCTGAATGCCACGGGCAAAACACCATGGTGTGTTATGAAAATAATAAGTTGAAATGCTTTATTTTGCGTGACCACGATACCTTAAGAATATGTACCACAGCCATTGAAGAAAGTGGTTTTACACCTCCGATCTATACCATTGATACCAGTACACCGAATAATCTTATATTTACTAAAAATGAGGACTTATTTAATTATTTCATTACATTAGGGATTCAAATTAACCTCTACCCGATTGCTCTAGCTACCTTGAAATATACGGATCGTACAGAAAGCGATTTTTGGGAGATGGTTCAAGACATTATTCAAGATTTTGTAGAAACCCAACCCATTTCAGAGCGAACAAAATCACAAATTCAAACTTATTTTTTTGACAATAAGACTTGGTCATTCAAACAGTTACTTACGCCTTTACTTGCGCAAGAAAGCGACTCAACAGGCATGCCAAGTAAAATCGGAACTACGCCAAACCCTTATCACAGCTTATCTGTTTCTAGCTATGAGACCATGGATATCTAAATCATGCGCTCATCTCGCCTAGATCATTTCATTATTTTGCTCTGTCAGTTTTTTTCCACTTTTGGGCTTATGGTGCTGATTCCAATCATGCCGCTCTATATGGAAAAACTGACGGCGCATATGAGTACTCCAACTATCTGGGCAGGTTTAGCACTCGCGGCTCCGGCTATTGGCAGTTTATTTACAGCACCAATTGTGGGACACCTATCCGACACATTCGGCCATAAAAAAGCCTTGTTACTTTCACTGGCTGGTTTCTGTATTTCAATACTGCTCATGGCGAGCGCCCAGCATTTATACCTATTTATTTTTGCGCGAATTTTACTCGGGTTTTGCGGTCTGTCCGTGATTTTAAATGCTTACGTTTCATATCTCTCGAATGAGCAACAACGAGGCGCCGCTTTTGGACAACTACAAAGTAGTGTTGCACTCGCTTGCCTATGTGGTCCCGTACTCGGCGGGATATTTATGGATCAATGGCGAGTTGAAATATTACTCAACGCGACAGCATTTGTTGTGATGACACTCATTGTGATCGCGTCATTTGTACTAACCACTCCTGTTAAAACTGAGGCGCCAAAAACCAAAGAGAAATCCAAACTTCCAGATTTCTTTGATAGAACGATTTTTTCATGGTTAAGCGCTGGCATTTTAGTTCAAGCGGGCGGCTTTGGTTTGGTTTCTTGCTTCGTTTTGTACATTAGTGAAATAAGCCAAAGCACTCACTCTTCGTTATCTGCAGCAAGCTTAACAGGAACTATTCATGCGCTTTCATGGGGAGCAGCCTTTATTGCTGCGACCTATTGGGGAAAACGAAATGATGATAAAGGAGACTCTTTTAATAACTTCATTTACGCGTCTTTAATTTGCGGCATCACGATTTTCGCATTGATCTGGGTTTCGAATATTTGGCTAGTTCTTATATTACGACTCATACAAGGCTTTTGCTTTGCAGCCCTTATTCCTTCGATCTTACACACCATTTCTTTAAAAGCTGGCGCTCAAAGCCAAGGAAAAGTGATTGGTATTTCTAACAGTGCCTTTGTCTTAGGACAGCTTATTGGCCCAATCACCATCACGCTCACCTACTCATTTTTCAATATTACCGCGGCATTAATCTGCACCTCACTATTTTTTATCGGTGCGGGATTAGTGGTGATTTTGAATAGATTTTTAATGGATACAATTTTAAAAGAGGCACAAGAATGAACTCAATTATTACAACAGATGCATGGTCTTATAAACTTTTCGAACAGTACCTGAATACTTTCTTTCGTGAACTCAAAGTGAATCTTGAAGAATGCATTATTCCAGCTCAAGACTCTCCTTTATTCACCCTATATGCAGAGCAACCAGACACCCTATGTTTTGCTTATACATTTCATGCATCTAACACGGTTGTTTATGGCGCAGTTCAGCACTTATCAACTACGGGTTATCACAGATATCAACGTGGTTTTGTTCTGCAAAATTTAAACGACAATACGTTTGACTCGCTCACCGACCCTAAACAGTTAGTGAAGCTGATTACAGATGAACTGAATAGCTTATTTAAAGATAAAAACCAAAATAAGAATCTGTATTCAGATATTGCCAATAGTATAGAGAACACAAAATTCTTTTTAGAAAATAAGCCATCTCAAACAGTAACTAAAGCGTTAAGTGGTTTTCAGGCAACCGAACAAGGGATGTTATATGGGCATCCTTTTCATGTGACCTCTAAGGCCAATCTAGGTTTTTCTAAAGAGGACATGAAAAAGTATAGCCCTGAGCTAGGCGCAAGTTTTCAACTCCATTACTTTGCAGTTCATTCGTCTTTAATCCAAAAACTAGTCAGCGAAACCGAACGTTCTCACCATATTGAAGATGAAGTTTTAGAAGCAGCAAAAGATCGTTTGCAAGAGAAATTCACTAATTATGAACTCATGCCAACGCATCCGTGGCAAGCTAATTTCTTACTTCAACATCCATCTTTAAAGAAACATTTAGACAGCCAAGACGTGATCTATCTGGGAGCTTTGGGTCAAACCGTATGGCCAACCTCATCTGTTCGCACAGTGTGGTTACCTCAATCGAACCTATTCTTAAAGCTATCAATTGATGTACGAATTACCAGTTTCATTCGTAATAACCCAATGGATGAAATGGAACGTGCCATTGATGCGAGCAAAATTATTATTAATCACAAGATTAACGAGCAATATCCCGACCTTGTGATTCTGCCGGAACTAGAGGCGAAAACAGTCAAAATTCCTGAGCTTGAAAGTTCATTTGGCATTATTTATAGAGCGGGACTTCCACCAGAGGTATTAGAAAATACCCGAATGCTCGGCGGCTTGGTTGAAGAAAACGAAAACCATGAAATCCCACTTTTAAGCTTTATTCAGCAAGCTGCACCGAATCAAAACTTACAATCGAACGATGCCAAAGACTTCATTACTTTCTGGTGGAAACAGTACGTTAAAGTTTCGCTCATTCCATTAATTGAGTTGTTTGCAAATAAAGGCATTAGCGTAGAAGCGCACATGCAAAACAGCTTAATGGAATTTAAAAATGGCTATCCACATCGTCTTATTCTTCGAGATATGGAAGGCATTAGCATTGTTCCAGAAATGATAGAAGACGACTCATCTATTTCTGAAGATAGTACCGTTTGGTTCTCTCAAAAAGATGCATGGACCTTTTTAAAATATTACCTCGTAATCAATCACATTGCCCATCTCATCAGTGCAATTGCACGCGTTACGGCCATTGAAGAATCTGAACTTTGGCAAGCCACACGCCTTACGCTCACACAAGAAAACTTTACTGCCAAAGGCCAACAGTATCGCGATTTATTAATTCATTCACTCACATTACCAATCAAGGCAAATATGTTAAATACGCTCTACCACAGTGGTGGCAATCCAATCTGGATTGAAGTTGAAAACCCTATTTATAAATATCGCGGCGCAGAAGCACTTTGCCCTCTTCAACCAACACAACAAACCAATTATAAAACCCTTGCGGAAAATCGCGTGATGGGTCAATTACTAGAAGCACTCATTTTTGAAAATACTTTTAAATACGATTTTTCTAAAGGTCAGATCAAGTTCTATATTTCCGATACCGTCTTTTATACCTGTGCGGCTAAACGACACTTTAGTTTTAAACGAATTAAGTTAGATCCTTCAAGCTTAATCCGTTCTGATATTACGTTAGATGCTGAAACTCACCCTAACTTAAAAACACTACTTGCTGACCTAAAAAATATTATTGAAGCAGACCCTGTTAAATGGCAAAACTTTAATGATGAACTCAATTTAACTTACGTTAAGCATGCGCAAACTTTGAGCCAAGCCCCTACTCAACCTTTAAGAACCTTGCCTTACCTAGAACAAGAAGCCCGAATTACCAATGCACATTTATATCACCCGAGCTTTAAGTCTCGTATCGGCTTCGATTTAAAAGAAAATCAAAAATATGCACCCGAGCTTTCTGAAGGTTTTACGGTTCAATGGGCTGCGACTCATAACAGTTTATGCAAACTGGTTTTAAGTGAAACCATTAACTTAGAGCAGCTTTATCAACAGCATTTTTCAGAGAAAGATCTACAAACTATTAATGATCAATTGAAAGAGCAAAATGTAGATTTTAAAGATTATATCCTCACCCCAATTCATCCGTGGCAGTGGAATAAAATTATTGAATTATATTATCAAGATGCAATCAGCAACCAACTGATCATTCCGTTAGATATTGAAGGTCCGACTTATTTACCACAGCAATCGATTCGAACCTTATCGAATATTAGTGATATCTCGGCGCTTTCTCTCAAGTTGGCAATGAACTTAGTCAATACTTCTACCTCTCGTGTATTGGCACCGCATACCGTTCAAAATGCTGCGAAAATGAGTGACTGGCTTTATAACATTGTTGAGCAAGATCATATTTTAGAAAAACAGCGCAAGCCTGTTATTTTAAGAGAGATTGGCGGTCTTTCAGTTAACCAGCCGATTGCTTTACCTGTTCAATACGGCGCACTAGCCTGCATTTGGCGCGAAAGTATTTACAGCTACTTAAAAGAAGGTGAATCGGCCACGCCTGTAACAGGGTTGATGCAAGTTGATACAGACCAAAAACCTCTCATTGATGAGTGGATTCAAGAGTACGGTATCGAGTTCTGGTTAGAAAAATTACTCACCAATGCTTATTTACCAATCATGCATACTTTATGGTGCCACGGCCTCGCTTTAGAGTCACATGCACAAAACATGGTACTGATTCATAAAAATGGCTTACCAGTTAAAGCGGCTTTGAAAGATTTCCACGATGGAATTCGTTTCAGCCGCCATCTTTTACGTGAGCCAGAGCTTTTACCTAACTTGCAAGATGCACCTAAAGAACATGCCAAAATTAACCCGAACTCATTCTTAGAAACCCACTCTCCAAATGAGTTAAGAGACTTTACTCAAGATGCGCTTTGGTTTGTAAATCTGGCTGAGTTAGCGATTTTCTTAAATGAACATTATGACTTCGATGAAATCAAATTCTGGACCATGTTAAGAACCATCATCAATCAGCATAAAGAAGCTCATCCAGAGTTTAGCGAACGATATGAATTGTTTAACTTTACAGATGACACCATTGATATTGAACAGCTCGCAAGCCGCCGTTTCCTTCCGGAAATTCGCTTAAGAGTACAAACCACACCAAACCCGCTCAGTCTTATTAAGGAAATTGAATATGAATAAGCATTCGATTTCTTTTAAGAAACGAATAGCAAATGGTGAGACGCTCTACGGAATATTTTGTTCCGTAGCTTCTCCGATTAATGTTGAACAACTGGCACTTGCGGGCTATGACTTTATTATTATCGACTTGGAACATACTTTATTTAGTACGTCTCAAGTCGAGACCATGATTTTAGCCGCTAGAGCTATGAGCCTTGATGTGTTTGTAAGAGTACCTTTAAACGCTAACCACCTCGTACTACCTCTGCTCGATGCAGGGGTAACGGGCATTGTGTTTCCACGTATTGAAAATGCTCAGCAGGCTCAACAGGCGGTGAACTATTGCCACTATATGCCGCTTGGGCAAAGAGGACTCAACTCGACAAGGTTAAATCGATACGGCATGGACGATTTAGCGAGTTTTGTTCAACAGGCTGCAAACGAGACTGTTGTCATTGCTATGATTGAAAGCTTAGAAGGACTAGAACAACTTGATGAAATATTAAAAGTCGAAGGCATTGATATTATTCTTGAAGGGGCTGCGGACCTTTCTCAATCGATGGGAATACCATGGCAAACCAGCCATCCAAAGGTGAAAGAAAAAGTTCAAGAGATGTATACAAAGACTAAAAATAGTCAAAAGCATTTCTGTGCTATTCCTCGACAACCTGAAGATATTGCAGCTTGGAAACAACAATCCGTTCAGCTTTTTGTACTCGGCGATGACCGAAGCATTATTCGCCGTGCCCATCAAAATCATCTAAATTCCTTTAAGAGCATTTCATGACTGTTCACATCTTTTTAGGGGAATAAAAGCCTATTCCCCTAATTCATTGAATAAATTTCAAATATATTATTTTAAAGCAATTAATAATATTGTTAATTACAATGATTCTCATTTATAATTCGGTCAATTTAAAATCACTCTCAGGGCGAGACAATGGGAAATAAGAAAAGTAATAAGCTTTTAACGAGGAAATCTGAAGTTAAAAATATCATTCCACTTCTTTCACTTGGTGGAGCCATTATTCTTTCAAACTCAGCATTTGCAGCTTCAACTTCTGACACCGCAGAAACAGAAAAAAAGCCTGAAGCCCTACCTACCATTACCATTACCGCTTCACGTGCAGATGAACTTTCTACTTCGGCCAAGCAAGTCACCAAGCTTGATGAAAAACAAATTGAACTTTTAAAAAATGGTTCGTCTGGAAACATTGCGACTGTTTTAGCCAAAGCCGTACCGGGCCTATCGGACTCAAGCCGAACCATTACCGATTATGGTCAAACTTTACGTGGCCGTAATGCGCTTATTTTGGTGGATGGCGTTCCTATGAACCTTACACGTGATACAGCGAGAGGACTTTCAGCCATTGACCCTGAAAGTATTGCCAACATTGAAGTAATTCGTGGTAGTAACGCAATTTATGGTGGCGGCGCAGCGGGCGGTATTATTTCAATTACTACAAAAGCTGCGGGCGGTGAACCTACGGCTAAAACCGTCGTTGGACTTCAAACACCACTTACAAATCTGCGTTCTAATGCTTTAAGTGGCGATATTCACCAGTATTTTACGGGCAGTTTTAACGCTTTTGACTATGCGCTCGACTTTGGTTATCAACGTATTGGTAGCCCATACGATGCAAGTGGTGACCGTGTTGCACCAGAACCAAGTCAGGGCGACCTTTACGATTCAAATGGTTATAGCATCGGTGGTAAGCTGGGTTACCACATTGATGACAACCAATATCTACAGTTTGCTGCAAACTACTATAATGCCGAGCAAGACTCAGATTATGCATCTGACCCAAGTGTAAAAAAAGCTCCAGCAGGAACTGTGCCAGCCAAAGCGATTAAAGGCTTAAAGCTCAAAGACCAAAATAAAAACGAAAACCAAATCTACAATTTGACCTATAACCATAAAGACTTTTTTGGTAATAAGGTTGATGCTCAAATTTATTACCGCGACTTCTTTACCCGTTTTTCACCGTTTGATGCCCGTGCAAATGCCAACCGTGGTAAACAAGTCGACCAGATTTATCAAGAAAATAACGTACTCGGTAGCCGCTTAACCGTGACCACTCCCCTTGAGTTTTTAGGTGATACCTCATTGGTTTGGGGTGGTGACTTTAGCCGCGAAAAAAGCGAAATGCCTTTAGATATTTTCGACCCTAATATTTATGACCAATCTGGCGGTTTAGAGTTTGTAAAAATCGGAAAACTGATTTATTTACCTGAACTGACCACGCAAAGTGTCGGTGGTTTTGTGCAGTTAAAACACCGCTTTAATGACCAATGGTCAGCAGAAGCTGGTACACGCTATGAAGATAGCTATGCCCAAATTGATAGCTTTGTTCCATTATCACAATTAGGCAAAACCAACCCTTACACGGTTCCGGGTGGAAAAGTAAAAGCTGATGCATGGTTGTACAATGCTAATGTGACTTTCTCACCAAACGACCAGCACTCGATTTATGCATCGTTTAACCAAGGTTTTCAGTTACCTGATGTCGGTTTAATTATTCGTAATGCTGGTGAAGGTTTTAACCTTGGTTCGTCATTCTTAGAGCCTGTAAAAGTTGATAACTACGAACTCGGCTGGAAAGGTAACTTTAATAACTTCTCGTCAAGCTTAGCGGTATTCCACTCTACTTCTGACTTAGGTGCTGTGCAATCATTCAACAATGGTTTAGTCCTCGCCCGAACCAAAGAGAAAGTTACTGGGGTTGAAGCAACGCTTGACTATCTTGATGATGCTAATGTTTGGGGAACTGGCGGTAGTGTTACGTGGATGAAAGGCCGTGAAAAACCTCAAAACGGTTCTGAACAAGACATGACAGGTTTCCGTATTCCACCATTAAAACTCACAGCTTATGTTTCTTATAGTCCAACTGAAACTTGGACGAACCGATTACAAGCAACTTACTTCGGTTCAGAAGATTACCGTCTAAATGGTGTAAATAGTTTTGGTCGCTACGATGTAAAATCTTATACCACAGCAGATTTGATCAGCAGCTTTGCGCTGAACAAGAAAGACACCATGACCATTGGTTTAGAAAACATGTTTAACCGCAAGTACTACCCGCTTTATAGCCAATTACTAAGAACGAGCGATAACACTAGCCACTTACTTGCAAATGGTATAACGCTTAAAGTGACTTATAGCCATAAGTGGTAAGAACTTTGGTTAGACCCTAATACAGTAAAAGCCCCAACTTCGGGGCTTTTATTATCTTGAGTATTTTATAAAAACATCGCTATAAAATATTGGAATTGCTTGTCTCTTTCATCTACATCGGTATGACTCTGCCTTTGAATAATAGCACCTTCAATCATCTGTAAAAATAGTTTAGCTTCATCATACGAAGTATATGCTTTAAGCATTCTTAGCTGACTATAGATTTCATTGGTGAGCCACATTCTATATCTCACCGCAGTTTGATAAGCGTTTGGATAATTATTTTTAGTTTCAAAAATGGTTTTCAATAACAGGTAATACGGCCCTTCTAAGTCAGTATGCAAGTCATAAAGTATTTTGAGTTTGTCTCTCACACTTGAGTCTTGGTCATATTCCACCGTTGCAACGACTTTGTCTTGAAGACGTTGTTTTTGCACAAGTAGACAGATTTCAATAAACCGCGCTTTGGACTGAAAGTAATGATAAAACGTCATTTTTGTAATTCCAGACTCTTTCACTATTCTGTCAACACCAACAAGGTGAAATCCGTATTGATGGAATAAATGAATTGCCTGATTCACAACTTTTAAAGCACGTGTAGAAAGTACTAAAGGTGACATATTTGTACCGTTTAAAATAATTTTTTGTTGTATGTAAAAGAGATAGAAATGCCGTCACTCTTAAATTGAGTGCTAAAAACGGGCATGCAGAAGCAGCACAATAAAGGTATGCTCGCCTATCTCGGGTTTATTGTTGCTATGATTTTTGAGTCGTAACGATTCTTAAGGTGCAGAAAACCTAGAGTCGATTAAACCGATTTCGAGAGTATTTAAATGGTATAAATAGAGAGAGTTTGGCAAAGGCCAATAAATGAGAAGAATTAGTACGCATAGCGGACTCCTAGATGAAATAGAAGTTCTACCAGATCACTGCTAAATGATTATGGTGGCAGAACGAAGAAGGGTTAGCAGACCAGTCATCTAGGAACTGGCACGCCCGAAGGCGTCCCTCCTCCGTCCTACCGCTACGAAGGGAGACGAACGAGTTCACCACCAAAAAATTACTTTTTTGATGATCTAGATGAAAACGGTCTGCTAAAACCGACTGGCAATGTAGGCCAGCCCGCAAAGGATAGTATTCGCTTTTGTTATCGTCAAGCGTAGGAAATGACAATCGTATTAAAGTAGAGCGGTTGTGGAATAAAAAAGCCATTACTAAATTGTAATGGCTTAGAAGATAAATAGTTTTCAATTACAATACTTTATTTAAGATAAATTTAATAATTATAACTTTATGTATATATTGCCTGATTTTTCTCTTTCCGCTCTCTTAAATTCGCCAACATTTGTTCCTCTGATAAATTTTTAGCCCATAATGGTCTTAATTGAAAATGAGGTTGATCAACAATTGTTTTCCAATTACCTCCCCATTCAAGACCTAACTGCATTCCTAAAGCTCCAACAGCTTTATACTTAGGAGAATCCTTTAAGTACTCTTTGCCTTCGAATACTCCTATATCAAATGCTATACCAAAATTATGATTCGAATGACCTCCTTTTGCCTTAGTTACTATGCCATCTTCTATATTTTCAGTTCGCCCTTGTGCATAAAGCTTATCTTGTTCCGCATATGTTCTTAATCCGCTAATAACTCTAATATCTATACCAACCTCTTTCGCTTTATGAATAAGAGCTCTAGCATATACTTGTACTTCTGGCTGTAGTGTAGCAATAACTTTTTCACTTTTTGCATCTACTTGATCTGTGGGAGACAGTGGCAATTCTTTTTTGAGAATATGTGTATAAATTGCTGACCATGTTTGAGGCCCTGCTAAGCCATCCACTTCAATACCTAATTTTTGCTGTATTTCCTTAATCATTTCTATGTTTTTCATTTTTCATGTCCTTATTAAATAAAGTTTTAATAATTTAATTACTGATTCGGCTTTTTACCTGTTCCACGAATATTAACAAAGCTTTTTAAAAGATCGAACCAGAACGGAGCACCAAATAAAACTGAACAAGCCGTTATAAAACAACCCATTATGAAACAAAAGAAACTTCGAGTGCTACTTATCACACTAATCCATGACCTCCCATCTTCACCCCATCCGATAGGTAACTTACTTAAGTTTCCGAAGTTATCTTGGACATTTTTTACTACATCCGCTGGTAACGAAGGTGGTGCATGTCCAGATGTATTAAGCAAAAGGTCAAGTTGGGATGAAGATAGATTCCAATAAATCTGACTTAGATTGAAAGTATCAACATTTAAAGCAAGAGCTATAACAAATGCTAGAAAAAAACTCCAAAACTGCATGCTTCGTTTATATTTACCAGATAATCGATTCATTGATACGTCAAACCATAGCATTAAATTCTTTTGTGCAGAGTCTGTCTTTTCATCAATATCACTAACTAAAGAATCTAAAAATGCTTTAACTGGGTTACCTTCTGGTAAATCTTCTAACAATTTATTAAGTTTTAACTCTCTTATATTCTTATTTGAAAGAATTTCATGTAATGCTTTCACAAAACATTTTGGATCAATATAAGATGGTATCTTATTTGGTTTATCATAGTTGATAGGATTAATTAGAGGATGTTGATATAAGTCATTTACCAGACCCTCTATTTGGAGATGATCTAACATTTTAGTTAAGCCGCTTCTTAGAGTCTTAGCTCTTATACTAAAAATGGTTGATATAGCTTCAATCAACGAACTAACAAATGCAGTTATTAATGCATATGTCAAAATTAAACCTATAATTGAATTAAAAACTGGCGAATTAAACATAATACACCTCTCAATTCCTAGAGAAACTTTCCAATTTATTATCAATCGCAAATCATTTTAAATACCTTTTTCAAATAAAATCTGAAATTTATTATCTTATTGGCAATAAAAAATACCATCAACAATAAATTGATTAAATTTATAAAATTAAACACTTTTAATATTCATTTAATTCCATAATATATTAAAATTAGAAGTGTTCAATTCTAAAAACCTCCACACATCTTAAATTTCATTTATTTTACCTAAACAAACCCCTTATTTATTAATTAAAAATTTCAATTAACAAAATCATTATATAAATACATATTATTAATTTATTCTCAAAAAAAATAATGTTAAATCCAAATCCGACAAACGGTAAAATATTTTTATACACACATTCTGAATTAATATTTTTAAGTTCTTTTTTTATTTTAAGTAAAAAAATAAAACAATTATTAAATAATAATTAAAAATACGATTCATTTATATTCTGACTAAAAACTAATGAGGAAAAATGACTCCAGCTTTCCCTAATCCATCAACTTTTTACGGCGATACAATCCACAATCCCCTGAAAATAGCGCTGCCAATAAACAAGTAATAATGGCGTAAGTGGCAACATTCATTCCAAATAGCTCTATGGCTAAAATAATAGACGTTAACGGTGCCTTACTTGCCCCTGAAAACAAACTGACCAACCCTAAGCCTGCAAGCAGTGAAATGGGTAGGTTTAAAACTGCACCTAAAGCATTACCCAATGTCGCACCAACATAAAACAATGGCGTAATTTCACCACCTTTAAAGCCTGAACCTAAAGTGATGGCGGTAAAAACAGTCTTGTTAAAAAAGTCGTAAAACTCAATCGGTACATAAAAAGATGCAATGATTTTATCTGTACCTAAACCGTTGTACTGCTGATGTGCAGTAAACAGCGTAAGTAGCATAATAATAATACCGCCAACCATTGTTCTTAATGGCAAATAGCGAATGTATTTATAAAATAGATCACTTGCCAAATGAATGGCAGCAATAAAGAAACGTGCAGCAAAGCCAAATACTAACCCCGCTGCAATTAAGCTCATGAGCGTGCCAAAATGAATGGCTGGAAACTCACTTATGACGTAAAAAACATGTGGATGAACAATATCGAATAGCTCAGGAATGGTCGAAGCAATCAGAGCTGACACAAAACATGGAAAAATAGCTGAGTATCTTAAATTACCTAAAGCGGTAATTTCTAAACCATAAATTGCACCAGCCATAGGCAAACCAAACACGCCAGCAAAACCAGCACCAATACTGGCGATTAAACAGATTTTGCGATTGTCTTCCGAGATTTTTAAAATATGGCTTAAGTGGTCAATTAAAGCACCCGAAAGCTGAACCGCTGGTGCCTCACGCCCTGCCGAACCACCAAATAACTGCGTTAAAATTGATGTAATAAAAATGATGGGGCTCATTCGTTTTGGAATGAAGGACTTGGGTTGATGAATCTCATCTATGAGTAAATGTGTTCCGCGTTCAATGGGCGATCCATATTTTTTAATGAGATAACCGATACCAAAACCCACAAAAGGCAAAAAGTAGATGAGCCAATGATGCAAACTTCTGACTTTATTTGAAATATCAAAAGCCACAAAAATTGAGGTCGATGCCAGCCCCGCGACGACTCCAATCACAATGGATATGACGAGCCAATAAACACTGTATTTTAGAATTTGATCATATTCAGATGAAGGTAGAATTTTCATTCGCTTTCTTCAATTCGCCTTTGAGTGAGTGCCAAATTCTCAAATTATTTTTTATGCAGCCAGCTCATTAAGTGAGAAATGCTTAAACTGGGCTAAAAATTAAAGCTCGCATAAGCGAGCTTTAAATACAGTGATCAATATTTATATCACTTAACTGTGATAAATATCTCATAACCAGTACAGGCTTTCAAGTTGAAATTGGTTAATGAAAGGTTAAAACCATCGACTCAATTAATTAATAAACAATCAATAAAGTAAATAATTAATTAATACTCGCAATCACGGTTTCAGCATGGCAGGTCGCACCCTTCTCTGCGCTAATCTGAATCACACCACTACGGTGTGCCAGTACCTGCACTTCCATTTTCATGGCTTCCATAATGGCAACCACTTGGCCTTCTGTTACTTGCTCCCCATTTTCGACTTTCCAAGCGCTAATCACACCATTAATAGGCGCAAGTAAATGCTCGGCACTTACTTCTGGCTCGGCTGTTTGCGCTTGAACTGCCGTTGCTGGGCCTTGTGCAAACATACCCACAGGTAAACCTAGACGGTGCAATTTGCCATCAATTTCAATGTAGCTCAGCAACATCGGTTGTTGATGGTTTGGAATACCGCGTTTAGTCGGCTTTAACTCTTGTTTAAAGTCATTTTCGATCCAACGCGTATGTACATTAAATTCTTTGGTAAAGTCAGGTTCATTGAGTACTGCACGGTGAAAGTCTAAAACTGATGCCACGCCTTCAATTTTAAATTGCTTCAAGGCACGTTTAGCACGAGCAATTGCAACTTCACGAGTTGGACCCGTCACAATCAGCTTTGCCATGAGTGAGTCAAAGTGACTAGATACCAATGAACCCGTGCAAACACCTGTGTCCACGCGTACTCCGTTACCAAACGGCGCTTCAAACAAACTCAACACCCCAAAGGCCGGAATAAACCCACGTGCTGGGTCTTCGGCATTAATACGAAATTCAATAGCATGACCTTGAGCTTTCGGTGTTTCTTTAATAGAAAGCTCATGGCCCTGTGCAACACGAATTTGTTCCACTACCAAATCGACTTTTGAAGTTTCTTCAGTCACTGGGTGTTCAACTTGCAAACGCGTATTTACTTCTAAGAATGAAAGCTTGCCATCACGACTAAGTAAGTATTCAACTGTTCCTGCACCCACGTAGTTTGCAGCCTGACAAATGTTTTTTGCCGAAGTTAAAATTTGCTGGTAAATCTCATCGCTAATAAATGGCGCTGGTGCTTCTTCGACTAACTTTTGGTTACGGCGTTGTAACGAGCAATCACGTGTACCCAGTACCACAATGTTGCCATGTTGGTCGGCTATGACTTGTGCCTCTACATGGCGCGGTTTATCAAGATATTGCTCGACAAAACATTCACCACGGCCAAAGGCAGCTTTTGCCTCTCGTACTGCCGACTCATAAAGCTCTTTGACTTCTTCGAGTTTCCAAGCGACTTTTAAGCCACGGCCACCACCGCCGAACGCAGCTTTAATGGCAATCGGTAAACCAAACTGTTTAGCAAACTCTAAAGCTTCATCTGCATTGTTGAGTGGATCTTGCGTACCTTGAACTAATGGCGCACCGACCGAAGCAGCAATTTTACGCGCTTCGATTTTATCACCCAGTTTTTCAATAGCACTTGGTGATGGCCCTACCCATTTTAAGCCTGCATCAATAACGGCTTGGGCAAACTCAGCACGTTCAGATAAAAAGCCATAACCGGGATGTACCATCGTCGCTTTTGATTTCTTAGCAACTTCAATAATGGCAGGAATATTTAGGTAGGTTTCACTGGCAGTCGCACCAGCCAAGCCCCATGCTTCATCTGCAAGTTCGACATGCATGCTGCCAATGTCATCATCTGCATATAACGCGATCGATGAAATGCCCATATCACGGCAAGCATGAATAATACGAACGGCAATTTCGCCACGGTTAGCAATCAATAATTTTTCTGTATTCATCATTCATTCTCAAAATCTGTAAATTCGGCAATTTTTTTAAATTTGATGCGGCAACCTGCCGGAATCTGTGCCACCAAGTCCCAATGGTGTTTAGCAACAGAGGCAATGACCGGATATCCGCCCGTTAAAGGGTGATCATTCATAAACAAAACGGGCTGCCCACTCGGTGGAATCTGCAAAGCACCAATGCATGTGCCTTCACTTTCTAACTCGTAGGTAATTTTGCGAGTTAAAGCCTGCTCACCTGAAAGTCTTAGTCCGACGCGGTTGCTTTCATTGCTTACCAGCCATTCTTGCTGACAGAGTAGTTCAATACTTTCTTGTTCAAACCAGTCTGTACGTGGGCCCATCACAATGTCTAGCTCGACTACTTCGCCAGCTTTTGGCAAATCACTTTTGCCCACTTCATTTACGCTAATGTTGGCTGTCTTCACCTTTCCTTGGTAAATGGTATCTCCAAGCTTTAAAGGCTCTGGCCCTAACACTGCCAAGCTGTCAAACGAAGCACTATTGAGTACTGGTTCAACGTCAATACCACCACGAACTGCCAGATAGTTTCTTAAACCTGCTGTTGGTGGCTGAATTTGAAATTCATCGCCTTCATCTAAATCAATCGGTTGATAGCTTGCAAAGTCTGCGGTTTGACCATCGGTAAATTTCACACGAATGTTTGAAATAGCCCCAGCCGCCGCAATAACGCCAGCATGCTGCATTTTGGCTTTTAAGCCGCCATTTAAAACTTCAATAACGGGTGTATTGGTTGGATTACCCACAATACGGTTAGCACTATGCATGGCAGACAAGTCCATTGCACCTGCACCCCCAACCCCAATATTGGTCTGGTTTAGGCGTCCTTCATCTTGAATGAGCATCTGTAAACTTGGCGCAGTGATCTTAAACAGTGGCACCGATTGTTTAGGTTCAACATTACGCGTAATTTGCTGCGGTACGGTCACTGTTATTGGGTTATGTGTAACATCCTCAAAATGTACAGTCATGCCCGGTAACAACAATGCAGGATTTTTACGCTCTAAATCCCACATTTTTTCCGATGTGGTTCCAATCAGCTGCCAGCCACCCGGACTGTCTTTTGGATAAATACCCGAGTATTTTCCAGCCAACCCCAACGAGCCTGATGGTATTTTTTTACGAGGAACAGTTAAACGTGGAATATCGGTAAAAGGCTTATTGGGACTGCTCATATAAGCAAAGCCTGGCGCAAAGCCAATAAAAGCCACATTCCATACGCTTTCGTGGTGTTTTCTAATTACATCAGCCACAGACAAACCTTGGAACTCAGCAACCTGCGCAAGGTCTTCGCCGTTATAGCAAATCGGCACAATCACTTCTTGGCCACTACGCTCAAATCCAGAATCAATTTTAAGGCTCTGAATTGAGGCAACCAGCGTTTTAAAGTTGGTTTGAATCTCGTTGAAAAAAACCAAAATTGTTTTGGCAGCAGGGACTAAGTCTTTAATTCCATTCAATTGCGTATTTTGCAATTTATTGTATAACGCCAAAGTTTCTTCTAGGCTCGCAAGCTCAATCAAGAAACAATCGGCGTTTACCGATAAAAAACGCATTTGCTTATCCTTTTAATTCTTCTTTAGTCCAATTAGCCAATCCAAGCGCGGTCAGGAATGTCGGTAATAAACATATGACCAGGTGCATGGCTAATCGCAAAAGGAATTTTCGAGTTCATCACCGCAGCTTGCGGTGTTACCCCACACGCCCAAAACACGGGAATTTCACCTGCTTCAATACGAGAAGCATCGCCAAAGTCTGGCTTATTTACATCCAAAATTCCTAAGCTTTCAGGGTGCCCAATATGTACAGGTGCCCCATGTACACTTGGCATACGTGCAGTAATTTTTACTGCTTCACTAATTTGATGAGAAGGAATTGGTCGCATGGAAACCACCATATTTCCTGAAATACGCCCTGCCGGTTCGCACTTTATATTGCTTAGATACATTGGCACATTGGTATCGTCATGAATATGACGAACTTCAATACCCGCTTCTTGCAAAGCTGTTTCAAACGAAAAGCTACAACCAATTAAGAAAGTCACCAAATCAGGATGCGCGTTATAAATTTCTCTTGCATCTGTCACTTCATCGACCATTTCGCCATCTTTCCAAATGCGATAACGCGGAAAGTCGGTTCGAATGTCTGAGTCTGCGGCAAGCTTAGTTGCATAAATACCTTCTTCGAGCACATCATGCACTGGGCAGCTTTGCGGATTGCGATGTGCATAAAGAAGGAAATCGTAAGCCCACTCTTTTGGCACCGAAATCATGTTGACCTGCGTCATGCCCGCAGCCATGCCCGCTGTTGGTTTATCGAAACCTGCACGGATTTTTAAACGCGCATCTAATGCGGCTTCAAGCTGAGCTGGGTCGACTTTAATATCCTTATACATGGTGCTCATCCTTATGCTTTGTTTACAAACGGGCGGATTTCAATATTGTTTTTTACAAGCTCGGCTTTAATTGCAGCCGACATCTCAAGCGCACCGTCGGTGTCGCCATGTAAGCAAATAGTGTCGGCTTGAATTGGGGTAAATACGCCATCAATTGACTCAACCCCACCATTTTTAAGCATAGACACCACACGGCTTGCTACAAATGCCGAGTCGTGTAAAACTGCACCTTCTAGACGGCGAGATACCAATGAGCCATCACTGTTATAAGCACGATCCGCAAATGCTTCAGACACAACCTTTAAACCCGCAGCTCGTGCCTGCTCGACTAAGTTTGACCCAGCCAAAGCCACTAAAACCAATTCAGGGTTATACAGTTTAATCGCATCAATTACTGCCGCTGCCTGTGCTTGGTCATGTGCAATCGTGTTATAAAGCGCGCCATGCGGTTTAACGTATTGCACTTTTGAGCCTGCCACTTTTGCCAAGCCATCTAGTGCAGAAATTTGGTAAAGCACATCGGCAATCAGTTCGTCACGTGACAAATCCATATTACGGCGGCCAAAACCTACAAGGTCTGGATAAGACACGTGAGCGCCAATAGTCACGCCAAGTTCAACTGCTTTACGAACCGTTTTTAAAATGCCAAGCGGGTCGCCAGCATGGAAGCCACAAGCAATATTGGCACTGGTCACGACTGGTAAAATCTGGTCATCATTACCCATTTTCCATGATCCAAAGCTTTCACCCAAATCACTATTTAAATCTACAAACATGGCATTATTCCTTTATTACTTTACACAGTCTGACTTAAAGCTTGGTCAAATAGTTAAACACTGTCGTAAATGACATATAGCCCATCCACCACGTCAACAGACATGTTAAACCACCCAAAATAAGTAACCATTTTGGATAGTTGTAATTACCCATTAAATCTTTACGGCATGCAGCAACGTACACAAAAATTGTAAGACCAATTGGCAACACCAAACCGTTAAAACCACCGACAAAAATGAGTAGACCTGCTGGAGTTGCACCCAATAACACATACAGCAATAAAGCCAATGCGATAAAGGTAATGGTCGTATAGTTGGTTTGTTTTGGAGTTAAATTCTTTTTAAATGCAGTAAAGAATGAAACCGAAGTATATGCTGCGCCGATGGTGCTACTAATACCTGCTGCCCAGAAAATTAAACCAAATAATTTAAAACCAAATGTACCCGCTGCATATTGGAATGCTTGAGCTGCCGGATTGGCATCATGGCTGGCTAAATCAATAGTTGCACCGCTCACTACTACACCTAAAAACGCTAAGAACAGCACATAGCGCATGATACCGACAACAATAATGCCCTTGGTCGCAGCTTTTGCAACTTCATCAATATTTTCAGGGCCAACCGCGCCTTTATCGAGTAAACGATGTGCGCCTGCATAGCAGATATAGCCACCAACCGTACCGCCAACAATAGTGGTAATAATGGCAAAGTCGATATGATCTGGAGCAAAAGTTTGATGTACAGCTTGCCCAACTGGAGGCATTACAATGACAGCAACAATAATAATCAGCAGGATTTTAAGCAATCCCAACACGATCATGCTTTTATCCATGGCAAGCGTTGCTTTTCTTGATGCAAAAATCAAAATCGCTAATGCACCACTTAAAATACCGCCCCACTTTGTGTCTAGGCCAAAAAGCGCATTTAAACCTAAAGCCGCACCCGCAATGTTACCGACACTAAAGAAAAAACCGCCCAAAATCACCAGAAATGCCAGTAAATAACCACTACCCGGCAATGCTTTATTGGCAATATCTGATGCACGCATTTGAGTCAGTGTCACTACTCGCCAAATGTTTTGTTGAACAACATAATCAATCAGAATGGAAACTAAAATTGCAAAGCCAAATGCAGCGCCTAACTTCACTGTAAATACAGCAGTTTGGGTTAAAAATCCTGGCCCCATTGCAGAGGTCGCCATCATAAAGATTGAGGCAACAATGGCCCATTGACGATCTGATAAAAAAGAAGATTTCAGTAAAGACATATTAATGCGTTCCTCATCCATTTGAGCTTAACAACGCTATTTTCAAGTTGAACCAAGAACATCATTTTTTGTCCCAAACGATATTCTTTAATCCTTTAAAATGACAAAGATTCCCTATTCCCCAATCAACTTAATCGGTGATCAAATCTTGTATCTCAAATAAAAACATAGCTCATCCCTACGGACAATAAGACTTTTTACATAAATTAAAATTTATAAGTATTTAATTTTTATTATTTTTTAATTTAATTAAAACTCAGGATAAATTTTACTTATCGAAGCACATAAGCTGCTTTTATGACTTTGCATACAAGCAGCGATAATTTAGAGAAGAAAAATGAGATGAAAAGATTACCAACTCTGCTTATTTTTTAATTTGCTCATTCAACCTTTTCATGGCACTCGCCGAGACTTTAACAGCGACCTCAGTTAATTTTTCTTTCAAGGCAACGTCATTTCCGTGAATATAAATAGACGTGAAATGAAAGGTTTTTAAGCGAATAGGTGTATCTAATATCTCCAATCGTCCGTCTGTAATTTCCTTTAAAGCCGTTAAAGTCGGTACGACTGCAATACCTAAACCTTGCTCAGCAAGACGCAATAAAGTCGCTAATGAATAACTGGTAATTGAAAGCGGCTCATCAATGCCCTGTTCTTTCATTTTGGCCTTTAATTCTTTATAGGGATAGGTAATTTTTGGATAAGTTAAAATGGTATGCGACATTAAGGCTTTAAAAGACATTTGCCCAATTCCACCTTTAAACGATGGTGCTGCCAAGAAACTCAGTTCAAAGTTACAAAGGGACTGCTCAATACATTCAAAAGCCAAGGTTGGGCCAAGTAAAAAGGCCATATCCAAGTCACCTGTACGAACGCCTTCTTGTAAATTAGGTGTCAGGTCAACCACAATTTCGACCGAAACTTTTGGAAATTCTTGTTGAACTTTTTCGATATATTCAACGAGCCACGTATACACAATAGTTTCGGAAACGCCTAAACGTATGGTTCCCGTCAGATGCTGGTTTTCGGTAAGCTCTGCGACCAGATCAGTTTCTAAACGCATAAACTTTTCAGCATATTTAAATAAGGTCATGCCTTTATGGGTCAGTTTAAACTGCCGCAAGCTTCGGTCTAAAACCTTAAAACCTAATTCATTTTCAAGAGATGTGATTTTTTGAGAGACAGCAGGCTGTGTCGTTTGTAATTTAATTGCCGCCTTATTGAAGCTATTTAACGTCACAACCCAATAAAATGCTTCAAGATTCTTTAAATTCACGTTTCATCCTGTCTTAAAAATTCCTTTACTTTTATAGTATGTAAGCTTTTAGCGTGTTAAGGCCAGCAATAAATAAATTTTTAACTAAAGTTAGTTATCCAAATTTTTAAATGCCTTGGAAAGCTGACTAATTGTTTTGATCTGCTTTGCATAACGGCGGCATGATCGGCATGCCAACAAATGCAGTTGTAAACTACTTTGCTCACGTAAAAAAAGCGGTCTATCTTGTTTTTCAGACAACAGTTGAGTGGCTTGTCGACATGTCAACATGAACAATCCTCCTTCAGTAACCATTTATTTTCTAAGCATTCCCGTAAACGGGTACGACTTCGATACATCAACACATTAAAATTTGAAATAGATAACTCCAGCTTGCTACAAATTTCGTTAGAACTCAGTTCCACCACTTCTCTCATCATAAAAACCTGAGCATATTTGGCAGGCAAATGATCTAAACAGGCTTCAAAAATTATCCAAAAATCTGACTGTTCCATCATTTCTTCAGGACTTTGCCATACTTGAGGTGCTTCATATTTATGCCAGTGTCCTGAAGCATCAAACAATTCATCAACACTGAGTTCGCTTTCCTCATCTTTAAATAATTCAGACATGGCAACCAAACGTGACTTTTGCCGAACCACATCAATAATTTTATTTTTTAAAATAGCGAATACCCATGTTTTGAACGCAGCCCGCCCTTTAAATGAATCTAAGTTTTGAAAAGCACTGGTTAAAGCCTCTTGCACTACATCTTCAGCTTGCGGAAGTGAGGATAACTGTAAAAAAGCAAATTTAATCATTTGCTGCCTTAAGTCTTGTAAAAAGGCTGGGTTATGCAGTTGATCCCCTAAGTCGTCATGACGTGATGCCGCGGCTGAAGTCATGCTTGTGCCTCTGTAAAATCATGGAGAGTTTGGATTAATTGTAGTCGAGATAAGAGGTTTTTGAGTTCTTGAATTTGCAGATAAATTTCAGACTCAGACAAGTTAGCGAGTATAGATTGAATAAGGGTGAAAATATCATGGTCAGTTAAGGTTATATTTTGCGTTAACTGTTCAATCAGCATAGCAAACAGTGGAGAGAGTTGTTCAATACATACTTTATCTTGTTCATCGCGCCAGACCATTACAGCGCCTGGTGCAAGTTCTACTTGTTCTGGAGTCATTAAAGTCGTCCACGTATAAACGGGATATTGATAAACCAATACCCATACTTTGGTGGTTAACTGCCAAGCATAATTTTCATGTAAAACAACATTTTCAATTTCAACAGTGTCTAAATATAATTCTAGCCATTCAAACTGTAATAACTCAGCCAACCAAGGATACTCTTGTAATATCGGATGCTGTTGCTCTGTTAAATACTCTCTAAACTCTAAAGAGATATCATTGTATAAAGGTGAGCGGCTTTTAGCTTTTTGAAAAAACTCTAACAGCAATTGTTGCCACTTTAACTCTGACAACATGGCACGAGCTACTGGATAAACTAAGTCAATAAATGAGCTGACATTATTAAAAAGTAAATCCCGATAAATTTGCATTCTTTGAGGAGGAAGTGCTTGAGGTCGTTCCAAATCAGGATTACGAATCCATTCACAAAACTGTTGCTGCATAGTTTGGAAGGATATTTGATTTCCCTTCATAGCCAGTCTCCTGTTGTTGAATGAGTTTGATTTTGGCGAGTTCCTCTTCTAATTCTTGCCATGATGGAATATTAAAATCGCGTTCTAATAATGTCGGTTTTATTCCGCATACTTGATAGGTATATCTCAACAACTCCCAAACACGGTCACAAACTTCCGCACCATGGGTATCGATTAATAAGTTCTTCTGAACTTTTTCATGTCCAGCAATATGTAAGTAACGAATTCGTTCCTTTGGCATGTTCTGAATAAATCCGAATGCATCACTACCATGATTGATACTGTTGACATAGACATTATTTACATCAAGAAGCAAATCACAGTCAGCATATTGAATCACTTCACGAATAAATTCAGCTTCACTCATTTCGGCATTCGGCATGACGTAAGTAGAAACATTCTCTATGACTAATCTTTTCCCTAAAATATCCTGTACACGCAAAATGCGTTCAGCCACATATTTAACAGCGGCTTCCGTCATGGGTATTGGCAACAAATCATATAAATAGCCGCCATCATTTGTATAACTTAAATGTTCAGAATAAATTGGTACTTCGTATTGTTCTAAAAAGCTTTTTACTTTACTTATAAATTCGAGATTAAGTGGATGCGGTCCTCCAATAGATAATGACAAGCCATGACAAATTAACGGTGCTTTTTCAGCACACTGTGCAAGTAATTTTGCATGTCGACCACCAAAACCTAGCCAATTTTCTGGGGCAACCTCAATAAAGTCGGGATATGTTTTTGCCGTTAGAAACGCATCTATAAAGTCACGTCTTAAACCAAGCCCTACACCATTCAACTGCATCATGGTGACTTCTCCTTTTGGAAATGATGCCGACACTTAATAGAAGGCCGACATCATCCATGATCAGATGGTTTACTTAGCGCCACACTTGCCATCAGCAACTTTTTTATCTGCACCGCACTTACCGTCCGCTGCTTTTTTAGTTGCACCACATTTACCATCTGCTGCTTTTTTAGCTGCTCCACATTTTGCTTCCGCAGATTTTTCATGTTTTTTCATTTTGTTAGCTCCGCATTTCGCTTCACCACATTTACCATCAGCTGCTTTAGTTGCATGTACTTCAGTTGTTGTATTGGTTGCTGCTACAGCCATTTGCGTAGCACCTGCAACTGAAAGTGCTAATAATGCTGCCACTGAAGTCATTGAGTTGAGTTTGTTCATTTTCGTATTCCTTTAATGCTAATTTCTCGGTTTGTACACATGTACATAAAGTTAGACGGACCAAATCCTTTTTTATTACACCGTAAATAAAAAAATTTTTTATGTAAGAAATACAGTTTCCATCCGACTAATTATTATTCAATCGCATTGGATGTGAAATTATCATGAAGAACTTTATTTATGGCTTATCTCAATATTATCAAAATCTCGGTAAGTCTTTACAACATATTGATGGCATTGCAGCACTTGCTCTTCGATTGTACCTCGTCCCTATATTTTGGATGGCGGGTACAAATAAATTGATGCACTTTAATGACATTGTAGAATGGTTTGGCAGTTCAGATGGAGGATTGGGACTTCCTTTCCCCTATTTAATGGCTGTGCTTGCAACGTCAACTGAACTGGTAGGTGCAATACTCTTAACACTGGGTTTGTTTACCCGTTTAATTAGTATTCCACTCATTATTACCATGTTGGTTGCAATATTTGCTGTACACCTCCCAAATGGATGGCAAGCAATCGCAGACCCGCATGCTCCCTTCGCGAACATGCAAGTATTGGCTTCCGCTGAAAAGTTAGATAAAGCTCGAGAAATTTTACAGAACTATGGCAACTATGACTGGCTTACATCGAGCGGCTCGTTTGTTATTTTAAATAACGGAATTGAATTTGCCGCGACCTATATGATTATGCTACTTGCCCTGCTTGTACTTGGAGGTGGCCGTTACTTTAGTTTAGATTATTGGATTAGAAATAAATTACGCTAATCAATTATTGCACCAGCAGTCATGTTTACAACCGTTGCGGTCATTGAGTTCGCATGTTCCGAGGCAAGAAAAGCAACGGTTTCTGCAACTTGTGAAAGTGTCGGTAGTCGTTTTAGCATGGTGCTCTGAGCAGCACCTTCAAGCTATTGCCCTATGCTGAGCCCCATGGCCTGTGCTTTAGACTCAAACAATTCGCGCGTATAAGAACCCGCTTGAACAGCATCAATGATTGCATGTGAGCGCACACCGAGTACCCGTATATTCTTAGGGCCTAGCTCACTGGCAAGCGCTTTAATAAATGTCTCAATACCAGCACAGCCCACAATATGTCCTAAATGTCCCGGTATTGCCATTCGTGCTGAAGGTGCCACAATTGAAATGATGGCTCCACCGCGCTCACCGCCCATAAAAGGCACCACAGCTTTAGAGATATTAAACTGCGCCGTTAGAAATGGATTTATTCCCCCGACAAACTCATCAAGGTTTAACTCTAAAATTTCTTTGCCTTGATTATGAATAAAACTGGTCGCATTGATGACGATATCTAAACCGTTCGCCTCTTGAGCAATTTGAGCAACTGCCTCACTGGTTGCTTGGCTATCTAGCACATCAACACTAACGCTATGTACCGCGCCTTCGTATTTTTGCAGATGTGTCGCAATGTTTTGCAGTTTATTTAAATCCCTTGCGCATAAATAAACATGTGCTCCTTCACGAAGAAAAACCTGCGCAATCGCAGTGCCAATTGCACCGCTGCCTCCAAAAATTACTGCTACTTTTCCCTTGAGCAACATACGGCATCCTCTTGTTATTGTGCGCCATAGTTAGGTTATGACACACAATCAAAAGTGATGCAATTTTATACAGTTTAAAGTTTGTATGAGCTTATGGCAGATGAACAAAAATAACGTCTAAGTCTTGTTTTGGTACAAACTTGGTTTTGGTCATTTGAAATTGAGTCGGACTAATTTTGTTAACTTTGCCATCCCAACAAAATGACACTAATTCGCCTTTATCACGTTCAATCGTTAACTTAAAGTTTTCAATAGGCTTTGCCCAGTTTGCACCTGTCGTCAAAATATAACCTAATGCACTAAACGGCGAATGTTCTGCCTGAGCTTTTTTAAGACCCTGCTTAAATTGTTTATCCATACAAAATTGCTTGCTATCTTCGTCTGGTGTGAGACCTACAGACCCGCCAACTAAAGGTTTATATTCATGGTGAATTTTAGTTAAGCCATTTGCTTTAAAGGTTTGCTTCCAGCTATAAATAACTTGAGATGACCACGGGATCACATCATCTTTTTCAAATTGAGCTAAAATTTTCTGCATTTGTGGTTTATTACATTTGTTTAGCTTATCTTGATAATTCAAATAATCATAGTTACTACGAATCCATGGATTCAGCATGTCTTTTTCAGTAAAGCCACATTGCTTAAACTCTTCGGTTACATCCATTAAAGGTGATTTTTCATCTTTTTGAATAAACGTTCTGACATGCATTTCGGGTTTTATATTTTGACCATCCACTACAATTTTAAAGCTTTTTAAAAGTGCTTCAGTATTTGCAAAATCTGCTTCAAAAAAGTTATCTACACGTGGTAGTGGAAACAAAACAGTTTCAGTGACATCCTTGTTGCTTAAATTTTTATATAGATAATCAACTCTAATTATCTTTTTACTAATAAATAAATCTTCACTTTGCATCGCAACTTGTGCGTTTTTTAAATACTGAATGCCACCTGTACCGACATAACCCGTCGAGTCATTGGCGAAGCTATAGCCTGAGAGTGGAACCAAAACAGCTAAAGTCATTGCAAGCTTTTTCATTTTAAAGTCTCTATATCGTTTTTCATTATGGAGTATCAATCTCATATAAATAATAACGGTTTAGCTGTGCCGCAGTAAGCATTACATAATGTTATTTAAGAAAAATAAGTAATGGATAAGAACGTCTTTATTCATATATAACTAGATTGCTTATTTTGAAGCTTTTTTTAATTTTCAATTTATTAACTTCAGAAACAATAAAAACCGCCATACACTCATAATGCTTATTAGCATCACACTAACATTCGCAAATATTAGTTACGGGTGTTACGACGGTTTTAAGAATAATTGATTAAAGTTTATTTTGTGGCGACTTCTTCATGACTATGGCTCTCTTCTTCATCTTTAGCCAAGAAGCAAACACCAGCAAAAATAAGAATAGCGCCAGTAACTTTTGTAAATGTTAGCGGTTCATTAAACAGCCAAATCGACAAAAACATCACCGTGATGAGTTCTAAATGTGAAGCTGCAAAAGCAGGCCCAATAGGCGCATGCTTTAACAAATTCATCCAGATAAAAAAGGCACCTATATATCCAATAAAAGCCCCATAAATCCAAGGATGCCCAAAAACTCTGATTAACCAGTGTACATCAAAAGTTAAAGGCATCGCATGAATGGAAGCTAGCTTAAAACTGATCTGAGCCAAAGTATCGAAGAGCATTAATATTAAAAAACCAATAATATAAAATTTTTTCATGCCCCAATCCCAACAATAGTGACACCAATCGCTATCAGAACTACACCAATTAATCGATTTCGAGTTAATTTTTCATTAAAAAACAAGCGTCCAGCAAGCATAATCACAACAATGTTGATACAACCTAACATGACCCCAACAGAAAGTGGAACCAGCGAGAGGAAAGCAAGCCAAACGACAAACTCAAAGATATAACAAAAAATACCGAGCCATATCCATGGACGTTTCGCCATGAACCACCAATGCTCAAGCCCTTCATTGGTTTTACTTTCGTGAGCAGCGGCCTTAAAAGCCAACTGCCCAACAGTATCAATCAAAATGGTTAGCATCCATACACTGAACACTACAATATTCATAAAAGCTCACCAATTTTTTCAGGTGAAGTTCTACGTTCTTGACGAGTTGATGGATGCTCTAACTGCTTTTTTGGATGTTGGTACTGTTCAATAAATCGAATGGATTCATCAATCACTTGTTTTCGATCATTATCAATCGTGATCATGTGATAACTGTTATAAAGCCAGATTAAGGTCTTAGGCCCCTTCACTTTGGCATAAATTAACTCACTATTTCTTCGGTGAGCAATATCATCATCATAGGCATGTAATAACAGACATGGAGCCGTAATATTTGAGAGATTTTTACGAACATTCCGCGAAAGACGCTGTAACTGGAACAATGAATGCCACGGGTTACCCGGCAAACCAGCTTCACTACTTTCGCCGCTGTTCATCGCCTGAACAATGCGCGAACGCAATACCTTATTTTTGATGCCATAAGGTTCAGCTTCGTCAAAAGTATTGTTACGACAAATATTTAAATAATGAACACTCGGCAGAACAATAGGTGCAAGCACTTTTGACCACAAAGGAATGCTCCAACCGTCGTATTGGAAAGTCGGACTATAGGCAATAACGCCAGCAACTGGATATGCCGATGCATATTTTAATGCCAGCAAAGAACCCATTGATAAACCGGCAACAAACATCTCATCTGTATGTTCTTTTAGCCTTTCTGCGGCTGCAACGACACTATTAAACCAATCTTCCCATTGGCTATTTACCAAATCTTCGACATCACCACAGTGTCCAGCCAACTGCACACCATATACGCTATATCCTGCCTGATGAAGTACTCGTGCAATTCCTCTCATTTCATTCGGTGTGCCCGTCAAACCATGAATGAGTAAAATACCAGTTCGGTTTCCCGATAAAAAAAATGAATTGTCTTTTATCATGTAATCACCGTTACTGGAGTATCTATTCCAAAATCACTACTGAGTAGCTTAGCCAAGGGTTGGCAAATTTCTACAAAGTTTTCAAACTTTGTGTGGAAAATCTGGTTTTCTTTGCAATGGTCTATTAGAGATTTCTTTGCAAAAACATAGTCTGCATTTCCCGCTAGACAATAATCTGAACGTCCATCGCCAATCAAGATAATATGCTTTTGAGGTTTTTGATTTGCAACCTTACATTTGCATGTTCCACTTTGACTTACGCAACTCGCTTCTTGATTTGGAAACTCTAATTTCCATGACCTTTCATCTGCCTGAATCAAATGATTTGCAATAATAGGTAAATGGTCTAACTGATATTTTTTTAAAATATGGCGAATAACAAAATCGAGCCCATCACTCACAATAGTCAACGGAATTTTATACTGAGCAGTGATCTTCACTAATTCGATGAAGCCAAGGTCAATTTCAATTTGATCAAGGCAATCACGCAGCTCATCAATAGAGACATCCAAGAGTTCAATCTGTTTTTGCATACAGACTTTGGAACCAATTTTCCCTTGCTCCCACTCTTCCTCAATTTCTTCCCAACCAGCTTTTGCATAAGTTTCAAGCAAATAGTCCGTTGTATCTTTTAAACTGATTGTTCCATCAAAGTCACATAAAATATGCCAAGGTACAGTGTGATCTGTATAGTAATGCTGGTCGACCATGAACATAAAATGCCTCACACGAATAATTTAAGAATTTTTATAAAAATCACGGTCTGACTTTAGGCGGGAAATCTTAAAAATTTCTTTAATTAGGAGTATTCAAAAAAATTTTGAATCCAGTATTATAAGATTCAACCAATTACAAAAGCATAAATAGTGAACAAATGAATTAGAAATTCAAAAATTCCATTTTTTAAATTTAATTTATTATTAATCAATTAATTAAAATAATTTTTTAATGAAATAAATATTTAATCCCCTTCACATAGACTATTTTTTATTCAAAATTAGAAGAATTTGACAGGAAAATACAAAATTAAGATTTTTTTAATTTTTTATTAAGATTTGTATAAGAATTAACTTTTATATTCAAAAAAATTTTGAACAGAACACAACCAAAAAACGATTATTTTTCACCCTACAAAGCTAGAAAAACTGAATATGATTAAACCATTGAAAAGAATCTCCATAGTAATAGTAATAAGCAGTAGCTGTTTTTACTGCTCTGCTTATGCACAAGAAAGCTCATCGCCAGATTTAACAATGGGTTTTAACTATTCTGTAAATTTTCAAGCTTATAAAGGTCATAAAACCTCTCAAACGCTTTTACCTGTTTTTTTCTATGACAATGACAAGTTTTATATTGAAGGCGATGATGCCGGTTATTACCTATTCAAAGATGACAAAAATCAATTACGACTCGATGCTCACTATGACGGCAACACTTATGATCCAAGCGGCGAACTCTATTTATTAGATAAACGCAAATGGTCTGTCCTAGCAGGTGCAAGTTATATGCGAATTACACCTTATGGTGGTTTTAAAGCACGGCTTAATACCGATACTTTATCCCGTAGTAAAGGAACCATTTTAAGAGCTTCTTACCTTGCTGAATTGGACAAAGGTAATTTAACCGTCTATCCAGAAGCTGGTTTTCAGTGGAACAACGCAAAATATAACCAATATTACTATGGCGTCAGTGATGCTGAAAGTAAACGTAGTGGTATCGCAGCATATGAAGCGGGCCAAAGTATATCGCCTTTTGTAAGCATGACAGCCAACTACAAACTTTCCAAACATGTGAATGCTTTTAGTTCTGTTGAATTTAATTATCTATCAAACGAACAGTTTAAAAGTCCGATGGTAAAAAAACACACAGATATTACACCAGCTGTGGGGCTTACCTTTACCTTTTAAACATGACAACTCTTTTCACTCAGCCTCTGTATCTAAAACATACATACTGAAAATACCAACCGTAAAAGGAATAGAAGTATGAACAACAATCATACATTCAAACAAGAACGCACTTCTGCAACTAGTTCTAATAACCGCGTTCCACTAGATGAAGCGCAACTTTTAGCAGATGAGGCAAAGTATTGTTCACACGGCGATACAGTACACTATGTAAACCCACCTAAAATTTTTACGGATTGTCAGGGTAGCTATATTTTTGATGACCAGAATATCCCATATCTAGACTTACAAATGTGGTATTCAGCGGTCAACTTTGGTTATAAAAACCCACGTTTAGATCAAGCGCTTATCGACCAAATTCATAAACTTCCTCAAATTGCCAGCCAATATTTACATCCAACTAAAATTGAACTCAGTAAAGTGATTGCTGAAGACATACTCAAAAAGACGGGTGTACAAGGTCGCGTTCACTACAACGTTGGTGGTTCTCAAGCAATTGAAGACTCTCTAAAAGTTGTACGTAACTTTACTAAAGGCAAAAGCCGTATGTTCGCTTTCGAGGGCGGTTATCATGGCCGTACTTTAGGTGCATCTTCAATTACTTCAAGCTATCGCTACCGTCGCCGTTATGGTCATTTTGGTGAGCGTGCCCAATTCATTCCATTCCCATATCCTTTCCGTCGTCCTAAAGGTATGACACCAGAAGAATATGCAGATAAGTTAGTTGCCGAATTTGCACGTCTTTTTGAAAATGAATACCACGGCGTTTGGGACCCTAAAGTTCGTGAAAGTGAATTTGCTGCTTTCTATATCGAAACAATTCAGGGTACTGGCGGTTATGTTATTCCACCGAAGAACTTCTACAAAGGTTTGAAAAAAGTTCTAGATGACCATGGTATTTTATTGGTTGTAGATGAAATTCAAATGGGCTTCTACCGTACCGGTAAACTTTGGTCTTTCGAACATTTCGATATTACGCCAGACGTTGTTGCATTTGGTAAAGCGTTGACCAACGGATTAAATCCTCTTGCTGGTATTTGGGCAAAAGAAGAAATGATTAATCCTGAAATTTTCCCAGTGGGTTCAACTCACTCGACGTTTGCGTCTAACCCGCTTGGTACTGCAGTAGGCCTTGAAGTCATGAACATGTTGGCTGAAAAAGACTATGAAAAACAAATCATGGAAAGTGGTGCTTATTTCCTAGAAGGTCTAAAAGAATTGCAATCACGTCATCCAGAAATTGGTGATGTTGATGGATTAGGACTAGCATTACGTGCAGAAATTTGTCAGGCTGATGGCTTTACTCCAAACAAAGAATTGTTGGATAAAATGGTTGATATCGGTCTTTCAGGTACTCTTGAGTACCAAGGTCAACAATGTGGTTTGGTGTTAGATGTAGGCGGTTATTACAAGAACGTAATTACTTTCGCACCTTCACTAGAGATATCAAGAGCCGAAATCGATCAAGCGATGGTATTACTTGACCAATTATTAGTTCGAGCTAAACGGGAAATATAAAATTACTTTATGACTATAAACCTGAATCAGTTAGAACCTCAGGCAGTGGTGGATGCTTTTTTAAAGCATCCACCTTTAAGTTTTCAGGTTCATTCGCCTAGCGATTTTTTACCTTATTTTTATACAGAGTTTGATTTATTAACGACTCTAGATACAGACCTTCTTAAAAAAATTAAAGCATTGCCAGGATATTCAACCTGGGGGAAAATTCTTCATTTTAAAACATGTTTTATCGGGACAACGGTCACAGAATACAGCTTATTACCTAGTGAACTTCCTCTAGACTCAATAGCAGATTTTTTAAAGAATAATGATCAAAACATTAAGTTAGGTATTATTAAAGATCTTCCGTTAGATTCACCTTTACTCAGCGAACTTGAAAATAATTACAGTCACAATTTTATTCAAGAAGCAGAAAAAAAAGGTTTTCTATCTGTAGAAGGACAAGCTTTAGCTTATGTCCCTATCGATTTTTCAAGCCGTGAAGAGTATCTCTCTAGATTATCTAGACCACGCCGTAAAAACTTCAAACGTAAACTCAAAAGTTTAAATGAATTAAACATTGAACAACTGTCTACGGGGGATGAACGCTTTAATGATCCTGAGTTTAGAACATATTTATATGAACTCTATCTGGCTGTTTATCACCAAAGTGAAATACATTTTGACCTACTCAGTCCTGAGTTTTTTTCTGAAATTCTTCAAGATGTGCACAGTGGCGGTAAAGTCTTTTTATATTGGGCAGATACAACCCTAGTTGGCTATAACATTTGTTATGAATACAAAGACAATCTGGTTGATAAATATATTGGGCTCAATTACCCGCTCGCAAAAGAATACAATTTATATTTTATTAGCTGGTTCGTAAATTTAGACTATGCATTAGCTAACAACCTTAAGTTCTACATTGCAGGTTGGACAGACCCTGAAGTCAAAGCTCAACTGGGTGCTAAATTTACATTTACCCGACATCTGGTATGGATACATTCACCTGCCTTACGTTTTATTTTAAAGAAATTACGTCCTTTATTTGAAGCAGATCATCAGTGGCATGTTAAACAGGAAACACGATCATGAGTTCAGTAAATAACAGAACACCTATCGTTTTAAACTTTGATGATTCTGCTGGTGATCCTGATGATGCAGTACGCGTTGATCTCACCTCATGGCAAGAAGTAATTCGCTTTGGTTGTAAATTAAAAGAGTTCGACGAGTTACGTACACATCTAAACCAACATTTACCTTCAAAGTTGGGTTGTGTCCTCTTAGGTAGTGGTGATTATCACCATGTTACCCAGCTTTTACTGGAAAGATTGCCATCTGCTGAGCCAATTCATCTGATTGTCTGTGATAACCACCCTGACAATATGCGTTACCCTTTTGGTATTCACTGTGGCTCCTGGGTGTATTGGGCAAGTAAGCTTCCACAAGTTGCCAGAATAGATGTACTTGGAATTAGCTCAAGTGATATTGGATGGCTACATGCAGTAGAAAACCATTGGTCACCGCTATATAAAGGAAAGCTGCACTACTGGAGCATCCAGCAAAATGCTTCATGGGTACGTTTTACAGGCAAAAAGAATGCATGGCAAAACTTCGATCATCCAGATGAGTTACTAACTGCATTTCTCACAGAAATAAAAGCATCGAACTTACCTGTTTATTTATCGATTGATAAGGATGTGCTTTCAAGCGAAGTCGTCATGACAAACTGGGATCAAGGTAAGTTTCTAGAGAAGCACTTACAGAGCTTAATTGAAGCATGCAAGGGCCGATTAGTAGCAGCTGATATTACAGGTGACGTTTCTGCCTATCATTATAAAAACTACTTTAAACGGTTTTTAGCAGCTTCAGATGGGCAACAAGAACCGACTGCCGAAGAACTCTCAAATTGGCAATTAGAACAGAAAGCACTGAACCTACGGTTAATTCATGCCATAGATTCAGCTTGGTCAAATCAATAAGAAAAAACCCACAAGCTGTGGGTTTTCTTTTAATTACTTCGCTGCGTTTACGCCAACAATAAATTGGCTACAATTCGAGCCTTCAGAAGCATTGCCTAATTGCTTTTCAGAAAACTTAAATTTTGTTGCCACAGAAGCATAATCTTTCTTAAGGGTTTGACCTGTAAGCTCACCTAACTCTTTTACTTGTTCAGGCTTTAAAATTCCGTGTTCAACTGCTTGATTGACCATTACACATGCTGTGGTCATCGCATCATAACGTGCGGCAGTTTTAGAATAACCTAGAGCACCGATCACACCACCAACAATTAAACCGACTACTACAGCCAAAGTTACATGCATTTTATTCATTTTAAATACCTAAAAATTTAACGAAAAGACGAGCACCTTAAGAGTTTGTGCTCAATTAGAATTAAGATAACTGCTTTTATTTGATACAAAAAGTTAGATTCTGTCAGTTTTATTGATAGTTGAGGTATCTGTTGAGTTTCAAAAACTTGTTGGGATTGCTTTGAGCTAACGTCAAGACTATATAGTGCTTTTAAAAAATAAAAGCCTAGTTAAACTACTAAGCTTTTAAATTAATTTTCATCCTAATATTCGATAAATTTTTTCTTAAAAAAATTAAGCCACTCATGATCTTCTTTTAGATCAGTTTCATAATCTACTGTTAAAAGAAAGACTTTTAACCTTAAAAAAATATAATATTTATCTTCTTTATAATTATAACTATCTATCTCCTTCCAATTACTTTCATTAAGTTCATTAAATACATTTAATATTTCTTTTTTATCAGAAACATTAAATAGTTTTTCACTCATTAAATCTAAAAAACTATTGATATAAATTTCCAAATTTTGATAACAACTTAAAAAATTTAATACTTCATAGTTACTATAATTACTTGTTAACTCCAATATTTTTAAGGATTTTTCTATTATATCTACATTTCTCATTTGACCACTCACTAAAGCTATATCAGCTGCATCTTTTACATAGTGGACACCTAATTCTAAGCGTTTATTTAATCCTAAAGGATTAATTCAACCTATTGGATTAGGTGTATAAACATAACCATTGTCCCCCAATAAACCAACAAAGTCTTTGAAAAAAAACGCCCTGCATACGGTGAATAATAACGATGATGGTTGTAATATAAGCCCTATTCCTACTCTACATATAATTCTATAATTTTTTAGTCTTCTGTTAAATAAGTATATAATTCATTCAACCATTAAAATAAATCATTTTCATCTTTAAAGTAAACATTTGACAATTTCGAAATATAATCTTTGTCAATATTTTTTATCTGTAAAATTATATTCATTTCGCGAATTAAAGAAGCTAATCTTTCAGATTTAGAAACTTTTTTATATTCATTAATTATTTCTTGATCGTTTAAATCTTCATAATCAGCATCACTAAACCAAGCTCCTAACAATTGATATGTTAAGGGGAAATGAATTTTAAAGTTTTCTTGCATTAATAAATTCCTATTCTAGGAGTGAAGTCAAAATTGTATATTTACCATTACCTGTAGTTGTCAGCACAAATTGGCATCATATTTATCACTTATAGTTGTTTACGTTCTATCAAGCCCCTCACCAGTCACATCTATTCCATTTCCTATTACCTTTTTATTACCAGAATACAATTTATTTAAAAATATTATTTGTCATTTCATCAATAATCATAAATTAACTATCTCCTTTAGGTTTAAAGTATTGTAATACCCATATCTTAGGAGGATGGATATTTAATTGATAATTAAAGTTGATTTCTAATTTTTTCGAGAATTCTATTGGATGATTAAAGATAACTTTCACAAGAGTTCTAATAATTACCTCAGATTTTCAATAGAATTTATTTTTGCTATAATCTCATCTTTAGTAAGTGAAAATTCCCCCTCTTCGCCAGTATCCATGCCAATCAATTCATCAATAAAATTTTGTAAATCCTCACTAAGTTCTAAATAATCCATATCAAGACGAATTAAATATGCTTCTTTAGTAACTATTCTATAATCGAACATTTCATTTTCTAGAATTAAATAAAGCTTATCTAATACTATTTTATCAATATTACGCAACATTATAGATGTATATCCTTTTTATAGCTCGTCTGTTTTATTTCGCTTTACTTTAATATATTTAATTTTATTAGTGGATATAGCTTCAACAAAACGATCATGAGCTATACCAACCAATCTGCATAGAAATGAGATATTTTTCTAAATATCTTATAAGTTAAAAAAAATATCTCAACTTAATTATTAATAGTAAAATAGAATTCATTTCAAAAACACACATACTTTTAAAATTTATATTTTATTTTACCACCCCAAATTTATTTAAAAGAAGTTGTTACTTTATTTTCAAACTTATTAAGTGTTTTAGATTTAAAAAAAAGCCATCTACATTTATAACATAGATGACTTTCAAAAAATTAAACTATAAAATTAAATTACTCATACATTGTAGCCGCTAATAAAATTTTGCCCAAAATTTTCCAGTCTAATTGATTATTTTTTATTTTTTCCAAAGCCTCATAATCTCTTACATTTTCAAAATATCCATCCATATCATCCACCCAACTATTAATCCCCTCAAGATAATCGGCTAAATTATCATTTTCCCATTGATTTGTTGAAAGATCACTCACTAACAATTGTACAAATTCCAAAAAATCTTCTTTAGTATTGATTTTTTGGAATTTCTCATTCAATTTATTCACTATTTTACCACCGTAGATTGTCCATTGCCTAATTTTAACCTCATTGAGGTCCCACCATTTTTGATTGGCATTTTTCAAATTTTTGGGTCCACTTCTTGAGCATAAGCTCTGTTTTTGCTCTACACATATTCTATAATTATTTAATCTTCAATTAAATAATTATATATTTCACTGAGCCATTTCTAGGTCTTGACCATTCACTATTAAACTTTGTAAATGACCGCTACCATATGAAATACTATGTTTTGGTATCCCAAGAAATTTATTTCAAGTTCAAATTTATTAACAGTATCTACAATTTTTTGTTTACTACGTAGATATAAGTTTTATCAGTATCTCTAACAATATAATTAGACAAGTAGATTTTTTAAGAGCTCAGAAATCACCTTATTAAGCATCTTATTTTAAAGTAGTACTTCAAATATATAGAAGTACTACTTTTAATTTTGGAATACCCTTTATACCTTAATCATAAAAAAATTCTAAAAAATAGTCTACATCCAATACTACATTCTCTTTTATAAGGGTTTTCTTTAGTTCGTCTAAGAAACCTGTTTTATATCCTCCATTTTCACCTCTAGGGTTAGAGTCATATAGATCAATAATTAAATTCTGCACAATATTAATTTGCGAAAAAAATTCAAATAAATTTTTAGCAATGATATGTAACTCATCGCCTGAAATACATGCTCCTATCTCGCCACTATTATGATTTATGTATACGACATTTACATCATGCTGTGTTAAGAATACTGTAGCACTTTCCCCATCAAATATATCTTCAAACATATATTGAATATTTTCTAACGAATCTTTTCCTAAAAAATCATTTATATTTCCTCCTAGATCAATATTAAAATCATTTTCAGGAATATAATTTAAATAGCTTTTAAATAGACCATCATTAACAGAATTATCCCGACTAATAAGGAATCTTTCACCATAAATTATTTCATTACATTCATCAATTTTCTCTATTAATTTCTCAAAATAAACTTGCACTATTAAGAGCCCTTATTTAACATAATTAAATACTATCAAATATTTTATCTAAAAATACTCAAAACTTTATACAATTAAAAATATTCAAATGGATATCTTTCATATAAACCTTCATTAATAGAATTAACTAATTTCTTAAATTGATCTTGTTCAACTTTATTAAGCTCTTCGTGCATATCCAATTCTTCCTCAAGTTTTTGATAAGCGAATGCCATTTTAAGAAGCTCTTCAAAATTAATTTTCATATCTAAAAACTGATTAATATTCAAATACTCCCCTTGGTTATGATCATAAAACAAGATATTATTTTTTTCCTTACCTATAAACCATTCATCACCTTGACCGGTACGACCAATTATCCAAACTTTCTCACTAATTTCAGGATAATTTTCATGAAGATATTGATTTTCTTTTAATGCTGTTTCATATCCAAAAATTATAATATCGGGTGTAATTTCTATTTCTTTAAATTTACCTAAAAAAGATAAATAATTACCATCAAGCTGAGGTAGTTTGCTAAATTTCGTTATTTCGCTACTTCTTTCAATTAATTTCGCTTTAATTTCTTGATCTGTCATTAATTTATCGAACATTTCATATACCTTTTAACTTACTGTAATTGACAAAAGTTTGCACCCTTAACAGCTGTAGCATTGTGCTTTCCAATACGCTCTTTCCTTGCTAATGCTCTCAAGCGTTGTTCCAAAATTTCCTTCGATTCAGCTTGTGATAAATTCATAGCTTCAACTTGGTTTAAAATTCCTCCCCAAGTTTTATTCCAATTCTGACCAGTACGCGAACTGTTAGTATGAATACCAGGAGATTTAGTATGCTTTTCTTTTGGAAGATTATAATAAAAAGCCTCATTTGTTTAATAATGAGGCTTTATTTACGTCTTGAGAATTACTTCACAATACTATTCATTAGAAAAAACAACCAACCTTCCTTCTGGCAAATGGCCATCCCAACCACAGGGAAACCCATCATTTAAATATACTTCTAGAATATCTTTCCAAATTTTAGGAAAATAATCATTTGCATAGCATTGAAAAATTATTTCTATATCTCGATACATTAACTCAATTAATAAACAAGACTCATCATATTCCCATTTTTCGACTGCTCCATTAAAGTCTTTTTCATGAAAGCCAAAAAAGTTATTTTTTTCTAATTTAGCTGAAATTCTTTGGCTCCATTCAAAGCTTTCTGGAAAAACTTCATATGAATTTGAAACAGTTTCCCACTCATCAAAACTATCAAAGTCATCATTCGTAGCATAATTGATACCAACCTTAGCATCAGTAATGATTTTATAATCTCCACTCATCTGAAATGGTTTATTAAAGAAATTTCCTTGTACTAAGAATGAAATAAAATCATTAGCCTCTTTAGTCACTTGATCCCAAGTCTTCATTTATTTTCCTTTCATATGGTCTCTTATCGTATTAGTGCCTTCATTCCTCTTCAAGAATATCAAATGAATGTAAATTTATATTATCCAAACTCGCTAATTGTTTTTTCATAAATTCATACTTACTATTCTTTTCTTTATTTTTTCCATTTAAAAAGCCCAATTTCAAAATAGTTTCTATTCCACCGTCATTTATTTGTAGATCACCATCAGGTAACTTATTTTGCAATATTTTAAAATTATCACACAATAATCCCTCATAAGAGTAATAATTTCCCAAATAATCACTGCTATGCTCAACAAAAGAAATATCAAATTTTTTTTTCAAAAATTCGAACTAAATCAATTGGATTTAAGTTTGTCGTATATGCTAAAAAAAAACTCTTTTTCATTTTACACCTTACATACAGTTTGCTGGAATTCGTGTACCTTCCGCTTTAGTTTTGGCACTTTCTGGACTATCAAATATCATAACATTTACATCCCGTCCTCCCACGAGTTTTGACATCTTTTGAAGTACGCCATTAATACCTAATTTATTTGCTTCGACTGAGTTTATCTCAATAGGTAATGTACGATTACCTTTTGCTATACCCATTTTTTTGCTTTTTCAAATAATTCTGGTTGAACCACAGCTATGTCAAAATCACTTACTCTTCCATCATCAAAAGTTTTACCCGTCTCAAAACTTCTACCACTATGTGCACTTCCTTGCATATACATCGTCGCACCTTTAAATCCTAATTTAGAAAACCCTGCCTGCATCGCTTGTCCAAACTGCTTTAATTGGCCAAAGCTTTTAAAGCCTTTAGGTATTTTTTGACAGTTTAATCCTAGTGGATCCACCCATTCTGTAGGACTTGGGGCATAAGCATAATTATTACTCTCCCCAGCAACCCTATTGGATCTTTACTTACAAACCTACCTACATATGGGGAATAATAACGATAACGGTTGTAATGAAGCCCTGTTTCTTGATCAAAATACTGGCCTTGAAAACGGATATTATTTGAAATAATTTCACTATTTTCGAAGAAATTCGACTTGGCTTTCTCTGTTTTACACTAGCCCCATGCTTTATATTCGGCTTTCCAAATAATTGCACCTGTATGGTCAGTCATTTCTTGCGGTGTGCCTAAATGGTCGCAGTGATAGAACCATACATCATCAAATTCTTTACCTTGTTTTTCAGTTTTCCAAAGCGGGTCACGGTGTATGTTATAAGGTCGATTTGACCAATCTGGAGTTTGGTGCAATTCTATTGGACTTAAATAAACAGCTTGTAGCATCGGTACAAAACTGTCTTTTTCATAGATGTAATGCTTGGTCAACTGCTCTGTGGACTCATAAGCAAGCGTATCGCCATCCCATCCATAAATGATGTTCTGCTCTTGACCTGTATGGTGATGCTTACTCCGCTTTTGAATACGGCGGCCTAATGCATCATAGCGATATTCTGCCATATATTGACTATTACGGCTCTTCACCATACGGCTATAAACATCCCACTCAAGGTTTAAATCACCTTGGCTCGTTTTTTGTCTTACGAGTTGTCCATAAGCATCATATAAAAAATTATTAATTTTAGTATTCCAAGAAATTCATTTTGAATTTAAGTTTATTAACAACATCTACAAATTGTTTGCTCACTACGTAGACATAAGGTTTATCAGTATCTCTAACAATAAAAAAGTCATCTATTACAAGATCATTTTTTATAAAGTCATCTTCATCTAATAAATTATTTTTTCTTTTAATATACATCGCATAAATATCTGCTTCTTGATTTCTTACATAACATTGATAGAAATCACATTCATCTGCAAGAACTTCCTTCATTTTATTAAAAAATCTTTTTGAAAAAAGTAAAATTCCTGAAGATGAATAATAAAAATCTGTCTCCAACATTTCATTCAATTGATCAGAAAAAATATTGTCATAATCTAAATTTATTCTAGGATTTTTTAAAAATTGATTACTTAAGTCAAATTTAAAATAATCAACAATAACTTCTTGCTTCCCTTTCAAATCAAAAGAAAAATCTCTATCAATATACTCAGACGGATAAATTTTATAAAAATTCACAAACCTACCTTTAAAAACACCTTATTTAAAAGTAGCACTTCGAAATAAATATATAGAAGTACTACTTATTCTTTGAATAGCACTTACACTTTAACTGTGGATTTTATAGCCTTACTGGTGTTCACGTACTAAATTATAGGCCAAACCAACTCATTTATTTCTTCATCACTCAAATACAAAGAATTAAATAAATCATCTGGATCACGCCATTTTTCTATATCTAACAAATATTCTTTTTCATATGAGAGAGATATCTACTAAATTGGCCATACAAATTTATTCACCTCATCTTCGCTCAAAAACATAAAACTGAAATCATCAGAATCTCTCCATTGAGCCAAAGTAAGTTCAAAAATATTTATACCTTGATATTTATTTTTTTCAATTTCTTTTTTAACGAACTCACTGATAAAAAAAGTATCTTGAGCAGAATCCATATTATCAATTTTCAATATATCAATATCTAAATCACTTAAAAACTCTGCCTTTTCTAAAACTAAAAAATCATTATCCAATCTATAAGTTGACTTATTTAAATCTAAGACATTTTTAAAATCAAAAATTTGATTAAATCTAAAAATATAATAATTTTTGTTATTTATTTTTTCCAAACTCTCACTCAACACTTCAACCCTTATAAAATCAGAATTAATATATTTTCCAAAAATATTTTTAAAAATATCATCAACAACATATATATTTTCATTTATATTTCTAATACTTATTTCTATTTTTTTACTTTTTAAGATAAGTACACCTTCGATAGGTAAATCACAGTTTTTGCTAGTTTTATAACTATACCACGGTAAAGATCCACATTCGATATTTTGGCTAGCTTGCTCTTTATTCATATATAGAACAGCATCATCCACAAGTGAAATTGGACAAAGACTACTTTGCGTCGCACTTAAAACAAAATACTTCATATTTATTTAATCCTAACTTAATCTGATTGGTTTTGTACCAGGTGTTATTAAAACAAGTCTCATACTTGACTGTAAATTTGCCACTTTATCTCTAGCTTGAGAAGCGGTTATTTTCTTACTTTCAAATTCTCTCTGTATTTGTCCTAACTTTTGATTAATACCTGCAGAATAAATTGGATGTGACCCACAATGATATAATTGGCGCTTCATTTGTTTTGCCTTAGCTTCACTGTCAGGCATTAAAACGCCATTTTCTGCTTTATCTCTATTTCCGCCAATACCAATATCATCTAAAAAATCTTTGCGCTTGGCCCAAATTTCTTCAGGAATAATATGATGAGCTTGTAAATGATCACCTTTTACTCCTCCTAAATTTCTGTTTAAGGTGGTACTACATAATCCCTTACTATCTATCCATGTAATCGGGTTCTTAGCATATACATAAACATTATTACCACCCAACAATCCAATCGGGTCTTTACTGACAAACCTACCTACATATGGGGAATAATATCGATAACGATTGTAATGTAATCCTGTCTCTTCATCAAAATACTGTCCTTGGAAACGGATATTATTTGAAATAATTTCGCTATTTTCGAAGAAATTCGACTTAGCTTTCTCTGTTTTACACTCGCCCCATGCTTTATATTCGGCTTTCCAAATAATTGCACCTGTATGGTCGGTCATTTCCTGCGGCGTACCTAAGTGGTCACAGTGATAGAACCATACATCATCAAACTCTTTACCCTGTTTTTCAGTTTTCCAAAGCGGGTCACGGTGTATGTTATAAGGTCTATCTGACCAATCTGGTGTTTGATGCAATTCTATTGGACTTAAATAAGCAGCTTGTAGCATCGGTACAAAACTGTCTTTTTCATAGATGTAATGCTTAGTCAGTTCCTCTGTAGACTCATAAGCAAGCGTATCGCCATCCCATCCATAAATGATGTTCTGCTCTTGACCTGTATGGTGATGTTTACTCCGCTTTTGAATACGGCGACCTAAAGCATCATAGCGATATTCTGCCGTATATTGACTATTACGGCTCTTCACCATACGGCCATAGACATCCCACTCAAGGTTTAAATCACCTTGGCTCGTTTTCTGTCTTACGAGTTGTCCATAAGCATCATATTGGTATTGTTGATCTAGATATTCTTTAACTACATTATTAACCAAACGATTATAACCATAGCCTGTTTCATCTAACTTTTGTGAGTGGCTTTGAGCCTTCTGACTATGATACGAATCTAGAATGTTACTAGCAGGGTCAAAGTTAAACGTTTCTTTTCCAAGTTTACTGCTCGCTTCAAGTAAACGCCCTACAGGATCGTACTTATAGGCAATATTGCCACGGCGTGTATCTCTAATAGACGTTAGCTCACCTGTTTTGTCATATTGATAAAGACGCTGTACCAGTTGACTGGTCTGCTCTAATGCATTGTTGTGCGGCTTATATTGGTTTTGATAGCCATTTTCATGTTCACTCAACATCATTTGGCTTTTCAAACGACCAGCCAAGTCATATTGCTGTTCTTGACTCACTCCGTTGGCATAGTGACGTGCAATTTCTCGGTGTAAATCATCACGCTCAAAGCTAATAAGGTCTTGACCATTCACTATTAAACTTTGTACATGACCGCTACCATAGGTCAACCAGTCAATAATCTGACCGTCTGGACGAGTTGTTTTGATTCGATCATTAATTTCGTCGTATTGGTGTTTCCACACCGCGGTTTTATTGATTTTATAATCTTGCTGGTGTTCCCGTACTAAATTGCCAGCCGCATCATAAAACCATTGTAAATTGCTTTGAGCATTTTTAGCTTGAATGATTCGCCCCATATAATCATAGGCAAATTCTTCAGTCTGTTTTTCTTCGAGTTCTAAACCATAGTGACCATAGCCCGCAGTACGCTGTTCTAAACGCCCCATACTGTCAAAAATAAATTGTTGAATTCGGTCTTTCGGTGCAACTCGGTCTTTGAGGTCTTGTCCATAAGCAGATGCGACTTCAATACTGGTTGCCAGTTGGCCCGAATTTTCATCGTAATGGTAAACCGTTTCTTTACCATCAAAGTCAATTTCTTTAACGAGTCGGCTTGCGACATCATAGAAGAATTGGTAACTGGCACCGTTTTCATTAATGAGTCGGGTTAGACGTCCCAATCGATCCCATTTATATTTTAATTTGTGGTTTAAAGCATCTGTACGAGACAGAATTAAACCCGCCTCATCATATTCATAGCGAGTGATGTTCTGTTTAGGATCTACATGTGCCAGTAAACGCCCTTCCGCATCATGAATGAAGTGTTCTTCTGTTCCATCAGCATGTTTAATCTTTTCAAGTTGACCAAAAGCATTCAGGGGTAAACCCTTTATAATTGGTTCCCGATTTTCTAAAGTAAGTTCAGTATAAAAATACTCAACTTTTTGGTTTAATGCATTTTCAATGCTGATTACACGACCACGCTCATCATATTGCCACTTGGTCTCTTTACCTGAGCAATCTGTATAACTAATTAAATTCCCTTGATCATCATATTTGAGTGACTTACTTCCACCTTTAGCATCTGTAATAGAAGTGACTAAGCCCATGGCATTGTAAGCATAAGCAGTTTCATGCTTAAGTGGATCAATTTCTTTGATCAGGTTTCCAGAACCATCATATTGCTTAAACCAACGTCCCTGTTCGGCATCAACCATACCAGTGAGTTGATTTTTTTCATCATATTCAAAATAACTTGTCGCACCATCATCTTGAGTTGTAGTCAAGACATTACCGCGCTCATCATAAGTGTAAGAAGTTTTCGAACCGTCTTTAGCAATATGGAGCGTTATATTTTTCGCATCATCTCGAAAGAACCACTCTTCAAAATTATCAGGATAAACAATACGGTATGTATAACCATCAATATCGTAGTAATGTTCAGTGCTATTCCCTTCAACATCTAACACTGTGGTTTTTCTGATATCTTTATCCCACTCCAGCTTTGAAGCACGACTAGCATTGTCGGCCCATTCTTCAATGGCTTTTGAAGTAGGTAAAATACCATCCCATTTTAGGTTCATCCCACGATGTGTAAGATCTGTATAACGTGTAATTAAATGATGGGTATATTGATAATAATAAGAAGCTGCAAACTCATTTGTTGCCTGGATCAAGTCACCTTGTTGATCATAGTCATAACTTGCCAAGACACGATCTAATTGGCCATTTTTGATGGTCCAAATATCGGAAACCAAACCTTGAGGAGTTAATTGCAAAGCTAAATGAGCCAGCAAACTCTCGTCCTGTTTAAATAAAATATCCGATAAAATTGTTTTATTATCGATAGAAACATGGTCATAACGTAAAGCGACTTTGAAACCATTTTTACGTTCGATATAGGATAGACGATAGTCCTCACCGTATTTTTCATAATAGCGTTTCTCGTCTTCACCATAGGCAATTAAATGAAGCTGGTCTGATAAAACTGTATAAGTGTATTGCTCAATTGGATCATAAATACTTTGACCTTTCTTTAGGTCAGGCAGATCAATTGCCCGACCATCTAAACCAATGTATTCAAGCCCATTTAAATAGTCTTTATGGTCTTTTTTCTTTGGACTATATTTAAATTTACGAGAAATTTTTGTAGTAAATGGAGTAACCCAACGTGCTCCAAATATCGAGTCATCCATCTGGTAAAGGTTTGAAGCATAGGTACGGCCAATACTATCCTGAATTATTCCACCAAGTTGTGCATCAACATGAGTAAAGAACTCGGTACCCATTGCAAAGGTAATTGAACCACCAGTTCCACCCATACAGTTTTTACACTGATTGGCATTGTTCTCTGAATGAGCTTGTTTATTTGATTTGTCAGTCGCAGCCGATGGATGAGTTGCATTGGCCTTTGTCGTTTCTTTAGCCTTAATCTGAGCCTTCTTTTGCCGATGTTTTGCAGCAACCATTCCCATAATGCTAAATAGCCAACCAATCGTCCATAAAGTATTCGGGTCACTTAAACCATTTACTTTTCCTTGAGCAACTTGCCCTATAGATCTTATTTTTGCACCTAAAGCTAACACTTTGGCTCTTGCTTCATCGGAGACTGCCAAATTGGCTAGGTTGACATACCCTTTACCTACAGTTTTTGCAACGTTCTCGGTAGCATATTTTGCATTATTTACTATACGAGTTCCGTCAAGTTCAAATATTCCTTTTATAACTCCTAAAGACTGTTGACCCGCTCGCTTAAGGTTTGGAAGTCCGTTTAAAGAGCCGCTGACTAATTTCTTAAAGCCGTCATCAATAGTTTTTGTTAATAAGACAATCCAGTTACCAACTTCTTTTAATACCTGATTAAGTAAACTCTGTCCTTTCTTAGCAAAGTTTTCTAAAGTCCCCGCTACATTTTCAGCAATAATGGTAGTTAAAAATACACTTGCGCTGTCTTTAAACCCTGTACTTAAAGCTTTTTTTACTTCTTGAGAAGTTAATGTTTTTTTACCTAATTTTTTTGCTTGTGCTTTAATAATTTGTTCTGATTCATTCTTTACATAAAATAATGCTGGCCGTGCTGCACCACGCACAGAAGGTCCAACCGGTCCCATTGGTACCAATCCAATAACATCGATTCCTAAATTCAACCAATCAAAAATCTCAACTTTATCAACACCTTTATTGAGCATACTTATGATATCAATAATGATATCACCAACAGCAAAGGCACTTCCTAAAACAGGTACACTTCTACAGATTGTCTCTAATCGGTCAACTGTAACCACACCATTTGTATATTCCCTAAACCATTTATCAACTGCTGATTTCTTTGCTGTTAAATCTTTGGGACTAAAAGTATTTAAAGGAGCAACCACTGAATTTTGTGACATGTTCTTCTCAAATTATACAAACGTTTCAAAAGGTGATCGGATTTCTGTTATTGCTTTTTTGTCAGAGCTTGCTTGAGCCAATCTTCTGAGTGGATTACTCTGCTGACTTGAAGGCATAAAGCTATTTTGACTAACAAATGATTGACTTAACTTAGATCCATCACTCCCTCCTAAAACCTGTTCCATCGCCATTGGTAATAATGCTTTAGCACCTTGATCTCTGATTTTTTTAACCGATTCAATCTTCTGCTGTACAGATTTCACATTGCTCGCAAGTTGGCTCAACTTTTTAAAGTCATTTTTCAATGTTTCAGTTAACCCTTTACTGCCAGATGCAATACCAATGCTGCCTTCTACATCATTTTGATTTGGCCACTCTACCTTGCGTTTAAAATCACTTGCCTCATCCCAAGGATTACGAGGGTCTGGATCGAACAGAACTTTCACTGAGCCCGTTGCCAAACCTGAAACACGAGCAAAACCTTTATCGTCTAGCTTGCCATTAACGACTTTACCCAGATTATCAGTTACGGTATAACCAGCTCCTTTAACAAAAGCTCCATGTGAGTAGTCGTGCAAAAGCTCAAGTACACCTTGTGCACGTTTTGGTGGTGGTGGCAAACTAGATTGAACACTTGCCGATGCGCCGCCTTGGAACACATGCTGTCCCGCATTGACCTGAAATTTCCCGCCAGTTTTCGGAAAGATTCCTGAACCATTTAAGGTAATTTGTGAACTTGCGCCAGTAATTACAATTTCTTTAGGACTACTAATTTCAATCCGATCTTCTGTCGAAGAAATGGTAATACCTTTATTAGCAAGCACATCTAAAGCATCTGACTGGGCTTGTATTTCTACCTTGCCTTGTGCAGCGACTGCTTTTAGTCCACTTTGCACAGCAAAGAGACTGAGCCTATTTTGGGCATGTGCGATGACATTCTTTTGAGTACTTATATTAATGCTGTCTCCAGCAATCTGATTAATTTGTGCATCAGCCGAGATATGAATATCTTCAGATGTACTCAAAGCTATGCCATCTGGAGAACTTAAAAGCAGTAAAGCTTTTTCAAATTTAGCGATTTGCTGCTGAATTTGTGAGGCAAAATCTTTTAACTGTTCAATCGACTCTATTTCATCGGTTTTCTGGTTTTTAGCGATGTCACTCAGTGCTTTACTGTTGGTTTGACTATCTTCAAGTTGCTTTTTCGCAACTTCGGCATCGAGGTGTTCGCCTTTGGCATTATCCTGTTTATGGGTGGATACCAATAAGCCTTGTCCCGCGCGTAAAGCTCCCCATTGGTCCGTACGCAGTTCAAAACCTTCTCCGCGATCTTCACTTTCCGCTTTATCTTTAGGATGACTCAATTTCCCCAGATTTAACTGGCTTGCACCATGACTGCTTTGGAGTTGGGTACTAATTTGTCCCGGTGTATCATCAAATCTGAGTTGTCCAAAACCACCACCCGACACTTCTTTGGAACGGATACCACTCAGCTTTTTAGTATCAGGAAGCTTACCTTTGTTATCAAACTTGGTTGGTTGGCGCTGTGCCTCATGAATTCGACCCATCACAAATGGTCGGTCGATATCGCCATTAAAGAAGTCAATAACAACGATTTCACCGATACGCGGTAAAAAACGTGCACCGTAACCTTCTCCAGCCCACGGCGTTAGAACGTCAATCCAAGCAGAATCGGTGTCATTATTGTTGGTTCCAGCACCACCATCATGGCTATGGTCATCACTACGGGTAAACAGGAAACGGACTTTAATACGTCCCCATTCATCTACATAGATTTCTTCACCTTCAGGACCCACCACTTTTGCACGTTGTGGATGGGTAACCGGACTATGAATTTGTGGGTTATACGCTGGAGTAGTTGGAATATGACGACGTTGTAAAATCAGCTGATTCGCTTGGCGTTCATCAGTGTTCTCGGGGTTTTGTATTGACCAGTTACTTTGCGCCAATAGACCATTAATTTGGTCATTTAAATCTTTAGGTAAATTATTCTGATTAAAGAAGTTTTTAGAAACAATCAAAAAGCTTTTATCTGAGCTTTCATGCTGGTCTATTTCTGGGTGTTCATTTAATTCGAAATAGTAACCCACATAGGCATCGCGGACTGTCGTTTGCGCAATAAAGCGTTTCGCCTGTGCCTCGTAGTAATTGTGAAGGTTCTGGTTTAAGCGTTCGACTTGTTGATTTCCAGATTTAGTTACACCATCCTCACCCTTTAAGTCACCAATCCATGCAGGCGCATAGTTCCAAGCTTGCTCTAAGCCAAGTGTAGCATTGTCATATTGTTCGCTATGCTGATGCTTACTTTGAACGCTTCCAATCCCTTCTTCTTGTTCTAATATTTCTGCTTGCCAACGTTGTATATGCATAACGTTAGGTTGAAGAGAACGCTCGGCAGTTAAGCGAGTCATGCTGTCGTATTGTTCGACCGCACTACTACGGTGGTAACGAATCGTTTTACGGTCTAAAGGCTGATATTGGCTATTGGCATCAATCAACTTAAGTTTTTGAGCTTGAATAGATGTATCTGTACTTGGAACAATATGCTGAGCTTCATCAATGAGCCAACTGATATTTTCACTACGAAGTAAGCGTGTGAGGAAGTCCCAATCACTTTCATTATGTTGCATAGCAAAAGGACGAACATCATAAGTTTGTGTTAAACCGCTTAAATCTAAACTTAAACTTGCAGCAAATAGCGGATTTTTAACTTGCCACTCTTTAAATAATATTTCCCATATTTCAACCACGCTTTTATTCATAAATACGCGCGAATTGCGGCGATATTTCCATAATGCGGTTGGATCTTCTAAGGTCAGCTTATATAAAGTTAGACTTCCATCTGACTGGCCTTGCTGAGCATGAGTAATAATGCCTGTAACGCGGGTTAATTCACCTCGCTCCGTCACTATATCTACAGCGGCCTGAACACCAATAAAAGATTTTAGTTGAATCGTTGCATTGGTTGATAGGCATAAAAGTTCTGCTTTTAAGCCATCATTAAGTGCATGTACGCCATCAATTCTTTGCAGAAAGACTTGGTCATTCAATATCGGAGACGTAAATTGAATATGAATAGCTCGTTTCTGTGGGCTAATGCCCAAACTATCTAAAACTTGATGAATACTGTTCAACATCTTTATAGGACTGAATTATATTTAGCGGTATTTTACAAAGCACGTACAGATCTGTCTATTTAATTAATAATTAATTTTACATTTAAATTAAATATTAAAATTTATTCTATTTAACAGAATAGAATCTAGCCCTAGCATGATCAAAAGACTTGTTAATTTTGCTATATTAAACCTCATTTATAAAGCATTAATTTTTAAAAATAAGCCAATAAATCAACTGTTTAAAAATGTATAAGCAATAAATAGGCTTATACATTTTATTGGTCAATTCAAATATCAATAACAATGTAATATACTGTTATTTATATAATTTTTAAAATTCAAAAATAGATCTACTATTATTGAAAAATACTTATAAATTACTTTCCATGCAAAGATTCAATTTAAAATAGTTTAGATATTTTAAATTATAATTAGAAACAATTTTTAACATTTCTTAACACGCCTCTAATTTCAAATAAATGACATTAGAAATCGATCAAACAACTGTTCTTTCACATTTGAAATATCTGAGCTTAAAAGCTGAATAATGGCACCATCGATCATATATAAAAATAATTTGGCATCATGAAATGAGACCTCCCTATTAAGTACTCTGAGATGGCTATAGATTTCATTGGTCAGCCATGTTCTATATTTAATGGCAGTTTGGTAGGCGTTGGAGTAGATATTTTTAGTTTCAAAAATGGCTTTAAATAGCAGGTAATACGGCCCATCTAAGTCTGTATGTAAGTCATACAGTGTTTTGAGTTTGTCTCTCACGTTTGAGTCTTGGTCATATTCCACCGTTGCAACGACTTTGTCTTGAAGACGTTGTTTTTGCAAAAGTAGGCAAATTTCGATAAACCGCGCTTTGGACTGAAAGTAATGATAAAACGTCATTTTTGTAATTTCAGACTCTTTCACTATTCTGTCGACACCAACAAGGTGAAATCCGTGTTGATGGAATAAATGAATTGCATGATTCACAACTTTTAAAGCACGTGTAGAAAGTACTAAAGGTGACATATTTGTACCGTTTAAAATAATTTTTTGTTGTATATAAAAGAGATAGAAATGCCATCACTCTTAAAATGAGTGCTAAAAACAGGCGTGTAAAAGCGGCACAATTAAGGTGTGCTCGCCTATCTCAGGTTTATTGTTGCTATGATTTTTGAGTTGTAACGATTCTTAAGGTGCAGAAAACCTAGAGTCGATTAAACCGATTTATAGGATGTTGAAATGGTATGAACAGAGAGATTTTGGCAAAGGCCAATAAATGAGAAGAAATAGTACGCATTAGCGGACTCCTTGTGTGTAAAGAAGTTCTACCAGATCACTGTCAAATGATTATGGTGGTAGAACGAGAGAAGGTTGACAGACTGACACACAAGAATCAGCACGCACAAGGCGTCCCTCCCTCGCCCTACCGCTACGAAGGGGGACGAACGAGTTCGCCACCAAAAAGAGAACTTTTTGATGTCTTGTGTGTTAAATCGATCTGTCAAAATCGACTGGCAATGTAGACCAGCAGGCAAAGGATAATCGGAGAGATTTGGGGTGTCAATGTGATATTGGCTAGAAAATGGATAAATAATTTTTTGTTTTTCATTAGATTAGATTCGTTAATCTATTGAATAGAATATATTATATTTGCTTAACGCACATTAACTTATAAATATGAATACGATCTCAGCTACTCTTTTACGTGAACACCCAATTGAGGGATGCATTAAAGATGCAAATGGCAATTTAAAACCATTTCCTATTCTCGCAATTGATAATGTTCCATTAAATATATGGATGCATCAAAATGCGCGCGTTATTGACGACATGAATGATTTAGTTCCAGCGCAAGGTTGGTTATATGATTATGATAGTGAGTTAGCATTAAGTAATGCATGGAAACTTCTTAAACCACAAGCTTATGAAAATGTATCTATTTCAACAGTGGTTCCAATCTTAATTTGCCCTGATGATTTAGATCTAGTGTGCAATGTGGTTATGGTTGAACAAATTGTTTCAGCAGATCAAGTCGTATGGGCTCGTTTTGGTTACGCATTTAACCATATTCATGATGTGGTGACATCCGTAGTCTGGGAAACCTCGACTTCTGTTCCTCAATTAAGTTTTCCATTGAGCGAATTTGAAAAAGCATATAATGATTTAAAAGAATTAGACAAAAAATGGAGTGAAGGTTTTATCTAAGTTTTTTAAATATGACCACATATTGAAAGATGCTGCTCTTACCTTCTCTAAATATCATGTAATAAATTTAGGTTAAATAAATGTCTAATAGTTATAAATTTCAATTAAAAATGGAGCTAGATCTAAAATTAATTACACCTGAAGAGATTCTGAACTGGGCCGTGCATGCATTAGAAAATGATCCAACAAATGAGCTAGCTTTAGACATCTGTTTTTTATCAAACACTGAGCAAATATTACAATATTTCAGACTCACAGAAAAAAGTGAATTTAGTGAAACTTCGGTAGATGAAATAACAAGGAAAGTTTTAGAAAATTATATTTTTAAGCACTTAAATACTTGGAATTATAAAGACCAGATAGATTCTTTCTTTCAAAATACTCATTACCTGATTCATTATTTAGAAAATGCAGAACTAGGTTTGTTAATTCGATCATATGAGAGTCAACTAGATGTGGCATTTCTAGGTTACTCACAATTAGAGCCTGAAACATTATGGGAAAATTTTAAATTAGAGTTAAAAGAACACCTTTCATCTTCGACTAATTCCGACAATTAAAATATGATCATTAATAGATCCCCAATTAGCTATTTTTTATATTGAGTAGATTCTTAATAATTATTTTCTGATTTAATTGATAGTGATACACCGATAAAATGGAAATATATTTCATTATTCATTTTATCGGCTTAAATGCTAATTTAATAGTTTTATTCAAATTCCATCTTATTTTTTAACATAATTTGGAAAGTCTTTTAAAATTTCTTTGCATAATTGAGCTTTAGGGGTTTCATCCTCACGCTCTTCGAATTGACTAATACCAAATTTTAAAACCTCTTCAGCATACTCATTACCTAGCTCATGAATCGTACATTTTTTTGACATCTCGCATGAATTCTTTTGAATAATACCGATAATTACAGTCATATTGCGCGCGGCTTAAAAAACCGTGTAAAGCTACAACTTGCTCGCAGTATGTTGGTTCTTCCCCATTTTTAGGTTGCATTGCATAAACTGATGTTCCTAAGAAAACAGTAAAAACCATAATTAAAAAATTCCGCATTATTTCCCCAATGAAGTTATTAAAAAGTATTATTGATAATGTGATGCACGTATTAAATAATAATTATTGATAAAAATCTATTCATTATAAAAAATTTACAATTATTACTTGATGCTTATTAGGCTAAAAATTGATGTTTTAGACATATGAGTCAATTCAAGAAAATTTGATTAATAGCAATTGTTCTTAAACATACAGAAGATTATAAAAATATCTAACATGGAGTTAGACACTAGAAAAACAAACTTCATCAAATGAAAGAGCAAATATGATGAAAAAAATTTGCTCTGATACTATTTTAATTAGAAATATATATGCAGCTACATATTGACAGAAATCCCACTATTTTCTAAAATAATTATGAAGGTGACAGCGACCTATGCGGATCAGTGGATCGAGTTTTTCTTGTGAGACTCCCGTCGTTGGAATAGCTGTTACATTAAGCCCGTCTAATAGCGGGCTTTTTGTATTTTAAGATATATTTTTAATTCTGTAATACATAGCAACGAACATCTGTAATCAGGAAAGAAATGTTAAGTCTATTATTATAATTAAAATCAAAACTAAAATATGATCATCAATAGATCCCCAATTAGCTAATTTTTATATTGATTAGATTCTTAATAATTATTTTCTGATTTAACTGATAGTTATATGAAGTGATACACCGATAAAATGAATCATAAAATCCATTTTATCGGCTTGCCTACAGAGGTTTTTTAAGATTCCATTTTATTTTCTAATATAGTTTGGAAACTCTTTTAAAACCGTACTACATAATTGGCCTTTCATATCTTCACGTTTGCGTGCTTCAAATTGGTCCATACCTAATCTCATAACTTCTCTACCATACTTTTCACCTAGTTCATGTTTGGTACATTTGTCGGCTTCATGAACTAATTCTTGTGAAGTATAGTGATAATTACAATCAAGTTGAGCACGGCTTAAAAAACCATGTAGTTGTACTGCTCTCTCGCAAGTTGTTCGCTGTATATAAGTTTTAGGCTCTTGTTCGGCATAAGCTGATGTTCCTACCAATAAAGTGAAAACTGTTACTAAAAAATTACGCATTATTTCCCCGATAAAATTATTAAAAGTATAAGTGGCAATGTTGCGGGTGTATTAAATAATAATTGTTTATAAGTGTCTATTAATAATAAGAAAGTTAGATAAATACTCTTATCTTTTGAATATTTCATCACCTTATTAAAATTATGGAATTAAGTTTAATGAATAAGTGATATAAGTTTTTATAATTATCTTTATTAGTTCAATTAAATATTTATTCTAGTTAGCTAGGCATTCTATTAAGCTTAATAAAAGAGATTATAAAGCTATATAAGAATAGTTATAAAATAAAAATGAGAATTAACTTCATTAAATCAGTGCATTTAGTCTTTTGAAAGAGTATGCGATAGACATGCAAATAGATTTTTTAAATAAAATTAAGATATATGTGAAAGTTGTTTTTAAAGCAATTTTCGAAGCAAAAAATACGCATATTTAAATTTTTATAAGATCCGCAAAGAGCACTGTTTAGTCACCCTTACTGAAACAGTGCTCTTTACTCTTTTATTTATTCGACATGTTCATCATTTTAGAGTGATCCATATTCATCATCTGTGAATGGTCCATTTCACTCATTTTAGAATGATCCATTTGAGACATATCTGCCATATTGCCATGCTCATGCTGCGTATGGTCTTGCTGCATTTTTCCATCATTCTTCATACTACAAGGTTTTGTGCATTTTTCTTGTGCCTTCAAATTTGTCTTGATTTCCGCATCCACATCCACTGCTTGCTTAGCATCTCCTGCCCAAGACTGAGTTCCAGCGATTAAAGTGCCAACACACATAAGCGTTGTTAAACTACGACGAAATAGAGTTTTCATTTTTAGATCCAAAAATTAACTTTATCTAAATACCCTATAGGCTTCCAACGGACATCTAGGTGACCTGAAAATGACATTTTTGTAATCTACGCCGAATCATGTGTTTATAACGTTATTATATTCTCAATGAATGATATGAGATTTTTATAAATGAGAATCTTATTGGTTGAAGATGAAATAAAAACAGGTGATTACCTTAAACAAGGTTTATCTGAAGCTGGATATATTACCGATTGGGTAACTGATGGATTATCAGGTAAACATCAAGCGCTTGTAGAAGAATATGACTTGATTATTCTGGATGTGATGTTACCGAAGTTAGATGGTTGGAACATCATTAACGATATCCGAAAAAGCGGGAAAACCATGCCCATTCTTTTTCTTTCAGCACGTGATCAAATTGAAGACCGAGTGAAAGGTCTAGAATTAGGTGCCGATGACTATTTAGTAAAACCTTTTGCTTTCGCGGAGCTACTAGCCCGTGTAAAAAGCCTACTCCGTCGGGGCCAGCAAAAAGAAGACAGCAATATTATTAGCATTGCTGATCTTGAGCTTGATTTACGCAAGCGCCGCGTCACTCGAGCGGGTCAACGTATTGACTTAACAGCTAAAGAGTTTGCATTGATGGAATTATTCATGCGTAGACGTGGAGAAATCTTACCTCGTGCTCTTATTGCATCTCAAATATGGGATATGAATTTCGATAGTGATACCAATGTGGTCGAAGTCGCGATTAAACGCTTAAGAAATAAAATTGATAGTAATTTCAGTCCAAAGCTAATCCAGAACATACGTGGAATGGGTTATGTTTTAGAGGTTGAAGATGCCTAACAAACTGTTTAATGCGATCAGTTTTCGTATTGCAATTCTTTTTTCTTTTTCTACCATTATTATCTTAATGATTATGGGATTAGTGATTCATCAACTCGTCATGCACCACTTCGAAACGCAAGATAGAACTCAATTAGAAGGTAAAATTCAACTTGTAGAAAACTTACTTGAGCAAAATTATCGCAATTCATCTGAACTAAATTTATATTTAAAAGATGCCTTAGTAGGACATCATGATTTAATCGTACAGATTGAACGCCCCACGGGCCAAATTATTTTTAGCTCATCGCCTACCGTGATTAAAAGTAAAACACTAATCAAATCTAAACATGGACAGTGGCTTGAATGGAAAGTCCAAAATAAAATTTATCATGGCTTAGTTTATAAAAAATCTTTCGATCAAAATAGCGCTATTCCATCGGCTCAAATTATTGTAGGTATTGATACATCTGAACACATACATTTCTTGAATGATTTTAGACGTCAGCTTTTATCGATTGGTGTAATCGGTACAATTTGTTTAATGCTGTTAGGTTGGTTTGCTGCTTGGCGAGGCCTACGCCCAGTTCAAAATATGGCAAAGGTTGCAGAAGGTATTTCGGCTCAACATCTTTCTGAAAGATTAGATGTCAATAAAACACCAACTGAATTGAAATCGTTAGCTATTGCATTTAACGATATGTTAGACCGACTAGAAACAGCGGTAGGTAAACTCTCGGATTTTTCATCTGATCTTGCGCATGAAATTAGAACACCGATTAATAACTTGATGACTCAAACTCAGGTTTGTTTATCGCGTAGTCGAGATATCACCACCTATCAGGAAATTCTATTTTCAAATTTGGAAGAGTTTGAACGTTTAGCCCGAATGGTTTCCGATATGCTGTTTCTTGCCAAAGCAGAACATGGCTTACATATTGCAAACTTACAGGAAGTAAATCTATTTAAAGAAATCTCGGGATTATTTGATTTTTATGATGCGATTGCTACTGAAAAGGGAATGTCACTAGAACAAACAGGTCAAGGTTATGTTAAAGGTGATCCTTCAATGTTACGTCGTGCGTTTAGCAATCTTTTATCAAATGCAATCAAATATGGTAAATCAGATTCAGTCATCAAAATTAAATGCCAACAAAATAATGACCAAATTGAACTCACAATTGAAAATGAAAGTCCCCCCCTATCACAAGAACAACTCACTCGATTATTTGATCGTTTTTATCGTACAGATACATCAAGACAGCGAGTTGAGGAAGGTACAGGTTTAGGTCTAGCAATTGCCAAATCTATTCTTGATGTACATGGAGCGACCATACAAGCCAACTATGATGATGGACATATCATTTTTAAAATTATCTTTAAAAGTTAAGAGTATTTTTACTTTCAGATATTTCTTCAAATCATCTAATTAAACAAGATGACTAACTCTGAAAAAGTCTTTGTTCATAATAAATTATCAGTTTTTAAAATGACAAAAATGTAATTTTGAAGTCATCAACGTGATTCTTTTTATGCTGAATAATAGACGTATCAAAAGTGTGATTAATCAAGTACGTCCTTGATTTTAATTCGGTCACAATCCAGTCAAATATTAGTTCTAAGAGGATGAAAAATGAAGCTTGTTTATAATAAAATGACTGCTCTACGCAATGTTTTAGTAGGAGCAACTATGCTTGTTTCTGCGTCGAATGTATTTGCACATGTGAAACTTGAAAGCGCAATACCCGGTATTAATGCTTCTATAGTCAACCAGCCTAAAAATATAACACTCAACTTTGCTGGTGAAGTGATGTTAATGAACGTTAAGTTGCTTGATGCTCAACGTACAGATATCCCTTTAAATTACCAAGTAAGTCATGATTTAAAAAAATCATTTAAATTTGCTGTACCTCAACTTAAGAAAGGAAAATATACGGTAGCTTGGAGCACAATGGGTTCTGATGGTCACAACATGAGTGGCGAATATACTTTCACTATCAAATAAATCAAAAAATAAAAATTAAGAATCAGCATGCTATTAGCTCAATAGCATGCTGATAAAGTGAAGGAGCGAAATATGATTTCTGAAACTTGGATATATGCTACTTGGTTAATTAAGGTCTTTTTATATCTGGGTGTTTCATTTGTTATTGGGGGTACCTTTTGTTATTTATTGCTTGGTCACTATGAGGAACTGAAACGCATTATTATTAAATATATCGCGATTGGTACAAGTTTAGGGCTTGTCTCTAGTGTTTTAGGTTTCTTCATTCTTATAGGAAGTTTTGCTAATACGGGTCTAGCTGGTATGTGGAATAGTAACTATATCAACATACTCATAAATACCCCTATTGGGCATGCTCATATCATTCGATCACTTAGTTTTCTGCTTTTATTCATCTTTATGCTAGTAAAATTAAACAGTCGTACTTACCAAATTTCTAAAATTGAAGGAACAATTTTCGCTCTCTTACTCATCCCAATTATTTTAAGTTTCTCTCAATTAGGTCATATCACAAATTTATCCTTATTTGCTCAAGCTTTACTTTCAATACATGTATTTGCGATGTCTTTATGGATGGGCTCACTCTATCCCTTATGGAAAACAAGCAGAATAATAAATGGTTTACCGCTAAAAGAAAGTATGCACTTATTTGGAAGAATTGCAGGTGTTATTGTCGGAGTTTTACTTCTCTGTGGTGTAAGTATTGCCCTACTATTACTTAAAAATTTAAATATATTGCTTCATACCCCTTATGGGCATGGGTTCACTATAAAACTGCTCTTTGTACTATCTATTTTATTACTAGCAGCCTTTAATAAATGGTATTTCACCCCTCATTTACAGCATCCAAAATTTGCAAACCAGTTGGGCTATGCCATTTTATTTGAAATGGCATTGGGTTTAATCATAATCTTAACAACAGGTTACATCACAACTGTCGTTGGTATTGAATAAAAATAAATACAAATTTAGAGAGTGAGTGTCTAATAGTTTTGATAGCTTAATTAAATTAAGTAAACGTTCAATTTTGGTCAGAGTAATAGTTCTTATTAGATCCGCAAAGAGCACTGTTTAGTCACCCTTACTGAAACAGTGCTCTTTGCTCCATCACAACTCCTATCCAGTAGAGTCCGATGCATAGAAATAGTGTATGGCTGTCTCACTTAAAATGTTGACTGTATTTTCAGTTTTTTTAAATGATATCAGCATAAAAATCACGTATATTAAAAATTAACAGAAGAATCTTCTTTGGTTTATATTTTGAACAGCACAGAATACACACTAGATCGCATAGATCGGAAAATATTATCTGCCCTTCGTGGAAATGGCCGATTAACAGTTGCACACCTCGCCGAAGAAGTTGGGCTTTCATCCTCGCCCTGCTGGACTCGGCTCAAACGTTTAGAAACTCTAAAAATTATTGAAGGCTATACGGTAAACGTAAACCCAAAAGCCATTGGCATTCACGAGTTATTCTTTATTGAAATTACGCTAGAACGCCACGACGACGAAATGCTAGAAAACTTTAGTGAAGCTTTGGCAGATATTCCTGAAGTGGTCGAGGCGCATTTAGTTACGGGTGACTATGATTACTTGGTGAAAGTGGCCGTAAAAGATGCCGAACATTACGAACGCTTTTTACGTAAAAAGCTTTATTCGATTAAAGGTATCCGGCATACACGTTCAACCTTTGCTTTACGACCACTTAAATCTGCTAATACTGCCGACTTAATGTTGATTGAATAATTGACTTATATAAGCCACTTTAGGTGCTTCATTGTTTTAATTTGATTTTATTCAATGTTGCACATAAAGCCTTCTTATCGGCTTCTTTTAGCTGAGGGTGCTGAACTGGCCACATATAGCTACAGCCATGCGGTGCCTTGTTATTATTTTTCTTGAGTTCATAGGCAATATTTTTTAAAAGTTCGGTGTTTAAAGAACTAATTTTTAAACGCACTTCGCTTAAGTCCTGAGGCTTCCAGTTGGTTTCAGGGCTAGACAACCAATCTGCTCTATATCGGTACTGAATAGCTTTGGCTACATTCATTTGTGTCACTATAAACGGCTTTACCGTTTCGCTATTCAGTCCAAAAGACTCGGCCTCAGAAAGTGATTGGTCAAGTACTTTCTTTTCTTGAGCTAAATCTTCAATCGGTAAATGCTGCTCTGCTTTATAGCCTGCGACATCTTTCATATAAGATAAGCGCTCGTTAACTAAACGCGCGGTTTGATCATATTGATATGCTTGTGCCAATGAAGAAAAACACATCAAAGCTGCCACTGTAGTCGCTACTTTAACCGTTTGTTGAGCGTTCTTAATATTTAACATTTAAGTACCTATCGAAATTATTGTTGTGCTGTCATTCCAAAGCAGTACTCTATTTTAAGAACACTCGAAAGTAAAATCTCACGATATGCTAAGTTCTTGGCTCCATGCAGAGTCAGATTGGTAATAGATGTGCTGGCACACTTGTTTTACAGATGAAATAAAGTGCGGGTTTTGTCCATCCCATTTTTCTACCATGCAATACGTCACATGTATGCCTTTGGGCTGAAACTCTCTTGCCAATGATTGCGATAACGCACGAATACCCGCAAACATACTTTGGCTTAATACATCGTGGTGAGGTGAATTGTGAGATGGTGCTCCAAGAAAAATAACTGTACCTCTTTGCTGCTTTAGCATCGGTTTAAGCACTAATTGCGACACGCTCACTGCACTTAAACCTGTAGTCTGCCAACTGTGCTCAATTTCTTCTAAAGATAAAGATTCAATATTTGGCGCAGATGAAAAATTTGGCTGAAAGACACATAACTCAATGGTATGGCGATGCTCTGTTATATATTTCAGCAGACTTTTTAAATGCTTAGTATTTACCAAGTTTAAGCGAACACTTGTTATGCCATCATTTACAGAGCTAACTTGTATGTTCTGAACAATTGAATCATGTACGACTTGATAAACGTGTAATGGAGATTGGCTGTGTTTATCTAAAATTACAAAACTTTGATCAGCTAGTTCTATATCATGGCCTGCAACCACTACACAGCCCTGCTTTTTTTGAAACTTCTGAAATATTGTTTTTAGCATATAAGTCTCTCAAAATTTTTCTTGGTATGGGCGTAAATCTAACTCGTGTGTCCAGAGTTCAGGACTTTGTAGGTAAAGCATCCAATAGTTTTCTGCTATTGCATTAAGATTAAGCCCACCCGTCCCACGTGTAAGGCGTGCTAAACGGCCTAGACCAAATAAAGCTTTATTCACTCTATCCCCATCAACCATTCCATCAATAATGACATGCGCAATATGAATGCCTTGAGTTTTATATAGTTGAGCTAGATTTAATGCATAAGCTCGTAAAGCAGATTTGTCCATCGTAAAAGCAGCGAAAAAGGGTTTTCCACGTAATGAAGCACTCGCCCCAGTAAAAATAAGCGTACCGTGTTTTTGTTCTTTAAAAATTCTTAAACTGCTTTGAGAAACCAAATAAGCCGATAAAAATGTGGATTGCCACATTTGATTGAAAAATGAGAGTGGACTACGTAAAAAAATTGAGGGAATATTTCCTCCTACATTATGAATAACAGCAGTAATACGTTCGTTTTGACTAGTAATGGTGTCAAACAAGGCTTGTACTTGATGTATATCTTCAGCATCTAAACGAAATGCGGTAGCCTCACCGCCTTTTGTATGAATTTCGGCAGCGACTGCTTCAATTTTCTGGAAAGTTCGCCCAGCAACGTAAACTTTTAATCCTTCTTTTGCAAAACGATGACAAACGGCTGCACCAATCCCCTGTGAAGCTCCGACACCAATAATAACTGCACAATCTCGTGTTTTACTCGGTGGTTCTAATGACATAGTCGTTTCACCCTGTTTGTTTTTTATACCATAAAGCAATAAACGGACGATTCAAAATTTCTTTACTAAACTTTTTACTTGTTCGAACGACTTCACCAAGTTGAGCAACTACAGCAATGTCTGCAATCGTCTGGTGATCTCCAACCAACCATTCACTTTGTGATAACACCTGCTCAATACGGTCTAGATGTTTAATAAACTCTGCTTCAACATCTTCGGCTTTCATTCGGCCTAAACCCTGAAAGAAAAGCTGTGTTTTTAATTCGGCTAAAATAAAAGCTTTTACCATTGGCTTTTCATACGCTGGGCGCCCAATGCTACTAATACGGATGGCTTCCTCTAAAGCCTCCGAGTCATTTACCCTTAAATACACTTCATAAAAATAAAGAGACTCATCTGCCCAGTCTTCCCACAGTTCGGCAAGTGCCTTCTGATTTGGATCTTCGGGATAAAGTCGCGGTGTATCTGGATAGGCTTCATCTAAATAACGAGCAATACGCGTACTGTCTTGTATACGTTGTCCTTTATCATCAATAACGGGGACTTTACCCACTTTACTCAGCAAAGGAACTTTCGCTCCAAGAATGCCGTTATAGTTCACTGTATTAAATAGAATTCCCTTAAGTTTCAAAGCCCTTGCAACTTTTTGACAAAAAGGAGAAATTTCCCATTGGTGCAAAATAATATCCGACATTTATTCACCTTTATTTTTAATTGCCTGTTTTACTGACTAGTTCTATTTTGGAACTAACAAATAAATATACAGAATACCTTTTTAAGTCAAACCATTTTTGATGACGGTCAAGTTTCGAAAACTAAGAATTATTTGATTTTTATTATGATTAAAAAGAGCTTTGAGTATTTACGTTATCTTTTAATTTATAGACTTTTGCAAAGCTATGTACCACAAAAATAAGATACATAGCTTTGATATTTTTCTTATAAAGCAACACCACAAATATCTTTTGCCCCTGTTGGGTAAGTAAACTGCATTTTTGATTTATCTGTAATCAATTGAAGTCCTACCGTTTTCCCAGTTAAGGCAGAGTTGGCAAAATGGTTTTGATTAATTACCCCTGTGAAGCTCATATAGCTTAATTTATTTTCCATAGTAATATTGAGATAACCATAGTTAGTACCATTAACTATATAACCCACCTGTTTAGTATTTTGATTTACATAAATACCTACTCTAACTTTTCCATCAGCTGGAACTTCTACGGGATTAGTATTTCTAGCAGCACTTAAAGGTGCTAGATACCCAGTACCATCTGATTTATTAGTCACACCAAGCACATTAATCGAATCACCATTCATAACACCAGAATAATTATTACCTTTAGTAAAAGCTATATTTAAAGCTAACTCAATTTTGTTCTGTGAAGAACCCGTAATTAAAAAACCGTACTCGTACATTTGAGAGGCAGCCCCAAGATTGACCTGTAAGTTGCTAACATCAAAAATAAATTCCTGTACAAAGATATCTGAACTAGCAATAGGTTTATCTACTAAAATAACGTTATCGGGTGTTTTTGTATGATATTGAGTTTTAAATTGGGTATATTTTTTAGATGTTAAATATATGTCGACGTTTTTATCTGAGTAATAGCGTATAAGATCATAACCTGATTGGTTTGCATTATTTATATTAGAGACTTGCTCTATATAACGTTGCAACCCTGTAGGTGAATTCAATGATGCTTCTAAAGTTTTTAAATCTTGTACACTAGCATCAAAGTTATACGTACACTCAGCAAAAGAGTTATTCATACCCGAAACACCTACTATTGTTGCTAAAATTATCTTTTTCACGTCATTATCCTTTTTTATATTTGAACGTTTAGTATATATAAATACATAAATAATTTAACTAAATCCGATAAATGGCATACTTCTTACTTCCTAATAATTAAAAAAACTAAATCTTATAATTAATAAAGCACTATCTCTTTTAAAGAAATAGTGCCTGAAATAATTAATAAGTCACTGTAACAACAACATTATCGGAGTAAGCACCTGGCCTACTTGCAATGGTAGTACCCTGCGGAATTTTTCCATAAACGGTTGTAGTTTGAGCGTTACCTGATCCAGTGCCAGACACTCCACCTGCTCCACCAATACTAGCTACCCCACCTGTAGCATCCCACACCGAACTATAGTTAGAATCTTTATATAACTGATAGGGAATAAACTCATTATTACTATTGGCCATACGCCTGAACCCTCCGCTTATACGGTTATTGCCATCCCCTAAATAAATCGTATATGGGGTTCCAGAGTTACAGGTCGTATTTACAGCACCTTGAGTCGTGTAGTCACGTTTAGTAATACCAATATCATTAATATTGCCAAAATCGACAGTTGAAGTTGAGTTTAATTGGCAAAGCGTCGGCACTACAAAGTTTGCTGTCAAAGTTACATTTCCAGAACTCCAACTAATGACATCCCCTAAACATAACGCCGCTAGAATGTCCATATCCCAAAAGAGTTGAACCGTAGTTGTATAGGTTCCTTGAGGATATGCAATGAGCGATCCCGTTTGGGCGGGTACTTTCACATTTACCGAATAGCTAAGAACATTGTTTGAAGCGACAGTTACCACTGGACCATACCAAACATTGGAAGTTTGGTTAGTGGTAGAGGAACCGGCTCCACCTACAGTTGCAGTGACTGTATACGGTAAAGATACGCTATTATTCGCACTGGTTGTTCCTGTAAATACTGTCTTCATACACATAAATGGAGAGATCTGAATTATTCCTCCATTCGTGCAAGTAATTGTTCCCGAAAAGTTTACAGTTGCATCACTATTAATATTTGCTGCTGTGTAAATAAACGTATTATTTGTGGTTCCAGCTACCGTACAAGCAGCATGCGTTGGACTGAAAAATGCATAAACGAGATAAAATAAGCAAATACCTATAAAGTATTTTAAAGATAAGAAAATTTTTTTATAGCTCTCTATTTGAGCCTTATTCATAATATTTAATGACATATATAAGGTCCCAATTTCTTAGTTGAGTACTGATTACTGTTATAAGTGAAGTCAACTTGGCATGAACCATGATCAAGAAGATCTACTTCAAGTTTGTTTTGTTGTAATAGGTTGGGAACAAATACTTCACCGTCATAGCCCACTACAGCATCTTGTTGCCCATTAATTCGAACGCTATAACCCGGTAATAATGGTGAGTTGTTTTTATCAACCACTCTCACTAAACCTGAAATAACCTGATGAGCACCAAAGTCGACTAAAGTCCCTTGGCGATAGCCTACTACTGTTTTTTGATCTGTAGATTTAACATTCCAATTTAAAGGCAGATATGATGGATCCAAATAAATATGGTTCTCTCTATACGGCATAAGGCTTGGTATAAGAAACCTTCCAGACTTGTCCGTTGTTCCTAGATTTATCCCACCATTTAAAATTTGGCTTTGCGGTCCGGCATTGGTGACAACAGCATAACCATCTCCAATTTCATTGGCCGCAAATATACGGCCTGCTGCTGCAACTAAAGATCCTGTCGCTGAAAGTGCAACTTGGTCATTATCTCCAATTCTGTTATAGCGACCTGTCAAGTACGCAGCCCGTGCTCGATAAGAGCCATAGACCGATGCATTGTTAGCATATGCATCTTGATCCCGTTCAACATAACCACCCCATCCAAATGAACCAATTTGCGGTTCCGATAGAACAAATACTTCTTGCCGATAAGTCAATCTGCCACTATCACTAGATACGCTAGAAATTGCATTAACTCTGGTAGATGGTGTATAGCGAAGTGCAAAGTAAATGCCATAGTCCTTATGGTTTTCATAGTCTTTATAAGCTGAACTATAAAAGCCCCAGTTCTTGTTCAAACTTCCGCTTAAGTTGGCAGACAGTAACTTATACGAGTTATCACTGTATTTGATCTGGTTATAGCCGACATAAACACCATAACCTGTATAAAAG
>NZ_JBDUVF010000007.1:0-173434 GCF_039938935.1 Acinetobacter sp. WA-87 | reverse complement strand
TTAGCGCTGATGGTAGTGTGGGGTTACCCATGTGAGAGTAAGTCATCGCCAGCTCATTATTCCAAACACCCCGGTCTCGAAAGAAACCGGGGTGTTGCTTATTGCGCGGAAGAAATTTGTACGGTTGTCCTGTTTCAGAGATATAATGAAGAAGCTTTTTATTTTGGCATGATCTCGTGAAATTTAATTCTTTCTCTCAATTACCTGAAGATAATGAAGAACTTTCTCTTCCAGAGTTGATCTATTGGGCATCTTTAGGTGATCTAGAGCAAGTAAAACAATTATTAATAGATGGAGAGGACCCTAATCAGATAGATGAGGAAGGTTATAGTGCTCTACAAGCAGCGGCTGAAAATGACCATTTAGAGATAGTGAAGCTCTTGGTAGGAAAAGGTGCGCAAGTTGCTTATAAAAGCGAATACACAGCACTACAGTTAGCAGAAATGGCTGGTAATACAGACGTAGTGAATTATTTAAAAAGTTTATAAAATTTAAAAAGCCCCTTTTATTGGGAAAAGAGGCTTTTGTTCAATTTAAGACAAATGATATTTTTGTAGCTTTTCAACAATTGATTGAAGACCTTTTACTTCAAATTCATTGGCTTCAAATTTTTCATCTTTATTGCGTTTAAAGATATCTCGTATTTCTATTACAGCATTTGGGTCAACAATACTTAAACTTGAGGTGACTTGGCGTATTTGGCTAATAGAGCGCGAGCCATTTGTGGAGCCATAGCCAATAAATGCGGCTGGTTTACCGCTCCATTCTTTACCTACATAGTCGAGTGCATTTTTTAAAACTGGGCTGTAACCGTGGTTGTATTCTGGGCTAATAAAGATAAAAGCATCTGCTTGAGCAATTTTGTTTGCCCATTCTTGTTGTTTAGGTTGATCATAAATTCCGGTAGCGGGTGGGTGAGAGCCTGAAAACAGAGGTAAATCCCATTCTTTTAAATCGACTACTTCGGTTTGGAAATCTTTTAGACCCAATGTTGGAATTGTTGATTCTATCCAATTGGCAATTTTAATTGCTGTACGTCCTTCACGAACACTTCCCACGACAATATAGACCAGCATATATTTTTCCTAAGGATTTTTATCCTTATAACTTAATTCATTACATAGGACGTGAGAATATAGAATTTGTAAGGATTATTATGTCATGTATAAAGATTAAATAATAAAAAAGCCCTCAATCGAGGGCTCTTTTTACATCAACTTGATGCCTTGCTGGCCAGCTGGAGTTACTTTGAATATCTCTACTTCAAAAGTAATATTTTTGCCAGCTAAAGGGTGATTGAAATCAATTTCAGTAATATCATCATTCACTGATTTCACGACACCAAATAAAGTTGCTTTTGCTTTATCTTCAAACTCGATCATGTGACCAGGAATAGGTCGTTGTTCGAATTTAACCGTATCAAAAGTTTGTATATTTTCCGGATTCCAAGGACCAAAAGCATCTTCTGGTGGAAGATGTACTGTACGTCGGTCACCTGCACGTAAGCCGAATAAGGCTTTCTCAAAACCTGGTAACAAGTTACCGTCACCAATAGTCAAGCTAACAGGTTCTTCACGGCTACGTGTATTGTCAATTTCTACGCCATTTTCAAGAGCAACAGAAAAGTGTAGGTCAACTTTAGAACCGTCAGTAATACGAATTTCTTCATTAGGTTGAATAATTTCGGTCATATTATGCATCCGAATTTTTAGGTCTTTGCTTCTCAAGGAAGAATGTATCGATGAGTAGCAAAATGGTACCTAGAGTAATGGCACTGTCCGCTATATTAAAAGCCGGAAAGTGATGATTTTGGTAATAAACATGAATGAAATCGACCACATACCCTAAAGTAATACGGTCAATTAAATTACCAAGTGCTCCACCTAAAATTAAAGCGATAGCTATAGGTAGCACCACCATTTTTTTAGGCATACGTAGCAACCAAAATACAAAAAGTATTGAAACTAAGCCTGCCAAAGATGTGAAGAAATAGCGTTGCCATCCTCCAGCATCAGATAAAAAGCTAAAAGCTGCACCATAGTTATGTAATAGTGTCCAGTTTAAAAATGGAAGCACAGGTACAGGATCTGCATAGTTCAGATGTGTACTTGCGATCCATTTTGTCCATTGATCCAACACAATGGCAAGGACAGAAAGTCCAAGCCAAATGAGGTTGTGCGGATAAAACTGGAATAAGCCTTTTTTAGCTTGTGAATTAGGCATATTTTCTCACTTCGCCACGACCAGTGACGTTCACAATACAACGACCACATAAACCAGGATGATCGGCGTGTGTATTTACATCAGGAAGGACGTGCCAGCAACGTGCACATTTTTCACCTTCAGCTGCAGATACTTGTACACGTAAGCCTTCCATTTCAGTTGCTTCACCTTGTTCAGCAAATGGATGTACTACTACTTGCGAAGTAATAAGAACAAAACGGAGTTCATCAGCCAATTGGTTTAAAACTGTTTGTAATGATTCATTTGCCCAAAGTTCAACTTTGGCTGAAAGATTACTACCGACAAGTTTAGCGTTACGGGCTGCTTCAATCTGTTTATTTACTGCAGATTTTACACTAATCAATGTTTGCCAATCTGCTTCAGAAAGTAAGTTTGCTTTTGATGAAACAGGTAGGTCATACCATTCAGCTGTAAATACATACTTCTCAGTTTGTTCTGGAATAAGTGGCCACGCTTCTTGAGCTGTGAAGCTTAGAATAGGACTTATCCAGCGAACAAATGCTTGTATGATATGGTAAAGCGCTGTTTGTGCAGAACGACGTGCTTGTGAGTCAGCCTTAGTGGTGTATTGACGGTCTTTGATGATGTCTAGGTAGAAACCACCTAAGTCATTAATACAGAAGCTTGTTAACGCACTACACACGACATGGAAGTTCATTTCTTCATAAGCAGTGATAATCGTTTGTTGTACTTCATTCGCACGTTGCAAGATGTATTGATCAAGAGCGATAAGGTCATCTACTGCTAAAGCATCTGTACTTGGTTTGAAACCATTTAAGTTTGCAAGCAAGAAGCGTAGCGTATTACGAATACGACGGTAGCTATCACTTACACGGCTAAAGATTTCTTTTGATGCTGCGATTTCATAGCGATAGTCGCTAGACGCTACATATAAACGTAAACCGTCAGCACCAAGTTGTTTGATGATTTCTTCAAGCGGGATATAGTTGCCTAAAGATTTCGACAATTTTCGGCCATTTTCATCCACTGTAAAACCATGTGTTAACAAGGCTTTGTATGGCGCGCGGTTATGAATTGCCATAGACGTTAATAAAGAAGATTGGAACCAGCCACGGTGTTGGTCTGAACCTTCTAAATATAAGTCAGCAGGGCTTTCTAATTCTTCACGTTGCTCAAGTACCGCATAATGTGTTGTACCAGAGTCAAACCATACATCTAGCGTATCGCGAACCGCATTGTACTGTTCAGCATCTTCACCAATGAAGTCTTTTGCATCACGGTTAAACCATGCATCGATACCTTCTTGTTCGATAAGTTTTGCAACTTCTTCGATGAGTTCCGGCGTACGAGGGTGCAATTCATTCGTATCTTTATGAACGAAGAAAGGAATTGGCACACCCCAGGTACGTTGACGTGAGATACACCAGTCTGGACGACCTTCGATCATTGATTCAATACGGTTTTTACCCCAGTTCGGTACAAACTCGATATCGTTTTCAATGGCGTTAAGCGCACCTTCACGTAAACCTTTTTGATCCATGCTGATAAACCATTGTGGTGTAGCACGGAAAATAATCGGAGTTTTATGGCGCCAGCAGTGTGGGTAGCTGTGTTTAATAGGTTGATGAGCCCATAAGCGACCTACAGCACCTAAAGCTTCAATAATCTTTGGATTGGCTTTATAGATGTGCTCACCAGCAAAGATTGGTGCAGTTGGTAAGTAAACTCCGTTACCACCCACTGGGTTTTCAACTTTAAGGTTGTATTGAAGACCTACTTTATAGTCATCTGCACCGTGGCCAGGAGCAGTGTGTACAGCACCTGTACCGCTTGTTGCGATAACGTGTTCACCTAAAATAACCGGAACTTGACGATCGGTAAGTAAAGGATGTTGTAAAGTAAGGTTTTCAAGAGCTGAACCAGTAAAGTCAGCTAAAACAACTGGGTTTTCAAGCTTATAACGCTCAATTGCAGAAGCAACTAAGTCTTTAGCAAGAATAAAGTTTTGTTTACCACGTTCAGTCGTTACTTGTACTAATTGATATTCAATTTCGGCATGCAATGCAACTGCTTGGTTCGCTGGTAATGTCCAAGGTGTAGTGGTCCAGATCACGATATCTGTTGGGTCTTGAACATCTACATTTACACGAGCGCTTAAATCTTTTAAATCTACAACGCCAAAACCAACGTCAATTGCGTCAGATTTTTTATCTTCATATTCAACTTCAGCTTCAGCAAGTGCTGAACCACAGTCCATACACCAGTTCACTGGCTTTAAACCCGGCTGGATATGACCATTTTTTTGAATTAAACCTAAAGCACGAACGATATCGGCTTCTTGTTTGTAGTTCATGGTGAGGTAAGGATTATCCCAATCACCTAAAACACCAAGGCGTTTAAAATCAGCACGCTGTAAATCAATTTGTTTTAGCGCATATTCACGGCACAGTTTACGGAAAGTCGCTGCGTCAACTTTTTCGCCCACTTTACCTACTTTTTCTTCAACTTTTAGTTCGATTGGCAAGCCATGACAGTCCCAACCCGGAACATATGGCGCATCGAAACCTGCCAAAGTACGGCTTTTTACGATGACGTCTTTGAGTACTTTGTTAACCGCATGACCCAAATGAATTGTACCGTTCGCATATGGAGGGCCATCATGCAAAATATATTTTTTCTTGCCAATACGCGATGCACGAATCTGCTGATAAATGTTGTCGGTATACCACTCTTCTAACCATTTCACTTCACGTACTGCCAAATTTGCTTTCATTGCAAATTCAGTATCCGGCAGGTTTAGCGTGGCTTTGTAGTCCACTGCATTTTCAGTAGTTTGCTTATCGCTCATGCAAGTTGTCTTCCAGTTTAATCAGCTTGGGAGCCGACATGTTTTACAATCAAAATTCGAATTAAAAAGGAAATTGTGTCGTGTCGTTACGATATTGTCGTAATTGTTGCACGTCATTATCAATTCCTGCCTTAAGTGCCTCAAGCGAAGGGTAGTTCAATTCACCATGAAGATAGTGAAGAAAAGTCACCCGCATAAATAAGCCATACAGATTAGCAGAAACATCAGGGAAATGTACTTCTAATCTCCACTCTGGATGCTCTTGCTGAATGGCTGGGCGAGTACCGACATGACCTGCACCATAAAGGCTATTTTCATGATATCCGGCAATTCCCGGTTTTTCAGGGTCATCTTGAAGCACTTTTTGAGTTAGCGAAGTTGTTTCGCAAATGACTTCAACGCCATAAATACCATTTAAACAAGGCTTATGGCGGTTGAGACGGACATTAATCGTTGGAAAATCTAAAGTTCGTCCAATTTGGTCGCCATATTGAACTCGTCCGGTAATACTGTACGGACGGCCTAATAATTTAGCTGCTAAAGTGAGATTACCCACTTGAAGCACTTGGCGAATACGAGTTGAACTGACGCGTTCACCTTCGAGTTCAATCGTATGTAAATTTGTGACTTGAAAGCCGTAATTTCTTAAAAATTCGCTGTTGCCTTGACGGTCTTTGCCGAAATGAAAGTCATCTCCTAAAACCAAAGCCTGCGCATTTAATTTGTCTTTTAATAAATCTGCGAATTCTGATGCGCTCATGCTACGGAAATGCTGGTCAAATTTGGCAACCGCAATGTAATCCACCCCAAGTTCAGCGAGGTATTCAACTTTTTCTCGTAATGAATTAATACGAGGTGGAGCATCGTAGCCTTTAAAGAACTCAAGCGGTTGTGGCTCAAAAATCATGACCAATGTTTTTAAGCCTTGTGCTGCAGCAATTTTTTTGAGTTGAGCAATCATCGCTTGGTGACCTAAATGGACACCATCAAAATTACCAATAGTTACCGCTGTTTGCGGTAACTGGAAATTGGGCGATAACGCATTAAGACGAAGCAGTTTCATGAACTTAAAATATGGCTATTTTTGCAAGGGCTATATATTGCCATAATCTCACAGATTCGTCTTGTTGTTGTGTTTTTACTCAGGTATTTTTCAATATGAATATCTTTTATATCTAAAAAACTGATGAATTAAATAAAAATAAATCAATTTTTCTTATTATTAATTTATCCTACTATAGCTTCATCCACTCTTTGACTAGAGACTCAAGATGAAAAGACCCTTTTACCAATTAAATCAAAGTAAAGATGTTATACGGCATTTTACCCCAAATTGGTTTACAGCAACTATGGGTACTGGTGTGGTGAGTATGATTTTAATTCAGCTTCCATTTGCCAAATCATTTTTATTTATGCTGGCGACGCTGTTATGGCAATTTAATATTGTTCTATTTAGTGTTTTTTCAGGTCTTTATTTATTGCGGTGGTTTCTTTTCCCTCATGAAGCGAAGCAAGTATTTAATCATCCAAATATGAGCTTGTTTTTAGGCGCTATACCGATGGGGCTTGCAACCATATTAAATGGCTTTTTAAGCTTCGGTGTCGGGCTTTATGGTGAAGTAGCAATCCATATTGCTCAAGCTTTATGGTACGTCGATGTATTTTTAGCACTCGCAATTGCTTGGATTGTGCCGTTTTGCATGTTTAGCCGTCAGAACCATCAGCTACATACCATGACTGCAATCTGGCTTTTACCTGTCGTTGCTTGTGAAGTAGCAGCAAGCTCTGCGGGCATGTTGGTTGCACACTTACCAGCAGATTTGCATAGCTTTCATTTATTAATGGCGGGCTACGTACTTTGGGGAATTTCTGTTTTACCTGCATTCGCTATTTTGACCATTTTAATGCTGCGTATGGCTTTGCATCAGTTACCGGAAAAAGAAGTCGCAATTTCTAGCTGGTTATCTTTAGGTCCAATTGGAACAGGTGCGTTAGGTCTATTGTTGCTAGGTGAACAGGCAAAAAGAGTGGCGCCAAATGTAGGATTTGACCAGTTTGCTAATGTATTTCAAGCATTAGGCGTGGTAGGCAGTTTGGTACTGTTAGGCTTTGGGTTATGGTGGCTAGGTCTTGCGATATTAACAACGCTTCGTCATGCAAAAACAGGTATTCCGTTTAACTTGGGATGGTGGGGCTTAACCTTTCCACTTGGTGTGTTTATTTTGGCTTTATTTAATTTAGGGCATCAGGTTGAAGTTGTATTTTTACAGTATGTTGCAGTGGCACTTAGTGTTTTATTATTAGTGATGTGGAGCGTTGTAATGAAGAAAACCTTAGCCGGAGCCTATAGTGGGCAACTGTTCTTCTCTCCATGTTTAATCGCCTTACAACAAAAAATGCAGTAATAGTGAAAAGGTGCAAAAAAGCTTTTGCACCTGATTTATACTTATTTTCTAATTTATTTAATTTTGATTTGAGCTTTTTGAATGAACAAAAATATTGCTTTAATTATGGCACTTCCTAATGAATCTAAAGGTTTGTTTGAGCAAGCAGGTATTGAAGTCCATTATAGCGGTATCGGTAAAATCAACGCTGCCTTTAAAGCATTTGAAGTTATTCAAAAAACAGGCTGTAAAACTCTAATTAACTTAGGTTCGGCAGGAAGTTCATCTTTTAATAGACATGATTTGGTCGAAGTAAAAACTTTTGTGCAACGTGATATGGATGTTTCACCATTAGGGTTTGAAGTCGGTGTAACGCCGTTAGATGAGCACTTACCTGCTGAAATTCATCTTCAATCACATTTTTCTGATTTACCAAAAGGCATTTGCGGGACAGGGGACTCATTTGAAACGGGTCAGCCGAAAGTCGCTTGTGATGTGGTGGATATGGAAGGGTATGCCTTAGCCAAAGTTTGCCATAAGCTAGGTGTACGCCTAATTTCAGTCAAGTATATTACTGATGGCGCAGATGATACCGCTCATTTAGATTGGGAAGAAAATTTATTATTGGGCGCGCAAAAACTCTTGGCTCTTTATCAAAATCATTTCTAAAAAAAAGATCGGCAAATTTGCCGATCTTTTTTTGTTTTAACGAGGGATTACGCCGTAGAGCATGAGATGTACTGTATGCTCAATCGAGCGTTGGAACATACTGCGGTTTCGCAACGTTTTTCCAGTCACCATTTCCATTTGCGTGGCAAAATCGGCATAGTTTTGTGTAAGACCCCAAATATTGAGTATTAACAGCTCAGGATCGATATCTGGGGAAATTTTCCCTTCTTCCTGCCAAGTCTGAATGACTTTAGCTTTGCGCTTAAATAGCTTTTTCAAAGGCCCTTTCAGTATAGGTAAAATGTGCGGCGCCCCTTGGATAATTTCCAAAGCAAATAGTCGCGAAGCTTTTGGTTGGCTACGTGAAAGTTCGATTTTTTGTATTAAGTAGTGAGACAAAGCTTCGGCTGGTTCTAACTCAGCTTCTAAGGTTTGTAAGGGAGCAAGCCATTTTTGTAAAACTGTGGTCAGCACTTCCACATATAAAGACTCTTTATTTTCATAGTAATAGAAAATATTCGACTTATGCATGTCAGCGAGTTGGGCAATTTCATCCAGACTTGCACCACTGAACCCATATAGTGAAAACACATCAAGGGCGGCAGCAAGAAGCTGATTGCGCTTTTGAGTACTCTTCTTTTGTTCCATTTGCTGCATAAATTAAAAAGATAGTGCTCCCATTGTAAGGTAAATCGTTTGATTTGTGCACAGGTGTCTCACTTTTTTAGTGAAAAAACGGATAGTTATTTGAGCAATAGATATACTATTGTGCAAAAAATAGAGAGATTCACTAGTTTATTGTTATTCTTAAAAATATTTTTTTATATTCGCCCCAAAAAAGAGCAATAAATCATCAGTTTTATTGCTCGTTAATTGGACATTTTGTGGTTGAAATGGTTCTCATTACTCATCTCAGCTTTAAGTTGCTAAAACAGCATCGAGTACTTGTTGTTCAAGCTGGGCAAAAGTTATGCTCTTTTTACGCGGACGTGGCAAATTCACTTGGAAACTTTGGGCAATTTGGCCCTTATCTAATAGGATAATACGGTCGGCCAGTTGCACGGCTTCACTTACATCGTGTGTGACCAAAATGGCAGTAAAACCTTGCTCTTTCCATAAACGTTCAATCAAGCTTTGCATCTCAAGACGGGTGAGCGCGTCTAATGCACCTAACGGCTCATCTAACAGTAAAATACGTGGAGTATGAGATAATGCGCGAGCTAGCGCTGTACGCTGGCGCTGGCCACCTGAGAGCTGTGAAGGCCACTGTCCCGATTTTTCTTTTAAACCCACCTTTTCCAGTAATTCTTCTGCCAAAGCATGTTGTGATTTTGGTAGTCCAAGTTGAACGTTTTGAAGAATATTTCTCCAAGGAAGTAAACGTGGGTCTTGGAACATAACCCGAATATCATCGTTAGTAATCCCTTCGCGTAAATGTCGCGCAGATTTAAATTTAATTTCTCCGAAACTTGCTTTTTCAAGTTGGGCAATTAAGCGTAGTAACGTACTTTTACCGCAGCCACTACGACCAACGATCGCTAAAAATTCGCCCGGTTGAATATGCAGATTAAGATCTTCAAGAACTTTCACCTCACCATAAAACTTGTAAAGCTGTTCAATCAGAATCTCTGCACCTACGACAGGTTCTTGTGACTCTGGATGATTTTCTGGAATGAGCTCTACGTCATTCTGATTAATATTTAAATTCAGATTTGTCATATTTTAAGCTCCCTTATTTTTGATAACCAGCGTGCCAACGTAGTAAATAGCGTTCCAAAATTTGTGCTAAAACATCGGCTAACTTGCCTAATAGGGCGTAAAGAAGAATACCGACCAGAACCACATCTGTTTGCAAAAACTCTCGTGCATTCATGGTCATATAACCAATACCTGCTTGCGCTGAGATCGTTTCAGCCACAATGAGTAATACCCAAACCAAACCTAATGCAAAACGTAGACCCACTAAAATAGAAGGCATTGCACCTGGTAGAATAATTTCTTTGTAGAGCTGCCAGCGGGAAAGCCCATAGCTTTTACCCATCTCAATTAATTGTGGGTCGACTGAACGAATTCCATGATAGGTGTTGATATAAATTGGGAAGAAAACACCGACAGCAACTAAAAACAATTTTGCTGTTTCATCAATACCAAACCACAAAATCACCAGCGGAATAAGCGCAAGAGCTGGGATATTACGAATCATCTGTAAGGTTGTATCGAGTAGGGTGGAGGCGAAACGCGAAGACCCATTGAGCAGACCTAATAGCAAGCCTAAACCACCGCCTACTAAAAGCCCAAGCAATGCACGACCAGCACTTACTTTAACGTGATGCCATAGTTCGCCACTCACCAAAAGATGCCAAAAAGCTGAAATGACAGCACTTGGAGCAGGTAAAATACGGCTTTCTAAAAGACCCGAACTTGAGGCAATTTGCCAAACAACCAATAGAACAATTGGGAAAATCCAGGGCAGCAAACGCTGCCCGATTTGTTTTGTTCCACGTGAAACAATATTTACATCTTGGCTCATGCAGACTCCTTGACGGAACTATTTTGCTTCTTCTCGTCTGGAACATAATTGTTGGCAATAATTTCACCGAATGGACCAGTTAAATTTGGCTGAGCAAGTTTAGCGCGAGTTTCAATTGGTAATAACGGGAATACTAACTCTGCAAAACGGATAGACTCTTCAAGGTGTGGATAGCCTGAGAAAATAAAGGTGTCAATACCAAGGTCTGCATACTCCTGAATACGAGCAGCAACTGTCTCTGGGTCACCTACAAGTGCCGTACCTGCACCACCACGGACTAAACCAATACCAGCCCAAAGGTTTGGAGAGACTTCTAGCTTGTCTCGGTTGCCGCCGTGTAGCGCTGCCATCCGTTGTTGGCCTACCGAGTCCATTTGAGCAAATTTTTTCTGTGCCGCGGCAATAGTTGCATCGTCGAGATATTGAATAAGTTCGTTCGCTGCGGCCCATGCTTGTTCGTTGGTTTCACGAACAATGACATGCAAGCGAATACCATAAGTTAATTTACGGCCTTTAGCCTCTGCTTTTGCACGAACATGCTCGATCTTTTCTTTCACGGCCGCTGGCGGTTCACCCCAAGTGAGGTAAGTGTCTACTTGCTCCGCTGCAAGGTCGACAGCGACATCTGAAGAACCGCCAAACCAAAGAGGTGGGTAAGGCTTTTGAACAGGTGGGTAAAGTAGTTTTGCATCATCGACTTGTAAGCGTTCACCGTGGAATGTAAAAGCGTCACCCGTATGTGAACGCGTCAAAATTTCACGCCAGATTTTTACATATTCGTTGGCAGTTTGGTAACGCGTTAAGTGATCTTCATATAAACCGTCACCGCGCAGTTCGGCTTCATCGCCACCAGTCACTAAGTTGAGTAGCACACGACCATTCGACAAGCGATCAAATGTAGCAGCCATACGAGCAGCCAAAGCTGGTGTTGTTACACCCGGACGTAACGCAACTAAAAATTTAAGGTGCTGAGTTGCATCAATTAGACTAGCCGCCGTAATCCACGGGTCTTCACATGAACGGCCAGTTGGAATAAGTACACCTTCATAACCTAAATTATCTACTGCCACAGCAATTTGCTTCATATAGGCATGGTCAACCTGACGAGCGCCTTTACTTGTACCTAAATAGCGACTATCACCGTGGGTAGGAATAAACCAGAAAATTTTCATGTGCATTACCTATATGTCTATTGAAATTACTTGGCACCCCAAACAGCTTGTTTAATGCTGATTGGCTTTGGAATGATGCCTTGTTGAGTAAAGATGTCTGCGAGTTGCTGTTGTTCAGCAATCACTTTGCTATTAAGAGGAGCTGCTGCTGATGGACGTGGACGACGCTTAATAAATAAGTCGCTGGTTGCAGGTTTTAGTCCTGTACTTTGGCCAATCGCGCTCGCCGTTTCTGTTTGATGGCTTTGAACCCATTTGTCAGCTTGATTAATCTGTTTGATAAGTTCAGGAACAGCTTTTGGATATTGCTTAACAAAATTTGGAGCGGCTAAATAAAAGGTATAGTTCGGGCTTAGACCTTTACCAGATGCAAGAACACGAGCTTGGTCTTCTAATTGTGCTGAAGCGTAGTAAGGGTCCCAAATTGCCCATGCATCAACGGCACCTTTTTGAAATGCTGCGCGCGCATCGGCAGGTGTGAGCCAAATTGGCGTAATGTCGCTCCATTTTAAGCCCGCTTTACGCACAGCCTGTACGAGCAAGTAATGTGAACTGGAACCTTTTTGCAATGCAATGCGTTTGCCTTTAAGGTCTTTAAGCTGGGTGAGCTGTGAGTTTTTAGGAACTAAAATTGCTGACGCCAATGGCTTAGCTGCTTCATAAGCAATGTAATATAAAGGCTTGCCCGCTGCTTGAGCATAGACTGGAGGTGTGTCTCCAGTAACGCCAACATCGAGTGAGCCAACAGCCAAGGCTTCTAAAATTTGAGGGCCAGCCGGGAACTCGTTCCAAGTGATCTTGGCATTTGGAAATTCTTGTTCAAATAGTTTTTGTTGCTTGGCAATCGCGAAGTTAATCGAGCTTTTTTGAAAACCGATACGCAGTTCTTTTACGGTTGGGTCAATTGCCCAAGCAGGTGCAGCAATCGTTAAACCTAAGACAGCGACTGCACTAAAGCGTTTAACTAACTGATTCCACTGACTTTTATTAAATAATGACTGATGTTGCATATAGGTATCCTTGTTCCCTTCAGGCAAGGCACAGCATTTATATCGTTATTTAAGCTGTACCAAAGCTGGGTTTATTTCAGTTTTAAAATGGCATCTTGAATGGTGAGCTTGTTTGGAATGAGCTTTTGCGCATAAAAGGCATCGGCTACATATTGTTGTTCTTGAGCGACCTTGTCAGATATTGGCTGAACACCAAAACCCATTCGCGAAATAGAAGTTTTGAGTACATCAAATTCAAGTGCCGTAGGTTTTTCGAGTAGCTTGGCCGCTTCATCTTGATGCGTGCTGACCCATTGGGTTGTTTGATTTAGCGTTTGCACAACAGTGTTGAGTACTTTTGGATTACTTTCTGCAAATTTACGATCAGCTAAGTAGAACTGATGATTGCTTACCAAGTTTTCACCTGTTGCTAAAACTCGAGCTTGAATTTGATGTTCAGCTGCTGCAAAGAACGGGTCCCAAATGACCCATGCATCGACAGCGCCTTTTTCAAAAGCAGCACGTGCGTCTGATGGCGGTAAATAAACTGGTTGAATATCACTTAAGCTTAAGTTGTTGGCTTCTAGAACTTTCAATAATAGGTAGTGAACATTCGAACCCTTATTCAGTGCGACACGTTTGCCTTTTAAATCTTGAATAGAGTGAATAGGAGAGTCTTTTTGTACCAATAATGCTTCTGCTCTTGGTGCAGCAGGTTGGTTTGCAACATAGACTAAGTTTGGATTGGCTGCTTGAGCAAAAATAGGTGGTGCTTCACCTGCCTCTCCCAATGAAACGCTTCCGACATTTAGGCCTTCAAGTAATTGAGGACCCGCAGGAAACTCGACCCATTTTACTTGTACGCCTTGATCTTTTAGCGCTTTTTCCAAGTCACCACGAGCTTTTAAAATAGGAAGGATGCCATATTTCTGGTATCCAATATTTAGAGTTGTGGTGGTCTGTTCCTCTTTTTTGGCACAACCACCTAGCATCATCACTCCCGAAAGGCTGGCAGCAATGACTGAATATTTTGCCCATGAAGTGGAATTAAAAAGTGCCATGTGGTTTCGTGCTCCCCGAAAGAGAAAAAGAAAAATAATTGGATGAGCAGATACCCTAAAGGGATTTTTATTTCATAAAAAATAAGTATTCAGTCTTTATTTATGCAAAAAAAAGCTAAAAACATTCGGCGATAAACTTATGCAAAAAAATGATTTATTAAACAGAATAATATTTAGGAAATAATGTTTAAGTTTTTGTAAATAAAATGAAAAATATGAAATGAAGAAAATTTAAAGATTTAAAAAAAGTATAACCATACATTAATGGTATGTATGGTTGTACTTTTGGGACTAAGCTTATCTGAAATAAGAATATCTTAAAAAATGCAAAGACTAGGGAAGTAGTTTTTTAAACACTAAAGAATTTCTTTGATAGTTATATAGTGCCTGACGGGCATTTGGTAATTCATCAACAGTGACTTGATGGAAACCATGTTCTAAAAACCAATGAGCAGTTCGTGTTGTTAAGACAAATAATTGACGAATGCCTTGTTGTTTGGCCTTTTCTTCAAGGAATTGCAGAATTTGGCTACCACGATTTGATTTGCGATAACTAGGGTGTACTGCTACACAAGCAATTTCTGCCGAACGAGTTTCATTAAATTCAGTTGGAATTGGATAAAGAGCAGCACAAGCCAAAATCATACCGTCTCGTTCAATAACCGCAAACTGGCTAATTTCCTGCTCTAAACGTTCACGCGAACGATAAACCAAAATGCCTTCTTCTTCTAACGGGCGCAATAAATTCATTAAGCCACCCACATCTTGAATATGGGCTGTGCGAACTTCTTCATAGTGCGCATCGGTAATCATGGTACCCACACCGTCACGGGTGAAGAGTTCTTCAATGAGTGCACCATCATAGGCGTAAGAAATTAAATGAACACGGTGAACACCCGATAAAGATGCCTTTTTTGCTTCCTGTAAATGTAGGGTTAGGGTGGGGCTACTGGTCTGGTATTGCTGAATATAGTAATCAAGTTGATGCGGGCTCAATTCACGCAATAATTGTCCTTCTTCATTAAGCAAACCTTGTTGTTCACCTAAAAAGATTAATTTGTCTGCTTTTAAATAGGTTGCGGTTTTCGTTGCAACTTCTTCAGCTCTTAAATTAAATACTTCACCAGTGGTTGAATAACCAGTCGGGCCCAGTAAAACAATATTATCGTTATCGAGATGACGCTCAATCGCGTCGGTATCTATAGAACGAACTTCACCCGTAAGCTGAAAATCCATTCCATCACGAATACCATAAGGTTTAGCTGTTACGAAATTACCTGATACAACATCTATTCGAGCGCCGTACATTGGAGAATTAGCCAATCCCATAGATAACAGTGCTTCAATTTCTAACCGAATAGACCCCACAGCACTCATGACACAGCCTAATGATTCGCGTGTTGTAATACGACTGTTATCATAAAAAGGAGTTTCGATACCTTTATCTTTAAGGTTTTGATTAATTTGTGGACGTGCGCCATGGACTAAAATTAAGCGAATACCAAGTGAATGCAATAAAGCAATATCATGAATAATATGTTCGAAATTAGGATCGCGGACGGCTTCACCGCCAAACATTAAAACAAAAGTTTTATCGCGATGGGCATTAATATAAGGTGCTGAATGTCGGAACCAATGTACATAATGTTGGGTGTTATTATGTGATTTCTCTAAAGACTTAGTTGGCATACCGATCTCGAATCAACAGCAAAAAGATATAAAGATGATTCTAAACAAAAAAGCTTAAAGTCGCATGTTTTAGATATAAAAACACCCAAATTAGATTTGGGTGTCTGATATTTTATTATATTAACGAATCACTTTAATGATTTTATGGCTTTGTTCATTTACCAGTACATAGTTACCATTCACTTTATACCATTTTTGAAAACGCCCTGGTTTGGTTAGTTTCTGGTGTGAGCGGTAGTCAACTGCATAACGTGGGTGCTGATATTCACGGGGTACAACTTGACCTGCTCGCCAGTCATTGCGATGGTCGTCTTTTTTAATCACTTTAACTGTTTTTACTTCATGGTTTGGGTAATTACCATGACGATCATGGTCATTTGGAGCAGCCATTGCTGTTGTTGCGATTAAACCACTCATTGAAAGAACAATTGCTGTTGTTAGTTTTTTCATCATGAACCTCGAATGATCAATTAAATTTCGATAATTGAAGATTAGTGAATAATTAAAGATAAATCGTGAAGACTAAGAACGATAAATGTGAAAAATTTCTATGAAATAAGAAGAAATTTAGAATATATGAATTTTTATTATCTAATTGATATATAAAATAAAAAAAGATAAAACCGATGGGCTTTATCCTTTTTTACTAACTGATGAGTGAGGAGCTATCAGTTTTATAAACCACGAATGCTAACAATACTGTTAGAGTCTGTGTCGACTAAAATATAGTCATTGTTAATTTTATACCATTGCTGGTTACGGTCTGGTTTAGGCAAGTTACTGTCTCTATAGTCGACCTTATAGCCATTGCCGCGATAATGCTGTGGCATGACATAACCTGGCTGCCAGCGATGTTGTTTTAGACGCTCAAAACCACGTTCTTCACGCATACGGCGCTCATCGCGAAAACGATCTTCATCATCGTCACGGTCATATTTGTGCCCACGATCATTCCATTCACCACGAGGCCCACCTTTAGGCCCTTTCTGGCCATGTCCTCGGTCAAATGGAGGATCAGCAAAGCTTGCCATACTAGTAGTCAGTACGGTTATGCAAAGAGTTAAGGTAGTGAACAACTTTTTCATGATGCATCCTCGTTTACATCTGATGTCTCTCATGGTGAATACTCTACGCGTAAAATGCAGAGAAACTGTGAAGATCATTTAATGCTTCAATTAAAATTACGGATAGATCCAGAGTTTTTATCAATAATAAAAAAGGCTTGTATATATCTTTTCAGGTATAGCCAAGCCAGATGTGATGATCGGCTGTAATGTATTTTAGCTGTTCATCCGTAATTATTTAATCCTGAGCATCAATACTTTGTCCATTGAGCGCCAAACTATCTTCACCCATTAAATAAAGATAAGCCGGCATAATCGACTCAGGTGTCAATAATGTTTTTGGATCTTCTTCAGGATAGGCTTTTGCACGCATTGCAGTGCGTGTTGCACCAGGGTTAATGCAGTTAAAGCGGATATTTGGATAGGTATGCTCAGCTGCAAAAATTTTACTTACAGCTTCAATCGCAACTTTAGACACTGAATACGCGCCCCAGAGTGCACGTGCTTCGCGGCCTACGCCAGAGCTGGTAAATACCACAGAAGCGTTATCTGATTTTTGTAAAAGCGGGAGTAGGGCTTGAGTAAGAGCAAAAGGCGCACGTAAATTGACTGACATCACATCATCCCATACTTCTGTTGGATAATGTGCCAGTTCTACTCGATCACCTAAAATGCCGGCATTGTGCAAAATACCGTCTAGACGTCCAAATTGCTTTTCGAGAGTATTTACTAAAAAGTCATAATCACGATCAGAAGCACTCGAAAGTTGTAATGGTAAAATTGCAGGCTGAGGAGCGCCTAAACCTTCAATTTCATCATAAATTACTTCAAGTTTATTTAAGGTTCTACCATGCAAAACCACAGTTGCGCCGTGTAAAGCATAACTGAGGGCCGCAGCTCGCCCAATTCCATCACCTGCACCGGTGATTAAAATAATTCGATCTTTGAGAAGATCTGGACGAGGTTGATATTCTGAATATTTCATTGGTAAACCTCCTTCTTTTTATATTGATATAAATAACTGTTAAAAAAGCCTGTAAAACTCTTGTGTTAACCTATCATACGCTGATTTTCCTGTAGAGCAGGAAGCTTTTGACGTAACATCTCGTGTAATTCTGTCACCGTATTTACAATCGAATCGGCTTGCCAAGCGGCTAAATCATCACGATGCTCGATAGGTAAATAACCGTATGCTGCCAAGATCGTATACATATCGGCATTGCGACCAGCATCAATATCACGTGGATGATCACCCACATAAATAATTTCATTTGCTGGTATATTTAACTGCTTTGCAGCCAAATACATTGGTTCAGGGTCTGGCTTGGTTTTAGAAACGTCTTCTGGACACACTAGAACTGCACAGCGTTCAGTCAGATTTAATTTTTCTAACAATGACTCACTTAAACCACGTGGTTTATTGGTCACAATACCCCACGGAATTTGCTGAGCTTCTAACTCTTCTAAAAGCGGATACATGCCTTCAAACAGGTCTGTATCGACGACAATATTATTGCCATAAATATCTAAAAAGTTTTGTCGATGCGCCAAGAAAATTGGATTGGCTACATCCAGTTCTGGATAAACCAATTTGACCATCGCTCGTGCGCCCTCAGAAACCTGAGTACGGATGAGGTCTGCATCAACTACAGGGCATCTAGCATCACGACACATTTGTTGAATAATGCGAATAAAGTCGGCAGCGGTATCGATGAGAGTGCCGTCTAAATCAAATAAAACAGCTTTCATCATGCACCTGTATTTACTGTATGAACCATATAGTTAACATCAACATTTGGCGCTAACCAGTAATGCTTGGTAAGCGGGTTGTAGTGCAAGCCTGTCATTTCTTTTAAGGTTAAGCCTGCATTACGAATGTCATGTGCCATTTCTGAAGGGCGAATAAACTTGTGATAATCATGCGTGCCCTTTGGAAGCATGCGTAATACATATTCAGCACCAATAATCGCAAATAAATATGACTTTGGGTTACGGTTAATGGTCGAGAAAAACACATGACCACCTGGCTTCACTAAAGCCTGACATGCTTTAACAATAGATGCTGGATCAGGAACGTGTTCCATCATTTCCATGCAAGTGACCACATCATATTGACCTGCTTGCTCTTGAGCCAATTCTTCAACTGGAATTTGGCGATATTCAATATTTTGAACATTGTCTTGCTGAGCATGCAAACGACCTACAGCTAAAGGTGCTTCACCCATATCAATACCGAGTACATCTGCACCACGGCGAGCCATGCTTTCAGCTAAAATACCTCCACCGCAGCCAACATCAAGTACTTTTTTGCCTGCAAGGCCACCAACACGTTCGTCAATCCAATTTAAACGTAATGGGTTAATTTGATGAAGTGGGCGAAATTCAGAATGTTGATCCCACCATTTGGCAGCAAGTGCTTCAAACTTTGCGATTTCTTGTAAATCAACATTCAATTGCGACATGGTGCTACCTCTAAACTTGAGTTATCTTTTTGGATGTAGTTCGCCGTTAGTGTAGCGATTATTGGGAAAAAAGCGATAAACCCAATAAAAAACTTCACAGAAGCAAAACGAATTTAGCATATTTGTTTTATATTTAGAGCATAAGCTAATGCATAACAACTTAGAGGAAAAGCTGTAGCAATGAAAAAATTGGTTTTGGGTGGTTTGAGTGCAGCAATTATGGCCGTATCGGGTAGTGCAATGGCAGCAGATTTCGTTGCTGGTAAAGACTACACCGTGATTGCCAATCCAGGCAAAGTGGAAGTACCGGGGAAAATCGAAGTACGTGAGTTCTTTTGGTATGGTTGTCCGCACTGTTTTAAACTTGAACCACATATGCAAACGTGGTTAAAACAAATTCCTAATGATGTACGTTTTGTACGTACACCAGCTGCTATGAACAAAGTATGGGAACAAGGGGCACGTACTTATTATACATCTGAGGCATTAGGTGTTCGTAAGCGCACACATTTACCATTATTCCATGCCATTCAGGTGAATGGTCAGCAGATTTTTGATCAGGCTTCTGCGGCTAAATTCTTCACGCGTTATGGGGTACCTGAAGAGAAATTTAACAGTACTTACAACTCATTTGCCGTAACTGCAAAAGTTGCTGAGTCAAATAAACTTGCTCAACAGTACCAATTAACTGGTGTTCCTGCTGTAGTGGTAAATGGTAAATATGTGGTACAGGGTGAAGATGGTAAAGTGACCCAAGTACTTAACTACTTAATTGAGAAAGAACGTAAAGCAAAATAATTTTGATTGCGTTAGAAAAAGGGCTCCATTAGGAGCCCGTTTTTAATATTCAATTGCTTTCATAATCACGAAATAATTCAATTAATTTTGATGATTTTCATCTTCGATTTGGAAATTTAGTGCATCAAAATTGGTAGTTTGTGTTGGCAACGACAATGCCTGATTAATATATAAATTAATGAGTTTTTGGCGAGAACCAATTGAACGCTGATAATACGTTGAGTTTAGAAGCAGTGATGCGCCATAAGTCAGTGACCAGATATATGATAAATAGTCACGAATCGACATATCATAATTTAATGATTTTAAATAACTTTCGGTAATATCTTTAATCGCTAAAATACGTTGCTGACGAATTTCATAAAGCTCTTCAAAGAGATGTTTCAACTTAGACTCTGTCATGGTCAGATTTTCTTCAAGTTGATGCAATAGAATCGTTTTGCCCGGTGTGAGCAAATGATGCAGCATGTAACGCGGAGCATACTCTTTGAAATCAGTATTATATTTTTGAGAAATTTCTAAAATTTGTTTTTCATTTTGAATAATGAGTTCAAGCAGAAGTTCATTTTTACTTCTAAAGTGCTTATAAAGCGTACCTTTTGCAATATCTAGCTCGGCCACTAATTCATCTAGAGTAATTTCCTGATTGTTTTCTAGTAACAATTTTTCTGCAACGCTCAGAATCTTTTCTTTGCGCAGCAAAAACTGTGTATGACGATCAAGATTCATAGGTATTCCCGCACCAGTTTGGCCTAACGAATAGTTTACTTCCTGTAAAAAGAAAAAGACTTTTCTCGAAATTTTCGCCTTTTTCTTTCACTCTTTACGTATTAACACATAACCTGTTTTTTGTCATTTGCCAGTTTTACCGTTCCCAGTTGGCAATGCCTCTAAACAGTAAGCGAACTTGTGTAGACGCATTTTCAATAAAGGCAATTTGTTGTTGTTTGAGCTGCTCACCTTGATATTGTTTGGCGAGGTTGAGCCACGTCATTGCCCATGTAAATGACATGTTGGTCAAAATAGTAGATAAGACATTTAAGTCTTGAGGGTTTTGAATATGTTTAAAATTTTCGAGTTTAGTTAGATCTGTTGTTAGGTCTTCAATCAGAAATTCGATTTCTCGAGCAATCGCTGCACGAACCGTTTCGGAACCTCCCCAACGTTCAGCAATCATAAATTGCCATTGCTTAGGGCTATGATTCACTGCCTGCACAAATAGCTCAATGCTGGTTTGGGTTTTAGCGGATTTATGTTGTAAATAACTTTGTCCAAGTTGATGCAAAACGCTTTTTAAATGCAGCGCGACTTGATCGACTAGCTCCTTACCGAGTTCATCCATGTCTTGAAAATGGCGATAAAACGCTGTTGGGACCAAACCAACTTCACGTGCAACTTCACGCAAACTGATACTACTGAACGAACGCCCAGACGTACTTAAATGCAAGGCTGCATCGAGAAGTGCCTGACGACTTTGCTGTTTTCGTTCATCCCGTATCGACATTAAAAGAACCTATTTAAACCGTGAGCCAAAGTCTAACAAAAAAGAGCAAACTTTCATAAAAAAAATAGTGAACAAGTGTTGACTGAGTGAACACTTATAAATATAGTGTACATATGTTCACTATACGAACATGTGTTCACTCAAATAAATAGCCAGAAACAAAAGAGGAACGTATGAACGCAACACTTAACTATCAACCACATTGGGTTCGAGAAGATTTCGTTGATTTTGTTTTGCAAAAAATTAATGTGTCTTGGGCTTGGAAAAGGGTACTTGCAGAAGTTACCGCAGTTCAGCCACTTCATACCGATATGGTGCTGATCAAGCTTAAACCGAATCGTAATTTTAATTTCGATCAGGTTTGTGCGGGCCAAAGTATTTTACTGACGTTACTTATCGATGGCGTTTATCAACAGCGTAATTATTCAATTATTGAAGTAACCACTCAAGGTGAAATTGCTTTAGGTATTAAAGTACAAGGCTTGGTGTCTCGTGCAGCTCAACTGTTACATGTGGGTGAGTGTGTTGAGATTTCACAGCCACAAGGTGATTTTACTTTGCATCAAAGTCAACAACCTGCGATTTTAATCGCGTCAGGAAGTGGCATTACTGCAATTTATTCACTTTTGCAGCAAGCTTTGAAGCAGCAGCTTGAACAAATTCATGTGATTTATTTTAATCGTGCGGAAATTTTTCATGCTGAATTAAAAGCTTTGGCAGAGCAGTACCCACAGTTTCAGTATCATTTTTTTAATACCACCGAGCAAAAGCAGCATTTAACCGAAAGCCTGCTACAAAAGCTTGTTCCTGACTTTGCGCAGACTGCGACCTATGTGTGTGGACACCACGGCATGATGCAACAGGCGAATGAAATTTATGCCCAAAAAGGTGCTCAGTCTCAGCTTCACCAAGAATATTTCCAACCACTTCAAGTGACGGGAACTCATGCCGCACAGCCTGTTATTTTCCGCCGTGCCCAACACGAGTTTTTAGCTGAAACAAATTTACTGAGCAGTGCGGAGCAAGCAGGACTACGTCCGCAACATGGTTGCCGTATGGGTGTCTGCAATAAATGCAGTTGTACCAAAGTAAGCGGAGTGACTCAAAACCTGTTAACAGGTGAAATTGAAGATCAACCGAACCGTCCAATTAAACTATGCGTGAGCCAAGCATTAAGCCCAGTCACGATTGATCTATAAAAAGAATTAAAGAGGATTAACCCTATGAATATGGCATTAGAATTTTCTACCGTTTCTAAATCTGCTCATTTAACACCTGAACAGACTGAAGAGTTTGGTCGTCGTGTTGAACAGATTCGTCAAGAAGTGATGCAAAGTCTTGGTGAACAAGACGCAAAATATATCTACAAAGTGCGTAATTTTGTTCGCTATACCGAAATCGCATCGCGTGGCATGTTGATGTTTGGTGGCTGGATTCCACCTGTCTGGTTATTGGGAACTGGCTTATTAGGCATTTCTAAAATTGTAGAAAACATGGAACTTGGTCATAACGTTATGCATGGTCAGTTTGATTGGTTAAATGAACCAAGCCTGAACGGTAATACTTACGATTGGGATACCATTGCCTCGGGTGATGACTGGCGTGAAACACATAACTATGTGCACCATACCTATACCAATATTGTAGGTAAAGACCATGATGTGGGTTATGGTCTTTTACGAGTAAGTGACCAACAAAAGTGGGAACCTCGTCACCTGTTTAATATTCCACTCGGCCTACAGTTAATGTTTTTCTTTGAATGGTATGTAGGTGTACAAAACTTACATCTTGAGGATGCATTAGTTTATAAAACCAAGAGCTGGAAACAGGTTTGGAAAGATTCGGCTAAAGTGCGTAAAAAAGCCACACGCCAAGTTTTAAAAGACTATGTGTTTTTCCCTGTGATCTCTGGTCCTATGTTTTTACCAGTTTTTGCAGGAAATGTAGTTGCCAATATTATTCGTAACTTGTGGTCATCTGCCGTGATCTTTAATGGTCATTTTACTGAAGATGCAGAAACGTTTGAGCCGGATAATACCGACACTGAAACTAAGGCAGAGTGGTATTTACGCCAGATTCGTGGTTCGAGTAATTTTAGTGGGACAGAATGGCTTCATTTTCTGAGTGGTAACTTAAGTCATCAAATTGAACACCACTTATTCCCAGATATGCCTGCCAACCGCTATAAAGAAGTGGCACCGAAAATTAAGGCGCTTTGCACAGAATATGGTATTCACTACAACGAAGCGAACTTTATGCGTCAGTTCTTGAGTGTATGGGTACGTTTAGCAAAATGTTCATTACCAAACCACACCACTGGAAAAGTGATGCAGACATTAGAAAAGTTAAAAGCAAAATTCAAATTTGCGTAATCTCAGTTAATCCAAAATAGCTCCTTTTTAGGGGCTATTTTTATTTTTGAGTTATGAAACTTGTAGACTTACATTTCAAAGTAGGGAATAAACTCAACCTGTCAAAATCCTTTGCTATACTATGCCCAAGTTTGTATCTAAGAGAAGTTAGGAAGGATTATGCGTATTGACCAACGTGCATTAGACCAATTACGTGAAGTGAAAATTACACGAAACTACACCCGTTATGCTGAAGGTTCTGTGCTGGTCGAATTTGGTCACACCAAAGTCCTTTGTACTGCAAGCATTGATAACTCAGTGCCACGCTTTTTAAAAGGCCAAGGCCAAGGCTGGGTAACAGCAGAGTATGGTATGTTACCGCGTTCAACACATTCACGTTGTGACCGTGAGGCTGCTCGTGGTAAACAAACTGGTCGTACTCAAGAAATCCAACGTCTTATTGGCCGTAGCTTACGTGCTATGGTTGATTTGAAAAAGCTTGGTGAAAATACCATTACCATCGACTGCGATGTAATTCAGGCAGATGGCGGTACACGTACAGCTTCAATCACTGGTGCTGCTGTAGCATTGGTTGATGCGATGAATGTTTTACTTGCACAGAAAAAAATTAAGCATGATCCGCTTAAAGGTTTAGTTGCTGCAATTTCTGTAGGTATGTATCAAGATGAAGTGCTTCTTGATCTTTGCTATGAGGAAGATTCGAACTGTCAAACTGACTTAAACGTAGTAATGACACAAGCGGGCGAGTTTATTGAAATCCAAGGTACAGCCGAAGATAAACCGTTTACTCGTGCACAAAGCAATGCCATGTTAGAAATGGCAGAAAAAGGAATTGCCGAGCTGATTAAAAAGCAACAAGAAGCTTTAGGCTGGTAATTTCAAGTTATCTAAAAAACGCATCTTCGGATGCGTTTTTTTATGCCTTCATCAAATCGACATAAAAACATCACTTGCTTGTCACTTTTACGCTTTATTAGTAGTTCGCATTTAAACCGTTTGGAAAAAAATGATGCGAAAAATTTCACTTTTATTTATTACATCTTTAGCGCTTATGCTCAGTGCTTGTAACGATGACAACAACTCAGATAATTCATCGCCAACAACACCGCCAACTAGCAATTGCAAAATGCACTGTGCACCATAATAAAAATTAAGGATGAAAAAATGAATCGTCGCGAATTTCTTTTAAATTCTACAAAAACTATGTTTGGGACCGCTGCTCTGGCAAGTTTCCCGTTAAGTATTCAAAAAGCGCTGGCTATTGATGCCAAAGTTGAAAGTGGAACTATTCAAGATGTTAAACATATCGTGATTTTGACTCAGGAAAACCGCTCGTTTGATAATTATTTCGGAACATTAAAAGGTGTGCGTGGTTTTGGTGACCGCTTTACCATTCCAATGACAGAAAGCCGCAAAGTTTGGGAGCAATACGACGCCAAGAAAAATAAAGTATTGCCTTACCATTTAGATAGTCGTTTAGGAAATGCTCAGCGTGTTTCAGGAACTCCCCACTCTTGGTCTGATGGCCAAGCTGCTTGGGACAATGGTCGTATGAGCGACTGGGTGGCTTATAAGAAACCGCAGTCAATGGGCTACTATAAAAAGCAAGAAGTTGAATATCAGTTTGCTTTAGCTAACGCTTTTACCATTTGTGATGCCTATCACTGCGCTATGCATGCAGGGACTAACCCGAACCGTAAGTTTATCTGGACTGGAACGAATGGTCCTACAGGTGCAGGTGTAGCCAGTGTGGTCAACGAATTTGATGGGATTGGATCATCAACAGAAGGTTATGAATGGACGACGTATCCTGAGCGTTTACAGCAGGCTGGCGTGACATGGAAAGTTTATCAAAACATGCCAGATAACTTTACCGATAACCCTTTAGCTGGTTTCAAGCAATATCGCCGTGCTAACGAGCAATCTGGTCAACCTGTCAGTAATGATACCCCAACATGCCCAGCATACGATGAAAAAATCGATGCAACACAGCCACTTTATAAAGGTATTGCCAATACCATGCCGGATGGTGGTTTCTTAGGAACTTTCAAAGCTGATATTGCTCAAGGTAAATTACCGCAAGTGAGTTGGTTAGTTGCTCCAGCGACCTACAGTGAGCATCCGGGACCATCAAGTCCTGTACAGGGTGCTTGGTATATGCAAGAAGTATTAAATGCTTTAACTGAAAATGCTGAGTTGTGGAGTCAAACGGTTTTATTGGTGAACTTCGATGAAAATGACGGTTTCTTCGACCATGTTCCTTCACCGAGTGCACCATCTAAAGATATAAATGGCGTTGTATATGGAAAAACAACTTTAACCGATCAGCAAGTATCTTATGAGTACTTTAACCATCCGGCGGTAGCGACTTCAAAATCTCAACCTAAGCCAGATGGTCGAGTGTATGGGCCGGGTGTGCGTGTTCCTATGTATGTGATTTCACCGTGGAGCCGTGGTGGCTGGGTAAACTCTCAAGTCTTTGACCATACTTCTATTTTACAGTTTTTAGAAAAACGCTTTGGTGTACAAGAGCCGAATATTAGCCCATACCGCCGCGCCGTATGTGGTGATTTAACGACAGCATTTAATTTTAAAACACCGAACCTTTTGCCTGTTGCTGAACTAGATGGTAAGAAAACCAAAGCCGAAGCCGATGCGATTCGTGTTGCTCAAGCTTTATTGCCACAAGTTCCTGTACCGAGCCAGCAGCAATTTCCTCAGCAGGAAATGGGAATTAGACCATCACGTGCTTTGCCTTATATTTTGCACACCAGTGCCAAAGTTGATGTAGCACAAAAGACTGTAAAGCTGATGTTCTCAAATACAGGCAAACAAGCAGCCGTTTTCCATGTGTATAACCGATTGGACCTAACGTCAATTCCACGCCGTTATATGGTTGAAGCGGGTAAACAGCTTGATGATGTGTGGAATACTATAAATGGACAGTACGATTTATGGGTACTTGGTCCAAATGGTTTCCATCGCGCGTTTAAAGGTAATTTGAGCCAAATCAATCAAACTCAAGCATTACCGGAAATTAGAGTCTGTGTGGAAGAGTGTGATGCGAATTTGTATTTAAAAGTTCGTCACGACGGCAATAAGTCAGTCAAACTCACAGTCAAAGCAAATGCTTATCTTCCAAGTAAGACATGGACTATCGAGACGAATAGTTCTGAAAAAGAATTAGTTTGGGATATGTCTGAATTTGGTGGTTGGTATGATTTTACGGTGACATTAGCGGATGATGCAACGTTTAGTCGTCGTTTTGCAGGACGTATAGAAACTCAAGAAGATTCGATTTCTGACCCATATATGGGTTATTTAGAATCTTAAGTTATATAGCCTGAATTGGGATTATTATCTAAAGTTGATTCAGATGACTTTAATCAAAAAGCACAGCCTCATATCACATGTAATTCAAATAGATGTTGTATAGGCTTTCCTCACTTTTGAAAGGTCAAAAGTGACAAAAACCTCTGTTTCTCTGATGTTACTTCCCTGTAACACAGAGAAACGGTGACATCCATGTCACCTGTCACGATAGTAAATAAAGGGATTAGGGTATTGATATAAAATATTATGTGGGAAGATGCTTTCGTATAGATGAATAATAAAAATAAAGACTTACCTTTTGTAACAGAATCTCCCAAGCTTGGTCATATTTATCTTTTACCTTGGAACTCTAATTTTTTAAAAGTGATGGGGAAAATTTATGCTACAAGGTTTTATTGTATTATTAGCAGTAGTTACATTTGTTTTAATGGCTGCCGACCCACGAGATAACGGGGCACAAGCGACTCAGTCAGCATGGCAAAAAACACAAGCGGCAGACATGACTAAGTCGCAGAAACAAACCAATAACGATGTGGATTTTATTTAAGCATTAAAACGCATTGATAAATCAACGGCTTTGACGTCTTTAGTCAATACGCCCATAGAAATATAGTCGACACCAGTCGTCGCTACTTCGCGTAAGTTTTCAATAGTGATATTGCCCGAAGCTTCGAGTTTACAACGTCCAGCCACATGTTTTACGGCATCAATCATTTGTTGTTGGCTAAAATTGTCGAGCATGACAATATCCGCACCTGCTTCAAGTGCTTGGTTGAGCTCATCCCAAGTTTCAACTTCGACTTCAACTGGTTTGCCTGGTGCAATTTGGTGTGCTTTTGCAATTGCTTGAGCAATACCACCAGCTGCCATAATATGGTTTTCTTTAATTAAGAATGCATCAAATAAACCAAGACGATGGTTTTGTCCGCCGCCAATAGCAACCGCATATTTTTGTGCAATACGTAAACCCGGTAAAGTTTTGCGTGTATCGAGAAGTTTTGTATTTAAACCTTCAAGATGCTGAACATATTCAGCAGTTTTTGTAGCAACAGCAGATAAAGTTTGAATAAAGTTTAAAGCAGGGCGCTCTACAGTAAGTAAGCTACGTGCAGAACCAGCAAGCTTTAAAAAGGCTTCATTTGCAGCAACACGGTCACCTTCTTGTTTTAACCAAGTCACCTGTACAGTGTTGTCGTAAGCTGAGATGAGTGCATTTACCCAAGGTTGGCCAGCTAAAACCATATCTTCACGGCTAATAATGGTCGCGGTTGCCTGCTCATCTTCAGGCGTGAGCATAGCGGTAATGTCACCGTCCCCAATATCTTCTTGTAATGCTTGTTGAATATTGATTTGAATTGACTGTTCAAGCAAAGACTGAGGTATGCTCATACGGTTTCCATTTTGTCGATGACCCTAAAACTTGCGATATATTAGCACCGTCGACCTTAAAAATAAGCTGTTTTATTCGTTTAATCGCGATAAACAATCGTGCTGACTACTTTGAAAAGCACATAACTGTTTTAAACTAAAACAATTGGCAAGCAATTTATTGGCATTTCAATGAAGCAAATCATACCGTATGAAGTTATAGATGGACAATTAAAAGGGGCGAGACAAGTTCCTTCTCCAAATTTTAACCAGCGTCCGACTGGGACCGAAATTCAAATGATTGTGGTTCATAATATTAGCTTGCCGCCATCTCAATTTGGAGGTGGGTATATTGAGCAGTTTTTCCAAAATAAGTTAGATTGGTCAGTTCATCCTTATTTTCAGACTATTGAGGGAATGCAGGTTTCTACGCATTTGCTGATTTTACGTAGCGGGGAAGTCCTACAGTTTGTTAACTTTAATGATCGGGCATGGCATGCAGGGCGTTCGAGTTATTTAGCTAAAGTTGAGTGCAATGATTATTCAATTGGTATTGAACTTGAAGGAAGTGATGACTTGCCTTTTGAAGAAGTACAGTACAGTGTACTAACTGATGTGGTTGCCGCTATTCGTCAAGCTTATCCAGAAATTAAAAACCATATTGCAGGACATTCAGATATTGCACCGGGCCGAAAAACCGATCCGGGACCTTATTTTAAATGGCAGCACTTTAGACAACTGTTAGCACAGAAAAAAACTTGAGTTCATTCATCATTTCACAACGAAAAGATTTTCTAGTTTCATTACAATAGCGACTTTCGAATATATAGCTGTAGGTGAGTACGATGGCATTGTGGCGATCGACTTTTATTGTCAGTGCGATGACGATGTTGTCACGGGTATTGGGTTTAGTACGAGATGTCGTATTGCTCAATGTGTTTGGTGCGGGTAAAGATTTCGATACCTTTGTCGTTGCTTTTCGTATTCCCAATTTCTTTCGAAGGTTATTTGCAGAAGGAGCTTTCTCGCAAGCTTTTATTCCGGTACTAACCGAATATAAAACAGGCCGATTACATGCTGAAGTTCAAATCCTGATTAGTCGGGTATTTGGTTGTTTGCTTATGGTCATGACTTTACTCACTTTCGTGGCTATGGTTTTGGCACCAGCAATCATCTATATGTATGCGCCGGGTTTCCATAATGACCCTGAAAAATTCGATTTAGCCGTCAGCATGTTCCGTCTGACTATTCCATATTTAATGTTTATGTCACTGACTGCTTTTGCCAGCAGTATCTTAAACAGTTATGGTTCTTTTGCTTCCCCAGCCTTTTCGCCTGTTTTGCTCAATGTCGCAATGATTGCAGGTGCATGGTGGCTTACCCCATATATGGCTGAGCCTATTAAAGCATTAGGATGGTCTGTTGTCGCAGCAGGTATTTTACAGTTAGCCATACAAATTCCTGAATTATGGCGTAAAAACTTACTGATTCCACCCAAAGTTGATTTTAAACACGAGGGTGTAGAGCGTATTTTAAAATTAATGCTTCCAGCATTATTTGGTGTGTCTGTGACTCAGATTAACCTATTGTTAAATACGATTTGGGCCTCTTTCATGCAAGACGGTTCGGTATCCTGGCTCTACAGTGCAGAGCGTATGACTGAGCTACCTTTAGGTTTAATCGGTGTTGCCATTGGTACAGTGATTTTACCTTCGCTTTCAGCACGTCATGCTGAGCAAGATCAGGAAAAGTTCCGCGGCATGATCGACTGGGCAGCAAGAGTTATTGTGTTGGTTGGTTTGCCAGCAAGTATCGCCTTATTTATGCTTTCTACACCGATTATTCAAGCTTTATTCCAACGTGGCGAATTTGACCTACGTGATACTCAAATGACAGCACTCGCATTACAATGTATGAGTGCTGGCGTAATTTCTTTTATGCTCATTAAGGTGTTTGCACCAGGCTTCTATGCGCAGCAAGATACTAAAACACCAGTACGTGTAGGTTTAATGTCAGTTGCCGCAAATGCCATTTTAAACGTTGTATTTATTGGATTCTTTAAACTGATCAATTGGCATGCTGAGCATATGGCGCTTGCATTGGCATCTTCTGGCTCAGCTTTGGTAAATGCTGGTTTGCTCTACTTCTATCTACATAAGCGTAATATTTTCCGATTTGGCTCACATTGGAAAAAACTAGCTCTTCAATATGGTTTAGCAAATCTTGCTATGATTGCAGTGCTTTGGTTTGGGTTAAATTGGTATAACGGTGAGCTTTCTCAATGGATCCGTATTGCTGAGGTCGCAGGTCTATGCGTAGTAGGTGTAATCGCTTACTTAATTGGCTTACTGATTACAGGTTTTAGACCGAGAGATTTAAAACATTAAAATAAAAAAGCGATCTTAAATGATCGCTTTTTTTTGATCTTAAAAAAACTTATTTTGGCAAAACTTGTAGTAATTCAATATCAAAAATTAAAGTATTATTTGGACCAATACTATCACCAGCGCCTACTTCACCATAAGCAAGTTTAGCTGGAATAAAGAAACGGGTTTTACCGCCTTCTTTCATCGTTTGTAAGCCTTCTGTCCAGCCTGTAATCACCTGATTCAACTGGAAATCGACAGGGTGATTACGTGCAATTGAACTATCAAATACAGTTCCGTCGAGTAAGCGGCCTTCATAGTTCACTTTTACACGAGAAGTCGCTTTAGGTGTTTTACCAGAACCTTCTTTTAATACTTGATATTGCAAACCTGATTTAGTTGTAATTACACCAGATTTCTTAGCATTTTCTGCAAGAAAAGCAGCCCCAGTTTGAGCATTTTGTTGTCCTTGCTTTTGGAATTCAACGAGCTGTTTAGCTTCTAAAGTTTTTTTATACTCATTAATCGCTTTCGCCATTTCTTCATCAGTGAGGCGTGCTGACTTGTTCTGAGCACCTTCTTGAAGACCTTGATAAAAGATATCAAGATTTAAATCTGTTAATGCATCAGTATTATTACGTCCCATTAAATAGCCATAACTATAGCTAAACTGATCTTTTGCTGGGCTTTTATTTGTTATCGGCGTGGCAGCAAGAACAGATAAGCTCATTGTTGAAGCTGCAATAACCAAACTAATTTTTTTCATGCCATTTTCCAAAAAAACAGGAGAGTATAATTACTCTCCTGGATTGTTATTATTTCACTGAAATGAGTTCTACATCAAAAATCAGTGTACTGTTTGCTGGGATCCCTGGAACTTCTTGTGGACCATATGCAAGGTTTGATGGAATAAAGAAAGTCGCTTTTCCGCCTTCTTTCATAAGTTGAAGACCTTCAGTCCATCCTGGAATCACCTGATTAAGAGGGAACTCAATAGGTTGACCACGTTTATAAGAACTATCAAAAACCTGACCGTTAATTAAACGACCTTCATAATGAACTTTAACAACAGACTGTGCTGTTGGCTGCTTACCAGTACCTTCTTTAGTAATGATATATTGCAAACCTGATGCAGTAGTTTTTACCCCAGCTTTTGTTTTGTTTTCAGCAAGGAATTGTGCATCGGCAGATTCAGCAGATGTGCCTGCTTGCGCTGGTTTATCTGGGTGCTGCATTTTTTGTTGTAACTCTTTTTCATAAGCTGCAACAGCTGCTTTTAAATCTTCTTGAGTATAAGCACTTGGCTGTTTACTACGTGCATCATGGATCCCTTGAACAAATGCCTTTGTATCCAGTTCTGGAGGAGTTTGTTGCGCAACTTCATACCCAAGCACATAACTGATTTTTTGAATTGGAGAAGCATTTTTGTCTGCTTTACGTCCAACTTCTGTGGTCGGATGTTGAGTTGCATAATATACAGGTACAAGTGCAGCACCGCCTAAAACTACAGCGACAGCAATGGGTAAGGCTTTACTCATAAAAGGTTCCAAAAAATAATCATTTGAGTCTAAAAGTCTGCTTCGATCTTAGCATGCTTCGACTTAAGCATAGAATGTTTAACAAAAAAAACGAGTGGTTTTTTTATATATTTTAGTTAGTTTTAATTTGGTGAAACTTAAAAAATTAAATAAAAAAAACCGGATCACACTTGATCCGGTTTTATGAAAACTTGAAACTTAGTCTTCTTTTTGTGCTTTATAGGTATAGGCGTAATTATAACCATAGCCATAACCTGCACTAGCACGTTGAATATCATTAAGAATAAAGCCGTTGACTTTGACACCAGCTTGTTCGAAACGGTTTAGTGTTAATTCAAGCTCTTTCATTTGTGACTTGGCATAGCGAGCAACAATTAAGTTCACGCCAGTATATTGTGAAATAATAATACCATCAGTTACTGCAAGTACTGGTGGAGTATCAATAATAATGTGGTCATATTGACTTTGTAGCTGTTCAAGTAATTCTTTAAATTGTTTAGAACCTAAAATCTCTGAAGGATTTGTAGGACTCTTACCACGAGTAATCACATCAAGATTCGCAACTTGGGTTTTATGTAATACTTGTGATAAATCAACTTGTCCGCTTAACAGTTCAGAAAGACCAGGTTTTACATCGACATCGAAGTATTTATGCATATAACCACGGCGCATATCGGCATCAATTAAGAGTACTCGTTTGTCGCCTTGTGCGAAAATAGTTGCAAGGTTGGTCGAAATAAATGATTTACCTACTTCTGGTGAAGGACCTGCAATCATAATAATATTGTTTTTTGCATTGGTTAATGCGAAGTGAATGGCTGTACGAATACTGCGTAAGCTTTCAATTGCAATATCATCACTATTTTTAACAGCAAGAATAGGAATATTCTTTTTCTTCTTTAAAATTTTGATACGACTTTCTTGAATTGGCGAACGTGGTACAGTTGCATATACAGGTAAATCCAGTTCATTTTCAATTTGTCCGGAATCCTTAATACCAGTACGAAGCATATTGCGAAGTAATGCAATAAGAGTACCAATAAAGCCGCCCAAAAATAATGAAAGAATCAAAATTTGAAGTTTTTGCGGTTTAATTGGTTTAATTGGTTCAACAGCAGTGTCAACAATACGGACATTTCCGATCTCACCAGCTTTTGCAATTCGTAGTTGCTGATAAGAGTTTAGGAGTGCTGTATAGAGCTGAGTTTTTACTTCTACTTCACGATATAACTGAAGGTACTGACGTTGTACATCAGGTAATTGTTTTAATGTACTATTTAACTCACCAATTTGTTTATTAACGGCTGTAAGTTGCCCGTTAATTTCACGCATTGCTGGGTGTTCGGCGGTATATTTTGCTGCCATTTCAGCTTGTTTTTGTTGAAGTTCAGCTTTTTTAGTTTCTAAAGTAATACTTTGAGTTAAATAAAGCTCAGACTCTTTAGTCACATCAACTGTATTATATTGTTGACGGAATTTGTTAAATTGACGCTCCGCATCATCAAGCTGTTTCTTTAGAGTTGGAAGTTGTTCATCTAAAAATTTTAATGTTTGAGCAGTTTCAGCTGAGCGGCGTTCAATATTTTGCGCGCTGTAAGTAGCCAAAATCGCATTTAAAACTTTAGTAATATGTTCCTGATCTTGACCTTGATAATTTAAACCCAGAATACCAGTTAATTTACCACGTTCGGCAACCGAATAATTTGAACTAATCGCATTAACTGCGGCTGGTAAAGACTGTTTACTTATATTATAAGTTGTATCAAATTGATCTTTGGTGAAAATCGAAACTTTCCATATACCATGTGGTCCAGTCACTTGATTTATACGATTTAGAGGAAGAGTTAATATAACTTCTTCAGTTGCTGGATCTGTTAAGCGTAAAGATTGTTTATCAAAATTCAGGTGTAAATTTTTATCTAAATAATAAGCAGGTACTACGAATTGACGGATTTCAAAACTTTTTTCACCATCTTTGAATACAACTGATTTTTCATTATATTCAGTTTTATATTCAGTATTACTTAATAAGCGATGAGTAAAAGTATTTTCAGTACTAGAAACTTGTACATCTAAATTTAGATTTTTTGTAACTGAGCCTAAAACTAATCGAGATTTTAAAATTTCAATTTCTGCTTGAGCTGGCGACTTTTGCTCAATCATATTAGATAAATCGCCTAGTAAAGCAGCAGAAGCTCCTTTACTATCTTCTACCTGAACCAATGCATCAACTGAATAAGTATCCGGTGTTGCACGTAAATATAATAAGGCACATACAAGGCTTAAAATAATGCAAAGGGCGATTAGTTTCCACTGTGCAATGAGTGAAAAAAACAATTCTTTTAAGTCAATTGTATCTTCGGTATTAGTATTTTGGTTCATAAGCTTAAATATCTAAATGTTAAATATAAGGTGTCCAGTCAGCCACGCATTTTTGAATGAGTTGACAAGTATCATCAAACACAGCTTGATCATGGCGGTATGGATCAGGCACATTTCTGTTTTGCCAATGACCTAAGCGGAAAGTTTTGCCTTTGGCAAAAGGCCATGTTTGCTCAATATGCTTTTGCTGGTTTTGACTCATAACTAAAATAAGATCGGCTTTCTTAATATGCTCCGCATTTAGCTTACGTGCTATATGTGGTTGCATATCAATGCCTAAACGTTGCATGCAGAGTAAGGCTTTTTCATCGGCTTGATGACCAGTAAGACCTGAGATACCTGCAGATTCAATATTTAATAGAGGATATTGCTGTTTTAATAAATATTCTGCCATAGGACTACGGCAGATATTTCCAATACAAACTACCAAAATATTTTTAAATTGCATTAGTTTATTTTCCCAAACGGTCTACGTTATATAAAGCACTTGAGAACGGAATAATCTGGTTGACGACACGTTGCCAGCGAGTTAAGCCTGTAGCATCAACATAGATAATATCATTACTACGTAACTTAAATTGATTCGCTAAACCAAAGTCACCAAGACTCATCAGATTTAAATGGTACAGTTCTGTTGAGCGATCATTTGGGTTGGTACGCAAAACATAAATACGACCAGCACTGGCTGATAATGGGTTTAGGCCCTCACTTTCTCCCAAAGCATCGCTTAGGGTCATGCCTTGGTCACGCATAGGTAATGCTTGATTTTTACCAGCTTCACCCATGATATAAATTTTTTGGTTTTCACGAGTGCTGACATAAATCGTATCGTTCGGTTGAACCAGTAGTTTGTGTAACGAATAACCTGCTTTTTCTAATTCAATTGTATTTAAATTATAAGTTATACCGTTTCGGATAAGTTGAATATACGTGTTATCGCCCAAGTTGGTGACACCACCAGCCATACCAAGAGCAGTATAGACACTTACAGGTTGATCACTTAAGAAAAATTGACCGCCTTTAGTTACACTACCTTGTACTGAAAAGCGTTGTCCTTCATATGATACTACGCGTACCACTACATCCGGATTTTTTAAGAAACGTGCAAGTTGGCTATGTAACTCACGGTTAACTTGAGCTAAGGTTTTTCCAGCTGCTTTATAACGACCGACTAGGGGGAACTGTATATATCCACTTTGATCAATAGGATAGCCATTTGCCTGAATAGACTCTTGGTTACTAATATTACTAATTGGTGGTGTGATTTCAGGATAGGCCCAAAGCTGAATAGATAGAACATCGCCTGGACTTAAACGATAAATAGGCTGTTGATTTTTAAATAATGCAGAGTAGTTACGATTATAGTCAATTTGAGCGGGTTGAATTGCTGGTAATGTTTCTTGAGTAATTTTAACCACATTTACTGTGGTTCCGAGATCTGTTTTATACACACCTTCATTTGGAATATCGTAAGTTTGTAAACCGGAAGTAACTGCACAACTGGCAGCACTTAAACTTAAGGCAAGAACAGAAAAAAACTGGCAATACTTCACACGCAACCCTTTGTGTATTTATCTTTAATTGATATTGTCCACTGCATAGTAACAAGTGTCTATTAAACGCAGGATGAGCCGATTCTAGCTCAAAAAAGAACAAAAGACACTGAAAAATCGTAGAGCTTTGTATGTTTTAGTTTATCTAGACGTACTTTTAGGCAAAACTCATTTAATCGGAATATCAAAAACGTATTAGTTAAATTCAATTAATAAATATGCCGTATCGGTATTGTAAACACATTTATACAATTGATGTTCGGGTATAACTTAAAATCTGATATAGTACTTTGCGTTGTAAGTGCCAAAAGCATGATTTATTAGATATAAACTCTAAGGAAAAAGGCTCGTTTTATATGCAAATTGCCAAGTTAAAAATAGCAATTATTGGGTTAGGCTATGTTGGCTTACCCCTGGCAGTTGAGTTTGGGAAAAAAGTTCCGGTTGTAGGCTTTGATATTTATCAAAAACGTATTGATGAGCTTGATAGTGGAATAGACCATACCTTAGAAGTTGCTAGTGAAGAATTAAAGCAAGCACTTCATTTAAGTTATACAACTAATCTAGATGATCTTAATGATTGTAATTTTTTTATAGTCACAGTTCCGACACCAATTGATGACTTTAAACAACCTGATTTAACCCCTTTAATAAAAGCTTCTACCAGTATAGGACAAGTATTAAAAAAAGGTGATATCGTTGTTTATGAGTCGACAGTATACCCTGGTGCTACAGAAGAAGTTTGTATCCCTGTTTTAGAAAAAGTGTCAGGACTAAAGTTTAATCAAGACTTTTTTGCAGGCTATAGTCCAGAGCGTATAAATCCTGGTGATAAGTTGCACCGTGTAACTAATATTTTAAAAATTACTTCAGGATCTACACCTGAAATTGCTGATTATGTCGATGAGGTATATAATCTCATCATTGAGGCAGGAACTCATAAAGCGCCAAATATTAAAGTAGCCGAAGCAGCCAAGGTAATTGAAAACACACAACGTGATGTCAATATTGCTCTTATAAATGAACTTGCTCTTATTTTTAACAAGTTGGGCATTGATACAGAAGATGTTTTAAAGGCTGCTGGAACTAAATGGAACTTTTTACCATTTCGACCAGGGTTAGTAGGTGGGCACTGTATTGGTGTAGACCCGTATTATTTAACCCATAAAGCACAATCTATCGGCTTACATCCAGAAATTATTTTAGCAGCACGTCGCCTAAATGACAGAATGGGTGAGTATGTAGCAACTCAGCTTATTAAAGAGATGGTGAAACAGCGTATTCAAGTAGTAGGAGCCCGTATTTTAGTCATGGGTCTTAGCTTTAAAGAGAACTGTCCAGATATTCGTAATACAAAAATTGTCGATTTTATTAAAGCATTAAAAGAATACGATTTAGATTTAGATATATATGATCCATGGGTAGATGATACAGAAGTCCAACACGAATACGGTTTAGCGCCAGTTAAAGAGCTAAAGCAAGGTGTGTATGATGCTGTCGTGATAGCAGTCGCTCATGATCAGTTTAAAACTATGACTGCGCAAGAGTTTCATGCATTAGGTAAGACCGATCATGTACTTTATGACTTGAAGTATGTATTAGATCAAGAAGAATCATCGATACGTTTATAAGGAATTATTACAGGTGAAGAAAGTTTTATTGGTATTTGGAACAAGACCAGAAGCAATAAAAATGGCGCCTTTAGCCTTGAAATTACAACAGAATACTCAAGAATTTGAAACAAAGGTTTGTGTAACTGGTCAGCATCGCCAAATGTTGGATCAGGTTTTGGAATTATTTGATCTGAAACCAGATTTTGATTTGAACTTGATGAAACCAGGTCAGACTTTGTCTGATGTTACTTCGGGTGTGTTAAAAGGTTTAGAGCAAGTATTTGAACAGTGGATACCAGATATTATTTTGGTTCATGGTGATACTGCGACGACTTTTGCTGCTTCATTAGCCGGTTACTATCATAAAATTAAAATTGGACATGTTGAAGCTGGTTTGAGAACGGGCGATCTTTATTCGCCTTGGCCAGAAGAGGCAAACCGAAAACTTACAGGTGTTTTGGCAAATTATCACTTTGCTCCTACAGATTCTTCTTACCAGAATTTAATCAAAGAAAATGTTAAACCTGAAACAATTATCGTAACAGGCAATACTGTTATCGATGCACTACTGCAGGTAAAAGATAAAGTTGAAAAAAATCAAAAATTAATTGATAAATTTGAACAGAAATTCAATTTTCTAGATAAGAGTAAAAAGTTAGTTTTAGTTACAGGCCACAGACGTGAAAACTTTGGACAAGGTTTTTTAAATATTTGTGCTGCTTTAGCAAACCTTGCGAAAAGATACAGTGATATTCAAATTGTATACCCTGTGCATTTAAATCCAAATGTACAAAAGCCAGTAAATGAGCTGTTGTCAGGGATTGATAATATTTTCTTAATTGATCCGCAAGACTATTTACCATTTGTATATTTGATGAATCGTAGTTATCTGATTTTAACTGATTCTGGTGGGATTCAGGAAGAAGCGCCTTCTTTGGGTAAGCCAGTATTGGTAATGCGTGATACTACTGAGCGTCCTGAAGCAGTGGAAGCGGGCACAGTCCGTTTGGTAGGAACGGACGTTAATACTATTGAAACGGCTGTATCTGAGTTGTTAGAAGACACATCATTATATAATGCTATGGCTGATGCTTATAATCCTTATGGTGATGGTACAGCATGCCAACAAATTATTGATTTCTTAAAACGAAATTAAATAGAAGTTTTATTATTTTATTTTAAAGTATTGAAAATATGAGTACATCATTTAAGCATATCTGTGTAATTGGTTTAGGTTATATTGGTTTACCTACAGCAGCAACATTTGCAGCCCATGGTATTAAGGTTACAGGTGTAGATGTAAATCAACATGCAGTAGATATGATTAATCAGGGTAAAGTACATATTATTGAACCTGATTTAGATGCCTTGGTCCGTGATGTAGTTGCTCAAGGCAAGTTATCTGCCCAAACTATTCCCACAGAAGCTAATGCTTATATTGTTGCTGTACCTACTCCTTTTAAAGATGATTATCAACCTGATTTAAAATATATAGAAGCAGCTTCTAAGGCAATCGCTCCATTCTTAAAAAAGGGTAATCTAGTCATTCTTGAATCTACTTCACCTGTTGAGGCGACTGAACAAATGGCAGCTTGGTTAAGTGAGGCTCGTCCAGATTTAAGTTTTCCTCAGCAAAAAGGAGAAGAAGCAGATATCCTCGTTGCGCACTGTCCAGAACGTGTTCTACCAGGTAAAGTTTTACAAGAACTAATTAGTAATGATCGTATCATTGGTGGAATGACTCCACGCTGCTCAAAAGCTGCGAGTGAGTTATATCAAATTTTTGTAAAAGGTGATTGCATTGAAACAAATGCAAGAACTGCTGAAATGTGTAAATTAACGGAAAACTCTTTTCGTGATGTAAATATTGCTTTCGCAAATGAGTTATCGATGATTTGTAATAAGCTCAATATCAATGTGTGGGAGCTAATATCATTAGCAAATCGCCATCCACGGGTAAATATTTTACAGCCGGGTCCTGGAGTTGGAGGCCATTGTATAGCCGTTGACCCTTGGTTTATTGTGGCGAAAACACCTGAACAAGCCCAATTAATTCGAGCTGCACGTGAAGTTAATGATAGTAAGCCAGAATGGGTAATTGATCAGGTTAAAATTAAAATCGCTGATTTTTTACAATCTAATCCAACAAAGACAATCAAAGATGTAACTATTGCTTGCTATGGATTGGCATTTAAACCAGATATTGATGATTTAAGAGAAAGCCCAGCTTTAGAAATTACAAAAAAACTAGCTGAGCAAGGATTAAATATTTTGGCAATTGAGCCAAACATTGAGAAATTGCCACAAACAATGCCAGATAATGTTCAATTAACAGACATTGAAGCAGGCTTAGAGGCGGATATTTATGTTGTTTTAGTAAAACATAAAGAATTTAAAAGTCTGCATTTAAATACTGAAAAAGTAATTAATACCTGTGGTCTATAATTAAATGTCCATAATTAAAAACTTTGGATTTGTTTATGTAAGATTGTTAATAGTGATGTTACTTTCTTTAGTAACATCAAGCTATATTTTACAAAGACTTGGCGCGGATGATTATGGACTTTATAGTGTAGTTGGTGGTGTTGTTATTATATTGGCTTTTTTAAATAATGCCATGGCAGTAACAACACAACGCTATCTAAGTTTATATATAGGTGACACAGAAAAATTAATTGATACTTTTAAGATATCAAAAGGTATACACTTAAGAATCGCTTTAATAGTATTGCTGTTGAGTGAAACTTTTGGACTTTATTTTCTAAATCATTATTTAAACTTTAATGCGAATAGATTATTTGCAGTTAATGTTGTATATCAGTTTTCGGTGTTTTCTATTGTATTAATGATTTTAAATGTTCCATATTTATCACTTCTTTTAGTAGGACAAAAAGTAAATTTTTATGCTTTGGTTGGTATTTTGGAGGCAATATTAAAATTTACATTAGCTTATTTTTTAATTTTTGTAGATTCTGACCGACTAATTGCTTATGCAGCTTTACTTTTTTTAATTTCTCTATTTACATATAGTTTATATTATTTTTATGCTACAAAAACATTTAAATATATAAAAAATGTTGGATCTTCTTTTGATATTAAAACTGCGCGCGAAATGATTTCATTTGCTGTATGGAATCTTCTAGGTGTTTTAGCTGGTTTAGGTCAAAATGTAGGGGTTAATGTTTTACTAAATATATATTTTAAACCAGAAGTGAGTGCCTCACGTGCACTCTCACTGCAAATATATAATGCTTTTAATACAATTACGAGCAATGCTCAGGTTGTATATAACCCAATTATTATTAGAAAGTATGCTGAAAGCCCAGAAGATACACATGGATATGTGTTTATATTTTCGACGCTTAGTTTCTTCATGTTAGCCTTTGTAATTGTACCAGTATATTTTTATCTTGATCCTTTATTAATATTTTGGCTTAAAAAAGTTCCAATTTTTCTTGAAATATTTATAAAAATTATGTTTTTTGAATTGCTTATAGCTTCTATTATTGGACCATTACATAGTTTGATACAAGCCACAGGTAATATCCGAAATTATCAAATAGTAGTGAGTAGCTTACTGTTGTTGAATATTCCAATTGGATGTTTGCTCTATGAAAATGGGTACTCGCCTGAAGCAATTTATTATGTTTCAGTTGTTCTAGTATTTTTAAGCTTTGTAGTGAGATTAATATTTTTAAGAATGATGAGCCTGATCAATATTTTAGAATATCTAAAAAAAGTAATTGCTCCAATCCTTATAATGTCATCTATAATTATATCTATTAATTTTTTTGTGGATGTATCTGTTATAACAAAACTTATAGTTTCTGAAATTATAATTATTGTTTTTTCAGTGCTTATGTTTTTGTTTAACAAGGATATAAGAAATATATTAGTCAGTATGAAAAGAGCTAAATAAATTTAGCTCTTTTTTGTATTTATTTTTTATTGGATATTTGCTCAATAAAATTTAAATACTTTTTAGTTCGATCTAGGCTTGTACCAAATCTTTTAAGATTAATTTCACCTTTTTCAATTAAGTCTTTACCTTTCTCTGGATTGTTGTATAAATTTATAATGGCTTCAGCATATGCAACAGGATTAGTTGCTTCACAGAAGTAAGCACTATTGTTGCAAATATCTCTAGAAAAGCCAAAATCAGAAGCAATAATTGGTTTTTTCATAAACATGGCTTCTAAATATGTGGCAGAGAAGACTTCTAGTAATGTGGGGATAAATGCAATATTACTTTGTTCGTAGATATTGGCTAGTTGATTTATATTAACTTTACCAATGTATTTGATATACTGGTCATAGTGATCAGGAAAATTAAGTTCATTCTTATTGATAGTCAATATGAATTTAAAATTATGGAAATTAAATTTATTGGTTAATATTTCTATAATACTAGGAATAATTGTAAGATTTTTATGTGGATAGTTTGCTGTTAAATATACTATATTAAATGTGTTATCAAGATGTAAAGGAATCTTCTGCCATTCATCCGGTGAATTAAAAATTTCATTTAAAGTGTTATTTGCAACAAAAACATTTTTGTTGAAAGAATATTTTTCTTTATAAATATTTGCAGCATCTTGAGTTTCAAAAACTAAAGCATCAGAGTATTTTTTAAAACAGTAACTTTTAAAATATGCAAGTAGCTTACTATATAATTTATCTTTAATAGAAAGCTTTTTAAAATAGGGTGAGTCTGGATAAATAATATGAGGAATAGCAAATCCTACAAGCTTCGGATAGTTACTTTTATGATAAGATGGACCAAATACAGTAAAAATACAGTCTGGTTTAATCTTGTCTTCTAAACTTTTAACTTGCTGAATACGCGTTTTTTTAGAAAAAGCTGCATTTTCAGATAGCTTATAAAATTTAAAATTATTTGGAAAATCAACTTCTCCAAAAGCTTTAACCATATTGGGTGATTGAATAACATGATAAGTATGATCAAAGTTTAAATTTTTAAGATCTTTTAAGAAAGAAATGGCAACCTGAATACCACCACCAGCAAAAAGATTTGAATTATCAATAATTAAATTCATATATTTTCCAAGAAACCTTTTACCCAGACATCAGTGTTACGATAATGCTTATAAAAAAGATAAGCATTATTCGAAATATTTTTGGCGTAATTTTCATCACGATAAAGTAACATTACTTTAGTTAAATCTTCAGTTGTGCCATTATAAAAATTACCATTTACATTATTAATAATAGAAAAGGCTTCTCCACCAGTAATAGCATCTTTAGTCGTAATAAAACCAGTACCATAAGAAAAACATTTCTGAACAGATAAACCTGCTTGGCCTGGAGAAATACAAACTACCGCACGTTGCATAATAGGTAATAGTTCTTTATCAGAAGTAATTTTTCCATGTAAAATAATATTCTTCTCTAAAGAATGTTCTGCAATATAGTTTTTAATATTATCGAATTCATCACCATCGCCTACAATTTCAAGCTTTAAAATATTTTCGTCAATTTTTAAAAGCTGATGATAAGCTTCAATCAGGGTGAATATTTTCTTTTGCTTGTAAAGAGAGCCAATAAATAAAAAAGATTCAAAAGTTTTATTCTGGATATGAAACTCAGAATTTTCAGCAACAGTATTATATGCTACTGACATTTTAGAACTTTCGATCCCTAAAGCCTTATATTTAATTAAAGGATAATTTTCATAAAAAATAGCAAAATCAAATTTTTTTAAATAAAAAACTCTTAGGTAATCAAGTAATGTTTTTTGATCATATGATTTTGTATAAGATGCTGCTACACCAATGCCAAATATTCCTTTTTTATAATTTGTCTTTTTAAAAGATTCAAGAAATAAATTTATTACACGAGCATTAAATGGATAAATAACGACATCATATTTATCTAAACTCCCAACTTTATAATAAATGAAAGGCCCTTTATGTTGAATTGATAGTTTTTCTTGTTTAAAAACAGTGTTAGGCTGAGTCTGGTCAGCATGGGCAATCGTAAGATCTACTTTATCTGCAATTAAATTGAAAAGAGGAATGCGATAATGTTCCAATTTATCTGATATGAAAAGAACTTTTTTAGTGTGCATATTACACCATATGATAATTGCATATAAGGTTAAATTTAAGATGCTAAATTATAACACTTTTTAATTATTAGTATTTCACAATATGTTAACTTTTGCATTGCTTAAACAATAAGGAAAGTTAAATATACAAGAATATAAACCTTTATAAATAATTGTTTTATCATGTTTTATTATTAATCTTAATTATAAGAAATTGATTGGGGCTAAAATATTTTTAAGCATTGTAAATTAGTTTAAGTCATTGTTTTTTATTGTAATGCTGTTTGGCAAAACCAGTTGATTTGGTGTATAATATATCAGCTTTTTAATTGCAATTTTGCTCATTAAATTAATAGTTTAAAGGGAATCTCTTTTGATATGAAGATTTTAGTAATTGCCTCGAGTATAGGAAATACTGCTCCGGGTAAAGTTTTTTCTGCGTATATCAAAAGATTAGCTAAAGATTATCAGGAAATTGATATTATTTCTTTAGATTCAAATGAGACAATAAGCTCTGAAGTAGTTCAGATGCCTAAAGTTCATCCAAGATTAAAAAAATTATCTATTAGCTGTTTTGGGTTGGATTTATTCGATTATTATTACGCACATAATTTGCAAAAAAAAATACAAGAAAAATCATATGATATTGTTATAACTATGATGTCAGCTCATAATTTTTTACCATTATATGTAGGTGCTTTTCTAAAAGAAAAAAATATTAAATGGATTAACTATTGTGTCGATGCGGTACCTGCACCTAAAGGCTGGGGATTATCTGATAGCTACTCTAATGGCTTAATTAAAATGATTAGAAAATATATGGCTAAAGCCGATAAAATATATTTTTCTAATGAAGTCATGTTGCAATATCAATTAAATTTACTCAATGGTTGTTTTAAAGGTGAGTCAGGTGTTTTGTATACTTTACCAGACATAGAGCCTTTAAATTTACCTGTAAAAGAAAAAGATGAATTTACGTTGTTGTATACAGGTGGGATATATCAAGCTCGGAAAGTTGACCAACTTTTACTTGCTGTAGAGAAGCTTCTCAACTCTGGTTTAAATGTAAAGTTGAATTTTGTAGGAACTAATCCAAATTCAGTCGATTTAACGGTAGTCTCGCCAGAGACTAGAACGCATATTGAGTTTTTTGGTTATACGCGAGACTTACTTCCTTTTTATGAAGAAGCTGACTTGTTAGTGGATATTGATGCTGATATTGAAAATGATGTTTTTATCTCAAGTAAATTTTTCAATTATTTAATGATTAATCGAAAAATTCTTTGCATTACTGGAAAGAATAGTCCTGTTACTCAATTTGTTTACGATAAAAATATTCCTGATGTTTCTGTTGTTTCTCATAAAAAAGATGATATTTATGCGAGTATAAATACTATCCTTTTAAGCGAAAATTCTGTGGTTGATAGAAATGTTGACTTTTTTTATTTATATAATATAAGAGTCTAGATATGAATAAATTTGATTATTCTCTAATTTTAATATTTATTCTTTTGCTGTTTGGTAACTATGGCGGTGGATTTCAACCTATACGTATTTTTGCTATAGGTTTCTTTATTGTAAATATATTTTATATAGTTCGTACATTTAGCTTTAAGAAAAATACTTATTTATTATTTTCTATCTTTTTTCTGGTATTTTATTCATTGGCAAGTGTTTTTTTTATAATGAATAATTTTTCTAATAGTTTAATCTCATTTGCTTATTTTTTAATAAATTTAATAATTCTAGCTAATTTTATAACTTGTTTTGAATATGCAAAAAAACCTTTATTATCAAGTGTTATTGGTGCAGCAATTTTCTTTGTTATTTCTATATTTTATGGTATTTATGAAATTAAATCCGGAAGGCATTTAAGTGTAAATATTGAGATGTATGATGGCTTTTATTCTCGTGATTACAGTAGTTTTACCTTTGGTAATTATAATGGTTTTGTTTTAGCCTTATTAAATATTGCGCCTCTTCTGGCTTATGCTGTTGTAAATTATAAACATTGGTTCATCAAAATTTCTGCTTTACTGCTTTTGTTTGCTATGACCTATATATGTTTAACAAATGGTTCTCGATCTGGTGTTGTGGGAATTTCTATTATATTTTTATATATAATATATAGTATGAAGGGTTGGTTTTATAAAGCTGCTTTTATCCTTGGAGGAGTTTTTTCTGCAAGTTATTTTTTATCTGATTTTGACTTTTTCTTTAAACGGGTTGATACGCTAGGAGTAAATTTCTCTGATGACTCTCGTTCAAGTATTATTTTTGACACTTTGCCATACTATTTAGATAATTCAATAAAAGGTTTCGGTATAGGTAACTTTTCTTATATTGCTGATAACTTTTTAGCTCTCGATGCTTCTGCTGCTCATAATTTATTTTTTGAACTTCTATTTGAGCTGGGTCCTCTTTGTTTAGCTGTCTTTATAGTTATTTTGATAAAAATAATTTTTTCAGTGCTTAGTAATACTAAAAATTTAAATCATTTTTTAATTTTTTTACTGATTTTACTTTTACCTATATCTATTGTTAATAGTGGTTACCTACTAGCCCCTATTATCTGGGTATATATAGCTTTAATGTATTCAATTGCAGTAAACAGAAGGGTATTGGCTTAATGATGCTTTATAAAATATATAGCAAAACCATTGGTAAAAGTGACCCTTTCTCTCGACTGATCCGCCTAAGTATTAAGTACTTCTTAAACTTTTTTATGCCTTTAAATTATAAGTTGAGTAAAAGGCCCCATGAAAAAAAATCTGACCTGATTGTCTCTATAACTACATTTCCTAAACGTATTGATAAAATATGGATTGTAATTGAGTCAATCTTGCGTCAAACATTACCACCAAAAAACGTCGTTTTGACTTTATCGAAGTTACAATTTTCTTCTAAAGATGTTTTGCCTAAACGACTAATAAAATTGGAAGAAGAAGGTGTATTGGAGATTATCTGGACTGAAGATGACCTTCGTTCACATAAAAAATATTATGATGTAATGCAAAAGTATCCAAATGATCTAATAGTTACAGCCGATGATGATTTTATTTATGCCAATACCATGTTGGAAAATTTATATAAATTTCATTTGCAGTATCCAAAAAGTATTATTACTCATTTAGCTTTGCTAAGACAGGGAGCAAATTATCAAGAATGGCCAAACTTACTTTTTGATGCTGCCGAGCCTACGTATGACATCATGCAATTTGGCGGGAGTGGCGTATTGTATCCTCCTTCATCTTTGCATATAGAGGCTTTTAATAAAGAAAGTATTAAAGAGTGTTGCCCCTTGGCGGATGACATTTGGCTAAATGCAATGGCTCTACTAAATGGTACGCCTATTGCTAAAACTGATTACAAAATTTATCTAATGCCGATCTTATTCAAAGATGATCAAGCTTTATTTAAAGAAAATGTTTTGGAGAACAAAAATAACACTCAAATAGAAAATATTAAGCATAAATATCCTTCTATTTCCGGTTATTTTTGAGGTTTTTGGATGATTTTTTTCATATCAAATATTTGTGTTTAACTTTTAATTTGTATTAGGTGTAAATCAGAATGTCTTTTAATGGAAAAACCTTATTAATCACAGGTGGTACAGGATCTTTTGGTAATGCTGTTTTAAAGCGTTTTTTAGAAACAGATATTAAAGAAATCCGTATTTTTAGTCGCGATGAGAAAAAACAAGATGATATGCGTAAGAAATATCATTCATCAAAATTAAAATTTTATATTGGTGATGTACGTGACTATAACAGTATTTTAAATGCGACCCGTGGTGTTGATTATATTTATCATGCAGCTGCTTTAAAGCAAGTACCCTCTTGTGAATTCCACCCAATGGAAGCTGTCAAGACGAACGTAATGGGTACTGAAAATGTACTTGAAGCTGCAATTCAGAACCATGTTAAGCGTGTCGTGTGTTTAAGCACAGATAAAGCTGTTTATCCAATCAATGCCATGGGTATTTCTAAGGCTATGATGGAAAAAGTTATGGTTGCAAAATCACGTAACTTAGAAGGTCTAGATACAGTTATCTGTGGTACTCGTTATGGTAACGTAATGGCATCACGTGGTTCGGTAATTCCTTTATTTGTTGATCAAATTCGTCAGGGCAAACCTCTTACGATTACTGATCCTAATATGACTCGTTTCATGATGACTTTGGAAGATGCAGTAGATTTGGTTCTATACGCTTTTGAACATGGTGAAAATGGAGATATTTTTGTACAGAAAGCCCCAGCTGCAACAATCGCAGTCTTAGCTGAAGCTTTAAAAGAATTATTAAATGTTAAAGATCATCCGATTGCTATTATGGGAACTCGTCATGGCGAGAAGGCTTTCGAAGCATTATTAAGCCGAGAAGAAATGGTGCATGCTTTTGATCAAGGCGACTATTTCCGTGTTCCAGCCGATCAACGCGATTTGAACTATGAAAAATATGTTGAAGATGGTGATTTAAAAATTACTGAGTTTGAAGATTACAACTCACATAATACTACTCGTTTGGATGTAGAGGGCATGAAACAATTATTGCTTAAACTTGATTTTGTGCGCGCGCTAACTAGAGGCGAATATATTTCACCAGAGGCTTAAGCATGAAAGTTTTAGTTACCGGTTCTAATGGTTTTATCGCAAAAAACCTTATTCAGTTTTTATTAGAAAAACCTGAAGTCGAGATTTTAAAAACTCATCGTGAAACAACAGATCAGGAGCTTGAGCAAGCAGTTCTCGCTTCGGATTGGATAGTGCATTTAGCGGGCGTGAATCGTCCTTTAAATGAAGAAGAATTTGCTGAAGGTAATACCAGCTTAACTGAAAAAATCTGCCAGATTTTGCAGCAAGCAAATAAGAAAACTCCTGTTATTTTATCGTCTTCTATTCAGGTTGAACGTGATAATCCTTATGGTAAAAGTAAACTAGGTGGAGAGCAGGCTCTGGTAGCTCTCAATCAATCACAAGGTAATCCTGTTCATATTTGCCGTTTAGCTAATGTTTTTGGTAAGTGGTCACGTCCTAACTACAATTCAGCTGTTGCAACTTTTTGCTATAACGTGGCAAATGACTTACCGCTACAAATTCATGACGAAAATGCTGTGATTCGTCTGGTGTATGTCGACGATGTAGTTGAAACATTCTGGAATATTATAAATGGTCAGCAGGTTGAGCAAGTTTTCCAAGTTGAACCTGAATATCAAATTACAGTAGGTGATTTGGCTAAAGTTTTAAATGGTTTTAAGGCATCTCGCGATACGCTTATCACAGATCGTGTAGGGACAGGTTTAACTCGCGCACTCTATTCAACATATTTAAGCTTTTTAAAGCCAGAGCAATTTGACTATAGTGTTCCAAAATATGGCGATGCTCGTGGCGTATTTGTTGAAATGCTAAAAACACCAGATGCAGGCCAATTTTCTTACTTTACTGCTCATCCGGGTATTACTCGTGGTGGACACTATCACCATACGAAAACTGAAAAGTTTCTTGTTATTAAAGGTAAGGCACTATTTAAGTTTAAGCATGTTGTGACAGGTGAGTTTTATGAGCTTGAAACACATGGTGATGAACCACGAATTGTAGAAACAGTGCCAGGCTGGACACATGATATTACTAACATTGGTGATGAAGAGATGGTAGTAATGCTATGGGCAAATGAAATCTTTGATCGTAATAAGCCAGATACTTATGCGATGCCAATAACAAATTAAGAGTAAAGAGTAGTGAAAAAGTTAAAATTAATGACAGTGGTGGGCACACGTCCAGAAATTATCCGCTTATCTCGTGTAATGGCTGCGTGTGATGAATATTTTGATCACGTTATTGTTCATACTGGTCAAAACTATGACTATGAATTGAATGAAATTTTCTTTACTGATTTGGGCATCCGTAAACCTGACCATTTCTTAAATGCGGCTGGTGCGACAGGTGCAGAAACGATTGGTAATGTCATTATTGCAGTTGATAAGATTCTAGATGAAGTACAACCTGAAGCTTTACTTGTTTTAGGGGATACGAATAGCTGTATGGCAGTATTACCTGCAAAACGCCGCAAGATTCCAACTTTTCACATGGAAGCTGGAAATCGTTGTTTTGATATGCGCGTTCCTGAAGAAATTAATCGTCGAATCGTTGACCATACTGCTGATATTAACTTAACGTACAGTACGATTGCACGTGACTATTTGTTGGCTGAGGGATTACCTGCTGATTTAGTAATTAAAACAGGTAGCCCAATGTTTGAAGTACTTCATCACTACAAAGCAAAAATTGAAGCTTCTGATGTACTTGAACGCTTGAACTTAAAAGAGCATGAATATTTTATTGTGAGTGCTCATCGTGAAGAAAACATCAATTCAGATCAGAACTTCCTAGATTTGGTAGAAATGTTAAATGCAGTTGCGGAGAAGTATAAATATCCGGTAATTGTTTCTACACACCCTCGCACCCGTAAGCGTATCGAACAATTAAATGTTGAATTTCATCCTTTAATTCAACTATTAAAGCCACTTGGCTTTAGTGATTACAATAAGTTACAGCTTTCTGCAAAGGCTGCATTGTCTGATAGCGGAACGATTAATGAAGAATCATCAATTCTAAACTTCCCTGCACTTAACTTACGTCAAGCACATGAGCGTCCAGAAGGAATGGAAGAAGCTGCTGTAATGATGGTGGGCTTAAAAGCGGAACGTATTTTACAAGGTTTGGCAATTCTAGAAGGTCAGACTAGAGGTGAAGATCGTCTTTTACGTCTAGTTGAAGACTATAGTATGCCAAACGTAAGTGAAAAAGTTGTGCGTATCATTATGAGCTACACAGATTATGTAAATCGAGTAATCTGGAAACAATTTTAAGGTTATAAACTGTGAAAAAAGTGTTGGTTGTTTCAGAGTTTATTGATCCTGCTCAAAATTCTACAGGATATTTTTGGTATAAGATTATACAGAAACTTGCTCAATCCGATGGGGTTGAGCAGTTATCTGTTATAGCGCCTTATTCAGAAGATCGTGAAGAACTGCAGAAAAAATTCTGTAGTAATATCGACTTTTTATTATTTTTGCATGCTTCTTATGATAAAAATAATTTATTAAAGCGATTACTAGGACAATTACAGCAAACTTTTGGTTTTTTCAAAATTTTATTGAAAAGCCTAGCTAAAGATAAAGTTGTTGTGTCTGGAACTAACCCACTTTTTTTATTGGTTTTATTAGCTTTTCTCAGAGTATTTATTCCATTTAAATGGTATTTACTGGTTCATGATGTTTTTCCAGAAAATTTGGTACCTGCAGGAATTTTAAAGAAAAATTCTTTCTTATTTAAAATAATGAATTTCGTTTTTAATCGTGTCTATTCTAGGGCTGATCATCTTATTGTGATTGGACGTGATATGAAAAATTTAATGAAACAAAAAACAAATAGCGACAATATTACAGTGATTCCGAACTGGGTAGATTTTACTGAAATAGAGGTTAGATCAAAGCAGCAATCCTCAATTATCGGTTCACTTGGCTGGAACGAAAATATAGTTTTTCAATTCTTTGGAAATATGGGGCGTGTTCAAGGTATCTCTAATTTATTAGCTGCAATTAATTTAAGTAATGACCCATCCGCCAGATTTTTATTTATCGGTGGTGGAAATGATGCTGGGTTAGTAAAAGAGTTTGCTGAAGAAGAGAACAATAAAAATAAAGTTGCTTATATTGGAGAGTTAGCTGCTCAACAGCGAAGTTTAGGTTTGAGCTCATGTGATATAGCGATTGTTACTTTAGCAGAAGGCATGCTTGGCCTCGGTGTTCCTAGTAAGGCCTATTTTACGATGGCTGCTGATAGGCCAATTTTAGCTATTATGGAAGAAGATGCAGAAGTAGCTAATATGGTTAAAGAGCATAATATTGGCTGGGTCTGTGAGCCAAATGATCCAGTTAAATTAGCATCATTAATTGATGAAATTTGCAAAACTAAGCTAAACGCGTTGTCTAATTCACCACGTCAAATTTTACAAGATCATTATCATCAGGATAAGTTACTGCAAAATTTTGCTGACATTGTGGAATCGTAATATGAAAAATATTTTAGTTACAGGTTCATCTGGTTTTGTCGGTAAGTCTTTGATCCGCTCACTCATTCTGAGTAATAAATACCAAAAGATATATGCTTTAAATAGACAATATTCGCATACTCTGCCTGAGACAGTAGAGCAGTTGGTCGCAACTTCTGAATCTGTTTTTTCGACTACTATCCCTTCTGATATTGATGTAATCATACATTTAGCAGGAAGAGCACATATATTAAATGATAATGTGCAAAATCCTTTAGAACAGTTTAGAGCGGTAAATGTTGAGGGTACACTACAACTCGCTCGACAAGCCTTAGAAAATAATGTTCAGCGGTTTATTTTTATTAGTTCAATTGGTGTAAATGGTGCCGTAACAAATAAAAAAGCTTTTGATGAGCTAGATCCACCGCAACCTCATGCCGATTATGCAATTTCTAAGCTGGAAGCGGAGCAAGCATTAAAAGAATTATTTGAGAATACAAATACTGAGCTTGTCATAATTAGACCGCCACTAGTATATGCTGCCGATGCTCCTGGCAACTTTGCTCGATTACTTAAACTTGCTTCAACGAATCTACCTTTACCTTTTGCGTCTCTTAATAATAAACGCTCTTTTGTTGCATTAGAAAATCTTGTTTCATTTATTGAAACTTGTATTGAGCACCCTCAAGCAAAAAATGAATTATTTTTAATTTCAGATAATGAGGTTCTTTCAACTCAGCAACTTGTGACTTTGTTAAGAAAAGGGATGGGGCGAAATAAAAACCTAATCTATATTCCTCAAATTTTTATGAAGATAGGGGCTATTTGTATAGGTAAAAGTAAATTGTACGAGCAATTATTTTTATCTTTAGAGGTCGATGCTTCGAAAGCGCGTAATTTATTAAATTGGGTTCCTCCAGTTAATGGAAATGATGCTCTAGAAAAAACAGGAAAAATATATCTTGAGAAAAGTGAGTGACTTATGCTGATGATTTGGGTCGTATTAGCGAGTTTTTTATTTTCATTCTTGCTGACAGGCTACATGCGCCATTATGCATTAAAGAAAAATATTATTGATAATCCAAATGAAAGAAGTTCACATACAATTCCGACTCCTCGTGGTGGGGGAGTGTCGATTGTTATTACTTTCTTAATGGTTTTAGTGGCATTAATAGTTAGTCATCAAATAGAACCAAATACGGGCTTAATTCTAGTTGGTGCTGGTCTAGGGGTTGCGGTTTTAGGTTTTCTCGATGATCATGGCCATATCAATTCAATGCTTCGACTGGCTATTCATTTTGTTATTGCAATAAGTGCTGTTTTTTTTCTAGGTGGTTTCTCTGACGTTAAATTATTTAATGGCAGCTTAGAGTTAGGTTGGTCTGCGAATATTATTGCAGTGCTTTTCCTTGTATGGTTACTCAATTTATATAATTTCATGGATGGAATTAACGGAATTGCCAGTGTTGAAGCAATTACTACGGTGCTCAGTCTGGCTTTGATTTATTTGTTACTAGATACACATTTATCTAGCGAATTATTATTTATTTTAGCAGCAAGTGTATTTGGCTTTGTGCTATGGAATTTCCCTAAGGCTCGTATATTTATGGGAGATGCAGGGAGTGGTTTTCTAGGATTAATTTTAGGTATTTTGGCTTTAATTTCTTTAAAAGCAGACCCTGCTTTGTTTTGTGCATGGATTATATGTTTAGGTATATTTGTCGTAGATGCCACTTTTACCTTAATTCGTCGTGTTATTAATGGTCATAAGATGTATGATGCGCATCGAACTCATGCCTATCAATATGCCTCACGTAAATATAATAGCCATACGACAGTAACTTTGGGTGTTCTGTTGATTAATATATTTTGGCTTTTACCGATTGCTTATCTTGCATCGCAAAAAGTACTTATGCCTGAGCTATTATTATTGGTTGCTTATATTCCACTGATTTTACTTGCATTATTTTTTGGCGCCGGAAAAACTGAAAATGCTTAAGAAGAAGGTCTTACTCGTTTTAGGTGCCGGTGGGCATGGTAAATCTGTTGCCGAAGCCGCACTTTTATCGGGCAAATGGGAAAAAGTAGTATTTGCAGATGATAGCTGGCCCCAAAAAACAGATATTGCTGGTTTTTCAATTATTACTAACATAGATAAAATTCATCATGTGTTATCTGATATTTCTGCGGCAATTCCTGCTGTAGGAAATAATCAGCTCAGACAAAAGTGGTTTCATCTATTAGAAAATTTATCGATTCCGATAGCTACAGTTGTACATCCATCTGCAATTGTCAGCTCAAGTGCGGAAATAGGTGATGGAGTAACGATTATGGCTGGTTGTGTAGTGGGATTTGATGTGAAAATAAAAGATGGCGCAATCATAAATATGGCTTCATCAATTGATCATGATACATATATTGGTGAATTTGCTCATCTTAGTGTGGGAGTTAAAGTTGTAGGTGATAAGAAGATAGATTCTTTATCATTTCTACCTGCCGGAAGCGTTATTACTCATTTAATGTGATGATAAAGTTTTGTTTAGACTAAAAAAGATGTAGAAGAGTATAACTTTATAATTCCCCTGATTGATAAGGTTTTCTAAGGGGAGTATTGTGCTACAGATTAGTAATCATGGTTTAATATACATTATGTAACCAATGCGTAAAACTTGTTTCTAGTTATATAAGAAATGAGTATATATATCGCACGGTTACTAGAACGATTAGAAGAGTATTGTGAAAAAGATTATCTATCAATTCGCGTCAGCCCCAAGACTTGCGAAACAATGTTTTTTGGTTCTTATAGACCTTTTTGCTGTCCCTGTTATTTTATGGTTATGTTATGCCATCCGTTTATTTGACTTAGGCGCAGAAGTAATTCCTGGTATCAATTATGGTGTAGCAATCGTTACAGTGATTGCTATTTTTAGCTTAATGATAACAGGGGTTTACCGATTTATTGTCCGTACTTTTAATGAAGCATTTATTGCAAAGCTAGCTATTGCTGTTGCAATCATGGTCGTATTTTTATACGGTATGAATGTTTTTTCACCAGCATTTATTCCGACCTCAATACCACTAATGTTTGGCTTTTTAATGTTTGGATGGGTTTGGTGTGGTCGTGCATTTATCCGTTTTATTGTTAAGGCTGCCTTACAAACAAGTGAAGAGCGTAAGCGAGTTGCAATTTATGGCGCAGGTGACGCTGGCCAACAGATTGCGGCAGTTCTGTATCGTTCTGGTGATCATTTACCTATTTTTTTTATTGATGATAATTCTTCTTTACAAGATCACATGGTAGGTGGTTTAAAAGTATTATCTTTAGAAAAAGCTTTACAACGTTTTAAAAAGTACAGAATAGATGAAATTTTATTGGCATTACCTTCAGTAGGTCGTGTACGTAAAAGTGAAATCATTCAGCAATTAGAACCTGCTCATCTTAAAATTACTGAGCTTCCAGGCCTAACTCAATTGGTTGATGGTGAGCTTAAAGTTGCAGACATTCGTGAAGTTGACATTATTGATTTATTAGGGCGTGATCCTGTACCCCCTGTAGATCATTTACTTGCAAAAAATATTCAAAATAAAGTTGTCATGGTAACGGGAGCTGGTGGTTCTATTGGTTCAGAGCTATGTCGCCAGATTATTAAAAATCAACCTAAAATGTTGATTATTTATGAAATTACTGAATTTGCTCTTTATAGTATAGAAAAAGAATTATGTCTAACAGCGCAATGTGAAATAGTTCCAATCTTAGGTACAGTTCAAGATCAACAGAAATTAGAACGTATTATTGAGCAATATAAAGTTCAGACTGTATATCATGCAGCGGCATATAAACATGTGCCTTTAGTTGAGTGTAATCCAATTGCAGGGTTAAAAAATAATGCGATTGGTACAGCAAATAGTCTAAATGCTGCTGTTAAGAAAGGAGTTGAAACATTCGTTTTAATTTCAACAGATAAAGCAGTACGTCCTACCAATGTCATGGGTGCTTCAAAACGTATGGCCGAGTTGTATTGTCAAGCAATGGCTGAGGCTCAACAACAAACTCAGATTAGTATTGTGCGTTTTGGTAATGTATTAGGTTCATCAGGTTCGGTTGTACCGTTATTTAAGCAACAAATTGCAAAAGGTGGCCCAATTACTGTGACTCATCCAGATGTAACTCGTTACTTCATGACTATCCCTGAGGCATCTCAACTAGTTATTCAAGCTGGTGCGTTAGGTAAAGGGGGAGATGTGTTTTTACTTGATATGGGTGAACCTGTTCGTATCCAAGATTTAGCTCGACAAATGATTTCGTTAAGTGGGTTAACTGTGCGTGAACCTGGTGCAATGCAAGGTGATATCGAAATTCAGTATAGTGGATTACGCCCGGGCGAGAAGCTTTATGAAGAATTATTAATTGATCAAGAAAATACTGAATATACTGAGCATAGTAGAATTCTTCGATCATTTGAAAAATTCTATCCTCTTACGGAAATTCAAGAAGTCTTTAATCGAGTGAATAGTATGACAGCTGTCCCACAAGATATTGATTGGGCGTTATGCCAACTTGAACACTATGTTGATGGTTATAAACGTAGTAAAGATATTATGGTTAATTAGAGAGTAATTGTGTGATTAAAAAGGCAGTTTTACCTGTAGCTGGACTAGGTACACGTTTTTTACCGGCAAGTAAGTCAATTCCTAAAGAAATGGTAACAGTCGTTGATCGTCCTGCGATTGAATATGTAGTGCGTGAAGCTGTAGAGGCTGGAATTGAGCAAATTATTTTAGTAACCCATTCATCTAAAGCATCAATTGAAAATTATTTTGATAGAAACTTTGAACTTGAAACGACGTTAGAGCAAAAGAAAAAGTTTGATTTGCTTGATGAAATTACTCAGATCATCCCATCTCATGTGAGTGTAGTAAGTGTAAGACAGCCCCAACCTTTGGGCTTAGGGCATGCTGTTTTATGCGCAAAAAGTATTATAGGCCAAGATGACTTTGCCGTGTTATTACCAGATGTATTGGTTAAAGATGGTTCAGGAAAAAATGATCTATCGCGTATGATTTCTCGTTATGAGGTGAGTGCTGCTGCTCAAATCATGGTTGAAGCAGTGCCAGATCATTTAGTAGATCAATATGGAATTGTTGACGTTCAGCAGAGTCCAAATGAAGGTGAAAGTATTGTCATGCAAGGTATTGTCGAAAAGCCTGCTGTCGGCTTTGCACCTTCTAATTTATCTGTAGTCGGACGTTATATTTTACCAGCTAAAATTATGCAGCTTTTAGAAAATACACCGAAAGGTGCTGGTAATGAAATTCAATTAACTGATGCTATTGCGATGCTTCAAGATACGGATACAGTTGAAGCCTATCGTATGCAAGGTCAAACATTTGACTGTGGCAGTAAACTTGGCTATTTGAAAGCTGTATTACACTATGGTGTTAAACACCCTAAATTAGGGGATGACTTTAAACAGTTAATTCAGGAACTTAAACTATAAAGTTTTGTAGCTCTGCTTAAGTATTTGTAAAAATTACTTAATACGATAGCAGAGCAGTATATTCTCTTCTGGTAAAAGGAAGAGAAATCTATAAAATCAGGTGTGCAATGAAAATCGCAGTATTTGGAACAACGTTACATGCCGGTGTTATGGCAGCATTATTAGCTGAATATGGTAACCAAATTTATTGGTGTACCTGTGTAAGTTGTGAAGAAGATATTTCTGTACTTTCGTATCAAGATCAAGAAGTAAATAATTATTTAAATAAACAGAGAAAAGCAGGATTTTTAAAAGAGAGCCGTTTTTCTGAGATTCCTTTAGATATTGAAGTTTATTTATTTTGTTTTAGTCCAACACAAATTGAACTTGCTTTAAAGACAGTAGAAAAATTAAGTGAGCGATCAATTGTTCATCCAAAATTAATGATCAATGGTTCTACTTTTGGTTTACATGGAACTGATCAATTAAAACAATATTTACCAAAAGATGAATGGGTTTATTTTCCTGATGTAATTCAAGAAGGAAATGCGATTAATAGTGTGCTGAACGTAAAGCATGTGATTGTGGGCGTTGAGTCCAACAATGCACGAGATACAATGCAAGAGTTGTTGCGCCCATTTTTCCGTTTTAGTTATCAATATTTATTTATGCCTATTTTAGATGCAGAGTTTACCAAACTCAGTATCTCGGGCATGTTGGCTACCCGTATTAGTTATATGAATGACTTGGCTATGGTTGCCGAGAAGTTAGGTATCGATATTGCCAATGTAAAGCATGGTATTGCTGCTGATACGCGTATTGGTGCTGCTTATTTATCGCCAGGTGTGGGATTTGGTGGTGAGAATTTTTCGCACGACATTTTAACACTTTCAAGTACAGTATCTGAAACTGGAACAAAAAGCCGTCTCTTAGAACAGGTTTGGGCGATTAACGAGCAGCAGAAAGAGATTTTATTCCGTAAGTTATGGAATTATTATCACTGTAGTCTAAATGGTAAAACGGTTGCGATTTGGGGAGCTTCTTTTAAAGAGAATACCTCAAATATACATAATTCACCGATTCATATTTTATTAGCTGCGCTATGGGCACAAGGTGTAATAGTACGTTTACATGATCCTCAGGCTTTAGATGAAATAGCTGCAACTTATGGGTCTCGTGAAGATTTAATTTTATGTACTGATCAATATGAAGCGGCGCAAGGTGCTCATGCATTGTGTCTAGTCACGGCATGGAAGCAATATTGGAGTCCTGACTTTAAGCAACTACAACAATTAATGAAACATCCTTTAATTTTAGATGGTCGTAATATTTATGATCCAGCATATGTCAAAGCTAGAGGTTTTGCTTATGAAGGAGTAGGTCGCTTATGAGTAAATCAATTGAACAATTTCCAAAGGAATTAGTCTCGCCTCTAGCTCATCTTCAAACTTTAGCTGAAGAAAACTCAAAATTACATATCAAAGAGTTATTTGCTTTAGAGCCAGATCGATTTCAAAATTATTCTGTAAAATTTGATCAGTTATTCTTCGATTATAGTAAGCACCGCGTAACCAAAGATATTCTGGGACACCTAGTAGCTCTTGCGAAGAGTAAAAATTTAACTGGATGGGTTAATCGCCTTTTTTCACAAGATAAAATTAACTGTACTGAACAACGTGAGGCAATGCACTGGGCATTGCGTTTACCAACTGATTATTCAAAGTTTCCAGATTTAACAGAACAAGTTCATAGCCAGTTAGAACGTATGTATGCCTTGGTGGAAAAAATCCATGCTGGACAATATCGTGGTGCTACTGGCGAAGTCATTCAAGATGTTGTCAATATTGGAGTGGGGGGATCTGATTTAGGACCTCAAATGGTGACTCATGCTTTGTCTGATTTTAAGGTAAAAACAGCCAAGCCACTCAATGTTCATTTTGTATCGACTATGGATGGCAGTCAGTTATCAGAATTACTTCATCAACTACGTCCGGAAACGACTTTATTTATTATTTCTTCCAAGTCTTTTGGAACGATTGATACCTTATCTAATGCTCAAACAGTGCGCCAGTGGCTAGAAAAAGCATTAGGGAAACATGGTCGTGTATTAAAAAGTCATTTTATTGGTGTGTCCACAAAAGCTGACAAAATGACTGAATGGGGAATTGCCCCTGAAAATCAATTATTGCTATGGGATTGGGTGGGTGGTCGTTATTCACTTTGGTCTTGTATTGGTTTACCTATTGCTTTGACGGTCGGTATTGATGGATTTCAGCAACTTTTAGCGGGTGCTCATACCGTCGATGAGCATTTTCAACATATGAGTTTTGATCAAAATATTCCAGTTTTGATGGCACTCTTAGGAATTTGGAACAATAATTTCTTAAATATTCAGACCCATGCAGTCTTACCTTATGATGGGCGTTTAAAATATTTTGCAGCCTATTTACAACAGTTAGAAATGGAATCTAACGGTAAATCTATACAACGTGGTGGACAAAAAGTCGAATTAGATACCTGCCCAATTGTATGGGGGGAAGTCGGACCAAATGCCCAGCATGCATTCTATCAATTGCTACATCAAGGCTCCCAAGCAGTCAGCTGTGATTTTATTGCACCGATCCAACGTTATAATGCAGACCATTTTACTTATGCTGAAAATGCTGAAGCGTTAATTGAACAGCACCATCTAGCGCTTTCAAATTGTTTAGCACAGTCACGATTATTGGCTTTTGGTAATGAAGCATTAGATTCGAAAGAATTAGAGAACTTGCCTATTTATAAGCAATATGAAGGTAATCAACCTAGCTCTACCTTATTATTAAAAGAACTTAATCCTTATAGTTTAGGAATGTTGATTGCGTTATATGAACATAAAGTATTTGTGCAGTCAGTAATTTGGAATATTAATCCATTTGATCAATGGGGTGTTGAAAAAGGTAAGCAGATTGCTGATCAATTACTTCCAATTTTAAATGGTGCTCAAAATGATCTTTCATCACTTGATGCTTCAACGCGTGGTTTGATTAAAGTTTTATTAGGAAAAGTAGATGGCTAAAATTCTAGTTACTGGTGGTGCAGGTTATATTGGTTCACACACGTGTGTAGAGCTTTTAAATGCAGGCCATGAAGTCATTGTTTTTGATAATCTTTCGAATAGTTCAGTAGAGTCTTTAAATCGAGTTAAAGAACTCACTCAAAAAAGTTTAACTTTTCTAAGGGGTGATATTCGGAACGCGAATGAATTAGATAGCGTATTCCGAGAATATGCAGTTGATGCAGTTATTCACTTCGCTGGTTTAAAAGCAGTTGGTGAAAGTCAGGAAAAACCGCTTATTTATTTTGATAATAATATTGCGGGTAGTATTCAACTTGTGAAATCAATGGAAAAGGCAGGTGTGTATTGCTTGGTCTTTAGCTCGTCTGCGACTGTATACGGTGAGTTTAACCCATCGCCTTATCAGGAAGATATGCCTCTTACTATGCCCAATAATAATTATGGCTATACTAAATTAGTGATTGAGCAGATGTTGCAGAAATTGGCAGAGGCTAATCCGTGCTGGTCTATTGCACTACTACGTTATTTTAATCCAGTAGGTGCACATAAAAGCGGGCGTATTGGTGAAGACCCTCAAGGAATTCCAAATAATTTAATGCCTTATGTAACACAGGTCGCTGTGGGACGTCGTGATAAGCTTTCTATTTTTGGTAAAGATTATCCAACTCAAGATGGTACCTGTGAAAGAGACTTCATTCATGTAGTGGATTTAGCTAAAGCACATGAATTAGCTGTGCTGAATCGTCTGAATAATACAGGATGCAGAGCTTGGAATATTGGGACGGGAGAACCGATTTCTGTACTTCAAATTAAAGAAACTTTTGAACAAGTTAACCATGTTGAGATTGTAACAGAGTTTGCAGATCGTAGAGCTGGGGACTTGCCTAGTTTCTATGCTGATGCTTCTCGAGCTAAAGTCGAACTTGGATGGATGCCCTACTATAGTTTGGAAGATATGCTTGCTGATAGCTGGAATTGGCAGAAGCAAAATCCTAATGGTTATAACTAAATAACAAGAAAAAAGGAGCAATTCGCTCCTTTTTCTTTTTTGATTAGCTCTGAATCAACCCAGTCAATTCATCTACATAATGCTGCATTGGCTGAGCTTGGCGGTCTGCACGGCTTTCAATGTTGAGACGTAATAACGGTTCAGTATTTGAAGCACGAACGTTAAAACGCCATGCACCAAAGTCAAGGCTTACACCATCGGTACGGTCAATTTCTGGGTTTTGTTCGGCATAGAAATCAAAAATCTTTTGAATAGTAATTTGTGTATCAGCTACTTTAAAGTTGATTTCACCACTACAAGGAAATTTGGTAATCATATTTTCAACGAGGGTTGAAAGTGATTGTCCTGTTTCAGAAAGTAGAGCAACAGTAAGTAACCACGGAATCATGCCGCTGTCGCAGTAAGCAAAGTCACGGAAATAGTGATGAGCACTCATTTCACCGCCATATACCGCATTGTGTTCACGCATAACGTCTTTAATGAACGCGTGACCAGATTTTGACTGTACAGCAACACCTTTGTATTCATCTACGATATCAAATGTGTTCCACACTAAACGTGGGTCATGCACAATTTTCTCGCCTGATTGTTTAATCAAGAAAGCTTGAGCCAATAGACCAACAATATAGTAGCCCTCAATGAATTGACCTTTTTCATCGAACAAGAAACAGCGGTCAAAGTCACCGTCCCATGCAATACCCATATCTGCGTTATGCTCAAGAACAGCATTTCGGGTACTGTCACGGTTTTCAATTAAAATTGGGTTAGGAATCCCATTTGGGAAAGTGCCATCTGCTTCATGGTGAATTTTAATAAATTCAACCGGTACATTAAGCGCTTTAAATTTTTCTTCGATTGCATCAATCACGTGACCAGCTGCACCATTACCCGCGTTTACCACTAACTTATGTGGGCGGATTTTTGCAGGTTCAATATAAGTCATTAAGTGATCAACGAACTCAGGCAAAATATTATAACTTTGAGTTGTAGCCTTTTGACTAACTTCTTCAAAGTGATTAGTTTCTGCTAAAGCCTGAATTTCTTTTAAACCAGTATCGGCACTAATTGGACGAGCATTTTCTCGAACTAATTTCATGCCGTTATAGTCCATTGGGTTATGGCTCGCAGTAATTTCGATACCACCTTGCACATCTAAATGGAAAGCGGCGAAGTAAACTTCTTCAGTACCTGTCATGCCCAAATCAAGCACATTGACACCCGCATCGTTTAAACCGCGGATGGTCGCCTGTTTTAAAGACTCACTGCTTAGACGAATATCACAACCTACAACCACGGTTTTTGGTTTATAGATTTGTCCGTATGCGCGGCCAATTTTATAGGCAATTTCTTCATTCAATTCGGTGCCGAGTTTGCCTCGGATATCATAGGCTTTAAAACACGTTAAAGTAGTCATTATTCAATTCAATACATGTGGTTTGAGTTGTGTGTACATTATACATTTATCAATAAATGATTATATTTATAGTTTTTATATTCAAATTTTTCACTTCATTTCGGTAGTTCATATCTAAATTTATAAGAAAGATTTTACGACTTTAGTCTAATAAATAAATTTATAAATTAGAAATAGCTTTATTTTTCTTAGTTGTATTGGTAATACCAATTATGATGTTAATTTAATGATTGATCTTACCAATATCTGTGTTTATGATGCGATCTGTGGTTTAAGGAACAACATTTGCACTTAAATTTAAATTGGTCATACCAATTTTGCTAAATGTTTAAACTTTTAAGATACAAAAAATTTCGCCTCGGCATTTCAAGGAGATGACAATGCTCAATATGTGGCAACAACTTTATGACCCTTTAAATAATATTTGGCTGTCCAGTGCGGTTGCATTAATCCCGATTATTTTCTTCTTTTTGGCATTGGCTGTTTTTCGTTTAAAAGGCAGTATCGCAGGTACAGGCACAGTCATTATTGCACTATTGATTGCGCTCTTTTTCTATCAAATGCCGGGTCAAATGGCCTTTGCGTCAATCATTTACGGTTTCTTCTATGGTCTATGGCCAATTTCATGGATCATTATTGGGGCAGTTTTTCTATACAAAATTTCAGTAAAAACAGGCCAGTTTGAGGTTATTCGTTCAAGCATTTTGTCAATTACCGAAGATCAACGTCTACAAATGTTATTGGTTGGTTTTGCATTTGGTACTTTCCTTGAAGGGGCTGCTGGTTTCGGTGCTCCTGTGGCAATTACCGCTGCACTGCTTGTTGGTTTAGGCTTTAAGCCACTTTACGCGGCTGGTTTATGTTTGATTGTAAATACAGCGCCAGTGGCATTTGGTGCAATGGGCATTCCCATTATTGTGGCAGGGCAGGTGTCAGGCGTAGACACTATGGAAATTAGCCAGATGGTTGGGCGTCAGTTGCCGTTTTTAACGCTGATTGTGCTGTTCTGGATTATGGCGATTATGGATGGCTGGCGTGGTGTTAAAGAAACTTGGCCTGCGGTAGTCGTTGGTGGTGGTTCGTTTGCGATAGCCCAATATCTTACATCTAACTTCATTGGTCCTGAATTACCAGACATTACCGCTGCAATTGCTTCATTGGTCAGCTTGACTGTGTTGTTCCGTTTCTGGAAACCAAAACATATTTTCCGTTTTGAGCCTGAAGCTGGTCAAACTTTGACTCAGCAACCTACAACGGTTCAACGTTATAGTATTGGGAAAATTGCTAAGGCATGGTCTCCATTTGCCATCTTAACAGTCATGGTGACCATCTGGAGTGTTAAGCCATTTAAAGCATTATTTGCAAAAGATGGTGCTCTTGAGCACTGGATTTTTAAACTTGAAGTACCGTATTTGCATAAATTGGTCGAAAAAATGCCGCCAATTGTGGCAGAGATGAAACCATACGAGGCGATTTATAAGTTTGACTGGTTCTCTGCAACAGGCACTGCAATTTTTATTGCTGCAATCATCACCGCTATTTTCTTAAAAATGAAAGCAAGTGAGGCAGTAACGACTTTTGGTGAAACACTCAATGAGTTGAAAACACCGATTTACTCGATTGGTATGGTGTTGGCGTTTGCTTTTATTGCGAACTATTCAGGTTTATCTGCTACTTTGGCTTTGGCTCTATCGCATACGGGTCATGCGTTTACTTTCTTCTCGCCATTTTTGGGTTGGCTTGGTGTGTTCCTTACAGGTTCAGACACCTCTTCAAATGCTTTGTTCTCGGCATTACAGGCGACTACAGCACAGCAAATTGGTATTCCAGAAGTGTTATTGGTGGCTGCCAATACCAGTGGTGGCGTGACAGGTAAGATGATTTCTCCACAGTCGATTGCGATTGCGTGTGCAGCGGTAGGCTTAGTTGGAAAAGAGTCTGACTTGTTCCGTTTCACGGTAAAACATAGCATCATATTCACTGTCTTTGTTGGCATCATTATTACGGTTCAGGCTTATCTGGTTCCGTGGATGATTCCATAACTCCAGTGAAGGAAACGCGATGAGAATCTCCGATCAAGTGGTCATGAAATTGCAGGCATTAATTGAAGAGCGTCATATGAAAAAAGGTGACCGTTTGCCTGCCGAACGCCAGCTTGCAACTAGCTTAGGAGTTTCTCGTCCGTCTTTGCGTGAAGCAATTCAACAGCTCAATAGTCAAGGGGTGCTCAGTAGCCGCCGTGGCGATGGGACTTATATTCAGCAGTTACCTGAACAGTGGCCACAGCAATTGATTGTGAACCCAATTAGCAACCTGATTGAAGAAGATCCGCTGTACCGGTTTGATGTGCAAGAGGCGCGGTTATTACTTGAAGGTGGCACGGCTTGGTATGCCGCTTTGCGCTCAACGCCTGAAGATCGATCCAAAATCCGTCATTATTTTAATGAAATTAGTCGCCACCAAAATGCGGGTGACTCAGCACAGGCTGCGGTGGCAGATGCTGAATTTCACTTAGCAATTGCTGAAGCATCTCACAATGTGGTGCTGATTCAGATGATGCGTAGCTTGTTTGATTTGCTGCAATACAACGTTTTGTTAGGGCGTAAAAAAGTTTATAACGACCCCGTAAATGGTGACTTGCTGAGCGAACAGCATTTTCAGGTGATGGATGCTATTGATCGTAAAGATCCCGAGGCCGCACGCCAAGCTGTTTGCGGTCATATTGAATTTGTGATTAATCATGTGCGTTCTCTGGATGAAGACGAAGCTCGCCAGAAACGTGCAAATCGTTTAAATAGAGTTGATTCAAAATGATTATTTCTTCTGGCAATGATTATCGTGCTGCGGCACAACGTCGCTTACCTCCATTTTTATTTCACTACATTGATGGTGGAGCGTATTCGGAATATACCTTAAAGCGTAACGTACAAGATTTGTCAGAAATTGCTTTGCGTCAACGTGTGCTCAATGACATGTCAGCGTTAAGTTTAGAGACAAAACTGTTTAACGAAACCTTGTCTATGCCGGTTGCATTAGCGCCTGTAGGTTTAACAGGCATGTATGCACGCCGTGGTGAAGTGCAAGCCGCGATGGCAGCCGACAAAAAGGGCATTCCATTTACGCTTTCAACGGTTTCGGTATGTCCGATTGAAGAAGTTGCACCTGCAATTAACCGCCCGATGTGGTTCCAGCTTTATGTATTACGCGACCGTGGTTTTATGCGGAATGCCTTGGAACGTGCAAAAGCGGCAGGCTGTTCAACACTGGTGTTTACTGTAGATATGCCTGTGCCAGGGGCGCGTTACCGTGATGCCCATTCGGGAATGAGTGGACCAAATGCTGCGATGCGTCGTTATATGCAGTCAATGTTCCATCCACATTGGTCGTGGAATGTCGGCTTAATGGGGCGTCCGCATGACTTGGGTAACATCTCTAAATATTTAGGCAAACCGACTGGGCTTGAAGACTATATCGGCTGGTTGGGTTCTAACTTTGACCCATCCATTTCATGGAAAGACCTTGAGTGGATTCGTGAATTTTGGGATGGCCCAATGGTGATTAAGGGTATTTTAGATCCTGAAGATGCTAAAGATGCCGTGCGTTTTGGTGCTGATGGTATTGTGGTGTCGAATCACGGCGGTCGTCAGTTAGATGGTGTGATGTCTTCTGCTCGTGCATTGCCTGCAATTGCTGATGCCGTGAAAGGTGACTTAGCAATTTTGGCTGACTCAGGCATTCGTAATGGTTTAGATGTGGTGCGTATGTTGGCGCTCGGTGCCGATACAGTGTTACTTGGCCGTGCCTTTGTGTATGCCTTGGCAGCAGCAGGTGGGCAAGGGGTGTCGAACTTGCTTGATTTGATTGATAAGGAAATGCGTGTTGCGATGACCTTAACGGGTGCTAAATCGATTTCGGATATTAATGCGGATTGTTTAGTGCAAGCGATGAAGCAAGGTTTTTAAGAAATAACTTTTTAAGTGAAGCAGTAAGCACAGCCTTAAAATTTGGTGATTTGCTAATGTTTTGCGTATAGGCATTTGTCACTTTTGAAAGGTCAAAAGTAACCCAAAACCTTTTGTTGAGCAAACCGTACTTCCTTGTACGGTTGCTCAACAGGCGGCATCCATGCCGCCAACCACGATAGTAAATATAGGGCTGATTCGAATTAGAGAATGAGCTAATTAAATTATAAATTACAAACAGTAAGACACCTCGTGTTGGTCTAATTTGATAAATGGATGACCAAAAGGAAACCATCATGCAAACATTTTCTCCTCAAGCAGTGATCGAACGTTTACAAAATATTGTAGGGCGTTCGCATGTTTTGACCGATGATCAAAGCACGCGTCAGTATCGCCAAGGTCGTCGTTTTGGTGAGGGGAAAGTGCTGGCTGTGGTGGTGCCGGGCACATTGTTAGAGCAATGGCAGGTGCTACAAGCTGCTATTGAGGCGGACTGTATTGTGATTATGCAGGCGGCCAATACAGGACTTACTGGTGGTTCAACGCCGTATGGCGATGATTATGACCGTCCTGTTTTAGTCATGAGTACGCGTCGCTTAAAGGGCATTCAAGTTATTCATGACGGTAAGCAAGTGATTTGTTTACCGGGTGCGACTTTAGATAATTTAGAGCAAATTTTAAAAGGCTATGATCGCGAGCCACATTCAGTAATTGGTTCATCTTGTATTGGAGCTTCGGTACTTGGTGGTGTGTGTAATAACTCGGGCGGTGCCTTGGTACGCCGTGGCCCTGCGTATACTGAACTGGCGTTATATGCTCAGGTGAATGCTGCTGGTCAATTAGAACTAGTGAATCATTTAGGGGTGAATTTAGGTTCGACTCCTGAAGAAATCTTGACTCGTTTAGAGAAGCAGAAATATCAAGCTGTAGATATTTTAGATGACAGTGAAAAGCAGGCATCAGACCATCGTTATGCCCACGATGTGACGCAAGTAGATGAAGATACGCCTGCTCGTTTTAATGCAGACCCGTCACGATTGTTTGAAGTATCGGGTTCGGCAGGTAAAGTCTGCGTATTTGCAGTTCGTCTTGATACTTATGAAAAAGTAGAGAGCAATGTCTTTTATATAGGTACTAATGATGCCGATGATTTAACAGCCATTCGTCGTTACTTATTAACCTCACTACCAAGCTTGCCGATTGCAGGTGAATATATTCACCGAGATGCTTACTTAATTGGTGAAAAGTACGGAAAAGACACATTCTTATTTATTGAAAAGTTCGGCACAGCAAATGTTCCAAAAGCTTTTGCCATGAAAGATAAAGTCGATGGCTTTTTAGAAAAATTTAAAATTAAAGGTTTAACGGATCATATTTTGCAGGCTATTACGTTCTTTTTACCAAGCCATTTGCCAAAGCGTATGACTGAGTATCGAGACCGTTTTGAGCACCATTTAGTGCTGCGTGTTGAAAATAATTCAAAAGCTCAGACCGAGCAGTTTTTAAAAGAATATTTTGCAGTGCATCAGTCAGGTCGCTATTTCGTATGTAGCGAAGAAGAAGGCCGAAAAGCGTTCTTACACCGTTTTGCGATTGCAGGAGCTGCAATTCGTTATCGTGATACACACCGTAGTGAAGTTGAAGATATTGTGGCGCTTGATATTGCGTTACGTCGTAATGACCGCGAGTGGGTAGAGCAACTCCCAGCCGAGATGGAAAATAAAATTCTCCATAAACTCTATTATGGGCATTTCTTTTGTCATGTATTCCATCAGGACTATATTCTTAAAAAGGGCCATGACCCTTTAGAAATGGAACATCAAATGTGGAAGTTACTCGATGCGCGCCGTGCTGAATATCCAGCAGAGCATAATGTTGGGCATCTTTACATTGCCAAACCTGCATTGGCCAATTTCTATCAAAAACTCGACCCAACCAATAGTTTTAATGTAGGGATTGGGCATACCTCAAAACTGAAATATTGGGGCAAAGCTAAATCTTAATATCGATACATAAAAAAAAGGCGCCGAAGCGCCTTTTTTAGTAGGTGTCTTATGCTGCTTCTACTGATTTAGCAAGTACTTCAGCCATCGCTTTAGCAACAGTGTAAACATTGTTCATGTTTAAACCAGCAACACAAATACGACCACTGCGTACTAAGTAGATTGCATATTCTTCACGCAAGATATCAACTTGTTCAGCAGTTAGACCTGTGTAGCTGAACATACCTTTTTGGTTTACAAGGTAGCTAAAGTCACGGTCTGGTAATGCTTTAGTAAGTTCGTCTTTCAAGATGCTACGCATTTTAATAATACGCTCACGCATCTCTTTCACTTCACCTTGCCATTGCTGGTTAAGTTCAGCGTCATTTAACACTTCATCAACTAACCAAGCACCTGTAGTAGGAGGGCTAGAGTAAATACGGCGTACAGTCGCTTTTAACTGACCGAATGTGCACTGAGCAGCTTCTGCATCGTCACAAACGAAAGTTAAACCGCCAACGCGCTCGCCATATAAAGAGAAGATTTTAGAGAACGAGTTGCTCACAATGAAGTTTAGACCCGCTTGGTCTAAAGCACGGATTGCATACGCATCTTCTTCCATACCGTCACCAAAACCTTGGTAAGCGATATCTAGGAATGGAATAAGGTTACGGTCTTTTAATACTGCAATCACTTGATCCCACTGTGCTGGGTTTAAGTCAGCACCAGTTGGGTTATGGCAGCATGGGTGCAACAACACAATGCTTTGCTCAGGCAAAGTTTTAAGTGTAGAAAGCATACCGTCAAAATCTACACCACGTGTTTCGTTATCGAAATATGGGTAGAAATGAGTTTTGATGCCAGCACCATTGAAAATCGCAACGTGGTTATCCCAAGTTGGTTGGCTTACCCAAACGTCTGAATTTGGGAAATAAGTTTTTAAGAAATCCGCACCAACTTTTAATGCACCTGAACCACCAAGCGTTTGGATGGTTACAGCACGGCCAGCTTTAACTGCTGGACTGTTTGCACCAAATAAAAGTGCTTGAATTGCTTCGCGGTAAGGTTTGAAGCCTTCCATTGGCAAATAAAGTTTGGTTTTACCGTTTTTAGGCTCAATACGCTTTTGCGCCTCGATAATGGTCTCTAACTGAGGAACAATACTGTCTTCGTTATAATAAAGACCAATACTCAAGTTTACTTTTTCAGAACGAGTATCAGCATTGAACTGTTCCATTAAAGAGAGAATTGGATCGCCTGCGTATGGGGGGATATGTTGAAACATCAAAAAAGTCCTTTCATTCAACAATATGCATAGTGCTGGGTTTTTTCTGTCTCGAAAAATACGCCACAACTATGTCGATGTTCAATAATGTATCAATAAAGCTACCGTGAAGCACCTGATAATTTCACTAATATCGATATTTTCTGGCTGAAAATAATAAAAAGTTTTAAAAGAAATTACGGTAAATAGATACTAATTTATAACTCATGATTTCATTCAAGCAGATTGTCTACAATCTTGCTGTAATACATTGGTTGTAGACTAAAGTTTGAAACAAAAGTTTATTGACTAAAAAGCAAGCCATAAATAGTCATAAAACTATGGATAAAATAACCCTAAATAATTGTTTTATAGATATTAAATAGAAAGTGGTGTAATGCTTTAAATATAAGGTGAAATGGCAGGTCAAACGATAAAAATTGACCTGATGCGTTCTATAAAGTGTCAACAATCACCTTGATTTTTTTCATTCATCCCGCTATAAAAGCCATAATTGATTAAAAATTGTCGACAATATGCAAGATTTGACCTTCGCACCAGAGCCTCTACAAAGTCAGGGAAGAACACTGACCGAGAATGTATTTAAACAAATACAGACGGCGATTGTTTTGGGTCAAATTCCGGCAGGTAGCAAAATTTCTGAACCTGAACTGGCACGCACTTATGGCATTAGTCGTGGGCCATTGCGTGAAGCGATTCATCGCCTTGAGGGTCAACGTTTGGTTGAGCGTACCGCACATGTGGGCGCGCGCGTGGTTTCGCTCTCACTGCAACAATTCAAAGAGCTTTACCAAATTCGTGCATCTTTAGAAGGTTTGGCTTGCAAACTTGCCGCACAGCATATTGATAAAAAGCAAATCTTGGCACTACGTGATGTTTTGCGTATGCATGCTGAAGATGAAAACTTTAAAGCAGGTAAAGGATATTACTTGCAAGAAGGGCAGGACGATTTTCACTACTGCATTATCAAAAGTAGTGGTAATAAAACCCTAGAAAAAATGCTATGTGATGAGCTTTATCACCTTATCCGTATGTACCGAATTCAGTTTTCAAACACACCCGATCGACCGAGCAAAGCTTGGGACGAACATATCCGTATTTTAGATGCAATTGCAGAAGGCGATGGTGAACTTGCCGAGCTGCTCATGCATCGACATATCAATGCTTCTTACAAAATTATTGAGCAAACACTGCTACAAGCACAAGGAGAACATAACAATGGCTAAACAATCCGCAGGTCAGCTATTTCGCGATGCAGTAGCCCAAGAAAAGCCATTACAAGTGGTTGGAACCATTAACGCCAATCATGCACTTTTGGCAAAACGTGCAGGTTATAAAGCGATTTACTTATCAGGTGGTGGTGTAGCCGCTGGTTCTTTAGGTTTACCTGATTTGGGAATTAGTAACCTTGATGATGTGTTGACAGACGTACGCCGTATTACCGATGTATGTGATCTTCCATTATTGGTCGATGCTGACACTGGTTTTGGTGCTTCTGCATTTAACATTGCCCGTACGACAAAAGCACTGATCAAGTTTGGTGCTGCGGCAATGCACATTGAAGACCAAGTGGGCGCAAAACGTTGTGGTCACCGTCCGAACAAAGCCATTGTGACTCAAGAAGAAATGGTTGACCGTATTAAAGCTGCGGTTGATGCACGTGGTGATGACAGCTTCGTAATTATGGCACGTACCGATGCATTGGCCGTAGATGGCTTACAAGCTGCAATTGACCGTGCGGGTGCCTACATTGAAGCGGGTGCAGACATGTTGTTCCCTGAAGCAATTACCGAGCTTGATATGTACAAGCAATTTGCTCAGAAGACTGGCGCCCCGATTTTGGCAAACATCACAGAGTTTGGTTCTACGCCACTATTTACTACTGAAGAATTGGCATCTGCCGATGTAAGCCTTGCGCTTTATCCGCTTTCTGCTTTCCGTGCCATGAACAAGGCAGCCGAAACTGTCTATGAAACCTTACGTAAAGAAGGCACGCAAAAGAACGTAGTTGATATTATGCAAACGCGTAAAGAGTTATATGAACGCATTAATTACTATGCATTTGAAGACTACTTAGACAACGCATTTGCTAAAAAGAAATAAACAAGCCCTCTTTTAAAAGAAGGGGAAGCGATGGTCTTGGCTATCGTGAGGGCGGCATGGATGCCGCTACGTTGGACTGCGATATAGGGATATATCGTCAGCCCAACAAAGGATTTTTGCTTACTTTTCATCCGTGAAAAGTAAGGCGAACCGCAGGTTAATCAGAAAATTGGATGAGAACTCGGCAAGACGCTGTCGTGGTTTTATCCAAGTGAAAATTGAACAAACAACAAATTCAGATAGATAGGAAAGGACAATCTTATGAGCTCAAATGAAACAACAACAGGCTTCAAACCAAAAAAATCAGTTGCACTTAGTGGACAAGTTGCAGGCAACACAGCACTTTGTACCGTAGGACGTAGCGGTAACGACTTGCACTATCGTGGCTATGACATTCTTGACCTTGCAGCGGGTAGCCAGTTTGAAGAAGTTGCTCACTTGCTCGTACATGGCAAATTACCAAACAAAGCTGAACTCAAAGCGTATAAAGCAAAATTAAAAGCACTTCGTGGCTTACCAGCAGCACTTAAAACTGCTCTTGAACAATTACCACCGTCTGCACACCCAATGGATGTGATGCGTACAGGTGTATCAGTGCTAGGTTGTTTAACACCAGAACACGAAGACCACAACGAAGCGGGCGCAAAAGACATTGCTGATAAATTAATGGCAAGCCTAGGCTCAATGCTGCTTTATTGGTACCACTTCAGCAACAACGGTCGCCGTATTGAAACTGAAACAGATGACGACTCAATTGCAGCGCATTTCTTACATTTACTTCATGGCGAAAAACCATCTAAAGAATGGATTCAAGCAATGCATACTTCACTTATTTTGTATGCTGAGCATGAGTTCAACGCATCTACATTTACGTCACGTGTGGTTGCAGGTACAGGTTCTGACATGTACTCGGCAATTACAGGTGGTATTGGTGCACTTCGTGGACCTAAACACGGTGGTGCAAACGAAGTTGCATTCGTGATTCAACAACGTTACGACAACGCAGACGAAGCTGAAGCTGACATCCGTAAACGTGTTGAAAATAAAGAAGTCGTAATCGGATTTGGTCACCCTGTCTATACAGTTTCTGACCCACGTAACGAAGTGATCAAGAAAGTGGCGCATGACTTAGCGCAAGCACAAGAGAACACCAAAATGTACCTTATCGCTGAACGTTTAGAAGCAGTGATGAAAGAAGTGAAAAACATGTTCCCGAACCTCGACTGGTTCAGTGCAGTGAGCTATCACTTAATGGGTGTTCCAACTGCAATGTTCACACCGTTATTCGTAATTGCACGTACAGCAGGCTGGTCAGCGCACGTGATTGAACAACGCCAAGACGGCAAAATCATTCGTCCAAGCGCGAACTACACAGGCCCTGAAAACCTCAAATTTAAACCATTGGCGGAGCGTGGTTAATGAACACAAAATACCGTAAACCGCTGGCAGGCACCCAGCTTGAATATTACGACGTGCGTCAAGCCGTTGAAGATATTCAGCCAGGCGCATACGAAAAACTGCCTTACACCTCAAAAGTACTCGCAGAGCAATTGGTACGCCGTGCCGATGCCGAGAACTTAACTGCTTATTTAACGCAGTTGATTGAACGCCGTCAGGACTTGGACTTTCCTTGGTATCCTGCGCGCGTGGTGTGTCATGACATCTTGGGTCAAACTGCATTGGTTGACCTTGCAGGTTTACGTGATGCAATTGCTGACAAGGGCGGTGACCCATCTAAAGTTAACCCAGTTGTACCAACACAGCTCATTGTCGACCACTCTTTAGCGGTGGAATATGGCGGTGCTGACCCAGACGCTTTTGCAAAAAACCGTGCTGTTGAAGACCGTCGTAACGAAGACCGTTTTCACTTTATTGAGTGGACCAAAACTGCATTTAAAAATGTTGATGTAATCCCTGCGGGGAACGGCATTATGCACCAGATTAACCTAGAGAAAATGTCTCCGGTAATTCAGGCGCGTGATGGTGTAGCATTCCCAGACACTTGCGTAGGCACAGACTCACATACACCACATACAGACGCTTTAGGCGTAATTTCTGTGGGTGTCGGTGGCTTAGAAGCTGAAAACGTAATGTTGGGCCGTGCATCTTGGATGCGTTTGCCAGACATTATTGGTGTTGAATTTGTAGGTCAGCGTCAGGCAGGTATTACTGCAACAGATATCGTACTAGCTCTAACTGAGTTCTTGCGTAAAGAGCGCGTTGTTGGTGCTTATCTTGAGTTCTTTGGTGAAGGTGCTGACAGCATGTCTGTGGGCGACCGTGCCACCATTTCGAACATGACTCCAGAATATGGCGCTACGGCTGCGATGTTCTACATCGACCAAAACACGATTGATTACTTACGCCTAACAGGCCGTGAAGATGCTCAAGTGGCATTGGTTGAACAGTACGCAAAAGAAATTGGCCTTTGGGCATCTGACATGACCAAAGCAGAGTACCCACGTGTACTACGTTTTGACTTATCAAAAGTCACACGTAACATTGCTGGTCCATCAAACCCACATGCACGTGTTTCAACTGCGGACCTAAAAGAAAAAGGTATTGCGGGTGTTGTTGAAAACCGTTCTGATGGCTTAATGCCAGATGGCGCAATTATTATTGCTGCAATTACTTCATGTACCAATACCTCTAACCCACGTAACACCGTGGCGGCAGGTTTATTGGCACGTAAGGCAAATGAGCTAGGTTTAGTTCGTAAACCTTGGGTGAAATCATCATTTGCACCGGGTTCAAAAGCTGCTGCACTTTACCTTGAAGAAGCGGGTGTTCTAAAAGATTTAGAACAACTTGGTTTTGGTATTGTGGCTTACGCTTGTACGACCTGTAACGGTATGTCGGGTGCATTAGATCCAGTCATCCAGCAAGAAATTATTGACCGTGACTTGTACGCAACAGCAGTACTGTCTGGTAACCGTAACTTCGATGGCCGTATCCATCCATATGCAAAACAAGCGTTCTTGGCATCTCCACCGCTTGTTGTGGCATATGCAATTGCGGGTACGATTCGTTTTGACATCGAAAAAGATGCGTTAGGTCATGACAAAGAAGGTAAGCCGATTTACCTCAAAGACATCTGGCCATCTGACGCTGAAATTGATGCCTTAGTTAAAGAAGCCGTGAAGCCTGAACAGTTCCGTAAAGTCTACATTCCGATGTTTGATTTAGGCGAAGTTGAGCAAGCGAAGAGCCCACTTTACGACTGGCGTCCACAAAGTACTTACATCCGCCGTCCACCATACTGGGAAGGGGCGTTGGCTGCACCACGTACTTTGGCGAACATGCGTCCGCTTGCGATTTTGGGTGACAACATCACCACCGACCACTTGTCGCCTTCAAATGCGATTTTGATGGACTCGGCTGCAGGTGAATACCTTCATAAAATGGGCGTACCAGAAGAAGACTTCAACTCCTACGCAACGCACCGTGGTGACCACTTGACTGCCCAACGTGCAACATTTGCCAACCCGAAACTCTATAACGAAATGGTGGTTCGTTCAGACGGTACCATTAAGCAAGGTTCAAAAGCGCGTGTAGAGCCAGAAGGCGAAGTGATGCGTATGTGGGAAGCGATTGAAACCTACATGAACCGTAAGCAACCGTTAATCATTATTGCGGGTGCTGACTACGGTCAGGGTTCAAGCCGTGACTGGGCTGCAAAAGGTGTACGCCTTGCAGGTGTTGAAGCGATTGTGGCAGAAGGTTTTGAACGTATTCACCGTACCAACTTAGTGGGTATGGGCGTGTTACCACTTGAGTTTAAACCGGGTGTAAACCGCAAGACTTTAAAGCTAGATGGTACAGAGCTTTATAGCGTGATTGGTAATATCGCACCGCGTTCGACTTTAACTTTAGTGATTGAACGTGCCACAGCGGATGGTAAAGAAGAGATTCTTGAAGTACCTGTGACTTGCCGTTTAGATACAGAAGAAGAAGTTTCTGTATATGAAGCGGGCGGTGTATTACAGCGTTTTGCACAAGACTTTTTAGAAGGTCAAGTGGCTTGATACTTTAGTTAAATATTATTGATATTGTTCAAAAAAAACCCTATCTTGATGATGGGGTTTTTAAATTAAATATTAGAAGAATTGTATTTATCAAAATTCCTTTTTATATAAAAAGTTAGTTGGGTATAGCAATATTTTTAATTAATAGTAACGGGAATTTTATGCCAGCAAATGGTTGTGTTTATATTCAAAGAGATGGAGTGGATTTACGAGAAGTTTTTGATCATGTAGAACGTGATAAAGGCTTGGAAGAAAATGCTTCTTATTATGATGTTGTATTGGGTAAGGATACTGTACGTTTTTATGTAATGCCTTCTCAAGAGATTCCAAATCATTTACAAGGTTTTCTGCGTTATATAGCTTCTTTAGATCACGATCAAAAACGCAAGGATGATACCTCTTACGCAATTAGTCATACAAAGGTAGTATTAGGACTTGTTACTGACAAAGAGTTTGATGAGAACCCTGCTATTTGGCAAAGTTTATTTAAGATAGCAGATAAATATGATGGCCTTATTTTTACATATGATAGTGTTTTACTCCCAAGTGGTACAATTCTTGTTGGTCCTCTATTAAATAATAAATAAAATAGCCATTTAAGCACCATAAAACATTTTGTATAACTAATAAAAAAAGCCCGACATCCTGTCGGGCTTTTTCGTATTTGGTTGCTAGATATGACTCCTGTCGTATCTCACGCTCCTAGTGCATGAACCTATTATTGTTGTTTTGTGTTCCGGAACATCCTGTTCCTGTATGACTTCATATTAGAAAAAAGCAGGGAGTCGCCAATCCGCTAAATCCCTAAAAGTTTGTAAGATAAATCGTACAAATAACATTTTTTGCATTTATGCCATCATCATCGGGCGAAATGGACAATTGACATTCACTTTAAGTGGGTTATATTCCTGTTTAATATATATACGATTATAGGAATGTAATCATGGTAACAGCTGGCGAAAAACCCGGAACAGGCTTCTATTTCTGTGCTCAGTGCGGACACAGAGTGTTTTTAGAAATTAACACAGACCCTTTACCACCTTGCACTAAATGCTACTGCACGCAATTTAAACGTTAAGAATGAAATAATATTTACGTTCGCATTTAACAAAAAGCCCTGTCACCTGATGGGGCTTTTTGTTAGTTTAAAAAATAAGACTTACATAACAAGACCCGTGATGGGCATGAAAAGGAAACCGTTATGGAAACAATATTGGGTTTATGTATTGGTGTGGGCCTGAGCGCTGCCTGCGGTTTTCGGGTGTTTGTGCCGCTACTGGTCATGAGCATTGCCACCATGATGGGATGGTTTGAGCCATCGAAAGGTTTTGAGTGGTTAGCTCTGCCATCGGTGTGTTTGGCTTTAAGCGTGGCAACGGTATGTGAAATAGCAGCTTACTATATACCGTGGGTGGATAACGCCTTGGACACAGTCGCAACCCCTGCGGCGATGATCGCGGGTACGTTAACGACAATGGCGGTCAGTAGTGGAGAAATGTCTCAGTTTGCCAGTTGGGCAGCAGCGATTATTGTGGGCGGTGGTACGGCAGGTGTGGTGCAAATGAGTACCGTCGCTGCACGTGGTGTTTCAACTGCAACCACGGGTGGTTTAGGAAATTTTGTCGTTGCGACAGGTGAGTGGATTGGAGCAATCTTACTTTCGGTTTCTGCCATGTTAGTGCCTGCGCTTGTGGCAATAGTGGTGCTGATTGCAGTTATTTGGGTGGTGCGTTGGATTCGCCATAAAAAGCAAGAACAGGCGCATAGTCCTTTGTAACTAAGGAAATATATTAAATTCAGAGAATATCAGTACATTTGCAAAAGAATAATCAAAATGACTTTAAAAACACATATTGAATTTCGTTCAGATCATTTCCCCCGTGTTCCTAATGAAATTGGTCAAGAAGAACATATTTGGGGATACAGACTAGCTCAGTATTTATCAAATAGATTAATTGATTCTGGCTTTGATGTATCAGATTTTATAAAAGAAGACTGGGGATATTTGATCCCTTTAAAGAATGATGAATTTAAAGATATTTGGATTGGATGTAACCATTACGCGGAGTTTGATAATGGATTTTTAGTGTTTATAAATCCTTTTAATCCTATTGTTCGGAAAGGATTTTTTAAGAAAATAGATATATCCGATAAAATAAATCAAATTAGTCAGGCACTTGAGATGATCTTAATGAATGACCCTTTAATTTATGCTCAGCGTTGGTGGTTAGACGAAGATATGAAACTAATTACCAGATAAATTTTAGACCATAAAAAAAGCCCGACATCCTGTCGGGCTTTCTTGTATTTGATGATTAGATATGACTCCTGTCGTATCTCACGCTCCTGGTGATTGAACGTATTATTGTTGTTTTGTGTTCCGGAACATCCTGTTCCTGTATGACTTCATATTAGGAAAAAAGTAGGGTGTCGCCAATCCGCAAAAACCTTAAAAGCTTGTAAGAGAAATCTTACATTGAGGAATGATCTAGCCGTTTAAACCCTAATATATTCCCAATATTCAGACATAAAAAAAGCCCGACATCCTGTCGGGCTTTCTTGTATTTGGTGATTAGATATGACTCCTGTCGTATCTCACGTCCTGATGCATGAACCTATTATTGTTGTTTTGTGTTCCGGAACATCCTGTTCCTATATGACTTCATATTAGGAAAAAAGAAGGGAGTCGCCAATCCGCAAAAACCTTAAAAGTTTGTAGGATAAAACGTACAGAGAGAAATGATTTAACTTTTCAAAGTGAATATGAATAATAGCCATCTTGTTGCTTTAAGAAAAAATCAAATGCGTATTAGAAAATCTTCAAGACTATTGGTTATTAATGAAAATCATCAAATCCTATTATTTCAATTCACTCATACAAGTGATGCCTTAGCTGGACAATCCCACTGGGCAACCGTAGGCGGAGGACTGGAAGAAGGCGAAACCTTCGAGCAAGCAGCTTGCCGCGAACTTTATGAAGAGTTAGGTGTAGTTAGACAAAATGTAGGTACTCATGTTGCAACACGCAATTTTGAAATGATGCTACCAAGTGCGGAAGTTGTGACTTCTGATGAAAGACTCTTTATTGTTTTTATTAAAAATGAAGAAGTGAAAACATCGAACTGGACTGAACAAGAAAAGCTTGTGATTAATAAAAGTCGGTGGTGGACGCTTGATGAACTAAGACAAACTGACGAAATTGTTTATCCAAACAACATTCCTAATATTCTTATAGATAGTCTGCCAGAAGTTTTTAAACCCTAAATATTCAGATATAAAAAAAGCCCAACATCCTGTTGGGCTTTTTCGTATTTGGGTACTAGATATGACTCCTGTCGTATCTCACGATCCTGATGCATGAACCTATTGTTGTTGTTTTATGTTCCGGAACATCCTGTTCCTGTATGAGTTCATAATAGGAAAAAAGTAGGGTGTCGCCAATCCGCAAAAACCTTAAAAGCTTGTAAGAGAAATCTTACATTGAAGAATGATTCAATCCGTTTAGTCCCTAAAACTTCTCAATATTCAGATATAAAAAAAGCCCAACATCCTGTTGGGCTTTTTCGTATTTGGGTACTAGATATGACTCCTGTCGTATCTCACGATCCTGATGCTTGAACGTATTATTGTTGTTTTATGTTCCGGAACATCCTGTTCCTGTATGACTTCATATTAAGAAAAAAGAGGGGTGTCGCCAATCCGCAAAAACCTTAAAAGTTTGTAGGATAAAACGTACAAGCTACTATTCGTCTTGAGGTAAAGGCCAAAGAATATCTTTGTTTTGCTTGAATTTTTTGTACCAATATTGGCTTATAAGCGCTTTGTCATCTCTATTGAAATGATAAACGAATATATCTAAAGCTTCATTTAAGTCGAGGTCATAGCGAAACGTGGCAGTAGCTAAATGATCTTGTATTTCATATAACTGATTAAATATAGGCAAAGAATCTTCATAAGCTAACAATTGAATTTGTTGAAGAAGTTCTTTTATTTGAAGCTCATACGCATCTAAAACTCTTGCCAGATCAATCCTTACATCTCTATAGGTGATAAGTCTTTGCTCAAATTCATCCCATGTGTAGTTCATTCTAATAAATGTTCAAAAGTTGAATGTAAGCACAGCATAACTTGATTAGTTATAAAGTTGATGCGATTTTTAAAAATGCTAATTCGGCAAATCAAACAACTTAGGCCTCTGTGCCACAACAGACTTTAATTTTTTGCGCTGATTTAAAGTAAAACACCATTGCGACACAGAGATAAAGAGCTAAGCCAACGCTTAGCCCAGACTACTTTTGTCACAACGTTGCATGACGCTGAAAAAAGTAGGGGCAAAGTCCCGTGGGAGAACAGGACTTTGCAAACTGACATATTCAAGGCGCTGCATGAGCTTGGGGGTATAAACTTGCTCAAGTCGCTGGTAAATGCAGTCACAACTCGACTCGCTATGCCCACCCGACAGGCAAATTTTTTCAAACTCCTGATGAGTCTCTGGGTCGTAAACCGAAACGCCGTAGCTACCAACTATGAAACTTAAAGCCAAAAGCGGTTTATAAATTTTCATATTATTCTCATGATTATTTATGCGTATAACTAAAATAAAAATATAATGATTTTGAGATTTAAAATAATTTTTTAAATAATAATTAATCCTCCTAAAAGCACAGGAAAATAAAATAATTAAAATTTTAAAATAAAAATAATTTATAAATTTAAAAAAATAAGGCGTAAAAACCTAAATTTTAAATCGATAAAATAGTTAAATAAGAGAGAAAATGAGTTTGAAAAGTGTCATGGTCAACTCCTTAAAAAATGGAGTCCTACCACCAGATTACCGCGAATTAATTAGGGTGGTAGAACGAAAGGGGGTTAGCAGACTGGCCTCGTAGAACCAGCACGCGCGGGGCGTCCCCCTCCCGTCCTACCGCAAAGAAAAGGGGACGCAAGGGTCTAACGACTTATAGTAGAACTATAATCCGCCACGAGGTTACGGTCTGCTAAAACCGTCTGGCAATGTAGGCCAGCAACGAGATAATAATCGGTGATTTTAAATACGTCAATTTAATATTTAAAATATTTTTGATTTAATAATAAAACTAAATAGATTTTAAAATAAAAATATTATTATTAACTTTTTATTTATATTCGATGAGAAAAAATAATAAATATAGAAATATTTTGCCAGTTCCAAAAAAGAACTTGGTTGTTAAGATCTATTTTTGTCGTTTTATAGAGATAAGAATGGAACGTGTTGTCATCACAGGTATGGGAATTAATTCTTGTATTGGAAATACATTAGAGACAGTAACCGAGTCCTTAAAAGCAGGCCGCTCTGGCATTCGCTATAACGATGTCTATGCAAAACTAAACTTTCGAAGTCACGTGAGCGCTACTGCCGAAATGGATTTTGAAAATATCAATCCAGAACTAAAAAAACACATGGGCGTTTGCGCGATGTATGCCTACAACTCGGCACTCGATGCGTTACAATACGCCAAGCTTGATGTAAATGACATTGCCAACAACTCAAAATATGGCGTGATTGGGGGAACAGGTGGCACTTCAACAGCATCTATCATCGACATGTTACATACCTTAAAAGAAAAAGGCGCAAGCGAAGTATCACCTTATTTAGCATCACGCTACCTCACCAGTACCATTAGCTCTAATCTATCGCGTGCTTTTAACTTAAAAGGTGTATCTCAATCGATCGCGAGTGCCTGTGCGACTTCAGCCGACGCAATCGGTTATGCATATCACCTTATTGCCGCTGGTAAACAAGACCTCATGCTGGCGGGTGGCGGCGAAGAAGACCATTGGTCGCAAACGGCAATATTTGATGCAATGGGCGCCTTATGCTCTAAATATAACGATGCACCAGAAACGGCTTCACGCCCATATTCAGTAGATAACGATGGTTTTGTGATCGCTGGCGGCGGTGGCATGGTGGTTTTGGAGTCTTTAAGCCATGCCCAAAAGCGCGGAGCAAAAATTTTGGCAGAAGTGGTTGGCTACGCTGCCAATAGCGATGGTGTCGATATGGTAGCCCCGAGCGGTGAAGGCGCGACCCGTTGCATCAAACTGGCACTCGCAGAAGCCAAACAAAACGGCTCTGACACCATCGACTATATCAACACGCATGGCACTTCAACACCAGCAGGAGACATTCCCGAACTATTGGCCATAGAGCGAGCTTTTGGCAGTGAAAAAGTCCCGCCACTCAGTTCGACAAAGTCCATGACTGGGCATAGTTTGGGGGCAGCAGGCGTACACGAAGCGATTTATTCTATTTTAATGCTGCAAAATAACTTTATTGCGCCGAGTATTAATATTACCGAACTGCGCGAAGAAGCTAAAAAGTTCGATATTGTTCAAACGAGCCGAGAAACCGAACTCAAAACAGTCATGAGTAATAGCTTTGGTTTTGGTGGGGTAAATACCTGTCTGGTTTTTAGAAAATGGGAAGGGTAATTTAAACTCGAAATATATATGGGCGTGAGAAAAAGAATAAAAGGTGGCCCATACAGTTTTATAAGTAATGGAAATTTATGGTTAAATTAGTTTATATTTACTGTCTTTAAATTAAAAATTAATAGAAAGATGAAAAAAATTTTAGTATTAGTCATGGTGATCTTAAGTTCACAAGTTTCTTGTGCTCAAAAAAGTGAGAATAAAACCGAAATGAGTATTAAAAATTCTAATTCTATTGTGATTCAACAATTAGAACAGTTTAAAACACAAGATCATTTCGCTGGAGATGGACAGCTATATACGGGTGTTCAAGAGCCTGCATTAGCTATAAGTTTAAATCGTCAAGTGGCTGATACTGCCCAAGCTTTTATTACTCTCTATCAACAAAAAAGTGAGCCAACCAAAGCAGAACTTTTACATGTCCTTGCTCATGGAATTAGCCAAATCGATCCTGATACGCTTGATACAGAAGATCGTGAGCAAGTCGCAACGACATATGAAAGTTTTCTCGATATTGTAGGCCTAGAAAGTTCCGAAGGAATTTTAAATAAATGGGTATACGGTGAAGCAATAGGTAAGTTATTAGAGCAGGATAAACATTAAGTTTTGACAACTGTAATTATGCGGACTGAGATACTATTTATTGTTCAGATAAAATGAATTCAGAACAGCTAATACAAGTATTTCAAACTAAAGTTGCTCGTAGTAAAAAATCAGGTAAAACGGCTGAAAAAATAGAGTTTTTACATAGATGAAAACTTTATAAAACCAAGCATTTGACCTTATATTCAGTCAAAGATAAAGAAGCGTATTTATACGCTTCTTCTATGCTTAAATTTGCTTTTCATCAACTATTAAAATCTTGCTACTAGCCAGATATAAAGTAGTCATTTCTATTCAATCATCAGACATAGTTTAAGCAGCTTGAATGGCTTCACCACAAAGAGAAACAGTCTCTTGTTTATGCTGGTGTAAGTACCAGAACTGATCCGCAACTGTTTCAGGATGTACCGTATAAGTTTTATCTTCGGCTTCAGGTCTGCCATCTACGAAACCGTTTACGATCACTTGGCTCACGTAAACATTTGAGTCAGCAAGACTATGAGCAAGCAAATTGGTGGCTTTATATTGAGCGGCAGCAGTAGTTGCTAACGATGAGTACTCTTTGGCAACCAAGTCGATGCCCACTGCATCGAAAGCAAAAATTCCATTTGTCGATAAAATGCTACCGTGGTTCTTTTCTAAATCACGTAAGCAAGCTTGCACCGTCGCAATATAGCTCGAAACACGAATATGAAAGCTTTTGGTGAGTTCTAGTGGAGGGGTTTTTAGGATATTGCCTTCAATATCATGGAAAGCATTCCAATGAATATTTTTAATCTCTCCTAATTGATCTTTAATGCGTTTAATTAGGTTTGGTATATCTTCAAGAACCGCTAAATCACATGTAAAAGCGTAAGCTTCAATACCTTGTGCTTTAAGTTCTAAAATGGCTTTTTCGAGTTTTTCAGCATTACGTGCCACTAAACCGATTTTATAGCCTTCTTTACCAAACTTATGTGCTACGGCTTTGGAAATACCTATTCCATAACCAAAAATTATAATATTGTTGTTCATTATAAAGTTCCAAAAAACCAATTATTTGGTTAGAAATAGTTTATAATATGTTTTTATAATGTATTCAAGCGAAAAAATTAAATCTATAAATAATGCAGAAAGAACAAGACAGAAATATGAAAAACACTCATCAATCAGTTTGGTTTGAATAGTCCAGATGGCGTAGCTTTTATTAAATATTTTTAATTTTATAAAAAATATAGAGTCGTCATTTTCACATTGCAGAAATGTTTACCTATCAAATAATTTTTTAGTTTGACTTCTTTATTAGCCTATTTTAAATTAATTGGAACGATCGTTCCTGTTAAGTGTGTTTATGCGAACCAAAGAATTTGAAACTGATGAAATTGCTGATGCTGCAATGCAGGTTTTTTGGCGTCGTGGTTATGCTGCAACTTCAGTTCAAGACTTGGTTGATGGTACGGGGCTATCTAGAAGTAGCCTTTACAGTACCTTTCAAAACAAACAGGGTCTTTATCAAAAAGCGTTACAGCGTTATGAACTTTTAACCACACTTAACAATGTGAAGCTGTTGTCTGGTTCAGGTTCACCAAAAGCACTGATTCGGCAATTACTGATAAATGTGGTTGAAGATGAGCTGAATGATTCAGAACATAAAGGCTGCCTCGTTGCAAATGCTTGTTTGGAACTGGCTGGGCATGATGAAGATGTCTCACAGTTCGTTGCAAGTAACCTACAGAAACTTCAACATGCTTTAGAGCGTTTATTAATTAAAGCTCAACAATCTGGTGAAATTACTTCTACCCAAAACCCACGTGCATTAGCAAGTTTCTTTCTAAACACTATGCAAGGTTTACGTGTTTTAGGGAAAGGCAGTCCACTTGAACAAAGAAAGCAATGTTTAATGGATGTAGTCGAGGTTGCTTTAAACGTTTTATAAAACTTATTTAAACCTTAACTATGCTTGAGTTGAATAGTTAAGGTTTTTATTTAACTTAAACTGGAATGATCATTCCAAAATAATGACTTTAGTTCACATGGAGAACAAATGTCTTCCCATCCTAACCTGATAAAACAAACATATAGCGATACAGAGCAGAGTAAGTACGCTTTAAAAGAATTTGAGAGTAAAGCTTTATGAATACTAAGAGTAATGAAACATCTCATCAGTTAGCTGATGAATTCTCTACTCAATTACCAATTTGGAAACTGTTGGCTTTTACAGTTGCAGGCTTTCTGACCATTATGACAGAAACCATGCCAGCAGGGCTTTTGCCTCAAATCAGTCAAGGTTTACATATTTCAGAAGCTTATGCAGGGCAGCTTATAGCAGTGTATGCCTTAGGTTCTGTTTTAGCGGCAATACCGCTGATTAGCCTTACCCGTAGTTGGAATCGGAGACCCTTATTACTCAGTGCTATTGCAGGGTTACTTGTATTTAACGCGATTACTGCCTTATCAAATGACTATACTCTGACTTTGATTGCTCGTTTTATTGCAGGGATGGCAGCGGGTGTTATTTGGGGGCTTTTAGCGGGTTATGTAAGACGTATGGTCTCTACATCGTATCAAGGACGAGCTTTAGCAATTGCTGGGGTTGGGCAACCCATTGCTTTATCAATAGGGGTTCCTTTGGGTGCATGGTTGGGAACATTGTTTGAGTGGCGTGGCGTGTTTTGGATCATGTCTTTATTGGCATTGATTTTATTTGTCTGGATTCGTTTTAGTATTCCTGATTTTGCAGGGCAGTCAGTGCAAAAAAGATTACCCATTTTAAAAGTTCTTTTAATGCCGGGCATTAGAGCCGTTTTAGCAGTCGTCTTCCTTTGGATATTGGCGCATAGCATTCTCTATACTTATATTTCACCATTTCTGGCCTCGACAGGACAAACATACAAAGTTGAGACTATCCTGTTTATATTCGGCATTTCTTCAATTGTCGGCATTCTCATTACAGGCATGTTTATCGATCGTTCATTAAGAAAAATAACGCTTTTAAGCTTATTTATCTTTGCTATCGCAACAGCGCTCTTGGGTGTTTATAGTTCTTCAAGTTTTGTTGTACTGGTGGGTGTTGTGTTATGGGGAGTTACTTTTGGTGGGGCTCCAACACTATTACAAACAGCTTTGGCAAATACTGCGGGTCACGAAGCAGATGTAGCGCAGTCTATGTTGGTCACGGTATTTAACCTTGCTATCGCATTTGGTGGAATGATTGGCGGAGGACTACTTGAAAGTTTTGGGGCAGCTTCTTTTCCATGGTTTATGCTGGCTTTTGCCGTGATCGGGTTATTTACCGTTTACCATGCTCGGAAACATGGTTTTATTTCTTCATAAAAGACTTTTGCCCTTCATCACTAAAAAATGAAGGGTAATTTACTTTTTATAGGCTGGTGCCTAATTGCTCAAAACAGTTAATGCTTTGGTAAAATAAACCGAAAAATACAAATAAAATGGAATTTAAATATAACTAGTTATTGGTAAATGGGAATAAATTCTTTTAAATTTGTCTAATGACGTAAAAATTCCCAAAAATATTAAAAATTAGCTTTTCTTAGAAAAACAATCCCGCAGGGTGCTGGCTAAACTATATCTCAAGGGTGTGATAGGGATCGAAAAGAGTAGCATGCACCAAAACGTATAACGTTAGTGTGTACTCACCCAAAAGGTCTCGATTCGGCTTAGGACGCTATAGATCAAAAGTTTATAGGCATAAGGTTCTAACTTACAAAGTTATAATTGTTGAAGTAAACCATAGATGTTTTCCCTTGACACCCTAAAAAATTCTCTATAATAAAAACGATACTTTACAAGAATATAATTTAATGAATAAGCCTTATCTTTCTGCTTTACCTAGCGACAGTCAAATCTCATCTCAATTGAACAATGCTTACTTCCACGACTCGTGGAGTATTGTGCTTGGTCAGCCCGACCTAAATGTATTTCAGCAGCTTATTAAGCTATTTCAACACACTCCAGCGTGGATAGAGTGGAGCATGAATATACGTAATAAAATTACTTCAAAAATTGGGCTTAAAGACTTAGGAAGTTTCAAACAGATTGATTCAAATAAAAAAGAAAATGAGTATGTCGCAGGTGACCGAATTGGAATTTTTACCTTACGGCAACGTACCGAAAATGAATTAGTGATTGGAGACGATGACAAGCACTTAAATGTGACTTTATCTGTTTATAAGAATGAAAAGACTCAAGTACTCACCATAACCACAGTAGTACATATTAAAAATTGGCTTGGAAGACTCTACATGGTTCCTGTGATTCCTGCACATCGAAAAATAGTGCCAGCAACTTTACAAATATTGGGTTAAAGCATTCTTTTTATTTACGATGTTGTCGCCTGAAATCACCTATATAATATCTCTATGATCATAATTGCGAGCTGTATAAAATGGAGAATAAAAACCAGTGTCGCCAATGCGCCGTATGCGGAAAGAATTTCCCGTTAAAGGATCTGGTTTCGGGTGAAGTTATTCGGAATGTGATTAGTGAGGAAATTATTCAAGATCATCCGGATTGGTCTTTCTCAAGCTTTATTTGTCGAGCAGATCTGGCAGATTATCGAATTAAATACGTTCAATCACTATTACGTTCCGAAAAAGGCGAGTTAACTAATTTAGAAAACGAAGTGATTGGTAGCATGCAACGCCATGAGCTGATTAGCCGAAATACCGAATCCGACTTCGATCAAAAATGGACGTTTGGGGAAAAACTGGCAGATAAGATCGCGACATTTGGTGGTAGTTGGGCTTTCCTGATTTGCTTTGCTATTTTCCTAATTGCTTGGATTATTCTAAATACAGTGGTGATGGTGGTACGTCCTGTCGACCCTTATCCATTTATTTTACTTAATCTGGTTTTGTCATGCTTAGCGGCAATTCAGGCGCCTATTATTATGATGAGTCAAAACCGTCAAGAAGCCAAAGACCGTTTGCGCTCTCAACACGACTATCAAATTAATTTAAAAGCCGAGCTTGAGATTCGTCATTTACATGAAAAAATGGACCATCTTTTATCGCATCAATGGGAAAGGCTTGCGCATATTCAAGAAATTCAGCTCGATCTTTTAGCTGAAATGAATAAAAAGCGATAAAGATTTTTCGAGTTTCACGTGGAACATGATGATAGCTTATAGATTGTTTTGCGGTCGGTCTGAAATTTCTTTATGATTTGCCGCCATGCTCCATTGCTGTTTCTACGACCATGCCTTTAAACGACAACTTTGTTTACGCTCCACCACAAGATCCGCTTTCAATTTTATTTGAAGATGACGATTTAATTGTGGTTGATAAACCTGCGGGATTGTTGTCTGTGATGGGTCGCTTACCTGAGCATCATGACAGTGCTTATTTAAGGGTGCTAGAAAAGTTCCCTTTGGCTAAAGTAACGCATCGTTTAGATATGGCAACGTCGGGCCTACTTATGTTTGCCAAGCACCGTGATGCAGAAGTTGCGGTAAGTAAAATGTTTCAGGCCAGAACAGTCAAAAAACATTATATTGCGTTGGTGCAAGGCCAAGTCACAGAAGAGGGCAGTGTTGAAGTTCCGCTCATTACTGACTGGGAAAATCGCCCAAGACAAATTGTACATTTTGAACTAGGCAAACATGCTAAAACCTTGTTTCAGCCTCTCACCTATGACGAGAAAACAGATCAAACGCGAGTATTACTTGAACCAGTCACAGGCCGTTCGCACCAGCTCCGTGTGCACATGATGCACATTGGACACCCGATTATGGGGGACAAGTTATATCATCCTGAACCTAAACGTTTTCATTTAAGCCGTATGGCTTTACATGCTGCCTATCTGGCTTTTCAGCATCCATTGAAAGGCACGGATCTAGTCATTCAATCACAAGTGCCTTTTTAAAATTTACATACAATTAAAAATTCAATTTGATGCAATTGGGAACGGAATATATACCCAAACTGCAATAAAAGTCGGGTATTCTAAGTCCGAATAATATTAATACTGCGACAACAACAAGGATCACTTTATGACTCGTGACTACGAACAATTTCCAGATGACGATAACGGCAATGTACTTTGGCAAATGGCTGAAGATGGGGATGATTTAACCGAGCTGCATGAAATTGAATTTTCTATTGCATTTCAAGATCAAAAAAATGCAGAGCAATGTGCACTCTATTTACTTTACCAAGAACAAAAAGTTTCACTTTTCCAAGATGACTCTGTTGAGCCGAATGAGTGGGTAATTACCATCTTCGTCAACATGGAACCTGAGTATTCAGATATTGTTGATTTAGAACAATGGTTTGCCAGCATCGCTGAAAAATTTCAAGGCGAATATGACGGATGGGGCTGTATGGCCTATGTCTTTGAAGAAGAAAGTGAAGAAGACGACCTCTTACAATAAGGTCTAAAAAGAGTAGGAGATACTCATGAACTTATCTCAAAAACAAATTGCGGTACGGTTTTTAGAACTTGCCGCAGCAGGTGAAGTTGATGAAGCCTACAGCAATTACACTGCGCCTAACTTCAAGCATCACAACCCTTATTATGCGGGTGATGCAACTTCGTTGAAGGAAGGTATGCGTGAAAGCGCGGCTGAAAATCCCAACAAAGTCTTTGATGTTCAACATGTCATTGAAGAGGGCGATTTGGTTGCTGTGCATTCAAAACTTGAAATGCAAATGAATGGGTTAACTACCTTGGCTGTGGTGCATATTTGTCGTTTTGAAAATGGAAAAATTGCTGAGTTTTGGGATATTGGCCAAGTACAGCCCGACCCACTCGTCAATGAGAATGGCATGTTCTAATAAAAAGCCCGAAATAATTCGGGCTTTTTATTTATGTATGAATTAAAACTTCCACTGTGCCGAAATTGAAGCGTTGAGTGGTTCCCCCGGTTGAACCCATAAATCGCTATAGCTTGAGACATAGTAGGTTTTATCAAACAGGTTGTTTACGTTCAGCTGATAGCGTAAGCGGTCAGATGGGGCATAGTAGCCATTTAAATTGACCAGCGTATAGCTTGGTAAATTAAACCCATTATCCAGATTATGTCCGCTACGCTCGCCCACATAGGTAAGATTGGCACCTACGCCTGCTTTTCGTGGACCTTCTTGTAGAAACTCATAGTTAGTACTTACAGCGCCTTGGTGTTTTGGAACATTGCTTAGACGAGCGCCTTTTGCCAAGTCTTGGTCTTTTTCAATTTGAGCATCGGTATAGCTATAGTTGGCATTGACGAACCAACGGTCCGTGATTTGACTATTTAAGTCAAACTCAATTCCTTTACTACTCACTTCACCTGCTGCGGTTTGGAAGTCTTTGTTGACAGGATCTGTCGTCAGCACATTCTGCTTTTTCATTTTAAACAAAGCGAGACTCAGCACACTTTGGTCATTCATTTTATATTTGGTACCGACCTCATAGCTTTCACCTTTTTCCGGAGCAAAAGTCTGACTATTTCGGTTCATACCACTATTCATGGCAAATGAGCGACCATAGTTGGTATAAAACGCCCATTGGTCAGAGGCTTTAAAATTTACTCCGAAACGTGGACTATTTTGATGAAGTGTCTGATTGTTTTCGGTTTGTTCTATATGGTTTTTAAAGTCTTGCTCGACCTGATCAAAACGGTTACCAAATAGCACACTCCATTGATCATTGAAAAAAATCTGATCTTGAATATTGAGTGCAAAATAGCGTTGGCGCTCTTTAGTGTTGGTAAATGGAGCTAAGCTAGGTAAATATTTACCATATTCAGGTTGGTAAATATCAATAGTATTCACTGTAGTGGGAGAGTTTGAATCATGGTTCCGACGCAGTTGATATTGTTTATAGTCGAGTTGACCAAGCTCGGTCGAAAGTAAAATTTCATGGCGAGCCCAAGAGGTATCAACCTTGCCAAGTAACTCTGTCTGAGCCAGCACATCTTCACTTGTATAATCACGATAGCGACGTTGACGTTCTAAAGTACGTCCATCGGCTTGCATACGTCGAGGTTCGGTCGCAAAGCCGACCATTTTGGCGTCTTTATAGCTGACAGCACTATTTAGTTTCCAGTCAGGGTTAAATTCGTGACTCAGACGTAATTGGTAAAAGTAATCTTTTATTTTCAAATCGCCATCGTCTGGTTCACCTGTAAAGGTTTTCGGGTCCATCACAAACTGGTGATTGACTGTACTTACACCACGGTCAAAGGTTCCTTTGTGCTCTGTAAATTCACTGTCAAAGTCGAGTTGTGTCTGGTCTGAAATTTTCCATGTGAGCTGCGGTGAAAAGAACCAGCGTTCACTACTGACATGATCACGGAAGCTTTGATTATCTTCATGAGCCACGGCTACGCGATAGGCCAGTTCATCGTTAATAGGCGCGGTATGCTCCAGACTAATTCGATATTGTTCTTGAGTATTGGCACGTAGGTTAACTTCACTTTCGCTTTCCCACTGTGGTTTTTTACTGTTGAGGTTAAGCAAACCACCTGTTTCGCCGCGGCCATATAGCGCAGCCATCGGTCCTTTTAAAAACTCTAAAGATTCAATATTCACGACATCTTTTGGAGCGCTAATCCCTCGGTTGACACTCAAGCCGTTACGGATCATAGAAGCACCTAAATTGGGATCGGTACTAAAACCACGGAAAGAGTAGTTATCCCAAAAGCCGCCACCAAAACTGTTTTGATGAAAAACCCCACTCACCAAGCTTAATGCGTCATCAATCCGTTGAACGTCTTGTTGTTCCATCATTTGTTTTGAAACATAAGCACGGTTAAAAGGGACATCTAAAACATCGTGAGAAAATTTAGTCGCTGAGCTATTTTGGCTCATACCTTCTTGGGTACTTTCAGCCTGAACGTGTATGGTCTCAAGTACTGTTGAGGTTTCGTCTCCCCAAGAGAATGTTGATATAAAAGATAACCCTAATGAAGACAACAATCCTAATTTGTGTTGCATAAATAATCAGCCATGAAAGACAAAAGAACTATAATGTAATAGTATAACGTTACATTATTTTGTTTATTACCGCTATGCCTATAGAAAAAAATATTGAACGTTTACAGTCGATTGATGCATTGCGTGGTTTGGTGATCATCATTATGTTGCTCGACCATGTAAGAGAAACTTTCTATTTACATAAACAAGTTACCGATCCAATGGACGTAACAGTAACAGAACCAGCATTATTTGGCAGTCGATTATTGGCACATATTTGCGCTCCGGTTTTTGTACTTTTAACCGGTATTTCTGCATTTTTATTTCAATCAAAAAAACAGGACTTACAACAAACGCGTGCATTTCTATTAAAACGCGGCTTATTTTTAATTGTGTTAGAGCTTACCCTTGTGAATTTTGCATGGACAGCGACTTTTCCACCTGAAGTCATTTACTTACAGGTGATTTGGGCGATCGGTATTAGTATGGTGGTGCTGGCTTGCTGTATAAGTTTGCCTTTGCCAGTTCTTGCTGGTGTAGCGTTAGTCATTATTTTTGGACACAACTTATTAGATTCAGTACATTTCTCTCAAGGCATCTTACAAAATATATGGTTTGTTTTACATGACCGTGGTTGGATTGAGTTTGCGGGTATTAAGCTTCGTACAAGTTACCCTGTTTTACCTTGGATAGGGGTAATTTTATTGGGCTACGTTTTAGGTCAGTTCTTTAGTTCAAAATATACAGCAAAGCAAAGAGGCCGTGCTTTACTCAGCCTTGGTTTAGCAAATATTGGGCTATTTGTTTTATTGCGTTTTATCAACGTCTATGGTGACCAACCGTGGCAGCATTTTGAGTCATTACAACTGAGCCTTATGAGCTTTCTTAATCTCACCAAATATCCACCGTCTTTGTTATTTATTTTGCTAAATGTTGGAATTGGCTTGATTATGCTCGTTGCTTTTGAACGTATGCAGCAATACTCATTTTTAAAACCATTGGTCGTGTTTGGTTCGGTGCCGATGTTCTTTTATTTATTACACTTATATGTGCTGAAACTCATGTATGTGTTTGCACTCAGTGTGTGGGGAACCAACTACGGAAACTATTTGTCGGTCAACCATGTGTGGATGCTGTGGCTAATTACGATTGCGCTGTCTTTTGCGCTCTATCCAGCAGTTAAATGGTTCTCGAAGTTCAAACATCAAAACAAGCATATCTCGATTTTAAAATATTTCTAATTTTCAAACGTGAGTAAAGCGAGTTCAAGAATGCTCGCTTTATTTACTCACATCTAGATACAGAGTTTCTTTGACTTCTTCCATGACCACATAACTGTGTGACGATGCCGAAGCGGGAAGTTTCTTTAATAGATCTCCCAATAAGCGGCGGTATGCGCTCATTTCCTTTAAGCGCGCTTTTACAAGGTAGTCAAACTCACCTGAAATAAGATGACATTCGAGTACTTCAGGAATCTCAACTAAGTCTCTAGCCACCTGATCAAATACATCGCCTGATTTGGCAGATAACTTAATTTCTAAAAAAACGAGCAGGTTACGGTCCACATAGGCGGGGTTTAGACGGGCGTAATAACCCATGATAATGCCATCGCGTTCAAGGCGTTTTACACGCTCTGAACAGGGGGTGGTCGATAGGTTGACTCTCGATGCCAATTCACTAATCGCAATTCGTCCTTCACGCTGCAAAATGTCCAGAATCATGCGATCTATACGATCTAGGGGGCGCATAGATATTTCCTCTTTTTTTAAAATTCTCGTGAGAAAAACATAAATTTACCTAGATTATAGTCTGAAAAACAGTGAAATAAACTATTGAAGCAGAAATATACTAGTGAAATAAACTGGTGTGCGTGAGGGAATGGAAATGCGCGTAATTGTTTTAGGTAGCGGCGTTATCGGAGTGGCAAGTGCCTATTATCTAGCTCAACAAGGAGCTGAGGTCACTGTTCTTGATCGCCAGTCAGGTCCTGCTGAAGAAACAAGTTTTGGTAATGCAGGTCAAATTTCGCCTGGGTATTCGACTCCTTGGGCAGCACCAGGAATTCCTTTTAAAGCTGTGAAATGGATGTTCCAACACCATGCACCGCTTGCGATTAATTTAGATGGCAGCATGTGGCAGTTACAGTGGATGGCGCAAATGCTAAAAAACTGTAATCCGCAAAGTTATGCTGTGAACAAAGAACGTATGATGCGCGTGGCTGAATACAGCCGTGACTGCTTACGTGAACTTAGAAAAGATACGGGCATTAACTACGAAAACCGTGCAAAAGGCACGTTGCAGTTATTCCGTAAAGAAGCGCAAATGGAAGCGGTTCAACGCGACATTAGCGTGCTACAAGAGTGCGGTGTAAGCTACGAATTATTAAATGGCAACGAACTTGGTCGTGTAGAACCAGCTTTGGCAAATACGCAAGATAAACTCGTTGGTGGTTTACATTTACCAAATGACGAGACAGGTGACTGTTATTTATTTACCAATGCTTTAGCTCAAATTGCTAAAGAGTTAGGTGTTAACTTCCAGTTCAACCAGAACGTAGAAAAATTGATTGTTGAAGGCGATGAAATTAAGGGCGTTCAGGTCAATGGTAAGGTCTTAACCGCAGATCGTTATGTTTTAGCGTTTGGTAGCTATTCACGTGATTTCTTGAAACCACTCGATCTACAGTTACCTGTATATCCTGTGAAAGGTTATTCGTTGACGATTCCAATTGTTGACCCAGCTTTTGCTCCGCAATCTACGGTGCTTGATGAAACCTACAAAATTGCGATTACGCGTTTCGACCAACGTATTCGCGTAGGTGGTATGGCTGAGTTAAGTGGTTTCAATTTAGGTCTGAACGAAGACCGCCGTGCAACCTTGCAAATGGTGACTCAGGACTTGTTCCCGGGCGGCGATATGGCACAGGCGTCTTTCTGGACGGGTCTACGTCCAATGACACCAGACAGCACTCCAATTATTGGAGCGACTCGCTTTAAAAATCTGTTCTTGAATACAGGTCACGGTACTTTAGGCTGGACCATGGCATGTGGTTCAGGAAAATTAATCAGTGACATCGTATTGAATCATAAGACTGATATCAGTACCGATGGCCTTTCAATTCAGCGTTATTCACACGCACATGCTGCATAACGGACGTTAGGAAAGTAAATCATGCCTCGTCCTATTACCGCAGTCATCCACCGTCAAGCCTTACAAAATAACTTGGCGGTGGTACGCAAGGCCATGCCAAACAGTAAGGTCTTTGCCGTTGTAAAAGCCAATGCTTATGGACACGGCATTGAACGTGTTTATGAAGCATTTAAAGCAGCAGATGGCTTTGCCTTACTTGATCTTGATGAGGCAAAACGAATTCGTGCTCTAGGTTGGACAGGTCCAATTTTATTGCTCGAAGGAGTTTTTTCTCCTCAAGATTTATTTGATTGTGTGCAGTATCAGCTTAGTTTCACCATTCATAGTGAAGCGCAAATCGAGTGGGTAGAAAAGCATCCTTATGCGGCCCAATTTGATGTTTTTTTGAAAATGAACAGTGGAATGAACCGTCTTGGTTTTAAACCACAGCACTATGTTCAGGCTTGGGAACGTTTAAACAACTTGGCGAACGTATCCAAGATTACGCACATGATGCATTTTTCAGATGCAGATGGTGATCGTTTCGGCCAGCAAGGTATTGATTATCAAATCAATGCTTTTGAAGAAATTGTAAAAGATTTACCGGGTGAAAGATCGGTAAGTAATAGTGCGGCAATTCTGCGTTATCAAGACCAGCTCAAATCAGATTATGCCCGTAGCGGCATCATGCTCTATGGCAGCTCGCCAGATTACCCGACCCATAGTATTGCGGATTGGGGCTTACAACCGACCATGAGCTTACGCAGTGAAATTATTTCCGTTCAGCATTTAGAACCGAATGAAAGCGTCGGTTATGGCTCAAACTTTGTGGCAGAGCAACCCATGACGATTGGGATTGTCGCTTGCGGCTATGCCGATGGTTATCAGCGTATTTCACCCACAGGCACGCCTGTTTTAGTGGACTCTGTCCGCACTCGTACAATTGGCCGTGTCAGCATGGACATGTTGGCAGTCGATTTAACGGGCATTGAGAGTGCCAAAGTCGGCAGTGAAGTTGTACTTTGGGGCCAATCAAGTACAGGCGTCGTTTTACCTATTGATGATGTCGCAGTTTCATCCGGTACGGTGGGCTATGAACTGATGTGTGCCGTCACTGCCCGTGTTCAATTTATTAATCAGGTATAAGGAAATCCGAATGTCTAATTCAGATATACAAAAGATTAACACTAACGAAGTCATGAGCGCCGTGACTGTTTTTAACAAAGTGGTTTATTTGTCAGGTCAGGTACCTAAAAATACCGAGCAAGACGTGGCAGGCCAAACTCGTGAAATTCTTGCAACGATTGATGAACTTTTGGCACTTGCTGATACCGATAAATCTCGCTTGCTCTCTGCGCAGCTCTATTTAAAAAATCTTTCTGACTTTTCAACCGTAAATGCAATTTGGGTTGACTGGTTAAAAGGGTGTGTTGCTCCATCGCGTGCCACAATTCAGGCCGATTTGGTCAATCCAAATTGGTTAATTGAAATTGCCGTGACGGCAGCACAAAAGTAATTCATTTTTACTCCAAAAATGATGATGTATCTAACAGAAGGAAGATAGATACGGTTTATCCAGTCATTTTTTGGTGAACAGATTCAGTGACCTATGGCATACGGTTCGATTTTCGCCATAGGTTGCTGATCTTAACAAAGGAATTCAAAAAGGAATTTTAATATGACAACGGCTCGTCATTCAGATGCAGAAAATTCTCCTGATCATCTGCAACGAAAACTGTCTAACCGTCATTTACAACTGATTGCTATTGGCGGTGCAATTGGAACCGGCCTATTTATGGGCTCGGGTAAAACAATCTCCCTCGCAGGTCCTTCAATCCTTTTGATCTATATGATTATTGGAGGCATGTTCTTTTTCTTAATGCGTGCAATGGGTGAGTTACTCCTTGCAAATCTGCATTACAAATCTTTTGTTGATATGGCTCATGACCTGATTGGTCCTTGGGCGGGTTATTATTTGGGTTGGACCTATTGGTTAGGTTGGGTGCTGGTGGGTATTGCGGATCTTTCAGCAGTCATTAACTATTTGAGCTTCTGGTTGCCCGATGGAGCAAGCTTCTCTCCAACACAACAAGCCATGATTAGTGCAGGCTGTGTATTGTTTGTGATGGGGCTTAATCTACTGACAGTACGCCTATTTGGTGAAATTGAATTTTGGTTTGCACTGATTAAGATTTTGGCCATTATTGGCCTGATTGGAGTGGGTGGCTATATGATTTTCAGCCATTTCCAAGCTCCGCAAGGCGCTATTGCAAGCATTAGTAATGTTTGGTCACACGGCGGTTTATTCCCGAAAGGTACAGAAGGCTTCTTGGCAGGATTCCAGATTGCCGTGTTTGCTTTTGTCGGGGTGGAACTGGTAGGTACAACGGCTGCTGAAACCAAAGACCCAGAAAAGAATTTACCGAAAGCAATTAACGCGATTCCTGTACGTATTATTCTGTTCTATGTGTTGGCACTATTTATTGTGATGTCAGTAACACCTTGGGATCACATTCGTGCAGATAAAAGCCCGTTTGTTGAGTTATTCTTAAATGCGGGTATTCCAGTTTCAGCGATCATCATGAACTTGGTGGTACTGTCTTCAGTGATGTCTTCAATGAACAGCGGTGTGTTTTCAACCAGTCGTATGCTTTTTGGTCTATCAAAAGACGGTCAGGCACCGGGTGCATTTGGGCGTTTATCAAAACGTGCCGTACCTTCAAATGGTTTGATTTTCTCATGTATTTTCATTATGGGTGGGGCAGTGCTTCAGTACTTTGTTCCAAACACCATGGAAGCATTTACTTTAGCAAGTTCACTGTGTGTGATTCTATTCATTAGTGTCTGGAGTCTCATTATGGTGTGCTATTTACGCTATCGTAAATTACGTCCTGAATTACATGAAAAATCGACTTTCAAAATGCCGGGTGGCGTTTGGATGAGTTATGTGGTTTTGGCATTCATGCTTTTTACTTTGGTTATCTTGGCGCTAGAGCCAGATACTTTAAAAGCTTTATATGTCAGCCCAGTATGGTTAGTCATTTTAGGTGTTACCTATCATATGTTGTACAAACCACGTATGAAAAAGCTAGGACGTGAACTCGTTAACGATCATTAAGTTTTATTAAAAAGCCAATCAATCATGATTGGCTTTTTTTATTTTCATCAGTTTTTTTATCGGAATAATGTTGTTTATTTTTGAATCAATAGCACAGTTTAGAGGGGGGTAGAAAAGCGACATCTTGTATTACCGCATGCTACACTCCGGCTAATCTGGAGAATCCAGATATGTTAATTAAAATTGCCGTGAAGGCAGTACATAAATAATGTGACTTAAAAAAACAGGACAAACGATTTATCAATTAAGGAAAAAATATACTTGAACATCTTGTCCTGAGGTATAGACTCAGCAACCCACGATATACGGTTCGTTTTTCTCCCTATAGGTTGCTGATTTTAAGTTAAGCAAAATATAAAAAGGACTTCTAATATGACAATGGTTCATCATCCCGATGAGGCAAGCTCCCCTGATCATTTACAACGGAAATTAAATAATCGCCACTTACAAATGATTGCAATTGGCGGTGCAATTGGAACCGGCCTATTCATGGGCTCGGGCAAAACCATCTCCCTCGCAGGTCCTTCAATCCTCGTGATTTACATGATAATTGGTGGCATGTTCTTTTTTCTGATGCGCGCATTGGGTGAATTACTGCTTGCCAACTTACATTACAAATCATTTGTCGATATGGCATATGATTTGATTGGACCATGGGCTGGCTATTATATAGGCTGGACTTATTGGTTAGGCTGGGTACTGGTCGGTATTGCTGACTTGTCTGCGGTCATTAACTATTTAAGTTTCTGGCTGCCTGAAGGCGCCAGTTTCTCACCCATGCAACAAGCCATGATTAGTACAGGCTGTGTACTATTCATTTTGGGGCTTAACCTTCTTACGGTGAAGTTGTTTGGTGAAGTTGAATTTTGGTTCGCACTCATTAAGATCTTGGCCATTATTGGCCTGATTGGAGTCGGTGGCTACATGCTCCTTACTCATTTTCAAGCTCCGCATGGTGAGGTTGTGAGTGTAAGTAATGTGTGGTCGCATGGCGGCATATTTCCAAAAGGCGTAAGCGGATTTTTGGCAGGTTTCCAGATTGCTGTGTTTGCCTTTATTGGTGTTGAGCTGATTGGTACAACAGCTGCTGAAACCAAAGATCCAGAGAAAAATCTACCGAAGGCAATTAACGCGATTCCTGTACGTATTATTCTATTCTATGTGTTGGCACTCTTTGTGGTGATGTCAGTAACACCTTGGGATCACATTCGTGCAGATAAAAGCCCATTTGTTGAGTTGTTCTTAAATGCGGGTATTCCTGTTTCAGCCATCATCATGAACTTGGTGGTACTGTCTTCAGTGATGTCTTCAATGAACAGCGGTGTGTTTTCAACCAGTCGTATGCTGTTCGGTTTATCGAAAGATGGTCAGGCGCCAAGTGCATTGGGACGTTTATCAAAACGTGCTGTACCTTCAAATGGTTTGATTTTCTCATGTATTTTCATTATGGGTGGAGCAGTGCTTCAGTACTTTGTTCCAAACACCATGGAAGCATTTACTTTGGCAAGTTCACTCTGTGTGATTCTCTTTATTAGTGTATGGCTTCTGATCATGGCATGCTATTTACGTTACCGTAAGTTGAGTCCTGAGCTTCACGCAGCATCAACCTTTAAAATGCCGGGTGGGGTGTTGATGGCGTATGTTGTCATTGCATTCTTCTTGTTTACTTTAGTGATTTTGGCACTAGAGCCAGATACATTGAAAGCACTCTACGTTAGCCCAGTATGGTTAGTCGTTTTAAGCGTAACCTACTATGCGTTCTATAAGCCGCGTATGAAAAAACTAGGCCGAGAAGTCTTTTAATTATCCTTTCTCGATTTACCCAAAAAGCCAATCATGATTGATTGGCTTTTTTATTGAGATGTCTAATCAACCAGTAAGTGTTGATATTTATCGGCTTGTTTACGCAAATAATCCCAGACCAGTTTAATGCGTGGTTCGTGCTGTAAATCAACAAAGGTCAGCATCCAGAAGGTATGCGTGAAACGAACTTGCTGCTCTAACACCTCTTCGAGTTCAGGTTTATCGTCTGCTAAAAACTTGGGCAAAATTGCAAGACCTGCGCCTGCACTCACTGCAATTTGCTGGGCCAAAATACTGCTGCTACGAAAGTTAGCATTCAGCTTTAATGGGAGCCGTTCTAAACAGTACAGCTCAGGGCTATATACCAGATCATCAATATAATTTACAAAGCGATGCTGAGTTAAATCTTCTAAACCGCGAATCGGTGGGTTCTGCGCTAGATAGTTTTGGCTGCCATAAATTTTTAAACAGTAGTCTGACAAGCGGGTAATGATATAAGGGCCCGAGGTTGGGCGCTCAATCGACACGACAATGTCTGCCTCACGGTGGGAGAGTTTAATCATTTTTGGTACTGGAATCAGATCGATGGTCAGCAGTGGGTATTGAATAGAGAACTCAGCCAGTAAACGTGCTAAAAATGCAGTTCCAAAACCTTCAGGTGTGCCAATTCGCACACGACCTTGCAATGGTTGATGTGGTTTTTCAATTTGTAAGAAGGCTTGTTCCATTTGCTCAACTCGAGGAACAAGTGCCATGCCTTCGAGTGTCAGCTCATAGCCTGTTGCCTCACGCTTAAATAAGGTCGTACCCAAAGCAAGTTCTAGAGCCTGAATTCGTCTAGCCACCGTACTATGCTCGACACCGATAATACGTGCAGCATTGGTTAAGGTTTTAGTGCGAGCTAAAACCAGAAAAAACTGTAGATGATCCCAATCCACTTTCATTTTTGTTATTGTCCCTGTGCATATTTGCACAACAATCGTGCATGAATTTGCGTTGGTGGTCAAAGCTTTCTTTGTTAGTCTCAAATGAAACCTGAATAAAGAAAATACATAGATCAGTATTTTCTAATAACTGAACACAATAAAAATATGGCCTACGGAGAGGTTATGAACACAATCCAAAAAATCGAATTGGAAACCGCTAAGTTACTCATTAACGGACAGTTTATCGAATCTAAAACACAGGAATGGCAAGATATTATTAACCCCGCCACTCAGGAAGTGATTGGTCGCGTACCATTTGCAACGGTTCAAGAAGTTGACGCTGCTATTCAAGCTGCACAAGATGCTTTTGCTTCTTGGCGTCAAACTCCAATTCAGGCACGTATGCGTATCATGCTTAAGCTGCAAGATTTAATCCGTGCCAACATGAAGGAAATTGCACAAGTACTAACGGCGGAACAAGGCAAAACCTTGGCAGATGCTGAAGGCGATATTCAACGTGGTCTAGAAGTAGTGGAACATGCGTGTTCGATCGGCACTTTGCAAATGGGTGAATATGTCGAAGGCGTAGCGCGTGGTGTAGATACGTATACCTTGCAACAACCTTTGGGTGTCTGTGCTGGTATTACGCCATTTAATTTCCCTGCCATGATTCCACTTTGGATGTTCCCAATGGCAATTGTGTGCGGTAATACCTTCGTTTTAAAACCATCAGAACAAGACCCGTTATCAACCATGATGCTGGTTGAACTTGCGATTCAAGCAGGTATTCCAGCAGGTGTCTTAAACGTTGTGCATGGCGGCAAAGAAGTGGTTGACCGTTTGTGTACCCATAAAGACATTAAAGCGATTTCATTTGTGGGTTCAACTGCGGTTGGCACACATGTTTATAACCTTGCAGGGCAACATGGCAAACGCGTGCAGTCGATGATGGGCGCAAAAAACCATGTAGTTGTGATGCCAGATGCCAATAAAGAACAAACGCTAAATGCCTTGGTGGGTGCAGCATTTGGTGCAGCAGGGCAACGCTGTATGGCATTGTCGGTTGCAGTCATGGTTGGCGACAGCAAACAATGGATTCAAGAGTTAGTTGAAAAAGCGAAAACCTTAAAAGTAAACGCAGGCCATGAGCCAAATACTGACATTGGCCCAGTCATTTCAAAACGTGCCAAAGCGCGTGTAATTGACTTGATTAATAGCGGTGTTGAGCAAGGTGCAGAACTTCTGCTTGATGGTCGCAATGTGCAAGTGCAAGGTTATGAGTCGGGCAACTTTGTAGGTGCAACGATTTTTAGTGGCGTAAATACCGACATGCGTATTTATAAAGAAGAAATCTTTGGTCCGGTACTTTCTATTATTTGTGTTGACACACTTGATGAAGCGATTGCTTTGATCAATGCCAACCCATTTGGTAACGGTGTAGGTCTATTCACACAAAGTGGTGCCATTGCACGTACTTTCCAAAACTTAATTGATATTGGTCAAGTCGGTATCAACATTCCAATTCCTGTACCTGTACCGTTCTTTAGTTTTACTGGTTCAAGAGGTTCTAAACTCGGCGATTTGGGACCATACGGCAAACAGGCTGTCCAGTTCTATACCCAGACCAAAACTATTACCAGTCGCTGGTTTGAAGATAGCCATGAAGTTGGCGGTGTAAACACAACCATTAGTTTACGTTAAGGGGATCACGGATGAATATCGCCTTTATCGGTCTAGGAAATATGGGCGGCAAAATGGCCCATAACCTACTAAAAGCCGGAATCAAAGTTTATGGTTATGACCTCAGTGAAGTTGCTATTCAGCACTTCGCCGAGGCAGGTGGCATAGTCTGCGACAGCCCACAGGCAGCAGCAAAACAAGCTGATGTGGTCATTACCATGTTGCCTGCAGCAAAGCATGTGAAAGAAGTTTACTTGGGTGAAAATGGTGTATTGGAGGTGCTAAAAGCAGGCAGCTTATGCATTGATAGCAGTACCATTGACCCGCAAACCATTAAAGATATTTCGGCTGTTGCACATAGCAAAAATATTAAAATCTGTGATGCGCCAGTTTCAGGTGGAACCATTGGTGCTCAAGCGGGAACCTTAACCTTTATGGTAGGTGCCGATGACCAAACCTTTAACGAAGTAAAACCTGTACTTAGCCACATGGGCAAAAATATTGTTCATTGTGGTGATGTGGGTGCAGGTCAAATTGCCAAAATTTGCAATAACCTGATTTTAGGTATTTCAATGGCCGCGGTGGCCGAAGGTATGGCGCTGGGGGTGAAACTTGGCATTGATCCACAAGCATTGGCAGGCGTCATTAACACCTCAAGTGGTCGTTGCTGGAGTTCGGATGTATGTAACCCATGGCCGCATATTAATGAAAATGCGCCAGCATCTCGCGGCTATCAAGACGGCTTTGCGACTCAGCTGATGCTAAAAGATTTAGGACTCGCTGTAGAGGCTGCGGGCCAAGTCAAACAGCCAGTGGTATTAGGTGGCATGGTGCAACAGCTCTATCAGCAAATGTGTATGCGTGGTAATGCCAATCTCGATTTTTCGAGCATTATTCAACAATACCTGCCACAAGAGGCATAACGTTAAAGCCAAAGGATGGCTTTAAACCAATAAATCAAACCCTGTCGTGAATAACAACAAATCCGGACTGAGGGAAAAGATATGATGGATTATCAAAATGCTGTACAGGCTTTCGATTTGGAAAGCACTGCTAAACAGATGTTGTCAGGTTCACTCGATGCACTGAACGCTTGTTATGAGTGCTGTGATCGACATGCAGATGGCGACAAAATCGCGCTGTACTGGCAAGGAAAAGATGGCCGTAAAGAGCAATATACCTTCCGTGAGCTAAAAGAATGGTCAAGTCAGTTTGCTAACTTTTTAAAAGCACAAGGTGTGAAAACTGGTGACCGTATTTCAGGTTTATTACCAAGAACACCTGAACTGATTGTAACCATTTTGGCAGCTTGGCGAATTGGTGCAGTCTATCAACCGTTATTTACTGCATTTGGCCCAAAAGCGATTGAGCACCGTATTCAGCTTGCACAAAGTAAGCTGGTGGTGACCGATATGGGTAACCGTAGCAAGCTTGATGAAATTGAAAATTGCCCTGCAATTGTGACAGTTGCCGATATACAAGGTGCTCCGCTTAAAGCAGGCGATTTTAATTTCTGGAATGAAGTGAAGCAGCAGTCCGATCAATGTGATCTGGTGATGCGTAACATTCAAGATCCTTTCTTGCTCATGTTTACTTCAGGCACTACAGGTCCTGCAAAACCATTGGAAGTGCCTTTAAAAGCACTGATTGCCTTTGGGCGATATATGCAAGATGCCATTGGTTTAACAGAAGAAGACTCGTTTTGGAATATTGCCGATCCGGGTTGGGCATATGGTTTGTACTATGCGATTACTGGGCCGTTATTCTTAGGCCACGCTACTTTGTTCTATGAAGGTGGGTTCAGTACAGATAGCCTATGCCAAATTGTGAAAGATTATAAAGTTAACAACTTGGCAGGTGCACCAACGGCTTACCGCATGATGATGGCAGCAGATCCAGCGCAAATGGCGCCGTTAAAGGGGCAGTTCCGTGTCGTGAGCAGTGCCGGTGAGCCGCTGAATCCAGAAGTGATTCGCTGGTTTAAACAAGTTCTTGATGCTCCAATTTATGACCACTATGGGCAAACTGAAGTCGGCATGGTGGTGTGTAATCATCATGGTTTAAAACATGAAATTCATGCTGGTTCAGCAGGTTTCCCAAGTCCGGGCTATCGTGTTGCGATTGTCAATGAACAAGGTGAAGAACTTCCGCCAGACACACCAGGAATTTTGGCAGTCGATATTAGCCAGTCTCCAATGATGTGGTTTGGTGGCTATAAAGAAAGCCGTAAATCGCCTTTTGTTGGTCATTACTACTTAACGGGCGACACTGCCGAGTTACATGCCGATGGCAGTATGAGCTTTGTAGGACGCAGCGATGATGTAATCACCACATCGGGTTATCGGATTGGACCATTCGATGTAGAAAGTGCTCTGCTTGAACATGATGCTGTCATTGAAGCAGCAGTGATTGGTGTACCTGATCCAGACCGTACCGAAGTGGTTAAGGCATTCGTGATTTTATCCGCGACTACTCAACCATCAGAAACACTTGCTGAAGAACTCAGTCAATTTGTTAAAAGACGACTTTCTGCTCATGCTTACCCACGTTTAGTTGAATTTGTGAGTGAATTACCTAAAACTCCAAGTGGCAAAATTCAGCGCTTTTTATTGCGTAATCAAGAAATTGCTAAACAACAAGCTAAAGCAGGGTAAAGGAAATAATAATGCAATTTACCGAAGAACAATTACTTATCCGTGACATGGCGAAAAGTTTCGCCCAAGAACAAATTAAGCCTCATGCCAGCGATTGGGATCGAGACGGAACTTTCCCAAAAGAGACTCTGGCTCAAATGGGGCAACTCGGTTTTATGGGTATGCTTGTTTCAGAGCAATGGGGCGGTTCAGACACGGGTAACTTAGCCTATGTACTGGCACTCGAAGAAGTTGCGGCGGCAGATGGTGCAACCTCGACCATCATGAGCGTACATAACTCGGTTGGTTGTGTACCTATTTTAAAATTTGGGACCGACGAGCAGAAAGAGCGCTTTTTAAAGCCTTTGGCACAAGGTGAAATGATCGGTGCTTTTGCCTTAACCGAACCGCATACTGGCTCAGATGCGGGAGCCATCAAAACCCGTGCGGTGAAAGATGGCGACGATTACATTTTAAATGGTGCCAAGCAGTTTATTACCTCGGGTAATAACGCCGGCGTCATTATTGTGTTTGCCGTGACCGATCCGAGCGCGGGCAAAAAAGGTATTAGTGCCTTTTTAGTCCCACGCGAAACACCGGGCTATGAAGTGATTCGTGTAGAAGAAAAGCTCGGGCTGCATGCGTCAGATACCTGCCAGATTGCCCTGACAGATGTGCGCATCCATAAAAGCCTTATGCTGGGTAAAGAAGGTGAGGGCCTGAAAATCGCTCTCGCCAATTTAGAAGGTGGACGTATTGGTATTGCTGCACAAGCAGTCGGTTTAGCACGTGCGGCGCTCGAAGAGGCGACTCGTTATGCCAAAGAGCGTATTACTTTTGGAAAACCAATTTTTGAGCATCAAACCATCGCATTTCGTCTTGCCAGTATGGCAACTGAAATTGAAGCAGCGAGACAACTGGTTCACTACGCTGCACGTTTAAAAGAAGCAGGTCAACCGTGTCTCAACGAAGCTTCAATGGCTAAGTTATTTGCTTCAGAAATGACTGAGCGTGTGTGCTCGAGCGCACTACAAGTGTTTGGTGGCTATGGCTATCTCAGAGATTTCCCTATTGAACGCATTTATCGTGATGCGCGTATTTGTCAAATTTACGAAGGCACAAGTGATATCCAACGTTTAGTGATTGCACGTAGTCTATAAAATCAGAACAAGGAATAAATAATGCAGTGGCACAGTATTTTATTAGAAAAGCGTAATGGGGTTGGACTGATTACATTAAATCGCCCTCAAGCGCTCAATGCTTTAAACAGCGAATTAATTAGTGAAATTAATCAGGCATTAGATCAGCTCGAAAAAGACCGCGAAATCGGATGTATGGTATTGGCAGGTTCTGAAAAAGCTTTTGCCGCAGGTGCCGATATTAAAGAAATGGCTGATTTGGCATTCCCTGATATTTATTTTGATGACTTCTTTCATCTTGCAGACCGTATTGCACAGCGCCGTAAACCTTTAATTGCTGCGGTGAGTGGCTATGCGTTGGGTGGTGGCTGTGAATTGGCGCTCATGTGTGACTTTATCTATTGTGCTGATAACGCTAAGTTTGGCTTACCAGAAGTCACCTTGGGAGTAATTCCGGGTATTGGTGGCACACAACGCTTAACTCATGCGATTGGTAAAGCCAAAGCCATGGAAATGTGTTTTACCGCTCGTCAAATGGGTGCTGTAGAAGCAGAGCAAAGTGGTTTAGTCGCACGTGTGTTTAGCAAAGAAGAATTACTTGAACAAACCTTGCAAGCAGCTGAAAAAATTGCGGCACGATCTTTAACAGCAAATATGATGCTCAAAGAAACCATTAACCGAGCTTTTGAAGTAAACCTTACTGAAGGCTTGCGTTTTGAAAGACGTATGTTCCATTCAATATTTGCAACATTTGACCAAAAAGAAGGAATGCAGGCGTTCGTTGAAAAACGAAAACCAAATTTTAAAAATCAGTAAGAGATCAATAAAATGAATACAGAAAATCACTTAATGATTGAGCAACAAGGTAAGTTGGGCATTATTACCTTAGACCGTGTGACTCATCTGAATGCATTGTCGCTAGACATGATTAAAAGTATTGGTGCCCAATTGGAACTGTGGCGAAATGATGCTGCTGTTCAGGCAGTATTAATTAAGTCAAATAGCCCAAAAGCCTTCTGTGCAGGTGGCGATATTCGCTATCTCTACGACAGTTATAAAAATGGCACGGCTGATTACAAAGGCTACTTTAGTGCCGAATATAAAATGCTAGATATACTGCGTGAATATGCAAAGCCAGTCATCGTCTTGCTTGATGGCTATGTTTTAGGTGGCGGATTTGGCTTGGCTCAAGCTTGTCACATTGTTGTGAGCAGTGAAAAGTCCAGATTTGCTATGCCTGAAACAGCGATTGGCTTTTTCCCAGACGTTGGCGCAACGCATTTCCTGTCTCGCCTTGATGATATTGGCGTTTATATGGCAATTACGGGCGAGCAGATCAGCAGCAGCGATGCGCTCTATCTCGATTTAATTGACTACCATGTGCCAAGCGAGCAGTTACAAGCTTTGCAAGATGCTCTGGTTGAAGCGCCAAGTTTAAGCAAAGAGGGAATTGAACGCATCATTACCCGATTTATTACTCGCCCTGCTGAAAGTGAACTCAAACAATTGGCTGAAGGCATTCGTAAACACTTCGGATATCAGCATTTAGATGAAATTGAGCAAAGTCTTGAAAATGAACAAGATGAAAGCTTAAAGACTTGGGCAAGTAAGATGCTCAGCATTTTGCAGCAGCGCTCATTTATAGCCAAACAAACCAGTTTGAAACTGCAACATTTAGGTCGTGGGCTTTCGCTACAGCAGTGTATGCAGCTTGAACGTGATTTACAGGATATCTGGTTTGAGCATGGTGACTTTATTGAAGGTGTCCGTGCTCTCATTGTCGATAAAGACAAACAACCACAGTGGCAAGAACGTAATTCGAAATTTGAGCCAATTTTAGAAAAATTGAGCTAAGCCTTATTACGCAACTCTAAAAAGCTTAAGGAGATAAAGCGAGACCTGAAAATGCTTATGGTCAGGGCTGGTCATAAGCATAAAAAAGATAAAACAAGAAAATCTAAAAAGGATATTACGATGCAATCAATACATGGAAACGGTTCACATCCTAAAAAGTCGTCACATCGATTAGCAGGTATCTCTAGCATGGTCGGCACCACCATTGAGTGGTATGACTTTTTTATCTATGGTGCGGCGGCAGCGCTGATTTTTAACAAGCTATTTTTTCCTAACTTAGACCCACTTACAGGTGTACTTGCGGCATTCGCTACCTATGCCGTTGGTTTTATTGGCCGTCCACTTGGTGGTTTAGTCTTTGGTCATTTTGGTGACAAGATTGGCCGTAAATCGATGTTACTACTGACTCTGATGCTCATGGGAATTCCAACGGTACTCATTGGCTTATTACCGACTTACGAATCAATTGGATACTGGGCTGCAATTGGTTTGGTTGTCTTACGATTCATTCAAGGTATGGCTATGGGTGGTGAATGGGGCGGTGCGGTGCTTATGGCCGTTGAACATGCTCCCGAAGGCGGTAAGGGGTTTTGGGGAAGTTTGCCACAAGCCAGTACGGGTGGTGGCTTAATGCTAGCCTCGATTGCATTAGGACTGGTGTCGTTATTACCTGAACAAGCACTGTTTAGCTGGGGGTGGCGTTTACCATTTCTTGCCAGCATTATTTTGCTGGCAGTAGGTTGGTACATTCGAGTGAAAGTACCTGAATCACCAGATTTTGAAAAAGTAAAACAGCAGTCCGAAGAAGTCAAAGTTCCTGCTTTACAGGTTTTTAAAAACCATCCAAAGCAACTTATCACCATTATTTTAGCGCGTGCTGCCGAGAACGCATGGTTTTATATTGCTTCAACTTTTACATTGGCTTATACCACTGCGCAACTTGGAATCGCACGCCAAGACATTTTGTTTGCCACCATTTGCGGTGCAATAGTTATTTTATTTATGACGCCGTTGTGTGGACATTTGTCTGATAAGGTTGGCCAACGCAATATGTTTATGTTTGGTCTATGCATACTGGCGCTTTACAGCTATCCATTTTTTACCATGCTCAACACCAAAGATCCAGTATTAGTCTGGACAGCCATTGTTTTAGCAATTGGAGTTGTATTCCCAATTATGTATGCGCCGCAAGCACAGCTTTTTGCACGTCAATTTCCAGCAGAAATTCGTTATAGCGGAATTTCAATTTCGGTACAGTTGGCTGGGGTGCTTGGTGGTGGTTTAGCGCCGTTAATTGCGACCAAACTTTTAAGTATCGGGCAGGGTAATCCATATTTAATTATGATTTATATTGGATCTATGGCTATCGTTGCGATTATATCGACTTCATTTATGCCACGTGATTGGCAAACTAAAACTGATGAGGCTTACCATAAGAAATCAGAATTAAATTTGAAAACCAAAATTACTGAGCAGTCTTAATATTAAGTTTGAGTCTTTCAAATTTCAAAAGCCCTAATCTTTTGACTAGGGCTTTTGAAATTTGACGAGTTAAACGAGATTGCTGCTTAAGATCTTCATCTTTGCAATGTCGCCAATATTCTTAGACTTTGATTTAACCAATTACACTTCAATCAAGCATGCAAACATAGCATATCCATCAATCGTCATTGGTGGGCCTGCACGATGGGCACGAAACCCAGCAGCGCGTAGTAACCGCTCTACCCCAAGAGGTGAGGTGGTAATAAGTTGTTTGGCACCTTGTTCTCTTGCAAAGTTAATTGCTTCTTGCAGAATGGCAATCGAAACAGGTGATGATACTGCTTGAGTCGCTGTGGTAGGTGGATTCGAGAAATCTACGGCAGAAAACCTTGAGAGTTCCCAAATTTCTGGTGAGCAGGGAATAGGCATTCCATTCATTAATTGAGGAAATATTTCACCCAGTAAATACGGTTGAGTTGTAGGTAGTAATCTGGCACAACCAATAATATTGGACTCTCTGTCTTGAGCGACGACGTAAGCTGTATCGACTTTATCAAATTGATCTAATTCTTCATTATGTGGACAGTTTAACTCCCATCCCAAATGTTCAACAAACACCTTGTAGCGGTAACTTTTAAATTTGGTATATAAGCCTTCTGAAAAATTGTTTTGAAATCCAGCAATAATATTCATTACAAGTGCTTCCACTTATTTTTGATGTGACTTTACTGAACAGCTAAGAAGGCGGTAACTGTAAAAATTTACAGGTTGCTAGGAGAAATTAGGGCTCAATTTAGACTTTGTTAATCTTGTATTGATTTGGGCATAAATGAACTGTTCCCAGAACAGGCTGTCGATTTTCTTCTCGATTAATGATCCAGTCACATCAAATCCAATATCTGTACCAGATACATCAACGATCATGATATTGCTTCTCGGCAGGCCAATTCGTTTTAAGCTAGCGGACCCATTTTGCTCAATGAATACCCAGTCCCATCCAGTACTTAAAGCAGGGGTCTTTAGTGTTGCCCATTCAGTAAAACCGTAATAGAAAATTTGTGAATCTTCGATTTGTATTGATTCAACAATGGATAAGATGTGTCGGAGAGGGTGGTTCATAAGCTGGTTTTCATTCATCCGAATAAAACCATCTGCTGAGATTGGAAAGTGAGTGGGTATGCTGACCATGCTACCTGTTTAAGTAACCTAAAATGGAATTCTACTGATAAATAACATAAATTATTGCCAATGAAATACTGTCATATTTAACAGGTTAAAGATAATTCCATGGCCTATATCGTTAAGCTGACCTTATTAGAGGGGTGCTTGGATATTAAGATTTACTTATATGAGAATAGAGTAACTTTAGTTCTTTAGTGGAAAATAACTTGTTGAAATTTACGAAATCATACGACCGATGATGAACTTTATATGGATTATCTATTCTCATTATTGAAAGGATAATCATAAGCAATACAGATTATGGCGTAATTATTTGATTTTTTAAATTATTATCAATATTTTTAGTTTCTATATATAATAAATGGTAAAATTTCATAATTTTAGGTATTGTTAGAAGTTATTATTAAATTAAATTAATAAAAATATCTCATTGATAATAAGTAGTGGATTCTTAGCATTTATTTAAAAATAATTATTTTTTGGAATAAAATGCATCCTATAAAAAAATTTTTTCAAGCATAATCTGCACCTGAAATATAACAACCTTAAAAGCTTTTAGAAATTTAGTTTATCTGAAGAATTTGCACCCATTTAGGCTTAAAAGTGTTGTTAATTGAATGATGAATTCAAAATCTGCAATTGAGAAATCAATAAAAGAGGAATAGGTGTTCAAAATATTTTAGTACCTAAAAATCTTTTAGATTCTCGCAGCGCTTTATTGGAATAAGGGTAAAAGATAAGGCCTATACTTCAATTTGATTGCTTGGATTCATAAGATGAAACTGAACAAAAAATGATTTTTGGCCGGAGTCTAATGAGAGCAAATGGAAAGTTGGCAAGAGGATTTATTATCAGCATTTTTGATCGTGCAAGATGAATACCAGTTATTTGAAGTCGTCAAATCGACAGCATCGAAGCTTGGATTTGATTATTGTGCTTATGGTATGCAGTCACCATTATCTATTGCTGAACCAAAAACAATTATGCTGAATAATTATCCTCAAGCATGGCAGCAACGCTATGTGGAACAGCAGTATGTTAAGGTCGACCCAACTGTTCAGCACTGTATGGTTTCACTGAAACCTCTTGTCTGGTCAAGTCAATACACTCATACACAAGCAGAGAAAGACTTCTGGGAGGAAGCGCGTTCTTATGGTTTAAATGTCGGTTGGGCACAGTCAAGTCGTGATTTCATTGGGACACGTGGAATGCTAACTTTAGCAAGATCCAGCGATCAATTATCTGAAAAAGAACAAAAAGCACAATATACAAATATGTATTGGCTAACTCAAACTGTGCATTCCAGCATTGCTAAAATTGTAAATGATGTTGAGTTCTCTCAGTTTAATCTATATTTAACGAACCGAGAAAAAGAGGTACTACGTTGGACGGCTGAGGGTAAAACGTCAGCTGAGATTGCACAGATTCTTGGAGTAAGTGAAAGAACCATAAATTTCCATCTGAGTAATTCAATGCAAAAACTAAATGTGAATAATAAAATTTCAGCAGCAATTCGTGCTGTAATGTTAGGACTATTGTAAAACTAAGTTTATAATAAAAATAATATTAAATTTAAATGGTTGTGATGTGTATTTTAAATTAAATTCAAAAAATTATTTATTTTAATAAAGATAAATAATTTAATTATTTTTTTAATCTAATTTTTGTTTGAAATATAATAATTATCAAAATTAAAAATGTTATTTTTAATATATTTAATTCTAATTTAACTTTTATTTTTACGGTTAGAAATTAAGATAAATTTCACAACCTATGTATGTATTTAGTTTTAAGTATTTAATCATAGCTTAAGCATAATTAAATTAAGGTTTTTATTGGCACTAAAAGTTGTGGAACTAAATATGGTTTTTAGTTGGATTGTATATAACCATTAAAATCATAAATTTTATCTAAAATAAGAACCTAAAGTTAAGAAAAAATGGAAATTCGAACTCAGTATGTTTTTTGGGTTTAGATAAACTTAATAATATAGGCTTGACATTTTCTCAATCGAGGATATTAGGGTAGCTTTTTAAGTTTAATTAATTACAAGAATTTTGTAATCTTTAACTGAATAAAAATGATTATAAAAGATAACTAAGCTCTTAATTTTAAATAAAAGTTGCCTAACCTGTTAACACTTACAGGTGTAATAAAAAACACCCGCACATAAAATATAATGTGAATTTATATTTTAAACAAAAAGTATATTCATTTTTATTAAAACCCCCAGCTAGAAGTTGAATTTCTGAAACAACAGGTTTCTTTGAAGGGTTAATTATAATTAATCGGAGTAAGTTATGGCTGTAATGTGTACGGATAATATCATTGCAACTTTGGAATCCCACGCGAAATTAAATGGAGCTAAGACCGCTTTCGAGTATTTGGGACGCCAATCGGGTGGTATTCAAGCTTTGACGTATGCAGATCTGAACGAGCGAGTTCAATATCAAGCTCAGATATTACTAAACCTTGTAAATAGTGGCGATCGTGCAGTATTGCTATTTGAACCTGGTCTAGACTTTATCGTTTCGTTCTTTGCTTGTCTAAAAGCTAAAATCATCGCAGTACCAGTCAGCTTACCGTTTAATCGTAATGGTTTTTCTAATATTTTGAATATTATGAATGACTGTGAGCCAAAGATAGTACTCACAACAAAAAAGATTCTTGAGCTATCAGGTCTGATCACATTAAAGGCTCAAAATGAAAGCTTAATATTACATGCCGTTGATGGCCAATTGCAGCGTGATGTAGAGGAAAAGGATTTTCCGCTTATTGATGAAGATGATGTTTGTTTCCTTCAGTACACTTCAGGATCAACAGGTTGGCCTAAAGGGGTGATCGTTACCCATAAAAATATTATGGCAAATGAGGTCATGATTGCCGAAGCCTTTTGTACGCAGCCGGATGATATTGGCCTGACATGGTTGCCTGTTTATCACGACATGGGATTAATTGGCTCAGTTTTACAGACCGTTTATGTGGGACTGACTTGTTATGTTATGTCGCCGCTGGACTTCATTCGAAAACCGCTGAAATGGCTACAATTCATTAGTGAAAAAGGCGTCACGATCAGTGGTGGGCCAAACTTTGCTTATGAGTTGTGCTTGCATCGTATCTCTGATGAGGACGCTGCAGCGCTTGATCTGAGTCGCGTTCGTGTAATGTTTAATGGTGCTGAGCCAATCAAAGCTCACGTTATGCAGCGCTTCATGGAGAAATTTAATACTCAGTCGAAATTGAAGCTGGATACTTTCTTGCCATGTTATGGCTTGGCAGAAGTCACGCTTTTAGTCAGTGGTGTAACTGGCCCTCTGAATGCCATTTCGCTTGATCGTGACAAGTTAAATGCGCACTTGGTAGAAATCAGTCAAGACCAGAATGCTGTACAAGTGGTGAGCTGTGGCAAGATCTCTGCACACATCGATTGCCGTATCGTCAATCCACATACTCATCAAGAAGTAGCTGCTCATGAAGTCGGTGAAATCTGGTTGGCAGGTGAGAGTGTCACTGCGGGTTACTGGCAGAAGCCAGAGGTCAATCAGGAAACTTTTGCCGCGACTATTGTCGATGAAGCGGGTCAGCCTAGCCAATTGCATTACTTAAGAACGGGCGATATGGGCTTTGTCAAAGATGGAGACCTATATGTAACTGGTCGTCTTAAGGATGTGATTATCATTCGTGGCAAGAACTATTATCCACAAGATATCGAGTGCTCTGTTGAAATGGCGCATCCTGCTGTTCGTAAAGGCTGTGTTGCAGCAGTGAATGTTGCTGATTCTGACGGTGTTACGGTTGTACTTGAAATCAAGAAGAAGTCACTAGACAAGACTCTCAATTTTGAAGCCATTAGAACTCAGGTCAAGGAACAAGTGACAGCTGAGATTGGCTTGCCTGTAGAAGGTGTCTTTTTACTGCATCAAGGCCGAATAAATAAGACCACGAGCGGCAAAATTAGAAGAAGAAAAATTAAAGAGCAGATCGAACGCGGTCAATTGGTCTGTTTAACCCATCCAAACCGTAGAACGGTGATTGCTCGAAACTATGTCAAGAACGGTTTAGAAGTCATCCGTGATCGTGAGCAGCGGGGGCAGCTGATTCGTTATAGCTCCAATCTACTCAACTCAATGATCAAGGAACGTGAAGTGCGCAAGCTGATTTTTAATCGTCTGAAAAGTGCTTTGTTTTAAACCCTTACCCTTTAATCATTTGAGTGAAAATTCATGTCACTTACGTCCAATTTGCGGCAGTTTCAATCTGCTGCTCGTCTGGAGCAAATTTTAGGCTCCGTACATGATACTAACAACGACTTTTCTTGGTCTGCTGCCATCGAACGTGATGAGAAAGAACAGTACCCTCAGCGTGCTGTTGATTTTCTGAATGCGGTAGGTATGAACCGTTTCTATGTACCTTCAGAGCTTGGAGGTCGTATGGAAATTGGTGAAGAATTGCTATATCTACATCGCGTGCTGGCACGACGTGATCTAACCATCAATTCGACCTATAGCACGAATGCTTGGTCTGTGATTGTATGGATCGGTGGTAATGCAAACCAATGCCAAAACATTGCTAGTCGAATTTTGAGTGGCGCTGCTCCAGCACTGGCTTATAGCGAGAAAGCCCATGGCGCCGACCTGCTATCGAGTGAAGTGACAGCGCAATCTACCGAGAGTAAATATGTTTTAAATGGCGAAAAATGGTCAATTAACCGCGCCACTTTAGGAGACTCTTTAAGTCTAATCGCTAAAACATCAGACGATCGTGGACCACGTAGCCTAAGCGCATTCTGGCTCGATAAGCGTCATATGGCCTCAAAAGGAACATATAGCCTGAACCGACTACCAACAGTGGGTATGCGTGGTCTAGATATCAGCGGTATTGGTTTTAACAATGCTGAAATTCACAAAGATGCCTTGATCGGTGAAGAAGGCCAAGGCCTAGAGCTTGGGCTTAAGACGCTACAGGTAACACGTGCATATTGCAGTAGCTTCTCTTTAGGTGCTGGCGATACGATGCTACGCATTGCGACCGAGTTTGCTATTGAACGCGAGTTATATAACAAAAAAGTAATCAGTATTCCGTTGGTACGTGAGCAGCTCGCTACAGCTTATGCCTACCTTTTAGCGGCTGAGGTGTTATCACTTGTTGGTGCGCGTGGTTTGCACGTATGTATCAATCAGTTCAGTACATGGTCACCAATCGTGAAAGTACTAGTACCTGAGTATGTAGAGTCGCTTGCCAAGATCACTTCTTCAGTGCTTGGGTCACGCTTTTTCTTAAGAAATGCGTATGCGGATGGAATGTATCAGAAAGCATTCAGAGACCATCTGATTGTTAGTGTGTTTGATGGTAGTAGCACCGTTTGCCTAGACAGTCTGAGTTTTCAGCTCAAATCTGCCAATAAAGGTCGTAGCAAAAAAGCCGACCATCTCAATCAATCAGAAGCTAAAGCACGCTATCGCCAGTTGTATGACTTGCAGGTAGAGACAGGCGCTATTGATTTCCGCGAGCTTGAGATTTTCAACCGAGATGGTGATTTGGTGATTGAATCACTCGAAACAATCATCGAAATGCTCAACGATGCCGATGTCACAGCAGGATTGTCTGCTGAGACACTTACTACGCTACGTGAACAAGCAGACCAACTTCTAGTTGAACAACGTTCTTTGGATCAAAAAATTCAGGATTACTTCTCAAATTCTGAGCAGAGCAAAGAGTTTGAAACGTTGCGCTTTAGTCTTGCTCGTAGCTACGCCGAGTTATTTGCTCGTATTGCCGTGTTGGGTTTCTGGGTCTTTAACCGTCAGGGCCTAAGACCAGCTTTACAGGATGGTGCATGGCTGATCATTTTCTTAAATGCCGCTGAAGGACGGACAGCTCCTCCTATGACGTCATTACGTGAAAGTACATTGGCAGATTTACTAGACCGAATTTCAACTAACCATATGTTATCCGTCATCGATTTTGCACTGGCACCACGTGATGCCAAACCGGTTAAAGAGGAGATTACCCCATGAATAAAGATAAAGCTTACTGGAGCGCAATTATTCGTACGCTAGTAGCCAAAGAAATGCGCGTAGAGCCTGAGACGATTGATCCAGATCAAAAATTTACCAGTTATGGTCTTGATTCGATCGTTGCTTTGTCTGTATCTGGGGATTTAGAAGATCTGACAAAACTGGAGCTTGAGCCGACCCTCTTATGGGATTACCCAACAATCAATGCGTTGGCTGAATATCTTGTTTCTGAGTTGCAACAGGGAGTTGCTTCATGAACAACCTTGCACGACTAGAACCGGAAGTTCTGTCGCGTCATGCGATTTCTGCGGAACAGCTTGGTATTTGGTACATCCAGCGTCTTGAGCCAACTTGCAGTGCCTACAATATGGTGGTGGCCTTTGATGTGAAGGTCAATCAACCATTAGGCAACAAGCCGATGGAGATTCTGGAAGCGGTCATGCATGATTATCCGCTGTTGCGTGTCAGCATGCCTGCCAATGATCAGGGGATTGAGCAACTCATCTGGGATCGTGTCTATCCGAATATCATCTTTTCTGATGCTCGTCATATTGAAGCTTCTGATTTGACGCAATTGGTTGAGCAAGACACCAAGCAGCCGTTTGACCTGACTCAGCCACCATTGTGGCGTGTTCATTGTTATGAGCGTGGACAAAATCACTATGTGATTGCCGTTGTGATTCATCATGCGCTCATGGATTTTTGGTCAATTGGTCTGTTGCTGCGAGACGTCAGCAAACGTTTTGGACTCGTTGCAGAGGCGGATACAGTGAACGGAATTGAGTTTGCACAGTATGCCGATAAGCAGCAGAGCAGCGTAATCGATGATACTGATGAAAGTTTACTTTTCTGGAAAAATACACTGAAACATGCACCACATGTGCATAGCATTCCGCTTGATTATCCTCGTCCAGCTGTACAGCAGCATAAGGGTAGCTCACTGGCTTTCCGTGTACCTGAATCAGTGTCATCTGGTCTTGTAAACTTGGCGAAAGATTATGAGATCACATTGTTCGGACTTGTGCTATCTGGTTTCTATATCCTGCTGCACAAACTCTCTAATGAAAATAATCTAGTTATTGCCACACCTGTAGCTGGTCGACTTGAACGCTCTTTGCGTAATGCATTGGGGCAGTTCGTCAACACAATAGCTATCCAGATGGACATCGATGCTGATTTGACTTTACGTCAATTTACCCAGCAAGTTCAGGAACAATTAAGACAGAGCCTTAAGCATCAAAAAGTTGCTTTTTCTAGAGTAGTTGAGGCTGTTTCACCAAAGCGTGATGGCAGTATTAACCCATTGGCTCAGGTAGGAATGTTCTGGGAACGTCTAGGCGGTATGGATGAGTTTAAAGAACTACTTCTGCCAATCCAGACCCCAGCTACTTTGGTTGGTCAAGATTTAACTTTAGGAAGTTTTCCAGTTCGCCAGCAAGAAGGACAGTTGGATATTACGCTAGAAATGGGCGGTGAATATCAGGGTGAACTTGTTGGTGTATTGAAATATAACACTGAGTTATTTTCTGCACAGTCTGCTGAGAATATGGTGCAACTGCTGCAAGCTGTACTATCTGAGATGGTGGCTCATCCTGAACGTAAGATTGTTGAGTTAAATATCGCACCTGATTATAAAGATGGCATTCAGTTCGAGGCTCTTCGTGGAAAGGCGACTGATTATGCTCAGCATGATCTATTCGCAATGATTTTAAAGCAGATTGATGATCGTGGTGATCATCATGCTTTGACCTCGAACGATCATGCGGTTAGCTACCGTGAGTTAGGTCAACATATTGCTGGTATTGCTGAATATTTGCGTGCACACGGTATTACACGTGGCGATCGTGTAGGTCTCATGTTAGACCGCACAGCATTATTGCCAGCAGCAATCCTTGGGATCTGGGCAGCAGGGGCAGCTTATGTGCCACTGGACCCTAATTTTCCAACTGAACGCCTACAGAACATCATTGAAGATGCCGAACCTAAAGTCATCTTGACTCAAACCGAGTTAATGGATGCTCTTAACAGTTCTGTGCCTCGCTTAGATATCAATCAAGCTGGTGTTGTGGCACTTGAGAAAGTGTGCGAGACGCTTGCCTTTGGTGACATAGCTTATGTGATGTACACATCAGGTTCGACAGGTAAGCCTAAAGGTGTTCGTATTGGGCATCCTTCAATCATCAATTTCTTGCTATCTATGAATGATAGATTGCAAGTAACGACTGAAACTCAGTTGTTAGCAATCACCACGTATGCATTTGATATTTCAATTCTTGAATTACTCATTCCGCTTATGTACGGCGGTGTGGTGCATGTTTGCCCACGTGAAGTATCACAAGATGGTAATCAACTCGTAGACTATCTAAATGCTAAGTCTATCAATGTTTTGCAGGCTACACCAGCTTCTTGGAAAATGCTCTTAGATAGCGAGTGGAGCGGCAATGCAGTGTTGACTGCACTCTGTGGAGGCGAAGCACTAGATACTATTCTTGCAGAAAAACTGCTGGATAAAGTTGGTTGTCTATGGAATGTCTATGGCCCGACTGAAACTACAGTGTGGTCTAGTGCAGCTCGTATCACCGATGCAAAGTATATTGATTTAGGTGAACCACTTGCGAATACCCAGCTTTATGTTCTTGATGAGCAGCAGCGTTTGGTTCCACCAGGTGTTATGGGTGAGCTTTGGATTGGTGGTGATGGCCTAGCGGTTGATTACTGGCATCGACCTGAATTGACAGATGCACAATTTAGAACATTACCATCTCTACTAAATGCCGGCCGACTCTACCGAACAGGGGATAAAGTCTGCCTGCGTACAGATGGACGTTTGACTCATCACGGACGTCTAGATTTCCAAGTCAAAATCCGTGGATTCCGTATCGAACTAGGTGAAATCGAGAATGTTCTCAAACAGATCGACGGTATCACAGATGCAGTAGTGCTGGTTAAGACCACAGCTGACAGCGACCAGAAACTGGTGGCGTATGTAACTGGACAAGAGCTTGATATTGCTGGTTTAAAAAAGACCCTGCAAATCCATCTTCCAGCTTATATGGTGCCAAGTGCATTTATCCGATTGGATGAATTTCCAATGACGGCCAACAATAAGTTGGATCGTAAGGCATTTCCTGAGCCGATCTTTGAGCAGAGCAATGATTATGTTGCACCGCGTGATCCGATCGAAATCGAATTGTGTACTACCTTTGAACAGATCTTGTCAGTCAAGCGAGTGGGTATACACGATGATTTCTTTGAATTAGGTGGGCATTCTTTATTAGCTGTGAAGCTTGTCAACCATCTCAAAAAGGCTTTCGGTACCGAACTGTCAGTTGCTTTGTTGGCACAATATTCCACTGTGGCGAGTCTGAGCGAGATCATTCGCGAAAATAAAGAAATTAAACCATCCATCGTAATTGAACTACGCCGTGGAACTTATGAACAACCGCTGTGGCTGTTCCATCCAATTGGTGGCAGTACCTTCTGTTATATGGAGCTTTCGCGTCATCTCAATCCGAACCGTACTTTACGTGCTATTCAGTCTCCTGGACTGATTGAAGCCGATGCTGCGGAAGTGGCGATTGAAGAAATGGCGACGCTCTATATTGCTGAAATGCAAAAGATGCAGCCTCAAGGCCCTTATTTCCTCGGTGGCTGGTGTTTCGGTGGTGCAATTGCATATGAGATCAGTCGTCAGTTGCGTCAAATGGGGCAACAGGTCACAGGTATTGTCATGATCGATACTCGTGCTCCAATTCCAGAAAATGTGCCTGAAGATGCCGACGATGCCATGCTTTTGTCTTGGTTCGCCCGTGATTTAGCTGCACCTTATGGCAAAAAGTTAACGATCCCAGCGCAATACTTGCGTGAATTGAGTCCAGATCAAATGTTTGATCATGTACTTAAAGAAGCTAAGGCCATCAATGTTCTACCGTTAGATGCAGACCCATCAGATTTCCGACTTTACTTTGATACCTATTTGGCGAATGGCATCGCACTCCAGACCTATTTCCCAGAACCTGAAGATTTTCCAATTCTATTGGTCAAGGCCAAAGATGAGCAGGAAGACTTCGGAGAAAGTCTAGGTTGGGATCAACTGGTCAAAGAAACGTTTACACAAGTGGATTTGCCTGGTGACCATTCATCAATTATGTACGCTGAGAATGTCGTGGCTGTAGCCCAGACCATTGATCAGATGTATCCAATTCCTGCATAAGAAATACAAGAAGGTAGAACCACTATGGTGACCATAGAACATGCTTTCCTCATACCGGCCGAGATTGACAAGGTTTTTAACTACCTTGCAAACCCGGCCAATGATGCAGGTTGGCAATTGTCGTGTAAGCATTCTGAACTGCTAGACAGTACTCCGCGTGTGGGCAGTAAGTACGAGATTGGTTTTAGCTTTATTGGTCGTGAAATGTCCTTTAAAGGTGAAATTACACATCTGGTACCGAACGAATTGTATGCGTTTAAAGTAGTGGAAGGACCCTTTCACTACACTGGTACTTACCGTTTCAAGCCACATCCGGAAGGTACGTGGATTGAATGGGTGTTTGAGGCAGAACCGGGTAGCTTTTTTGGTGTATTGCCGCCAGCGCTGCTAAAAAAGATGGTGCTCGCTCAGTTCAAAAAAGATGTTGATAATCTTCAAGCGTTGGCTCAAAGGGGTGAAGCCTATGAGTCGGTTGGCAATGAAAATAAACCAACTATCGAGACCAGTAAACCACCTCGTAAGACTCAACAAGTAATGGAGAAATACGCGCGTTGGATTCTTAGCCATCGCCGTATTGTTTTGACTGTGGTGATGCTCTTAACACTTGCTCTAGCGTATCTGGCATCTGGTGTAAAAATTATTATTGACCCAGATGCACTTGCGCCTAAGGGGCATCCTTATATTACCTCGACCAAGCTGATTGAAAAGAAATTCGGCTCCAAATATATGGTCGTGATCGGTATTACACCGAAGCAGGGTGATATTTATCAGCCGCAGGTGTTGGAGAAAGTCAAACGCATTACCGAAGAAGTGGATAATGCACCTGGTGTAGTTCGCTCAACTATGATGAGTCTGGCTGCACGTCAGGCGAAAGGAATCGAGGCGAATGCAGAAGGCTTCGATGCCAAGAAACTATTACCAAGCAGTTCAGTGACTCAGGAGGATATCGATCACCTGAAAAAACTACTGGCACTGAATCCAACCTATATGAATTCAGTGGTATCGAAAGATCAAAGAACTGCTGCGATTTTACTTGAGCTTGAGGAAAGTCCAGAGGGCTTCCAAAAGATGATGGGCCCAATCAACAAAATCGTAGAGAGTGAACAATCTAAAGATATGACCATCAGTGTCGGTGGTAATCCTGTGTATCTGGATAAAGCTGAAGATTACTCTAAACGTATCAATATCTTGTTCCCGATTGCCGTATTGGTGATTGGTTTATTGCACTTTGAAGCATTCCGCAGCAAGCAAGGTTTGATTCTGCCACTCGTTACAGCTTTGTTGGCTGTGGCATGGGGTATGGGCATGATGGGCTTGTTCAAACAGCCAATGGATATCTTTAACTCGCCTACGCCGATTCTGATTTTAGCTATTGCGGCAGGGCACGCCGTGCAGTTGCTCAAGCGCTACTATGAAGATTTTGATCGCCTGATTGCTCAAGGGATGGAACCTAAAGCTGCCAATAGCGAAGCTGTAGTGCAGTCTTTGGTTCGTGTGGGTCCAGTTATGGTATTGGCTGGTGGTATTGCAGCGGCTGGTTTCTTCTCATTGTTGACTTTCAATATTCCCACTATTCGTTCATTCGGTATTTTTACAGGAATCGGGATTATCAGTACGCTGGTGATTGAGATGACTTTTATTCCGGCACTTCGCTCAATGTTGCCACCGCCTTCGGTTGTGAAGGTCAAACGCAAAGGCTTGCCGATCTGGGATTGGATTCCAAACCGTATTGGTGATGTCATTTTATCAGTTCGTCCACGAATGATGTTAATGACTGCGATTGCGGCAATGGGCGTCTTTCTTGCTATTGGCACGAGCCGTATTGTGGTAGACAACGATAGCCGTAATTTCTTCGCTCGCGACTTACCAATGCAGCAAGACGACAGATTCTTGAATCAGTCTCTTGGTGGCACAAACAGCCTTTATATTATGGTTGATACGAAGGTTCGTGATGGTATTGAAAACCCTGAAATCCTAAAAGCGATTGATAATACAGAAAAGTTCGCAAACTCAATTCCAGAGGTCGGTAAAACCATCTCTATCGTGGACTATATCAAACGAATGAATCAGGCAATGAATGCTGATCAGCCACAAGCATTTCAGGTTCCTGCAACCAAAGATGTCGTTGCTCAGTATCTGCTGTTGTATTCAATGTCTGGTGAGCCGACTGATTTTGATTCATACATTGATACCACTCAGCGTTATGCCAAGATCACTGTTCTTCTGAAAACAGGCAGTAATCATCGCATTAAAGAAATTCTTGAGTCGCTAAAAACGTATATGGCGGGTCAATTGGGTGATAAAGCTGTAGTAAGTTTTGGTGGTGATGTGACGCAGACCATTGCCTTAACTGAAACAATGGTTCACGGCAAGCTTATGAATATTTTACAAATTTCATTTGCCGTATTCTTTATTTCAGCATTGGTTTTCCGTTCGATTTCAGCGGGACTGATTGTTCTTACACCACTTCTGTTCTCAATTCTTGCCATCTTTGGCGTGATGGGATGGCTCGACATTCCGCTCAATATTCCGAACTCTCTCATCTCGGCCATGGCTGTAGGTATTGGTGCGGATTATGCTATCTACTTCCTCTATCGCTTGCGTGAAATCTTGCGCGAAGAAGGCGGCGATATCAAAGATGCTATTCGTAAAACTTTAAGTACTGCTGGTAAGGCTTCTCTTTTTGTCGCGACTGCGGTTGCCGGTGGGTATGGCGTATTGTCTTTGTCGCAAGGCTTCCACGTCCATCAATGGCTCGCAATGTTTATTGTGATTGCGATGCTGTTCAGCGTATTTGCAACCTTAATTATGGTACCTACAATGATTCTGATGTTGAAACCTCGTTTTATCTTTTCTTCAAATAAGAAGAGTATTCCTGTTGCACAAACAGTTGTGACAAGCCTTTTGTTGGGTACAGCACTCACTTTTTCATTACCTAAAACATCTCATGCAGATGAGGTTCAAGACATTGTTAATCGCAGTGATGATGCTTCTAAGTTCTTGTCTTCAACAGCTAGCGCCAAATTTATTTTGACCTCTAAAAATGGCGAGCAACGTGTACGTTTAACTAAAAACATGACCAAGCTTGCTGGAAATACTCAGAACAACATGCGTTTGACTGAGTTCATCTCGCCAGCAGATGTCCAAGGAACCACGACGCTGTTAATTGAAAATGCGAAAGGCAGCGATAGCATGTTTGTCTATTTGCCTGCATTGAAAAAAGTACGCCGTCTTGCATCAGCGAATAAGGGTGATGCTTTTATTGGTACGGACTTTAGTTATGGTGATGTTCTTGGCTATAAGCTCAGTGACTGGAAGTACACGAAACTTGCAGATGGCAAATTTAATGGCAAAGATTGCTACATGATTGAAGCAACGCCAATCAATAATACGGTGAAGAGTGACTTTGGTTATAGCAAACGTCGTATGTGCATACTCAAAGATAACTTTGTTACAGCAACCATCGACATTTGGGATACAGCAGGTAAGCCTTTAAAACACATTGAGTTCACCGATATCCGTCCTTACGGCAAAGTGAAACCAAGATGGCAGGCCATGAAATCTATGGCGAAAAATCTGCAAACTCAACATATGACGCAAGTGATCGTCAATGATTTTGTGGCAGAAAAAACTTTATCCGATAAGCTTTTCTCACCGCAGAGCCTTGAAAAATGACGCAAGGTGCCTATTGGGTGTTTGCATGCTGCAGTAGCTTTATGCTACTGCAGCATGCTTATGCAGATGACAGTGAAATTAGTTTTGTGAGCCAGAACTCAGCCAGACTCGATGTATGGTCATCAGATCGTGATTTAAGTTCATTAAAAAATATTGGACAGGCAAGTTTCTGGTCCAATGGTACGCTCAAGTTTAACCCTGCATTTAAGCTGCATTACGACATCGTGGTTGGAGACGAAACGGACCATACTGTGAACCCAGATCAAGTGAGTAAGGTAAACCGTAACTTACGTGAGTTATATGCCTCTTATAACTGGAATCAGACCGTTTATGTTGATGTTGGTCGTCAGATTGTCATCTGGGGAAGGGCTGATGGGATTAACCCAACGGATAATCTCTCGCCTCGTGACTATACGCGTCTAGTACCAGATGAGACAGATCAACGTCTTGGAAATGATGCACTCAAATTGACGTATATTCCTGAATCTGGAACCAATAAATGGACCGCATTGTGGTATCCGCGTAGTCGTTCAGATGTGATTCCATTGCGTCAGATTGCTGGTGTTCAGTATGACATAGACCGTAAGAGTCGTCCTATGTTTGCAGTACGTTGGGATTATTCTGTAGATGGTCTAGATGTCGGGGCATCGTATTTTTCAGGTTTGGATCACATGCCTGATTTGTCACTACAGTCGTTATCTCCAGCAGGGGCAACATTACAGCTGAAAAATAATCCTATGTCTGTCTATGGAGTAGATTTCAGTTATAACCATAACGATATCGTATGGAGAGGTGAAGCTGCTTATACAAAGACTGACTCGGATGGCAGTGAAGATCTTACACACAAAAAAAATAATTTAACTGTTGTCGTGGGTCCAGAATTATCATTAAAAAATTCCACGCTGAGTTTAATGGGCGTGTACAAACATACGGAGGATGTAAGGTCTGCCGATAGCTTAACAGATCCATTATTGAGAGAAGTTTATCGTTATCAGCAAACCATCAGTGACCAGTATCAACAGAATCAGTATGGGGCTATGCTGCGTTATGCACTTAACCTAATGAATGACAACCTAAAGCTAGAGTTTACAGGGTTTTATTTTGCACCAGAGCCTAATGAGTTATTGAGAGTGCGTATTAACTACAACCTCAATGATCACTGGCAGTTGAATGCAGGTGGAGATCGCTTCTGGGGCAAAAATGATACGGTGTTAGGACAATTTAGAGATAACAGTCTGGTATATGCCCAGATCCGATATAACTTTTAAGATAATTCGCTCCAAAACAATGCTGGATTGCCCAGCCCTAATAAGGTGACTTATGGATAATTTAAAGAACGCAAAAAAAGATAATTTTTCACGGAAGACCATATTAGTAACAGGTGCAGCAGGTTTTATTGGCAGCAGACTAGTCGTTGATCTTTTGCGTGAGGGTCATCAGGTCATTGCTGCGCTACGTAATGCTGCAACCAAGAAAGATAAGCTGTTGGGTTTCATTGCAACAGAAGGGCTTGCTGATCCATCTATTTCATTTGTTGAATATGATTTGAGCCGTGATTTTAAGCTGGACTCTCTGCTAGCGGATGCTCAGGCAAAGATCCATGTAATTTATCATCTTGCAGCGTCATTTAATTGGGGTATTAGCAAAGCTGAAGCTGAGCGTACAAATGTTAAGTCAGGACTCGCCTTAATTGAATGGGCCGCAACATTGAAGCAGCTTGAGCGATTTATCTGGATTGGTGGGTATCGTGTGGCTGCTCCGCCGCAAGAGTCGGCTGATGAGTTGTATTGCAAACATGGTGGCTATGAAGCTTCAAAAATTTTGGGTTATCAGGCTTTCATTGAGGCTTGTAAGCGTTTAAATGTGCCATGGACTGCAATAAATCCAGCCACAGTCATTGATGGTTTCTATAAGTATGGCGATATGCAATATATCGGTATTGCGGACATGATTGATAAGCTCTATCAGGGACGTCTACTGGCATTGCCGGGTGGCCGTGACACATTCCTGCCACTATGTAATATGCAGTATATCGTGAGCTTTTTAATCCGAACGATGTCTTATCCTGAGACGATTGCTCAGGAGTATATGCTGCTTGATTCCAAGACACCGAAATTTCATCGCCTAGTTCACCTCGCTGCCGAGCATTTAGGGGTTAGCTCACCACATTTACAGCTACCTAAAGGTCTATTAGAGAAATTACCTGAGGTATTACTTGATGGTTCTAAGGAGCAACTCTCTTTCATTTCTACTGAGCACTATCATGTTGATGGGGCAGAGGCGATGGCAGCGAAGATGGGCATCGCGGACTTGATTAATATCACTCCATATTTCTCTCGTTGGATTGATCGTCTAGTGCTTACACGCTTTGGTCGTATGCAAGTTTCAACACCTAATTCTTTTAGTTATCAAAACCGATATTGGACAGAAATCTATACTAAACAGTCAGTTGGTTCGGAAAAATCTTCTGCACTATTTTTACACGGTATTCCATTTGATAGCGCATGTTGGTCTCCAATCATCAATAAAATTACATACGATCAGGTTGCTATGATGGACTTACCCGGACTTGGGCGTTCGGGTAGTTATGAGGTGATTGAAGATAACAATCATCAGTTTATCGATACTGCTGCAAAGCTTTTAGCGCCAAATAGTGTTGTGATTGCCCACTCGTTAGGATGTCTCTTTGCATTGAACCTTGCAAAGAAATACCCAGATAAAGTTGCGCGTCTTATTCTCATATCGCCTTATTTTGTTCAGGCACAGGCTGCTAAAATGTTTCAGATACAAGCGATATCTAATCTGATTTTCCGTTTTGTGCCAAAAGATATGATTGCTAAAGACCTACATCCAGATGGACAAAAAAATCCATCTGTTGGTTATGCGATGGATTCATTACGCCGGGTGTCGGTAGCCAAGCATATTAGTGAGTATATGCACCGTATTAGTTTGCCTCAGCAGCGAGCATCTCAAACAGCTTTGTTAAACGAGCTTAGCTCTAAAGTTGAAATGATTGTTGGAGAGAAGGACCCACTTGTTACTACAATCAGTCCTAATATTCCTGTACATAGCATTGCTGGTGCAGGTCATAATCCGCATGTGACCCATGTAGAGGCAGTTTATGATTATCTCACACCAGTTCTAACTAAATATATCAGCACTACAGCACAGCTTAGTGATGTCTAATATAGCCCAAGTACAGGTTTTTGTTTGCCCAGTTTCACGGGTACCACAAGATCATGTGATATTGAGTCATTATCTCAGCTTTCTCAACGCAGCAGAAAAGTTGAGATATGATCAATATCTTCCTCAAGCAGCACGTCTTTTCTTAATTTCTCGTGTCTTAACGAAGTCTGTTTTAGCAGATAAGCTGGGTATTTCACCCCATCAAGTCAATATTCAATTACAACCGAACGGCAAACCTTTTGTACAAGGCGGTAAGACTATTTATTTTAATCTTAGTCACTCAGGAGACGTTATTGTCCTTGCTGTGACTGAAGAAGGAGAAATAGGCGTCGATGTTGAACGAGTGAATCGAGAGTTCGAATGGAGGCGGGTTGATAGTGTGTTAGCGCTGAGTGAAATAGACTGGATTCAGGAAAATGAAAGTACTGATCCATTCAGCGTATATCAGCGGTTTTTTCAAATATGGACCTTAAAGGAATCCTATATTAAATGTACTGGTCATGGAATGAGCAGCCATTTAAAGAAGCTTAATTTCCATGTCTTTTCTGAACATATACAGTTTTTTGACGCAACTCATGATGCTCAAAACACAGAACAATATCATTTTCAAAGCTATATCTATGATTGCAATTTTATCTTTTCCATATGTTTACAGCAGAGCCACAATATAGAACGCTTTAATATGGAATGTTTCCAATTACTGCCGTGTATATCTATGCATTCAATGAAGCCGACACCTTGCGAATATACCTAAATTAAATGAATACAACTGGCAATTTAAAAAAGTGAATCTGGTAGAAGGTAGAAAGTCTTTCGTTGGAATTGAGTTCTTTTCAGTAAGTTATGCTGTGAATCGATTGAGTGCAAAAATAAGAATCGATAAAAAGAAAAAAGCCCCAGTCTTTCGACTAGGGCTTTTTAAATTTGGAGCGGGAAACGAGACTCGAACTCGCGACCCCAACCTTGGCAAGGTTATGCTCTACCAACTGAGCTATTCCCGCATATATGAGCAGTTTTTACTAAAACTTTCTCAAAAAAAACCAATTTGGAGCGGGAAACGAGACTCGAACTCGCGACCCCAACCTTGGCAAGGTTATGCTCTACCAACTGAGCTATTCCCGCGTGCCGCTTATAATACATTAAGCAAAACAAGGGTCAACAACTTTATGCAAATAATTATGCTGATTGCATAAAATAAAAACAGAAATGAGCATTTAGAGCTATTTTTATTGATAAGTTGCCGAATAAATAGACATTTTATTCGAAGTCAAAGCATACAAGAGCAACTTTTGTTTGTGTGTAGACAGGGTATACTAGGTTTAAATATATGAATAATCGTAAAAGGAAAAGCTATGAGCCTTGAACAACAGTTGATTGAACGGTTAAAAACCCTTGCACCTAGCCATTTGGAAGTTATTAACGAGTCTGCTGGCCACGGTGGTTATTTCCCAGGTAAAGAATCACATTTTAAAGTGATTGTGGTAAGTGAAGAGTTTAACGGCTTGCGTTTGGTTCAACGTCATCAAAAAGTGTATGCGTTGGCTTCTGATTTAATGAATCCAGGTCAAATCCATGCTTTAGCAATACATGCTTATTTGCCAAGTGAGTGGCAAGGTCAAGCGCCAGCGAGCCCAGAATGTGCACATGCACCTAAAAGCTAAGGGTTAACTTTCATGGATGCACATTTAATCACTAAGATTATTCATATGACTGCGGTGGCTGCCGCACTTATGGTGTTTGTTTTACGCGCTTCTACACTATTCATTGGTGTGCAAGGTCAACAACCTAACCCAGCAGGGCGTAAAGTATTAGTTGCTTTGCAGCATTTGTCATTTACTGTGGTTTTTATTACTGGTGCAATTTTACTGGTGATGAAGAACTTTCAGGTTCAACCATGGTTTTACGCGAAAATTATCTTATTTTTAGTACTGTTATCATCACTAATGAAGGCTTTTAAAAAGGATGACGCTATTTTATTGGCACAGCGCCGTGCAGGTTTAGCTATTAGTACAGTCGCATTTATTGCCATTATTGTTTTGGTTATTGTGAAACCAGTTTTTGCTTAATTGTTCTACATTCTTTGCCTTTTTGCTTAAGCTCTAGGTTAAACTGCATACAATAAAAAATATGCAGAGGGAAACATGTTAACTCGTGTGGTATTTAACCAAAAAGGCGGTGTAGGGAAATCAAGTATTACTGTAAATTTGGCTGCGATTAGTGCCAAACATGGCTTTAGGACCTTGGTTATCGATCTGGATCCTCAAGCCAACTCTAGCCAATACCTTTTAGGCGAAGAAGCAACATACGCTGCTGATAAAGCCGTTTTAGAACCAAATATTGAAAACTTCTTTGAAGATGTGCTGGGGAATAATCAACAAAAAGGTCTAATTGGTAATGCACTCGGCTCAATTTTAAAAGCCCCTCGGAACAAAGACCTCGACAGTTTTGTGCACTCGACATCCTTTGATAAATTAGATGTACTTCCAGCAAGCCCTACGCTTGGTGCACTTGAGCACGCACTTGAAAGCAAGCATAAAATTTATAAATTGCGTGATTCTATTCAAAGCTTAATTGGGCGCTATGACCGTATTTATATCGATACACCACCAGCTTTTAACTTTTTCACGTTGTCCGCCTTAATTGCAGCAGATAAAGTCCTGATTCCTTTCGACTGTGATGTCTTTTCAAAGCGTGCGTTACAAACATTGATTGAAAATGTTCTCGAAACGCAAGATGATCATAATGATCGCTTGGAAATTGAAGGAATTGTGGTGAACCAGTTCCAATCCCAAGCAAAATTACCTCGGGAAGTGGTCCAGCAGTTGAAAGATGAAGGGTTACCTGTGCTCAATAGCATGTTACCGCCTTCAATTTTAATGAAAGAATCGCATCAGAAAAATTTACCTTTGGCCCATTTGGCACCAGAACATAAATTGACTCAGGCTTATGAGACATTATTTGGTGAGATTGAGCCAAAACGATAAGAGAAAAATGATGAAAGGCTTATATATTGCGCCTTTGGTGGCAGCCACGTTACTTCTTGGCGCTTGTGCTACAACGGTAAAACCGACTTATGTGTCTCCGACACAGTATCAATCTTTGAGTTGCCAACAACTGCAAAGTGAATATAACCGTATTCAACAATATATCGACAATGGCGTACAAACTCCAAAAAGTACAGGTATGGGTGTTGGGCTTGGACTTGGTGGTGGCTGGGGACGAGGCGGTTGGGGATTCGGTCCATCCATCTCTGTTAATATGGGGCAATCTTCTTCAACCAAGAACACCGAACTTTCACGTGTTTTAGGCCAACAAGAAGCAATTGTTCAGGCAGCTCAGTTTAAGAATTGTCCAATAATTGTCCGCAAAAAGGCGAATTAATAGTCATCTTTGCATCACAATATGCTAGTCAAAGCATATTGTGATGATTAAAGTTTAGCAAAATGTTTCATAATAAAATAAACATAAATCAGTATCTTAGTTTAATATGGTTACAATGATACTTGTATTTTTTCTCGTCAAGTTATGCTCTTAACTTGCTATATTTTGTCTATTTCGTTTAAGGTGGCCCCATCTTTACCAATGTGGAAACTTTATGATTGAAAGCTGGTTTTTTGTATTAGCAATGTTGGCTGTTTTGCTTATTCCTGGGCCGACAAACGCACTACTTGCAACCGCCGCTCATTCACAAGGTTTATTTAAAACATTCTGGCTTATTCCAATGCAATGGTTAGGTTATGCCTATGGGATTAGCTTTTGGGCTGTCTTTATTCATTTAGCAGCTCCAGTTTGGCCTGCGTTACTGCTCATTTTGCATATTACGAGCGTGTTATATGTGTTCTGGATGGCATTTCGTTTATGGAAAACTACACATTTACAGCAGTTTAGTCAGAACCACCGTAATATTCGCCCACGTCAGTTATTCTTCTCTACTTTAAAAAATCCTAAGTCTTTACTGTTTGCAGCCGGTATTTTTCCTGCCGAAACATGGAATTCGCCTGAAAATTTTCTTATGGTCTTTACGGCTTTTACATTGACGCTTATTCCTGCGGCGAGTTTCTGGATGATTTTTGGTCGTGCTTTATTGACAGGTTCAATGCAAAAAATAAAAGCCGATCATTTATATAAAGGATCGGCCATGTTACTCATTTTATGTATGCTTCCGGTGGTATTCCGTTTCTTCTAAAAGAAGCTTTAAACGTTGGCTTTACGGTTTTTTAACTTCTCACGTATAAAGCCGATAATACCCGGTAGAACACTAATAATAATGATGCCGAAAATAAGGTGGGTAAAGTTATCTTTAACGATTGGCATATTTCCAAATAGATAACCTAAGGTTACAAAAGAAGCTACCCAACAGAATGCTCCAATTAAGTTATATGTCAGGAAAAACTTATAATTCATGCTACCAGCACCTGCAACAAAAGGAGCAAATGTGCGGGCAAATGGAATGAATCGAGCAAAAATAATCGTTTTACCACCATGGCGGGCAAAGAATTCTTGAGTTTTGGTTAAGTGCTGCTTATTAATGAATCTAGAGTTCATTTCAAACACACGTGGACCGATAAAACGTCCAATATGATAGTTGACTGTGTCACCTAGAACAGCTGCAAGGAAGAGTAGAGTACCTAGCAACCATGGATCCATCTTACCTGTAGATGCCGCTAAAGCCCCTGCTGCAAATAATAAACTATCGCCCGGTAAGAACGGCATGACCACTAAACCGGTTTCGACAAAAATAATTAAAAATAATATGCCATAAATCCAGACTCCGTAATTTGTAATAAATTCGGCGAGATGCTGGTCAACGTGTAGAATAAAATCAAGAAGTTCCATGAGATAGCTAAGTGGTAAACCGTGCTCAAATCCTAGCAGTGAGCCTATAGAAAGTCAGTATAGAACATCAAAAAGATACAAATTAATCATCCTATTTGTGCAACGATATATATGGATTTTGAGTATTTAATTATCAATGTCCCAAACCTAGAATGAGTTCATCAACAAATAAGCATTTAAATAAAGGTGGCTGTATGTTTAATCCAAATGTGGTGGTCAAAAATATCGTAACGCAAACAGGTGCGGATAGTTTTATTAGTCTGGTTGCTCGTGTACTTATTGCATATATCTTCCTTGTTGCTGGCTGGGGAAAAATCACCGGTTACGCAGCAACAGCAGGTTATATGGAAGCTATGGGGGTTCCTGGTGGAATTCTACCATTAGTCATTTTGGTTGAGTTTGGTGGTGGTTTAGCTTTGTTATTTGGTTTCCAAGCACGTTTTGCAGCTTTTGGTCTTGGAATCTTTAGTATTTTGACTGCGTTCTTGTTCCACCAAGGTGGGGCTGATGCAGCAGCGCAATATAATAATAGCATCCACTTTATGAAAAATTTTGCAATGGCAGGGGGATTGTTCTTCCTAATGCTTCACGGTGCTGGACGTATTAGCCTAGACCATGCAATTGAAAAATAATATTCAAGATAAAATAAAAAACCGGATGAGCAATTCATCCGGTTTTTTTATATTTAAAAATTAGAGCATGAACTGGATTTGTAATTCCCCAACAACAAAACCAAGTACGGCGCCTACTGCAATGAGTGCCCACTCATCTTCTTTGAACGCTGGACGCAACATCCCTTCAAATTCGGATGGTGTTAATTTTTGCATACGTTCAATTAAAGTGCTGCGAATATTCATCGCATCTTCTGCATAAGACTCAACATATTTCATGGTCTCTGGCAGTTGTTGCATAATACGTTCTGCAACTTGTGTTTTCATATTCTGGTATTTTTCTCCACCAATTGCGTATACAACAAGTGGACGAATGACACCTGCCTGCATATCAATTTCCTGTTTAACATGGCGGTTCACCAAGTCAATCACACGTGCAGAGTGAGTGCCGGAAAATAGCTCTTCCATCATATGACGTGAAGTTAAAAGCTGTTTGGAAATCAAGGCTGCATAGTCAGCTGCTACTTCATTCTGACGTTTAATAAACAGACCTTGCCATGTATAGCCCAATATCTTTTTAGGATAGAGCGGTCTAAACATCATTTGCAGCGCAATCCAGTCACTGAAAAATCCTACAAATCCACCAAACATTGGTAGCATCCAAGGATATTTACCTTGCGTGATAATCCAGCACAACATTTGGATTACACCAATACCAAAACCGAATACAAAGCCAACATTACTGAAAAATTTAAATTCTTGTTTGCCGACACGTTTAAAAATATTGTTGAGTAAACGCTTATCTTTAAGCAAATTACTAATCACCAAATGCTTAATATCAAAATATCGATTTACGTCACGTTGCACTTCACTCATGATGTGCTCGACAATTTCAGGCGCTTTGGATTGAACTCTGCGGATCAGTCTTTGACGGGCAAACTCAGGCATGCCTTCCCATAAACCGGGTTGATACTCTTGCGCAACTTCACGCGTAATATCTTCTGCTGCTGCCATTAATGGTTTTTCAATTTCTTTGGCAATACGCTTTGGGTCAAGACGAGCAAAAATTTCTTCGGGTTTAATCAGCTTGGCTGTCATGAGTTCAACAGCAATGGTTGCCATTTTTTCAGCTTTACGAGGTACGATACCTTGCCAGCCAAAAAACGGTTTAATACCTTTAAATTCAAGTGGTGAGAACATCATTTGAATGGCAATCACTTTAGTGACATAGCCAATTAAACCACTCATGAAAGGAATAGAGACATACAACCAAAAATGTTGCTGGAAATCTGCAATCATAGTTTGAAGCATTGTTGTTCCTTAGATTTCTATTGATTTTGATATGGGGCAACAAGCCATAAAAAACGGATCACTGTTTAAGGACAGACAAATATCGCTTAATGGTATTTACCTTTCCATGGTAATGCCTGTTTTATCGGGTCATCTTAACATCAAATTCATGAGGATGTTGCATAGAATGTGATGAATTTATCAATGTGTATGAAGATTTTAAGAGGTATACAGTACATTGATAAATATCAATAAATTTATATTTATATCAATCAATCTAAATATCAAAATGATTATGATATGAAAAAAACAAGATATATGATGATTTGCGGTGCGCCGAAGCGTGAAAAATGTTAAAATGGCGCGCTTAATTCTTTTGCCATTTAGTGGTTTGTCATGACTACCAATACTCAAATTACTGAAGATCGTATCCTGATTCTGGATTTCGGCTCTCAATATAGTCAGCTCATTGCACGTCGTGTACGTGAAGCTGGTGTTTACTCTGAAATGTATGCCTTTGATATGTCTGAAGAAGACATTCGTGCTTTTAACCCAAACGGTATTATTTTGTCAGGTGGACCTGAGAGTGTGCATGAAGAGGGCAGCCCACGAGCACCACAGGTGGTGTTTGAGTTAGGCGTTCCAGTATTGGGTATTTGCTATGGTTTACAAACCATGTCTGAACAGTTAGGCGGTAAAGTTGAGCCAGGTACTGTACATGAGTTTGGTTATGCCGAAGTTGATATCGTTAAACGTGACCAACTTATTGGTAACTTACAAGACCGTGAAAACCAACTTCATGTTTGGATGAGCCACGGCGATAAAGTGAGCCAGATTCCAGAAGGTTTTACGATTACTGCAAGCACACCAAGCTGTCCAGTTGCTGCTGTAAGTGATGAAGCGCGTCGTTTCTATGGCGTGCAATTCCATCCAGAAGTAACGCACACGGCAAAAGGTGAAGAGTTACTTGCAAACTTCGTTCATAAAATTTGTGGATGTGGTGGCCTTTGGACACCTGAACACATTATCGATTTACGTGTAGAACAATTACGTCAGCAAATCGGTGATGAAAAAGTTCTTTTAGGTCTTTCTGGTGGTGTTGACTCATCTGTTGTTGCTGCGCTTTTACACAAAGCAATTGGCGACCAGTTAACATGTGTATTTGTTGATAATGGCTTACTTCGTTTAAACGAAGGTGACCAAGTGATGCAAATGTTTGCTGAAAACATGGGTATCCGTGTGATTCGTGCAGATGCTGAACAACGTTTCTTAACTGCGTTGGCTGGTGAAGTTGATCCAGAGAAAAAGCGTAAGATCATTGGCCGTGAATTCATCGAAGTATTTGCTGAAGAAGCACGTAAACTTGATGGCGTGAAATTCTTGGCACAAGGCACGATTTACCCAGACGTAATCGAATCTGCTGCAAGCAAACAAGGTAAAGCACACGTTATTAAATCTCACCACAACGTGGGTGGTTTACCTGACGATTTAGAGTTTGAATTGGTTGAACCTTTACGTGACTTGTTTAAAGACGAAGTACGTAAGTTAGGTACTACACTTGGCTTGCCACACAGCATGATTTACCGTCATCCATTCCCGGGCCCTGGTTTAGGTGTTCGTATTTTGGGTGAAGTTAAAAAAGAATATGCAGATATTCTTCGTCTTGCTGATGACATCTTCATGCAAGAGCTTCGCGACAGCGGCTGGTACGACAAAACAGCTCAAGCATTTGCTGTGTTCCAGCCAGTTAAGTCAGTTGGTGTAGTAGGTGATGGTCGTCGTTATGCATGGGTAATTGCACTTCGTGCGGTTGAAACGGTTGACTTTATGACAGCTCGTTTTGCACATTTACCATACGAATTGGTTGATAAAATCTCAACGCGTATTATGAATGAAATTAAAGATGTATCACGTGTTGTATATGACGTGTCATCTAAACCACCAGCAACGATTGAGTGGGAATAAGCAAATGAAAAGGCAGGATTTAATCCTGCCTTTTTTATGTCTATTGATAAAAGCATTATTTATGTTTATCGATATACTGGTGATTAGTAATAAAAAAAATACTTTGATTTGAACCAAAACGTTCTACTGATTTCTCAAAAACCATTCCAACACGTTCTAATAATTTGATTGATGCTTTGTTCTGTGTTTGAGTCTCAGCTATTACTTTCTTAAGATTTAACTCATTAAATGAATAATGTAAAACAAATTCAAGTGCTTGAGTTGCATATCCATATCCCATATATTCCGGCAGCAATTCATATGATACTTCGATATCTGAACCGTCATGATGAGTATCCAGAGATATAATTCCTAAAAAATTATGGTCAGTAGAAGATCGAATTGCCCAAATAGGTAATTTACTTGGAGTATTAATATCAGCATGTGCTCGCGTTTGAGCTAGAGATACTTCCAATGGGCCACCTAAATACTTTCTAGTCGTATCATTTGTATAAAGTCTAACTAAATTAGAGGCATCTGCTAATGTTAAATCGCTTAAATAACACAAGTGCATATTATTTATGATTAAAGAGAAAAATTAACATATTACATTTTATAAGAAATTCATCATAAATATTCTTTTCTTTCGTCAGCTTAAACTTCTTCTCAGGAAACTAACTAGTAAGGTGCTTAAGCACTCTTTTTATTGCTTAACTTTTAAAGCCAAAAATTAATATTAATAAATATCAATATAATAGGTTGTATATTATTACTTATACTTGATAAAAGATATGTTAAGATATATCTTAATAAATATAAATTAGGCATATTGGAGAACCTTCAAAGATGAAACAACAATCAGAACATCATCATGCTGAGCACAATGAACATCACCACGGCCATCACCGTTCGGGGCGTCGTGGAAGACTTTTTGAAGCTGGACGAATGAAACTTTTAGTCCTTCACCTTATTCAGCAAAGTCCTAAGCATGGTTATGAAATTATTAAAGAAATAAGTGATTTGGTCGGTGATGGCTATACGCCTAGTGCGGGAACAATCTATCCGACTTTGACCAGTCTTGAAGAAATGAATTTAATTAACTTAGTGGATGTAGAGCGTAAGCAATATCAAATTACGGAGTTTGGGGAAGCTTATTTAGCTGAACAGCAAGACAAACTAAGTGGACTTTTAGAGAAATTACGTTTGAGACGTGAAATTCACAGTAATGATCAATTAATTGAAATTCACCGCGCCATGGAAAATTTAAAAACTGCCTTACGCTTGAAACTTAATACAACTGACTTGCAGCAAGAGCAGATCTATCAAATTGCCGAAAAAATTGATCAGGCTGCGGTTGCAATCGGGCGCCTATAAGTTGAGATACAACATGTTAGAGCTACAGCAAAAAATCAAAGAAGCGGGCCTAAAAGTCACTCATCCAAGACTTGCTGTTCTGTCTTTAATTCAACAGCAAGCAGAAGATCTAACAGTTAAACAGATTTATCAAAAGCTATATACCCAAAAACAGAAGTTGAGTTTAGCAACAGTTTATCGGGTGGTCAGTGATTTGGTAGGAGCAGGCCTAATTTCAAATACTCAATTCCAACGAGGTGAAGCCAAATTTAACTTATCAGACTTAGCCAACAATCAACTTCTACAGATTCATTGTGCAGAACTGACTGAAGCTAAACAAGAACAATTTCTAGCCTGTTTGCAATCGGTATTTAGTCAATTTCAAGTTGATTTGAAGCAGGTTGAAATTATTCAAAATCATTAATTTTTAATAGAGAATTTATATATGAAACAACATCAATATCACGTTACTGTACAACATTTAAAAGATGCCAAAGGTGAAGTTTCTACCTATACGGAAAGACTTGAGTTCTATAGTGGTAACCATGACGATATTTTTGAGATTGTTGAAAAGCTAAAGAATGCGGAATTTTTCGATGATCAAACTACAAAGTCTTTTGCTGTTGGTCTAAAGTTATTTAGTGAAGTCATGCTGGAAAATCGAGATCATGCATTGTTTCAAGAGTTCTTTCCGCAGTTCGGACAATTTATGAAAAATCTAAAACAGCTCGTTAAAACTCAGTTATCTTAAGCTGCTGAATGCAGCTTTATTTATTTTTATAACTAAAAAAAGGATTGTCTCATTCATAACACCCTGTGTATTACTAAAAGACTATATTGAATAATGAGTGTATTGTTAAGATCAGTATAACAACTCATTGCAAAAGCATAGGTAAAAGAGAGTAATATCATGAGCAATAATAATGATTACGATATTTCTGATTCAAAAGATTGTGAGAAATTTGCCAATCAATTTATTCAGGAATTTCCAATTCGTTCTGCTGAAATTGGACAGGGGACAGTCATTAAGCGGGCTTTACCTAGCCGTCAAAAGCGAATGATTGGTGCGTGGTGTTTCCTAGATCATGCAGGCCCAGTAACTTTTCCAGCTGGTGATGGTCTAGATGTTGGTCCTCATCCTCACATTGGTTTGCAAACCTTCACGTGGATGATTGAAGGCACCATGATGCATACTGATAGTTTAGGTTCAAAGCAATTGATCCGTCCTAAACAAGTAAACCTGATGACAGCAGGTCATGGTATCTCTCATACAGAAGTTGCCCCTGATACAGAAACTCAAATGCATGCTGCCCAGCTTTGGATCGCATTGCCTGACCATAAGCGCAATATGGATCCTAAATTTGAACACTACCCAGAACTACCTGTTGTTGAAAAGGATGGTTTAGAGTTTACCGTCCTTGTGGGTGAATACTTGGCAACTACTTCCCCAGTTGCAGTGCATACGCCGTTAGTAGGTGTTGATTTAATTGCTACCGAAGATACTAAAACACGTATTCCACTAAATCCTGAGTTTGAATATGGTTTTATGGCATTAGATGGGGTTGCCCATGTGAATGGCCATGAACTCACTGCCGACAACATGGTTGTATTAGATACGGGTTTAAGTGAAATTGAAATTGAAGTAAAGAAAGGGAACCGTGTGCTGTTAGTAGGTGGTGAACCGTTTGAAACTCCAATTTTACTATGGTGGAACTTTGTTGCACGTACAATGGATGATTTAAAAGAAGCGCGGGAGCAGTGGATTAATCATGATGTGCGTTTTGGTGAAATTCCAGACTACGTGGGTGCGCGTTTAGAAGCGCCAGTTCTTCCAGATCAAATGAGAGCATCAAAATGACAGCAGTAATCGCAAGCAGTAAAGCAAAGCCTCTTGCTGAGCAGTGGAAGGGCGAAATCACCAGTGGTCGTCATCAATATTTTTGTGACGAACCAGAGAAGTTGGAAGGGCATGACCAAGGTCCAGCTCCTTATGATTTACTTACCGGGAGTCTGGCAGCTTGTACACTTATTACTTTAAGAATGTATGCAAAGCATAAAGATTATGACTTTGGTGAGTTCTCAGTTGAAATTGATTTTCATACCAATCGTGAGCATGAAGAACATATTGAACGTCGTATTGTTTTTAAAGAGTTACCAAGCGAAGAACTACAGCAAAAAATATTAACAGTGTGTAGTAAAACGCCTGTTACTAAAACTTTGTTACGTAGTTTAGACATTCATACTGTGCTTGTTACAGTGTAAAAATGCTATTTTGTTGAGGTGGGTGATTTTATATCCATCCCACAAATGGAATAAAACAGCATGTTCACATGCTGTTTTTTATGTAAAAAAGAAAAATAAAAGTAGGCAATAGCATGATTAGTGTACACCACCTGGAATGTTCGCGATCGTTTCGGATTTTATGGGCTTTAGAAGAGTTAGGTTTGGATTATGATATTCATTATTATCAACGTCTTCCCAACTATTCTGCGCCAGAAACACTGAAATGTATTCATCCTCTCGGCAAAGCCCCAATTTTGACAGACGATGAACAAGTCATTGCAGAGTCAGCGGTCATTTTGGAGTATTTACAGCAGCGTTACGATCAAAATCAGCAATTTAAGCCTAAGCAAGCTCAGGATTTGCAGCAGTATATTTACTGGATGCACTATGCTGAAGGTTCACTTATGCCTTTATTGGTGATGACTTTGGTTATGAATAGTGTGAATAAACACGTGCCATGGTTAATCCAACCTATAGCAAAAAAAATCACAGAAGGGGTTAAAGCAAGTTTTGTTCGTCCACGTATGAAAGATCATATTAGTTTTTTAGAAAACTACTTATCTGAACATGAATATTTTGCAGGGGATTTTTCATTTGCTGATATTCAAATGAGCTTTCCACTAGAAGCTCTTCAGTCGCGTTTACAAGGTAAATATCCGCATATTCAAGCCTTTTTACATCGTATTCAGCAACGGCCAGCTTTTCAAAAGGCAAAACAAAAGAGTTTGGGTTCAAACGAAAGAAATTGTGCTGACATATAAAAGAAAAGGAACAAATATTTGTTCCTTTTTTATCACTCTTGCTTTATTTGCGTTTAATTACGATAGAGTCAATACCACTATGTTGTAATGTTTGCTGGGCTGCAAGCGCAGCATCTTGAGTATCATATGGGCCAGAAATAACTCGATACCAAGTCTTACCATTTTCAGAACTTTTGACTACATCGGCAGATAAGCCATTCAAAATAATTTCTGCACGACGAGCATCTGCTTGATCGGGATCTGTATAGCTACGGACTTGTAAAATGTAATTTGGTTGTTGAGGGGCAGCAGCTGTAGAGTCATCGCTATCAGTAGTAGCAACAGACTCAGATGCAGCAGGTTGTGCTGTACTAGGCGCCTCTACAATCATTGCTGTACCCTGATTTTTACTTTCAGGGATTGCTTGTTCCGGAATAGGGGTTACTTGTTGCTGAGGCAATAGATCATAAAAGCGATAGTCTTTATTCGTCTCTTCTTCTTTATAGTGATCAGACGTAATCTGATTTTTTGAAGAAACAGGTTGCCAAGGTTTCCACAGCATGAGCATTACCGCAATGCATAAGACGACTAAAATAGCGACAAGTGTCCCTAGCCATTTAGGGATTAAAGGCTTTTTAGGCTTATTAGGTCTTTCAGATACACCGCGTTGCGTTTTGCCAAACACGTGGATTATTCCTCTGTCTTTTGATTGTTTTCTTTCGAGTTTACTTTAAAACATCGCTCTGTAAGGTTTATATCATCACAAAGCGATGTCTTTTACAGCATGGCTGAATATGTAGTTCTACCAAATATCCAGCATTTATTTACATGGCTTCAGGTGCAGAAACACCAAGTAATTCTAAGCCATTACGCAATACTTGTTGTACATTGATTGAAAGTAATAAGCGTGCTTGTGTAAGTTCAGCATCATCACTTAAAACTTTGTGTTCATTGTACCAACCGTGGAATAGCGCAGCTAATTCCTTTAAGTAGTTACCTACTTGGTGTGGTTCATACGCATTAGCAGCACGTAATACAACGTCTGGATATGCAGCAAGTTTAGCAAGAATTTCAGTTTCTGCATCAAGTGATAAACGTGCAGCATGCGAACGAGCAGCATCCACTTCAAACTGTAAGCCAGTGCTTGCTGCTTTTTCTAACATACGGCAGATACGTGCATGAGCGTATTGAATATAATAAACCGCATTGTCTTTGCTTTGTGATACAGCAAGATCTAAGTCAAAGTCAATGTGTTGTTCGCTCTTACGCATTACATAGTAAAAACGAGCAGCATCGTTCCCAACTTCTTTACGTAACTCGCGTAAAGTCACGAATTGACCTGAACGAGATGACATTTGAACCATCTCGCCACCGCGCCACAAACTTACGAACTGAACTAAAAGAACAGTCAATTTTTTCGAGTCATAACCCATCGCATCAATCGCAGCTTTTACGCGAGAGATATAGCCGTGGTGGTCAGAACCCCAAATATCAACAAGGTCAGTATAACCACGTTGTAATTTATTTAAGTGGTAAGCAATGTCAGAGGCAAAGTAAGTCGTTTGACCATTACGGCGCTTAACAACACGGTCTTTTTCATCGCCAAATTCAGTCGATTTAAACCAGATATTGCCATCTTTTTCATAAAGGAAGCCACGTTGATCAAGTGTTTCTAAAGCTTCATCAATTTTTGCGCTAAGAGATGCTTCACTGAACCATTGATTGAAAGTTACACCAAAGTCAGCAAGGTCATCTTTAATGTCATCTAAAATCGCATGAAGAGCGGCTTGATGGAAAACACGGTAGCCTTCACCTAATAATTGTTGTGAGTTGGCAATAAGACCATCAATGTGCTTTTCTTTGTCACCAGACAATACAACTTTATTGCCTTCGCTATCGAGTTCATCTGCATATTGCACGTCTTCTGGCACATCTTTATAGACGTCTGCTACATCACGAACATATGCATTGTTATCTTTGTCGATAATGCTTTGGGCAATCTCTTTAACGTAGTCGCCTTGATAAGCATTTTTTGGAAATACAAGGTTTTGGCCCAATAATTCTAAATAACGTAAATAGGTAGAAGTCGCCAAAATATCCATTTGACGGCCAGCATCATTTACATAGTATTCGCGATCAACTTTAGCACCTGTTGCTTCAAGCAAGTTTGCAACAGTCATACCATAAGCAGCACCACGGCCATGACCTACGTGTAGGCTAGATGTCGGGTTTGCAGAAACGAATTCAACTTGAATCTTTTTCGCTGCATTTGATTGGCTGCGGCCAAAGATTTCTTTTTGAGCTTGAATTTGATCAAGAATCGCAAAACGCTGGTCAGCATTTAAAAAGAAATTGATAAAACCAGGACCTGCGATTTCAGCTTTACTGATATCTGCAACTTCTGGTAGAGCCGCAAGAATTTTTTCAGCTAAATCACGTGGTTTCATACCAGCAGCTTTAGAGCCGATCATGGCAATATTAGAAGCAAAGTCGCCATGGCTTCGGTCTTTGGTGCGCGTTAAATTGCTTGAATTATTCCAATCCGAAGGAAGCACGCCTTCTTGCTGAAGGGTTTGCACTGCATGGTCGAGAGCTGCTTGTATTGCCGTATTCATATCAATCGAAAATAGATGTCGCAGAAAAACGTCAAATATAGCAAATTTCCTATGAGTTGGGGGAGTGCATTTAACGCTTTCACTGAATTTCTTTCTTTTCGTTCCCTACAACTATTTTTTTTGTAAATATTGAAAAATAAGCCTAAGTAAATTCTTAAAGCACGTAAATATAGGCTTTTTAGACAATATTTTCTAAATTATAAGCTAGTAAAACACTTGGTATTTTTTATAAAAATGTAATGGGCTGAAAAATTATAAGTTTCTAAGCCAAGTATAGTGTTAATAAAGAATGATTTTAAAAAACTTGTAAATCATAAGTAATTAATTTTTAATATTTATTTTACATTATATATTTACTAAATAGTCTTTAATTTTAATATCACAGTTTAAAATACCTATTTCGTCTCAAATAGTCTTAAGCTTACGCATACAACGAGCTTTAGAGAGTGCTGAAACTGTACTTTTCGGAGTTCTAAGCTGGAAAATGAGATAGGCAATGATATCAGGACACCCAAGTAAACACCCACTTTATATCCCTTATGCAGGCTATACACTTTTAGAGTTACCCCTTTTAAATAAAGGATCTGCTTTCACTCAAGAAGAAAGAAGTAACTTTAACTTACACGGGTTACTTCCACATATTATTGAAACTATTGAAGAGCAAAGCCAACGCTCTTATCAACAATATTGCGCTTTTAATGATGATATAAATAAGCACATCTATTTACGTAATATCCAAGATACCAACGAAACTCTTTTTTATCATTTAATCGAAAATCATCTTGAAGAGATGATGCCGATTATTTACACCCCAACTGTGGGTGAGGCTTGCCAACGTTTTTCTGATATCTATCGCCGTCATCGTGGTATTTTTATTTCATATCCAGATCGTGATGTGATTGATGATATTTTGCAAAACGTTAATAAAAACAATGTTAAAGTCATCGTGATTACTGATGGTGAGCGTATCTTGGGTCTTGGTGACCAAGGTATTGGTGGTATGGGTATTCCAATTGGGAAACTCTCACTTTATACCGCATGTGGTGGTATTAGTCCTGCTTACACATTGCCAATCACAATTGACGTAGGTACGAATAACCCTCAATTATTAAATGACCCGATTTATATGGGATGGCGTCAACCACGTATTAGTGGTGACGAGTACTATGACTTTGTAGATATGGTGATTGAGGCCGTAAAACGTCGTTGGCCAAAAGCACTCATTCAATTTGAAGATTTCGCACAAAAAAATGCGATGCCATTATTAGAAAAATATCGCGACAAGATTTGTTGTTTTAACGATGATATTCAAGGAACAGCAGCGGTATCTGTCGGTAGTTTGATTGCTGCAAGCCGTGCAGCAGGTAAACAGTTAAAAGACCAAACAATTGCTTTCTTAGGTGCAGGTTCAGCTGGCTGTGGTATTGCAGAGCAAATCGTTGCACAAATGATTTCAGAGGGTCTAACCGATGCTGAAGCGCGTGCTCGCGTGTACATGGTAGACCGCTTTGGTTTGATCACTGAAAATCAGCCAAACCTATTAGACTTCCAACGTAAGTTAGCTCAAAAAGCTGAAGTGGTAGACCAATGGGGCAACATTGAAGAAGTGATTTCACTACTTGATGTTGTTAAGAATGCCAAACCTACAGTCTTAATAGGTGTTTCTGGCCAACCAGGCCTATTCACTGAAGAAATTATTAAGACTATGGCTGCTAATTGTGAGCGACCAATTGTTATGCCGTTGTCTAACCCCACTTCACGTGTTGAAGCTGTACCGGCTGATATTGTTGAATGGACTGAAGGTAAAGCATTAATTGCAACGGGTAGTCCGTTTGCACCTGTAAATCATCATGGCAAACTTTACAATATTTCGCAGTGTAACAACTCATACATCTTCCCAGGTATTGGTTTGGGTGTAGTTGCATCAGGTGCTAAACGTGTTACAGAAAACATGCTTATGGCATCAAGTAGTGCATTAGCAGACTGTTCACCATTGTTGAAAGATCCACAAGTTGACTTATTGCCACCTTTGGGTGAAATTCAACAAGTGTCTAAAGTGATTGCATTTGAAGTGGCAAAAGCTGCAATGGCAGATGGTGTAGCTGTAACCATTAGCGATGATTTACTTAAACAGAAGATTGAACAATCATTCTGGAAACCAGAATACCGTAAATATAAGCGAATTCCTTTCTAAAATATTAGACATGTAAAAAAGGGGGGAAAGTACTCCCTTTTTTATTAATTTAATTTGGCTACAGAGGCTTTTAAATCTTCTAAAAATAAAATACATGATTCACTTTTATAAAATATTACTAATCTAAAATCATAAGTCATTTGTAAGTTTTGCTTCAGTTAATATTAGATATACTTGCTAGGTAATGGCTTTAATTAAGATCAGCTTTTAAATAACACATAATTATGAGTACTTTTTTATGAAAAATATTTATATTTTAATTTTTATAGGCGCTTTAATGGCGTGTAGCGATAAAAGTCCAGATAAAGCTCAACATGATGCTAGTCATAAGTCAGATGTGGTGCGGGCGGATAAAAATCAATCAGGCTCTGCTGTAAGTGAAAAGAAAGAGAGTGTGGGTAAAGCAGTTAAAACAGCTGATCAAGTAGGGGAAATCTCTTGTTCAAATCCAAATATTACGCGATGGTATGGTTTTAATGACAATATTATTGAGTCTAAATGTGAAGTCGTAAAAAACTTTCAACTGTCAGCTTATAAATGTGATATTTCTAAAAATGCCTTTGGTGAAAATAAAGATGCCATTTTTCTAGAAAATCAAGATAAACGAATTTTTGTTTATTCAACTTCTAGAGACTGTAATGAAGTGGTTGAAATAAGAAATGCGAATGGGCCTTAAGTTTATATTTAAGAGTGATTTTTATTAATTTATAAAGTAAAGATAATATCTTTGTAAAATATCAAAGTCCTTGTTTTTTGGTTTTAAATAAAAAAGTAGCTACCGTGGCGATAGCTACTTTTTAAAAAACTTAATCCTCTAAAACTTCTTCTAGTAACTCTTCACTTGGTGCAAAGTAATATGCGCCGTCTAGTGGTGTTACAAAATGCAAGAGGCGGTCATGAATGCCATCGCCACTTGTGCCAAACATACGCTTTAACATGGCATCAATAATGTTCAGGTCTTTAGTATAAGCAATGAAGAATAAGCCTTGATCACCTTTGCCATCGCCATAAGGTAAGCTATGGCGTAAGATTTCCATTTCTTCGCCTTCATCATCTTCAACGACAGTACGAGCAACGTGAGCATTGTCTGGTTTAACGTCATCATCTAATTCAATAGATTCAAGCTTGGTACGTCCCATGACATTTTCTTGTGCATCGACTTTAAGTTTTTTCCATTTTTCCAAGTCATGTGCATAGCGCTGTGCAAATATGAAACTACCATCTGCAAATACTCCAGCACTTTCTGGAAGCAGAGCGGTTTCTGCCCGGTCGTCTGGAAATTGAGGGTTTTCGGTACCATCTATAAAGCCAGTCATATCGCGACCATCGAAATAACGGAAGCAAACACGTTCATCCAGAACTTCAACTTTATCTTTAATACCTTCAAAAAATGCTTGGCTTAATGCAAAACAAATATCTGAACGCATACTTGCAATGTGAATAAGCACATCAGCTGGTACGACAGGCATATTGAATGCACCATTTTCTGGTTCAAGTTGTTTAAAGCCAGCAGGAGATTGACTGTAAAGCTGTTTCCAGAGTTCTGGACCAAAAGCGACTGCTGTTTTGATTTGCGCGTCTGAATGCTGAGTAATGAGACGGTCACGTGTTTCGAATAAAGCTTCGAGTTGTTCTTTTAATTCAGCAATTGTTAGATCTTTTAAGCGAAGAACAATAAAACGGGCATGATCAGATGGTAATGGCAAAATGACAGATTGAGCAGTCATTGGAAGGTATCTCCTCAATTATAATTTAGTATGAGCTTCAATTATTGTGCCTGATGCGAAGAGCTGTTAGTAGTCTATTTATTGATTTTATTGTTTGAATTATCGCCGCGATAGTTTTATAAAACGGTATAATTCCACTTTTATTGTTTATTTCACTATGTCTTTGCAAATTTGGTTTGCTTATATGCTGGCCTGTTGGGTTATTAGTATTTCTCCTGGAGCGGGCGCGATTGCTTCTATGTCGAGTGGTCTAAACTATGGTTTTAGACATGGTTACTGGAATGCGATTGGTTTGCAAATTGCCTTGTTAATTCAAATCATGATTGTGGCGGCGGGCGTAGGCGTTTTATTCGCGACAACACCGTTGGCTTTTCAGATGGTTAAATGGTTTGGGGTTGCTTATTTATTGTATTTGGCCTATTTGCAGTGGACTGCACCTATAAAAGACATTGAAATTCAGCATGAAAAAAAGAATAAATCTATTTCAGCGCTGCTATTGAATGGCTTTGTGGTCAATATCAGTAATCCTAAAGCCATCGTATTTTTATTGGCGGTTTTGCCTCAGTTCTTAGATTTAAGCAAACCTCAATGGATACAATATCTGATTATGGCAGCTACTATGATTACCATTGATTTAATTGTAATGGCTGGATATACAGGGCTGGCGTCAAAGGTTTTAAGATTACTTCGCTCACCTAAACAACAAAAATATTTAAATCGTGGTTTTGCTGTTATGTTTAGTTGCGCGGCGTTATTACTCAGCACAGTTCATCAAGCAGCCTGATTTAGGCCGCTTGAGTTTGGTTTTTGATTTTTTGAACCATGAAAATAAGAGCAAAACCCAAAGCCATACATAAAACAATACTGAGGCCAGTTGAGATATTTAGTGCTGCGCTTGACCATAGGCCGACACTGACACCAAGTTGAGCTAAAACAAAAGCCCAAACAACCATTTGCTTTGGTGAATGAGCGAGTAGTCGAGCGCTCAATGCTGGAATAACCAGTAAAGCACCCATTAAAAGTGAACCTACTGCTCGTAAAGCTAACACTGTAAATAACGCTAGCAGTAACATAAAAATGAGACGCTGCCATTTCGCATTTACGCCTTCACTAATTGCAATGTCTGGATCAATGGCAATTTGAATTTGAGGCTGCCAAAAGCGATAAAGAATTGTCAGTGATACGGCAATAATTAATGTGAAAACAGGTAAATCGTGCCAGTCGATACTGAGTAAATCACCGAATAAATAACTTAAAAGCTCTGGTCTTAAACTTGGAACATGTTGAATAAATAGAAGACCACTACATAGTAATGTTGCTGAGCATAAGGCAAGTAGAGCATCGTTTGGCAAACGATTGTCATGCAGTGCCCATAAAATAGCGACTAATAAAATGGCAGTACCTGCCACGCCAAGCCACAAAGGAAGGCTTAAAGCACCAGCAATTGCTACTCCAAGTAAGGTTCCATGTGCCATGGTGTCTGCAAAAAAAGACATACGTCTCCATAGCATGAGACAACCAAGTGGTGCGGTCAAAAAGACCAATAAGGTTCCCATAATCCATGCGGGCAACAATAATTGTAACCATTCCATCATGGCTTAAGCTTCCGGTTCTGGGTGAATGTGAGGTCGACTATTGTGAGGGCAGGGGTGTGCTGCATCACCATGCGCACAGTGGTCATGATGGTGTTGATAAAAGACTCGCTGGGTACCAAATATTGCCTGATACTCAGGATGCTGTTGAATATTTTCAGGTAAACCGCTGCAGCATATATGTTTATTTAAACAAACAACTCTATGCGTCCCTTGCATAACCCACTGTAAATCGTGGGAAACAATTAAAATGGCACATCCATAACGCTCCGGCAGACTACGCACATACTCATAAAGCTCAGCTTCAGATTGAATATCTAGACCTTGCATCGGTTCATCAAGAACGAGGATATCTGGCTTTCTAAGTAAAGCACGTGCAAGCAGCACACGTTGGCGCTCTCCACCAGAAAGCTGCTGTACTTTTGATTGTTGTAGCTTTGCAATGCCAGTGTCTTGAATAATTTCTTGGCGAAGGGCAGGGGTACATTTTTCAAGATCTAATAAATCTTGAACACGTAAAGGAAGACTATGAGAAGGGTTAAACTTTTGAGGGACATAAGCCATTTTTAGTTTTTTGTCGCTTATGACACGTCCGCTACTTGGTTTTAAAATTCCAAGTAGAACTTTAATTAAAGTCGACTTACCCGCACCATTTGGACCAATTAAGGTCACAATTTCATTTTGATGCAGATCAAAATCGACTTTTTTTAATATATCCCGATCATCACGGTGAACAGAAACCTGTTCAAGTTGAATCAATACAGGATTTAGCGAGCTGTGCGGCACTGCTGGCATTTCCCCGAAATTTCAATAATGCTGTGTTGTGCTGTGAAATCATCTAAAGCTGCAAGTTGGTCGAGTTGTTGAGTCAGACCTTGTGAAGATGCTTCTTTAACAGTGTGACATTCGGTGCAAATTAAGAATGCAGCTTGATGTCCTTCGCGTGGATGACAGCATGGAATATAAGCATTAATAGATGTTAAGCGATGAATTAGACCTTTTTCTAATAAGAAGTCTAAAGTTCTATAAACAGTAGGAGGAGCGGCAGGACGATCTGTTTGACTTTTAATACGTGCTAATAAGTCATACGCACCCATTGGACCTGAAGCATTTAAAATGAGTTCAAGAACTTCTTTACGTAAAGGCGTAAGACGTGCACCAACCGCAGAACATAAAGTTTCTGCTTCAGCTAAACGACTTGCGACATTATGGTGATCATGCACACCATGCAAAGAATCATGATGTTCATGCGTGCAAGAACTCATAGACATAACCTCAAATTTTTAATGGAATATTAGCATGAAGCGATGCTTCATTCGATTAATCTTAGGTATTTTTGTAACTTTGTTATATTATAACATGCTTCGAGCTATTACTAATTGATGGTCTGTCATGTTCCGCGTTTTTGTTTTCAGTATGTTCTCTTTAATGAGTACGCTAGGTTGGAGTCAGGGTTTGGTTGTCTCTACACATCCAATCTATTTGATTGCAAAAGAAATTACTAAGGGCGTTGAAGAGCCTCAGTTATTGCTACAAGGGCAAAGTGGGCATGACGTACAACTCACCCCAGCACATCGTAAAGCAATCAATGATGCTTCGCTGGTGATTTGGTTAGGAAAAGCTCATGAAGCTCCTTTAAACAAATTGCTGAGTAACAATAAGAAAGCAATTTCTTTATTAGACAGTGGTATTCTTACTGTTTTGCCACAGCGTAATACGCGTGGCGTTGCTTTACCAAATACTGTAGATACACATGTCTGGTTAGAACCAAACAATGCAGTGCGGATTGGCTTTTTTATTGCGGCTTTGCGTTCGCAGCAGCATCCTGAAAGTAAAGCGAAATATTGGAATAATGCTAATGCATTTGCTCGGAATATGTTGCAGGCAGCTCAAGCTTACGATAGCTCAAGTAATGGTAAACCTTACTGGTCTTATCATGATGCTTATCAGTATTTGGAGCGCTCGCTTAATTTAAAGTTTGCAGGTGCTTTAACGGATGACCCGCATGTTGCGCCTACAGCGGCTCAAATTAAGTATCTTAATGATAATCGACCAAAACCTCAGATGTGTTTACTTGCAGAAAGTTTCACAACAAAAGGTCAATATCAGAAACTGGGCAGTATTACCTTCCAACCCGTTGATGAAAGTATGAATAATGAGGACGATTTTGTAACAGCATGGAAGAAACTGGCTATAAAAACCGATAAATGCGTATTAAATACGCAAAAGTAAGATAAAAAGTAAACAAAGGCTGACTGTAGCGTCAGCACCACCTGTCACGAAAAACCCCGACTAAAGTCGGGAAAAGATTGCATGTTCAGGGGTGTAACTCTATAATGCCTGCGATTAAAAGCGATCATCAGCTAAACTTGTCAAGCATTTATGCTGTGAGTGGATAAATAATGAGCCAAACTAGTCGCTTGATTGACCGACGATTAGCAAAAGCTTTGGTCTTCTTACAAGCATGCATGATCCCTGTTTCCGCACTTGTGGCGTGGAGCATAAAAGACATGACAGCAGCATTAAGTGCGGCACTTGGTGCATTGGTCTGCTGGCTTGCTACCAGTTATTTTGCGTGGCAATCCTTCAGAACAGCAGGTGCGAGAGCATCGAAACAAGTGCTGTCTAACATGTATAGGGGCATGTTAGGCAAATTTGCAATCATGATCGTTGGATTTATTTTGATTTTGAGCAATGTTAAACCTTTATCACCGTTAGCATTGCTGTTTGGTTTTATCCTCGTTCAAATGATGTCGTGGGTTGCTCCTTTTTGGGTTTCACGTCTACAAAAACGAGTATAGAAACAAGAAGAATTGAAGATTTTTTGGAGGGTGGCGAGATATCGACAGTACGCCGATGTTCGTTTCCCTTCTTTTTAGTAATTGACATTGACCAGGTGTGATTTATGGCTGCTGAAGAACATGCCCTCACTTCGACAGAGTATATCAAGCATCACTTGACCAATATGACCTATGGCAAAATGCCAGATGGTACATGGAAATTGGCTGAGACTGCTGAAGAAGCTCATTCGATGGGGTTCACTGCAATTCACTTGGATTCAATGGGTTGGTCAATTGGCCTTGGTGTGATTTTCTGTTTGTTATTTTGGATGGTTGCGAAAACTGCGAAAGCTGGTGTTCCAACAAAATTCCAATCTGCAATTGAAATGATCATTGAGTTTGTTGACTCAAGTGTCCGTGATACTTTTCATGGCAAATCACGTTTAATCGCTCCACTTGCACTCACTATTTTCGTGTGGATTTTCCTCATGAACTTAATGGACTTGATCCCAGTTGACTGGATTCCTCAAGTAGCTGCATTTATTGGTGCTAACGTATTTGGTATGAACCCTCACCACGTTTACTTCAAGATCGTTCCATCTACAGATCCAAACATTACCCTTGGTATGTCTTTATCTGTATTTGTACTTATCTTGTTCTACAGCATCCGCGAGAAGGGTGTTGGCGGTTTCGTAGGCGAGTTGGCACTTAACCCATTTAACCCAAGTAATCCAGTTGCAAAAGCGTTGCTTATTCCAGTGAACTTGATTTTGGAATTGGTAACATTCCTTGCTCGTCCTATTTCATTGGCTCTCCGACTGTTCGGTAACATGTATGCCGGTGAGTTAATCTTTATCCTGATTGCATTATTGCCGTTTTGGATTCAATGGGCGTTATCTGTGCCTTGGGCGATCTTCCACATTCTTGTAATCACGTTGCAGGCATTCATCTTTATGATGCTTACCATCGTTTACTTGAGCATGGCAAGCGAAAAACATTAATGGTATTGCCTAACTATCAAATGATGGTTGGGCTGAATTTTTTTAATTTAATTTGGTAATAACCTAACCTCTGAGGAATTTTTCATGGAACTCACTTTAGGTCTAGTTGCAATTGCATCTGCTATCTTGATCGCTTTCGGTGCTTTGGGTACTGCGATTGGTTTTGGTCTTTTGGGTGGTCGCTTTTTAGAAGCTGTAGCTCGTCAACCAGAATTAGCTCCACAACTTCAAACTCGTATGTTCTTAATCGCGGGTCTTCTTGATGCTGTGCCTATGATCGGTGTTGGTATTGGCTTGTTCTTCATCTTCGCTAATCCATTTGTAGGTTAATCAGCTTAATTCCTAAATCCACTATTTGAGGAATTGCAATGAATATCAACCTCACATTGATTGGTCAAGCGATTGCGTTTGCGTTTTTTGTCGCATTCTGCATGAAGTTTGTTTGGCCACCACTAATCAATGCGATTAGTGAGCGTCAGCGTAAAATCGCTGATGGCTTAAATGCAGCAGAAAAAGCGAAAGCTGACCTTGCCGATGCACAAGCGCAAGTGAAGCAAGAACTTGATGCAGCTAAAGCACAAGCGGCTCAATTGATCGAACAAGCGAACCGTCGTGCAGCGCAATTGATCGAAGAAGCTCGTACTCAAGCTGCGGCTGAAGGTGAGCGTATTCGTCAACAAGCTAAAGAAGTTGTTGATCAAGAGATCAATTCTGCTCGCGAAGAATTACGTCAACAAGTAGCTGCCTTGGCAGTAACTGGTGCAGAAAAGATCCTGAACCAACAAGTTGATGCAGAAGCTCATAACGCCATGCTGTCTCAGCTGGCTGCTAAACTTTAAGCGAGGCGAATTATGGCTGAACTCTTGACGTTGGCACGTCCGTATGCCAAAGCAGCATTTGCTTATGCTTCTGAGCAAGGTGCAACAGACAATTGGTCGAATGCGTTACAAGTGCTCAGTGCTGCGGTGCAAGACGAAGCATTTTCCGCTTATTTAAATCGCCCTGAACTTACTCCTGCGGAGCAAGTGAAGCTTTTTGCTAAAGTTTTAGGTGAAGATCAATCTCAAGCAGTGTCTAACTTTTTGACACTTCTTGCAGATAACGATCGATTAGTGTTGTTACCTGAAATTGCAGCAGAATATGAACAGCTTAAATCACAGAATAACAATACGGTTGATGTCGTGATTGAATCGGCGTTTCCGTTAACTTCTGTTCAGGAACAATTGCTTGCACATGCGTTAGAAAAACGCTTCAAGGCAGCAGTTAATGTTTCTGTAGAAGTTAATCCTGCTTTGATTGCAGGTGTGGTTATTCGTGCAGGCGATCAAGTGATAGATGATTCTGCGCTTAACAAGCTTGAAAAAATGCGTACTCGTCTTCTTGCATAATGCAAATGATGAAGACTGAACTAATAAAAGATTGAGGAATAGCGCAATGCAACAACTGAATCCATCCGAGATCAGTGCGCTCATTAAACAGCGTATCGGAGATCTGGACACCAGCGCGACCGCTAAAAACGAAGGTACCATTGTTATGGTATCCGACGGTATCGTGCGTATTCACGGTCTTGCTGATGCAATGTACGGTGAAATGATCGAATTCGACGGCGGCTTATTTGGTATGGCACTGAACCTAGAACAGGATTCAGTGGGTGCCGTTGTTTTAGGTAACTACCTAAGCCTTCAAGAAGGTCAAAAAGCTCGTTGTACAGGTCGTGTTTTAGAAGTTCCAGTTGGTCCTGAACTTCTTGGCCGTGTAGTAGATGCTTTGGGTAACCCAATTGATGGTAAAGGCCCAATTGATGCAAAATTAACTGATGCTGTTGAAAAAGTAGCACCAGGCGTAATTTGGCGTCAATCTGTAGACGAGCCTGTTCAAACTGGTTATAAATCAGTTGATACCATGATTCCTGTGGGTCGTGGTCAGCGTGAGTTGATTATTGGTGACCGTCAAACTGGTAAAACAGCAATGGCGATCGATGCGATCATCGCTCAGAAAAACTCTGGCATTAAATGTGTATACGTTGCGATTGGTCAAAAACAATCAACAATTGCAAACGTTGTACGTAAGCTAGAAGAAACTGGCGCTATGGCGTATACAACTGTTGTCGCTGCTGCGGCTGCTGATCCTGCTGCAATGCAGTATTTAGCTCCGTACTCTGGCTGTACAATGGGTGAATACTTCCGTGACCGTGGTGAAGACGCTCTTATCATTTATGATGATTTGTCTAAGCAAGCTGTTGCTTACCGTCAAATTTCATTGCTTTTACGTCGTCCACCAGGTCGTGAAGCGTATCCGGGTGACGTATTCTATCTTCACTCACGTCTTCTTGAACGTGCTTCACGTGTATCTGCTGACTACGTTGAGAAATTCACTAATGGCGCAGTAACTGGTCAAACTGGTTCTTTAACTGCATTGCCAATTATTGAAACTCAAGCGGGTGACGTATCTGCATTCGTACCAACGAACGTAATTTCGATTACTGACGGTCAGATCTTCTTAGAAACATCATTATTCAACGCAGGTATCCGTCCTGCTGTGAACGCGGGTATCTCTGTATCTCGTGTTGGTGGTTCTGCTCAAACTAAGATCATCAAAAAATTGTCTGGTGGTATCCGTACCGCTTTAGCACAATACCGTGAATTGGCTGCGTTTGCTCAGTTCGCTTCTGACCTTGATGAAGCAACTCGTAAGCAACTTGAACATGGTCAACGTGTAACTGAGTTAATGAAGCAAAAACAATATGCTCCTTACTCAATTGCCGACCAAGCTGTTTCTGTTTATGCATCTAACGAAGGCTATATGGCTGACGTAGAAGTTAAGAAAATCGTAGACTTTGATGCTGCGTTAATTGCTTACTTCCGTTCTGAATATGCTCCGTTGATGAAACAAATCGATGAAACTGGTGATTACAACAAAGACATCGAAGCAGCAATCAAAGCAGGTATTGAAAGCTTTAAAGCGACTCAAACTTACTAAGTTCAGTTTTAGTTAAGTTTGGTTCACGGATCAACCTTCGGAAGCTCGAAAGGGCTTTCGAATACTAGGTTAAGCGTATGGCAAATTTAAAAGAAATTCGCGCCAAAGTAGCTAGTATCAAGAGCACGCAAAAGATTACTCGCGCGATGCAAATGGTGGCTGCTTCTAAAATGCGTCGTGCGCAAGAGCGCATGGCTCAGGGCCGTCCGTATGCCGATAATATGCGCCGTGTAATTGCTCACTTGGTACAAGCAAACCCTGAATACAAACACCGTTATATGGTTGACCGCCCAGTTAAGCGTGTTGGCTATATCGTAGTGTCTTCAGATCGTGGTTTGGCAGGTGGCTTGAACATTAACTTGTTCAAGAAAGTTGTGCAGCATGTCAAAGCACAACAACAGCAGTCAATTGAAGTTGAATTTGCTTTAATTGGTCAAAAAGCGGTTTCGTTTTTTAAGAATTACGGCGGTAAAGTGCTTGGTGCAACTACCCAACTTGGCGATGCGCCGAGTTTGGAACAGTTAACTGGCTCAGTGCAAGTTATGCTTGATGCATTTGATAAAGGCGAATTAGATCGTATCTACCTCGTATCAAATGGCTTCGTTAATGCAATGACTCAGCAGCCTAAAGTAGAACAACTTGTTCCTTTAGCACCAGCAGAAGAAGGCGATGATCTCAACCGTACTTATGGTTGGGACTATATCTACGAACCAGAAGCAGAAGAATTGTTAAATGGTTTGTTGGTTCGCTATATCGAGTCTATGGTTTATCAAGGTGTGATTGAGAACGTTGCATGTGAGCAGTCAGCTCGTATGGTCGCGATGAAAGCAGCGACAGACAACGCAGGACAATTGATTAAAGACCTACAACTCATTTACAACAAGCTGCGTCAAGCCGCGATTACTCAGGAAATTTCCGAGATCGTTGGCGGTGCCGCTGCCGTTTAACATTATTAAGTTTGAATTGAGGAGACAGCAATGAGTAGCGGTCGTATCATTCAGATCATCGGCGCGGTTATCGACGTCGAGTTTGAGCGCACAAGCGTTCCTAAGATCTATGACGCTCTCCAAGTTGACGGTACTGAAACTACTTTAGAAGTTCAGCAACAACTTGGTGATGGTGTTGTTCGTACCATCGCAATGGGTTCTACAGAAGGTCTTAAACGTGGCCTTAATGTAACTAGCACAAACGCACCGATCTCTGTTCCAGTGGGTCCAGCTACGCTTGGCCGTATCATGGACGTTTTGGGTCGTCCTATCGATGAAGCAGGTCCTGTTGCGACTGAAGAACGTTTGCCGATTCACCGTCAAGCGCCTTCTTATGCTGAACAAGCAGCTTCTACTGACCTTTTAGAAACTGGTATTAAAGTAATTGACTTACTTTGCCCGTTTGCAAAAGGTGGTAAAGTTGGTTTATTCGGTGGTGCTGGTGTTGGTAAAACCGTTAACATGATGGAATTGATCAACAACATCGCAAAAGCACACTCAGGTTTATCTGTGTTTGCTGGTGTTGGTGAGCGTACTCGTGAAGGTAACGACTTCTATCACGAAATGAAAGATTCTAACGTTCTTGACAAAGTAGCAATGGTCTACGGTCAGATGAACGAGCCACCAGGTAACCGTTTACGCGTAGCGTTAACTGGTTTGACTATGGCTGAATACTTCCGTGATCAAAAAGACGAAAATGGTAAAGGTCGTGACGTATTATTATTCGTCGACAACATCTACCGTTATACACTTGCCGGTACTGAAGTATCAGCATTGTTAGGTCGTATGCCATCTGCGGTAGGTTACCAACCTACACTTGCAGAAGAAATGGGTGTTCTTCAAGAGCGTATTACGTCTACTAAATCTGGTTCGATCACATCGATCCAAGCAGTATACGTACCTGCCGATGACTTAACAGACCCATCGCCTGCAACTACATTTGCTCACTTAGATGCAACAGTAGTATTGAGCCGTGACATCGCATCTTCTGGTATTTACCCAGCGATCGATCCACTTGACTCAACTTCACGTCAGTTAGACCCATTAGTTGTTGGTCAAGAGCACTATGAAATTGCGCGCGCAGTACAAAACGTATTGCAACGCTATAAAGAGCTTAAAGACATCATCGCAATTTTGGGTATGGATGAATTGGCAGAAGAAGATAAATTGGTTGTTTACCGTGCGCGTAAAATCCAACGTTTCTTCTCTCAACCATTCCACGTAGCTGAAGTATTTACTGGTGCTCCTGGTAAATTAGTACCACTTAAAGAAACGATTCGTGGCTTTAAAGGTCTATTAGCTGGTGAATACGATCACATCCCAGAACAAGCGTTCTATATGGTTGGTGGTATTGACGAAGTGATTGCTAAAGCTGAGAAACTCTAATTTAAGGAGATCATCTCATGGCGACTATGCAATGTGATATCGTAAGTGTTAAAGAGTCTATTTACTCTGGCGCAGTATCGATGTTAATCGCGAAAGGTGCAGGTGGTGAGCTTGGTATTTTGCCAGGACACGCTCCACTTGTTACTTTGCTTCAACCGGGCCCGATTCGTGTTCAGTTGGAAAATGGTACAGAAGAAATCGTCTATGTATCTGGCGGTGTTTTAGAAGTTCAACCTCATGTTGTAACGGTTCTTGCAGATACTGCTATCCGTGCTGACAATTTGGATGAAGCAGCAATTTTAGAAGCACGTAAAAATGCTGAACAATTGCTTGCAAACCAAAAGAGTGATTTGGACTCAGCTGCTGCTTTAGCATCTCTTTCAGAGATTGCAGGTCAGCTTGAAACAATCCGTAAAATCAAAAACCGCGCTCAATAAGACGCGGTTTGAGATTGAAAAAGCCACCTTACGGTGGCTTTTTTTATTGCGAAAAAGAAAATTAAGAATCAGTTTTTGAATCTGATTTGTCATCTCCTGCCACAATTAGTGCAGCAAGTTTGACCATATCCATTTGGATTGTATTGAGCTGTTTCTCAATTTGGTTGAAATCGATTTGTTCTAATTTTCCATTTAATAAAGGCATGCTTAAAACTTGTTGATTTGCCTGTAATAAGTTTTGACGAATATTTTCAACTTCCTGACTTTTAATATCTAAACTAAGTAGTGCTTGATTTAAGCCTTTTAACTGCTGTTTTAGTGTCGTTACAGTTGTTTTTAGCTCTTGCTGATCTTTATCTTGAATGGCTTGCTCAACATCAAGTTGAGTGTCCTTAAGCTTTTCAATATAGTCACCGGCTTTGAGCTGTAAGTTCGCAGCATCTCGAACAATATAAAAAACATTCCCATTTTTTAATTCATTTTTATTATTTTTAGGCAGAGTTTCTTCTTGAGAGTTATCAGTTTGATCTAGTGTTTGTTCAGTAGCTTGAGCAGAGTCTTGATCTTTTGCACGATCTTGTGCCTGATCACATCCAAGTAATAGCATACCTGAAGCAAAAATCACAAAAGGAAGAAATGCACCTTGTAAAACTTTTTTCATAACTACAAACAATATCAACTAAAGCAAGTGCGTACTATATGCATAAAATATGTAGAAATAAGGTATTGTTGCAAATGAACAACATTTTGACCAGACAATAAAAAAAGAGTGCTGTAGCACTCTTTTTTATGAAATCGCTATAAAAATTATTTAGCGAGTTCTGCTTCAACTGCTTTTACAATTTGTTCGTCGTCTGCTGTTAAGTTTGGTGCAAAACGAGCAACAACTTCACCATTTTTATTCACTAAGAATTTTTCAAAGTTCCATAAAACTTCTGGCGCTGGGTTAGTTGGAATACCTAGGCCTTCCAAACGCTCGCGGAAAGGACCTTCACCAACGCGTTCTGGTTGAGCTGTTGTGAGTGCTTGATAAAGTGGGTGTTTATCTTCACCTGCTACAGAAATTTTAGAAAAAAGTGGGAAATGAACATCGTAGTTTAATGAACAGAATTGTTGAATTTCTTCATCTGAACCAGGTTCTTGTTCTTTAAAGTTGTTTGCAGGAAAACCTAAGATTTCAAGACCTTGATCTTTCTTTGCTTGATAAAGCTTCTCTAAGCCTTCGTATTGTGGAGTTAAACCACATTTAGATGCTGTGTTTACGATTAATAAAACCTTACCTTTATATTGGTCAAGGTCAACCGCTTCGCCTGAAATGGCTTTTACTGGAATGTGATATACAGATTGAGTCATGAGTCTTTCCTAAAGATTGTAATTGATATCAAGTAACGCATTTGTTTTAACTGCTATTCTTGAGGAGTGCAATAATATTCGTGTTCAAAAAATAAAAAGAGAAGAAAAAGCAGACTGTGAGCTAATTGTTTCTGATTTGTACAGGGGTTTGGCCTGTATATCTCTTAAAAAATTCAATAAAACTGGAACTGTGTTGATAACCGAGGTCATATGCTAAACGTTTAATCGGCATGCCTTGTCGAATTTGATGAATGGCGTAAACAATTTTGGCTCGATTACGCCATTCTGATAATGAAAGTTGTAACTCTTGTTGGCTTAAACGCAATAAATGACGATCACTGACTGAAAAATTCTGAAGTAATTGTTGTAGAGAGTGGTTAAAGAGCAGTGGATCTGAAAGCTTTTCCAAAATTGGTAGTAAAACTGGATGACGTGTTTGGGGTAAGTAATGAGAATATGCTGTAGCTTGCTGTAACTGATCAAATAGAACTTGCAAAAGATGTTCTAAATGTTCAGGTTTTCCATTTTGTTTTTGCTGCTCCAAAATTTGTAAAACCAGAGTTCGAAAGAAAGGCTGAATACTAAAGCATTTACAGACATCACCTAAAATAGAACAGAGGCTAGGGTGTAGTCGAATACAAATATAGTGAATTTCATGGTCGATATGAGTAGATTGATGGACCGTTTGAGGTGGAATCCAAAGTCCATAGCTTGGAGGAGATAAGTAGATTTGTTCTTCTACTTGCATTTCCAAAATGCCATTCAAACTGAAATTAAAATCTCCCCAAAGTGAAGCATGAGGACGAACAATATCTTCTTTTTCATATAGAAATTCATGAACTTCTATATTGTTCAATAAGGAAAATTGTTGGTCCTCATTTTTCATCTATTTACTCTGAATAATATTTTAATTTTCACAAGTCGCTTTAGGATTATTTAAGCCTTTGGCAAAGGTAAATGTACTAATTAATGCTAAAGCAACGAAGCTTAATACACCATAAATTAAAGTATTTTCATTGAAATGATCAACTACATACCCACCTAATAATGAGCCTGTCGCAATCATGACTTGGAACATACCGACGAAGAGCGGCATGCCTTTTTCTACGGCATGAGGTGCGTGTACAAACATCCAAATATTGGCAGAGGTAGGAAAGGCACCGAATGCAAAGCCCCATAGTGCAGTAAGAACGATGGCACCAAATTCATGAATAGCAAAGATAGGAAAGCCGAAAAACACGATTGCAAAACATGTTCCAACGAAGGCTAGAGTGTAACGGACATTTAAGTTACCGCTATATCCTGCAAATGCATTTCCAAAGATACCAGCAATTCCGTAAAGCAATAATAATGAACTAATGGTGGTACCGTTAAATCCTGCAATATTCTTAAAAAAAGGCGCTAAATAACTGTAGGCACAGAAGTGAGCAAGACCAATTAATAAAACAATCAACATGCCACTACGTGCTTTAGGTGTGCGCAATAACGCAGGTAAATCACGAATATGAATTGCTGAGTCTGGTATAAGTTTAGGTAGGAAAATCAGTTGAAGTACGAGTACAACAAGACCGATCGCAGCGGTAATACCAAATGCACTACGCCAGCCATAAAACTCACTTAACCAAGTTCCAATTGGTACCCCTAATACAGTCGCAAAGGTTACACCAGCCATAACTACGGCAGTGGCTTTAGCAATAGGCAAATGTGCAGGTGCGAGCTTACCGCTTAATGCAATAGCTGTGGCCCAAAAGCCACCGATTGAGATACCTAAAATTAAGCGGCTCAGTAATAAAACATGGAAGTTTTCTGCAAAAGCAGTAATGGTATTGGCAATGACCATAATTGCAGTGAGTAAAATAAGCACATAACGACGGTCAAGTTGTTTGACTGAAACAGGTAATAGCGGAGCTGCAATCGCTGCCATAATGCCGGGCACAGTAATGATAAGACCAGCTGTACCTACAGAAATATGCAAATCAGCCGCAACGCTATTTAAAACACCGACTGGTAAAAATTCACTTGTTACTAATGCAAATGCTGCAATGGCAACGGCCAAAATGGCAAACCAGCTCCCTTGAGTGGAGGTCGTGGGTCGCGCTTTAGAAGTAGTAGATTGTTCCATAAGAAATCCTGACTTGGCTAAATTCAAAGTGAAGAAAGACAAATTTTTAATTAACTAACGATCATTATAAAAATAAAATAGTTGATAAAAAATCGAACGTCAATTAATTTAATAACGATTGTTATAAAAATAGATGTGATCTTTATGACAAATAGGCATGAAACAGATCTTGTTGTTAATGAAGAAACGCTGAAAAAGAAGCGTGGACGTCCTAAATGCTTTGATGAGCAGCAAGTGTTAGAGAAGTCAATGTTACTTTTTTGGGAACATGGCTACGAAGCAACGTCGATTAGTGACTTAACGCAGGCTTTAGAAATTACAGCACCAAGCTTATACAGTACTTTTGGTGATAAGGCAGGCTTGTTTTATAAGAGTATTGATTACTACTTAGCTCATGAAGCATGCCCTATAGAAACAATTTTTTTAGAAGCCAAAACAGCAAAAATTGCTTTTGAATTATATCTTTATGACAATGTAAAAAGATTGGTTCAACCTAATAAGCCAGCAGGTTGTATGTTGGTAGTTGCAGCTATGAATTGTTCTGATGCAACGCAAGACGTACAGCAAAATTTATTAGATAAGAGAATAAAGACCAAAGAAAAGTTATTAAAACGTCTAGAACAGGGGGTAGAGCAGGGCGACTTAGCTGCCGATGCACCTCTTCAAGAAATGACAGATTTCTATGCCACAGTTATTCAAGGGCTGACGATTCAAGCGAGAGATGGCGCGAGTACCGAGCAACTACACAAAGTAGTAGAGCATGCCATGAAAGCTTGGGCATTATTTTAAAAAAATTAGTAATGTCCTAAGTTCAATATCAATGTCGGAAATGCGATATTTCAATTTATTAAGACATTCTCCAAAATAAAATCTCTTTTGTAGAGGGTGTATTACTATGAGTCAGGTCATGAAATATCACAAATGGGCATTTATTTTCCCCATTTTGGCAGTATTGATTTGGTCTTTAAATATTGTAGTCACTCGATACGTCTCGGATTATATCTCTCCGGTGAGCATTAGTTTTTATCGATGGCTAATTGCTTTTATCATTTTGACTCCATTTATGATTGTGTCAGTTTGGAGACAGAGACAGTTAGTAAAACCATATTTGCCTAAGCTTGCTGTGCTAAGTGCATTTGGAATGGTGCTCTATCAAGGTCTTGCTTACACAGCAGCTCACTATACCACTGCAACTAACATGGGGATTGTGAACGCATTCATTCCGATCTTTACTATTTTTGTTTCTCTTGCAATTTTAAAAGATGTGCCTAATCGATTTGCAGTTTTTGGCAGTATTTTATCTTTCGCAGGTTTGCTATATGTCATGTCCCAAGGAGATATTCATAAACTGTTAAGTGGTGGTGGACATCTTGGTGATGCTTTAATGATTATTGCCGTGTTCTTCTACGCATTTTATGGAGTCTTCCTTAAAAAATGGCAGCTTCCGCTTCCAATCATGACAAGCTTATATGTGCAGATTGGGTTTTCTGTGATATTTCATCTGCCTTTAATTTTCTGGTTTGGTCTTGATGGCTTGAATGCGGCAAATGCGCCAAGTGCAATTTATGCTGGAGTATTTGCCTCTTTAATTGCGCCGTTAGTTTGGATGTTAGCCGTACAACAACTTGGCCCAAATAGAACCAGCATCTTCATGAACTTGGTTCCTGTCTTTACGGCAGTCATTGCAAGCGTTTGGTTATCTGAACAGTGGACCATTTACCATACTTTAGGTGGCATCGTGATCTTAATTGGTATCATTATGGCTCAAAAAAAGGTCAGTGTTAAAAAACCAGACTTAATCCAAGAGCAAAACTAAAGTCATTAAAAAAACTATGGCATATTTTAGAAAAAACTGATGAAAATATGCCATTTTTTTCTTAGTTAAAGTTTTTCTATATGATTTATAAATAGATTATAAAAACAAGTTGAAATATAAATATTAAAAAAGACGAGTAAAAATATTAATATAATTTTAACTTATAAGCGAAAAAATCTAAATTCCCTACACTTTTCATGCTTTTTTTAGAGAAATTATATATTTCTCTACTATAGTCTCTTACCACATAATAGCGTCCACTACGAAAGACGCTATTTTAAGCAATTTTTCTTTCGTTCCAGAGATATCCAAACCCTCTGGATGCGGTATATACCCATCCTTTTTTATGCTCAGTTATCCCTATATAACTGAGCTTTTTTTTGTCTACAATTAAGGACGAATGACTTCACCAGTTAAGGCATTAATGATTCGGCTTGGTTGCTGACTTTGCCCTAAGTCACCATTAAGATAGTTTAATTGTGAACCAAAGTATTGGCAGGCATCTTGTAGTGAATGAGCAGGCTCTTGTCCACTAGGATTGGCACTCGTCGACACAATAAAACCATGAAAAGCGTTGCACAATGCCACACATAAAGGATGTGTTGTTACTCGTACAGCAACAAGGGGATGTTCACCCTTAATCCATGAAGGTATATGCTGATCGGCTGGCAATAACCAAGTCGTAGCTCTTTCTGATGGTTGATGATTAGACCAGCAGTCAATGATCTCTTGTTGAGTCGTTTGTGGTAAAGAAGTCAGTAAATGCTCGACTTGACTAATGTGCCCAGCTAATAAAATGACGCCTTTTTCGATAGGACGCTGCTTCAATTCAAGAATTTTTTGAAAAGCTTGCTCATTAAACGGGTCACAGCCTAGTCCCCAGACTGCCTCAGTTGGATATGCCAAAACTTGACCTTGTTGTAAACATTCGGCTGCTTCGGTCACTGAGGTCGTAATCATGGTAATACTTTCCTTTCAATCAAACAGAGTCGTTATTGTGCGCTCTAATATTAAGAACGACAACGTAAATACAATCCTGATTGTTGCATACATAAACCGAGTAGTTCTAGTTCCATCAATGATGAGGTGAGTTCAGAAACAGGTTGTGAATGATGCAAAATAAGCTGGTCAATATTTTGGCCTACCCAGTCTAAAGACTGATAAAGATTAATCAAATGCTCTGGAATTTCTGGGGTGCAAGAAACGATTGCCTCCTCTGTTGAGTTTTGTTGGCTCTGCCATTGGGTGGGTAGGGCGAGGTCTTCAATAATTTGTTCAGGGTGATCGACTAAAATTGCACCTTCACGAATAAGTTGATGGCAACCTTGATGAAATTCACTGTAAATATGACCGGGAATGGCAAATACGATTTTGCCTTGCTCAGCTGCTTTATTGGCAGTAATGAGGGAGCCACTTTTTAAAGTCGCTTCTACAACTAATACGCCTAAACTCAGACCGCTAACAATTCGGTTTCTACGTGGAAAATGTTGCTGTAGAGGTGGTGTTCCCGGTAAAAACTCACTAATGATGGCGCCGTTCTGAGCCAGAATATGTTCTGCCAATTTTTTATTTTGAGCTGGATAGGTACTGTCTAAACCTGTACCTGTCACTGCTATCGTACGTTGATGAACAGATGCACCTTGATGAGCTGCTTCATCAATGCCGTATGCCAAGCCGCTACTTACATAAAAACCTTTTTCACTTAAATAATAGGCAAAATCATAAGCCACCTGACGACCATGTGGGCTAGGTTTTCGGCTACCGACAATCGCAATTTGCGGTTGTAATAATGCTTGTGCCTGACCTTTTCCAAAAATAACAGGTGGATGATCTGTATAAGGGAGTAATTGAGTTGGATAGCCAGCATCATCTGGCGTTAGAATAAAATCAGTATGTCGCTGAACTTGTTGTATAAGTCGTTCAAACTCGGTTTGACCTTGCGCCGTTTGAAACTCGTTTAGACGCTTTAAGTGATTAGCATGTAAGCCAAGAGATTGCCACTTTGCTAAACCATCAGGTTGAGTGGCTTTTTCACAGTCTCCAAAATAATCAATAATTTTTTTAAAGCTAACTAACGAGTGTTGCACCAAATACCACACTTTAAGTGTGTGGTAATGGTGTGAAGAAAGTTGGGTAAGCATTGTAAATGGTACATCCAGCACTAATCAGTAAAACGAGGTGGCTGAATGCTTGAACCGACTTTAATTGGTAAGTTGCTTTCTAGAACATAAGCATAGCTCAGCTGATCAAAAGTTCTAAAGACCATTAAACTACCAATTTGTTGACCAGGTAGCTGGATTGGTTCTTTTGTTTTTGGATCGTGAATGGTCTCGCCTTGTTGATCAATATCAAAAACTTGACCAACCTGAACACCTTGTGCTGTACCGCGGTCTAAAGTCACGACACTATTTTTTGCAGCTCTACCAATTGATCCCATGACGCGAATAATTTTGCCGCCATCAGTCACTTGCTTAGCATCTACGGGGTAAAATAATGTTGGTAAATTAGCTTGTTCTTCAGGCATAACACGATCGCCACGACGTACTTCACCATCATAGCTATCGGTAAGTTCCAATGTGGTAATGTCTTTTTCAGTAGACATCGCAACACCAGAAGCAACCTGTGACAGCTCTATGCCTAAGCTATGCTTTTTACCTTTACTGTCTGTGAAATAGTAAGGTTCGCCTTCGCGATAAACAGCATAGCGCTGACCTTCAACTAGACCTTTTCCTCTTGCATAAATAGTTTGGCCTTTTCCTGCAAGTACACGTTGATCTGCTGTCCCAACAATGTAAGGTGTGTTGGCAATTGAATCGGCTGGTAAAATAGTACTGTGCTCTAACCACTGTTTAATATGTTCAAGTGGAATAACCGGTACACTGTTATTTAATGCTTCGACACGAACTTGTGGTTGCAAGTTTGTGGTTTGGCCTGTGTAACGACGAATAATACCTACACAGCCATCTCCTTCATCTTTACCTACCAATGGTCGTCCATCTAAGCTACACAGTAGTAATCTGTCACCTGGATAAATCCAGTGCGGATTTTTCACATGTTGATTGCTTGCCCAGATTTCAGGCCAACGCCATGGTTTATTTAGAAAATGACCGGAAATATCCCATAAGGTATCTCCACGTTTTACAACATACACATTGGGTGCATTGCTTTTAAGAGAAGGCGGATTATGATTCGGACTGGCAGCATGAACCTCTGCTACCGTACCAAATGCAACTCCTGTACAGAGTGCTAAAGCAAGTAAATGCTTTTTTATCCCCAAAGCATGAAATTGAACCATGCCGTCAAAAACCTTTTTCATTATGATAATTCCTAAAAATTATGCGTGCAGATGCGTTATAATAGGCGGCTAACACACAATTTTTCGATGAAGTATTTCCTTCATTTGGTTTTTTAATCAATGGCATAAGTGAGGACGTCAGTATGGCCTTATTACCTATTTTAAGTTTTCCTGATCCCCGTCTTCGTACCATTGCTAAGCCTGTTGAAGAAGTTACTGATGAAATTCGTCAACTTGCAGCAGATATGCTTGAAACCATGTATGCGGCACCAGGTATTGGTTTAGCAGCTTCTCAGGTCGATCGTCATATTCAGCTTATCGTCATAGATTTGTCTGAATCTAAAGATGAACCTTTGGTTTTCATTAACCCCAAAATAACTCCACTGACTGAAGAGACGCAGCCGTACGAAGAAGGCTGTCTATCAGTGCCACAAATATACGACAAAGTTGATCGCCCGTCACGTGTGAAAATCGAGGCAATTAACCTTGAAGGTCAAGCATTTGAGATAGAAGCTGACGGACTTCTCGCTGTTTGTATCCAACATGAAATGGATCACTTAAAAGGCAAATTGTTTGTGGATTATTTGTCGCCACTTAAACGTCAGCGCGCACGTGAAAAAGTCGAAAAGATTGTTCGTCAACGCGAGCGTGAAAAAGTTGCGGTGAAACGTTAAAAGTTTTTTCAAACATTATAGTGTGGATGTGATTTTTGGTTTTTCGTAGTGGTCTGTTGCTCGCATGTGCAGCAGTGTTTTTACAGATTGCGGTATTTCTACAGCCGCTATTGCCGAAGCAATATCAAATTGCTCCGGTCTGTGAAACTATTACCCGCGCTTTGCTTAAACCCAAGGCACAGATGGAAACCATGTCACATACCATGCATATGCATCATGAGCGTCATATCGAGCAGGCACAATTACCTGACCACCATGATGCAAATCACCAGTGTCAATATTGTACCGTCTACGCCAATCTGGTTTTACCTCCCGAATTTGGCGTAAAAGAGGTACTCGTTCGTATACAAGTTCGCTTAGTCGCCTATCAACAAGCATTTCGACATGTTTATTTTGCACTACAGCGACTCTTCTTACTCCCGCAAGGGCGTGCACCGCCTCTATTTGCATAAATAAAAGCAGTTTTTTGTTGGGGTCTTTATTGACTTCGATATCACTTTATTTATGTTTTAGAGCGTATAAAAAATGCCACATTCTAAATTCTTATTACAGCCTTTATGGGTTGCGATGCTTGCTGTCTCTCATTCGGGTTTCGCTTTTGCCGATTCAGAAAAAAATGATGCCGATTCAAAATCGCTTCATTCATTGGCACCTATTGTTGTTACAGCACAGCAAGGAAACGATGCAAATGGTCTGATTGTACATGCAGACCCGAAACAGCCAATTCAGCCAGTACCTGCTACAGATGGAGCAGACTATCTACAAAGTATTATGGGCTTCAACTCAATACAAAGCGGTGGAACAAATGGTGATGTGACATTCCGAGGCATGTTTGGTTCACGCATCAAAATTTTGACAGATGGAACGGAAAACCTAGGTGCATGTCCAAACCGTATGGATGCTCCAACTTCTTATATCTCTCCAGAAAGTTATGACCGTATTTCTGTCATTAAAGGTCCGCAAACTGTTCAATATGCTAATACTGGTTCGGCAGCTACTGTGCTTTTTGAACGTCAGCCTGAAAAGCTCACCTCTGAAAAACCTTATCGTGGACAAGCGAGTGTTTTATTAGGTTCATATGGACGTATTGATCATAATGTTGAAGCGGCCGTTGGTGATGAGAAAAAATATATCCGTTTAAATGCCAACCGTTCAGAATCGAATAGTTATCAAGACGGTGATGGAAATACCGTACCTTCAGCATGGAAAAAGTGGAATGCTGATGTAGCACTTGGCTTTACTCCAGATGAGGACACATGGATTGAACTCACAGGTGGGAAATCGGATGGTGAATCGCTTTATGCTGGACGTTCAATGGACGGATCTCAATTTGCTCGAGAAAGCTTAGGTCTGCGGTTCGAAAAGAAAAATATCACTGATGTCATTAAGAAAATTGAAGGGCAGGTGAACTACAGCTATAACGACCATATTATGGATAACTTTAGCTTACGTACTCCGCCATTAGTTGAAATGAATCATGGTGGTATGATTATGCTCATGCCAAACGCGATGGCAATGCAGGTAACGCGCCGTACATTAAACTCACGTTTGGCCATGACTTCTGAATGGAATAAGTGGAGCCTGATTACAGGTGTAGATTCTCAATTCAATAAGCATGGCGGTAGCATGTCATCGCCGAATATGCCTTCTATGAATGTTCCATATCGTCAAGATATGCGTTTTCGATCATACGGTGCTTTTGGTGAACTTGGTTATCAATGGAACGATCTCAACAAACTGGTCACAGGTGTGCGTTTAGATCGAGTCACAGTTGAAGATGAACGTGCCGACTCTCAAGCACAAGGTTTTAACACCAAACTTGAAAAGACGTTACCGAGCGCATTCGTCCGTTGGGAAAATCAACATCCTGAGCATGACTTAAAAAGCTATATTGGTTTAGGTTATGTAGAGCGTATGCCTGATTATTGGGAGCTTTTCTCGCCTAAACACGGTAATGCTGGCTCAACCAATACCTTTAACGGTGTCAACCCTGAGAAAACATTGCAGTTGGATCTAGGCTTCCAGCAACAACATGGAGCTTTAAATACATGGGCTTCAGCTTATGCAGGTTTAGTAGATGACTACATCTTAATGAGTTACCACCATCACCCAAGTATGGGAATGGGTGGGCATGATATGAGCAATGATATTACTGCGGGTGCCAAAAATGTTGACGCGACTATTGCTGGTGCAGAGGCGGGTATTGGATACCAATTTACTGACCATATTCAAGCAGATTTGAGTGCGATGTATGCATGGGGTAAAAACACCACAGATAACAAGCCGCTACCTCAAATTTCACCTTTAGAAGGTCGATTAAATATTCGATATGTAGCTGACAAGTATAACTTGGGTCTGTTGTGGCGAGCGGTTGCTGAGCAAAACCGTGTGAGTCTACATCAAGGTAATATCGTGGGATATGATCTAAAACCAAGTAAAGGTTTTTCAACTCTTTCTTTAAACGGAAGTTACAACCTTCGTAAAGATATTGATGTCTCTGTTGGTATCGATAACGTATTAGATAAGACCTACACAGAACACTTAAATAAAGCGGGAAGTGCAGGCTTTGGATTTGCGAGCGAAGAGCAGTTCAATAATATCGGAAGAAATTATTGGGTTCGTATGAGCATGAAGTTTTAATCAGCTTAATGAATTAAATAAACTGAAAGAATTAATTTAAAGAGAGAAATGAAATGACAAATAAACTATCGCCAGAACAATCTTGGTGGGGATGGAAGTTACTTATTGTAGCCTCTATCTTAGCCTTACTATTTATGCTTATTTTTTATTGGGCAATTAACAATGAACCAGATTATATGCCAAGTCAAAAGAACAAGCAGATGATGGAGTCACATGAGCAAATGAATCACGCTGAAATGCACAGTTCATCAGCTCAATAGACTCCTTAATATTTAAAAATGGAAGTCCGGATAACGGGCTTCCATTTTTTATTTTTAGGTTTTAAAAACTATTGATGCATACTAGCTAAGGTTTTTACCTTACCTTGATTTTCATAAAGACGTAGGCCAAGTTTCTGTAGATTACGACCTGATTGAGTTAAAAAAATTTCAACTTTGGGTGAAATTTTTGCGCCGTTAAAAAGTACTGAATTACGCAAAATCAGATAATAAGCAAACCATGGAGCAGACTGTTGAGGCAATCCAAGTAGTTTCATCCGTTTCTTACCAATAAAAAATTGGGTAAGTTCTAAATGTTGTCGATAAGCAAGCTTCTGCTGCAAAGAGCGCAGATGCAGATATTTTCTCTCAAAAGGTTCTTTTGACAAGCTTGATCCTAACTCAACACTGCTGTGATCGGAGTGAGGATGAGCAAACTGCATCCAGTAAAGTAATCGCCAGCCTTCAGTTTCAGATTGAATAAGCCATTTTTCATCAATACCCATTAACCATCCGACATAACGCCAAAAATGTAAAAAACTCTTGGTTTCTTGTTTGGTTGGCCAGATACCTAATGCTCTCATACCAAGTAAAACTACACTGCTAAAAGCCAAATTAGTCATGGCTAAATCAAACTGATTAAGAGGAATTCCCCAAACGTCACTATTCCAACGATCAGACTTTTTTAATTGTCGGCGAACAAGAGCATGAATAAAACGAACATAAATCGTTGAAGTAAAACCTGAGCTTAAACGATCAAGTCCTTGAGGTTCAGTAATATCAACCCACCATTTTGTAGTTTCTGCTAAACGAGTACCTGCCTGTTTCTTTAGTGCGCCTGTTAAAATTAATGGTTGATTAAATCCAGGATATAAATATCCCGCCATTAAAGATAAATCTCTAAGAATAAAACCATTATTTATTCCTAAACGATGAGTAAATTTAACAGCCGCATCAATTTGGCGCTGATCTAACCACTCAGGCTTTTGTTCAATGTAATTAAAGAAATTTTCTAACTCATTAGGTATAGGCTCGAATAGGTCATTACGGCCTTGAAATAATATCTTTTCAAAAATCATGCGATGATCTTTGGGATTTTGCATAACCCAATCAATCACCTTATCCATTTCAACGTCCCCTTCACAAAGAGCACGTTGTAAAGATAAATATTCCGTATAGTTGGGTTGTACAGGTTTTTCACAACAGATATTTAAAAACTGAGTAAAGAAATTACTATCTTGCATATCATTAAAAGAAGCAAGTCGAGTCGGGCTAATCATTTGCATATCGTTACTTACTTATTGATCTGAATAATAAATAGGCTAATATGAATAATTATTCGCATTCAATTCGCATTTAACGAATAAAAAACGATGAGAAAAGTCCCACAGCAACAGCGTTCAAAAGTTATTGTTGACCATATCTTAGAGGCAACACAGCACTGTATTGCCCAATATGGATTGCTTCATACCACAACTCCTAAAATTGCAGAGAAATCTGGAGTGAGTGTAGGCTCGATTTACCAATACTTTGAGAATAAAGATCAAATCATAGAAGAACTATTGCACCGTAAAAGCGAACTATTAGGACAACAACTTAAAGAGCTGGTTATGCATCAAGGAAATATTCCTTTAGATCTGCTTATTCCCTTGGCGATAGAGCTAGGATTTAATGCATTAAAAGCCGATCACGGATTTTTTATAGAAGTACTGAAACATTGGCATGACTATAGTCATTCGCAAGCTGCTCAGATTTTAGAGAAGCATTTTTTTGAAGTGGGACTATATACATTTAGTAGAAATCCTCATCAGTGGGACTTCGAACAAGTGAAACATAAATCTTTTGTAATTATTAATAGTACGCTTTTTACGATGATGCGTTACGTGAGTCAGAATAATTTTCTCATATCAGAACAACAACTTAAGCAAGAATTATCGATGATGATACTGGCTTATTTGGGTCAAAAATAAATATTTAAAATAATTATTAATATAAAACAATAACTTAATTTGGTATTTGGTTTAAAAGTGAACGCTCAAGTCATAAGTTTTTAATTTTCGCTTGCAACTGGTTCTTAATCCTCTATAATGCACATCCATCGGCGGTGATGCAGATAGAAACTTGTTAAAAAACAGTTACTTGTGATTAAGTTGATTGCTTTAAGTGATGAATTTGATGATAAGGTG
>NZ_JBDUVF010000006.1:0-203711 GCF_039938935.1 Acinetobacter sp. WA-87 | reverse complement strand
GCCGTAAGTTTTTGCACAAATAGTTGCAATCGCAGCAGTTAAAGTTGTTTTACCATGGTCAACGTGACCGATTGTGCCCACGTTTACGTGTGGCTTATTACGTTCAAACTTGGCTTTAGCCATGATGATCTTCCTTTATTAACTACTCATGGAGGGTCACCCCATGAGCACTTGGTTTTCAACTAAGAATTAGTTAGGGCTTATAGTAATCGAAAGATTACTCGTCGTCACCTTTTTTACCGCCAGCTTGGAATTTAGCAATGATGCCTTCAGCCACGTTACGTGGAGTTTCAGCATACTTAGCAAATTCCATTGAGTAAGTCGCACGACCTTGAGACATAGAACGCATTTGAGTCGCGTAACCAAACATCTCAGCAAGAGGAACTTCTGCTTTAATTGCTTTTGTTCCACCAGGAAGATCGTCCATACCTTGAACCATACCACGACGACGGTTTAAGTCACCCATGATATCGCCCATGTAGTCTTCTGGAGTTTCTACTTCAACTTTCATGATAGGTTCAAGAAGGATAGGATCCGCTTTCATGAAACCATCACGGAAGGCATAAGAACCTGCCATTTTGAACGATAATTCGTCAGAGTCGACATCATGGTAAGAACCGTCGAATAATGTCGCTTTAATACCAACAACAGGGTAACCAGCTAATACACCATTCTTCATACGTTCTTGAATACCTTTGTCAACCGCGCCAAAGAATTCTTTAGGTACTACACCACCAACAACTTCTTCAACGAATTGGTATTCTTTACCAGACTCATCAACATCAAGCGGTTCAAGACGTACATATACGTGACCAAACTTACCTTTACCACCAGTTTGACGTACGAATTTACCTTCTTGTTCAACAGACTTTTTGATCGTTTCACGGTAAGCAACCATTGGTTTACCAATGTTAGCTTCAACACCGAATTCACGCTTCATACGGTCAACAATGATGTCAAGGTGAAGTTCACCCATACCAGCAATAATTGTTTGACCAGATTCTTCGTCTGTACGAACACGGAACGATGGATCTTCTTTAGCCAAACGACCTAAAGCGATAGACATTTTTTCTTGGTCTGCTTTAGTTTTTGGTTCAACAGCCAATGAAATTACTGGCTCTGGGAATTCCATACGCTCAAGAGTAATGATGTTTTTCTCATCACATAATGTATCACCAGTTGTAACGTCTTTAAGACCTACACACGCTGCGATATCACCTGCACGGATTTCATCAAGATCTTGACGTTCGTTCGCATGCATTTGCACGATACGACCGATACGTTCACGCTTAGCTTTAACTGGGTTATAAACCGGATCACCTTGTTTAAGAACACCAGAGTAAACACGTACGAATGTTAAGTTACCTACGAATTTGTCGTTCATGATTTTGAACGCAAGCGCAGAGAACGGAGCTTCGTCAGATGCTTCACGAGACGCTTTAGTTTCGTCTTTGTCGTCAAGGATACCTTCGATCGCTTTAACTTCTGTAGGTGATGGTAAGAATTCAATTACAGCATCCAACATACGTTGAACACCTTTGTTCTTGAACGCAGAACCACAAAGCATTACTTGAATTTCAGAAGCTAATGTACGAGCACGTAAACCTGCAATGATCTCTTCTTTAGAAAGATCACCTTCTTCAAGGTACTTGTCCATTAATTCTTCAGAAGCTTCAGCCGCAGCTTCAACCATTTTTGTACGCCATTCGTTAGACGTATCAACTAGGTCAGCTGGGATATCAGCATATTCAAACTTCATACCTTGAGATGCTTCATCCCAGATAATCGCTTTCATTTCGATAAGGTCAACAACACCCTGGAATGTATCTTCAGCACCAATTGGCACAACGATAGGAACAGGATTACCACCTAAACGAGTTTTAACTTGCTCAACAGCACGGAAGAAGTTTGCACCAGTACGGTCCATCTTGTTCACGAATGCTAAACGAGGCACTTTATATTTGTTCGCTTGACGCCATACAGTTTCAGACTGAGGTTGTACACCACCTACAGCACAGTAAACCATGCACGCACCGTCAAGAACACGCATAGAACGTTCAACTTCGATTGTGAAGTCTACGTGTCCCGGGGTGTCAATTACGTTGATACGGTGTTGTTCAAATTGGTTACCCATACCAGACCAGAAACAAGTCGTAGCAGCAGAGGTAATTGTAATACCACGCTCTTGTTCTTGTTCCATCCAGTCCATTGTTGCTGCACCGTCGTGTACTTCACCAATTTTGTGAGATACACCTGTGTAGAACAAAATACGTTCAGTTGTAGTTGTTTTACCTGCGTCAATGTGCGCAGAAATACCGATGTTACGGTAACGAGTAATTGGGGTTTGGCGAGCCATGATGTCTACATTCCTAAATGTTATATTTAAAACAGGACGCACCAATTAAATTGATGCGCGCGAATATCCAAACAGGCAACTTAAATACCTGCAAAGCCCCCACTTTGATAGAGAGCAATGTTGAATCGAGCTGCTGTACGCATGAATATTCTCCTGAATAAGGCCTGTTTTATCCGCTTAGAAACGGTAGTGAGAGAAGGCTTTGTTAGCTTCAGCCATACGGTGCACATCTTCACGTTTTTTGATTGCTGCACCTTTACCTTCAGCTGCATCAAGCAACTCACCAGCAAGACGTAAAGCCATCGTTTTTTCAGAACGCTTAGCAGCAGCATCTACTAACCAACGCATAGCTAAGGCAGTACGACGGGATGGGCGTACTTCCATAGGTACTTGATAAGTAGCACCACCAACACGGCGTGCTTTTACTTCGACCATAGGACGAACTTTCTCAAGAGTAGTCTCGAAAAATTCAACTGGGTCTACTTTGTTTTTTTCTTGAACGCGTTCTAAAGCACCGTAAACGATACTTTCAGCAATAGATTTTTTACCATCTTGCATTACGTGGTTCATGAATTTAGCGATTGTTTGGCTGCTAAATTTTGGATCTGGAAGGATCTCACGAGCAGCGACTACGCGACGTCTTGGCATTTTAATACACCTAATAATATGACACTTCAGGATAATCCAGCAGTTTGTACAAGTGTCATGTACACGACGCTGGCCTTACTATACGTCGCTTGAATTACAAATCTATGAAGAATTCAAACAAGCGAAACGCTAAAGGGCTTTTGGACTAGTTTCCTAGAATTACTTCTTAGGACGCTTAGTACCGTATTTAGAACGTGATTGATTACGATCTTTAACGCCGGCACAGTCTAAAGAACCACGAACGGTATGGTAACGTACACCTGGTAAGTCTTTAACACGACCACCACGGATAAGAACAACACTGTGCTCTTGTAAGTTATGACCTTCACCACCGATGTAGCTAGATACTTCAAAACCTGAAGTTAAGCGAACACGGCAAACCTTACGCATAGCTGAGTTAGGTTTTTTAGGTGTAGTTGTATAAACACGTGTACAAACACCACGACGTTGTGGACAAGCCTTCAACGCAGGAACTTTGGATTTTTCAACCAAAGTCGTACGACCCTTACGGATCAACTGATTCGTTGTTGCCATATGGCAATTCTCCCGTTATTAAAAAACCTCAAAAAGAAAATACCTCTTTTTAAGGGCACATAATTGTAAGCTAAGATGCAAAAATGGTCAACACGGCAATAATTACCAAATGTTGACCATATCAATGTTTGACAGGATGACTTACAAAATTAAATAGGGGCGAAATTTCGTTTTGAAACCCTATCTTTGTAATTGTATTGTTAAGAGTACTTTTGATCTTCTATAACATCATCATTTTCAATTTCTAATGCTGGTTTCTGTTCACTATGCTCGTGCTCGACCACATGTTTTTCTGCAAGCTGCTCAATACCTTGATGAACATTTTCTTGCACTTTTTCTTCACTTTTTTCAGAAGTATTCGATTTAACCACAACTGCCACTTTTGAAATTACATCATGATTTTCTATTTTATGATGTTGTGCCGCGTGAATACTGCCGTTTTCTCCAACGTTCAAAAGACGAGGACTTGCCTTTTGAATAAGAGTCACGGCAGCATAATAAGCTTGAAGTGGTGATAAATGCTCATTCGGATGTTCATTTAAATAGTGTCGTGCAGCACCAAAAATGGCTTGTGCCTTGTGGCCTACATCTTCTTGTAACTTCCAACTGTAAACAGCACTGAGCACTGCACCTACTGCAGGAGTAAATTTACCAACAGAAGCAAGTTGCGGAACTTTATTTAACCAGTTCCATTTAAACTCGCCATTTTCATCAACCAACCATTTTTTTAAGGTTTCAATATCATTTGAAGACCCCAGTAATTGCTGAAACTGTTGAACATCTTGTGTCTCTAACATATTACGTAATGCTTTTAATGCCAAAAGTACCGTCTGCTTTTCAGCAATCAAACTGATATCGACTTCTTTAAAAATAAACTCAACAACATCTTGATCACTTCCATCATTTAAATCGAAACCATGTGATCTTCCAGTTTGATAAATTGTTCTTAAAACCAAAACTAAAGATACAGGAATATCTACAGCCGCTCCCACCATACCAGATACACCAGTAATCGTACCTTGTATTGTTGCAATCAATTTATTTTGTTCAATCAGTGCCTGACTTAAACGTTGAGAGCGTGAAGTATCCTTAGTTAACTCAAATAGGTCTTTTGCACCTGCCTCTTCTAATATTTTTTCAGTAAGTGTACTTTTTGAACTAAAGTCATTCAGCGCATCAAATAAATAACTTGATATTTTCTCATTCCAATCAGGCGAAATAAATGTAGCAATACCATTGACCTTTCTAAAATGACGACCAAAAACTTGGCGAGTAACTTTAGGTAAATGTTCACGTAACATTTGTTGTGGACTTTCATATTGTTCCACTTCAAATGGGCTTTTGTTTCTAGCATTACCTTCTACTGTTTTGCCATTCGCAAGTGGCTCGACCAACTTACTGACCTCACCTATTTGGCTTTGCTGCAAGATGTTTAAGCCAGTAGAACTGAGCTTTTTAGCCACTCCGAAGACCTGAGAAAACAAATTGTCAGATTGATTATTATTAAATTTTGTCATCCAGTACCTCGATTTTTTAATTTATCTAATTAGAGATAAATACTAGGTGGAATGTAGATTTATCTCAACTTGAATGTGTGTATTTTAGTTAACCCTAAATGAAACATACTATGTATTTGGTTATTTTTTTAAATGCAAAATTGACATAAAGATTTGCCATAAGAAATAAAAAACCTTTCTGCTATCATGGTAACAACGAAAACATATGTCTAATGTTCTTCCAGCTATCTTCTCCTATCATTTAATAGCTGCTGATGTTCATAGACTTTAAATATCACCATAAAGGGACCTGTAGATGAAACGTGTCGTAATCACTGGTATGGGTATTAACTCATGTATCGGTAACTCTTTAGAAGCAGTTACTCACTCACTTCAAAATGGAATCTCGGGGACACGTTTTAACCCAACTTACGCTGAACTTAATTTTAAAAGCCATGTCAGCGCTGCTGCAGAACAAGATTTTGATCATATCGACCGTAAATTAAAACGCTTTATGGGCGTTTGTGCGATGTATGCTTACAACGCTGCTGTAGCTGCAGTTGAACATGCAGGACTCACACCTGAACAAATTGGCGGCAACCCACGTTATGGTATTGCAGGTGGTTCAGGTGGTGGTTCAACTGCATCTGTTGTTGAAATGACTGAGTTATTAGAAACTAAAGGTGCACGTAAAGTAGGTCCTTTCTTTGTACCACGTAATATGTCAAATACCATTACGGCAAACGTAGGTGTTGCATTTAAACTACAAGGTATTGCTCATACTATTACAAGTGCTTGCGCAACTTCTGCAGATGCAATTGGTTATGCATATAACCTTATTCAACTTGGCAAACAAGATCTTATGCTTGCTGGTGGTGGTGAAGAAGATCATTGGTCTCAAAGTTTATTGTTTGATGCAATGGGCGCACTTTGCTCAAAATATAACGATACTCCTGAAACAGCATCTCGCCCTTATTCAGCAGACCGTGACGGTTTCGTAATTGCTGGCGGTGGTGGTTTCGTAGTGCTTGAATCGCTTGAGCATGCGCAAGCACGTGGTGCGAACATTTTAGCTGAAGTTGTCGGTTACGCAGCAAACAGTGATGGTGCAGATATGGTTGCTCCAAGTGGTGAAGGCGCTACACGCTGTATTTTAATGGCACTTGAAGAAGCTAAACAGCATGGCGTAGAAACAATTGACTATGTAAATACACATGGTACTTCTACTCCAGCGGGTGATGTTACTGAACTTAAAGCAATGGAACGTGCTTTTGGTGAAGGTAAAGTACCACCGTTAAGCTCGACTAAATCTATGACTGGTCATAGCTTAGGAGCAGCTGGCGTTCAAGAAGCCATCTACTCTGTTCTTATGATGCAAAATGACTTTATTGCACCAAACATCAACGTAACTGAACTTGATGAAGGCGCAAAACCTTTTGATATCGTACTTGAAAAACGTGATGCAAAATTGAATACTGTAATGAGTAACAGTTTTGGTTTTGGCGGTGTAAACGCTTGCCTAATTTTCAAGAAGTGGGATGCATAATCCCACCTAGGATTAACGATGGATGCACCTTCTGATGCTTTTTTGTGGGTAAAAGCATTACATATTATTGCCGTGGTTTGTTGGTTCGCTGCTTTGTTCTACTTACCACGTTTATATGTTTATCATGCTATGAGTGAAGATGCTGCAAGTCATCAACGCTTTGAGGTAATGGAACGTAAGTTGTATCGAGGAATTATGTGGCCTTCTATGATTGCCACATTAATTACTGCACACTTTCTCGTTGAGTGGGGTGATGCAACTCGACATTACCATGAAGCCACATGGTTTTACTTAAAAGTTGGACTAGTGGCTTTATTAGTGGTTTACCATTTAGTGTGTGGTTACTATCGCAAAAAGCTTATCGGAAATGCTCACTATAAATCACATAAGTTCTGGCGTTTCTTCAATGAAATGCCAACCTTAATTTTATTTGCGGTTGTGATTTTAGTTGTTGTAAAACCTCAGTTTTAACTGGGGTTTTTTATTATCTAAGACTTCTTATTTAATTTTTTAATTCATTTCAGTCAGTTAACTATTTTCAATTAAGCTTATTAATGGTCACGGCGCCTTTATAATCAATAATTAGAATAAGATTTTACAAGCCTCTGATCAGATTCAAAGTGGACATTTTGTCAATAAGGTACCCAAATCATCAAGTAAGAAATAAATATCATTCATTGTGTCTGTCTTTCCACATAGTTGATGTATGTTATGCTGCTAAACAAATAGATGAACTTATTTAATAGCAAAACTATGTTCACTCTCAGCGCTTTTAAATTCACCCTAGATCGACAATTTATTATTTTTACTCTTTTTATTCTTCGTCACTTAAAAAGCTATCCAATTCGATTTCTTGCACCTGAAGAAAAAGCTTTAGCGCAAAGGGTTTTTGGTGATCTGCTAGATTGTGAACGTCCTAAAATTATTGCTACTCGTTACTTACCTTGGCAAGCTCATGGAATTTTGATGGCTCCAAATGGAAATATCTATGTAAATTTTTCTGACTATAGTAGCAATTACGCTTTAGAGTCTAAGTTCATACAAGGTATTTTTATTCATGAACTCACCCATGTTATGCAATATCAGCGAGGTATTCATGTATTACTAAAAGGCGCATTTTTACAATCTGCCTATTACCTCACCTTTAAATATTACAATCCTTACAAATACACCTATCATCCGCAAAAAGCATTTAGTTCTTACAATATTGAACAGCAAGGAGAGATTGCGAGAGATATCTGTTCAGGGAAGCTACCCAATATTATTTGTTTACCTCAACTGGATTTGTAAGCAAATAATTGAGTTTGACTGCAACGTAACATTTTTACCAACTTACTCAACGCAAATTTTATAAACAAAAAAATATGAAAATAAAGTTGAGATTTGAGTTTATTACTGTCAAATTATTGAAAATAAGTATAAAAACTTATTCCAAATTTTGGAGTGTTAAGGCAGTATACAAACAATAAAAATAATGAAGCTTGTTTCTATTCTATACAGAAAATCTCGTTATTTTTACGCAGAAAATATGTGATTGGTATATATTATTGATCTTGACATTTTTGTTTACTATTTTACTTGTTTATTATCGTGTCATACACATCGTTGAAAAATTATATTCATAAAAATCAACACTATGTGTATTTATATTCGTTATGATCTAGGATTAGGTTTGAATGAAAAGTTTTAAAGTTGCCCTTGCTCAGTTTTCTCCGCATATTGGCAATATTGACTCAAACACCCAAAAGATGATTGAGCAAGCAAATCAGGCGAAAAAACAAGACGCTGACCTGATTATTTTTCCTGAGCTTTCTGTGATTGGTTATCCAGCTGAAGACTTATTGCTACGTCCAAATTTAAACAAACGTATGCAAAAGGCTTTTGCACAACTTAGCGAAGTTAAAGATATTGTGATGGTTTTCGGCTTCGTGAACCAGAGTGAAGATGGCCAACGTTATAACTCAGCTGCTGTCATGAAAGATGGTCAGGTTTTAGGTGTTTTCAATAAACACAACTTGCCAAACTATAGTGTTTTTGATGAAAAGCGCTATTTCGAAAAAGGTCATCAACATTTGGTATTTGAATACCTTGGTCATAAGTTTGGTGTCCTCATTTGCGAAGATATTTGGTCAATCAATACAGTTAAACAATTAAGCCAATTAAATGTTGATACTGTACTTGTACTTAATGCATCTCCATATGAAGTAGGTAAACCACAGCATCGCAAACAAACATTAAGCGAGCTTGCAAAACAACTTCACTTAAATATTGTTTATGTCAACCAAGTTGGTGGGCAAGATGATTTAATTTTTGATGGTTCAAGTTTTGTCAGCAATCAAAATGGTGAAATTGCTTTACAAGCACCAAGCTTTAAAGAAGATCTTTATATTGCTGAATTTGACCGTGATACCAAATTATATAAAGTCACTGAGTCTGCTCCGGCATTGGAAACTTTTGCAGAAATCTATCAAAGCTTAGTTATGGCAACGCGTGACTATGTAGAGCGTTCAGGTTTTCCTGGTGTAATCTTAGGTCTATCTGGTGGTATTGACTCTGCCCTTACACTTGCAATTGCTGTTGATGCAATTGGTGCAGAAAAAGTACAAGCTGTAATGATGCCATACACTTACACGTCTCAAATTAGTGTAGAAGATGCAGCAGAACAAGCTCGCCGTATGGGCGTGACTTTCGGTATTGCTGAAATACATTCAATCGTAAATAGCTTCATGCAAACGCTATATCCATTCTTTGGTAACTCACCAGCGGATGCAACTGAAGAAAATTTACAAGCGCGCGCTCGTGGCACATTGCTTATGGGCCTATCTAACAAGTTTGGTAATTTGGTGCTTTCTACAGGTAATAAATCTGAACTTTCAGTTGGCTACTGCACACTCTACGGCGACATGGTGGGTGGCTTTGCTGTTCTCAAAGATGTTTATAAAACAATCGTGTTTGAATTAGCAAAATACCGTAATAGCTTAAGTGAAACTCCGGTTATTCCTGAGCGTGTCATTACTCGTCCACCTTCTGCAGAACTCCGTCCAGATCAAAAAGACCAAGACTCTTTACCAGCGTATGATGTATTAGATGCCATTCTTTATGCGTATATTGAAGAAGATTTAGGTCAGGCTGATATTATTGCCAAAGGTTTTGATAAAGAAGTTGTTGAAAAAGTCATCCGTTTAGTTGATCGTAATGAATACAAACGTCGTCAAGGTGCGATTGGCCCGAGAATTACTTCTCGTGCATTTAGTCGCGAACGACGTTATCCGATTGTCAACGGTTGGACAGCGAATGACTGAGCAGAAAAACTCATCAAAAACCACAGCACTTGCTCAAGCACTTTTGCTTGAGCAGGTGGAATTTTTCAAAAAACAATTATCGATAGAAAACTCACCTATTTATTTCCAGCAGTTCATCCAACTATTTATGCAACATGCTGACGAAATTAAGCTTTGTGAAGTTGTAGATTTAGAACAATTACAAGCCGTTGTGAAACGCTATGCTTTTGAGATGCAGCTGGGTGCAGGCTTACTTGAGTTTATTGGGGAAATTGCACAGCGTATTTATTTATCTGCTATGAAATCTCCAATTCAGCTACAAGACTTGGTATCCGATCACCAGTTTGAAATGTGGCTTTCCAAATTTTTGGAAATGGAGCATATTCCTCATTATCTGAATGAGTTTTTAAGAACCAGCCCTTCTGTTCAACAGCTTTGCCAATATATTGCTACTTCAACCTTAGAACAAAAATTACCAAAATTTTTAACTGCCTCGACAGTAAATGACTACCATTTTGAATGGCAACATAAACTTAAAAAATTCTCGTTTTTACAGCAACAACGTCTCGAGCACAAACTTGAAACTTGGATTGCTAGTTTTATTCATGAACAGCTTACAGAATTAAGCCTTTTGTCGGCTGAAGATTTAGAAAGCTTAGTGCGTCATATCTGGGAAGATATTAGACATAAAAAAATGTATGAGTTTATGAAACAGCTCACTCCTCTCGATGTGGAAGAGTTCTTTGTTTTAATTTATGAATACTGGAAAGAGTTGCGCCAGTCGCAATTTATGCAAGATCTTATTTTGTATGGCGTCGAAGTTTTTTATGATTTTTATAAAGATCAAAGTTTATTTGAAGTGTTAAGTGAGATTGGTTTAACCGAAACTGACTTACAAACTGAAGCTTTACGCTTTTATCCGAAAGTTATGGATGCCTTTAATGAGCACGGTATTTTGGAACCGTTACTTCAAGCGCTCTTAGCTCCTTTTTATCAAAGCTCAAAAACACTCGATATGATTGAAAAACATTTTAATGAGTAAAAAATAGATAAAAAGAAACCACGCAGGAGCGTGGTTTTTAAAATGGTGGCTATGACGAGACTTGAACTTGTGACCCCCGCATTATGAGTGCGGTGCTCTAACCAACTGAGCTACATAGCCGTAAACTGTGTGCGCATTATCTATAGTTCTGTATAACAGGTCAATACTTCAAAACTCTTAATGTCCACCAAATGAACAAATAAGATTCAGATCACCATTATTTGTTCATTTTTTAACAAATTTACAATTTAAGCAATTGATCGGCCACAGAAATATATTAAAGATCTAATACGAGCTTTTTACCTTTTGCCCTTGATACACAAATCATCATGCTCTTTTGTGAAGCCTTTTCTGCATCACTTAAGTATTGATCGAAGTGCTCTGCCTCACCTTCTAAAATAGCAGTTTCACACGTACCACAAACGCCTTCTCGGCATAAACATTCCACATCGATATTTAATGTTTCGATAGCTTGTAAAATAGTCTGGTTACTTTGTACTTCAATTTCTTGATTAGACTTAGCAAGTACTACCGTAAAAGCTTCACCATCTTCAGGAACTGTTGAGGCAAATTGTTCCCAGTGAATGTACTCATCGCGGTAACGGTGTTTATTACAGCAATCAATCACTGCATCAATCATGGGTTTAGGACCACATACATAGACATGTGTGCCTTTTGGCTGCGATGAAATGAGTTGATCTAAATTTAATGCGCAACCTTCTGAATCAACATAACTAAACACATGCTCAGCATGTTTCTGCTTTAACTCATCTAACAAAGCCGCATGTTCAGGTGAACGATAAGCATAATGTAGCTCAAACTCAGCACCGCGTGCGGCTAGCTCATCCATTTGTGGCAAGAATGGTGTAATGCCAATACCACCTGCAATTAAAATATGTTTATTGCCTGTTTCAGCTAATGGAAATAAATTTTTTGGTTCTGAAATCTGAATTTCACAGCCTTCATTGCACTGATCATGCATGAAAACCGAACCACCCTTACCTTCAGCATCCTTACGAACACAGACTTGGTAAGTCGATAGATCTTGCGTACAACTCATCAATGAGTAAGCATTTGAAAGTTGCTCATTCATTTTGACAATAATATGGCTTCCCCCACTAAATCGAGGAAAGTTCTGCCCATCTTGACGTTTGAACGTAAACCGTTTGATTAAAGGGGTTAGCTGCTCCACATGAGTAACAACTGCCGGGAACATTTCATAATGACTAGCCATATTAGAATCCTTCTTTTACCGCATATTCTTGTTGTTAGGGCTTATCCTTAAAGCCCTAAACACATGTATTTAATGGTCATGAACTCTTCAAGACCATACTTTGAGCCTTCACGCCCAACACCTGACTGCTTCACACCGCCGAATGGTACAACTTCATTTGAAATTGCTGTGGCATTCATACCGACCATTCCATATTCAAGCTGTTCTGACACTCGCCATAAACATGAAATATTTTCGCTATAAACATACGCAGCCAAACCAAAGATAGTGTCATTTGCTTGAGCAACGACATCTGCTTCATCTGTAAAGCGAATGAGTGGTGCAACTGGACCAAAAATTTCTTCTTGGACAATTTCCATTGTACGGTCAACGTTCGTTAGAACCGATGGTTCATAAAAGGTTTGTCCTAAAGCATGCTGCTTACCACCACAGGCAATCTTAGCGCCTTTGCTTACTGCATCATCAATGAGTTGCTGTGCTTTTAACACTGCTTTTTCATTAATTAAGGGGCCAATTTGCACGCCATCTTCAAGTCCATTACCGACTTTAAACTTTTGTACTTCTTGAACAAATTTCTCGGCAAAAGCTTGATAAATATTATCGTGTACATAAATGCGGTTAGCACAAACACAGGTCTGGCCCGCATTACGGAACTTGGCAAAAATCGCCCCTTGTACAGCTTTATCTAAATCGGCATCATCAAACACAATCAGAGGTGCATTACCGCCTAACTCAAGCGCTAATTTTTTAATGGTGCTTGAACACTGCTGCATCAGTAGGCGTCCCACTGGAGTTGAGCCAGTGAAGGTCAATTTTTTCACTTTTTCATGTGAAGTAAATACCGAGCCAATTTCTTGAGACTTACCAGTAACAACATTAATCACGCCAGCCGGAACACCTGCTTTTTCGGCAAGCTTTGCAATCGCTAAAGCACAATAAGGCGTTTCATTCGCTGGCTTAATCACGACCGTACATCCAGCTGCTAAAGCTGGTGCTGCTTTACGAGTAATCATGGCAATTGGGAAATTCCACGGCGTAATCGCAGCCACGACACCCACAGGTTCTTTACTGATAATAAAACGCTGCTGATTATTTACGGTTGGAATCACATCACCATAGATACGCTTGCATTCTTCGGCAAACCATTGAATAAAGGATGCAGCATAACGCACCTCACCTTTCGCTTCTGCCAAAGGTTTTCCTTGTTCAATGGTCATGATTAAAGCAAGTTCATCGGTATGATCGAGAACCAGTTTATGCCAAGCCAATAAAATATCTGCACGGTTTTGAGCAGTTAAAGCTTTCCAACTCTGCAATGCAGTATAAGCAGCCTCAACCGCCTGTGTCGCCTCAGCCGCTCCCATATTTGGAATTGTGCCAATTTCTTCGCCTGTAGCTGGGTTAGTCACTGGAACTGTTGCATTTGACTGTGCAGCTAGCCATTGCCCGTTAATATAGGCTTGTTGCTGAAATAATTCAGTGCTTTGTAAACTCGACATATCATCTTCCTAACTGAAGAATCAGGTGTAAGTTATCTTTACACCTGAATAAATCCATTTGTTTTATTTGTGATGCTGCGCTACAAGATGTTGGAAGTAAGCAATACCATGCTCACTAATTCCTGAGCGTTGCTTGTCAGTCATAATACGACCTTGGCCACGATAACCACGTGATTTCAAACCACGTTGTACGCTTTCGACCAAGTTCAAATCTTCAGGACGGAATACATTGCGATACCACTCAATTAAGTCTTTCTGATCTTGAGTGAGTTCTTCGTTCGTGAAGTAAATATCGTAATGCTGCAAAGTCGTTTCTGCATCTACTGGAAACTCATAGATTACCGTCATGAAATTACTGCCCGGTGGTACGTTAAACATGGTACAAGGCCAAGTCCAGAACCCATGAAACTCAGGATCTGTTACTGATGGATCAAGTTTAAATGACTTCTCAGATGAACGCGCAAAGCCATATTGTAGTGTCCAGTTTTGATGTGTGGTGTGCCAATATTTATCGACTTGTACTGAGTCAGCAAAGCCCGGATGTGCAGGCCCACAGTGATAACATTCTAAGTAGTTATCGACAATAACTTTCCAGTTTGCTGGAGTTTCTGTCACAAAACGTGCCGCCAGTTTCAAATCTTTAATCACGCTACATGCTTGATTTAAACGTTCAGCAAATTCCGGAAGTTGGTCTTCTACACATGTCGCATTTTCATCCATATTAATGAAAACAAATCCTGCATATTCCTCAACTTTTAAAGGCACCATGCTTGAATTTTCTTTATCGAAAGATTCAACATGGTCACAGTTACGTGCCAAAGCTAAACTACCATCTAGCTTAAAAGTCCATGCATGGTATGGACAAGTAATTACATTTTTTGCTTTACCACTACCACTTAAAAGCTCATGACCACGGTGTGGGCATACATTATAAAACGCACGTAAAACGCTATCTTTACCGCGAATGATGACAATATTTTCACCAATTACTTTACGGGTAATATAGTCATTCGGTTGTGCCAATTCACTGCCATGTGCAACACAAATCCAGCTTTTAGCAAAGATTGCTTCTTTCTCATGCTCAAAAACTTGTGATGAAGTATAGAAAACTTTAGGGAAAGTCCATGCAACATCTGGGTTTGCGCAAAAATCTTCAGGTAATTTTTCAACTGCACTCATGTTTTTACTCCATTAAATTCTTTTCGTCCAAATGACTCGATATTAAATTGATGTCTTTTCGACAATGCCAAACATGCGACGTATAGCACTCAGCATGTTTTGATATAACTGTTGAACTTCTGGGCAGTCACGCATGAGACGCAAACTGCCATGTAATAAACCTTTGCCTAAATGAAACTCGCTCGGGATGCCTGCTTGTTCCAATTTTTGGGTAAGGAAATAACCGTCACCACTTAAAGGGTCATACTCTGCAACTGCCACAAAACTTGTAGGCATATCTGAAAAGTCCGTTGCCAATAAAGGCGCTAGACGTAAATCCTGCCAATCTTGTGAGTTAGGTGCATATTCCTTTAAATAAAAATGCATATCTTCGGTTGTTAATAACGGCGCATGTGCATACTTTTGTGCAGAGGATGTGTCAAATGCAGTACTCAAGCATGGATAAACCAAAGCCAGACCTTGAGCTTGCATACCACTATGCTGTAGATGCACTGCAAGGGCTGCTGCTAAATTACCGCCAGCACTATCCCCTGCTAGAACGATATTCTCGCTATCGATCTGCCAAGTTGAACCATGCTTTTTAAGCCATTGATAAACTGCTAAACAATCTTCATAAGCTGCTGGAAAGCGGTGCTCTGGTGCCATGCGGTAATCTACGCTAATGACAACTGCATTTAAGTCCTGACACAAATAACTAGTAATAAACTCATGTGAATCGAGCCCGCCAACCATCCAACCACCACCATGTAAATACAATACACATGGCCAACCTGACTCAGGTCGATCGGTTTTTGGTAAATACACACGAACAGGAACTTGATGCTCATCATTTGCAACAAAGCGATCTTCAACTTCAATCTTGCCATCACGTGGCAAAGTGTAGTGTCGGCACATCGCATCATAAGCCGCACGGACTGAGTCAATATCTGCATCTGCTGGTGAATAAATGCTGCTCCAATACACAAGGCTTTGCATTTCTTCACTTAAGGCATAAGTAGTCTGTTCATGTGTATCCATTACTGTTCCCTCTAGCTGGTTTTTCTGTCCAGTTTGATTGAGCTTGCAAGCTCAAGCTGCATCCGTTTTGCATGTTCATCTTGAGACTGGTTTAAACCAATTTCCGCTTCATCATAACCTTGTTGCTCAATTAAATGCGATGGGACTTTGGCATAATCCTGAATCAGCCATTTCACTAAGCCGTAGGTTTGAATCAGAATAATCACAATGAATGGTAAAGCCGTCACAATGGTCGCTGTTTTCATGGTGTCTAAAGGTGCTTTACTAAAGATCATGGCAATTGGAACTAAAGTCAGCATGACACACCAGAACAGACGAGCATTTGGCGATGGATCTTGTCCTTCACTTAAACCACGTGTACATGTTGCTGAAACCGCATACCCAACCGCATCCATATGTGCTGCTAAGAACACCACCATGATGCCGAGGAAAATCCACATCATGAGTTTTCCGGCAGGTAACAGACTGAGCAACTGACCTATTGCAACCTCACCACCTTGTTGGCTTAAGATTTGCGGTACGTTCACAGCTCCATGAATAAAGCTATAAACACTGTAGTTTTCAAACACACCAAAAATGAACCAAAGACCGACACTGCCACCAATTACCATGGCAAAGATCACTTCTTTAATGGTACGGCCCTTAGAAACACGCGTTACAAACAGTGCCACACCCGGTGCATATGAAATCCACCACAACCAGTAAAATACAGTCCATTCACGAGTAAACTTGCCATCGCCCATTGGGTCGGTAAACAAGCTCATATCAACAAAGTTGGTTGCCATTAACCCAAAACTCATTAGTGAATTATTCAAAATGAATTGCGTCGGACCAAAGCACAGTACATAAATCGCAAATAACACCACGCCCAAGCACACCATGTGACTTAAACGTTGCATGCCTTTATCCATACCCACATAAGAACTGAGTGCGAACAGAACCGAAACACCTAAAATAATGATGACCTTAGTCATAAAGGTGTTTGGGATACCTGTGAGCTGAGACAAAATATTGGTAAATGTCACGGCGGTGAGTACTAATGAAATCGTCAATGCACCAAACATGCAAAGCAAGAACATAAGGTCGACTAAACGCCCAACCACACCAGTTGATTTAAAACCTGTTACAGCCTCAATCACGGAAGCCAAACTTAATCCTTTGTTTTTTCGCACATGGTAGCTGTAGCACAAAGAAATTGATGCCAAAGCATAAATTGCCCACGCACTTAAACCAGAATGAAAAAACGAGTAAGCCACGCTATATTTCAATGCTTCTGCTGACTCAGGCGGTAAGCTCAAACCCGGCGTTTGATAATAGTAAGCCCAATCCAAGAAGCCCCAGTACAGTGTAGAAGACCCAATACCTGACAAGATGAACATAAAAATCCATGACATCGTGGTGTATTGAGGCTTTCCTTCACCTAGTTTGATTTTTCCGTATTTACTAAAAGCCAGACCAAAAGTAAAAATGATAGCTAAAAAAGCAAACAGTAATACTGGTGTTGTAAACATCGATGTTGTCCACTGCATCCATGTTGCAGCAATCTTGATCGACTCTTGCGAATAAATCGCCAAACCAGCAACTGAAATAAATACAAACAGTAAGCTGGTTACGGCAAGAACTTTATCCGTATAAATTTTTGTGTTTTGATTATCCATATCCATACATCCATTTTGGATGGCGTTATTCCATAGCGAACACGTCCATTTTAATTTGGGCTACACACGATGCAATTGCATCTCCTACCTCATAAGTTTTTGCCTGACCGCCGATATCGGCTGTCTTTGGTCCATTAATTAATACATGCTCAATCGCCTGCATAATGTCCTGACCTGCTTGGATGCAGCGCTCGTCTTCTTCACCAAAGAACTCGAACATCATGGCACCCGACCAAATCGCAGCAATTGGGTTAGCAATTTGTTTACCGTAAATATCTGGTGCCGAACCATGTACAGGTTCAAACAATGATGGAAATTTTCTTTCTGGGTTTAAATTTGCTGAAGCAGCCAAACCAATGGTTCCCGTACATGCAGGACCTAAATCGGAAAGAATGTCGCCAAATAAATTCGATGCTACAACCACATCAAAACGCTCAGGTTGCAATACAAAACGCGCCGCCAAAATATCAACATGCTGTTTATCAGCTTGAATTTGTGGATATTGTTTTGCCATCGCGTCAACGCGCTCATCCCAGTACGGCATGCTGACCGCAATACCATTTGATTTAGTCGCTGCAGTAATTTTTTTCGCATCACGCTGATTTGCAAACTCAAATGCATAACGCAAAATGCGATCTACACCATGGCGTGTAAATACTGCTTCTTGTAAAACAAACTCTCGGTCTGTCCCTTCAAAAGCTTTACCACCAATAGCTGAGTACTCACCTTCACTGTTTTCACGAACCACGTAAAAATCGATGTCGCCTGGTTTTTTACCCACTAATGGACATTTCACACCCGGCATTAAGCGCACTGGACGTAAATTCACATATTGGTCAAAGCGACGACGGAACTGAAGTAGCGAACCCCAAAGTGAAATATGGTCGGGCACTTTATCTGGCCAGCCTACAGCGCCAAAATAGATCGCATCGTAACCTTGCAAGGTTTCAAACCAGTCATCTGGCATCATTTTGCCGTGCTCAAGGTAATAATCGCAGCTTGCCCAATCAAAAGCATCGAGTTGAAGCTCAATACCATGCTTCTCTGCCGCTGCCTTTACAACCTTAATGCCTTCTGGTAGAACTTCTAAACCAATGCCATCGCCTGCAATCGTGGCAACTTTATATCTTTTTGCCATAAGCTTCCTTCGCACCTTCGACTAATATCCTTGTATGGCTTAAACATGATGTTTTAAGCAAAAATGATCAACAACGGAACTATCACTCCAATGGACACGGATCGTGAATAATCTACCTAACCTATCGGATTTAAAGGTTTTTTGCACAGTCGCCAAACTAAAAAGTTTTGTCGAATCTGCTGAAGAACTTGGGACATCGCCAGCTTTTATTAGCAAGCGAATTAATATTTTAGAAAACACATTAAGCTGCAAACTTTTTCATCGCAGTACACGTCACGTTAGCTTGACGGAAGATGGGAAACTTATTCTTGAGAGAGTTTCAAATATTCTTGAAGAATTTGATGAAGTTTGTGAACTGGTCAATAACCCGCTCAGTACACCTACGGGTCGTATGGATATTATTAGTAGCTTTGGTTTTGGTAGAAAACATATCGCCCCAATTCTGTCTAAATTAATGATGCTTTATCCAAAGCTTCAAATACATTTTGACACCATCGACAATACCAAAGACCTTATTCAGCACAGTATTGATTTAGACATCAGAATTGGTAATGAAATTGCGCCAAACATGATTGCGAAGAAGTTAGCTTCTAATTTTCGAATTTTATGTGCAGCGCCTAGTTATTTACTTAAACACGGCGTACCAGACAGTATTGAAGATTTGCAAACACATGATTGTTTAACGATTAGTGAGCGTGATCAATCATCTGTGCTATGGAAATTTAGGCATGCTTCTGAAGATGTCTCAGTGCATATCAAACCACGTTTTGTTTCGAATAACGGCGAAATTATTCATCAACTTGCTATAGAAGGTCACGGTATTATTTTCCGGTCAATTTGGGATGTTGCAGACGAATTGATTACTGGCCAACTTCAGCATATTTTGCCTGAATATTGGCAAGATGCAGACGTCTGGGCAGTCTATCCCTCTCGACTCAAAAGTTCTTCCAAACTGCAAACCTGTATTTTGTTTATTCAAAATGAATTACTTAATCGCTTGCAACATGTGCAAAACCTAAATCGTGGACAACTCATTTCACCAGCCGTCAAACGTGAACCTCCACCTGAAAAAGTCTTTCTATAAAAAAAGCCCTAAATGAACACCATTCACTTAGGGCAATAAATTACTCTTAAATTTTAGAAATAATATCCAATTGAAAGATAAAACAATTTATCCCAATCATTACTGCTACCTTGTGCAAGGCCATTTGCCCCACCTCCTACCATTGGATCATTTTTACTCATAATATATTCACCCTGAATACCAATGGCTTTGTAATTAAAATAAACGCCTGCTATTAAGCGTTCAGAGTCTTTATAGCCTTCCTCATCTTTGAAAAAGCGACTATGAGAAACATAAGGCTTAATATTGGTAAGTTGATGAAATGGCTGAGCGAAGGTGTAATTAATTTCATTAACCAAATACTTACCCTTATTCGCTACTTGATATGGATAGTCGAATGCACCAATAGTTGAACTATTTGGTAATAAATCATCCCCATTGGTCACATCTTGCTTACCTGCCAAGAACATCCATTGCCATGCTTGATATTGGGTTTGAGCAAAAACGTTCCAAGATTTACGGTGTCCATCTATATTTGTTCTTTTATTTTCTAAATCAGAATACCAAGCTGACCCACCTAGCTCAGTCGAAAAATTTTGAGTCTTATCAATTTCAAATTTTCTAGATGCTCGGCCAATCCACATATTTTTTTCTTCAATATTGGTGCCATTAGACAAATCATCTGCCTCAACAAAATTACCACTGTAACGGCTTGAGTTTTTTGACGTTCCCTTATAATTTCCTCCATCTGTTGGATAGAAACCTAAGGTCAAATTGTATTTGTCATCTGCAAATTTATATTTAATACCTAAATTATCAATATCTTCTAAACCAACGGTATTTAAAAGCGTCTCGTAATAACTACTTCCCCAAAATTCGCCAAAGCCAAAATCAACAGGCTGTAAACCTACCGTAATTCTTTGCTGGTCAGATAGCTTATAGCCTGCCCATGCTTTTTTTAGGAAAATTGCATCACACAAACGATTATATTGGTAACAACGGGCATCTAGACCTGCAATCCAATCTGGATTTTCATAACCCAAAACTAATTTAATATCTGTGAGTCGCCAGTCATCATTTTGAGAACCCTCATTCGCCCCAACCACATAGTCCTTATGTAAATAACGGGAACGTACCGCACCAGACACTTTAAACTGCCCCGAATCTAAAGTTGGATCACCCCAACTCAAATCAGCCGCAGAGACTTGTACTCCCGCAGATAAACTCAAAATTCCTAAAAATAATAATGACCTTTTCATGTCTTCAACATCCTTGTTAAGTGTTATAAGAACATGAAGAAATTGAGTTAGACAAACAATGCCAGAACTATAAAGTCGGTCTTTACAAACTGTGTTTAATCAAAAAATGAGCATAAAAAAAGACCACGCAGGAGCGTGGTCTGTAAAATGGTGGCTATGACGAGACTTGAACTTGTGACCCCCGCATTATGAGTGCGGTGCTCTAACCAACTGAGCTACATAGCCGTAAACTGTGCGCGCATTATCTTAGCTTCTTTACCGCGCGTCAAGAAAAATTTTAAATAAAATGAGGTGAAGTGAGCCTATAAGCCGGGTTCTGTCGAGGATGGTCATTCCTCTAGGCGTACAATCACTCATACGCTCAAGCGACCTACCCGAATCCAGTACGGGCCGCACCTAGGATTCCTATTTGGTCTTGCTTCTGGTGGGGTTTGCCATGCCGTGAACTGTTACCAGACACGCGGTGCGCTCTTACCGCACCCTTTCACCCTTACCTCACGAATGAGGCGGTCTACTCTCTGCTGCACTTTCCGTCGGCTTTCACCGCCCAGGCGTTACCTGGCACCCTGCCCTATGAAGCCCGGACTTTCCTCTCCTGCTTCAGTCACGAAGACCTCCACAGCAGCGACCATCCAGCTCACTTCAGGGGCGCATATTAACAAATTTATTCACTAATTGCTTGTGCTTTTTTGAGCAATTAATCTTTTATATTTGTCTAATAGCTGTTCTTCCGTCTCCTCATGCTGCGGATCTTTAGGAATACAGTCTACTGGACAAAATAATTGACACTGTGGTTGGTCATGGTGACCAACGCACTCTGTACATAAATCTGGATGAATTTCATAAATCACTTCACCCATAAAAATAGCTTCATTTGGGCAAACTGGTTCACAAACATCACAGTTTATGCACTCATCGGTGATATATAACGACACTTTACCAACCTTGTTGATGTTTCCGTTCAAAAGCTTCAACCACAGCTTGCGGAACAAACTTGGTTACATCACCTCTTAAGCGTGCAATTTCTCGAATCAACGTCGAAGAAATAAAAGAATACTGTTCAGAAGGTGTTAAGAACACTGCTTCGAAATGTGGGTCCAACTGGCGATTCATATTAGCCAATTGAAACTCATATTCAAAATCAGAAACTGCTCTTAAACCGCGAAGTACCGCTGTAGCCTTTTGTTCTTTGAAAAAATTAACCAGTAAGCCATCAAAACCTACAAACTCAACATTTGATAGATGACCTAATGATGATTGTGCCAGTGCAACTCTCTCTTCTAGACTGAACAAAGGGTTCTTATGATGTCCAATTGCAATAGCTACTACGACCTCATCAAACATTCTTGATGCTCTAGTAACTAAATCAACGTGCCCATTTGTGATAGGGTCAAATGTTCCAGGATAAATTACACGCGTTTTAGACATCCGCTAGTACTCTAATTGTATTGTGCGCCTATTTTAGCAAAAGTTATACATGAGGCGAAATATTGATATGTGGGAAAAAACTTCACCTTGGCATCAGTTTACGGCACAATAGAGGCAATTGTGGAAGTTTGAATTATGGCGAAAGCAACAGTAGTAAAGAAACATAATGGCGGAACCATCGCACAAAACAAACGTGCCCGTCATGATTATTTTATCGAAGAAAAATTTGAAGCAGGCATGTCACTTCAAGGTTGGGAAGTGAAATCCTTACGTGCTGGGCGTATGACTTTGACAGAAAGTTATGTCATTTTCAAAAATGGCGAAGCATTTTTACTTGGCTCACAAATTCAGCCTTTATTATCGGCTTCGACCCATGTTGTTCCTGAAGCAACACGTACTCGTAAGTTATTGCTCTCTCGACGTCAGCTTGAACACCTCATGGGTGCAGTTAACCAAAAAGGTTACTCATGCGTTCCTTTGGCGTGTTACTGGAAAGGTCATTTAGTTAAGCTGGAAATTGCGCTTGTGAAGGGTAAACAGCTTCACGACAAACGTGCGACTGAAAAAGACCGCGACTGGCAGCGTGATAAAGCCCGTATATTTCATAAATAATTTAGTAAAAAAGCCTCTTTTAGAGGCTTTTTTTATATCGCATGATTCACTTAATTTAATCTATATAAAAGACCAGCGATATATTCACCAAACCATTTAGCAGTATCTAAATCACCTTGTGGCGGGGTAATCTCAACAGGTGCGTTATCTGACTGTGTCATTAAGCCCAAACAACTTGATAAACGGTTTAAATCAGTTTCAGTATGACCAGTTGTCATTAAAGGCAAACCAGACCATAGCATGCCGTGCTGCATGGCAAAAATATTAAGCTGCTGCAAAACTGCAAGCTTATCACCACTCAAACCACCCGAATTTGCAAAACCAGCAGCCAACTTACCTTGCCATGACCGATTTTTCCAGCGTTTGGATGTGCTATCCATAAACTTTTTAAAATCAGCAGTTACACTGCCCATATAGGTTGGCGAGCCAAAAATAATTCCCTGTGAAGCGTCTAAAACATCCCAGTCAATGTGCTCAATATTCATCACATGTACTTTAATGCCCATCACTTCCGCTCCAGCACCAATAGCAGAAGCTACCTTTGCAGTGTGGCCATAAGGGCTGTGATAGACAATAGAGAGATGTTTTTCAGGCAAAGACATAAGTTTAATAATTTGAGCGATTTTTTGTATTTTAGCATTTTATTAAAACTTGCTAAACCACGATCTGTGAATATCAAAAATTAGCTTTTTAACGGCTTATTTGAGTCAATATTAAAATTCCAAAAATAAAAAAATCTCCTATATTATTTAAAAGTCTAAATAACATAAGAGATTGATATCACAACACAATCGCACTTTCTTAAAGTGAATTTTGATTTTTATAAACTACATAAATACAAAAGTTGCCATACGACCCGTTTTAGCATCACGGCGGTAAGAGAAATACTCATCTTGCTGTTGATACGAGCACTGGTCTCCACCTAAAACTTGTTTAACACCCAGTCTTTGCAAAATAAAGCTAGCAATCGCGTATAAATCTGCATGAAATTTATCTGGAGCTGCTCCATCAATAAATGCAGTTTCTAATTCAGGATATTTACTACAAAAAGCAGTTTTTACTTCGGCTCCAATTTCAAAACAAGGTTGACTAATCGCAGCTCCTAACCACGCCCAAGTTGGAGGGCTTTGCATTGCAGCAACTGTATTTTCAATAATGCCACCTGCCAAACCTCGCCATCCTGCATGTAAGTTAGCGACTTCAGTGCCCTCTGCATTGCCAAGTACCACAGGTAAACAATCTGCAGTCATCATCATTAATGCATGGCCTTTGGTTTGAGTAACCAAGCCATCACCTATTAATGCCGTAAAGGGAATTTGTTCATTTACCGTATGACAAATTGTGCTATGTGTTTGGGTCATCCATGTCATTTTCTTAACGCCAAACTGAGCAAACTCATCTAAAAGCATCATTCGATGCTGCTGAACGCGTCCAGCATCATCTTTAACATGCAAAGCAAGATTAAAACCCGTTAATTCAGTTTGGTTCGTTGGCAATGCCAAAGGATGTTGAATACGCGTCTGCCCTATAAAAACACCTTGTGGTAAACCTTGAACAAATTCCATAATTCAGTTCCTTAGTAGGCTGCGTTTTCTGAACGTAACACATTTACTAACTGAGTAAAATCTTCAGGCCACGGCGCTTCAAATTGCATCTCTTCACCAGTACGCGGATGTTTCAAACCTAATTTAGCTGCATGTAATGCTTGACGTTTAAAACCACGTAAAGTTTCAATGAGTAATTCAGATGCACCAGTAGGCACACGTACACGGTTCATATAAACCTGATCACCAATCAAGCCATAACCAATATAGCTAAAGTGCACACGAATCTGATGTGTTCGTCCTGTTTCTAGACGCGCTTGCACACGAGTGAAGTCTTTAAAACGTTCTTTTACATTGTAGTGAGTCACTGCATCGCGTCCGCCCGGTAAAATCGCCATTTTCACACGGTCTACCGGATGACGTTTAATCGGCTCATCAATCGTACCGCCAGCAATGATATTTCCATAAACAACTAAGTCATATAAACGGTAAACCGATTTATTTGCCAACTGCTTACTTAAAGAAAATTGGGCTTCTAACGTTTTTGCAACAACTAATAAACCACTCGTATCTTTATCAATACGATGTACTAAACCAGCACGTGAAAGCTCTGCCAGTTTTGGGAAATGGTAAAGTAATGCATTCACTAAAGTTCCTGAACTATTACCCGCTCCAGGATGTACCACCATACCGACTGGTTTATTAATAACTAAAATATCTTCATCTTCATAAACAATATCAAGTGGGATATTTTCAGGCTGACTGGTCGTCTGTGGTTCTAGCTCAACATTTAAAGTTAGGGTTTCAATACCCTCACAACGATATTTAGGTTTTACGATGTTACCATTTACCAACAGATGACCTTCCTTCATCCATTGTTTCAGTTTTTCGCGGGAGAACTCACTCCACACCATAGCTGCAACTTGGTCGATACGTTGCCCTAAGTAGCTTTCATCCAACTGAACTTGCAACGATAAACGTGTTGCAGTTGTATCAGAAGTATGGTTATCTGCATCCTCAGAATCTTCAAGTAAATTGAAGTCAGTTTCAGAGAAGTTTGTGTTTGAAGATTGTGCTGAAGTCATTTGATCATTGAGATAAAAGTGGTTTAATAGCGCAATTGTAGCTCATTGCCCAACATAACAGAGGAGTTTTTATGTCGCTACCACGTTATAAAATTACGATGCTTGCCCTATCTTTAGGTTTAGCGTCTGCATTTGTGGGCTGTAGCAGCAATCCAAGTAAAAAAGAAGTGGTCGATACTGGGCCTCAATCTAGTGAACAAGCGTATTTTGACAAAGCTCAAAAATCTCTTGATCGTGGGCAATATCTTGACGCTGCTAAATCTTTAGAAGCGATTGATACCTATTATCCAACTGGACAATACGCACAACAAGCACAACTTGAACTTCTCTATTCAAAATTTAAACAAAAAGATTATGAAGGCGCGATTGCTTTAGCTGAACGCTTTATTCGTTTAAATCCTCAACATCCAAATGTAGATTATGCTTACTACGTTCGTGGCGTATCTAACATGGAACTGAACTATGATAGCTTGTTGCGTTACACATCTTTGCAACAATCTCATCGTGACATCAGTTATTTAAAAGTTGCTTATCAAAACTTCGTTGACCTGATTCGCCGCTTCCCAAGCAGCCAATATTCTGTCGATGCAGCACAGCGTATGAAGTTTATTGGTCAAGAGCTTGCTGAAAGTGAAATGAATACTGCTCGCTTTAACGTTAAACGTAAAGCATGGGTTGCAGCGGCTGAGCGTTCGCAATGGGTAATTGAACACTACCCACAAACACCTCAAGTGCCAGAAGCCCTAGCAACTTTGGCATATAGCTATGACCAACTGGGTGATAAAGCAACTTCACAACAATACATCGAAGTGTTGAAGCTTAATTATCCTAGCCTTGTTAATAAAAATGGTACGGTAAATATGCGCGCTGCGCGTAAAGAAGGCAACTGGATTAACCGTGCTACCTTAGGTATTCTTGGTCGCGAATCTAAATCTGTAGCGGCTGAAACAGCTACTCCAGTTGAACCAAAACGCAGTCTACTTAACCGTGTAAGCTTTGGCTTAATGGGTAGTTCAGCTAAAGAAGAAACTCAAGAAACAACCCAAGCACCAGTTGAGACTCCAAAAACTGAACGCAGTTGGACTAACCGTTTAAGCTTCGGTTTACTTGATAAACCAGAAAAAGCAGCAGAAGGTGCAACAACTGCACCAGCAGAATCTTCGACTGAAGCTGGCGACGCTGCTCAATAAGCAATAACAGCTTAAAAATAACCAACAAACAGGCAAGTGATATGACTTGCCTGTTTGTTTTTATAAAATAGTAAAATATTTATCGGGCATATCTCGTTTCATCATGTCAGAATAATCTGACCTATCGCATCATTAGTTTAAACACGGTTATCTGAATTATGGCAATTCCACAGCATACGATTGATCAGATTCTAGATCGCACAGATATTGTCGATCTGATCGGTCAACGTGTGAAATTGAAAAAGACCGGACGAACATATTCTGGTTGTTGCCCTTTTCATCAAGAGAAAACTCCATCATTCCATGTTTATCGCGATAAACAGTACTATCACTGCTTCGGCTGCCAAGCAAACGGTAATGCCATTCGCTTCTTAATGGATATTGATAACCGAAACTTTATCGATGTGATGAAGGAATTATCGAGTAATGCGGGTATCGAATTACCCAAAGACAATACTGATAATAAAAAACTGTCTTATACACGCCAAGTTACCAAACCACCAGTTCCAGCAAAACCAGTTGTAGAACCAAATACTCAAGCCCCTATAGATGATCAGTACAATACGCTTGAACCAGTATATTTTGATGATCCTTTTGCACAGTTCGAACAGCCATTTAGTTTTGATGAACCTGTACAAGAGGGTAATTTATACGACCTTTTGGAAAATATTGCTCAATTTTACGAGCACCAACTACCTACAAGTCAAAAAGCTAAAAAGTACTTTAAACAACGCGGTCTAACCGACCAAACAATTCAATTCTGGCGTTTAGGTTATGCTCCAGAAGACTGGCAACATTTAGAAAAAGCTTTCCCTTACGACATTGAAGGCTTAAAGCAACTTGGACTCATTCGTTCCAGTGACAGTGGTCGTGATTTTGACCTTTTACGCGATCGTGTGATTTTCCCAATTCGAGACCCTAAAGGCCGTGTAGTTGGATTTGGTGGTCGTGCGCTCAATGACGAAATTAAACCCAAATACATTAACTCGCCAGACTCAGAAGTTTTCCATAAAAACCAATTACTTTATGGTTTATATGAAGGTAGAAAATTAAAGTCTAATGACTGGTTAATGGTTGAAGGATATATGGATGTCATTGCTTTACAGCAATATGGCATTACTGGTGCTGTCGCAACTTTAGGAACGGCGAGTAATACAGAACATCTTAATATTTTATTTAAACAAAATAATAGAATTACGATTGCCTTTGATGGTGATGCTGCTGGTCAAAAAGCAGCACGTCGAACTTTAGAAATTGCATTACCATTACTCAACGACGGTCGTGAGCTTAAATTCTTTGTATTACCAAATGACCACGATCCAGACTCCTTAATCCGACGTGAAGGGCTCGAAAACTTCCAAAAGCTATTAGACCAAGCTCCGTTACTATCGGACTTTGTTTTCGCTCATCTTACTGGTCAGCATAATATCAGTACGCCTGAAGGTAAGAGTCTTGTCATGGGTGAGTTAAGAGAACTCACAGAGTTATTACCAAAACAAGGTTCCTTCCGTTATCTATTAACCCAATCTTTCCGTGAAAAATTAGGTTTAGGCAAGCGCTCTACCCCACAAGTTAGTCACGATGCATCTTTGTCATTTAATATTCAAACGAAAGATGAAGACTTTGCTGTCGCAATTTTGATGCACCACCCTTTCCTTTATATTCATTTTGAAGGATTACGTGCCTATATTCCGCAAGATGAATTATTGGCTAAAATATTAGCAATTTTAAATAGTATATTTGATGAATTGCCTGATGACCAAGAGCTAGCGACTTATTATGTTTTAGGTGCATGTAGCAGTTATTGCCATGAAGTTGCAGATATTATGCAAAGAACCAATATTCAGGCATTAACTCAGGCACCTGAAGTAGCAGATAAACTTGCTAAAGAATATGCATTGGGTTTACAAGAAAGATATTTACGTCAAAAACTGAAATCTAAAATTTCATTAGTTGAGTCACGAAACTTAAGACAACAACTCAATGAGCTCACCAAACAAATTAGCTTAAGACTGCTCTCTTAGTTTTTAGGCTTTCGCTCATGGTCAAATACATCCTGTAAATGCTGTTGTAACCACTCAAAGTAATCAGGACTTTCTGCTTTAGCAGCTTCACGTAACAACATAGAGGTTGGATGCATTAACTTTTGTGTCAAACGGTGGGCAAATTCTTTGAGAACTTGCTCTGGATTGACACCATTGTGCAAAGTATTCAAGGCATGAGTAAGCTCTTGCTGACTAATTTCCTCACTATGTTGACGATAAGCATGGATTGTACCTCCCGCTTCTTTGACTTTTTGATGCGTAATCAATTGAGTTGCTAATTGATTCACCATGACTTCAGCTTCAACAGCCGCCTGACGACGTTGAGCCAAGTTTTCATCAATTACGCTTTGTAAGTCATCGACCCCGTATAAATAGACTCCATCAAGTGACTCAACTTTAGGGTCAATATCACGCGGTACTGCTAAATCCACCATCAACATTTGCTGATAACGACGTTTTTTCAATGCACTTTTGACATCCGCATAAGCAATCACTTGATGCAAACTGCCTGTACAACTTGAAACAACATCAGCACGATATAGATTTTCTGATAAAGCTGAAAAATCAATAATCTCAACTTCAACTTGATGTGTAATTTCTTGTGCTAACTGGTCAGCACGTTCCCGACTGCGATTACAAATAATAATCTTGGCAACACCCATTTCTGCTAAGTGCTTAGCCACCAGACTATTCATTTCGCCTGCCGCAACCACCATTACTGTGAGCTTTTCAGGTTTACTAAAGACTTGTAAAGCTAATTGTGCAACCGCATAACCCATTGAAACTGCATGACTACCTACAGCCGTTTCTGACCGAACACGTTTAGCTGCGTAGAAAGCATATTCAAACACGCTATTTAATTCAGGAGAAACCGTCTGCGCTTCTTTAGACAATGCTAGAGCACTTTTCACCTGCCCTAAAATTTGTGGCTCACCCAACATGAGGGAATCTAAACCACTTGCGACACGCATTAAATGTGTGATGGCTTGAGCATTTTCGTAACGATAAACATGATGAATTAAATGCTTTACATCAATATTATTGGCGTCGGCTAACCATTTCAGAAGGCTTTCGGCATCTTCCGCCATGGCGTAGACTTCTGTACGGTTACAGGTCGAGACAACCACTAAATCTTTTAAAGACTCGTGATAACGTTGCTCGGCAAGCAAAGTACTTAATCGCTCTGCATTGAAAGCAATTTGCTCGCGGAGTTCTACAGAAGCTGTTTGATGGTTGACACCCAATGCAAAGAAAGACATATCAGATCATCATTTCGCTAAATTTATGCTATTGTGCAACATCGGTGTCATAAAAAGCATTACTTTGGATCAATAAAAATTGCGTCAAATGAATAGCCGTATTAATTTTAACGGTGCTTCGATAAGACAGTATTCTACCACATTCTTATTGTTAGGTAGCATGTCCTCATATGTCTATGCACGTCCGTTGCAAGAGACCTATGCAGTGCATTCATTTGATCAGGCTCTACAACAGAGTATGGTCGCAGAGTTTGCTTTAGCTTACGACGATATTCCTACAGCACTGCACAACTACACTGTGCTTGCGATTAGAAGCAACTCAACAACTATTAAACAGCGTGCACTAGATGTCGCTCTTGAATATAACGATCTACAAGCCGCATTAAATGTTGCAACACATTGGGTGGTTCAAGAACCCAAAGATGTTCCTGCTTTATTTTATTTATCGCATATTGCATTAAAAACACATGAATACCAGCTTGCTGCCGAAACTTTAGATAAGATTTTAAAAATTGATCCAACTGCCGATCTTGAACAAATTCTGGCGAGTATTGCACCCGAAAATGCACAAGACCGAGATGTTTTATTAACGGCTTTACGTTCAAGTGCAGAAAAGGAAAATCCTTCTATTTTAGCGCTTATTGCTAATCTAGAGGCACAAAATGGTCAATTAGAACCTGCTCTAAATACCATTAACCGTGCGCTACGCCGTCGTCCAAAAGTAACCAGCTTTATCTTGATGAAAGCGAACCTATTAATTGCTCTAAATGATCAAGAAGGTGCTTTAAAATGGTATGCAAAATCAAGCCGTAAATATAAGAAAAATCTAGATATTCGCTTAGCTGAGGTCCGTTATCTCATTCAGATTAATCAGCCTCAACTTGCTCTTGAAAAATTAGAAAAAATTATTGAGAGTAATCCTCGTGCTGAAGAAGCATTATTTATTGCAGGTCTAACCAGTATTGACCTCAAGCAATATGATAAAGCTGAACAATATTTAGTTGATTTACGAAACTCTGCAAAATATCAAAACGAAGCATATTACTACTTAGCCATTAATGCTGAACGAAAACAGCACTATGAGACAGCTAAAGCTTATTACCGTTTAGTTGATGGTAGCCTCTACATTGTTTCAAGACGAAATCTAATTGCGATCTATGATAAACAAGAAAATTTACATGATGCATTACGGTTTTTAACTCAAGAACGAGTTAATTATCCACAGCATGCAAGCTTTCTCTATCAGGCACAAGCCGAAATTTTAAAGAAAATGGGCAATAAAAAAGCTGCATTAAATTTATTAGATGAAGCAATCAAAAACTTACCGGATGACCCGGAACTCATCTATGCAGAAGTTTTATTATTAGACCCTTATACCGACCGCGATAAACTTGATAAAACACTTAAGCAATTATTGCAGTTAGAACCAAATAGTCCGACCTATCTGAATGCCTATGCATATACGCTGGCTTTACAAAACCGTAGATTAAAAGAAGCACGACAATATGCTGAACAAGCATTGGAATATGCACCAGAACAAGCTTCGATTTTGGATACACTGGGCTATATCGCATTTTTACAAAATGATTATGAGGGCGCAGCGGAAGCTTTAGGCAAAGCTTACGAGCTTAGTCATAACATAAATATTGGGATTCGTTACGCTAAAGCACTGTATATGCAAGGATCATTAACTGAATTTAGTGCAGTGTTACAACAACTGAAACAAAAGCACGCGAATGATCCACAATTACACCAGCTTGATGCGTTAATTTTACCTACATCAGCAAAAAAGAGTTAAATATATGAGCAAATTTGCCCAACTGTGCACAGCGATCTGTGGATCAAGTGTGTTATTTTTAACCGGTTGTCAGCATTTTACTCAGCCTAAACCCGCAGTTACCCACCAAGTGCAAGATGAAAAACATTTCAACTTACAAGGTAAAATTGGGGTGCGTACCCCACAGCAAAGTGGTAGTGCATTCTTCACATGGGTTCAGCAACAAGATAATTTTGATATCGAATTAAGCGGTATTTTAGGTGTCGGAAAGACACAAATTCAGGGTAAACCAGGTGAGGTTACTTTAAACAGTGCTAAGACAGGGCTTATTACAGCCGCATCACCTGAAGAACTTTTAGAACGTGCTACTGGTTGGCAAGCACCAATTACCCATTTAACCAGTTGGATTTTAGCAAAGCCAGCAACTTTAAATGCCCAAATTAGCAAAGATAATGCAAATCGTGTGAGCCAACTCATCGAAGATGGCTGGACAGTCAATTTTAGTTATGATGGCGAACAAACTTTGCCTAATAAACTGGTTTTGAAGCAGGCACTTGCTGAAGATAAAGAAAACCGTATTACAATGGTCATCCAAAACCGTTAAATCTAATTATTTAAATCTATGATTCGAGTTCCTTCTCCAGCTAAGCTCAACCTGTTTTTACATATCACAGGACGTCGTGAAAATGGTTATCATGAACTGCAAACCATTTTCCAACTCATTGATTTATATGACTGGATGACTTTTTCTCTTATTGATAAAGATGAAATCCAGATTGAAGGTTTAGGAGAAGTTCAACTTGAACAAAATCTGATTTATAAAGCTGCTCAAATACTTAAACCACATGCAAAAAAACTCTCTGGTCTGCACATCAAAATTGAGAAGAATATTCCAATGGGCGCAGGTTTAGGCGGAGGTTCCTCTAATGCAGCTACAACCCTCATTGTTTTAAATCAATTATGGCAATGTGGACTAAGTCAGGATGAACTTGCTGACTATGGCGTAAAGCTCGGTGCCGATGTTCCTATTTTTATTTATGGTAAAAATGCATGGGCTGAAGGCATAGGTGAACATTTATCATTCATAGACTTAGATCAAAAACAGTTCATTATTTTAAAACCTGATTGTTTTATCAGCACTCAATTGCTTTTTTCACAAAAAACATTGACAAGAGACTCTAAGACCACTAAATTTTGCGCCTATCAGTTAGAACCTTCTAATTTTGGAAATAACTTTGAGCCTTTGGCTAGAAAGTTATACCCTGAAGTTGAAGAAGCAATGCAATATCTTGATCAGTTTGGTCAAGCAAAGCTTACAGGTACAGGTGCTTGTGTTTTTACTGAAGTAACGAATGAAATGAATATTGATGACATTCTTAAGCATTCACCATGTAAAGCTTATGTGGTAAATAGTTTAAAAGAATCTCCTCTTAATTATTTTAAGGTTACAAGTTAGGGGCGTCGCCAAGTGGTAAGGCACCGGGTTTTGATCTCGGCATCCGTTGGTTCGAATCCAGCCGCCCCTGCCAATTTCACCTGTAATGATGATTATATTAGGGGCGTCGCCAAGTGGTAAGGCACCGGGTTTTGATCTCGGCATCCGTTGGTTCGAATCCAGCCGCCCCTGCCATTATATATCATCAAATTTAGGGGCGTCGCCAAGTGGTAAGGCACCGGGTTTTGATCTCGGCATCCGTTGGTTCGAATCCAGCCGCCCCTGCCATTCTTCTTATTTTAAAGACAGACTTAATTGCCTTGCTTTTTGTTGATTATCCTTGACATTGCATTGCAAAAATATTAAAGTTCTGCCGCATTAGGGGCGTCGCCAAGTGGTAAGGCACCGGGTTTTGATCTCGGCATCCGTTGGTTCGAATCCAGCCGCCCCTGCCATCTACTTCATTACATACCAACCGCCAAGGGTGCTTCATGCCCAATCTTGTCGTTTTTAGTGGAAATGCTCATCCACAGTTCGCTCAAAAAGTCGTAAGTCACTTACATATCCCTCTAGGTGCTGCATCAGTCGGTCACTTTTCTGATGGAGAAATTTCAGTAGAAATTACTGAAAATGTTCGTGGTAAAGACGTATTTATCGTTCAGCCTACTTGTGCCCCTACCAATGATAACCTTATGGAAATCTTGGTTATGGCAGATGCTTTGCGTCGTGCAAGTGCTGGTCGTATTACCGCTGTTATCCCTTATTTTGGTTATGCTCGCCAAGACCGTCGCCCACGTTCTGCACGTGTGCCGATTACAGCTAAAGTTGTTGCAGACATGCTTACCACTGTTGGTATTGATCGTGTCGTAATGATTGATTTACATGCTGACCAAATCCAAGGTTTCTTCGATATTCCAGTTGACAACATCTATGGTACTCCTGCTTTGCTTGCTGACTTACGTCAACAACAGCATGATAACCTTATGGTGGTTTCTCCTGACGTTGGTGGTGTAGTACGTGCTCGTGCTGTTGCCAAACAGATGGGTGATATCGATTTAGCAATCATCGACAAACGTCGTCAAAAAGCCAATGAGTCGCAAGTTATGCACTTGATTGGTGACGTAAAAAATCGTGATTGCGTTATTGTAGATGACATGGTTGATACTGCTGGTACATTGTGTAAAGCAGCTGATGCGCTTAAACAATTTGGTGCACGTCGTGTAGTTGCTTATGCAACTCACCCTGTACTTTCAGGTAAAGCAATTGAGAACTTACGTAACTCAGTCATTGATGAGTTAGTTGTAACTGACACAATTCCTCTTTCTGAAGAAGCATTAAACTTAGGTAAAATTCGCCAAGTTTCTGTTGCTAGCATGGTTGCTGAAACGATTCGTCGTATTAATAACGAAGAATCTATCAGCGCGATGTTCGATAGTTTATAATATTGCAGCTTTTCTTAACCCTGGCTTTGGCTGGGGTTTTCTATCACTAAACTGGTCGCAAGTTTAGTTTATTTAATCTTTAATGAGGATTTATCTCATGGCAAACTTCGTATTCAACGCTCAAGCGCGTGCTGAAGACAAACAAGGGAAAGGTGCGAGCCGCCGCCTTCGTCGCGAATCTTTAGTTCCAGCTATCATCTACGGCGGTAGCGCTGAGCCTGTAAGTGTAACTTTAGAACTTCGTGAGCTTGTAAAAGCTTTAGAAAGCAATGCTTTCTTTGAAGAAGTTGTAGAAATCAAAGTGGGCGACAAAGTTGAAAACGTTAAAATCCAAGCGTTACAACGTCACCCATCTAAAAACACTCCTATGCACGCTGACTTCAAACGCGCATAAGTGTTTAAAGGCGTAAATTAGTGTCAAATATTTCGCTAATTGTTGGTTTGGGCAATCCTGGTTCAGAATATGCCCAAACCCGCCATAATGCAGGTTTTTGGTTCGTTGAACAGCTTGCAGATAAATATGGCATTACATTAAAAAATGATCCAAAATTTCACGGAATCAGTGGTCGTGGTAATATAGAGGGGCATGATGTTCGCTTACTTCTACCAACGACGTATATGAACCGTTCCGGTCAAAGTGTTGTTCCTTTCTCAAAATTCTATCAAATTGCTCCTGAAGCAATTCTGATTGCTCATGATGAACTTGATATGAATCCTGGTGTAATTCGTCTTAAAACAGGCGGTGGGCACGGTGGTCATAACGGTTTACGTGATATTGTCCCACATATTGGTCCAAACTTTCATCGTTTACGAATTGGTATTGGACATCCAGGTTCAAAAGAAAGAGTTTCTGGGCATGTACTTGGAAAAGCACCAAGCAGTGAACAAAGCTTAATGGACGGAGCAATTGGTCATGCTCTCTCTAAAGTGAAGTTACTTGTTCAAGGACAGGTATCACAAGCTATGAACCAAATTAATGCGTATAAACCAGCTTAAATTGTTGAACAATCAAGCTTGCTATCTTGCTTTTTTAGGAGCAAAATGCGCATCAGCCACCTTGCCAGAACGGCAAAGGCAAAAGATTTCACTATAAGATCTTCTTAGGTCTACTCAGGAGACGCTAGCCATGCTATCTCGTTTATTAAAATGCAAAATTCACCGTGCAGTTGTAACCCATGCTGAACTTCACTATGAAGGTTCTTGTGCAATTGATGGCGTATTGATGGATTTAGCTGGTATTCGTGAATACGAAGAAATCCACGTTTGGAACGTAACTAATGGCAAGCGCTTCACAACTTACGCGATCCGTGGTGAAGACAACTCTGGCATTATTTCAGTAAACGGTGGTGCTGCTCACCAAGCAGATGTTGGTGATTTAGTTATTATTGCTACGTTTGGTGATTTCACAGAAGCTGAAGCAAATGCTCACAAACCACGTTTGGTCTATGCAAACCCAAATAATACAGTCAACCACACAGCGAACTGCATTCCTGTACAAGTTGCCTAATTAAAGATTAAAAAAACAAGAAAGCCCGTAATACGGGCTTTTTTTATAGACACTATAAACTCTTAACTGCACCCTTCCACCAACTTTGCTGCTGCTTACAATTTAAAGATTGTAGCTCTTCTCCTCGCAAATCGAACAGAATCGCCTCACCCTTTATATTTACCTTAAATTCAGCGTATTTTGCTTTTTCATAGCAATGAGCTAGACCTTCGGCAAATAAGAAGCTTCTAGAAGCTGGGTACAAAGCCTGCAAACGATTTTCAGGATTTTTTAAAATTAAGCTTTGCCCAGCAGATGAATTATTAGTGTCTAAAATTGTACGAATTACTCGATTTTGTGAATCTAAAATAACTTTTGCTGGAATATTGGCATGATTAAAAATCACTTGATCTAAAGCATTACCTTCGCTTCCTGATGGTGATTTAAAAGATTGTAAATTTAATTCATACGCCAGCGCCATGTAGTCGCCTTGTAAAATAGAGCGAGGGTCAACTGGCTTAAGCTTAATAAAAATACTTTTACTCTGATGTAGATGCCATTCATTTTTCGCAACCAAACCTGTAAAAACTAATACAGTGACTATTGCAAGAATAAGAGAGAAATACTTTTTCATTAATTTTCTCCCTCAACAAAATTGCTCTTAGCTTCTTGTAGGAGCAACCTATATAAAACCAACAATATAATTCCTGACACCAAGATTGATGCACTTTTAGCTAGAAAACTTAATTGCAAACTGTAATAAAGTTGCCAAAGTACAGTAGCTAACACAAGAAGCGTAATACCGTAAACAATGCGATCTTTATTTTTTAAAGCCCATGTCAAAATTACAAATAGAATGAATACATCAAAATAGCCGAGTACAATAAGTACTATGCCAAAAATTAAAAAAGCAAAAAAAGTTATACTGTGAAGTTGCCTATAGAGATAAAAAAAACTAAAGCACAATAACCATAGACTTGGTAAGACATAGAGAAACCATAATGACTGATCAGCCGAATCAAGCAATGCTAACCCTATAAAATTATCAAAGAATGATTTCACCAAAATCACAGCAAGTACGCATAAAAAGATACTCCGCTCATACGATACAATTGCTTTATTCCCTATCAGCAGTACTAAGCTAAAGATCAAATAGTTAAGTAAAGTTAAATTAAAATAAGTTTGAACAGAGTTTACTGACCATATTGAATGGTCTAGTTGCAATAAATAGAAAAATGCTATTCCATAAGTTGCGAGCATTTGAATAAAAATAAAGAACCAATGAGGCTTAAGAAAATAACTAATACATAGAATAAAAATCTGGGCAATCAACACCCATAAAATTTGATTTGTTTCAGATCCAAGATGGAATAAAAAAGCAGTCTGCCCACTCACAAATAAACAATATGCAAATTGCCGAACGAAATAGCTTTGAGATTTTGTCAGTAATGTTATAGCTATAACAACAAAAATGATTCCAATAATTAAAGAAATAGTCTCCCAAAATACGAGTGTAAATGCTGCAAGTGCTAAACCAGCAAGCCAAGCACCAATTGCTAACGGAATGACATAAAAACGGCTTTGGCGAAAAATTCTTATTAAGAAGTAGCTAATAAGTGCAAACCAAATAAAAATAATGCCCGCAATCAATAAAAAAATGAACTCATTAGAATCTTTAAATAAATGATTAATACCATCTACAAGCCATATTGTTGCGGTCACACCGAGAACAGCAGCCATTAAACTGGCACATAGCTGATCATTCTTTTTAAAGAAATAGTAGAAAGCAATAACGCCTAGAAAGAAAGCGGAAATTAGATACGGTAAATTTTTATTCGATAAAAATTGGATCATCCCTATTATTGAAATAACAGCAAACCAAGCAATAAAAACAAAACGTAAGGCTGTATATTTCTTTTGACAGATCCAGAACTGGACAAGACTTAATAAATTTAGAGCAAAAAGATAAAGATAAGGAAACTTTTCTGCCCAGAAAGCCTGTTTAAAAAATAAAAATAGGGCGAGTTGGCTTGTAATACAAATTAAAGCAAAGATTCCAATATTTGGTCGATATAGCCACGGCAATAAAAGCAGAGTCCAAATCAAGAAAAGTAAATAACTGTCTGCACCAGTTTGATAAACTTGCCCAATTACAGCCAAACTCAAACCGATCATTAAGCCGCAAGTACCATGTAAAGTCTGCCGTATTCCCTCGCTTAAGGTATCGTTTATGCTAACCCAAGCTGTGACAAGCAATATAACAGGTGGAATAATGAGTTGAATGCTATCAGGAAGCATCAACCAATTAGCAGCAATTAAATACAGAATACTGAGCGCCATAAATACATAACTGAAAATATGGAGATGGTGAACAAATAAAGTATTCCTAAAGGGATAATCGTCTCTAATCTGCATGAAAAACCTGTTTTATTTATAATTTTCTATAAAAAACATAGCATTCACTTTTAAAACCAACAAGTAAGCTCTTGTTAAAAAACCTATTTCGATTTATGAAAATACTTATTCATAATGAGACTTAGCATTCTACAAAAGCATCTAGCCAATTTTGCCAAGCGCGCTATAATAAAACCCATCGCTTCAGGGCGGGGTGTAATTCCCCACCGGTGGTAAAGTTAATTTTATGAATAGATTAACAAGCCCACGAGCTTAAATTGTGTAATTTGAGCAGATTTGGTGAAACTCCAAAGCCGACGGTATAGTCCGGATGAAAGAAGACGACGAACTGGGATAAATCCGTTTTATTTCAGTACCAGCCTGTTTTTACATCAGTCCTGAAATGTTCAACCGTATTTTTACGAGAGCGTTTCATTATGTCTAGCTTAATTCAACCAGAACTTTTTTTCTCAGCCCTCTCTCCTGCTGAGCAGCGCATTCAACAAGCATTAGAAGATATCCGTCAAGGCAAACCTGTCTTGGTTATGGATGACTTTGACCGTGAAAATGAAGCAGATTTAATTGTTGCAGCAGAAACTCTAACTGTTGAGACCATGGCACGTATGATTCGTGATGGCTCAGGTATTGTATGTTTATGCCTGACAGAAGAGTTAGCCGATCACCTTGAACTCCCTCCAATGGTTTCTCAAAACTCAAGTCAGTTTCATACTGCTTTTACAGTGACCATTGAAGCTGCTCAAGGCGTTACCACTGGTGTTTCTGCAAAAGACCGTGTAACAACGATTAAAACTGCTATTAAAGATGGTGCTGTTGCAAGCGACTTAAATCGTCCTGGTCACGTTTTCCCATTACGTGCACGTCATGGTGGCGTGCTTACTCGACGTGGTCATACTGAGGGAACAATTGATTTAGCAAGATTAGCCGGCCTAAAACCTGCTGGTGTGTTATGTGAATTGACCAATCCGGATGGCACTATGGCATCTGGCATTCAAGTTTTAGCATATGCGCAAACTCATCACTTAACTGTGATTACGATTGAAGAACTTGTTCAATACCGTCAACAACACGGTATTTAAATAAAAAAGGTTTGGCTTTAGATCAAAGCCAAACCTATAAATTAAAACTTATTTATATTTAAGAAACTTTCTTTTGTGCTGCCAGTTCTTCAACATAGTCCAAAAGTTCAGAGAACTGATTAATCATTGCTTTTGGCTGTGTTTGAGCAAGTTCCTCTGGTGTTCCATAACCATAAGTCACAGCTACCGCCTCAATACCATTGTGGCGAGCACCTAAAACATCATATTGACGGTCACCTACCATTAAACACTCTTCTGGGTTTAATTGCTCATGCTCAAGAATATAATGAATAAGCTCAGCTTTATTGGTCCGCTCACCCGTTAATTCACTGCCATAAATATGTACAAAATATTGGCTTAATTCAAAATGATCTAAAATTCGTTTCGCATAAATCGTTGGTTTAGCAGTAGCAACAAATAAACGATATCCTTCTTTTTTTAAAGCGCTAAGCGTTTTTGCAACAGCTGGATATACTTCATTTTCAAATAAACCAATGACCGAGAAACGCTCACGATAAGCCAGCAGAGCTTGTTCAGCTAAATCATCATCTTGAGTAGCTAATAATTTTGCGAGTGATGGCTTTAATGGTGGACCAATTGTCCAGTCAATATCTAAATCGGCAGCCAATGGATAGCCTAGTTTTTCCATTGCATAGCGAATTGAAGTATGGATACCAACTTTTGGGTCTGTTAAGGTTCCATCTAAATCAATCAAAATATGTTTTATAGCCATTCAATCATTAGCCCAGTAAAGTATTTAATTCAATTGGTCGAGAGTTTAATCAAACTCTCTTATACTAACGTAAATTTAAATTGAAAAGGAAATAACCGTGCGTCCAACCGTACTTTGTTTCTCGGGTTTAGACCCTTCAGGTGGTGCAGGTTTACAAGCCGATATTGAAGCGATTGGACAAAGTGGCGCCCATGCAGCAATTGCATGTACCGCTCTTACCATTCAAAACTCACAACAAGTATTTGGCTTTGAAGCAACCTCAAAAGAACTATTACTAGCTCAAGCTAATGCAGTGGTAGGTGACTTACCCATTAAATGTGTTAAGTCAGGTATGCTTGGCACCACAGATAATATTGCTGCACTTGCTGAATTTTTACGTGTTCATCCTGACTATCAATATGTACTTGACCCCGTTTTAGTTGCAAACAGTGGTGGTTCGTTAGGAGACCAAGCAACTTTAGTTAAAGCATTTGTTGAACTGATTCCCCTAGCGACTCTTATTACACCAAATACAGTCGAATTACGTGCACTAACAGGTATTGATGACTTAGAACAAGCGACAGAAAAGCTGTTTCAAATGGGTGCTAAAGCTGTATTAGTAAAAGGCGGTCATGAGGATACCCCTGACTTCATTAAAAATAGTTTATATATTGATGGTGAACTTGCAGCGAGTAGTAGTTGCCCTCGCCTTGAAGGTGAATATCACGGCTCAGGTTGTTCATTAGCAAGCTTTATTGCAGGTCGTTTAGCTTTGGGTGATTCTTTAAAAATTGCAGTACAACATGCAGAAACATGGCTATTTGGTGTTTTGAAAAATGCTGAAACGCCTGTACCCAATGGACAAAAGATTCCAAAACGATTTTAACAACAAAATAAAAAGGCGCTTTAAGCGCCTTTTTATTTATTCCAATTACTGAGGAATACGTAAAACTTGTCCAGGGAAAATCTCATCTGGATCTTTTAGCATTGGTTTGTTTGCTTCAAAGATTTTTTGATATTGGTTGGCATCACCATAAAATTCTTTCGCAATTTTTGAAAGGTTATCACCAGATTTTATCGTATAAAATTTACTTTCTGGCTCAGGAGTAACAACCGTCATTTGATCATCTACTTGCGCAACGTGGTCTACGTTACCAACAATAAGAATAATTTTTTCTTTGTCTGCTTGGCTTTGTACTTGACCATGAAGCGTCGCAGTATCAGTTGAACCATTATATGTTACAGATAAGCCTTCCACCCCAAGGCCTAAACTTTTAATTAATCCTAATAATTTATTCGCCACTTCTTGTGCAGAAGGTTCTGCTGGCGTTGCTGGAGCTGGTTGTGGTTCTGCTGGTGCGGTATTTTTTTTACCAATACCTTTTACAAAATCAAAAAGACCCATCTTTTAGTCCTCATCTTATTGTTTATAGTAAAGTCATTAAACTGACCTTTATTGTTATACTTGAAAAAAGAGACACCTCTGCTATCAATTAAGGTTGATCTTGTAAAAATATGTATCCCTATCAATGATTTTGATTAAATAAAAAAAGCCACCTTACGGTGGCCTTCTTTTTAATCAGCAATATGCGAATTAACCAAGTTTTTTAGTTACATAGTCAATTGCAGATTGAACTGTAGTGATTTCGTTTGAATCTTCATCAGGGATAGTGATGTCGAAGTCATTTTCGAAAGACATAACAAGTTCAACTAAATCTAAAGAGTCTGCACCCAAGTCATCCATGAAAGATGCTTCGTTTTTAATCTCTTCAGCTTTAAGACCAAGTTGTTCTGCAACTGCTTGTTTAACGCGTTGTTCGATATCGCTCACAGGAATTCTCCTCATTGCTTGTGGCGTTTGATTTGCCACTAGTTTAATTGAATATAAAAATTTTTAAAAGTTTATACATCGGCGTTAGGCCATGTATAAACCACCATTTACATGTAATACCGTACCGGTAATGTAACCTGCTTTATCACTTGCAAGGAAACTCACCGCATTTGCGATATCTTGTGGCTCACCTAAACGATTTAAAGCCACTTGATCACTCATTTTTTTGCGAATGTCTTCACTAAGTGCATCTGTCATTTCTGTTGCAATAAAACCTGGTGCCACACTGTTTACAGTGATTTGGCGGCTACCCATCTCTTTTGCAAGACTACGGCTGAATGCTTCAATACCTGCTTTAGCAGCAGAGTAGTTTGCTTGGCCTGGGTTTGCAAAATGAGCAACAACAGAACTGATATTAATAATTCGACCAAAACGTGCTTTCGTCATGCCCTTAAGTACGCGTTTAGACAAACGATAAACGGCTTTAAGGTGGATATTGAGAATGTCATCCCAATCATCTTCCGACATACGAAGCAACAAATTGTCTTTCGTAATACCTGCATTGTTAACGAGAACAAGTACAGGACCATAATTCTGTTCAATATGAGACACGACTGCTTCAATCTCATCGAGATTACGCACGTCTAGCGCCAAACCTGCACCTTGTTCACCAAAGCTATCTGTTAGCTTTTGTGCACCAGATTCAGAAGTCGCAGTACCTACGACAAAATAACCGTCTTGAATAAGTTGCTGGGCAATTGCAGCGCCAATGCCCCGACTCGCGCCCGTTACTAATGCAACTTTGCGTTCTTGTGTCATGCAATTTTTCCTTCTGCCACTAAAACAGCATTTAGGGCATCTTCCATTTTGCTCTTACTATCAATAGAAAAAGCTTTTTCGATATTTGGTAAACGCTTTGCGAGATTACTCAATACTGTACCAGGACCACATTCAACAATGTACTGAATACCTTGGTCTTGAAGAGACTGCATGGTACGTGTCCATTGCACAGACTCGTACAATTGTGCTGTTAATGCCTGACGTAATTGAGCAACATCGGTAGCAATTCCCGCGTTGACATTTTGTATTACAGGAATGGTAGGTAGCTCAATGGCAGTTTGTTCCAAAGCTTCTGCAAATTTTTCTGCAGCAGGCTTCATCAATGAACAATGCGAAGGTACAGAAACTGGTAAAGCAATTGCTTTAGCAGATTGTTCTTTTGCTAATGCCATCACTTGCTGTACAGATGCAGTACTGCCCGCAATTACAACCTGACCTTGTGAATTATAATTTGCAGCTTCAACTGAACCTTGACCTGATGCAGTCACGCTCTGGCACAATTCAACTACTTTATCATCGGCCAAACCAAGAATTGCAGCCATCGCACCTTCCCCTTGAGGAACAGCACTTTGCATGAGTTTTCCACGCAAATTAACTAATTTAACTGCATCTGCCAAACTCATTGAACCCGCTGCAACTAAAGCGCTGTATTCACCTAAAGAGTGACCAGCAAGGTATTTAGGCGCTAAACCACCCAAATCTAACCAAAGACGCCATAAAGCGATGCTAGCAGTTAATAATACAGGTTGGGTGTTTTGTGTTTGGTCTAAACCTTCACCACTTTGCGCAATGTGCCAAAGATCAAATCCTAGCGCGTCTGAAGCTTCAGCAAAAGTTTGCCCAACTCCACTAAACTGTTCTGCGAGTTCAGCGAGCATACCAACTTTTTGTGAACCTTGACCTGGAAACACAAATGCAGTTTTTGTGGCTAAAGCTACTTGTTCAAGACGTTTAGCAGACATAAGAAATCCTTTTTGGGTTTTCACTCATTTCTCTGGAGCGGAAATTTAACATTTAATTTGTATATTTATAATTGCGAAAAACAACAAAAAAAGGGAGCTTTCGCTCCCATTTTTTCTATACTTAAGCATCACGCTTAATGCATATCATGCAATTATTCAGCATCAGCTGCTTTAGCGAATAATTGGCGACCACGGTAGAAACCGTCTTTAGTCACGTGGTGACGACGATGAGTTTCACCAGTTGCTTGGTCTACTGTTAATGCATTCTCGGTTAAAGCGTCATGTGAACGGCGCATGTCACGGCGAGAGCGACTTTTACGGTTTTGCTGAACGGCCATGATGGCTCCTTACAAAGATCGAAAAAATGGATCAGAACAAATTCAGTTGTCTTATCTCATAATCATAACACAAATTATGAGTTAAGTTTACCCTTCAAACCTGCCAAAACATCAAACGGGTTATCCCGTTTCTCTTCGACAACGTTCTGAATGGTAGGTTGATGTTTATGTTCACAAGCATCATGCTTGGGAGATAAAGGCATCAACAATAACAGTTCATCTTCTAGTAATGCGAGCAAGTTAATCGAAGCAGGTGTATCAAAATCACCTTTTGTCGAAGACTCACTTTCACCTAAAACGATGAAATCAGCATCCTCATCCAAGCGCTCTATCAGTGACTCATCATCTACAAGTGCAATATGAAAGTCAGAAACAATTGGCATTTCAACAGGTTCCAAACAACGTTGGCACTCCATTGGAACTTTTGTTTCCATATGACCTTCTAACCACACAATGCGATGATATGCATCCATTGATAGCTTACAGTCTATGTTGATCAATTGGTTATCAATTGATCCAACAGCTTCACGAGCAATACGAGTAAGGCGAGACAATGGCAGTTGACCTGACCATGTAAAGCCTTGCTCAGCCCATTTAAACGGCTCAATCTGTGCCGGAAAGGTATTTGCTGACATAATTAAGGCGGCAATTCTACAAATTCATCGGTACTCTGTCAAAGATTAAGATACAATTTTGTACTTCTTTAGACAGAACTCGGGGTAAATTAAGCAATGCACCTGTTGCAGCCGCAACCTGAAGTTAACACTTCATTACTCGTTTGCACCCATTCAACTCACCAAAACACTCTTTTACCTGACATGGTGCAACTCTCACCATGGCCAAGCTCAAAATTAGAGTCTGAGCAAGTTGATTGGCTTATTTTACACTTTAATCACTGGTTTTCCCACCATAATGTGACATTAGTTCGTGGAGAATTTGAACCAGAATATTTCCCAGCAAACGAACATGAGCCAGCCAAAATTCAATTTGCCCATGGTTTTTTCAATAGTGCCCTGCATGAAATTAGCCATTGGACAATTGCAGGCGCAAAACGTCGTCTGTTGCCTGATTTAGGGTATTGGTACGCCCCAGATGGTCGAACTAAAGAACAGCAAGATTTATTTGAACAGGTGGAAATTAAGCCGCAAGCGATTGAATGGTTATTTTCCCATTCTTTTGGCAGAAAATTTAGGGTCTCGCTCGACAACCTGACAGGTGATGGCGGAGATGGCAAAAAGTTTAAAGATAATGTTTATGCCCAAGTACAACGCTATTTTTCTGGAGAAGCTAAATTACCTGTTGATGCAGCGCGATTCATTGAATGTATTTGCCAATGTACGCGAGCAGGTGCAGCGTTACAATCAAGTGAATTTAAACGTGAACTCCTTGATTAAATGACAAAAAAACTACGTAAGTTACTTGCTTCCCAAGTTTGAAAAGTCTAATACTATTTTTAATACTGGCGTGATGGAGTCTCTAAAATATGCTGCATTTACATGTACATCCTGAAAATCCACAGCAACGCCTCATTGATCAAGCGGTTGAGCGTATTCGTGCAGGCGATGTTGTGGTCTACCCTACCGATGCTGCCTATGCAATCGGATGCCAGATTGGTAATAAAAATGCCATGGAACGTATTGCTCAGATTCGTGATTTAGGCCCTAAGCACCAATACGCGATTATGTGCTGTGATTTATCAGATATCGCCACTTATGCAAAAGTTGATAATGCGACTTATAGATTATTAAAGGCAAATACACCTGCTGTTACGACTTTTATATTACCTGCAACCAGTGAAGTTCCACGCAGGTTAATGCACCCCAAAAAGAAAACAATTGGTTTACGTATTCCAAGCAACCCAATTTGTCAGGCTTTATTAAAAGAACTTGGTGAACCTTTACTGACAAGTACATTAATTTTACCAGGACACGAAGACCCTCTTGATGATCCTTACGATATTGAAAATCAGTTAGCTAAACGGATTGATGTATTTATTGATGGTGGGTTTGGAACTTTGACAACCACCAGTATTGTTGATTTATCGGGTGAACATCCAGAAGTTATCCGTCATGGTGCAGGAGACGTAAGTGCTTTCGAATAAGCACTTATTCCCCTTTTTACCAACAGTTAAAAAAAAAGTATTATCAAGAAAAAAAATACTCTTTATTTAGTTTGGATTTTTTTTACACTTTAGTCGTTAAGCAATTTATTAAAAGTCACAATTCCTTTAGAATGTTTTGCACTATCTGCTGTTCTTCTGCTACAGCTCTTATTGACTTGAAAACAAGTCTCATGCTTTTGAAAATTCGCGTGGCTTATAATCGTAATGAACCAATCACTTCATCAATCCATGGAAGACGTTCCACACATCCGTGTTTTAGATGAGTGGCATGACACGATTCCTGAAGATCTTTATATTCCTCCAGCTGCCTTCGAGATTTTACTCGAACAGTTTGAAGGACCACTCGACTTTTTAATTTATCTAATTCAGAAAAACGGTTTTGATTTGGTTCAGCTCGATATCGCCCCTATTGCCACTCAATATTTAGCTTATATGGATAGCATGAAATCCCTAAATATTGAGCTGACTGCCGACTACATGGTCATGGCTGCTTTATTGGCCGATTTGAAATCTCGCTTACTTTTACCTAAGCCAACAGTTATTAGTATTGAAAAAGATCCTAAACAAGATCTGATTGATCGACTTGAGACTTATTTACGTATTAAGCAAGCTGCTGAGCGTTTAGGACAAATGCCGGTTCTTGACCGTGATACATTTAGTGCCAATGTAAGCTTAGGCCATATCGCACCTGTTTATGAAGGTTATGATGTTTCGGCGTTACATGATGCCTTGTTCTGCGTATTTAACCGCCCAGAACCTGTAACACATACAATTGCACAAGAGCCTGTACTGTTAGAAGAACGGATTGCATATATTGAAGAGAAATTAGAGTCAGGCGACGTGTTAAGTTTTAAAGAATTACTGAATCCGCAACAAGGCCGTATGGGCATGGTTGTAACTTTTATGGCTGTGTTAGAGTTAACCCGACAACAAAAGATTAAAATTATTGCGACAGGTGTTGAAGCTCCATTGGCTATTCAAGGGTCTGCGGCATGAGTTTTGAACAAAATAATACCGATTTGTCATTAGCCGACATTCATCACGAAGTTTTATTGCAACTTGAAGCGATTATTTTTGCCAGTGAAGCACCTGTTTCGATTGCTCGTTTAAAAGAAGCTTTTAATAATCAATATAACAAACAACAGCTTCGTCAGCTTTTACAACAGCTTGCCCTCTTACAACATGGCCGCTCTATTGAGTTGATAGAAACTGCGCAAGGCTTTCGTTTTCAGGTAAGATCCAAATATCGCAATATTATTGCGCAGATTTGGCCAGAGCGACCAACAAAACTGTCGCCTTCTTTACTAGAAACGTTGGCTGTCATTGCGTATCATCAACCAGTCACGCGTGCTGATATTGAACAAATTCGTGGTGTATCTAATAATAGTCAGATTCTCAGAACGCTATTTGACTGGAACTGGATTAAAGAAGCCGGTTTTAGAGATTTACCCGGAAGACCTGCGTTGCTAATTACAACGCCTCAATTTCTGAATGCTTTTGGTCTAGCCTCTTTAGGCCAATTGCCTCCCCTACAGAACGCCAAGGAAGCATTTATGGCTCTCGATGCAAATGCACCGAAATCATAAAGAGGTGGACTGTTGATCATTATGTCTAAGGTTGTGCTGTCATGAGTGAAAAATTGCAAAAAGTATTAGCGCGAATCGGATTAGGTTCCCGTCGATATATGGAAGAGGTTATTGCCGCAGGACGCGTGAGTGTAAACGGCAGCGTTGCCCAAGTGGGTGAACGCATTGAACCAGGCGATGAATTACGCATTGATGGTCGTAAAGTTCAGTTTCAAATCGAAGATGAAATTCGTCGTCGTGTACTGATTTATTATAAACCTGAAGGTGAAATCTGTTCACGTAATGATCCTGAAAAACGTCCAACTGTATTTGATCATTTACCACAAATTGCAAATGATCGTTGGGTAATGGTAGGTCGTCTGGATATTAACAGTACAGGTTTATTATTATTTACAAATGATGGTGAACTTGCTAACCGCTTAATGCACCCATCTAATGAAATTGAACGTGAATACGCTGTACGTGTAATGGGTGAAGTAACACCAAAACTACGTCAAAACATGGTGAATGGTGTAGAGCTTGAAGATGGCCCAGCCAAGTTCGAGTCTTTCTCTGAAATTGGTGGTGAAGGTATTAACCGCTGGTATCAAGTTGTAGTGAAAGAAGGTCGTAACCGTGAAGTACGCCGTATTTTTGAATCACAAGGCCTTAAAGTAAGCCGTTTATTACGTACTCGCTACGGTACTGTGATTTTACCACGTGAATTACGTACTGGCCGTTGGATGGAACTCGACAAAACTGATATCGACAACTTAGCAAAATCTGTTGAGTTAAAACCGCGTCAAGGTACAGGTTTATTTGGTATGGCGAAACGTCGTACTGACCGTATGACTGAAAAGCCAATGGCAGCGCGTCGTGGTGGCTATTTACGTCAACAACGTCGTGATGATGAAAAAGAAGCACCAACAAACACCGGTAATCAGCGTAAATCGACTGGCCTTAACCGTGGATTTAAAAAGTTCTAAGATCAACTTTTAAATCAAAAACCGCTCAAATTAGAGCGGTTTTTTTATAGTTTGTTGTCAAATTAACTCATTTTTGCCAATTCAATCCACTCTGCTTCTGGAAAGTGAATAGCTAAATAATCTTTCAAGTAATTTGAAGTATCTTTAGAAATTAATGGATCTTTTGATTCATCTTTTAGATTATAAACTAGAGCCTTTAATTTCAGCCCACGAGACTTAAGCGCCTCAAGACTAAGTAAAGTATGGTTAATACTTCCTAGACGACCAGAAGTTACTAAAATAACAGGGAACTGATGCTGAGCCACATAGTCAATGGTGAGTAGACTGGTGGTTAAGGGCACCATTAAGCCCCCTGCACCTTCTAACAATACAATTTCAAAACGCTCGGCCAATGTTTGAGTCGCATTTTCAATTTTTTGAAAATCAATTTCTCTATTATCCAAGCGTGTTGCTAAATGAGGTGAAGCTGGATAGCTGAAGATTTCAGGCATAGTCAGCTTATCGTGATCTTCCTGAAACCAACCTTGTCCCATAATTTCACGATGCTTCTCGATGTCTTCAGAAATATCAGCATTACCTGTTTGAATGAGTTTCTGGGTAATTACTTTTTTACCTTGCTCAGTCCATAATTTTGCTAAAAAACCTGTCGCGTAAGTTTTACCAATTTCAGTATCAATCCCACTGACAAAATAGATCTGACCACTCATTTACTTCACTCTCCAGGCAATACAATAAATCGGATGGTATGTTAGGGCATATCCCTCGGCCTGCTTAAACCGATCATAATCTTGATAAAACTGCTGTAAAGTTTGCTTGGTCCAACGATGCTGAGCGGTTGCCGTTACACCTGTTGCTTTCAAATGTTGTAATACAGTTTTAGGCGAATCAAAATAGAGCTGAGTTTCTGACTCAGATAAATGCAAAACTTCAAAACCAGCCTGAGTTAAGGCATTGTTCCAACTTTCAAGATTCCAATAACTTAAACCTTGTCCAGTTAGCTCTTTAATTTCAAATAGGTTCTTAGGGCCAAATGTTGAAAAGCATAGCCAACCACTGTCATTTAAAGCATCATTACAACGCTTAAGCAAACGTGGTAAATCTTGCATCCATTGCAAAGCCGAACCTGAAACAATCATATCGAGCTGTCGCGGCAAATCTAAAGTTTCAATATCCCCAATCAACCATTTCAAATTTTCTTGATGATTGAAGTGCGTCTGCACCTCTGAGTACAGATCATTCAAAATTAATTTTTCAATCTGAAAAGATGCAGTAATAAGACGAGTCAAATTGCCAGAACCACAACCGATTTCAAAAACACGTGACATCGTACTTGGGCAAAACTGCTTTAGTAAGCCCGCTAAATTTTGGCAAATTTGTTTTTGAACTATTGCATGCTCTGAATAGCTTTGGCCAGCTTTGGCAAAACGCTGGGCAACCAAGTTTTTATTCAAACTCACAGAAAACTCACCAATTCTTCAAGCTCATGTTGCTGCACCATTGACGTTAAAGAAATACGCAAACGTGCACTATTTTTAGGTACTGTTGGTGGGCGTACAGGCATGGCATAAAAGCCGCTTTCTTGAACGTGTTTTGCCTTATCGATCGCAGCCTGACTCTCTCCCACAATAATTGGAACAATATGACTGGTCGACGGGCTTACATAACCCTTTTGTACAACAGCTTGTTGAAGATATTGGCTAATATTTTTTAGGTGTTCACGCTGAGGTTGAGCAACTAATACTTTTTGGAATATAAAGTTTACCCAAGCTACAATAATAGGAGGTTGAGAGGTAGTAAAAATAAGCGGGCGCATTTTATTAATAAGATAGTCTTTAAGAATTGGATCGCAAATAATGTAACCACCAACTGCTGCTAATGCTTTACCGAAGGTACCAACTAGAAAATCAATTTCTTGAATGACATTATATTGTTCAGCACATCCTAAGCCTTGCTGACCACGAGCACCAATTGAGTGTGCTTCATCGACATATAGCATGGTTTTAGCAAAACGTTTTTTAAGCTGGACTAATGCAGCTAAATCCGTTTCATCACCATCCATACTAAAAATACTTTCTGTGACCACAATGATTCGTTCAATCTTGTCATCATCATGATACTTTTGCAGAAGTTGTTCTAAGTGCTGTAAATCATTATGTCGATAACGCACATACTGCGCACCAGATAAACGTATACCGTCAATCATGCTCGCATGGACTAACTTATCTGCCAAAATTAAAGTTTTGCTATCAGCAACAGCTGGCAAAATACCAATATTCATGTGATAGCCACTATTAAATAGCAGAGCTGACCGGCCACCAAATGCATTACTTAGGCTATTTTCCAACTGTTCATATTCATCAAAGTTACCCGTCAATAAACGGGCCGATGAAGAACTAAAATAGCTGCGCTCCAAAGGTAAGCTATCTAAAAACTCTTGACGAAGATTAGTATCAGCCGCCAGTCCAAGATAGTCATTTGAAGCTAAGTTAAGCATTGTTTTATTTTGAATAGTAATAAAACGGCCATGCTGCACATTTTGGGTAAATTGTCTAAAGTTACCTTGTTGTTTTAACTCATCTAACTCTGTAGCAAAATGATCAAGTAATGACATCTTAATGCGCTCCCTGCAATGTTTTAACAACTTCAACCAATTGTTCAAGTAAATCGCTTAGCTCTTGTTGAGTAATGACATAAGGTGGCATCACATAAACCAGTTTGCCAAAAGGGCGAATCCAGATTCCACGGTCTACAAATTGTTGCTGTAAAGTTTTCATATCAACATTAAAGGTGAGTTCTACTACACCAATTGCACCCAGCACTCGTACATCAGCAACATAATCCAGCTCATTTAAAGGCACTAAATGTTGGCTAAGCTGTTGCTCAATTCGCTTAATATTGGCTTGCCAATCTTGCTCAATTAAAAGTTGCGTACTTTTCAAGGCAACGGCACAAGCAAGTGGATTGGCCATAAAGGTTGGACCGTGCATAAATACCCCAGCCTCACCACGACTAATCGTTTCTGCGACATGCGTTGTAGTTAAAGTCGCAGATAACGTCATATAGCCGCCTGTTAATCCTTTACCTAGGCACATAATATCTGGTTCGACTTGAGCATGTTCCCACGCAAAAAGCTTACCGGTACGGCCAAAGCCAGTAGCGATTTCATCAAAAATTAATAACAGATGATATTTCTCACAAAGCACCTTAGCCTGACGTAAATATTCAGGATGATAAAAACGCATGCCCCCTGCACCTTGAACAATTGGTTCAATAATGAGTGCGGCAATATGTTCATGATTTTGCTGAATGGCTTGTTCTAGCTCGGCAATATCTTGAGGATTCCATTCTTCATGGAATTTAGTTTGTGGTGCAGCCACGAAAAGACGGTTCGGTAAGCTGGTACCAAAAATTTGATGCATGCCTGTAACTGGATCACATACAGACATCGCATTCCATGTATCACCGTGGTAACCAGAACGCGTAGTAATAAAATTTGTTTTTTGTGGTTGGCCTTGTGCTGTCCAGAACTGCACAGCCATTTTCAAAGCAACTTCAACGGCAACCGACCCTGAATCTGCATAGAAAATTTTATCGAGACTTGGCGGTGTAATTTTTAAAAGAATTTTACCAAGTTCAATCGCAGGATCATGAGTTAACCCGCCAAACATGATATGTGACATGTTCTGTAATTGATCTGTCACTGCCTGATTGAGTTCAGGATGGTTATAGCCGTGAATTGCACACCACCAAGAGGACATGCCATCAATTAAAGTTCTACCATCATCGAGTTCAATGGTCGCACCATAAGCACGCTTAACTTTAAATGTGGGTAACGGTTGGGTCATTGAAGTATATGGATGCCAAATATGTTCCAAATCAAAATTATCGGTCATCCTCTATACCCTTTTACAGCGTTCAAATCTCTCATTGAACACATGTTAAACCTGTTAATAATGAAAGAAAATTGCGATATCAATCAAAGCTTATTAACTTTGCTGATGAATTGTTAAAAATTGGCAGATTTCTTCAATTGTTCTTTCTACCTGTAAGTACGGAAAAGCGTGTGTAGCGTCTTTTAGTAACTTATAAGTCATGTTTTCTGTAGCGAAATCCTTAAAATTCTCGATAATTTTGCAAGGAATGACATTATCTTGCTCAGCAAACAGATGAAGCTGTAGACCTGAATAGTTTTTCAAGTTATCTACCAAGTTTAACTGTTCTAGCATTTTTAAACCGTCTACCAGTATTTCCTGTGCGGGTGGATTTGCGATGTTTTGCACACTCATCCAATCTTGTTTCGCTTGAGATGAGCCAAGTGTAATCAAATAATAAAAACGCTTTAAAGTGGCTTGCGGGTTTTGTAAAAAAGACGCTTTAAATTGACTAAATACATCCGCAGGCATTGCGGTTTGCCAATTATCATGAGCAACGAAACAAGGATTCGACGCAAGCGTAATTAAAGTTTTTGTTTGCCCTGTTTGCTTGTAAAAAATATCAACCAGTTGAGTTGCTAACTGCCCACCTAGAGACCAGCCTATTACCACATCAACTTCAGCCACTAAATCAAGCTGTGCTTGAAAGCTACTATCTAAAACATTAAAAATATTAATCAGTTGTGTTTCAAAACCAGCTTTTTCCAAGTGCAATTTAAGTGATTGCAAAGGTTCTATGCCTACTCCCCAACCTGTAATCAATAAAATTTTATTTTGTAACTTCATATGCCTATCCACAGCCAACTTTTGCAAGATTATATATTAATATCAATTTTAAATATCTTTTAAAATCAACATAAAAATTAAATTTCACAAAGTAAAATCAGACATTTAGAGGCGTTTAATATTTTGAAATATATTGATAACCAAGGCCTAAATTATTCATATGAAACATACAAAACTTTAATTATCTAAACATTGAAGCAAATCAAAAAACAACATAATCCACACTTCACCCATAAATCCATTGTGCAATGTAATTAATGTTAATACTTATGTTTTTTTATTAAAAAAAGTGACTCATTAATTCATTTTAATGATAGAAGATTAATTAATGATCAAAATATTGGGCAGGTTAATATGAATAGTCAAAGTATAATATCTGATGGGAGAGAAAAAGATACATATTTTGTTACACCCAATGATATTATAAATACCTTACCTTCAGATAAAAATTATTGTTTATTTCTAGATATTGATGGAACATTAGCTCCATTTCAAATTCACCCTGAACATAGTTTTATTCCTAATACTACATTAGAAGTTATAAAAAAAATTATTGAATTAAATATACCAGTGGTTGCTGTAACAGGTCGCGATGTTGAAACGGCTAGTAAGCTGCTTCAGTCTATTGAGGTTCCTATAGCTGGACTACATGGTTTAGATATTTATTTTGATTCTAACACTTATATTCGCCCAGACTTAAGTGATATTAATTTTAATAAATTAAAAGAAGATATTATAAAATCTTGTGAAAAATATCCCAATTTATTAATTGAGGATAAAGGGTATTCTATTGCTTTGCATTATCGAAAAAATCCAGAATTAGAAAATAATGCAATTTATATTATGCAACAGATTAAATATTTTTATCCTCAACTAAAATTAAATAGAGGAAAATTTGTAGTTGAATTAGTACCTAAACAGGCAGATAAAGGTAAAGCAATTCAAACTATATTAAATCATCTTAATTTACCGTTAATTCATCCGATATTTATAGGAGATGATTTAACAGATGAATCGGGTTTCATTTTTATTAATCAACAATTTGGCACTTCAATTAAAGTAGGTTCTGGTGAAACAGAAGCTCAATATAGATTAAAAGATATTAACAGCGTTTCTAATTTTCTTTTTTTCTTTCTCGAAAAAATAAAAAAGTTATACGTCAAAAATAGTCAAGATCAGAATGGAGAACAAATATGTCTAAATTAATCGTGTTATCGAATCGAATAAGTATGCCATCAGGTAAGGCTTCAGCAGGTGGCCTTGCAGTAGCTGTACAAGACGCATTAAATGACAGTAACGGCATTTGGTTGGGCTGGAATGGTCAACAAATTACCGATACCGAAGCGCCTGAATTCGATCAGGCATATTCTCATGGAATTGACTACATTACCTGCCCTCTTACACATCAGCAATATGCACAGTATTACTGCGGTTTTGCTAATAAGGTCTTATGGCCTGCTATGCATCATAGAGACGATCTGATTGAATATGATGCTGAAGAATATAAGACTTACCAACGGGTCAATCGTTTATTTGCTGAAAAATTAAAACAAATTGCTCAGCCGGATGATGTTATTTGGGTACATGATTACCACTTTTTTAGTGTAGCCCGTCATTGCCGCGAATTAGGAATGCAGAATAAATTTGGTTTCTTTTTGCATATTCCTTTTGCAAGCTTAAACATTTGGCGCAAAATTCCAGTTGCGTTACATCTAGTACAAGACCTTTGCCAATATGATGTAGTTGGTCTACAAACTCAAGCTGATCAAAATACCTGTATGCAAACGTGCATGGGCTTACTTGAAGCTCAAAAAATATTAAGTGACCGAATCAGTTATAAAAAGCGTCAGGTATTGATTAAGTCCTACCCTATTGGTGTGCAACCTGAACTTATTCAGCGCCAAGCACAACAGGCATTTCAAACAGCAAATGTATTTAACTTTGAAGATATTCCACGTCAAAAAACTATTATCGGGGTTGACCGTATTGATTATTCAAAAGGTCTACTTGAGCGTTTCAATGCATTTGCAACCTTCTTGGAAACCAATCCTGAATATCATAGACTAGTACGTCATCTACAAGTTGCAACACCTTCACGTACAGATATTCCTGCTTATCAACGTTTATATCAACGCTTTAAAACCAAGCTAGAGCTGATTAATCAAGAGTTTGCACAGGAAGACTGGCGTCCGATTGATTGCTGCTATGACACCGTTAAACATGACAGCCTAATGCATATTTATCGTCGTTCTGACATTTGCTGGATTAGCTCACTACGTGATGGTATGAATTTGGTCGCAAAAGAATATATTGCGGCTCAAGATCCAGAAAACCCAGGTGTACTAATTTTATCTAAATATGCTGGTGCAGCTGAACAAATGACTCAGGCCTTAATTGTTGACCCAATAGATCGAGCGGCAATGATGGATACTCTAAAAACCGCTCTAGAGATGTCTAAAGCAGAACGTATTAATCGTTATGAACAGTTAATAGAGGGTTTAGCAACCACCGACTTGAGTGATTGGCGTAATAGTTTCTTGAAAGATTTAGAAAATGCTCCGACTTTCACGAAATCTAAATTCTCATTACAAGATAAGTATCTACCCACTTATCATGTCTTATAATAATTTACACTTATAGAACATCGAGAAGTTTTTCTCGATGTTCTTTTCGGCTGGTGAGTTAGCTTAAGTTATTTTGCCTTCACAAGTGTAAAGCGATTTAGTACAGCAATCATGATTAATAAAACAGCTACCCCAGATAGGACTGTGGTTAGACTAGTCCACTGACCAATTAAACCGATTAAAGCTGGACCACTTAATGACCCTGTGTATGCAATAGTTGAAACCATAGAAAGCGCTGCTGCTTTAGGCATATCATTCTGGCGGCCGACACGAGAAAACATAACAGGCACAATGTTAGAACAGCCTAAACCTAAAAGTGCATAACCCAATACTACAACTTGCCAAACAGGTGCCATCACAATAGTGACCGTAGCAAGCGCGGCAACAATTGCACTATAGGTCACAATGGTTTTCTCACCCCATTGTTTTAACAAGAGATGTCCTGCAAAACGACCACTTGTCATACTCAGTGCAAAGAATGTATAAGCCAGCCCCGCAAAGGCAGGATTCAGCTGATATTTACTAGTCAAATAAATACCACCCCAGTCCATTGCTGCACCTTCTGACAAGAAGGCAATAAAACACATCATTCCAATCAAGAGAATAGTACCATTTGGGCGCGAAGTTTTTTTAGGTGCATCAGTTATTTCAGCTGCACCTTGTTCATCCTGCTCAAATGTTGTTAAAGCAGATGGAATAGCAACAAAGCTAACGACCAGTAAAATCATGACCACAGACACCGTACTCATGAGTGGTGAAAGGCCAATTGCTAGTAGCGTGGTGACAAGCATGGCGCCTATTAAACCACCAAGGCTGCACATACCGTGGAAACTAGACATGAGCGCACGTAAGCTGTGTTTTTCCACCACAACTGCCTGCAAATTGATAGCAACGCCAAGGCTGCCTGCTGCTGTACCAAAAATAAATAACGCTACAGCCATCGATACAAGACTATGCCAGATCGTTAAACTTGGTAATAACACCATTAAAAGTATAGTTGCCACTGCAATTAATGGACGGCATCCCCAACGCTTAACTAAAGCCCCTGTCGCAGGCATAGCGATCATTGAACCGATTCCCATGCAAAGCAGCAATAGACCAAAATTTGCATGATTTAGGTTTAAACGTTGCTGTGCATAAGGAATGAGTGGTGCCCAAGCAGATATCGCAAAGCCCAAGCTAAAAAAGCTGAGACGAGTTGCTAATCGTTGTGTGCTTAAGAGAGAAGCTGTATCTAAAACAGCAGACTTGGAAAATAACATATACGCGAAGCTCACCATAAAACCATTGGCGATCCATACCAACCGATTCCCCATAGAAAAACCCTTGCCATATTAAGTTTCAGGCAAGGGTTTTTATTGGCGAAATTATATCCAATTCCATAAAAAAAACATGGGGTCTGACACAATTTTTCTGACTTTTTTGTAACTGCCAAAGCCTTATATAGTAAGGCTTTGAATATATTCAATTTGATAATATTAACGTCTAGCAGTGACTTTATTTTATTAAAACGATTGAATAAAAAACCCAGCTTAAGCTGGGTTCTTCAAATCATTAAATTTGAGATTGAATATAATTTTGTAGGCCAATCAGTTCAATTAAACGCAACTGTTTTTCTAGCCAGTAAGTATGGTCTTCTTCGGTATCTGATAATTGTTGACGTAACATGTCACGACTAATGTAGTCGCCTTTTTCTTCACACAGTTTAATACCTGTCGCTAATTTTTCACGCACGTGATATTCAAGTGCTAAATCAGCTTTTAAGCAAGATACAACATCTGTACCGACATTGATATCTTCACGGTGCATGTTTGGTTTAGCACCTAAAAACAATACACGACGAATAATTGCATCAGCATGAGAAGCTTCTTCTTGCATCTCATGGTCAATACGCTCATAAATCTTGTTTAGACCCCAGTCTTCATACATACGAGAATGGATTAGATATTGATCACGGGCAGCCAACTCTCCGCCAATGAGCATATTTAAATAGTCTATGACTTCTGGATTGCCACGCATAATAAATCTCCTATCGTATGAGTCTATTATGGGCAAACTTAAAAATGATTGCAAAACAAATAATAGTTAAGTTTATGATTTTTATCAAATTAAAATGAGAAACATACGCATTTGCAGTTTAAGTTATTTAAATTTCCTCTGCAAAAAGAAACGCTTGTCCGATTTATAAGCTCAAACAAGCGTTCAAATATGGCATAAACCATCAATTTATAAATTTGTAACTAAAATCAATGGTTCTTATTTCGCTAAGTCTTTTAGCTCAAAGTTTGCCCATAACCCGCCATGAGTGATAAGAAGTCTGTTTCGTTCATGACAGGAATACCTAATTTCGCTGCTTTTTCTAGTTTTGAACCAGCCTTTTCACCAGCAACCACACATTTAGTTTTACTCGATACACTACCACTTACACGCGCACCTAATGCTTGTAGCATTTGAGTCGCCTGATCACGTGTCATTTGCTCTAATGTACCTGTAAGTACCCAGCTTTCACCGTTTAATGGTTGTCGTGTTGGTGCTGTTGGTGCATCCCAATGAATACCAGCAGCAATTAAACGATCAAGTACTTCAATGTTATGCGGTGCCAAGAAGAAATCAGCAATCCATTCAGCGGTAATATCGCCTACATCTGGAGTTTTCTTCAAAGCTTCAATATCAGCAGCTTTAAGAGCCTCTAATGTCTGGAATGTATTGGCTAACATTCTAGCAGTTGTCTCACCTACCCCACGAATACCTAAGGCATAAATAAAACGCGCTAGAGTCGTCTTCTTACTAGCTTCAATTGCATCCATGAGGTTCTGTACCGACTTTTCACCCATTTTTTCAATGCCCAACAGCGTTTCTCTGTGTTCATGCAAATGGTAAATATCAGCAACATCTTTGAGTAAATCGAGGTGTAATAAAGACTCGACCCAACGATCTCCCAAACCTTCAATATCCAGAGCTTTACGCGATACAAAGTGACGAATAGCCTCAATACGCTGTGCAGCACAATATAATCCACCAGAACAGCGTGCCAGAGCCTCACCTTCGGGCATAACTACAGGAGATGCACATACTGGACAGTTTTCAGGTAAATGAACAACTTCTGCATCAGCGGGACGGAACTCTGGCCAAACTTTTTCTACTTTAGGAATAACGTCACCCGTACGATAAACACTTACCGTATCTCCAACGCGTACATCTAGACGATGAATTTCACCAATATTATGCAAAGTTACATTAGAAACAGTCACCCCACCCACAAAAACAGGGTTTAAGCGTGCTACAGGTGTTAAAGTCCCAGTACGTCCTACTTGCCAATCAATCTGCTCAACAGTGGTCAGTGCCGCTTGTGCAGGGAATTTATAAGCAGTTGCCCAGCGTGGTTCACGGCTTAAGAAACCAAGTTGCTGTTGCTGTTTAAGGTCATCGACTTTAACCACCATGCCATCAATTTCAACTTTGAGACTTGGACGCTCTTGCTGAATTTGTTCATAGCGCTGCTGTACTTCTTGAATTGAGTTACACAAGTATTGACGCTCAGCAATTTGGAATCCAAGCTCTGTTAGCCATTGCAAACTATCATGCATGGTCGTTAAGTTATGATTTGGCTCACACTGCGCAATACCATATGCGTAAAATGCTAAAGGTCGACTAGCAGCAATATTTGGATCTAGCTGTCTTAAACTTCCTGCTGCTGCATTTCGAGGGTTAGCAAAGGTTTTCTCGCCTTTTGCTTCTTGGTCAGCATTGAGTTTTTCAAAACCAGACTTCGGCATGAGTACTTCGCCACGAACTTCGAGCAAACGTGGAATTTCGTACTTTTCAGAGTGCAGAACTTTAGGCAAGTTACGAATAGTTTTTACATTTTGTGTAATGTCTTCGCCCGTTTCACCATCGCCACGCGTTACACCACGAACTAGGACTCCATTTTCATACCATAGAGAAATCGCAAGACCATCAAGTTTTAACTCAACTTCGTATTGTACTTTTTGGTTTGGTAGTCGCTCTTCTACACGGCGTGCAAATGCAAATAAATCCTCTTGGTTAAATACGTTGCCCAGTGAAAGCATTGGAACCACATGCGTCACACTCTCAAATTTTGAAAGTGCTTGTCCACCTACTTTCGTTGTTGGTGAATCAGCTTGGATAAGTTCAGGATTTTGCTCTTCTAAAGCTTTTAGCTGATGAAATAAATGATCGTATTCACTGTCCGAGATTGTCGGCTGATCCATGACATAGTAGGCATGGTTATGCTTTGCAATCAGTTGAATAAGCTGACGCATCTGTTCGATCACGGAAGTTATTGCCATTATATTATTCACCATAAAAAAGGGTGGAAATTTCTCCACCCTGAGCTGCGACTAGATATGTTGCAATTATCGCAACCTATACAAAAAATTTAAACTAGGCTGTTGCCTGTGCAGGACGATAATCAATCACATGATGACGCCAGTGTTCTTTTAACTGCGGCGTAAACTCGAGGTTATTTTCATCATAAACCTTACCATCAATTTCACGAGCAATTAGGCCTGCAATACTGGTCATCATGTCAAAACCAGTAACTGCTTTACTGTTTGGAAGTGCAAGGAAAAATGCCAAGCCTTGAACTTGTTCAGCAGATAAAGTTTCCAAATCGAAACCAGCAGGACCGTTATCTGTCATACGAAGTACAGAGAACATCAGTGCACTTGGTTCATCTGTATTTTCATAACGATGGAAACAAGACATTTCACCGTAACGTAGGCCATATTTTAAAAGCACTTTCAGCGCTTTATCACCCGATAACGCACGGCGCGGATTCGGATAAACATTTAATGCAATAATTTGCTCTGCTACTGCTAATGCACTTTCATCGTCATAACGTTGTTGCTCATGTAAATGAACATCCAAAATATTACTTTCACCTTCAAATTCAGCAATTTCAGCAGTTTCAATATTTGGATTTAAACTTAATTCTGGTTCAGTTTTTGGCTGATCTTCTGCAACTTTTTGTTCAGATGAGCTTATAGCTTCTGGTTCAGCAGAAACAGTATCAGTTAACTCAACTGAACTATTTTCACTTGCAGTTGGACTTACAGTAGTTTCTTCAGCTTTGACTTCTTCTACTGGCGTATTTACAACGGGTGCCGGTGTCTGATCTATTTGAACTTGTTCTACTTCTTTTGTTTCCTTTTCTTCTAGTTGTACTAGCTCGCTTAAAGTTGGTTCCACTCGTTCAGCCACATTTGCTGATGCTGCGACCGCTTCAGGCTGTTCAAGTTGATCTCGTACATGACGAGGAATAACCGGTTGATTACTTTCAGGATTAATATGCAAATCACTGTCTAGCGAGGGTTCAGCGTGGTTCGGCTTTTTTAAAATCATTCTTAAGCCAACTAGCATGATAATAATGGCAACAACGATGCCAATAATCGTATTGATTTCCATTCTATGACTCCGAAACTAACCCGTATTCTTTTGCCTGTTCTAAATTGACAGTGACTAATTTTGATGTGCCCGGTTCAGGCATAGTAACACCCAACAAGTCAGTTGCCATGGTCATCGCCAGCTTATTATGAGTAATGTAAATGAATTGTACATGTTCAGAAAGCTCTTTTACCAAATTACAATATCTCTGTACATTCGCATCATCAAGTGGTGCATCTACTTCATCGAGTACACAAAACGGTGCCGGGTTTAACCTGAAAATAGCAAATACTAATGCTAACGCCGTTAAAGCTTTTTCTCCACCAGAAAGTAAGGCCAGAGAACTATTTTTCTTTCCTGGTGGTCTTGCCATGAGCTTAACCCCAGATTGCCAGTCATCTTCCAGACTCAGACTTGCCTCACCACCATTAAAAACCTTCGGAAACAGGTTTTGCAACTCATGATTAATCTGATCAAAAGTCGTCATAAAGAGTTTACGGGTTTCTTGGTCAATGCTTTTCATCGCATCTTTTAACTGAGTTACCGTATTTTCCAAATCTTGAATTTGGTGGCTCAACTCATCAAAACGCTGAGAAACTTCTTCAAACTCTTGTGAGGCTGCCAAATTAACTGCACCGATTTTTTCAAACTGCTTTTGTACCTTTTCCAGTTTTTGCTGGTGCTCAGTTAAATCTATTTTCAAGCCCGTTTGAAGTTCGGCATTTAACTCTTTTAACTGCTCTTGATAGTGCTCACGGTCTGATTTAGCTGCTTGCCATGCTAAACGTTTGGTTTCAAGCTGCTCTCTGAGTTTTTCATCTTGCTGTTGGTACTGATGGCGTTGGTCTGTGAGTGTTTGTTGCTTCTCTTGCACACTATTGAGTTCAAGCTGCCATTCATTCCAGTTTTTTTGCAACTTTTCAGTCTGAGCAAACTGTTGTTGAAATTCCGACTCAAGGTTTGGTAACTCTAACTGAATAGGGTCAACAAACTTTTTCGCCTGTTCCATTTGAGCTGCAATTTGTTGATATTGACTCTGCAAGAACGAAATATCTTTTTCAAGCAACTCGATTTGTTGAGTCGTCTGCGTGCTGTTACGACGTAAAATTTCGCGCTCTTGTTGTTGCTGTTGTAAGACTTGTTGCTGTTCTTCAAGCTGCTCTGTTAATTCTTCTACCTGAAATTGCAAAGTTTTATAGTCAGGTAAAATGGTTTCTAGCTTTATCGCAAGCGCATGCAAATCAATTTCAAGATCATCTTTTTGCATTGCATCTTCTTCAAGCTGCATGTCTAACTGAGCTAACTGATCTTTCAATTGCTGTTTTTGCAGTAAAAATGCTTGTGTTGCAGTTTGCTGTTTAGCAATTTGCACATCTAGCTGCTGCAAGTCTTTTTGTTTTTGTTTAATAACTTGTTGTTTCTGCTGTAAGTCTGCTTGTAGCTGTACGAGTTTTTCTTTTTCCTGAACAGTAACTTGATCTAATGCTTGTAGTTCGGGTTGCTGCTTTTGAATAACTTGTTCAATTTCATCTAGACGAATACGATGACTGAGCATACCTTGCGCACTTTGACTTTCGTCATCATACATAAGAGCAATTACCCAATCCTGCCCAACATGATAACCATCTAAAGTCAAAATAGACTGCCCATGTTGTAGTTGCTTTTGCTCATTTAAAGCATCAGATAAATTTTGCGCAATTGCTACATTGGAAAATATTGAAAGCTGCGGTGACGCAATCCAGTCATTTAAACAGGCCAAATTTACTTTAAATTTGGTTGTTTGTTCTGAAGGCTTTAACTGGCGAGCAATTCCTTCCTGAAAGACTTGTTCGGTTTCAACAATATGCGCCTGCAACCATTTTGCTAAAAACTTTTCAATAATCTGCGCGTGTGGCTTACCCTGCTCCGTTAATTCTAGAGCCTGCATTAAACGTAGCGTATCTTGGTTTTGCTTTGGACTTTGTTTAGCAACAAGCTGGCTTAAGTTTTTCTGTTCAGATAATAAAACCTGTATTTCTGTTTTCAGTGTTTGTTGCTGATTTTTATTTGCCTGATACGATTGTTGAGCTTGTTCAATATGCTGCACATACTGCTCAATATCAGCTTCTAGCGTTGAGATTTCACGACAAAGCTGCTGCTGTAGTTGCTCAAGCTCGCCTTGTTCATCTTCGTGTACTTGTGATTGAATCTGACTTGCCTGATGTTGCAGCGTTTCTTTTTGCTGCTCAATGCGCTGAACATTTTTGCCTAGCTGTTCAATTTGCGCAGACATTTGCATTTTTTGCTGCTGTTGTTTTTCAACCTGAGCTTTTACTTGTTCAAACTGTTGCTGTGCTTGTTTTTGGTGAGATTGTAAGCCAGCAAAGTTCTGTTCTGCTTCGGCTGCAGTATGTTCAACCGTTGTTAAAGCTTCAGTTTGTTCTTCTAGCTGATTATTCAGTGTTTCAAACTGTAGTTCAGAAAGTTGTAAACGCTCTTTCGTCTGAGCTTTTTGCTGTTCTAATTGAACCAGTGTCGTACTATTTTGCTGAAATAAACTCTGTTTTTGTTCTAGAGTCATTTTAAGTTCAGACAGTTTCTTTTCAGCTTGCTGCCACTCTTGTTGTAACGGTGAAGACTGCTGAATAAGTCGCTGAAATAAAGCACTGGTCGATTCTAAATCATGTTCAATTGTACTTAGCTCAGAGCGAACTAACTTAAAAGTTTCGCCCAGTTCATTCATTTGAACTGTATATTCTTCTTGTAGGCGTACACTTTTATCTGCCTGAAAAGACAAAATTTCAATTTTTAGGGTACGAATCTGACTTTCTAAGGTTTTATATTGAACCGCTGCTTCTGACTGGCGTTTTAGCGTTTTAAGCTGAGATTTTAACTCAAGCGCAATATCTTCTAAACGTGAAAGGTTTTGCTCAGTATGTTCAAGATGTTGCAAAGTCTCCCGTCGACGAGCTTGATAGCGTGAAACACCCGCTGCTTCTTCAATAAAAATACGCATTTCTTCAGGCTTGGCATCAACCAAACGGTTAATCATGCCCTGTTCAATCACAGCATAAGAGCGTGGCCCTAAACCCGTTCCCAAGAAAATGTCGGTAATATCACGTCGGCGGCAACGTGTACCATTTAAGAAATATTCAGATTTACCTTCACGGGTCACCTGACGACGGACAGCGAGCTCATTATAAGCGTTATAGGCTCCACCCAATTTGCCATAGGTATTGTCAAAACGCAGTTCTACACTGGCAACACCCACTGGCTTACGCTTGGATGTTCCGGTAAAAATAACATCTTGCATGCTACCACCACGAAGCTGACGAGCGTTTGACTCACCCATCACCCAGCGGATCGCATCAATAACATTGGATTTGCCACAACCATTTGGACCAACCACTGCTGTGCGGTTCGCCTTGAAATTTAAAGTTGTACTATCTGCAAAAGATTTAAAGCCGGAAAGTTTTAAACTGCTTAAACGCATAATGCCCTAACTAACGGCGTGAGCGTCTCGCCCAAGCCAATTCAATCTGTTTCATTCGTGTCAGCGATTCCAACACAAGGTTACGTAAGTGTCGACAAAAATCTTCCATAAATAAAGCGGCTTGTTGTGATTTTCGGATCAAAATTGCATCAGTCACGAGTTTAAATAATGCAAACGCTTCTTGTAGTTCCCGCTTAGAGGTATTTAAGGTCAAAAAATAACTACGACGTAGAGAAGGTAATAATTCTTTATAGAATTTCATTAAATAAGGATTACTGACCATATCTTGTTGTTCAGCCAGATATTGGAAAATGGCATCGTAGAATTTTTCGATATCGCCTGCTTTTACATGCTCAAATAATTGTTCTTGTAACAGCTGTAATTGATCAGCTTCGTGTGCACGCCATGTTTCACTGATGCGTTGCACAATGTGTCCTAGTAGCATTACGTTTGTATCAAACAGTGCTTTCACTTGTTGTGCAGACATTTCTGAAACAATTGCCCCGCGGCGTGGAAATATCTCAATTAAATGAGTACGTTCAAGTAATAATAATGCTTCACGAACCGACCCCCTGCTTACATCAAGCTCTTTCGCAATACGAAGCTCTTGTATGCGTTCGCCTTCGACCAATTCGCCGCTAATAATCTGTTCGCTAATATATTTTACAATTTGCTCAGAAAGACTTTCTGTCTCTTCGAGATTCATAAATCACCCGCTACTTTTTATATGCATTAATCCATGCTTTTCTTTCGCATCCTTGTTTTTAACTGATCCCATCCATTAAAAACTATGTCATTGTCTGACAATTTTATTGCATTTTAAGCCAACCCGCCCAAAATCCATACAGAAATCGGATGAAAAAACTTATCTTTAGTCTGTTTAAATGTTCAAATAAAAAAAGCTTAAACCATGTGAGTCTAAGCTTCTTTTTCTATATTTTTCTAACCAAATGTGCTTTTTAATTCATAAAACCTTTATAAATAAAATAACTGCCTACCACCACCAATAAACAAGCAAAGCATTTTTTCAACATTTGTGGTGATAAAGCATGTGCAACCTTAGCACCAAGTTTAGCCGTCACAAAACTCATGACACTAATACCAATAAACGCATAGATGTGCACATAACCAATCGTGTTAGGTACAGAGATGTGCTCTTTAGCACCAAACCACATAAAGCCAATTGCACCAGCTACAGCAATAGGTAAACCACAAGCGGCAGAAGTCGCAACTGCTTTTTGCATGACTACGCCATGACGGTTTAAATACGGAACAGTTAAGCTACCGCCTCCAATACCAAAAATTGCAGAGGCAATACCAATGCCACCACCTGCCATAAATTGCATAGGTGTTGAAGGAAGTTGGCGTGATGGGTCAACAACCACATTTGCGCCTTTAAACATACGATAGGCCATTACAACAGCAAAAACACCAATAAGAAGCTGTAAATGCTGACCAGACATCAGATCGGCAATACCCGCCCCTAAGAATGAACCAATCACTAGCCCAGGTGCCAAATTACGAAAAACAGGCCAAAGTACTGCACCTTTTTTATGATGGGCAGAAACTGAACTAAATGACGTCACAATAATGGTGGCAAGCGATGTTCCGACTGCAATATGCATGATTACCGCAGGGTCATAGTGCAACTGGGTAAAAACGACATAGAGGATTGGTACAATAATTAGTCCACCACCAACCCCAAACAGTCCGGCAGTAAAACCAGCAATTGCGCCAATGAGTAAATATATGATTAACTCCATAAATGTTTTACCACTCTGCTCATATTCAACATGGATTTAGAGACTCGCCAACTACAACAACTTTTAAGCGCAAAAAACCAGCTTCCAGAAGTGGTTTTATTAAAAGCAACCACAACTTCGACCAATGATGATATTCGTGAAATTGCCCAAAAAGGCATTACAACAGGCTTGGTTTGCAGTGCTCAACAAACTCAAGGGCGAGGTCAACATCAACGGCAGTGGATTTCACCTGAAGGAAACATTTATTTAAGCACATTGGTGCAAACTCGAACACCCTTAGATGGTCGCTTAGCACTTGAAGTTGCTTTAAATATTTTGCAAATCCCGCAGTTACAAGCTTTAAGCTTACAAGTGAAATGGCCAAATGATTTGTATAGTGCGCATGGGAAATGGGGTGGAATTTTGGTCGAACCACTTTCCCAACATCAGGCTATTGTTGGCGTAGGGATTAATTTAAAAACCCCGCCAGTGACTGATAGTGATCAGCCAATCACCTCTTTAGAAGATTTAGGCTTAGAGCAAATGAGTCGGCTTGAACTCATTTCAGAACTCTATGTTGCAATTCAAAATGCAGCTCGCTGGTTTGATCATGGTTGTTATAACTTAGCAGGTCGTTTTAACCATCATGCAGCTTGGTTGAATCAGTTAGTTCAATTCGAACATAGTCAAGGATTGGTACACGGCCGTTTTGTTGGAATTTCTAATGAAGGTGCAGTAATTCTTGAAACTCCAGAGCCACAGCAGTTTTATCAAGGTCGTTTAAGACCACAAACCACTCAATAATTAGGTGTTTTCTCCATGAAAAGTTTATGGCTTGATATCGGAAACACCCGTTTAAAATACTGGATTACTGAAAATCAGCAAATTATTGAACATGCAGCCGAGCTACATTTGCAGTCTCCTGCCGATTTATTACTTGGGTTAATCCAACACTTTAAACACCAAGGTCTGCATCGTATTGGGATTTCTTCGGTTCTCGATACCGAAAACAACCAGCGTATTCAGCAGATTTTAAAATGGCTTGAAATTCCAGTGGTTTTTGCCAAAGTTCACTCAGAATATGCAGGCCTACAATGTGGCTATGAAGTTCCTAGTCAGCTCGGGATTGATCGCTGGTTACAAGTACTTGCTGTTGCAGAGGAACAAGAAAACTATTGCATTATTGGATGTGGAACAGCGCTTACGATTGATTTAACGCAGGGCAAACAACATTTAGGTGGTTACATCCTCCCTAATTTATATTTGCAGCGCGATGCACTCATTCAAAATACCAAAGGTATTAAAATTCCAGATTCAGCTTTTGATAATCTGAACCCGGGTAATAACACAGTCGATGCAGTACACCACGGTATTTTATTAGGTCTGATTAGTACCATCGAAAATATTATGCAGCAATCTCCTAAAAAGCTGCTGCTGACTGGTGGTGATGCCTCTCTTTTTGCTAAATTTCTACAGAAGTACCAACCTACTGTTGAAACAGATCTTTTACTTAAAGGGTTGCAACAATATATTGCTCATTATCCTAAAGACTAAAACACAGAACAAAATAAAAGGCGCTCTAGGCGCCTTTTATTTTATGAATTTATTTCTTTTGGTCGTTGTTACCAAACAGTGGTCCCATTCCGCCACCGCCGCCGCCAAACTGCTTTTGCATATTGCCTAAAGAACGCATCATTTTGCTCATACCAGATGGATTCGCAAACTTCTTCATCATTTTAGCCATTTGCGCTTGTTGCTTAATGAGTTTATTCACTTCCGCAACATCCATACCACAACCTGCCGCAATACGCTTTTTACGACTTGGGTTCATCAGGTCAGGGTTACGACGCTCTTTAACAGTCATTGATTGGATAATAGCTTCCATCTTTTTGACTTGTTTTTCAGGGTTCGCTTGCTCAATTGCTTGCTGAATTCCTGCACCGCTCATGCCAGGCAACTTGTCTAAGAAGCCCATCATGCCACCCATTTTTTTCATTTGCTCAAATTGCATTAGCATATCTTCAAAGTTAAAGCTTCCGCCTTTTTGCAATTTTTTCGCCATCTTTTCGGCTTTTTCTTTGTCGATTTTACGTTCAACTTCTTCGACTAAAGAAAGTACGTCACCCATACCTAAAATACGTTGGGCCACACGATCCGGATGAAATGGCTCTAAGGCATCAAGCTTTTCGCCCATACCCAAGAACTTGATTGGCTTACCAGTAATCGCACGTACAGAAAGTGCTGCACCACCACGCGCATCACCATCAGTTTTAGTAAGAATCACACCAGTAAGTGCCAAAGCATCGTTAAATGCTTTAGCAGTATTTGCAGCATCCTGACCTGTCATGGCATCAACCACGAACAGAGTTTCAGTCGGCTTAACTGCTGCATGTAATTCTTTAATTTCGTCCATCATGTCTTCATCGACATGTAAACGACCCGCTGTATCGACAATCAGCACATCAGCAAACTGGATTTTTGCCTGTTCAATTGCACGGTTAACGATGTCAATTGGCTTTTCAGAAGGATCTGATGGAATAAAGCCTGCACCAACTTCTGCCGAGACAGTTTCTAACTGTTTGATCGCTGCCGGACGGTAAACGTCGGCAGAAACCGTCATTACTTTTTTCTTTTGACGTTCTTTTAAGAAACGTGCCAGCTTGGCAGCAGTTGTCGTTTTACCTGCACCTTGTAAACCGGCAAGTAATACAACAACTGGAGGCTTAGCACTTAAATCCAGTGTTTCATTTGCCTCACCCATCATCTTGGTGAGTTCGTCATAAACAATTTTTACAAATGCCTGGCCTGGAGATAACTGAGTCATCACTTCTTGGCCCAATGCCTCTTCCTTAACTTTCGCGATAAATTCACGAGTTACAGGTAACGCGACATCGGCTTCAAGAAGAGCCATACGTACTTCACGTAAGGTATCTTTAATATTGTCTTCGGTCAGCTGCCCTGAGCCAGTAACATTTCTTAAACTCTGTGTGAGTCGTTCTGTTAAGGTATCAAACATTGCAAAATCCGCTTAAAATGGCTAGTTGCAAAAAAATCTTTCTCGAAATAGAAAATTTATGCATAGAATGCTATAGGATACTTTAGTTCGCAGCGAATTTATATCTTATCTAGATGAATTAATCCTGAAAAAGGTTTGACATGATTAGCCTCCCCTTGGTTTACACAATTTTGGCACTCATCGCATATACCACTTCTTTCTGGTATCTGTTCATACGTTTAATGTCAAAACGTGAACCAAATCCATGGTTATTTGCTTTTGTTACAACCTTGGCACTGCTATTACACGGTACAGTTTTATGCAATGCCATGCTGACACCATTAGGAATTAACTATGATGTTTTTAATTTAGTCTCTTTTACATCATGGCTTATGTTGTTGTTAAGTTTAATTTTTAGTACTTTTCGTCCAATTGTACCTTTAAACTTACTCGGCATTCCTGTAGCAGCGATTGGACTTATTTTAGGTTTTGGCTTTAGTAAACCTGATCAATTTATTGAACAGCATTCGTTAGGCCTAGATACGCATATTATTCTTTCACTTTCCGCCTATGCAGTTTTACTGATGGCAACCATACACGCAATCTTGATATGGTTCCAAAATCGTGAACTCAAAAAGAAACAAAAAAAACGCTTTTGGGTCAATTTACTCCCTCCAATTCAGGCCATGGAATCGTTGTTATTTGACTTAATTATTACTGGTTTTATTTTATTAACCATTGCTCTCGCATTTGGCTTTTTAACTGTTGATAGTTTCTTTGCTCAGCATCTCGCTCATAAAACTGTATTTAGTATTATTTCATGGATTATTTATGGCTCATTACTGATTGGCCATTACAAACTTGGATGGCGAGGACAAAAAGCGATTCGTTTTACCTTAATTGGTTTTGCCCTTTTAGCAATTGGTTTTATTGGCAGTAAATTTGTACTTGAAATGATATTAGGCCGATAAAACAATTAAAATTTCAGCACTACTAGACAGCGTTATACATATCCCGTATAACGCTGTTTTTGTTTTAATCAGGTGGCACAGACTGTGAAACTCATACTCGCTCCAATGGAAGGTTTAACTGACCCGATCATGCGGGATACTCTCACATCTGTTGGTGATTTCGACTGGTGTGTAACCGAGTTTATTCGAGTTACAGACAGTATTTTACCAGACCATATCTATTATAGTTTTTGCCCTGAGTTAAAGAACGACGGTAAAACAGCAGCAGGTACACCTGTTCATGTGCAGTTCTTAGGAAATAATCCAGATATGCTGGCAGCAAATGCAGCAAAAGTGGTTGAACTAGGTGCTCCTGCGATAGATCTTAATTTTGGTTGTCCTGCCAAAACCGTAAATCGACACCGAGGTGGTTCCGTACTTCTTGATGAACCAGACGTGGTACATATGCTGATTAAAGCTGTCCGTGATGCTGTACCTGCACATATTCCTGTTTCAGCAAAAATGCGTTTAGGTTATCTCGATGAAAACCACACCATGGAAAATGCGCACGCGGTTGAAGATGCCGGCGCAAGCTGGTTAACAGTACATGCGCGGACGAAAGCAGATGGTTATACACCACCAGCTTATTGGGAAAAAATTCTACCAATCAAAGAAGCTTTAAAAATTAATGTCATTGCTAACGGCGAAATCTGGAACAATGCAGATGCAAAGGCCTGCCAACAGCAATCTGGTTGTGAAGATTTAATGATTGGTCGCGGTGCTGTAACGACTCCTGATTTAACACAATGCATTCGTAAAAATATGGATGAGGCTTTATTTAGTTGGGAGCAACTGGTTGACTTACAAATCCGTTTTTTAAATGGTCAGGCAAAAACAGAAATTGGGATGGTTGGTCGTTATAAACAATGGTTAGGCATGATGACCAAAGCCTACCCTCAAGCCAAAGAACTGTGGGACCAAGTTAAACGAATTAAAGCTTTAGAGGAAATTGTTCAACAGTTAGAACGAACCAGCTCATCACATAGCTAATTACTTTAAATTTATAAAAGAGGGTGACTGTTGATACAGCCACCCTCTTTTGGTATTTCAGGTTAAGTAATTATTTTTTAAAAACCGCTTACTTTCATTTTAAAGTCAGTCACTGAAGCACCTGTAACTCCAAAACTCCCCATAGACCCGTTAGGTAAATTATTAAAAGTTGTTGTACTTTGTGTTGCTAAATTTCCTAAAGTGACATTGTTAAGCGATGCATCAAATTTACTAGATGCACCTGTATTACCAAAAGTTAATCCTGTTGGATCGACCCCAGCATAAAACCCATCAAGAAGAAAACCTGTAGCTGCATTTGTTCCTGCAAATTTAAATCCAAATGAAGCACCTGTAGTATCGGACACTAACGTAATTGGACAACCCGCAGCGGCAGAACAAATCGATTGAAGTGCTCCACCAAATTTAACCATAACAGACTGAGCAGCATGCCCCAACTGAATGTTTAAACGAGGTTTATTGGTTTGCACAAAGTTAATATCAAGATTACCTGTAGAGCGAACAAGCTCCTTTACTCCTGTATTTACCGTGGTTCCCGAACTAAAAATGGATTTTGGAGCATAACTACTCACCGCATAATCAGCAGGGCTAGATACTGAAGTGTTAGGTGCCAAATAAACTGAAAACGGTGTAAGTCGAATCCCATTTACGTCACTACCCATCGTGACAGCTAAATTTACAAAAGGCTTACCCGCACCTGCATCGGTATCAATAGCAATATTGAAAGAAGGATTGGTCGATACAGCTGCTTTAATAAACTCTATGCTTGGAACAGGATTCGAAGAGTTCCCTGCAATGACAACACCAGCTTTACTATTGTAAGACGTAGAGGCGATGCCATTGGTATCAATCAATGCAACCTGATTAAATTTAACTTTATCGGCCTGAATGCCTAACGTTAAACCATTTTGACCTGTCGCCGCTGAAAGACTTTGGTCATCTAAAGGCTGCATGGCAAACACACTTGAACTACTGGTAAGTAATAACCAGCACACTATATTTTTATTTTTCATGTCGCTCTAATCCTTAAGAGACAAACGTTTATTATTTGTTCAGATTATCAGAATAATAGATGGGTACAAAACAATTATCGATATAACCCGACGAATGCAAATCCAATCACATTCAAAATAAATTTTTATAAAAAGTGGCGATATCGCCACTTTATTCTAGTTAGTTAAAAGCACCATTTCTCGGTACGATACTAAAGTTACTATTTAAACGCCCACCCGTAATAGCAAGCTCACCTAAACGTGCACCTGCACCTGTTGAAGGTGGATAGAAATTAATATCTTTAACACGTAAAGCACCGTCAATACTTTTATCAGGGTTAAAGTACACTGCTGTATTTACCCCCACTTTACCTAAACCACTTGTTGTATCTTTGCCCACCACTAAAGCGGTATTAAACGCTAGCTTACCGGTAATATTATCAAAACCAATTGCCGAACCATCAATTGGGTCACTAATTTGAACTGTATTTCCAGTTGCTGTGGCTGGCATTGTGAAATCACCGAGTACAGTTAAAGCACTACCATCAGCGATTGAACTGTTAGGTACTATCGATAAATTTAAATCACCGCCTAAGCGTAGTTTTAAGCCAAATAAAACGTCATTATTTCTGGCAAAGTTATCAATCGGTGAGGTACAAGACCCTGTTGCCGGACAAGTTTTATATTTAGCTCCTGGTAAATAACCCGCTGCAATTTCAGTTGATAAAGCAATGAGCATCTCTCTTAAACTAATATTGAGACTGCCATTTTCTAAACCAATACTGCCATTACCTTTTAAGAACATATCGATATTACGTAAGCCCATGTAATAGTCGGTAGGGTTGCCTGCATTATTAGCATTTGGAGAACCATCAATTAATAAAATTGAAGTTGTTTTTGTACCGCCTGTATCTCGACCTGTTGTTCCAACAGCAACACCAAATCCTAAACGCGAAGTTGTTCCAGAAGTACCTACAACATTTTGAATGGGTTTACCGTTAGCATCTTTTGTATAGTAAAAAGCGCTATTTGCAGGCGCATCTAAACCGTAAACTGCAGCATTGGCATTTAAATTATAAAAAGGTAAAGCCAAGCCCCATTGGTTAGTTAAACCGTTATCTGCAAATTGATTGGCAGCAGTAACATTTGCGCTTGTGGTAAAACGTCCTCGTCTTGAAAATGCTTGAAACTCTGCTCCACGCATTGCAAGAATTAAACTAAATGGATTAGTCACTGTATCACGGTGAATATTATGTTGATAATCGGCGGCGGTTGTTAAAGTACCCGACCCTAAACGAATACTGTTTAAGGTCGCATTATTTGGCATTAACAATGTTTTTGTATCAGCAAGATTTAAATAAATATTTCCGCTATCAAAATAACCGCGTGTAGCTGAGTTAAGACCTGTTAAATTGCCGAACTCGAAACCGTAAGCATTTAAACCTGCCCCACCAATTTCTAAAGTCGTGGCTTTACCATCTGAACCCAGCATTGAATCATTATCTTTAGTGAATTCACCTTTCATTCGGAAGGCAATTCCTGTATTACCCAAAATACTATTACTTGAACTCGTACCCGAAGCAGTATTTGCAGTACCTAAAGTTGTAGTGTCTGAAGAACCATCCATACCACGGACTTGTAAATAACTATTTACCATACGTCCACTGGCACCTAGCCGAATTAAACCTTTTGAATTTTGCGGTGTATTGGTCGCATCTAGTCCATAAGGATTAGTTTTATCAACATTAGAGCTCAGCATTACTTCAATGTTAAGACCCGAATTAGTCGCTTTACCGTTGCTATCTACATACGTACCAGCTGTTAAGCCCGAAGCTGAGTCTGCTACCCGATTAAAGTCTACATAACCATAAATCGTACTTGGTGTTTGCCCAACAGCAGCTACATTTGATCCAGTATTAGTTTGTAAAACAATGCCCCTAACGGGATCGATGAACATGACACCTTTACCAACAAAATTAAAGTTAAAATTCTTTAATATCAGTTGATTGAGCTGACTGCGTGCATCTAACTGGCCTAAATAAATATTTGCGTTGTTTATTCCTAATGCCATATTTGACTGGCTATTTGGACTAAATAGACCATCTTGAGTAGTCAGTGCTAAATTTAAAGGAGAAGTTGTTTGTATAGCCAACTGCCCTAGCGTAGGTGAGCATGTAGCAGAGCTATTACAAACTTTAACGCTATTTACTGTAATGAGGGATGGGCTACTTTGCATAGAAAAATCAATGCCAGCTTTACCTGTAGCTGTATTACTTCCCACATCTAAACGGTAGTTTGTTCCTAAAGTTTGGGTAGACGCATTACTTTTTTGTATTTTTACGCCACTGGCTTGCGCTCTTAAAACCTGATCGGCGCTTGTTGGTGTGCCCGCATGGTCATCCCAATAAGCATTATCAATATTAATTTCATTAAAAGTCGTTTGAATCGAGATTCCATCTTGACCGTTTACCGCACTCAAATCAGCATCTGTTAAAGCTTCTAAAGCAAACACTTGCCCACTCACTAACAACATGCTGGTTGCTAATGTATTTAAAATAAACTTTGAGCTGTGACTTTCTTTATTTTTGTTCATCACTTCAGTTCCTTTGAAATCTACATTAAGCGTTAACAACGGGGATGGCTACCATCACAGCTAAATACCATGACTTTTCCTTGAATTGCTAAATTTCCGTTCATCATTAAGCCCATAAAGCCTGTTTCACGTCCATAGTCATAGGCTGAAGGTGTAGCCGTTGCAACTTGCTGATTTGCACTATTTGCAGTTGCCGCATACGTTGGCTTTTTGAAATATGCATAATCATACATATTGGTACTTGAACCTTGGGTCGTGGTTGAGCTTGTAAAGTTATCTTGCTCAATCGATAACGCGTTAAAACCAAAGTTACGGATTAAAATCGGCTGTGCTGCACTAAAACTAAGTTGAATCGCAGGTTTTATAATTTCGGTATTGGTTTTATCAAGATACTTTAAATCAGCACCATCCAAACCCATTTTTTGAATATTTAAAGTTCCTTGTACGCCTTTAAACACTAACCAAAGTTTATTACCACTATCACTATTTTCGGCCCAACCACTTGGTTTAGTCGCATCTGCTTGCACAAAACGCTTATTAATTGCTAATCCAATGTGGCAGAACTCAAGGTTTTCACAAACACCACCGCTACCATTATCAAATATACCGTTACTGGTTTGGTTTAAATTGAGCATTAAAGACAAGTCAGCACCTGCCTGACCATTAATCGCCTGTAAAGCGTCGTTGTCCAAAGTTTGTAATTCTGCATGAGTCGCAGTTGCACAAAGAGTAAGGAGTAAAGCAGTTATTTTTTTCATCGCGTTATCCTCCTCTTATAGACCTTTTGTGGTGAGTTTCAAATGCTGAATGAGTAAACCATCTACCACAGCAGAACCTAAATTGTTCAAAGGAGTAATATTGTTTAATGCAGGCGCCTGATTGGCAGTTGGAATTACATAACCTGTAGTGCCATTACTACTTCCAATTAAGTCATTGACTACAGCATTTCGTGACGTCAGCCAAGGAATAGAAGCATTACTCCAGTCACGGTTTGAAACCGTACCATACATTGGGGTAGATCCTGATGTACTCGTACATCCTAATGCACCAGAACAAGTTGCTGCATCAGCAGGTTTTGCTGTTGGATTTGTAATCACCCAAGTTCCTGTACCTTGGTTATATTCCCACTGATATAAATATCCTAATGTTTTATAACCACAGTTGGAATTAAACAAACCACAACTATAGGTTTGATTCCATATTTGAGTATTTTGTTGTCTTTGTTTAAAACGGACTTCTGTCATAGATGCTGAGGTCGTTCCAGATACAGAGTTGGTCAGCGAAACTAGACTACCAGCGGAAGTTCCAGAAACTTGTGTACCTGTTGAAATTAAGCGACCAAAGGAAACCCCAATTGCGCCTTCACTTGTATTTGCTAACAAAGTTTTTCCATTATCAGGGCTGTAAACTGTCCCAATTGCGATACTACTGTGTGTTGGGTTAGCACATGAATAAACGTTACAGGTAGATCCTTTGTAAGTCGTGTCGACCCCCGTATAATCAGTATAAATTTGCTTATATATTTCTGGTTTATTCGCAATTCGTGCGATTTCTATACTAAAGTTTTTACCATCAGAACCCAAAATAAGTGGTTGATATAAATTACCTAACACTAAATTAATATTTGGGTTATATAGATATAAACCTTCAGTATCTGCGAACTTCGGCGCTATAGCACCTGTAGCATCTAATGCGGGCGTATATAAATTGTTTGATGCATTCGGTGAGTCAGAAGTTTCACGAGTACTCAATCGTAAAACTTTACTCGTATCGTTAAAGGCGCTTCGAGTCTTACTTGATGTTTTTGTATCTGTTCTAGTACGATTTTCTACATAATAGCGACAGCCACGTGATGTACTGAAACTTCCTGTACTGCTATTACCACAGTCGCCACTACTGCTTGTACTTAATGTTGAATTTGCACCGGCATGTACTGTTTGCCAACCATTATTGGTGCTCGACGCATAGGTTTGGGTTTGGCTCGTAACATTCTCAGTCACAATACTTGTATCTTTACTATCACCCGTATTTAAACGTACTAAACCTGACATCCCCAAAGTATTGTTATAAAAAGGACTCATTCCACCAGCAGAGGTTGCCCCACCTAGTGTTTGAAACATACTAATCTGGCTACCATTGAGACTAAAGCCATTTAGAATACCTTGTAATCGCAAACGGTTAGCACGACTTGTATCAATACTGGTACCAATTAATCCATTACTATCGCCATATTGGAATTGTGCTAAAGAGCCATTTGTCGTTGCCACAATATTAGGATTCCGTACAAATGCATCCGCCCATAAACCTAATTTTAAATTATATGCGTCTGCACCCTCTGCACCATCAATCGTAGGTTGATATAGAGGAGCCTCTAAAGATAAATACGTAACAGGATAACCACCGCTATCTGTAGTACCAAAGTTAGGAACATTGTTCGCAGTTTTTACTTTGAATACCCATGGGTTCGCACCTGTTCCCCAGCTTGAAATCGCTGCTGCTGTTGCAGTATTGGCAATACGCGAGTTTGCATCACCATCTGACTTAGAAAGAGCTAAGCCATAAAGAAAGATATCTGCTTTTCCAACTGCCTTATCTTCAGGTCCAACAGAGCCATTACCACTGGTATCAGCAGTTGCCACACTCAAAGGCCCAACAGGTACATAGTTAATGTAGCCTGTATCTTTACTACGGTCGGTAATAATTTGATTTAAAGATTCATTGGGGCCAGCACCACGGAATACCATAAATGCGTTTTGGGGTAATATTGCAATACCTTCGCCTGTAGTTTCACTTAAACCGGCATCAGAAAGCTCTTCAAGAGCAAAACTTGATTGACTTAAACAGAGGCCAATTAAACTTGCTAAAACGGTTTTTCGAAAACCGACCGTATAATTAAGTGTAGTCATCGTGACCTTCCTGTTTTATACGATGCCGCGCACCATATTTCTTTTTCTTTAACAGTCCTTGATGTGAGATAAAATCATTTCCTTTTCCATCTCACAAGGGGCAAACTTCAAAATTGCCAACCTTTCCACATTTCCATTATGCTGAATATTTATTCAAATGCAAAATTAAATCAGCAAAAATACATTTTTCCGATGAATGAAAAATGATTCAAATAATGATCTTAATCAGCAGAATTTTAGAGAACCATAACAGTTAGCTGAGAAATTTTGTTTTTGTAAAACCACATTAGTTAAGCTCATAGAAGCTGGTGTTTTACCTGCTAAATCAACATTTCCAATAGGAAGATTACCCGCTAAGCAACTTAACGCCAGTGGCCCACATGGCACAGGATTACTATTAAGATACGAGCTGACTTGCCCTAAGGCATCATTAATAGTAGCTAAAGCAATATCGACACTCCCTGTAGGAGTAATTTGACCAATATCAATCGGGTTTGTAAGTTCTAACCACCATCCTGTTTGGGCAGTTGATGCTGCCTCTGGCCATAGAATATTCACACCCTGCACCGATAAGTAACCAGCAGATCCATTTAATTGGGCAGCGTGGAAATAGCCCAAGCTTTGTTTAATTGCTACATTTACATCTAAATTATTTACCGTTCCAGTTACATTGCCCGAAATCGGAACAGGGATACCGAGTAATGAAGCAGTTGCATCTAAAGTGCCCGTAACTGCAATTCCTCCAACCCTTGCTGTCGCATTTAAATTGGCTGTATTTATACGTTTACCCGTAATAATTTGCTGTCCCATAGATAGAGTTCCACTACCTGCTCCTAAGTTCAGATTATAGTCAGTAGATGTAAATGGAAGAGTTGCTACATTACCTATAAATTGTGCTCGTCCCGTAATTGCTGTTCCTGTCTCATCTTGAGTAATACCATAGTAAGGATTGGTAGTTACCGTGCCCCCTGTTGGTTTAGTCACTAAGTATCCACTCAATGAGTTAATACCACTCGCAGCATCACCATTTTGTAAACCAAAAGTAAGCAAACCAGAAAGTGATTTGGCACTTAAACGAAAACCCTGTATTTCACGTGTAGAAGCTGAATTTGGGTTTTTAACCGCGAACTCTAAAAATGGGTTGGTAATAACAGCAGATGACGCAGCTCGCTCTGCACTAGTACTATCGACAGTACCACCACTTAAGCTCAAATAATCGATATCAATATCACATGCCCCTGCTCCATTGACACCACCACAGCCTAATTGCAATTTTTTAATGTTGGCATTCAGTTCTAATTGACCATCTAAAGCAAGTCGATAAAATCCCATGTTTCCGTTAGTACTTGAATTACTTGCAGCATCGGTAGGCGCAATATAAGACATACTCATCAAGGCTTGGCCACGAGTAGCTGACAACTCAGCATCTGACATTGGAACTAAGGTAGAACCAGCATAAGCAGAAGAAAAGCATAAACTTCCAAGTGCTAGAATAGCTACATGAAGGGACTTAAACTGTCGCATGACCGACCTCCGTATCCTTGGGGGCATAATCTAATTTGATTTCTTTTTATTTGGCTTCTCTTGCTTTAACCTTAAATTAAATACATAAAGAAAACGCCGATATTTACGATCTAGTTTCTTTTGATTTGTGTGATACAACTCAAAGAAGCAAATCAATTATTGATCATTTTATATCATTTTTTACAAAAGAAAACGTTCATTTATTAATATTCCGATGAACGCCACTTTCTTTACTTTTCAACAAAAATAGGCCACTTAAAGTGACCCATTTTTAGAATTTAATCTAAATTAAAAACAACTTAGGTTTTCGGAAGTGTCACGCCAGTTTGACCTTGGTACTTACCACCACGGTCTTTATAAGACGTTTCACAAACTTCATCACTTTCAAAGAACAACATTTGTGCTACACCTTCACCTGCATAAATACGTGCAGGTAAATTCGTAGTATTTGAAAATTCTAAAGTCACGTGACCTTCCCATTCTGGTTCTAAAGGCGTCACGTTGACAATAATACCGCAGCGTGCATAAGTCGATTTACCAAGACATACAGTCAAAACATTACGCGGAATACGGAAATATTCAATTGTACGTGCTAAAGCAAATGAGTTTGGTGGAATAATACAAACATCAGACTCAATGTCGATAAAACTTTTATCATCAAAATTTTTCGGATCAACAATTGCAGAATGTACGTTAGTGAAAACTTTAAATTCACGGGCACAGCGTACGTCATAACCATAGCTAGAGACCCCGTAAGAAATCAATTTTTCGCCATTCTTATCAAAACGGACTTGATTCTCTGCATAAGGTTCAATCATGCCGTGTTTTTCGCTCATTTCGCGAATCCAACGATCAGACTTAATAGCCATGTATTTTCTATCCAAAAGGTAATTTCATTGATTGCGACGTACTTTAACGTAAAAAAGCAATTATGAAAACAATGCTTGAGCTACTCTTCTCGATAAGAATAGCTCAGTAAGACTTTTAAAGGTTTAATAAAGCAGAATAGCTAATCGGAATTGAGAAACTGACTAAGATCAGCGAGGCTGTTTTTTGTAAATTCGATTGATTTAACCAACGTACTTTATTACCTGCCAAAATTGACCCCAAGAAAATCCAGAACAATGCAATCGGTGTAATTAACGCTAAATAAGCCAGCATATGGATGAAATAAATATGAAAATCAGTCCATGCGGTAACAGGGAAAATCGCTGAAGCAAAAAGTAATGCTTTAGGATTCAGTAAAGTTGCACAGAACAATTCACGTGGTCGAATTGTGGGCTGATCTAACTCAAGTTGCTGATTGGCTGTATGCCATAACTTAATTGCTAAAAAAATAATGTAACAAGCGCTTAGCAATTTAAGCATAGGAGGTAAGAAAGGAAGCGTTGCAGAAACTTTCCCGATTAACATGCCCCAAGCTGAAATAGAAATTACATATCCAAGAACTTCTGCCGGAATTAATTTCGCAGACTTCTTAAGACCTACCTGTACTCCTGACGATGCGAGTAAAGTATTGGTTGGGCCTGGGGTAAGTAAAATTGTGGCAACTAAGCCAATAAATAGCCATGAAATCATTGAATGACCTCACAATGTAGTCATTTCAGATTAATAGATATTTTTTGCTAAGGCAAAATCTAATTGTAAGACAATTTTTTAAAAAGTTAACATTCAATATTTAAAAATAAATATTAAACAACAAGATAGGTGGTTTTTAAAAATTTTAATCTAAAAAACTTAGCAGTCAGTTGTTGAACTTTGCGTACCAAATTGTATTAAGTAATATAAGTATTTTTATTTAAAATCTATTTTTACCTAGAAAAGATCTATAATGAATTATTACTGCAGTAAGTTTAATTTTTAAGCTTTCAATAAGTTTCAATTAATATATTGTTTTTTTGTGTTTATATGAGTCACCAGACTCTACTATCCTATGATTATGGCAAAGCAATTTTTTCAGTCTTGGCTTCCTTCTCCAGAGAAAGTTTCAAATATGAAATTTTTAAGGATTTTTGGGAAAAAAACCCTTAATCCTGTGCTTTGGTATGTCAACCGTAAATCAATTACAAGAGCCGTTTTTGTAGGAACATTTTTCGGTTTACTGCCTATTCCATTTCATAGCGTCTTTATTGTGATGGCAGTATTGCTATTTGAAGTGAATTTGCCTATTAGCCTAATGCTTGCTTGGCTCAGTAATCCTCTCACTTTAGTTCCCATTTTATATACTGGGTTCTGGTTTGGTTCACATATTTATCATGTACATATGATTAATAAAAAGATGCTTTTAGGTGTACTGCATCAAATTTCTAGGTGGATTACTCACTTTGGTCATGGGCATATAGATTTCAGTCTCGCCAAAATTTTAATGTCAGGGCTTGTAGTTGAAGCATTTGTATTTGCAATCATACTTTATATAGTGACTGAAGTTTTTTGGCGTTGGATGGTCATTCGAAATTGGAAAAGTCGAGCTGGTTATAAAAAACAAGAAGATACCCCTTAAGAACTCATCTTCTTGCATAGAGTTAAATTGTTATTTTGCTAGTTTAGATTTCATATATTCTTCTGCCACATTAAGCACATAGTCTTGGCAAGCCTCTCCAGTACCTGGGTCATATGCGCCATTATTGGTAATATTATTAGATAAAATTCGAATTCCTAAGAAAGGAACATTAAACTGGCTTGCAATTTGTGCAACTGATGCTGCTTCCATTTCCTCAACAGAGGTACCATAACGTTGATGGAAAAATTGAATACGATCCAATTCATTATTCCAAACATCTGCTGATCCAATCGTTCCTTCAACTACTTGACCTTTGTCATAACGAACTTTATGGGCCGCCATTAATAACTCTTTATCGCCTTCAAATTTGCGAATTGCAATCGGTTCGGGATCAGACTCATCGGTTGGTAAAACATCAAATGCTTCAACCCAAGTGAGTGAATTTGATCCAGCTCCTAAGGGTTGTTTAGGTGTTCTAAATGCACCAATATTAGTTGCGTACTTTCCTAAAACAATATCGTAGACATGTAGATCTGGGTCATGTCCCCCTGATGTCCCCTGATTAATAATTGCAATCGGCTTATAACGCTCAATGGCTAAAGCTGTTGCAGCAGCAGAGTTACTCATACCCATACGTGTTTTGGATATAATCATTGGATAACCATTGTGTGTTCCTTTCCAAAAGGTCCATCCACCAACATTTTCAACAGTCACATTCTGTAATTTAGCTGCCATCTGTTGCGATTCTACAGGTAGAGCACCTTGAATAATAATCGGCTGCAGTTTCTGTTTCTGTTCTTCAACTGTCGATGTTTGTGAGACAGTTGAGTTATCATCATTACATCCCATTAAAAATACCGCACTACATAAACTGATGACGCCCAAAGTATATTTAAATTGCATTTTTCACCTATTTCTTTTTAAAAGCGTAAACTAGCAATCTACATGCCAATTTCAAGATTAGCTTTGTTATTTAGATTCAGTAATTTAAATTTTACTTTTAACCAACCAATAAAAACCCGACTTAAAGTCGGGTCGGATGAATCAAAAGATTCGCTTATCATCACGTGTGCGTTGAGGGATTTTTTCAATCTGTTGCCACAATACTTTAGCAATATCGATGTAGCTATCCGCTGCGTCATCCATTGCTACAACACTCGGTTTACCCTGATCTGCATGTTCACGGATTTGAGCATTTAAAGGCAAACGTCCTAATAATGGAATATGGTATTGCTCGGAAAGCTTAACACCGCCACCGATACCAAAAATTTGTTCTTCATGCCCACAGTTAGAACAAATATGAGTCGACATATTTTCAACAACACCCAATACTGGTATGCCAACTTTATTAAACAACTCAATTCCTTTGGTGGCATCCAATAAAGCAACATTTTGCGGAGTCGTCACAATAATTGAGCCAGTCACAGGAATACGCTGTGCAAGTGTGAGTTGGATATCACCTGTACCCGGCGGCATATCAATCATCAATACATCTAAATCTGGCCAAAGTGTTTGATTAAACAATTGCATTAGAGCACCTGTTGCCTTCGGTCCACGCCATGCGACAGGTGTATTGTTATCACCAGTGAGATGTCCAATAGAAAGTACAGCCATACCGTATGCATCTAAAGGTACAAAATTTTCACTTTCAATAAGAGGTGTTTTGCCAGCATTACCTAACATGGTTGGAATACTTGGGCCATAGATATCGGCATCTAATACCCCAACCTTGAGACCCATTTTTTGTAAGGCAAGCGCTAAATTGACCGTAGTGGTCGATTTACCAACACCACCTTTACCAGATGAAACCAAAATAACGTTCTTAATTCGAGGATGAGCTGGAACATCTCTTTGTTGAGGAGCAGCTTTTTGAATCGGTGGATTGTTTGGATCAGGTGCAGATTTAGTTGAAGCATCAACTACTGGTGGTAAGTTCGAATTTTCTTTCGATACTTTAGATGAACAACCTTGACCTGCGCTTTCTTGTGCTGGGCGCTTTTGCTGAACTACGTGCAAATTAAGTTCTTCAATACCACATTTTTCTAAGGCATCGGCTAATTCATCATGAATTTGCTGCAGATGCTCTTTTTCATCAGGAAATGTATTAATGGTGAGTTGTAGAACTCGACCTTGCACCTGAAGCTGACTAATGCGCTCTTTTAAGGCATCTTTGGAATGGGGTAGCAAATAATTTTGGAGTACGGTTTGGATTTCATCTTCTTTCACTTCTTGTGCCGGTGAAAAAACAGACTTTAATGAAGAAAGCCAAGACATATTGTTTACTCCAAAAACAGATCATTACAGCTTATTGGAGCTAGTGTAACAGTATTGGTCCGTACTCGCTCAACTCGAAATGAATAATTGCTAATTTAAAAGCCTCAACATTTGAGTGAGCAGCACGGATTTTAGTTTAAATCAGCTTATTCAGCAGAATCGTGATTTTTTAACTTATTCAGTTTATCGGTTGCTGTTTTCTTCAATTCATCAAACTTTGCAGTTGCCTGCGTTTTCAATTCATCAAGTTTTGATGCAGCTTCTTCCTTCAATTCTGCGGCTTTGGCTTTAGCATCATCAAGCTTATGGGCCGCTTCAGTACGTAAGTGATCAAACTTATCTTGCAGACTATGCTGAGCATCATCAAGTTTGCCTTTCAAATCAGTGGCTTTATCTTCAACAGCATCTTTTGCAGAAGCCTGTTTTTCTTTTACATTGTCCTTCAAATCATCCAAGGCTTTTTCACCTTGTGCTTTTGCTTCTGCTGCCTTTGACTTTAATTCATCTACTTTATCTTCAACAGCATCTTTTGCAGCGGCCTGTTTCTCTTTAACATTTTCCTTTAGGTCGTCCAAAGCTTTCTCACCCTTTACTTTTGCATCTGCCGCTTTTGCCTTTAATTCATCTAATTTATTTTCAGTAGTCATCGTTGTTATCCTCATCGTTAATTAAAAAAATTACCTGAATAAGTTATTAGTTATACATCGTTATGGTTTATTTTCTGACCGTAACTGCAATTTGAAACAAAGACAATACAGGAAGATTCAAATATTTTTTGATTTGTTTATCTGTTCTAAAGAGAAACAGCTTTTGACTTCACATCCATTTTTATAGATGCCTCTTATGCTTAGCTAAAGATTATTAATCTTTGCTTATCTCCCTGCATCAGTTAAAATCTTCCACCTTATAAATACGAATGAGAGAATGAGATCCGTGCGTAAAATTTTAGTCACCAATGCCCTCCCTTATGCGAATGGTCCAATTCATATGGGTCATTTACTCGGTTACATCCAGGCAGATATCTGGGTTCGTGCCATGCGAGCAATGGGTCATGATGTGACTTATGTATGTGCGGACGATGCTCATGGTACAGCAATTATGCTACGTGCCGAAGCGAATGGTATTAGCCCAGAAGAGCAAATTGCGAATGTTCAAAAAGAACACATTCGTGATTTTGATGGTTTTGGCGTACATTTCGATCATTACGATTCAACTCATAGCGATGCAAACAAAGCACGCTCAACAGATATCTACATTAAAAATCGTGAAGCTGGAAATATTGCAGTTCGCCCTGTAACTCAATTATTTGACCCAGAAAAAGGGATGTTCTTATCTGACCGTTTCATTAAAGGTACCTGCCCGAAATGTAAATCAGAAGATCAATACGGCGACTCATGTGAAGTATGTGGTACAACTTATAATGCAACAGAGTTACTTAATCCGCGTTCAACTTTAAGTGGTGCAACACCAGTTGAAAAATCATCAGACCATTATTTCTTCAAACTTCCAAACTTCTCTGAATATTTACAAAAATGGACGCGTGATGAAGGTCGCTTACCACTTTCAATTGCGAACAAGTTAGATGAATGGTTTGAAGCTGGTTTAGCAGACTGGGATATTTCTCGTGATGCACCATATTTTGGCTTTGAAATTCCAGATGCACCAAATAAATATTTCTACGTGTGGGTAGATGCACCAATTGGTTATATGTCTAGTTTTGAAAACTACATCAAAACTAAACGCCCAGATTTAAACTTTGATGATTTCTGGAAAAAAGACAGCCAAAACGATGTTTATCATTTTATTGGTAAAGATATTGTTTATTTCCATGCTTTGTTCTGGCCTGCAATGCTTGAAGGTGCGAACTATCGTACTCCAACAGGCTTGTTCGTAAATGGTTTCTTGACTGTAAATGGACAAAAAATGTCTAAGTCACGTGGTACTTTCATTAAGGCCGAGACTTATTTACAGCATTTAAACCCAGAGTATTTACGTTACTACTTTGCCTCTAAACTTTCAGATAAAGTTGAAGACTCTGACTTGAACCTTGATGACTTTGTTCAAAAAGTAAATTCAGACTTAGTCGGTAAAGTCGTCAATATTGCTAGCCGTTGTGCAAAGTTCGTCAATAGTAGCTTTAACAATACGCTATCTGCTAAATGTGCAGAATCTGAGTTAGTACAAAGCTTTATTGATGCAGGCGATTCAATTGCTAAAGCATATGAAGCACGTGAATTCTCAACGGCGATCCGTGAAATTATGGCGCTTGCTGACCGTGCAAACCAATATATTGATGAGAAGAAACCTTGGGCTCTTGCTAAACAAGAAGGTCAAGAGCAACAAGTTCTTGATGTATGTTCTGTGGGTATCAACTTATTCCGTCAATTAGCGGTGTACTTGGCTCCAGTTCTGCCAACTTTAGCTCAACAAGTTCAAGATTTCTTAAAACTTGAAAGCTTCGATTTCGAGTCACGCAAACAAATTCTTGTAAGCCATGAGATTGCGCAGTTCCAGCCACTTATGCAACGTGTTGATCCAAAAGCTGTTGCAGCTATGGTTGATGCTTCTAAAGAGTCTTTAGGTGCTCCTGCTCCAGAAGCAACAAAAGCGGCAGCGAAAAAAGACAAAGCAGCTGAGAAAAAAGCAGTGCCTACTCCGGCAGTGGGTGAAGCTGAAATTATCGGTATTGAAGATTTCTTAAAAGTTGACTTACGTGTTGCTCAAGTACTTGAAGCTGGTACAGTTGAAGGTTCAGATAAATTACTTCAATTGACGTTAGATGTTGGTGAAGCTGAACCACGTAATGTATTTAGTGGTATTCGTAGTCAATATGCACCAGAAGACCTAAAAGGTAAATTGGTTGTTATGGTTGCTAACCTTGCACCACGTAAAATGCGTTTTGGTATTTCAAACGGTATGGTACTTGCTGCTGGAAATGGTGAAGGTATTTTCATTATTTCACCAGATAGCGGTGCAAAACCTGGCGATAAAGTTTCTTAATCTGCCTGCATGTAAAAAAGCTCCCTAAATTGGGAGCTTTTTTTTAACTATAAATTTTCAAGGAACATCTAGAAGATTTAAATTATGACCACGGCCGCCCTTCACAAGGGTTACTAAGTAAAACGTGTATATTCCCCAACTCCTCATTTGTTAAATAGCCATTCTTATTTTTATCTAAATAATGAAATAGCTCTGTTTGCTTATTCTCTCCCTGAAAACGCTTATCCGTAGGCCAACGATAAGGATAGAAATCTTGTACCTGTTGAAACTCTTTTAAGCTGTACAAACCATCATGATTTACATCATATTTTTCCTGAAAAAGCTTCCAATCCAAAGATGCAGGCTCACATGCACTCACTACATTTAAAATGCAGTAAGTGATGCAAGCTGTAAGTAACTTAATAGTTGGATTGCTCATGATTATTGGCTTGTAAATCAGAAATTTTGTAATCTTTTTCATGAACAGGTGTGCCAACAATGCTCATAGTTCGCTCATTTGCTGGCTGTTGCTTGCTCATGGTTCTCATCTCACATCCTGTAGTTAAGATGAGAAAAACTACAGAAATGCTCACCATTAGTTTTTTCATAACGTGACCCTCATTTCTTTTTGTTTTATTTATTAAGTTACCACTTTTTAAATGTTTAAGTACTAAAAAAGATATTTCAATTTGTATATATTTTACTCAAAAATAAAGCCAGACTATAAATAGCTGGCTTTGGATTTTTTAGATATTTTAATTAAAGGCTTATCATTTGAAGAAAATTAATTTTAAACCTAATACACTCACAATGCTTCCAGCTACTCGGTCAACGCCAGTTTTTGCTTTTAAGTACATTGTTCTAGGCTTCTCTGAAGAGAGCAGCATTGCAACACATGAATACCACCCTGCATCGATCATAAAACAAATCACGGGCAATGCAACGTAGTAGTAATTTGGAATTTCTTTTGGCAATAAAGCAGTAAATACGCTCGCTAGAACGACTGCAATTTTCGGGTTGCTTAACTGGGTAATCAGGCCATAACGATATGCCTGTTTATAGGTCATTTTTGATTTGCCATCATTTTCCATGGCAATTGGTTCTTTAGCGTGTTTAATAATTTTAAAAGCCAGCCAAAGCAAATACAGCCCACCACCAATTTTTAAGATTAAATATGCTGAAGGTACTGCTAATAAAACTGCCTGCAACCCCATAACAGCTAGAAAACCAAAAAGAGCTGCGCCTGTACCTGTACCTAAAGCTGTAAATAAACCATGTTTACGTGATTTAGAAATTGAATTTTGTGCTACGTAAATAAAGCTCGGCCCAGGGCTTATTGCTCCAAGCATCAATGCCATCGCAATTGAAAAAAGAGGAATAAGGGACTCAAACATTGTATTGACCTAGCATCATGCAATTGCGCGGTATTCTAACAGCTTTTTATGACACATATAAAAACGGAAAACATATAAATGATGAAAATTGAATTTTCATGTTTTTTACAATTTATATCTTCACAACGGACAAAAATGTCCGTTAAATATATCGGTCTTTAGAACTCCCAAACCAATGACATGAGTAAACGTCAAAAAATTGCTGCCCATAATCGGGATGAATTACTCAATGCAGCCGAAGAATGTTTTCGTATTCATGGCATTAATGTCCCCTTACAAGTTGTGATTGACCATGCAGGTGTAGGCAGAGCAACTTTTTACCGTAACTTTTGTGACCGCAAAGCTTTAATTAGCGCGCTTTTAGAACGCGCGATTACACAGCTAGAGCAAAAAGCTGCTCATTTTCAACAATTCGAGGATGGTTTATTTCGTTTAATTGAAGGACATATTGCACAACTTCCTAAACTTGCAATTTTGCAAGATTTTTGGAGAGTGATTGATCGACAAGATCCAATTATGTTAAAAATTTATGAACGGCGAAATAATGCACTTAACCCACTGATTGAAAATGCGATAGAACAAAAACTGTGCCGAGCTGATCTCACTGCCAATGACTATGCAATGATCACTGCAATGTTGGGTTCTTCATTTCAAGGACATGAGCCAGAAGAACAAACTCGCTTAGCAAAACGAGCAATTGAATTACTAATTCATGGTATTCAAGTACAAAAAATTCGAGGGATAGAATGAGTAAAACGCCTCGTTATTTAGAAACACCACCCGACTGGACACCAGAAGAGCAACCGACTCTACCTGGTTCACCGGCAGCTATTGCTCACTCTGTACCTAAGCGATTTATTTACTTTTTTATTGGTTTATTTGTCGCCCTTTCGGCAAGCTTAAGTAATGGTTTTATTACGGCAAATTTACCTTTAATTCAAGGTGAATATGGACTGACGCCTTCCGAAGCTGCTTGGCTCCCTGCGGCTTATGTCATGGCAAATGTCAGCTCAAACCTGATTTTGTTTAAAGCCCGACAACAGTATGGTTTAAGAGTATTTTCGGAAATAGGGCTGGTTATTTTTATTGCCGTGCTGGTTTTACATATTTTTGTGCATACCTATGAAATGGCCCTATTCGCAAGGGTTGTGGCAGGTTTGGCAGGAGCACCTCTCAGCTCTTTAGGTATGTATTACACCATGCAGGCTTTTAAAAAAGCAGACATGGCAAAAGGTATATATATCGCCTTCGGTTTCCAACAATTAGGGGTTCCCCTCGCTTGGATTATTTCTCCATTTCTTGTCAGTACAGACAGTTGGTCTGTCCTATATACCTTTGAGCTAGGTTTAGCACTTTGTTGTTTAGCGATGGTTGTTTCATTGAAATTACCACGTAGCTTACGAATCTATGTTTTTGAGAAGCAGGATTTCTTCACCTTTGCTTTACTGGCTCCCGGTTTTGCATGCTTATGTATTGTGCTCACACAAGGCCCAATTTTATGGTGGTTTAACAGTGAATGGTTGGCATATGTATTAATTGCTGGCTTTAGCTTAGTTGTTCTTGGTTTGCTCTATGAACACTATCGTGCCAATCCATTAATTATGACACGCTGGTTAGGTGCTTCTTCGACCTTGCGTTTCATTTTTGGTGCTTTTGCTATTCGACTTCTAATGTCTGAGCAAAGCTATGCTGCTGTTAATTTCTTAAAAGCCATGGGAATGGGGCCTGATCAGTTTGTACCTCTTTATGTAGTGATATTCATCGGGATTTTAAGCGGAACGCTGTTTAGTGCACTGACTTTTTCACGTGAACGAATTATCTTCCACTTACTTTTCGCAGAGTTCTTAATTCTGGTTGCGTGTGGACTAGATTATCACTTAACCAGTGATGTTCGACCTGTGAACTTTTTTGCAAGTCAATTCTTAGTGGGTTTTGCAGGTGGTTTATTTATTGGACCTTTACTGCTCATTGGTTTCGCACAGACTTTGGCTAAAGGCCCTTCGTATGTGGTGACTTTTATTGTGCTGTTCTCTGCAACTCAAACCTTTGGTGGCCTTGTCGGGTCTTCTTTCTTCTCGACCTATCAACAACACCGCACACAAAACTATCAAGTCGAGATTATTAAAGATTTAGAACAATCAGATCCGTTAGTTTCTCAAAGGCTCTCCACCTATCAACGTAGTGCAGCCATCACAACAAATGACCCGGCATTACAAACGACTCAGGCCATGCGCACACTCAATCAAGTGGTTACCCGTGAAGCACAAGTGCGTGCCTACAATGATGTTATTGCGTTAAACGGTATTTTTGCTATCGCACTGCTCTTATGGGGTGGATTTAATATTGCCCGTAGTAAATATCTACAACGTAGAGGAATTAGCCGTCCTTAAAGGCTTTTGTTATTGATGAAATAGAAATTGAGATTGATATATGTCAGATGATCAAAACAAACCGGAACCAACACCAGCTCAGGCACCTGCCAACGAGCCAACACCTGCACCTGCACCTGCACCTGCACCTGCACCTGCACCTGCAAGTAAATTGATTCCAACAAAAAGCTCAACTCTATTATGGATGTTGGGAGTCCTTATTATCGGTATTTTAGTAATTTTATGGGCATGGAGAATTGGTCCTTTTGCAACGAGTGTCCAGCAAACTGACAATAGTTATGTCAAAGGTAAAACTACGATTTTATCTTCACAAATTAATGGCTACGTTAAAGATGTATTAGTCAAAGACTTTGATCATGTCAAAAAGGGTCAAGTGTTAATGCATATTGATGCAACCACTTATGACCAAAAAGTAACTCAGGCAGCTTCTGGGGTTGAACAAGCTAAAAATACTTTAGCCAACCAAACCCAATCCATTGCTCAGAAACAAGCTGATATTGTGGCGGCGCAAGCTAAAGTCGATCAAGCAAAAGCTCAATACGAACTCTCTTTAGCTCAGCTTAGACGTTACCAACAGTTAGGAAATAGTGGAGCAGCTTCTAAATCTGAGCAAGATAAAGCCGCGGCCGATGCTGAAAATAATCTTGCAGCACTGAAACAAGCAGAAGCGAATGTCTTAGTTGCTAAAGAGGCTTTGAAAACTGCGCAGGTTGCAGAAACTGGTTTAGAAGCACAAGTTTCAAGTGCTAAGGCACAGTTAGACCAAGCACAGACCACCAAAGACTATAGCGTTATTGTTGCTCCAATGGATGGTCAACTGGGTGAAGTAAACCCTCGTGTTGGACAATATGTCGCGGCAGGCTCACAGTTACTCTACTTAATTCCACAGCAAACTTGGGTGATTGCTAACTTTAAAGAAACCCAAATTGCCAATATGCGAATTGGTCAAAAGGCATGGTTTACTGTCGATGCCATGAACCACAAAAAATTTACAGGCCATGTTGAGCAAATCTCACCTGCTGCTGGTTCAGAGTTCAGTGTGTTAAAGCCAGACAATGCGACAGGTAACTTTACCAAAGTTGTTCAAAGAATTGCCGTACGCATTACCATTGATCCAAATCAAGAAGGAATGGAACACTTACGCCCTGGTATGTCAGTGATTACTTCTGTCGATACAAGCTCTTAATCAGCTTTTTAAAGTTCTCTGTAAAAAGCTACAATGTGATCATTCATTATTTTTCTCAATTTCTAATGTTTGATCACATTGCCCAGCCTATTTCCTATCAGCACATTGAACTCCCCTCATCTGTTCATCTCGACATTAAAAGGATAGATCTAATTCATCCTCAAATTTCAGGCAATAAATTTTTCAAACTAAAATACAATCTGCTTGCCGCAAAACAACAAGGCCTATCAACTATTTTGACTTTTGGTGGGGCTTTTTCAAATCATATTGCTGCAACTGCTTATGCAGCTCATCTTTTTGGCTTACATAGTATTGGAATTATTCGTGGTGAAGAGTTAGCGAGTAAGCCTCTTAACCCCACTTTGGCAAAAGCCCAAAGTTTGGGAATGCAGCTACATTTTGTCTCACGCAATGAATATCATTTGAGAAATGATGAAAACTATCTTCAACAGTTGCATCTTCAATTTCCTGAAGCTTTCATTATTCCTGAAGGTGGCACCAATGAACTGGCAGTTCAAGGTTGTCAGGAAATCCTCAGCCAATATGACTTAGATCAATATGATGTGATTTGCTGTGCAGTCGGAACTGGTGGAACGATTTCAGGTCTTATTGAAAGAAGTTCAGCACATCAAAAAGTTATGGGGTTTTCGGCTTTAAAAGGTGACTTTTTACAACAAGAAATTCAACAGTGGACTAAAAAACAGAATTGGTCTCTGACAGATGCTTATTGCTGCGGAGGTTATGCCAAAACGTCACCTGAACTATTTGCATTTATTGAGAGTTTTGAAGCGAAATATGCCGTGCCTATTGAACCGATCTATACGGGAAAAATGATGTTCGGTCTGTTTGACCTTATGAAGAATCATTACTTTCCTGAAGGAACTCGTATTCTGGCTATTCATTCTGGTGGTTTACAGGCAGATATAAGAAATAAATCACACCAATAATTCACTCACTTTTAGCTAACGTTTTCTCTACGGCAATAAATGTCTTTAGCACGAGTAAGTGCCGACATGGTAGTATATGCCCCTTTTTAATTTTCACGATTAATCGAGAATCTCTTATGTCTAACAGTCATGTCGATGTCATTGTCTTAGGTGCAGGCGCTTCTGGACTCATGTTGGCTGCACATGCTGCTAAACGAGGGCGCTCGGTTTTAATTTTAGAAAAAGCCAACAAAATTGGTAAAAAGATTTTAATGTCGGGCGGTGGGAAATGTAACTTTACCAACCTGTATGTAGAGCCTGACAACTATATTTCTCATAATCCACACTTTGCCATTTCTGCCCTGTCACGCTATAGCAACTGGGACTTTATTGGGCTGGTATGTGATTATGGAATTGCCTATGAAGAACGTAAACACGGTCAATTATTTACGCTAAACGGCGCTAAAGAAATTTTAGAGATGTTGGTGAGTGAGTGTAATAAAACCAACAATGTTGAAATCCAAACCCATTGTGAAGTTGGACAGATCGACCCATTACAACAAGGCGGTTTTTCTGTACACACCAACCAAGGTCGATTTAGCTGTGAATCATTAGTTGTTGCTACAGGCGGCTTATCCATTCCGACTTTGGGCGGTTCTGGATTTGGCTATGAACTGGCACAAAAATTTGGACATACAGTTTTCCCAACCCGTGCTGGTTTAGTTCCATTTACTTTTTCAGATCATATTAAAGAAGTCACCACACGTTTAAGTGGCAATGCTTTAGATGTGACTTTAAGCAACTCAAAAAATAGCTTTACTGAAGCGTTATTATTTACCCATCGTGGCTTAAGTGGACCAAGTTCCTTACAGCTTTCTAACTATTGGAATACTGGAGAAAGTTTTAAAATTGACTTTTTCCCAAGCCAAGACTTAACAAGTTATTTAAAAGACAAAAAGAAATCACAGCCGAAAGTTTTATTGCGTACCCTTCTGAATGAATTTACCGCGAAAAGTATTGTACAAGAGCTACAACAACTCATATGGCCAGAGCATAGCGAAACGGCGATTGGTAATATCAGTGATGCACAGCTAGAGCATATTACCGAGCAGTTACATGGTTTTTCGGTTAAACCATCAGGCACTGAAGGATACCGTACTGCCGAAGTGACCTTAGGTGGAATTGATACAACCGAAGTTTCATCTAAAACACTCGAAAGCAAAAAGCAGAAAGGACTGTTCTTTATTGGAGAAGTACTTGATGTAACCGGCCATTTAGGAGGTTATAACTTCCAATGGGCTTGGTCTTCTGCTTATGCAGCAGCACAATATGTTTAAATGCGGAATAAGCTAATTTGCTGCTTTAGACTCACTTGATGATTTTTCAGCATCACGTGTATGCGTTGTTGCCTGTTTTGATGAGTCAGATTTGCTAAATACAAATTTATAAGCACTTGCTAAAAAACCAACGGTAATCCCAGCAATTACAACAGGTGCTAAAAAACGACCAGGTTTTTTCATCGTATTTTCCTCACTTATTTGTTTTTATAGCTGTCAAAGACAGAACGACCACTCATATAGAGTGGTCGAACTTATCACAAAAATCAAAGATTTTTTGTACGGTTTATCTGAAAATTAGTTCACTCACTAAATTTCATCATTTTCACCAGTAGAGCCAAATGGTTTATTTACAGGTGGTTGTGCTGGGTTTACCTGTGCAGAATCTGCTGGTTTTGCATCAGATGGAACCGCTGACGGTGGAGTTGTCGTAGTTGGAGTTGAAGACGTACTCGCTGTTGTTGTAGTAGGTGGTTGATATAAAGGATTTGGATGATTTGCTTCTTTTTTCGCTTTATCAAGCAAATCAGATAGCAATCTTTCTGCTGGTTGGCGACCACCCAAACCAAATGCAAGTGCGAAAGCAACTGCAACTGCGCCTAGAGTTAAACCAAATGCAAGGTTCACAATCGAATCAGCAATACCCATCGCTTTTAAACCAAGCGCAAGAACTAAGCCGATAATCAAGACACGGACCAAACTACCTAACCAACGTGAACTATTATATTCACCACGTTGAACTACGTTCGCCACAACATTGGCAAGCCAGAAACCAATCACCAAAATCACAGCGCCTAATAGAATGTTTGCACCGAAATGGATAAACATTGCGATTAGACCACTAATCTGTTCAAAACCAAGACGGTCAGCAGCTTCAGAAACTGCAAACAACATGGTAAAGAACACAATTAACCAGCCAACAGCACCAGAGACTTTAGTTTGACCTAAAAAGCGTTGTACATCTAATTTTGCTGGAATTTCATCAACACCTGTTCCTGCAATAAGTTCAGCAACCAAGCGTCCAACAAAACGAGAAACAATATAAGCAACAAGTAGAATTAAACCAGCAGCAATAATGTTTGGAATCGCTTGCAAGATTTCATTCAGCATTGCTGTCGCAGGTTGAGAAATGGTCTGAATACCCAAAGCTTCAAATGCCACAATCAATGTCGTAATGATAATAATGGCAAAAACAAATGAACCTAAGAATTTGCCTACATTTGAATTTTTGAAAAGACCAATTTTTTCAGCTTGAGCCTGAACACCTAAGCTATTGATTAAACCTTCAACAATACCGCGTACAATTTTTGCCAAGATATAACCAACAAAAACGATAACGCCAGCAATAAAGATATTTGGTAAGAAGGCAATTGCCTCATTCACCATGTTTTGAACAGGAATAAGTAAACCTGTTAATCCCAAGATTGAGAGAACAATAGGAAGGAAAAGTAATAGTACAAGCCAGTAAAGAATTTCACCGATATTCTGACTGATTCCTCCTACACCCACTTCACTACTTAATTTATCATCAAGTTGCGTTCTAGATAGCACATTGGTGATCCCTGCTCGCACCACTCGAGCAACAATCCAGCCAATAAAGCCCACCACCACAGCAGCAATAATATTTGGAATGTAAACAAGTACCTGATTCACCATATTGCTAAATGGACCACTTACTCCACTAATGTTGAGTACATTTAAAGCAGCAACAACGGCAAGAATCAAAATAAACCAAAATATGACTTTGGAGACGAGACCTTCTATATTGGGAGTACGCCCTGTAGCTGAAGATAATTTGGCATTGGTATTTAATTTTTGCAGAAGTTTTTTTACCCCTGCTGCTACCACTAAAGCGATTATCCAGCCAACCAGTAAGATGACAATTGCAGCCAAAATAGGATGAAACTGATCCCAGTAATACATCGCATCAAACTGAGCGCCGCGAGGCCCATTAAAAAATTCATTCATATTGTTATGTCCTCAATTGTTATGTTCTTTTCAGTGTTATCAATAAATGAAAAACACCAGTTCGTTGTAAAAAATGACGATAAATGCGGTCTATGTCACCTTATGTTTTGAATATTTTTCAATCAACAACCTTCTGCATAAATACAACAAATTGATGCAAAAGATTGCAAAAAAAGCCTTCAGGGCACATCCTAAAGGCTTTCTATCAAGATATACTGTTGGGCTTACTATCCTTTGTAAGTCTTCAAATCAGAACTACCCATCATGACATGTGGTGTGGTCTCATGTTGAAAAGCTCCTTCTTCTTTAGGCGTTTTGCTATGATCAGCAACCATGTAGACGATGAGTGCAATAAGAAAAAGCCCAACAATAATTAAAATATAAACTGGCAATCTTCTTTTTTTCGCAGTTTCTTCAGGACTCGTCACATGAGGTGGTTTTGAAAAATCATGCATCTTCTTTCCCCTCTTCTATTATCATTAACTTTATAATCATCATAGCAATTTGATTTGTTGCATTGTGTGAAAAAGCATTATGCGTAGGTGACTAGGTTTGCAAAACTCTACTTTTAAAATAATAAATTTAGTATAAAATTTAGCCACATTAATTTTGACTATTAAAAATATAATCTCATTTTATTCATTACCTTCTTCAAAACTCGATTTGTAATACAATATGTTTTAGCGCTTACTTTTTATAAAATAGGCTATAATAAGCCCCCTTGTTTTAAAGCTACTCAATTTTATGATGTATCGTCAGCAAAGCGTAACTCTTGATCTCGACACTGACGTCACACATCAATGTTATTTGCATCAAACAAGAGATGAGCATCTCATTGGTATTATTGAATTTAATAAACCAAGCTTCCAGTTAAAATGGGGTGATCTTGAGTATTTCCGTCGCCGTACCGAAGAGTTCTCGGTCATGCCATTCCCTGATTGTGTTAATGCGATGATTGTTGATATTCGTAATATCAATGTATTTCTGGACAATGAAGTCCCGATTTTACCGTGGCGTTTACTTGAAGAAGACTGCCCTGTTCGCTTGGTTGTTCCTCAAGATCGTCTTGAATATTATGCAGGTCTATTTGAACCAACTTGGCTTTCAACAGATGTCGACAGCGCGATTTCAGAAATTCGTGAATTTATGGATATGTTTGTCCATTAATAAACATATCCATAAAAAGTTTTCTTAAAATATTTTATTTTCGGTTTTTACCAATAATTTTCTACCGCAATATTTCCTTCACCACGACGATTCATTGTCAAACCACGGCGTTTTAAAGCCTCTTTGGTATCATCTACCATTTGTGGGTTTCCACATAACATAACATGACTGGTTGCTGAATTAAGTTCCAGACCTGCTGCTTTTTCTAACTCACCATTTTCGATTAAAACCGGTAAGCGCTCATGCAACGGCGCTGATGAGTCTCGGGTAATAATAGGAATAAATTTAAAGCCGTTATGCCCTTCCCCAAACGTTTCAGCAATCTCTTGAATACGATCGATATAAGCCAATTCATCTACTGTACGGACGCTATAAACCAAATTAATCTTTTGATAATTAGACCAAGTTTCAAAGTCTTGTAGCATCGACAAAAATGGAGCCAGACCTGTACCTGTTGCCAACAACCATAAATCATGCGGCAAAGGTTGCTGATAGCGCGCCAAAGTCAGGTATCCATAGGGAATTTTTTCTAAATATAGCTCATCACCGACTTTCAAATGCTGTAGATTCGAAGTGAAAGCACCGTCTGGTACAACAATTGAGAAGAACTCTAGCGTTTCATCAAATGGAGAAGACACCACCGAATAAGCACGGACAACCAGTTCGTCACCTACCTTTAAACCTATACGCGCAAACTGACCTGCGGTAAATTTAAAATGCGAAGGACGAGTCATGGTAAAGCTGAAAAGTGTTGGGGTCCAACGATGAACTGATAAAACTTTTTCTACGCTAAATTTTTCAATTGACATGATTTCAACGTGGCATGAAATAGTGCGCTCATGTTAGCATGACAGCCGAAATAATGAATACTTTTAAACGTTAAGGCTTTTTAAACATGCGGATGACATTACGCCAGTTGGCTGTTTTTGTAGCAGTCGCCCAAGAAGGAACCGTTACTAAAGCCAGTGATGCGGTCAGACTGACGCAAAGTGCAGCTAGTATGGCTTTAGCCGATTTAGAAGACGGCTTAGGTGCTCCTTTATTTGATCGTTTAGGTAAGCGCTTACAGCTTAATGATCTTGGACGTTTTTTACTTCCTCAAGCATTAGAAATATTAGGACGTTGTGAAGCATTTGAACAAGCTGCCAAGGGTGAATTACAAAGTATCGATTTACGTATCGGTGCGACTTTAACCATTAGCGACTATTTAATGCCTGATTTAATGGCTAACTTTTTACAACGTCATCCGCAAGCACATTTACAACTTCAAGTGGGCAATACACGCCAAATGATTGAAGCAGTAAATCAGTTCCAACTAGATTTAGCTTTAATTGAAGGTTCTTGTCACTTACCTCAACTCCAGTGTATTCATTGGCGTGATGATGAGTTAGCAGTATGCTGTTCACCAGATCATCCTTTAACTCGTTTAAATCGCCCGCTTACACCTCAAGATTTTCATGACGTAGAATGGATTTTACGTGAAGAGGGATCTGGTACGCGTGAAGTCTTTGATAATGCAATTTTGCAAGATCTACCAGATGCCAACATTCGCTTAACGCTTGGTCATAATGAAGCAATCTTGAAAATAGTGGCAGGTGGCTTAGGAATGTCTTGTATTTCTAGATTAGCGATTGAACCTTTAAGTGAGAAAGGTCAACTCGTTATTTTAGATACACCATTTTGGCAACTGACCCGTCCACTTTATATGCTGGTACATCGCCAAAAATATCAAGGCCCAGGTCTTAAAGCATTTTTAAAATTCTGCGATGAAGATCAGGCTTAAAGCCTGATCTTCTAATGCCATCGTGAATCATTTTCACATGGCTCACCGTCATGATCTCCATCCATTTTAGTGTTCGGGCAATTTCTTACAAACCAACGTGCCTCTTCTAAAGAATGCATTTGCGAACAATGCTCACGCCCATCACAATGAAAAGCCGATGTTTCATTATTTACTCGTTCCGGGGCTGGAGCTGTTTGAGGAGTAAATGCTAAAGCCTTTTTCGTTTTCTCAGAAAGTTGTATATCTGGCAATTTACCCAAAGCTGCTCGCTGTTCCTTAATAATCTGCTTCTGTTGCTGTATTAATAATTGTACTTTTTCATGTGATGCACGCTGCTGAGCTTGTTGACGATAGTGCAATACAATAAAAGTCACACACGCAACAATAACCAAGATGCCAACGATAAATATACTGATGTACTCACGTGAACTCAGCTTGAATTTGCTGCGTTTAATTTTTCCCCGTTGAACCATATTTCCCCATTCTTTATCTTATTATTCATTTTTAAGAAAATTAAGGGAAATTAATATCTCCCTTAATTCTAAATCACTTAATCTTTCTGAACACATCAAAACAATTGTCTAGTACATTCATTATTTAAGTGTTTTTAATATATTACATTTAGCTCATTATTAACGTCGAAAATTTGACAATAACTCACTCGTGATCGCTTTATTGTGATCCGCAATTTTATTTTTTTTGGTTTTCGCAGGATTCGTGTCAATACGCTCAATTTTGATCGCTTTAAATTTCCCTTGATTGTCAGCCGCAAGAAATCTCACTTTTTCATTTCTTTTCGGCTCACCTTCTGATGCAGGAAAGTCAGAAATATGAAAGAAAATATCTCCTTCAGTGGTTGAAATAAAACCAAACCCCTTATCGGCGTTATATTGTTTTACTCTTCCAATATAAAACTCTTGTTTCATGATCTTTCCCCTACTTTTCCCATCCAATCGTTGCTGTAAATAAAAAGAGACTTTCAATTCCGCTGTTAAAAAATACGGTTTGATGAAGTCTCTTTTTTTATGACTATGTCAAAAATTAATCTTTTTGAACACTACCAAAAATCTTGTCGCCAGCATCGCCTAAACCAGGAACGATATAACCTTGTTCATTTAAGCCGTCATCAATAGATGCAGTATAAAGCTGAATGTCAGGATGTGCTGCCTCAACTTTTGCAATTCCTTCAGGAGCTGCAACCAATACCATAACACGAATATCTTTACATCCACTTGCCTTTAACACATCAATTGCAGCAACCAAAGAGTTACCTGTTGCCAGCATTGGATCGATAATCATTGCAATACGGTTAGCCACATCTGGAACTAGCTTTTTATAGTAAGTACGTACTTCCAAAGTCTCTTCGTTACGCTCAAGACCTAACACACTTACTTTTGCACTTGGAATCAGATTAAGCACGCCATCAAGCATACCAATACCAGCACGTAAAATCGGTACAATCGTTATTTTTTTACCAGCAATACGCTGAGTAGTAACAGTTCCAGCCCATCCATCAATTTCGCAATCCACAACTGGTAAATCTTTCGTTGCTTCATATGTCAATAACATAGTCACTTCTTGAGCAAGCTCACGGAAATTCTTAGTACTGATGTCAGCACGACGTAATAAACCTAATTTATGACGAATAAGTGGGTGACGAATTTCTTGAATGGCCACAGATGTTACCTAAAAATATAAAAACGTATTTATTATAATCTTTTTTTAACTATCAATAAAAAAAAGCCTCCATATTTGGAGGCTTTTTTGTACACAAGAATTATTGTTGTTGCGAAAGCATGAAATGTAATGGAGATAAAATTTCTGCTTTTAATGCCAAATTAATCATTGGATCTGGATATACACCCAAAATAATCACTAATGCAGCAGCAGCTAATACCATTAAACCACCCACTTTTTGTCCCCAGTGTGCATCAGCATCAATACGAGGAGTTTCAGGTGGAGTCATATACATCACAACCATCACACGTAAGTAGTAATACAAACCAATACCACTACCTACAATAATCATTGCAGCTAAGAACCAGTGTTGAGTCGTTACAGCAGCCATAACAACCAAGAACTTACCAATGAAGCCTGCTGTTAATGGAATACCAGCCAAAGATAACATCATGACTGTTAATGTTGCTGTAAGTACTGGACGGCGCCAGAACAAACCACGGTAGTCTGCAAGGCTTTGAGCTTCATCTACGTTGTTATATGGGCTAGACATTAACGCTACTGCACCAAAGGCACCAATAGTTGTTAATACATAAGTCACCACATACACAGTTACGCTACCTAAGCTCGCATATGTCATGCTAATTAAAGCAATTAACAAATAACCAAAGTGAGCAATAGATGAATAACCCAAAATACGTTTTAAGTTCACTTGACGAACAGCGAGCAAGTTACCGACTAAAATTGACAATACAGCAATGATTGTCAAAACAGTCACTAGCGAGTTCACCATAATTGCGCCAGAAGCAAGCAAATAACGTACGAACAAACCAATAGTCGCAACCTTAGCAGCAGTAGCTAAGAAAGTTGCCATTGGAGCTGGAGCGCCCGCATATACGTCTGGTGTCCATTTGTGAAACGGTGCAAGCGATAATTTGAATGCAACAGCAAAGATAATAAGTGCTAAACCTAATAACACCATTGGCTGTTTGATTGCGCCAAATAAAGCTTGAACAGAATCATAGAATGAAAGTGAACCAGTGTAAGCGTAGATATACGCCATACCCATCAACAACATCGCAGAAGCTGTTGCAGAAAGTACAAGGTACTTAATACCCGCTTCAAGCGATTGGCTACGTTGATATGTATAAGCAAGTAAGCCGTATACAGGAATCGACATTAACTCAAGGCTAATGAAGAAAGATGCATAGTGAGAACTTGCAACCATCAACATTGCACCTGCTACAGAAGCAAGTAACAAAAGATAGAGTTCTTCACGGTTGTCTTTATAAGTCTCGATATAAGCATGAGACAAAGTACAACACGCCAATGATGCAACTAAAATCATGAACTGATAGAACAATGTAAATGGATCAACCATAAACATGCCCATCACATTTGCCGGTACAAATTTACCGCCAAATAGTTCTAGCAAGATATAAAGTGCAGCAAGGTTTAAACCGACAACAGAAGTTGTTGCGATTAAATTATGGTTACGCTTAATTGCAATGAGCAACATGACGACGACTGTTGTCAACGCAACAATCATCACAGGCGCTAATGGCATAATCGTAGAGAATGATACTGTGAAGTTCATGATTATTGGATCTCCACATGGTCAAGTTGAGTAGCTGTTTGCTGAACAGTTTCAACGACTTCTTGTACTGGCACATAACTATTGACCAACCACTGCATACTTGAATGAGATACATCCAAGAATGTTTGTGGGAAGATACCAAGCCAAACGAGACCAATCGCACAAATCATCAAAATAACAACTTCACGAGCAGATAAGTCTTTTAATGGACTAGTGTAGTGTTGCTTTTGTTCAGGGTTTGGCTCACCAAATAAAGCACGGTGAATCAAGATCAAGCCATATAAACCTGCAAATACAAGGCTGATAGAAGCAAGAATCGTGAAGGCAGGATATTTATTAAATGAACCCATCAAAATCAGGAATTCACCAATAAAGTTACCTAAACCTGGCACACCAACAAGAGCAGCTACGAAGAACATTAAGAAGAATGGTAAGTATTGGAGTTGACCACGAAGACCACCCATCAAACGCAAATCACGTGTATGCAAGCGCTCGTAGATTTGACCAGACATAATGAACAATGCAGCAGATGACAAACCATGTGCCAACATCATGATCATTAAACCTTGGAAGGTCAAAATATTACCTGCATAGATTGCAAGTAAAATGAAGCCCATGTGTGAAATCGACGTATACGCAAGTAAACGTTTCATGTCAGTTTGCTGGTAAGCACACCAAGCGCCGTAGAAAATACCAATCAAACCGAAAATAATCGCAATATCTGCAAACTGTGCAGAAGCTGCTGGGAAGAATGGAATTACAAAACGGAGCAAACCGTACGCTGCTGTCTTAATCAAGATACCAGCCAAGTCTACAGAACCCGCTGTAGGAGCTTGAGCATGCGCATCTGGTAACCAGCCGTGCAATGGGAAAACTGGTAACTTCACTGCAAAACCAATAAAGAAGCAGATCATGAAACCATACGCGAAGCCAGCAGGTAAACGATTCGCTACAGCTAATAAATAGTTGTAATCAAAACCGATCATACCAGTCATCATGTAGCCATAGACCACAAGGCCAAGGATACCGATTAACATCACTAAACCAGCGATTTGCGTATATAAGAAGAACTTAGTTGCAGCGTAAACACGTGAACGGCCGTTTGAACCTTTATGACCCCATAACGCAATCAAGAAGTAGATTGGTACAAGCATCATCTCCCAGAAGAAGAAGAATAGGAACAAATCGATTGCCAAGAACACGCCAATAACGCCACCTAAACTCCATAATAAGTTTAAGTGGAAGAAACCAACGTTCTTTTGAATCTCGCCCCATGAACAACCAACAGCAAGTACACCAAGTAAAGCTGTTAACAACACCATGAGTAAAGACAAGCCATCCACTGCTAAGTGAATGCCAATACCGAGAGATTTAATCCACGGTAAATAGAACTCAGCTGACCAAGTTGGGACTTTTGAGCCCAACTCGTATGTATAAGTACCACTTTGCCAAAGTGCAAGACCTAAGCCTAAAGTAATGAGCATACCAATTAAGGCAATCCAGCGTGGCAAAGTTTTGTCGAGTTTATCGACTAACCAACAAGCAAAACCTGCAATGAACGGAACAAGGATCAGCGCGGGTAAAATTAAATTGTTTTCCATTTTATTTCCCCACTACCTGAATAACGATCAAGATCATCAATAACACCACTACACCGAGTGACATGCTTGATGCGTATTCACGCAATGAACCTGTTTGACGTGAGCTTGTAAAACTGTTTCCGCCTTTAACAAGTGCAGGAAGCACAAGCCACAAGCTATCAATTGGATCACGACCAAATAGTTTGGCGAAGAATAAATAAGGTTTAACAAAAACGATGTCATACAACGCATCGAAACCAAATGCAGTACGACAAATATGAGCTAAGCCAGCACCAAGACTTGTTTGAGCAAATGATTTCACTGCACCGTAAGCAAATGCAAACAAACCAATACCAACAGCTAAACCAGCAAGCGCAATACCTACAGCTAAATGCTCTGCTCCATGCATGCCTTCTACAAATTGTTCAGCAACATGGAATTCAGGAATTTTCGCTGTATTTAAAATACCAGCTACAGGACCTTTTAGTGCAGCGCCCACAAAAGTAGACAATACTGCCAAGATACCTAATGGCGCCCAGTAAGTTGCACCTTTAATCTCATGGTAATGTGTATTTTCTTTACCGAAGAATACAACCCAGATTAAACGGAAGGTATAGATTGAAGTCAGGAACGCACCTGCTACACCAGCCCAATATAAGGTGTGGTATAGAGCAACTGATTGACCTTGTACCCAAACTTCACCAAGAATCGCATCTTTTGAGAAGAAGCCGATTGTTAAGAATGGAATCGCTGCTAATGCACCGCCACCAATCGCGAAACATGCAAATAGGAATTTGTTTTTGTAGAACAAACCGCCCATTTTGAAAATATTTTGTTCGTGATGGTAAGCAAGAATAACTGCACCAGAAGACAAGAATAATAATGCTTTGAAGAATGCGTGAGCCAACATGTGGAACAAGCCAGCTTGGTAAGCTTCTGCACCTACAGCCATAAACATATAACCAAGCTGACTCATTGTTGAGTAAGCCAAAATACGTTTGATGTCTGTTTGCACAAGAGCAGCAAAGCCTGCAACTAATAAAGTTACAGCACCTGTTACCGAAATGAATTGCATCACTTCAGGTGCAAGCTCAAATACGCTGAATAAACGGCAGCATAAGTACACACCAGCCGTTACCATTGTTGCTGCGTGGATTAATGCAGAAACAGGTGTTGGACCTGCCATCGCATCTGCCAACCATGTTTGCAATGGAATTTGAGCAGATTTACCAGCAGCACCCAAGAACAACATTAACGCAGTCCAGATGGTAAGTGACGAACTCTTCGTCATTACTTCTGCTGCATGTTCAACAATGTACTGAGTATTCAGTGTACCAAATTGTTGGTAAAGCAAGAATAAAGCGATAAGTAAGAATACGTCACCTACGCGTGTAACTGTAAATGCTTTGATCGCTGCCCAACCATTTGCAGGGTTTGCATAATAGAAACCGATGAGCAAGTAAGAGCAAAGACCTACGCCTTCCCAACCTAAGAATAACAACGCTAAGTTGTCACCCAATACAAGCACAAGCATGCTTGCAACGAATAGGTTGAAATAAGAGAAGAAACGCGCATAACCTTCTTCACCACGCATGTACCATGATGCAAAGATGTGGATTAGGAAACCAACACCAGTGATCATGCCCATCATAAGTAAAGATAAGCCATCTAAATGTAAGCTAATGCCAGGAGCGAAACCACCAACATTGAACCATGTCCAAAGGTTTTGAACAAAAACCTGCTGACCGCTATTGGTAAATGCCATACCAGCAATCAATGCAAATAATGCAGACAAACCTACAGAACCCACACCAATAATTGCTGCAACATTTTCAGAGAGCTTATCACGCCCTGCCGCCAATAAAATAAAACCGATTAGCGGAAATAATACTGTTAGATATAAATAACTCATCCGCGCATCTCACTAGCAGCATCCACATCCAAATGATGGAAGCGATGATAGAACTGAAGGACAATCGCAAGACCGATACACGCCTCTGCCGCAGCAAGGGTTAAAATCAGAATGAACATCACTTGTCCATCTGGTTGTGCCCATACGCTACCCGCAAGAACGAATGCTAACGCAGCAGCATTCATCATGATTTCAAGGCTCATTAACATAAATAGTAGGTTGCGTCGCACCATTACACCGTAAAAACCGAGTGCAAAAAGAATGGTTGCAACAATCAAACCATGTTCTAAAGGGATCTGGCCCATTATTCTTTTTCCTCTTCTGCACCTGGTTCACGTTTACCTAAGTGGTATGCTGCAACAAGGGCTGCTAGCAATAACATCGCGGCAACTTCAACCAATAATAAGTAGTGAGTAAAGAGCGCTTGACCAACAACTTTTGGTCCAATTACTTGTGCTCCAAGTGGTGCAGAGATGGTTGTATATTCACCACCAAGCATCCAAACTAAAAGTAAGCCAAGTAAAAAGCTCATGAGTGCTGGATATGCCCAAGCATCTGAAGAAAGCCATTTACGCTCTTGTTCTACAGTGTGTTGCCCTAAGTTAAGCATCATCACCACGAATACGAACAAGACCATAATTGCACCAGCATAAACAATGATTTCGAGGGCGCCAGCAAACGGCGCACCTACGATCATGAAAATACCAGCAACTGCAAGTAATGAAACAATCAGACTAAGCAATGCATGTACAGGGTTCGTGTTAGTAACTACACGAACCGTAGAAACGATGGCCACGAGCGCCATCAAATAAAACGGCCACATCATGGTAATAGACTCCGTACATCGATTGGTGCACTTTCTTTTTGTGCTTGACCTTTCTCTTTACCGCTAACAGCCATACCAGTTACACGGTAGAAGTTGTAGTCTGGGTATTTACCTGGACCTGAAATGAGTAAGTTTTCTTTCTCATATACAAGGTCTTGACGTACGTATTCGCCTAACTCGAAATCTGGAGTCATTTGAATCGCTGTCGTTGGACATGCTTCTTCACACATACCGCAGAAAATACAACGAGAGAAGTTGATACGGAAAAACTCCGGATACCAACGCCCATCTTCTTTTTCTGCTTTTTGTAGTGAAATACAGCCAACTGGACATGCAACCGCACAAAGGTTACATGCCACACAACGTTCTTCCCCATCTGGGTCACGCGTTAATACGATACGACCACGAAAGCGTGGCGGCACAATTTGTTCAGCCGGTACTTCTGGATATAAAATCGTGTCACGTTTACGCGTTGCATGGCTAAATACCATAAACAACGAACGTACAATTGATCCGAATCCAGCTAGAAATTTATACATTTTGTACTCCCTGCTGTCCTAGGCCTGATTCATCAGAATCACAGCACCAGTCACTAACAAGTTGACCAACGCCAATGGCAAACAAATTTTCCAACCAAAGTTCATGACTTGGTCATAACGTGGACGCATTAAAGAACCACGTGCCAATACAAACATCATTACAAAGAATGCTGTTTTAATCACAAACCAGAATACTGGTGGAACAAATGGAATTTCTAAATTGAATGGCGCTAACCAGCCACCAAAGAATAAAGTCACGATCAATGCAGAGATAAGTACAACGTTGACATATTCAGCAACGAAGAACATACCCCATTTCATACCGCCATATTCAACATGGTAACCTTCAGCCAATTCTTGTTCTGCTTCTGGTTGGTCAAATGGATGACGGTGAGTTACCGCAACACCAGCAACCACAAAAATCAAGAAACCTAAGAATTGTGGAATAACGAACCAAACATCGCGTTGTGCTTCAACAATTTCACGAAGGTTGAATGAACCTGCAATTGCAACCACACCCATTAACGAGATACCCAAGAACACTTCATAAGAAATGGTTTGAGCAGCTGAACGTAAGCCACCAAGCAATGAGTATTTGTTATTTGAAGCCCAGCCACCAAATAAGACTGCATAGACTGCAATACCAGCCATTGCCATAAAGAACAACAAACCGATGCTCATGTCGGCAACACCCAGTGAAGGACTCACCGGGATAACCATGAACGAAAGCACCGCAGTTGCCATCGCAACTGCTGGAGCTAAACGGAAAGTTAATTTATCAGCAAATTTTGGTGTCCAGTCTTCTTTGAACATGATCTTGAGCATGTCGGCAACGATCTGGAACATACCACCAGGACCAACACGGTTTGGACCATAACGGTCTTGCCACCAAGCAAGTAAACGACGCTCAATAAAAGACATCAACGCAGCAACAAGAACAACAACAAGCAAAATCACAACTGCTTGAACAACTGCATAAGCAATTGGCCAGTTCTCAGCCCAAAGTGGCGTTTGACGTATAATTTCTTGATTCATGAATTACACTCCTAATGCCACTGAAACAGGCTCAGCTAACGATACTGTTGGTGCTAAACCAACTGGGTAACCGATATAACCTGTAGGTAAGTATTCAATTACTTGTACAGGCAAGCTCACTGTAGTTTCGCCTGCTTTAACTGTAATGCGTTGGCCTTCTTGCAAATTCAAACGCGTTGCATCTTGCTCACCAACTGCAAACATAGCTTCTGGAATACGAGTTTCCATTGCAGGTGTTTTAATCGTGAATTCACCAGAACCAAAGATGTGGTGCATTGGTACAAGACGGAAGCTTTCAGGGTTTGCAACTACAGCAGTTGGAGCAACATAGCTACGTGCTGGACGTTTTGCTAAACGATCGAATAAACGAACGCCCGAATCACCACCTTTTAAGTGACCGCCCACTTCATCTTGGTATTTGTTCCAAGATTGTGGAGAATTCCAACCCGGAGCCCACGCAAATGGTACAAGTGAAGATGCATTTTGTGGACCAACATAACCTTCCATAGAGAATGTTAATGCTGAGTCTGGATCTGTTGGCTGTTTAGGTTCATGAACCGATAAAGGTGCACGAATTGCTGTACGACCAGAATAACGACGTGGTTCACGCGCAATTTTCAAACCATGTACACGGTAGCCTGCATCTGGTGCAACGTCTTGAATTGCTTCAAGCACAGGAACATTTTTAACGATAGTTTCGATAACGTCATCAAGCAATGTCCAATCAACTGGCTTACCTTTAAGACCAGTTTCAATGGCATGCAACCAACGCCAAGATTCTTTAATCGCGTATTCAGGCTTGTAGTAGCTTGGATCGTAAACTTGGTAGAAGCGCTGTGCACGGCCTTCTTGGCTTACAACAGTACCATCACCTTCAGCAAAGCTTGATGCTGAAAGTACAATATCAGCCTGTTTCACAGTTTCTGTTTCGCTGTGATCAAGCACGATTACTGTTTCAGCTTTATCAAGTGCTGCTTTAACTTGAGCAGCCGGTAAGCGACGGAACAAGTCATTTTCAACAATAACAAGTGTGTCGTAGTCTTGAGCAAATGCTTGTTCAAGGCTTAAACCGCCAAACAATGCCAAGCCCATAGAGTTCACTTCAGGAACAACAAGGCTTAAACCAGCTTTTGAACCAAGGTTTTGCGTTAACTCTGCCGCAGCTTCCATAATTGAAGCATCTTGCAAGCTCGTACCCGCAATAATTAACGGTTTGTTTGCTGCTTTTAAAGTGTCGGCAATAGTTTGTGCAAATGCTTTTGCATCATCATCTAAACCACTTACGACTTCACCTTTAACTGCTGCAGCAACTGCAAAGCCTAAACGCGCGATGTCGTTTGGAGATGCAACCACTTCACCAGTCGCAACATCAGCAAGACGAGTTTGAGTTGCAGCCAAGATATAGATCGGAGACTTCGCTTCCTGACCAATACGTTGTACAGGCTCAGCTAACCAATCTGGTGTACGTGTTTTTGCAGCCATTTCGCGAGCTTTGTTTTTCGCAGCTTGACGAACTGACAATGCCATACGAGGTGCAGTTTGAGTTAAATCTTCACCCAAAATTAATACTGCATCATAGCCTTCAATTTCACGCATGTTCGGGTTGTAAATACCCTCTGTTTGCATGATTGAAGCTGCAAGCTCAACAAGATTTTGCTCTTTTTGTGCAACACCTGTTGAATAGTTTGCTTGGCCTACAAGTTCACGTAATGCATAGTTTGATTCTAAGCTTGCACGTGGTGAACCAATACCTAAAACTTTCTTACCTTCAAGTTTCGCAATTGCTTGATCTAAAGCTTGGTCAACTGAAACAGTTGCTACTGTTTCACCATTGCGGAATTGAGGTTGACGCGGACGATCTGCACGGTTGACATAACCTGTGCCAAAACGACCTTTGTCACAAAGGAAGTATTGGTTAACCGAACCATTGAAGCGGTTTTCTACACGACGGATTTCGCCATAACGCTCACCCGGAGAAATGTTACAACCCGAAGAGCAGCCATGACACACGCTTGGTGCATATTGCATATCCCATTTACGGTTATAGCGTTCTGAATGAGTCTTGTCGGTAAATACACCTGTTGGACATACTTCAGTCAAGTTACCTGAGAATTCAGACTCTAAAGTACCTGATTCTGGGCGACCAAAGTAAACACGTGACGCATTGGCATATACACCAAAGTCTGTACCACCCGCATAGTCTTTGTAGTAACGAACACAACGGTAACAAGCAATACAACGGTTCATTTCATGCGCGATGAATGAGCCGAGTTCTTGATTGTAGTGTGTACGCTTCGTAAAACGATAGCGACGACGGTCGTGACCTGTCATTACAGTCATATCTTGTAAATGACAGTGACCACCCTCTTCACATACTGGACAGTCGTGTGGGTGATTCGTCATTAAGAATTCAACAATAGACGCACGGAAATCCGTAGCTTCTTTGTCTTCAATCGAGATATAGGTATTGTCAGATGCTGGCGTCATGCATGACATCACAAGACGTCCGCGCGTATCTTCAGGATTTGCATACTGAGTTACGGCACATTGACGGCAAGAACCAACCGAACCTAAGGATGGATGCCAACAAAAATATGGGATGTCGATGCCCAGACTCAAACATGCTTGTAGCAAGTTTTCCGAGCCGTTGACTTCATACGATTTTCCATCGACATGAATTGTAGCCATAGTCGAATTCCTTAAGCTTGTTCTACGTTGCTGGTTTGCACGACAGGACGATTCGTCACTTTCGCTTCAAACTCACCACGGAAATGTTTGAGTGCGCCCATAAGCGGCTCCATCGCACCTGGTGCGTGGGCACAGAAAGTTTTACCAATCCACAATTTACGAGTTAACTCTTGTAAATGATCGATATCTTCTTTCTTACCTTCACCTGTCTCAAGTGCTTTAAGCGCTTTAACAGCCCATGGCAAACCATCACGGCATGGTGTACAGAAACCGCATGATTCGCGCGCAAAGAACTCTTCTAAGTTACGAGTGAGCGATACCATACATTGAGTTTCATCTACCACCATCAGCAAACATGTTCCCAGACGAGAACCTGCTTTCATAATAGTGTCTGCATCCATTGGTAAATCAATAGTATCTGCAGGTAAAAAGTCAGTAGACGCACCACCTGGTAACCATGCTTTAAGCTTTAAGCCTTCACGCATACCACCGGCATGATCTTCAATTACTTCACGAGCAGTCGTACCAAATGGAAGTTCCCAAAGACCAGGGAATTTAACTTTACCTGACGCACCATAAATCTTAGTGCCTGGATCTTTTGATTTACCAGCTGATAAACCGATATACCACTCTGGACCACGAAGCATGATTGCTGGCAAGTTGTTATAAGTTTCAACGTTGTTCACAATCGTAGGACGACCCCATGCACCAGCAACTTGCGGGAATGGTGGTTTAGTACGTGGGTTAGCACGGCGGCCTTCAAGTGAGTTAATCAATGCAGTTTCTTCACCGCAGATATAACGACCTGCGCCTGTATGCACGTGTAACTCAAAGTTCCAGCCAGAACCTAAAATGTTGTCACCTAAGTAACCTTTAGCGCGAATTTGCTCAAGCGCTTCATTTAGGTATTGTGCAGCCTCGATGTATTCGCCACGAATGAAGATATAACCTTGAGTTGCTTCTAAGGTATAACCTGCAATCAACATACCTTCGATCAATTGGTGAGGAAGTTTTTCCATCAACAAACGGTCTTTAAAGGTACCCGGTTCCATCTCATCGGCGTTACAGATTAAGTAACGTGGGCCACCATCATTTGGTGCCATAAGAGACCATTTGATCCCTGCTGGGAAGCCTGCACCACCACGACCTTTTACAGTTGCAGCTTTAATGACATCTAACACTTCAGCAGGTTTCATACCTAATGCTTTTTTAAAGCCTGCATAACCTTCAAGTGCTTCGTAATCGTCAGCGCTACGTACTGCTTCTTGTTTGCTTAAACGCCAAGTCAGTGGATGAGTTTCCGGATTACCGTCGCCATAAATTGGTTTTGGTTCGGTATTCATACATACTTCTCCAATAACTGTTTGATTGATGTCACTTCCACTAAACCGTGAGTATCTTCATCAATCATTAACGTTGGGCCTTTGTCACAGTTGCCTAGGCAGCAAATTGGTAGCAGTGTAAAACGACCATCTGGTGTCGTCTGACCATACTGAATACCTAATTCACGTTGGAATGCTTCAGCAAGTGTTTCAGCACCCATTAAGAAGCAAGCAATTGAGTCACAAAGCAAAATTACGTGACGACCTACCGGATGGCGATAGATACGGTTGTAAAATGTTGCAACACCTTCCAAATCAGCAACACTCATCGACAACAACTGTGCGATGGCATTCATTTGAGCGTCATCTACCCAACCATTACGGCGCTGTACGCACTTCAAAGCATCCAAAGAGGCTGCACGTGGGTACGGATAGTGACCAATGTGATGTTCGATGTCGTGAATTTCTTCCGCAGTCAAAATTCCTTCAACATTCACACGTGGTTTTTTATCAGTCAAAATCATCATTATGTGTTACCTCTTAGCGATCCACGTCAGCCATAACCACGTCAATGGTCGCCAGATAAATGATTAAGTCAGATACTAAACTTCCGTTAATCACTGAAGGCATTTGCTGTAAGTGAGTAAACGTCGGTGTACGAATACGAGTACGATAACTCATGGTCGCTTTATCTGAAGTCAAGTAGTAAGTACTTGCACCTTTCACAACTTCGGTCATGAATGATGATTCACCAGCAGGCATAACAGGACCCCATGACACGCTCAAGAAGTGCGTAATCAAGGTTTCAATGTCTTGTAATGTCTTATCTTTTGGTGGTGGAACAGCCAATGGATGATCCGCTTTATATGGACCAGAAGGCATGTTATCCAAACACTGTTTGATAATTTTGAGTGACTCAGTAATTTCACGGAAGTGAACAAGTACACGAGCGTATGCATCGCCTTCATACTCAACTGGCACATCAAAATCAAAGTTTTCATAGCCACTGTATGGACGATATTTACGTACGTCGAAATCAATACCTGTTGCACGTAAACCAGTACCAGTTACGCCCCACGCAAGTGCAGATTTTGCATCGTATTGAGCAACATTACGTGTACGACCAATAAACACAGAGTTTTTAAGTGCAGCTGTGTAGTATTCGTTCAAACGTTTAGGCATCCACTCTAGCAACTCTTTAACAAGTTTTTGCCAGTTGTTTGGAAGGTCGTGTGCTGTACCACCAATACGGAACCATGCTGGGTGCATACGGTAACCCGTGATTGCCTCAACAATGTCGTAAACTTTTTGACGGTCTGCGAACATATAGAATACTGGTGTCATACCACCGGCATCCTGAATTGCCGTACCACAGAATAACAAGTGGTTATTAATACGGAACAATTCGTTCAACATGACACGAATCACTTGCGCACGTTCAGGAACTTTAATACCTGCCATTTGCTCTACAGCCATGACATACGGCATGTTTTGAGCACAACCACCTAAGTAGTCAACACGGTCAGTATAAGGAATGAAAGAGTGCCATGTTTGACGTTCAGCCATCTTTTCCACACCACGGTGGTGATAACCGATATCAGGAACACAGTCCTTCACTTCTTCGCCATCTAACTGCAATACAACACGGAACGCACCGTGCGCAGATGGATGGTTAGGACCCAAGTTCAAGAACATGAAGTCTTCGTCAGCGTTACCACGCTTAAGACCCCAATCTTCAGGTACAAAGCGTAAGTGTTCCTGTTCGAAATCTTGCTTCGCTTTGTCTTGCATGTACGGTGTATATTCTGTCGCACGTGCTGAATATTCTTTACGAAGCGGGTGACCTTCCCAATAAGTTGGCAACAAAATACGACGGAGCATTGGATGCCCTTCGAAATTGATACCGAACATATCGTAAGCTTCACGTTCATACCAGTTGGCATTTGGCCAGATATTTGTCGCTGTCGGGAGGTTAAGATCATTTTCGTTCAAGGCAACCTTGATACGAATGTCACTATTACGCTCAAGCGATAATAAATGATAGAACACAGTGAAGTCAGATGCTGGTAAACCATCACGATGTTGACGTAAACGCTCATCCATCGCTGATAAGTCAAACAGCATTACATAAGGACGTTCCACTTTACGCAGGAACATGAGGACTTCTTGCACGCGTGCGCGCTCAACCCAGACTGTTGGAAACTCTTCAAAAGTCGCCTGCACATAGAAGTTCTCACCAAATTTGGTTTTGAGCTCTTCTACGATTGCAAATGCTGGGCGTGAATCAACTGGTGTTGACTCTGGCATAGCAATGTCAGTTTCAGCCATTGGCTTGGCTTCCTATTTAATACAAATTCTGTCAATTTTCTCGATGAACATATCGGTCAGACATGTCAAAACACCGTCAAAAATTATTTAATCTCATCCATAGAGCGTAAGTTTTTAACGGCAATACGCTGCGCATTCTTACGATCACGTTCTGGCATCATCTTTGGCTTATACACTGGCTGAAGATCATCACCAATCACGGCAGAAAGCGGGCGTCGCTCTAATTGAATCTGGTCTTGCAAAAGCATTAATGCTTGAATTAATGCTTCAGGACGAGGTGGACAACCTGGGACGTACACGTCAACAGGAATAATTTTGTCTACACCTTGTACTACTGAATAGATGTCGTACATACCTCCAGAGTTTGCACAAGCACCCATTGAAATAACCCACTTAGGTTCTAACATTTGTTCGTACAAACGTTGAATAACCGGAGCCATTTTGACAAAGCAGGTACCTGCAACAATCATCAAGTCAGCCTGACGAGGTGAAGCACGAATAACCTCTGCACCGAAACGGGACAAGTCATGCACGCCTGTTAAAGTCGTTGCATATTCAACGTAACAACATGAGGTACCAAAGTTAAATGGCCACAAAGAGTTTTTACGTCCCCAGTTTACTGCTGTATGCAAGACATCCTCTAAACGAGTCATGAATACATTCTTATTCACTTCCTCTTCAAGCGGATCAGTCACAATTTGACGTTCTTGCAATGGGTATTGATCAGCATCCGGATTCGCGCGGGTCAGAGTATATTTCATCCCGACTTACTCCTTTTCAGATGACAATGCAGGTGTAGTTTTTGACTTAACACGACCTGATGATTGGGCTGGAATCTGGCCTGTAGGGTCAGTTACGAGCTCTTCAATAGAGTTAAAGCGTGTAATTTCAGCAATATTCATTGTTGGTGAACCAACTTTGATCTTTTCACCTGCTGATTTACGACGATCTGCTGGTGACCAACTTAAGGCACCTACAGAGAAGGCATAAACAAGCGCAATCAATAGATCAACGACAAAGATCACAACAGTGGTATATCCCAACCACCCTACTTCACGCACAGAAGTAGACCATGCATAGAGGTAAAGTGCCTCTAAGTCGAATACAACAAAGAAAATTGCAACTAAATAGAACTTTGCAGACAGGCGAATGCGAGCGCCACCAGCACTCACGACACCTGATTCAAACTGCTCTTGCTTAGCGCGTCCCCACGATTTTCCCCCGAGGAGTAAGGGAACTGTGAGCATAAAGACGCAAAGAAATGTAACGCCGATCACGAAGGCGATAATCGCCCAGTCGTATGGAGTAATGGCACTCATGCGGGGATAACTCCTGGCAGGCCTATTATTTAACAAAGAATGTATGTATTGGCCTTTGAATACACCAAACACAAAATTAATCCCGCCAATTGTACCTGATTTCTAATTTCGCATGCTAGTTGAAGCGTCTTAGTCTTTTGGATGATTTTCTAATCAAAAGTATTCATCTATGTCTTGTAGAGGGGGTTTCACCGTTCATAATCGGTTTATTTGATAGTTTTTATGCTTGTGATGATTTTTTTCATTTTTTGATTTTTAATATTATTTGAACAATCGCTCATTTGGTCAAATTAAACAACTTACTTTTTTATAATATTAAGCGGTTTTTTATTGTATTCATCTTCTGCTCTGAATTATGATGAATGTTTAATCATGCATAATATTTATTACTCTTGGATAAGGGTATTTATCATTAAGGGCAGCTGATGCCATACTCACTTCGTGAACTTTCATTTTCTTCCTTCCTGAAATTTTTCATTCTATTTACGATCATTATTTCGATATGCTGCTTTATTGGAATTGCATCTCGGCCCCTTAGTTTTCTGGCTTTTTTCTGGCCGGCCAATTCAGTTTTATTAGGATTACTGGTTCGCTATCCTCAAACACGTAAACTCGGTACTTTTCTTGGCGCATATACTGGATATGTTATTGCCGACCTTATTCAAGGCACACCATTTTTACTGACTATTATCCTAACAACATCTAACTTTATTTATGTTGTTACCTCTTTAGTTCTGTATCTATGTTTAAGTCAACACATTAGATCTGCTCATCGTGGTTATTCTTACCTTTTTTTATTCGGGTTATGTGGCATAGGCAGTTTAGTTGGCGCTTTATTTGCTGCGACTTTTGTGCCTATGTTTAATACCAAGTTTATGCTTGGCAGCTTTTGGGCCGAGTTTGGTTACTGGATGACATCAGAACTACAAAATGCCCTACTCTTACTTCCTATACTGCTCAATATCCCTGCTTACTCCCAAATAAAACGTTATTTTAATGGTCATCGGGAACATATAAGCATTATCGACTTATTGCCTTTTTTAGCTGTATTAATTTCAATTACAGTAAGTTATTACGACTCTGGGCCAGGTTCTTTACTCTATCCAATCGCAGCTTTAGTTTGGTGTGCTATACGCTACAAACCTATTGTGGTCGCCCTAATTACCTCATTTACCAGTGCTTATATTATTTACCATGTCTCTGGTCATTATTTATTACTTTATCCAGAAGATTACCTGAGCAATACCATTTCAATTCGTATTGGCTTAATTATGATGACGCTTGCACCTCTGACTGTTTCTAGTATTAGTGCGCTTCATTCTGATTTAATTCAAAAACTACAACATGCAATTGCGCATGATGAGCTCACATCTAGTTTAACTCGACGTCAATTTTTACAATCAGTTCGTATACTTCAAGAAAAAGTTCAAAAGGAAAATAAAACATCTGCTTTTTTTATGCTGGATGTCGATCATTTTAAGAAGGTAAATGATAGTTATGGTCACCTAATTGGAGATAGAGCCTTACAAACCTGTGTAACCACTATACAAAATATTTTGCACCCTCATGATTTATTAGGACGTTTTGGTGGCGAAGAGTTCGCAATTTTTATTCCTGATACCAATAAAGAAGCCGCTTTTGAACTCGCTGAAAGAATACGTACCAAGATTAGTCAGCAACCGATTTATGTTTATGGGAAATTACCTATTTTTGTACAAGTCAGTATTGGTATAAGTCTATATTCACCAAATCACCATCGCTCTATTGAAAGCCTGTTTAAAGAAGCCGATGACGCACTCTATCAAGCTAAACGCCAAGGACGTAATCGGGTTTTTATTTCTTTGTAATATTTTAAAGTCATCATCTAGTGTAATGAATTTTATACAATAACTTCTGTTTTTGCCATGTATGCTAATAACAGATAATAAGGAGAAAAATGTATGAATCTAGAATATACGCATAAACCAGACTATTACTTGTTCGCGCAATTACTCGTGCGACATATAGAAAGCTATATTCAAAAACATCCAGATGCAGATAATGCCATTTTTGACTTGAGAGATGTCTATGAAATTTTTAGACAAGATTTCGCGTCAACCACGACAAACCTAGAAGGCATTTTACATATTGCGGATTCATATAAAGTTGAAACTTTGAATGGAGACCAACCTCTTATTCAAAAATATCAAATCGATGCCAAAAATAATTCACTGTTAATTGACTTTAATAGAGATGCTCTCAACAGTCTAAGAAGCGGCAAACCGATTTTGGAGCCTGACGCGACTCAACTATAAATCAATCAATAAAAAAGCACCTTATGCAGGTGCTTTTTTATTGGCTTTTAATGGGGGTTGTTTAAATCGATGTGCTGGCCAAGTCATAATAAAACGTGCCCCACCCAAACTTGGGCTTTCATCAACTTTAATTTCACCACCAAACCAGTAAGCAATACGACTTACAATTGAAAGTCCCAGACCATAACCACCAGAGGCACGCGTACGGCTGTCATCTAAACGAGCAAAGGCTTCAAATACACGCTTACGATCTTGTTCAGGGATACCCGGCCCATCATCTTCAACACAAACAAAAGCCATACCATCACTGTGAATACCACCAGTAATACGTACTTTATTATCACAATAACGAACCGCATTTCCGACCAAGTTTTGTACAACACGGTGAAGGTAACGACGCTCTGCATCCACCTTGACATATAAAGGTGGTGGAACGAGCTCAATCTCTTTCTGCGTTTTTAAAGCTTCAGTTTCAACAGCAACCTGATCCAACACTTCAAAAAGCACAATTTCTGCAAAATCTAACGAAGGTGTGCCCTGCTCTAATTTTGCATAAGTCATGATTTCATCAATTAAAGTATTGAGTGCTTCAATATCTTTATCAATCATGTCGACCTGATGCATACGATGATTGTAGTCATCTTCTTCGGCCAACATTTCTGTACCAAAGCGTATACGTGCTACTGGCGTTCTCAGTTCATGAGACACGGCACGCATTAACTCACGTTGAGCTTCAATTAAACGCTGAATATGATCAGACATATTGTTATAGCTTGAAGCCAAGTTTGCCATTTCGTCACTTCCTTCAATAGGAACACGCAATGACAAATCACCCGATTTCATACGGTTTAATGCATAACGCACTTGTCGAATTTTGCGCTCTAACGGCAAAATCAAACCATAAACACCTAAACTTAATAAGAACAAGCTAAATAAGGTAATACCCGCAGAAAGCTGTAAAGGCATCCAGTTAAACATTGGAACAGGGCCTAACACCAAAACTTGCGTAGGGTGGTTCGGAATTGGAGAGACAATCGAAATAGTTGTACCACGTACTGTTGCACTATCTTTGTACAACATCACGCTTTGATCTTGGCGTAAACGTCCAATCTGTTCAGAATCCAGATTTATATCTTGAATGTTTTGAATATTGATTGGATATGAAAAATGTTTTTGAATCTTGGCAAGATACTCTTGTTCCTGACCCGGATAAAACATGAGGTAGTCGAGTACAAAAATAGGAAGAGCCTTCATTTGGCGTTCACTAATTTTGTCGACTTTTATAGATAGATAATGCTGCGGGTCGTCACGCAAGCCAATAATCACATAAGCAATACTATTGCTTGCATCGTAACGAACTACAGATTTTTGTGCTTCGATCCGTTTTTTCTCGGTTCGAGACAGTTCAACCTTACTTGCATCGGTATAGTAAATTGGAAGTTCGAGCAAATCAGATGCGTCAGAAATCCAATCTATCTTTTGCTGCTTCCCAGGTTGTCGAGCGACCCCTTCACTAATGACATAAGAAATACCATCAGTTAAAGATTCTCGGTATTCTTGCGCGCGTTGGTAGTTGATAATTTGTACCAGTAAATACCCAAAAACAGCCACCAAAACAACAAGAATTACCAGCCCCGCATATATTCGCAGGAATATACTGTGTTTAAACACTCGACCAACCTTATAGGAAGTTTAATCAGATTTTACAATCCATTGGTTTCTTTAACAAACAAGTAACCTTTACTACGTACAGTTTTAATACGTTTTGGATTTTCAGGATCATCGCCAATTTTTGGACGAATACGCGAAATACGCACATCGATTGAACGGTCTTGACCATCGTATTCGATACCACGTAAACGTTCGAAGATATCTTCGCGCGATAAGATACGACCAGCGTTTGAAGCAAGTAACCATAACAAGTCATATTCAGCACTTGTAAAGTCAACAAGTTCACCGTTTAACGTTACAGAGCGGCCGCCATTGTCGATGACAAGGTCGTCAAACTCAATACGTTGTGCAACTTCATCTTCAACAGTTTTATCTGTGCGACGTAATAGTGCACGAATGCGCGCTAACAATACACGTGGCTGAACTGGTTTAGCGACATAATCATCAGCACCCATTTCCAGACCAAGTACTTGGTCCATGTCTTCAGTACGTGCAGTCAACATTAAAATAGGTTGATGGTAATGTGGACGAACTTCACGACAAACGGTTAAACCATCGGCACCTGGCAACATGACATCCAAGACCACAAGATCTGGTTGCTCACTAATAATACGACGAATTGCACGGTTACCATCAGTTTCCACACCAACTTCCAAGCCGTTGCGGATTAAGTATTCTTGAGTTAATCGTGCTAAACGCTCGTCATCTTCAACGATCAGAATCTTTGGTAACTTTTCTTCTTGGCTCATATCATTGCCCCTATAAATCTCATTACATGCATCTTAAAAATCTTGCAGATACATTCGTTTATCATTTGCAATATACACACGTTTACATTGTAAACAAGTAGGCGTTCACCAAACTGATACATGACAACCATGTTTTGTTGCATTTTATTAATCTTTGAATTTCCAAGTATTTTTAATATCTGTTTATTGTTATTAAAAGTCATAATCTATTCATATTTCCTATGTATGAATATTAAACAAATTATTTCTTGGCGGAATTTAAATTCATTCAAGTGCTTGTTTTTTGAGTTATCCACAAAGTTATCTATAAGCGTTTTTTAATAGCTTTGCTATGCTATCTCCCGACAAATCATACAGATAAAAAATTACTAAAAAGTCAAGATTGATCTAGCTTAAAAAATCCCGTATCTTGTGTTGAAAATAAACTTTAACTACTAAGTCTTGTGTTTATCCCTCAAATATCGTGGCATGTTTTTTGCTCGGTTCAAACGGTCTATGAACATAACAAAAGTGACAATGGAGCTATGCTGGCATGAGCGTAATTACTTCGACTCCCGGTCAAATTCAGGTGATTAAACGCACTGGAGATGTTGCTGCATTTGATGCAGATAAAATTTCTGTTGCGATTGGTAAAGCTTTTCTTGCTGTGGAAGGTCAACAGAGTTCGGATTCTAGCCGTATTCACGACCGTATTACCCAGTTGACGGAAATGGTTTTAAATACATTTACTCGCCGTTTACCATCGGGCGGTACGATCCACATTGAAGAAATTCAAGATCAAGTAGAACTTGCTTTAATGCGTACTGGGGAACAAAAAGTTGCCCGCGCTTATGTGATTTACCGTGAACAACGCGCTAACGCTCGTCAGCAAACAAACTCAAACCACCACCCTACTTTACAAGTTACTGACGCAAACGGTCAGCTTCAGCCACTTGATTTAAGTGCATTACAAGCTACAGTTTCTAAAGCAGCTGAAGGTTTGGAAGGTATTGACGTTCAAGCGATCGTGGATGAAACCGTTAAAAACTTATATAACGGCGTAAAAGAAAGCGATATTGCTACAACCATGATGATGGCAACACGTACCCGTATTGAACAAGAACCAAACTATACTTACGTAACTGCACGTTTGCTCTGTAATGAATTAGTGGGCACAGGTTTAGCTTTCTTAGGCCTACCAACTGATACTGCTGAAAACAATGCACTCGAAGCATTCTTGAAAAAAGGTGTAGAGCTTGATTTACTTTCACCTGACTTGCTTGACTTCGACTTAGAAAAATTAGCAGCAGCAATTCAACCAGAACGCTCTAATCAGTTTACCTACTTAGGTTTACAAACTCTATTTGACCGTTACTTCATTCACTCAAACGGCGTTCGCTTCGAATTACCACAATTATTCTTCATGCGTGTGTCAATGGGTCTTGCACTCAATGAGCAAGATAAAGAAGAGCGTGCAATCGAGTTCTATAACTTATTGTCTAGCTTCGACTATATGGCTTCTACGCCTACCCTGTTTAACTCAGGTACATTACGTCCACAGCTTTCAAGTTGTTACTTAACAACGATTGGCGATGACCTTTATGACATTTATGGCGCAATGCGTGACAACGCGATGCTTTCTAAATGGGCTGGTGGTTTAGGTAATGACTGGACACCTGTACGTGCCTTGAACTCTTATATTAAAGGTACAAACGGTAAGTCTCAGGGTGTTGTTCCATTCTTGAAAGTTGCGAACGATACTGCTGTTGCCGTAAACCAAGGTGGTAAGCGTAAAGGTGCTGTATGTGCATACCTAGAAACTTGGCACTTAGACATCGAAGAGTTCTTAGAGCTTCGTAAAAACACTGGTGATGACCGTCGCCGTACACACGACATGAACACTGCGAACTGGGTTCCAGACTTGTTTATGCAACGTGTATTTGAAGATGGTGAATGGACACTCTTTACCCCTTCTGAAACTCCAGACTTGCACGACTTAACTGGTGCTGAATTTGCTGAGCGTTATGCTTACTATGAGTCTGTAGCGAAAGAAACTAACATGCTACACAAGAAAGTACGTGCTAAAGACTTATGGCGCAAAATGCTTTCTATGTTGTTTGAAACTGGTCACCCTTGGATCACGTTCAAAGATGTATGTAACTTACGTTCACCACAACAACACGTTGGTGTAGTTCACTCATCTAACCTATGTACTGAAATTACCTTGAATACAAATCAAGACGAAATTGCAGTATGTAACTTGGGTTCGATTAACCTTGTACAACACGTTCAAGGTGGTGTGTTAGACCGTGAGAAGTTAGCTCGCACAATCAAAACAGCAGTACGTATGCTCGATAACGTTATCGACATTAACTACTATGCTGTACCTCAAGCGAAAAACTCTAACTTGAAACACCGTCCTGTAGGTATGGGTATCATGGGCTTCCAAGATGCGCTATACGAGATGGGTATTGCTTACGGTTCAGACGCTGCTGTTGATTTTGCAGATGAATCAATGGAAGTGATTAGCTACTACGCGATTGAAACTTCAAGCAACTTGGCTGTTGAACGTGGTTCTTACTCAACATTCAAAGGTTCATTGTGGGATCAAGGTATCCTTCCAATCGACTCTTTAGAAATTGTTGCGAAATCTCGTCCAGAGCGCATGTTCGAAGTTGACCGTACTCAACGTTTAGACTGGGACACTTTACGTGCCAAAGTTCAAAAAGACGGTATGCGTAACTCAAACGTGATGGCAATTGCTCCAACGGCAACCATCTCTAACATTTGTGGTGTTTCTCAGTCTATTGAGCCAACATTCCAAAACTTATATGTGAAATCTAACCTGTCTGGTGAGTTCACTGTTATTAACCCATACCTTGTTCGTGCCTTGAAAGACCGTGGTCTTTGGGACACAGTAATGGTTAACGACCTTAAACACTTTGAAGGTTCAGTACAAAAAATTGCTCGTATTCCTGAAGAATTAAAAGCAATCTTTGCTACTGCGTTTGAAGTAGATACACGTTGGATCGTTGATGCTGCATCACGTCGTCAAAAATGGATTGATCAAGCTCAGTCACTTAACCTTTACATCTCTGGTGCAAATGGTAAGAAACTTGACATCACATACAAGATGGCATGGTTACGTGGTCTTAAGACGACTTATTACCTCCGAGCTTTAGGTGCAACTTCTGCTGAAAAATCTACAATTAACACAGGTGCTTTAAACGCAGTTAAACCTGCGACTGTTGAAGCAGCTCCAGTTGCTGCCCCTGTTGTAGAAGCGAAGAAACCAGAAGCAGCGGTTGAAGAAGAAGGCTTTACCCAAGCAGCTCCTGTACCAATGGCTTGCTCAATCGACAACCCTGATTGTGAAGCTTGCCAATAACATTCAATAAAATTGCTCTTTTTCACTAAAGAGCAATTTTAAAAGAGGTAAAGATTATGCTTTCTCATCTCAGCCATAATTATATGCTTGGTGTTGGAGTATTAATCTTTGCCTTTATTTTCTTTTATATGCCGATGGTTTACGCATTCATTACGATACGTAAGCAACAGCGTAAGCAAAATAAGTTGTAGTGAGTAGAGACCAAAGGCCCAAAATTTGGTCATACCTTAATAAAACTTAATTTTGTTTACACATTTAAAGCGTATAGTAGGGACATCTTCGTTTAAGAGATGTCAAATATAGATATATACAACGAAGAGAGAACAAAAATGTCTATCCTTAGTTGGGACGATTTTGAAGATGATTCGCAAAAACCGGCTGCACCTGAACACAAGTCTGCGGCCATCCAACCGGAAAAAACGCCAGATTCGCAGAATGTATCTACTGCGCAGCCATCATCGCCGAGCGTGGCAGCTCCACAATCCGCTGGAACCCATTCCGTGCGACCAACAGTTGCCTCCGATACAATGGCTAGAGCCTCTGCAGCCTTAGAACATTTAGACGTTGCCCCTGGCCTTGAAGAGCTAGAAATGGGCGCGCAACGCGTTCAGGTTGACGACAAAGCCATGATTAACTGTCGCGCTGACTTGAACCAGCTTGTTCCATTTAAATACGAATGGGCTTGGCAGAAGTATCTTGACGGGTGTGCAAACCACTGGATGCCACAAGAAGTTAACATGAACCATGACATCGCGCTTTGGAAGTCTGAAAATGGCTTAACCGAAGATGAGCGTACTATTGTTATGCGTTCTTTAGGTTTCTTCTCGACTGCGGACTCTTTGGTTGCAAACAACCTAGTATTGGCGATTTACCGTCACATTACTAACCCTGAATGCCGTCAGTACATCTTGCGTCAAGCGTTTGAAGAAGCAATTCACACTCACGCTTACCAATACTGTATCGAATCTTTAGGTATGGACGAAGGCGAAGTCTTCAACATGTACCGCGAGATTCCATCTGTTGCACGTAAAGCATCTTGGGGTCTTAAGTACACTCAATCTTTAAGTGACCCTACTTTCCACACTGGTACTCCTGAAAACGACCAACGTTTACTTCGTAACTTGATCGCATTCTACTGTGTACTTGAAGGTATCTTCTTCTACTGTGGCTTTACTCAAATTTTGAGTATGGGCCGTCGTAACAAGATGAACGGTGTTGCTGAGCAGTTCCAATACATCTTGCGTGATGAGTCTATGCACTTGAACTTTGGTATCGACATGATTAACCAAATCAAGATTGAGAACCCTCACCTTTGGACTGCCGAGTTCCAACAAGAAGTCATTCAAATGATTCTTGAAGGTACTATGCTTGAAATCGAATATGCACGTGACACAATGCCACGTGGTGTATTGGGTATGAACGCAAGCATGATGGAAGAATACTTGAAATTCATCTGTAACCGTCGTTTATCTCAGTTAGGTTTACCAGAGCAATTTGCTGGTGTAACGAATCCATTTGCGTGGATGTCAGAGATGATGGACTTACGTAAAGAGAAGAACTTCTTTGAAACTCGCGTAACTGACTATCAAACTGGTGGTGCGTTAAGCTGGTAAGTTTCGACTTAGTTAATTAAGAAAAAACCGCTATCTATTAGCGGTTTTTTCTTGGCTTGTATTTATTAAACTTTTTTCAAGATGCTAAGTCTTGATCATATATATAGAGAGATTTTCAGTAATTTTATTAAATTGCCAGCCTCTATATGTATCCCTTACCACGTTTTCACTTAATTTAATTCTAAATGAGTTTAATGAAAAACTTTACTGATTCTATCGTTGCTTTTTTCAGAATCCACTATCACTCTATTAAAATTTATAAATGGATATTAATTAATTGATTTTATTCCACTACAGGCATCAATATATTGATTAATATTTTCCATAAAGCAATATATGCATTCCATCCTTCATTATTAAAAAATAAAATAAATTCAAGAATGAAATTATTAATATCTAAATCAATTAGTTTAGGTACCCATAATAATGGATCTATACTGTTAAAGCGTATTTAACAATAATAGATATTCCAGATAGCAGTACAATAAAATTAATAATTTTCAAGAATTGCTGCTTAGACAATTTGAGTGTAATTCGCTTACCAATGAACGCACCTATCAACATCGATGGAATAAACAGAAGCGCAAGTGACAATAAGTTATCCGAAAAATACACGCCTGCTGTAGTAAATAGAATGACTCGAAAAACTGTACTGCATCCAATCAATGTAGTTTGAGTGACACGGATTTTTTCTGGGGTTTCGATTCGTCCATTGAGGTAAATCGCATATAAAAATCCACCGCTACCAAACATGGCCCCTAAGAAACCACCAGATAATCCAAAAGGAAAAACAAATTTTTTCTCTAGTTTTTTCTGTGGCTTAAAGCCACTTAATGAGTAAATCGCATATAAAAGAGTAAATATACCAAATGCTAACAGTGCGTAACTTGCATTAACTCTCATCAGCAGTATAAAGCCAAGAAAACTACCGACAAACATAAGTGGTATTAGAAATTTTAATTCAGAAAAGTCTGCCTTCTTACCATCTTTAATGACATTTGAAATGGCAGCGAACATATCTAGTAAGGCTAACAGTGGAATAATTTGTGAGAGGGGTAAAAAGTTAAGTAATACAGGACTCGCAATTAATGCAGTTCCAAAACCCACCATTCCAAAAATAATATAAGAGCATACTATTGTTATTAACATTATTGAAAGTTGCAGTACTGAAAAATCTTCTAAAAGATACATTTAAAATTCCATTTTTGATTTTTAACCAAGCCAAACTACACTAAAATATAAATTATCACATAAATATTAGATAATTTTATCAAACATTAAAATATTTAATACTCATTTTTTTTGATTATTTCTTTGTTATAAAAATTTCGCTGTAAAAAATAAATTTCATTATAAAAGGATAATTCAAGAATGAACTCTAAAGTAATCATCAATGGAAATGTTGATTGTAAAGAAACGATTAGTGCTGAGTTAGATGAATTCATTACTAAAATGGATGATCATGAAATTTTCCAAAACAATTATTTCAAGCATTTGACTTCTACTTCATGGACGCCAGAATCATATATCTTATTTCGTGACAACTTCTTCTATCGTACCGAGCTAACCGTAAAAGGGATTGCTCATGTATGTTCGCGATCTGCTTTTGAAAACGATATGGACACTCTAGTCCTATTCACTCACATCTTAAGTGAAGAAACTGGTATGGGTGAAAAAGCCAAGTGCCATGAAATCTTTATGGAGAATGCGCTGAATGTATTTGGCGCCGCAGAATACAATCTTCCAGAGATGAAGGTTCAACAGGCTAAGAATAGTGATCGAATCATCGCAGAGACATTGCAGTATCGAGATACTATCCAAGGTTTGATTACGGGTAGTTATCCTCGCATGTTGGGGGCAGTCATGGCCCTAGAAAACCATGCTGATAAGATGCTTACCGTATTCCGTGAAGCGTTCCGATTCAATAACAAAAACCTTGATCCAAGTGAATTCATTAAGAAAGTTGAGGTCTATTTTAACGCCCATATCGAAAATGGCGTCGAAGATCGTCACGCTCAAGATGCTAAACAGTGTGTCCATAACAACTGTAATAACCAAGAAGACCTTGATGAGATTAAGTTTGGTGCAAATGAAACATTGAAAGCCCAGCTTAAGATGTGGAATGCAATGTTTGATCAAGCTGTATCACTTTAATTAAAACGGATTTTGAGATTTCATAATGCAAAACTTAGGTATTTCACAAGCAGCCTTGAATTTACGTGAATCAATTACACACGGAACTAAGGCGAAAATTTTAGAATTAAATAAAAAGTCTAGCGCAGATGATCAGGTTATTGATTTAAGTATTGGTACTTTGGATGAAAAGACCAATAGCGGCATTGATGATGCAGTTAAGAGTTATATTTCAAATAATGCTGCAATTATCCATGAGTTTGCCCCAGTTAAAGGCTTCCCTTTCTTACGAAAGGCTATTGCTGAGCGTGTGAAGCGTTTACGTGATATCAGCTTCAATCCAGATACTGAAATCATGGTCACTCCTGGCGGTATTAAAGGTGCTATCACCGTGGTATTTCATACACTTCTAAATCCAGACGATGAAGTGATTTACCCAGTACCAAACTGGCCTCATTACGCAGACATGATTGAATTGCACTTAGGTAAAGCTAAACCAATCTATGTCAAAGACTTTTATAACCAAGCGATTGATGTAGTTGAGTTAGAAAAAACCATTACTGATAAGACCAAAATTATCATTCTTGGTGACTGCCTAAACCCTTCTGGCAAAATTTATACTCGTGATGAATTAGAGTCGATTTCGAAAGTGATTTTGACTGCCAATGCCGAACGTTTATCAAAAGGTCTAAGCCCAATCTATGTGCTTTTTGATTGTCCGTATGAATCACATATTTTGAATACTAAGCCTGCAAACATTTCAAATATTACCCAGCAGTTTAAAGACCAAACACACTCTATGTGGGACTACACTATTTATATCACTGGTCCCGGTAAAACCTATGGAATGCACGGCGACCGATCTGGATATATTTGTGCTTCGGACAAACTGATTAAAGTTATGGAAAAAGTACAGGTGAATTTAAACTCATTTGCTTCGACCTATGCCCAAATTGCGACACATGAAGCAATGCAAGAATACATGGATGACGTTGCAAAGAAACGTGCAGTAGTTGCCAGACAGAACATGCAGACATTCATTGAAGACTTGAAAAGCTGCACTGGTTTAGAAGTGACTGAGCCTGAAGGTGGATTTTTCTTATTCTTGGACTTGTCAAAGTATGGCGACAAAATCCAAAAGCTAGGATTTGATTCAGCCGATCAATATCTTTTGGAGACAGCAAAAGTTGCTTCTATTGGAGGCATGCATTTTGGTGAAAACATCGATAGCCTCCGACATTACATACGCATGAATTGCGGACGTGATCCAGTGACTCTAAAAGCAGCCGCAGCACGTATTAAAGAAGCCCTTCAGAAATTGAACTAACTCATATTATTCAGGAAGTTAATTTTTAACTTCCTGAATTTACATTTTTATGGACGATATTACTTTGAAAAAGTTCTGTATCATTGGACTGGGATTCTCAGGTACGTGTACCTTCATCAGCTTTGTAAAAAAATTACTAAATCAAGAGATTGATCATAAGTCATGCTCTATTACTCTTGTTGAAATGCGTGAATCTATGGGACATGGGAATCCATACGACAAAGACGAATTATTGGCTGGCCATTTGTGTAATAACCCTGCCCATTCAATGTCGCTTTGGGATAACGACTTTATGGATTGGATGGCAGAAAATAAAAACCATCTGATGACTCATTACCCCCACCTAGTTTATAAGAAATCTTTGGCTGGTGAATCGCAAGTCTTCCCCGATCCTAACGCTTTTTATCCTAGAGCTTTGTTTGGTATCTATCTCAATGATAGATTCAAAAAATACTTAGAATTAGCCAAATTAAATCGTATAAAAGTTGAAGTTTACAATGGCTATGAAGCTATCGATGGCTACGAGGCTAAAGGCGGTTATAATTTAGTTATTAAGAATCAAAACTTAAATCGAACAATTGAATTAAAAGGGTTTTCTAAGCTGTTGCTGACTATCGGACACTGGACGGCAAGTCATTTAGACTCCGAACACAGTTTATTCGTAAAACCCTACCCTTTTCAAAAAGTCTTAATCAGACTTAATGACATTATGAGACAAGATCATAAGCCAAATGTTCTTGTTCGCGGTATGGGCCCTAGTGGTGTTGATACCGTCATCACTCTATTTAGCGAAGGATCGTTTGCAACTGAAAACGGAGCCTTCTCAAGCTATCAGAAGGCCGTGACAGATAAAAACTTCAAAGCCTATGTTGCTAGTCGTTCAGGATACTTCCCTGCGGTACGAGGCAATAAACCTAACTATGACTTTAAGTATTTCACTCATGAATCTTTCCCTGAGTTGCAGCAGCACTTAAATCAGGTTTTATCACTAGATGATATTCTTCATCTGCTTGATCTTGAGCTTAAAAATGCAACGAATGGTGAAGTGTCATTCAATGACTTATGCAACTTGAAATTTGCAAATGCTTATGAAAAGTTGAAATACGATCTGGAGCAGCAAGAGCTTAATGACTTAATTAATATGATCATTCTTAAAGTACGAAGAATGAAGTTTTACCGCTATTTAAGCAGTCATGATAAAAAACGCTACGACCAAGAATTTGATCACTTATTCATTCGCCTTGCCGTACCAATCCCACTGGAAAATGCACAAAAGCTGAAATGCCTATTTGAAGCTGGTCTACTTCAATCACTTAAACTTGGCTATAACAGTAAACCTCTAAAAATAATGGATAGCCATGTACAGCTCACTGATGATCTAGGGCATTCATTTGATTTTGATCTTGTGGTGAATACGATCAGTCAAGATTTTGATATCTATAAACATCCCTCAGCATTGGTTAAATCATTGTTAGAGCAAAAGAATATTGTCCCGAATATGGAGGATGAATATAACACTGGAGGTTTGATGCTAGATGGTTTCGAGACCTACAAACTGATGGAAAACCGTAGTGGATTTATAAAGCCCTCCGAGTATTTTTACTCTTTCGGTGTGCTTACCCGATACTGGCAGAATGAACGTAACTTTTCCAAAGCGATTGTTGATGCGGCTGATTCTGTCTCGACTGATTGGGTTGAATTGTTTCAAAAGCATCTGAGTGAACCCATATTTACGCCAGAACAACTCTATAAAATTAGTTAATCGGACGAGGAAAATGATCAATGGAAATGCATCAGTTTTGTTATGACCGCGATATTAGGATAGTGCTGTGCAATTTAAAAGATAGCCTGTTTCCGTTTCATAAGCATACTCATATCCCCGATCTTGTGTACTGCTCAAAAGGTGCTATTCAGGTTGAGTTACCAGATTTGCAGCAGAAATATATTGTTAATCAGGGCGGCTTTTTCCAAATTCCCCCCAATGTTAGACACAGATTTGCAAATAAAGATATTGAGGTTGAAAGCCGTTATATCATTCTTCAAATTGGAGAATTTAGTATTGAATTTTTTAAAAATATTGAAGAAATAGAACCACTACTTGCCAATATTGAACCTAAAACTCGACTGAGTTCAGATATTTTTATTAAGGACTATAACGCTGATATTCAATATATTATTGAAGACTTTAAAAACAATAGAAAAAAGGAAATTAGTACAGAGGAACAAGCCGACATTATTCAAGCATTAGAAGTATTTTTGCAGAATGGATATAAGGCAAAATTTCCAGAAAAATCGTACTTTTTTGCTTAATCCAACTGCGTGTTAGTCATGCAAAGCATCGTTATATATTCAAGCAGGCTCTTGAAGTTCCTTGTTATAACTTATGCTTTGCATTTCCTGTAATCGTGAATACGTTCTTTGAAATTCAAATTTAAGCCTCTCGCCTTTATATAATTGATTTAATGGTTGTGAAGCAGCAAAGTATAGTTTGATTTTTTGATCATAAAGTTCATCAATCAAATAAATAAAACGTCTCACGGTATCATAAATTCTATCTGTTAAATCACCAATTCCACTGATGAGCACATAGTCATATTGCGTTGCTATCTCAATGTAATCAGCTGGGCTTCTGGCTTCTCGGCAAAGGTTTTCAAAGTCGAACCAGATCACATTCTTATAGCAAGATTTAACCTCGACTGATCTATGGTTGATCATAATGCTCGTCTTGAGTTCTTTCTGGTTATTTGTAAGCTGCTGGTAAACCGAATGAAGCCATTGTTCTGATTCTTCATTTAATGGAAATCTATAGAAATGGTCATTGGCGTTGCTTTCTTTAATGGTTCTATAATCGAGTTGATTACCGATTTTCAAGACTGTGCAATTCTTATTGATATGATCTATGGTCTCTAAAAATCTATCACGATTTAAACCATCTTTATAAAGATCTTCCGGATCAATATTCGAGGTAGCAACCAATATCACTTTCTTTGAAAATAGCAGATTAAATAGATTTGAAAGTATCATTGCATCGGCAACATTTGATACAAAAAACTCATCAAAGCAAATGAGCTTATAGTTGCTTGCTATGTCATTAGCAATCAGCTTTAAAGGATCTTTATTTCCCCGATAGGCAATAAGCTGCTTGTGAACATCTTTTAGGAAATGATGAAAATGCACTCTCATTTTCTTTTTAAAATTAAGAGAGTTATAGAATAAATCCATAATCCATGTCTTGCCTGTTCCTACACTTCCCCACATATACAGACCTTTAATCTGGGGACTGAAGAAATGACTAGACTGGTTTTCAATTTTATTCCAAATCTCATTTAATGTTTCAATAGCTTGTCGCTGAGACGGATCTGCAAGAACAACGCCATTATCAATCATAGAGTTGTATATCTCGAGTGGACTTTGACCCTCATGCTTAAGCATCTTCATTCCCTACAGTAGCCAAGATTGTTGTTGAGTGCTTAATAATAATATCATTCATTATTGAAACTGCTGGAGAAAGATAAGAAAGCTGATGCCAGTATAATGGAATCTTAATTCTATATTCTTTAGAAATTTCCTTTATGCCCAGATTCGATAAATCCTGATTTATCTTGCATATAGGCATTATTCCGTAGCCCATATCACAAGCAAGCCCAGAAATATAAGAGTCAGTTGAAGGAATAATATGAAAAGGAATCATTGATTTTTTTAGTCCGAAGTTAGATTCTAAAAAATCGAAATATATTCTTTCATTTTCATTAAATAAAACTAAAGGAGCTAAACGCAGACTCTCTCTATTAATTCCATTTTTAAACCATTTATTAATAAAATTCTCTGAGGCAACTAGGCAATAAACCATATTACCTAAATATACACTTGTACACCCTCTGATTATCTCAGACTCGGAACTAATGCAGGCCTGAACCTCTCCTCTTTTTAAGAGTTCGATGGTATTACAAAGCGTATCAATCTTTACGTCTATTGTAATAGACTCAGACAGACAGTACTTGGCTAATATAGGGAAAAGCAATGACTCAAATGTACCGATACTCGCAGCAATGGGTAACGGCTTAAATTTATTATTATCGATGACCGATTTTAAAAAAACATTCTCTAATAAAGACACTCGCTGAAGATAAGCAAATAACTCAGCTCCAAATGGTGTTGGTTTACATGGTCTTTCTCTAACTAATAATACATTTCCTAATCTCTCCTCTAGTAATCGAACTCTTTGAGAAATTGCTGACTGAGATACACATAATTTTTTACCAGCTTTTTCGAAACTTCCTGTTTCAACGACGGCCGAAAAGGCGTCGCATTTAATTTTGTCTAGCATTTTTAAATGTTATCTATATTAATTAAAGTTATATTTCTTAATCATAGTAATGGGTATGGCAATACGAAATACTACAATTGTATTACTTCTGCTAAATAATCATTATTTATTTTAATTAAATGAGTAACACACATGCGATTAATTAGTAAAACTAATAAAACCCTAATTAAATTCAATATTAATTGAAATGCAGTACCTAACTCCCAAACTGGTGGTGCGTTAAGCTGGTAAGTTTAAGTATTACTTTTTAAAGTAACTCAAAGCTATAAAAAATCCGATTCTATATCGGATTTTTTATAGCTCAAAATGTCTTAATTTCTTAAAAATAATCAATCTTTTCCAGAGTACAAAACTGAACCAACTAAAACGGCTTGGCCTGCAATGCTAACGTGTAATATTGAATCTGTTTTCTCAACTGTTACTAAAACTCGCCCCGATCTTTGTATGGCTAGACCTTGATATCCCCAATAAGTTACTTTCTGGTCACAATCGATTAAATCGTGATGAACAAGGTACGCTCCCGCTGGACCATTTGCATTACCAGTTACTGGATCTTCATTAATACCGATCGCGGGTGCGAACATTCGACCATAAGTAATAGGTTCTTGCTTACTACCTTCCAAGACGAATGGAAAAAAACCATTGCAGCCTATTTCAGCACTCATGGCTTTCAGTTTTTCATTGTTCGGAGTTAATCCATCAAGTGTACTTCTGCTCAGCATGGGCACCATCACCTTGGAATGCCCCGTCGTGACAACTTGTATTGGCAAGTCGGCAAAATCACTTTCACTCACACCCAGTGCGCTTGCAAGTTCACTCCGTTGACTCGCATTAAAAGGTGGTAAAAACTCTACGCGACCTTGAGTCATTTTCACCAATAATGCTTCTGGGCTTCCAAATATTGAAACGGGTAAATGACCAGCCACCGTTTTTGCGATTAATGGGTAGTCTGATTGGTGGCCTGTAGTTGCACGTAAAAAATGAGTAGCGATTGTGGCATGTCCACAGATCGGGACTTCATTTGTAGGGGTAAAATATCGAACATGTATGTCATGGCTTTGATCTTTAGGTGACAAAACAAAGGCAGTTTCTGAATACCCTGCGAATGCAGCAATATCTTGCATCTCTTGAGTTGTAAGATGGTCAGCATCTAGCACAACCCCTGCTCGATTTCCTGTATTTGGTTGGGTGGTAAATGCATCAACTACATAAATGGTCGTCATGGCAGAACTCCTCTGTTGTTAATATTGTGATCTCAGAAATAGCTCCCGCCATAACCAGAAAATCTTATTTAATTGCTGTGCCATATGTCGTAGTTCTAAAATGTTTATGGTCGCCTTATATAATGAGTTTTGATTCTTTGTAGTAGTTATTTGAATTGTATAAATCTAGACAGCGGGGATACTATAGTTTTTATTGCAAATGCATTTTTTAAATATGGAAAGGTATGAACTGGGACGATACTAAAATTTTGTTAGCTATTGGGCGAACTGGCGGGTTGAGCCGCAGTGCAAAATTGCTTGGTATTAGTGTTTCTACCGTACATCGCAGAGCCATTGAACTGGAGAAAAGCCTCAATGCGGTTCTTTTTTCCCGAGACAGTGATGGCTATACACTCACACACGTTGGAAAACATTTTTTTGCTTTGGCTGAAAAAGCAGAAGAGCATTTAATAGCGATGGAACGTTACAACGATCAAGGGCAACAATCATTGTTCCGCATTGCTTTACCTGAGTTAATTGGGCAACAGTTGCTTCAATCAAAGCTAACAGCGTTGCAACTGAAGCATCCAGATTTACAATTAGAAATCTCAACAAGTGTCGTTCCTGTTGATTTTTCCCGACGGGAAGCTGACATTATTCTCCGGCTTGTTCGTCCAGAAAGCGGGCGTTACATTATTCGACGCATTGGCCAACTAGAATATGGACTTTATTGCAGTAAAGATTATCTCGCCAGTTTCACAGAGCATGCTGAAACGGCTGATGATTTGCTGAATCATCGTATAATCGGTTGGGACCGAAGCCTTCAATATACGTTCTTAGCACAATGGATGCGTGAACTCACTCAAGATGCAGCCCCTGCTTTGTCTTTTGATAACATGCACTCGCAACTACGAGCAGTCATTGAAGGATAAGGAATTACAGCCCTGCCTTGTTTTATTGCAAAGGCTTCTGGGTTAGTACCCATACTACCTGAGCAAACTTTAAAACAAGATGTGTGGTTAATGCGTCATTTAGATACTAAGGATAGTGACTATTCAACGTTGATTAGTGAAACAATTGAAAAAGAACTTCAAAAATATCTGTTGTAATAAAAATTAGCTTTTATTCTAATTTTGAATTCGAAAAAGAAATTTTATGTTAAACCGAGTTATGGCTCACTCAAGTTGTACAGAGTGATTTTTAGTTAAAATGATTGGCGAGAACTATCAAATCTGCTCATAAAAAATCCGACTTGTGTCAAAAACGGGATTTTGCTTTCTTTGTAGTAGACAAAAACTTTTAACAATATGATTTTAATAATCTTTTTAAATATGGTTTTAGATAACGCCCATTATGTTAAATGGATACTAAATTAGTAGAAAATTCCAGTTTTTAAAATTTCTAATAAGAGTTTTTATGTTAAGTAGATTTGAAATCGTGTCGATGAGGTATGTGATTAACACGCCCATCTTAGGAGCAATTTGATTTTATGGGACCATGCGATTCCATAGGATCACTGTATTAATTGGTTAGCTAAGGCGAGGACTTTCCTCAATTATTCGGCTTTTACTCCTTAATGCGACAGGATCCTATTATCATTCGTTTTGATTTAAAAATTATTAAAGGAATAAAATATTTAATTTTTTCTCAATAAAGAAGAATCAAATGCTGAATTTATGCTTAGATATTTAATGATATTTCTTGAATTTAGAGTATTATTTATAAAATTTTGAATTATATATAGTTATAATAATTACAATTCATTTTACACTGATTTTTATCATGGAAAAAAATAGCTCACGTGAAATCATAGCCTATAAATTATATGCACATGCAGATTTAATAAAAGGATACATCCGTCCTGTAGCAGAATGGAATGGAGAAAAATTTATTCCGTTAACAAACGAAAATTTTTGTCCTTCAGGGAAAGTATTTGTTACAAGTGCTTATGATGAGTTGGATTCAAAATACGGTGATCGTGAGTTATTTAAAGTTACAGTATTTGAATCACAGTACAGAAACCCTGATATCCCAGATGATCGTACCTGTATTTACGTTACACAAGGTTTTAAAACTACAGACATCAAACCTCGTGAATTTGTTGAAGTTTTACTGAGTGACCTTCCTGATCCTAATCTCCCTGTCATTGACTATAAATTTGAGCCTAGTACGACATATATTTATTTATTGGACAATGAATCAATTAGTTATGGTCCATTTAAATGGGAAGTTTTAAGTGGTCAAGAAAAAATTCTTTTAAAGAAAATTGATAACCCATTACCTGGTCGGGTTCTATATACAGGTAATATTTTAAAAGGTGATTTTAGTCAACTTGGTGATAATTTATTAGTATGCCAAGACTTACCAGAAGGTAGTAGAGTGTACTTTACAGACCTTACTACATTACATAACAATCCAAAATTATCATCCATTGACTACTCTTCCGATGAGGATATTATTGGACTATTTAGTAAAATTGCTAAAGAGTTAAATTATAATAGTAAGAAAGCTGACTTCTTATTTCTAGAAGCTCAGATCAAAAAAATTCCTAAATTTAATCAAAAATCCATTACAGATAAGCTTCCAAGATTCAAAGAAATTGCTAATAGCAATTTTGATTTCAAAGAAAATTTAGTGGATGGATTTGAGAAGTTCTTAAAGACTAATTTAGGGGATCAAATCGTTGAGAATTTTATCTCACGTAATAAAGATGAATATTTGAAGAGCATTAAAGAAAACTATAGTAATGAAATTGAAAAATCTCTTAGAGAGAAGAATCAAGAGCTAGAAGATTTATTAGGTAAGATTAATAATAATAAACAGGAGCTAGTCGCATTAGGTAAAGAAATCGAAGACCGTAATAAAGTTAAGTTTGATAGTGAGTTACTTGATAATGCTAAGAAAAGCGCTGACCTAAATAAAGATTTTTCTAAAAAACTAGAGGACTTTAATAATTTAAAACAAGAATATGAGACTTTAAATGAAAAATATTTAACTTTAAAAACATATGACCAAATATTAAAAGATTTAAGTCAGGCCAAAACAAATTATCGTGATGAAGTTGCACGACAAATTAGTTTGGAAAAAGATACTGATCGTTTGAAGAAACTTTATAATGAGTCTGAGGATACTCTCAGATCTAAGCTATTTGAACTTAAACCTTATGTAGAAGCAATTAACGGAAATAATATTTCTACTTCAAAAAATATCGACTTAGATGTTCATATTCCTACATATAATATAGATATGAGCAAATCTGACGCAGCTGCCATTATTATTAATTATTTCGAACAAGCTTTTAACGTTAAAAATCGCTCAATTTCACCTATTGAAATCATCAATTTAGTAGTCACAATCCAGCAGTCATTCTTAAGCTTTATTGCGGGGCTCCCAGGTGGCGGTAAGACATCCTTAGTACGTTTACTAGCTGATGTAAAAGGGTTACAGCGAAAAAGATTCTTAGAAGTTCCTGTTGCAAGAGGATGGACTGGCCAAAAAGATTTGATAGGTTATTTCAACCCTATTTCTAATAAATTCCAGTCTTCTAGTACCGGAATTTATAACTTCCTTTACTCTTTAAATAAAGAGTTAGAGATAGGTACTAACACTCCATGCTCATTGATTCTGCTAGATGAAGCTAATTTGAGTCCAATTGAACATTATTGGTCATCTTTTATGGGAATTAGTGATTTAAAAGGAAATAAACCTATTAAACTAGGCGAAGATGACCTCCAAATTCCAGAGCACCTTAGATTTGTAGCTACAATTAATTATGACAATACTACTGAGTTTCTCTCCCATCGTGTATTAGACAGAGCGCCTGTTATTTTGTTAGAAAATAGCAATATATCACCATCAATGATTGATAAGATTAATAATTCTAATAATTTATTAGATATGCCTGTTACATATGATGTGATGGAATATTACTTTGGTACAGTTGAATATATTCCAGAATTAACAGATAAAGAACAGCGTATATTTGATCAGATTAAATTTATTTTAGAAGATAAAAAGTTTGAATTTGGGAAAACTATTCAGATCAGCAATCGTAAGTCTATCGCAATCCGTCAGTATTGTAATAAGGCCAGACCTTTAATGAGAGCTTATTCTGATGATAACGATGTGTTGGCTCTAGATTATGCAGTACTACAATTAATTCTTCCACAGATTCGAGGAAACGGGAAGAATTTCTGCAACAGGCTAAACGCACTTAATCAATTGCTTTTATCTCATGATCTTCAAAAATCTTCAGATTGCCTAGAGACAATTATCAGTAATGGAGATTCAGATCTCAATACATATGATTTCTTCTGCTGGTAATTACTAATGGATTTAAGTATTAATATTAATGATGAAGAAATATATCCTATTTCTTCATCTTGTATAAATGTAATGGATTTTCATGAAGTTCAATTTTTTTTTAAAGTTGAACAGGATGACGTCATAGAAGTCTATGTTGAAGATTATTTATTGCCTTTACAAAAAAGAATAGATTCTTTATCCGATTACTTTTCAATTAAAGATAAAATTTTTAGAGAAAGCTTTGGATATAGTACTGTTCGTATCTACATCGCTAATGAGTTAAAGCATGAAATAATATTTAATGTTTTAACCGAAAAAGTTAAATTCGAACAAATTAAGGAGATGGTCATATATCTCCTTAAAAATAATAACCGAGTCCTTGATATATGTTTATCTAGAACTAAGTTAGAATTAGATAATTTCACAGATTCATCCCCAAATATAGAATCAGTGATAAAGCTATCAGAAGATATATTAAAAATTTTTCTATCTAAAAAAGGAAATTATTCAACAATTTTAAAGAAACGTTTAGAAACTGCTAAAGATTTCGTCAATGAATCAAATCAGTTCAATCTAGATCCTTATGAGATATTCAATAATATATCAGACATTTTCCCATCTAATGAACCTACCTCTATAAACATTAGAGGGAGAAGATACTCTTTAGACAATATTAAGAGGGATACTCTCAAAGAATCTTATAACTTAGAGGAAAATCACATACTGATTGGTGGTGTATATTCAATAAAACATACGCTATTGCATATAAAATCCATTCTATCAATTAAATATGAGAAAGAGACTAAATTAACTTTCGAGCAGGAATACAGTAATCTACAAAGTTTTCATAAAAACTTCACTATAGATGACTTATACCTACAAGTCACCACTGATGGTATTTCTAAAAGGATAGATGGCATTCTTAGTTCAGTAGATGCAGTACTTTTTGAATTACAAAAAAAACTGGATATAAGCTTTACTGGATACAAATATCCAAAAAACACTCAGTTTGTAAAGCATTCTAGTTTCTATAGAAATATATTCAATAAGTTGTTTGAATGGTATAACTTAGGAGACCCAGACTTAGGTATTAACAAAAATTTAATAAAGCTTAGATCTACATCAAAAATTTATGAAATTTTTTGTTTATATAGTTTCATTGAAAGTATATATAAATCGGGATGGAAAGTTTTAAAGTCAAATCAACATACTTTCTTTAAAAATTTTATTCCTGAATACGTTAAATTTCAAAAAGATGATAACGTATTAGAACTATTTTATGAAAAAACAATTAATCCAGTTAGCAATGAATCTCAGCATAATGATTTGGTTTATCTAGATCATAAAAAAGCTTCTAATTATAGATACTATACTCCCGACTTCATATTTAAAAAAACAAATATGAACGGTGAGGTTAAGTATTTTATTTTTGATTCAAAATACAGTAGTTCATCAACTCTTGAAAAATATAAAGTCTTAGATGAACTATACCGAAAATATTATACTAATCTTGCAGTTTTCAATATGCCTGAAATGAGACTTGAATCTAATAACATTCTATCAATTGTAGCTATACATCCATTTGGTAAAAACAATTTATTCAAATGGAATAATGTTCCTAATATGAGGATATTTCCAATAGTGGAAAGCTCAAAAATGGATATAAATTACAATAACTTTAATAAATACATAGAGGATTTTGAATCACTTTAATTATAAGGGAGATGTAATCATCTTCCTTATTTTTTAACTATTACGAAAACCATTTTTCGGTTCTATCGCATTAAGGAATTAAGTTTTCCTAAAATCAACATAATACGCCTTATGCAAAATGTAATTTTTATCTGATATAAATCATAGTTTTATTTTAAAAAAAAGCCTAACTCATAGTACTTGGGCTTTTTTATTTTTCTACAAATAATATTTTAAAGAGAAATCACTTAAATCTAGAAATTTCAAAATTCAATCGATATGTCATAAAATTTATTAAGCATGCTTCTCGAATTCTTTTTCTAAACAGTTATTGAAAATAGGGATTTTCTAAAACAAGACTCAAGGCAACAATTAAATATACAACAGACTTATTTTCGATCTGAAGTACCTTTAAAAGTTCAGAAAAGAACTCATCCACCAAGTTAAAATTAATAGAGAAAAAATACGATAAGAATTTCTTTTAAACATAACTATTTCTCCACTGAATTATTATAAGTGCATCAAAAATATAGCATAGTTAAAAAACATTACCCACAGAGATAAAGAATCTTTAAAATTCTTCTGTAACATTGGCTTATGTATGCTAGCTCAAATCCAAATACCCAAATACAGCCTTTTCAACTCGCTGCTGTAAATTATTTAAATCGCTTTCCCCCTGCCATGCCTGCCGCGTTAATCATTCCTTTGCTTAAAGCAATCACATCTTGCGCGGCTGTTTGCGCATGTGAAATACCAGAACGAGTAAACAGGTCAGAAATTATGGTTTCAAGTTCGTATTGAAGTTCACTTTCCCCAATGTCTTTTCCAATGAGTTCAGAAGCAAATTCAAGGGTTCGTGCCAACTGTGGACGGCTCAATTGATGTTGCACAGCAGCATGTATGATGAGTTTTAGTTTTTCTTTTAAATCTGCGGCGGCATGGTGTTGTATGGCTTCAACAATATGATTTGATAGCTTGGCGCGCTCACGTCGAATTAACTCGACTATTAAGGCATCTTTAGATGGAAAGTACTGATATAGACTACCAATGCTTACGCCAGCGAGTTCAGCCACAGCATTTGTGTTAAATCCGGCAAAGCCTAAAGACTCTAAAATGCGAGCAGCCGCCTCTAAAATGGCTTCAAAGGTAGCCACTGAGCGTGTTTGACGCGGGCGTTTGCGTGGGTCTGGAAGTGTTTCTGACATGGGCTGAAATGCGAGTATTTAATGTGAGTAATCACTCATATACTGACTGAGTCATGTTGATATGACAAGCACATGCTGTCTTTTTCAGTTGAACTACAACTCGGCTCAGTCATGGAGTGGTTATGTCTAGAACCTATACTTTTTTTATTCATTTAAGAGCTTTGCCTGCCTGGCTGGCTTTAGCTCGTGAAAAGCGGGCTGAGTTTAGTGCACAGAAGCTTGAACCTATTTTTGAGAAGTACCCGTTTGTAAAAATTCGCTGGTATGACGTTGAAGTATTTAGCACTAAAGCGAGTGATATTGCTGTGTTTGAGACCACATCTCTGCAAGATTATTATTTTGTGATTGATGCGATTCGAGACTCTGAATTTTGTACAGTGCCCTACTTTGAGTTTGTAGAGATTATTCCTGCAATTGAAGATGGGTATGTGGAATATGAAAGTTATTTATAGAGGTTGAGAAGAATATATAGTGTTACACGACCAGTATAATATCTGGTCATTATATTTAGCTCACTGATTAAATTTTTTAAAAAATCACAGCATAAATTTAGAAAAATTACTTAAACATAAAACAAGCGACATAAAATGTCGCCAAGTATAATAAACAACTTCTAATCTCATTTTTCACTAGATATTATAATAACCAAAAGTTTTATATAGTATTTTAACTAGAAATAAAACTTTAAATTTTATATAAATTTCAGAAGGAAATATAGAAATGTATTCAAATACTAATACTTTTACATTAATAAATCATGTAAGAAATGGTTCTTTAAATTTTGAAGAACTAGTAGAAAAGCTCAAAACGATTGGATATGCACATGAAGATGATCTTCAACTAATACGTTCATCTTTTAATTCAATTAATCAAGAAGATTTTGATAAGCTTTTCAATTTTTTTTACCCTAATAAAGTTAATAGTATCCAAATAAGTAGCATTGGAACGGATAAGGGTATGCCTGGAAATTTCACCTATGCAATTTATAATTCAAATATTATATCTCATGAGAAGGTGTTAAAAATTTTAGAAAAAACCAATAGAGATTTATTAAAATGATTTAATTATTAACAAAATACTTTATCTAATAATTAAAAATTAAATAAACATTTTAGAGCAATATAATATTACTCTAAAATGTTTCATAGTTTTTAAAAATTATTTTCCTCTAATAAAACTAGGTTAATTAAAAATTTTATGAAAGAAATTCTACCTATTGGAACTTTAACCCTACCTTTTTCAGAACTTGATTCAAAAAAATTTGAAATATTGTGTACGGAATTATTGAAAAAAGATCCAAATTTTACAGACATCCATCATATTTTAGGCGATGGATACCTACAAAATGGAGTAGATATCTGTGCAAAATACAAACATGAATATTTTGGACTTATTGGAATAGAATGTAAATGTTGGCAAGAATTAAGTATAGACAACCTTAAAAAGACATTAAATAAGTTTCTTGAAAAAAATAATTTAAAAAATGATATTAAAACTTATTTACTCATTATTTCTCAGAATTCAATAAATATGAATCTAGAGGTAGTTTATAGAGATTACCAAAAAAAATTTAAAAATAATTACAATATAGATCTTGAGATTTGGACAGGAATAGATCTTACAAGAAAATGCCAATCTCATCCCGATATTATAAACAAGTTTTTTTCTAAAGCCATCTCAGAAACATTTGAGTGTAAATGGATGGCCAAAGTCAATTTTATAGAAAACCTTCATAAAGCACTGTTAAACCAAGACCCTAAAATCAGAAACTTGGGAGAAAATTTATTAGATAACTCATTTGTCAGTTCAGAAAGTTTGGAAAGCAAATATATTAATGGAAATCATTTTACATATAAAAATAAGTGGATAGAAATTTCTGCAATTCTACCAACTAAAAACTATATTGGATCAGCAGCAATTACTATCACTGCACATGATACTCATGGAACTATAATAGCACTAGATAATAAATGGCTTCTTAAAAATTTCTTAGGTAATGATGGACAACCTATCAATTCTAAGTACCGCCCTTTTTATCAAGGAGCAGTATATCAAAAGGTTGATCAACATATTGTTGACTTTAAAAATTGTAGATTTTTCTTACCATTAGAAACTGTAGAAGAAATTTCAAAAGCAGCTGATATATTGACACATTACTATATAACTGCTTATGAAAATATTGAAAAGCTGTGGGGTGCCCAATATTTTCCCTTTATATCTGAATATAAGAACGAAATACAGATAGGTCTCTGTGCTATTGATATAGAAATGTGGAAACAAATCCAAGATTTTATACATGCCCATGATATTGATAAAGGTAATTCTGACTGGCATATCTTTTATGCACACCATGCTTATTTACAAATATATACATCGAGAGATACAGACGAATTAAATACAGGATTTCATGGAACATTTTTCGCTCACAATCTAGATAATATTAACTTTACAGATGAAATAACTCTAGTTTGGCAAAAACCTTATAACAATAATGACCTTATCTCTGATAAAGATTGGTGGTCATGTGAAAAGGCATATACATGGATTACAGAAAAACTAATTCCTAAAGTCATTGAATGGCAAATTGAAAAGCAATTAGCTAGTCCTTTCTCAAAAATTATTAGAAGTAAATCTGTTACAAAAAAAACCAAATCATATTGGGATAAATATAAACCTTTTAGAGACATAAGAAAGAAGTCTCTTCTTGACTTTAATCATTTTAGAGAGTTGGAATTAATTGATATTATTTCTAGATTGCAGTCTTTTTATAGTAGTTCAGAGAGTAATCGTGCATATTTTGATAAAAAAGAAATATCACATTTATATTGTGCACTCATTTCTTTAATTCGTTATGGACGAGGCTATTTTCCTTACCTCAATTCCAAATTATGTTTCGGAAGTACGAACTGCAGCAACATCAATGAATTAATTGATTATCTTAATAAAAAAATAGAACTAGAGACTTTTCTTATGAATAATGATGAAATTGAAAAAATATTTAGAAGTATGCTTGAAGTCATCAGGGATACAGATGATTGGTTGACTCATCAGCAGAAAGAAGAAGTCTATTCAGCATTACAACCTTTCATAAGATTTTATGATTATGCCAATACTATTAAAAGATATTATAAATATTAAAAAGATCGATACTATTAATACAGTATAAATCTCCAAAAAAATTAAAGGAGTTGCAACTCAGCACTCCTTTTTATATTTTAATAAATATTTAAATTTCAAATTATTCATTTAAAATCAATAACTAAAATTATTAAAATCAATTTTAATTTTCTATAATTAAAAAATTAAAATTAATCATTTATTAGTTATAAAAATAGCACTACATAAGTTAATAGCTTAATTAGAAAAATTACGCTTATAAAATCATCAATTACTATTAACTAATAATGAAAATTTCTCATAAAAAATTCAATTTCAAACTTTTAGCCTCAGTTTCCCTCCCCCAAAACCACTCCAACACTTCATCCCTTTCATCCAAACTATTTGAGCTTAAAACCTGTAGTAACAAACCATCGATCAGGTTTACCACCATGTTGGCATCGAATTTTGGCTCGCGGGTTTCCCCGCTAAAAATCAAGTCAAAAATTTCATGGCGCAGCCACTTTCGGTATTCAACCGCCATGTTGTAAGCCTTCGGGTAAAGCAGTTTTATTTCAAAAATGGCTTTAAGTAAAAGGTTGTACAGGCTGCTTAAATTGGTATGTAACACAATAATTGCTTTGATTTTATCTTTTGACGTGTAGTAACGGCTTGAGTAAATGATAGAGAGCACTGCTTCTTTCAGCAGACTTTTTTGAAAGGCGATGCACATTTCAATTAAGCCTTCTTTCGAGTGAAAATAATTGTAAAGCGTACCTTTGGCGATTTTGGTTTCTTTAGCAATCAGGTCGATGCCTGCATTGTGGAACCCATGCATCGTAATGAGTTGTATGGTGGTTTGAACAGCCAGTAATTTTTTGGAAGAGGTTTCTAAATTTCGCATAGTTTTACCTTTTTAAATTCTTGTTGTTTCTGCATGAGATAAAAAGCCTGTGCCCTTTCTGGGAGAAAAAAAGGCACAGCAAAGCCGCAAGATGGTGCTTGGCACATCTCAAGTTTTGTTGTTGCTAAGTTTTAAGTAAAAATGACTTAAAGCCTGAAAACCTTATGGCGTTCAAGCTGCTGTAATTTTTTAAGCTGTGTCGTTATAACTTTTGGCAAAGGCTGCCAAGAAATAATGGATGTGCATAGCCAACTCCTGATTATTGGAGTTCTGCCAGAGCATTTTTTTGGACTTATGGTGGCAGAACGAAAGGGGGTTAGCAGACTGGCTCAAGACCCAGCACACCCGAAGGTGTCCCCCTTCCGTCCTACCGCTACAAAAAGGGGGACGAGTGAGTCTACATCAAAAAAATGAATTTTTTCAATGTTCTTGAGCACGGTCTGCTAAAACCGGCTGGCAATGTGGCCAGCACGCAAAGCATAATCTGAGAGTTTAGAAGTGTCAATGTCGCTTTTATGACAAGTGTTTAAATTTCTTATTGTTTTTCATTAGATTATCTTAATTATTATTTTAGATATTATATTTAATTATATTTTTAATCGGTTGTGTATTACTAACTATATACGGAACAGATTAAGTTAATTAAATTTTAATTGATCACTGTTAAGTAATGGTGACAGGACAAAAGTGGAGTAGCAGACTGGTGCAAGAACCAGTACGCACAAAGGCGTCCCCACTTTCGCCCCACCATAATGGTAATGAAGCCCACCCAAATTATTCATAAAGAATGGTGGCGAAACGAAAGAAGGTTAACAGACTGGCTTCGAGTACCCAGTACGCACGAGGCGTCCTTCTTTCATTTCGCCATAATAGAGAAGTTCCCACCAATCATTTTCAAATAATGGCAGTAGAACGAAAGGAAGTTGACAGACTGCCTCGAGAACCAGCACGCATAAAGCGTCTCCCTCTCGTCCTACCATAGCGGTAAGCAGACGAGAATAATTTGGAAGACTGATTGTGTCAATATTGAAAAAATAACTTAAGTTATTAAATTTAATAATATTTTTTAGATTTATTAAATGATCATTTTAAATTTTATAAAAAGTAGGATTAGACAATCTCTGTCTGCCCCACTTGGTGATAAGCACGGTTAAAGTAAACCAAACTTTGGTCATGCTGGCTTTCTTTAATCGCCACAATCGGACATATGAAAATTGTATGTGTACCGACTTGTTGAATTTGCTCAATCTCACAATCGAAACTGACCAAAGCATCATCTAACACAGGTGAACCCGTTTCTAACTCAATCCATGCGCCATGTTTAAAGCGCTCTTCTGGTGTGAGTTTAGATGAAAATGCTTTTGAAATATGTTCGTGGTGTGCGCCTAACACATTCACCGTTAAGATTTTGTTATCTAGGAAATGTGCATGTGAGCTCGCAGATTGGTTCATACACACCAATAATGTCGGCGGTGTGTCAGTCACACTACAAACAGCAGAGGCAGTAAATCCAAAACGGCCAGACATGCCTGCCGTAGTCACAACACTAACCGCACTTGTGAGTAAAGACATTGCATTTCTAAAGTCTGTTGCTTGAACCATGACATTATTCCTAAATTGAACCGTACCTTGTCCTGTGTGTTTGCTATACCGCCCAACTCCATCAGGAAGGTACTATCGACATGCGTTCTGATTAGAGCGACATGTAGTAAGTAAAATGAGGGTTACTTGTTTGATTATCAACTGCCATCAAAAAAGTAACCCTTTATACCACTTATTGGTAAATATTAAGCAGTAAGATCATAACCCGTCAGTTCTCGGCGAACGATTTCTGCACCTGCACTTAAAGCATTTAACTTACCGCGTGCCACTTCACGAGAAAGAGGCGCCATACCACAGTTTGTGCAAGGGTAAAGCTTGTCAGCATCTACAAACTGAAGCGCTTTACGTAGTGTATTCGCCACTTCTTCTGGTGTTTCAATTTGATTAGATGCGACATCAATTGCACCGACCATTACTTTTTTACCGCGAATGAGTTCGAGTAAATCGATAGGCACATGTGAGTTGTGACATTCTAACGAGATGATATCAATGTTAGACGTTTGAAGTTTCGGGAAAGCTTCTTCGTATTGACGCCATTCAGAACCGAGTGTCTTTTTCCAGTCAGTGTTGGCTTTAATGCCGTAACCGTAGCAAATGTGGACCGCAGTTTCACATTTTAGACCTTCAATTGCACGCTCTAAAGTCGCGATGCCCCAGTCATTTACTTCGTCAAAGAATACGTTAAATGCAGGTTCGTCAAACTGAATAATGTCTACACCAGCAGCTTCTAACTCACGCGCTTCTTGGTTCAAAATTTTAGCAAATTCCCAAGCAAGTTTTTCACGGCTCTTGTAATGACCATCGTAAAGTGTATCAATCATGGTCATTGGGCCAGGTAATGCCCACTTAATTGGTTGATCTGTTTGCTGACGCAGAAACTTCGCATCTTCAACAAATACAGGCTTTTGACGAGACACCGCACCAACCACAGACGGTACGCTTGCATCGTAACGGTCACGAATACGAACAGTTTCGCGCTTCTCAAAATCTACGCCATTTAAATGTTCAATAAACGTAGTCACAAAGTGTTGGCGAGTTTGTTCACCATCGCTGACAATATCAATACCAGCAAGGCGCTGTTCGTGCAACGCTAAACGTAGTGCATCTTTTTTACCTTCAAGCAGACCTTCATTTTCGAGTTTCCAAGGTGACCAAAGCTTTTCAGGTTCTGCAAGCCAAGATGGTTTAGGTAAGCTGCCAGCAGTTGAAGTCGGTAGTAATTTTTTCATGTTAAATGACCCGTATGTTGATTAATTAGGAGCGTAATTCGCAGACCACTGCTCAAGAATCGCTTGGTATGGTTTGATAAATTGCTCTTCAACAAACTTCCCCTGCTCTATAGCCAAACGGCTACGTTCTTCACGGTCATACACAATTCGAGTAAGTGAATAATCTTCGTGTTTCAAGCTTGGTTGATAAGACTTTCCAGCCACTGAATTTGCGTTGTAAATTTCAGGACGGTAAATCTTTTGGAATGTTTCCATCGTACTAATGGTACTAATCAACTCAAGGTTGGTGTAATCACTCAACAAATCACCAGTAAAATAGAACGCTAACGGCGCAACGCTATTTGGCGGCATGAAGTAGCGAACTTTTAAGCCCATTTTTTGGAAATATTCATCAGTTAATGAATAGTCTTCTTGCTTGTATTCCACACCCAAAACAGGATGTTCGTTTTCAGTACGGTGGTACTCTTTAGTTGTTGAAACGCTTAGGCAAATCACAGGCGCTTTTTTAAAGTTGGCTCTGTAAGTTTCAGAGTTAATAAAGCTCTTAAACAAGTTGCCGTGCAGTTCACCAAACTTTTCTGGCGTGCTAAAAGTCGACTTGTTTTTGTTGTGATCTAACAACAGCACACTAAAGTCATAGTCACGTACATAAGATGAGAAATTGTTGCCTACAATGCCTTCGATGCGTTCATTAGTTTTCTTATCAACAATATTGGTTTTCAATATTTCAATGAGAGGAAGCCCACTAGTACGGTTTTCGGCATCAATGTTCATTTCAACTGAAATGATTTCAAGTTCAACCCCATAGCGGTCGCCCTTAGGGTTGTCCCAATGAGCTAAGGCATTGAAACGATTGTCGATCATCCGTAATGTGTTGCGCAAATTTTCTTCGCGGCTCATCCCTCTCGCCAAGTTAGCAAAGTTGGTGGTAATACGCGTATTGTCTGCTGGACGATAGTTCTCATCGAAACAAATACTCTTAATCGTAAATGTAAATTCTTTACTCATTGTGATCAGTACCCTAATTTCTGAGATAAAACCTAAATAAAAACTTTTTGCTCTTTTTAAACTTTCCAGCCTTGTCAGTTTTGTGCCTTATGGTCTTATCAAAAAGTGAATTACTGGAGCGCTTCAGAGCATGGATAGATTTATACCGCAATCAGAACATGAATAAAAATGATTTAGTCTCATTCAAAACTGAGTGAAATTCATGTTTAGGGTTTAATAAATAAGTATGAAGTTAAATATTTTTCATCTTAGGGATTTTTAGACAGCACAAACGAGCCATACAGCGCTCACGTTTCAATGCCTATAGTTTTTATAATTTATGATTATTTTCAATAAATTAAACAATTTATCTTTAAATAAAACTGCTCAACCTAAAGCAATTTATGTTGAATCTCGCTCATCTCTGCTTTTAGCCATTCTAAAAATATGGTTTTGCGTGGATCTTCCTCAAAAGAACTATGAGAAAGTAGAAAATAGGCTGAATTATCTTGCACAACAGGTGAAATTTTTTTCAGTAAGTTCCACTCCAGCTCTTTTTCAATCATATAAATTGAGATGACCGTTGCGCCGAGTCCAGCCAAACAACCTTCTAAACATAAATAAAAATGCTCAAGTTCAACTTTGGTGTAGCCTTTTAAACTCTGCTTTAACTCAGCAATACGACTCATGTTTTTGAAAAAATTTGGTCTAGAGGTCGAGATGAGTACGTCGTTTGTTTCCGATAGCTTGGTTGGTTGAACTAGAGCGATATATTCATCGGCAATTTTCTCACTATAGATATGCTCTCCCCAATCAAAGTCATTTCGGCGAATCGCGATATCAATATTATCTTTTTCAAAGTCGACCACGCCGCCTGCGGTGAGTAGCACAATCTCAAAATCATGCCCGAGCTTTTTAAATTTTGAGAGCCGTGGAATGAGCCATTTCATGGAAAGCGTCGGTTCACACGACAAGACCAGTTGTTTGTTATGAGTTTTAGGCTGGCTGAGTTGAATCAAACATTCATCGAGTTGACCAAACACCTGATGGCAACAACTTAATAAAACTTCACCCTGTTCGGTCATCACAAGTGTTTTATTTTTTCGGTCGAATAAAGCCGTATTTAAAGCTTCTTCTAAATTATAAATCTGTTTACTGACCGCACTTTGCGTCACAAATAATTTCTTTGCAGCTAAAGTGACGCTGCCATACTTCGCCACAAAATAGAAAAATTTTAGTGAATTCAGCGATATTCTTTCAATCATTCCAAAAACTCATAGATATGTAGTCGTTTTTATCGATTTTTATTTTTAAGTTTCTGTTCAAAATAAAAATCATCTTTATTAAATCCTATTTTAGATGATGAAAAACATATTGAATATCAATATCTATCTTCGAAAACCTGAAGCCCCAGCATCTCTTACAAAAAGAATAGCAATTTTAAGTAGTGTTTTCGCTCTCTTACATACATTCCAAAAAGTACAGATGAACTTCCTCGTTTTCAGTGAGGGTACAAGATAATGGCAGAGTTTATTGCGGTTATTCTCATTACGATTTTGGCAGTGGTAAGTCCCGGAGCTGACTTTGCGATTGTCACCAAAAATAGTTATCTGTACGGTAGAAGAATAGGTGTGTTCACTTCACTTGGAATATCGCTTGGCGTATTGGTACATGTAACCTATACGTTAGTTGCCGTTGCGTTTGTGATGACTTATACGCCGCAAATTTTAAATATTGTTAAGTACATTGGTGCGCTTTACCTGATCTATATTGGCTATAAAACTTTTACTCAAAAACCAGTCTTAGACACTGCGGCTTTAACTTCTATAGGTACTTTGCAAGCCATAAAATACGGCTTTTTTACCAACGCCCTAAACCCTAAAACCACACTATTTGTAATTAGCACCTATACGCAAATTGTGAGTTTAACCACGCCTAAAACCATTCTTTTGGCTTATGGCTTTTTTATGTCATTTGCTCATTTTGCATGGTTTTCACTTGTGGCTGTGCTTTTCTCTTCCATGCTATTGAGACAGAAAATGTTGGCCAAGCAAGTACAGATTAATAAGGTGATTGGCTCAATTTTATGTGTATTAGGTTTAATCCTGCTTTTTACTAAGTTTCAGTAAAAAGCTCATTTTATGGAAGAATAATTTGCTTATGCTCATATATAGTTTGTACTTTTAAAAAGGCTTTTTATAAGACTTTTCTAAGAGAGCTATTTAATTTTTAAGAACCTTTTATATTTTTTGCTGTTAATATTAAAACGCATGATAGATTTTCCAATCCTTCATATTTCTATAAATCAAGGATGATGAGCGAATACATTTATTATGGAAATCAAGCAAATAAAATATTTTCTGACGGTGGTTGAAGCAGGCAGTATTGGTAAAGCTGCCCAAAAACTCGATGTCGGCGCTTCGGCCATTAGTCAGCAAATTAGTAAGCTCGAACAAGAACTAAGCATTCGCTTATTACAGCGTAATGCTTTTGGCGTCACGCCTACACCCGCGGGTCTGGCCTTTTTAAAACACTCTCAACTTATTTTGCGTCAAGTTAACTTTGCAATAGATGCTGCGCATTCAGCTCGGCTTTCAGGCCATGTCAGCCTTGGTTTTCCGCCAACTATTACTGCTTTAATTGGCATCCCTTTAATGAAACTTATGTCTGAACGCTATCCAGACATTCGTCTAGAAATTGTCGAGACGCTTTCAGGTAACCTGATTCAGTCGATTAATTCGCGTCAGCTTGATATTGCCATTATTTTTACCAATGAAATTGATAAACAGTGGTCGATACAACCTTTGGTACGTGAACAAATGTATTTAATGGCACGCAAAGAAGTGCTCGAAAAATACGGTCTTGCAGACTGTATCAAAAGCGGAATTATTCAGTCTCAGCAAATCGGTGATATTCCCTTAGTACTACCACGGCAGCGTCATAGCTTACGAAAGCTACTTGAACACAAGATTGGACAGCTTAATGTCGTCTATGAAATTGATGGCTTACATTTACTTATGGACAGTCTGATTCACCTTGACCTTGCTAGTGTTCGTCCCGGAAGTGCTTGCTTGCAAGAGTACAAACATAAGCTGCAATTGCTTAAGGTGATTGACCCAGAAGTGGAAAGAATTAACTACTTAGTGAGCCTTGCCGAAGAAGAATTATCACCCGCCGCACTGGCTGCCAAGTCAGCCATTAAGGCATGTGTGAAAGAGTTGATTCAAAACCAAATTTGGCCGTGTTCTGAAATTATTGTTTAAAGGGTCATTAATTTTTCTAAATACCTAATTAATTTTCGCCTCTCACTCCTCCCTGCTTTTTAAGATTACATTTTTATACGAATGATAAGTGGTTTTCTGTTTATCGAAATATAGATGTGTAGTTTTAACTGGAAACAAGGCATCACATTTTCTACCAAGGACACCTTTAAATCTCATCTCTAACCCATTTCCTATTTAGGTTTATTGATTGAATCAATTTACGTCCAAACTTTGAAGATCGTGAATGTTTCCATTTTGTCAGGCCAAGGAGGTCTCCAATGGATGTCGTTAATAACCGTAGGGCTACTTTTAAAAAAATATTAAATGTAACAAGTGGCAACTTTTTAGAACAGTACGATTTTTTTCTTTTTGGTTTCTATGCCACTTATATCGCAGCAAAATTTTTCCACTCTGAAAATGAATATGTCTCTTTAATGATGACATTTACCGTGTTTGCTGCGGGCTTTCTTATGCGTCCTCTCGGCGCTATTTTCTTGGGTGCTTATGTCGACAGAATCGGTCGCCGTAAGGGTTTAATTGTGACTTTAAGCCTCATGGCTATTGGTACGATCTTAATTACCTTTGTACCGGGTTATGACACCATCGGTATTATGGCCCCAATTTTGGTGGTCATTGGGCGTCTGTTACAGGGCTTCTCGGCAGGTGTTGAATCTGGCGGTGTGTCGATTTATCTCGCAGAAATTGCAACCGATAAAAACCGTGGATTTATCACAAGCTGGCAGTCTGGTAGTCAACAAATTGCGGTGGTGTTTGCTGCGTTATTTGGTTATTGGCTCAACACCATTTTAACTCATGCACAAGTGAGTGAATGGGGCTGGCGTATTCCGTTCTTAATTGGTTGTTTGATTATTCCTTTAATCTTCTTATTCCGTCGTACTTTAGAGGAAACTGAAGCATTTAAAGCACAAAAAACTCACCCATCAACCAAAGAAATTTTCAGCACACTGGCGAGCAACTGGCGCATTGTACTTGCAGGTATGATGATGAGTGCCATGACCACAACCACGTTCTATTTTATTACGGTTTACACCACAGTATATGCAAAACGTACTTTAGAAATGTCGGTCACAGACAGCCTGTTAGCAACCGTATTTGTAGGTTTATCGAATTTCTTCTGGTTACCAATGGGTGGCTTACTTTCAGACAAAATTGGTCGCCGTCCAGTGTTAGTGGGTATTACGACACTTGCGATCTTTACCAGTTATCCAGTTTTAAGCTGGTTGGTCAGCGACATTAGTTTTTCAAACTTACTGATCACGCTTGCTTACTTCTCGTTCTTCTTTGGTATGTACAACGGGACTATGGTGGCAACCCTTGCCGAAGTAATGCCAAAACGTGTTCGTACCGTTGGCTTCTCTTTAGCGTTCAGTCTTGCAGCCGCTATTTTTGGTGGTATGACGCCAATGGCATGTACTTACCTTGTGGAAAACACAGGCAATGCAAGCACACCAGCGTTCTGGCTGATGCTCGCTGCGGTATGTAGTCTCATCTCAAGCTTGTATTTATGTCGCGGTTCTAAGCAGAACAAATCTGACGCGATTGCTGAACCTGCAAAGGTTAGCGCTTAAAACAACTAACTACTTAACCTGAAATTTTAATGAACAGTACGGCAGATCTTAAGTCTCCGTACTGTGTTCTCCTGTCATTAAAAAGTGAGATATTATGAAAAAGTCCCCTATCTTCATGACCATTTGCCTAGCTGGTGCAGGTTTAGGCTCAACGCTTGCCAACGCAGACACCCTCGAAGTGATTAGCTCAGGCGGTTTCTATTCATCTATGGAAAAACTCATTCCAATATTTGAAAAGCAAACTGGTCACACGGTTCACCTTTCGTCTGGTTCATCAATGGGCGCATCACCAACTGCAATTCCAAATCGACTCGATCGTGGTGAACATTTTGATGTGGTGGTGTTGGCTGCTCCTGAACTAAACAAGCTTGCAGAAAAAGGTTATGTAGAACCAAATTCACAAAGTGCTTTAGTCAATTCAAGCATTGGCATGGCTGTACCTAAAGGTGCGCCAAAGCCAGACATTAGCTCTGCGGCAAAGTTTGAAAAAGTTTTATTAAATGCTAAGCACATCGGCTATTCGGCAAGTGCGAGCGGTACACATCTTGAAAAAGATGTTTTCCCAAGCTTTCCACCTGTCGAGTACAAAGTGATTGCTGGTAAAGCAGAAAAAGTGGTCGGTGACCGCGTGGCAAAACGTATTGCTGAAGGTCAGTTTGATATTGGTTTCCAGCAAATTAGTGAAATCAAACCTTTTACTGGCCAATATGGTCAAGTTGATTTAGTCGGCCCAATTCCTGCGCCTTACCAAAAAGTCACTGTATTTGCAGCGGGCATTGGTAAAAACTCTGAACATGCAAAAGTCGCAAAAGAACTTATTCAATTTGTGAAATCACCTCAAGCGACACAAATTATTGAAGAACAGGGTCTTGAGCAGGTTAAACAATAAAAGCTCTAAAAGGCAGCATTTTGAGAGGATGTTGCCTTTTCTCTTTTGGTGGTTTACGCAGCACAATAGAACAAAATGTATAGCAATAAACCAGTGTAGAATAATGAACAAAGGACAATGTAGTATTTGCCGTGGAACTCAAACAATTAAAATATTTTATTGCAGTGATCGAGTCTGGAAGCTTAGGTAAAGCTGCAAAAAATCTCGATATTGGAACTTCTGCATTAAGTCAGCAAATCTCAAAATTAGAAAGCGAGCTTTCTATTCGCCTTTTACAACGTACTGCTTTGGGTACGGTTCCCACCCCTGCGGGTTTAGCTTTTTTTCAACAAGTTCAACTGGCACTTAGGCACTTAGACCATGCTGTAGACTCTGCACACTCTTCACGTTTAAGTGGTCATGTTACCGTCGGTTTTTCGCCAAGTGTCGCGTCGGTTATAGGCACACACTTTTTAAAACTCATGAGAAACCGCTACCCCGACATTAAAGTCCGTCTCATTGAAGGGTTATCGGGTGACCTCAAAGCATTAGTCAATGCAAGACAGCTCGATGTTGCCATCATCTTTAGTGACGATGTCGACCCACAGTGGGCCATACAGCCTTTAGTCAAAGAGCAAATGTTTTTAATCTCGCCTAAAGAAGTACTGAGTCAGTACCACCTTGAAAGCTGTATCGACACTCAAACCATTACGCATACACAGCTAAAAGAACTTCCGCTGATTTTACCGAGTCAACGACATGGACTGCGTTTGTTACTCGAACAGAAAATTCATCAGCTTAGAGTGGCCTATGAAATTGATGGGCTGCATTTGTTAATGGAAAGCATTAGCCAACTCGAAATGGCAACCATCCAACCTGCGGGTGCATCATTAAACTCAAGGCAAGACTTATGTTTGTTACGCGTTGTAGAACCTGCCATTGAACGCATTAACTATTTAATTAGTTTGTCTGAAGAAGAACTCTCACCTGCTACTTTAGCCACCAAAGTAGTGATTCGTGCTTGTGTGGCTAACTTAATTAATGAAAAGCGCTGGCCCGGTGCGGAACTCATAAACACTTAAGCGCTTAGTATTTATTTTTACTAAACACCCATTCAAGCTTAGCCTCTCACTTCACCTTCCTTTTTAAAGCTACATTAACCTTAGCTGAGAAAGGGAGAAATCCATGCATGATGTAATTGTGATTGGTGGTGGGAATGCCGCACTGTGTGCCGCGCTCACGGCAAAAGAAAGCGGCGCTTCTGTGCTTGTCATAGAAGCAGCACCTAAAGAATGGCGTGGTGGTAACTCACAACACACCCGTAACCTTCGCTGCATGCATGATGCTCCTCAAGATGTATTGGTCGATGCCTATCCGGAAGAAGAATATTGGCAAGACTTACTTAAAGTGACTGCGGGCAAAACCAATGAGCACTTAGCTCGTCTGGTTATTCGTAGCACCGCGACTTGCCGTGACTGGATGCGTAAACATGGCGTGAATTTTCAGCCGCCACTATCGGGTGCTTTACATGTTGCACGTACCAATGCCTTTTTTATGGGTGGCGGTAAAGCCCTCATTAATGCGTATTACCGTAGTGCTCAAGAGCTTGGCATCGAGATTTTATACAACACAAAAATTAAAGATCTAAAGTTAAACCAAGGACATTTTGAAGCTGCAATTGCTGAAGATGGCCGTGTGTTTAAAGCGAAAAGCTGTGTATTGGCCGCAGGTGGTTTTGAGTCAAATTTAGAATGGTTAAGAGAAGCATGGGGACAAAATGAAAACGGCGAATGGCCTGCCGATAATTTCATTATTCGTGGAACCCGCTTTAATCAGGGCAACTTGCTCAAATTTATGATAGATCAAGGCGCGGATATTATTGGTGACCCATCACAATCACACTGTGTAGCCGTAGATGCACGCGCACCATTATATGACGGCGGCATCTGCACCCGTATTGACTGCGTTTCTTTGGGTATTGTGGTCAATAACAAAGCTGAACGTTTTTACGATGAAGGTGAAGACTTCTGGCCAAAACGTTATGCGATTTGGGGCCGCCTTGTTGCCAAACAGCCTCAGCAAATTGCCTATTCGATTATCGACTCAAAAGCCATTGGTCGCTTTATGCCACCTGTGTTTGCGGGTGTGAAAGCAAATAGCATTCAAGAACTGGCCGAAAAAATCGGACTAGATGCAAAAACCTTATGCCACACGGTAGAAGAATTTAACCAAGCCTGCGTACAAGGCACCTTTAACCATACGGTTTTAGATGACTGCACCACCGAAAATATTGTTCCCAACAAGACTCACTGGGCAGTTCCTCTCGACAAGCCACCTTTCTATGCCTATGCGCTTAAGCCCGGTATTACCTTTACCTATTTAGGCTTAAAAGTCGAAGACGATGCTGCGGTACGTTTTAACAATAAAGCCAGCCACAACCTGTTTGTCGCAGGTGAAATGATGGCAGGTAACGTACTCGGTCAGGGTTATACCGCAGGCGTTGGTATGTCGATCGGCACGACCTTTGGACGCATTGCCGGAAAAAATGCAGCCCACTATGCACTTTCACAAGGAGTTGAACATGAATGCTAGTACTAAAGCCCTAATTCCAGTTGTTCAGCTCTCTGACCATGAGCAGGAAGTTCAAAGAGCACTACAAATTTGTAATGCTTGTCGCTACTGCGAGTCATTTTGTGCTGTATTTGCGGCGATGACCAAGCGCCTTGAGTTTAACCAAGCCGATATTCATTACCTTGCAAACCTGTGCCATAACTGTGGTGCTTGTTTACACGCTTGCCAATATGCCCCGCCGCATGAGTTTGGTGTAAACATTCCAAAAGCAATGGCACAAGTACGTTTGGAAACTTACCAAGAGTTTGCGACCCCTCAGCCTTTAGGCCGACTTTATAAGTCTGTGGGAATTCCTTTTGTCTCGGCGTTATCAGCTATTTTCTTTTTATGTATGTTAGCTGTGGTGTGGTACAAGGGCACCGACCTGTTTGCAGGCTATCAAGGTAATTTCTATGCGATTTTCCCGCATAACTTTTTAGCGATACTGTTTGGAGCGACCTTTACAGTTGCGATTGTTTTGCTCGGCATTGGAATTAGCAAATTCTGGCGACAAACCTCTAAAGTTATTCACGGCAAAGTTGAGAAACCCGACCTTATTCAAGCCTCTCAAAATGTTTTAACGCTTAAATATTTAGATGGTGGGCATGGTAAAGGCTGTAATGAACAAGATGACCGTTACACCCAAATCCGCCGCGTGTTTCATCACCTGACGTTTTATGGCTTTATGCTTTGCTTTGCAGCCACAGGCGTAGCGACTTTATATCACTATTTCCTTAACCTACATGCGCCTTACCCTATCTTTAGCTTGCCTGTTATTTTGGGTACGTTGGGTGGGTTTGGCTTAGTGGTTGGGCCATCTGGCTTGCTCTATTTAAACCTTAAACGCCATCCATTACATGGTGACCGCGAGCAAAAACCTGTAGATCGAGGCTTTATTTTCCTTTTAATTTTAGTCAGTGCTTCAGGCTTAGCCCTCATGGCATTTCGTAATTCTCCATACATGGCACTTTTACTGATTTTCCATTTAGCTACGGTCATGACGTTCTTTATTACCATGCCTTTTGGAAAGTTCGCACACGGTTTTTACCGCAGCGCGTCTTTACTCAAATTTGCCATCGAAGAACGCATTTCTAAAAAGTCATAATTTTATTCAAAAGTATTCACTATCTTGGCGTAGTGAATACTTCATTATTTTAAGATCAAAATACTTCATAGCTTGCCTACTTTTTACTATTTAAAATTCCCAAGCCATACATCGGCCACTTGGTACTCGCTTTAATATTATTAATCAGCATCGCCACCAAAACTAAAGACACTGCGCCCACCAAAACAGGGAAAATTAAAAAGCTCCACTGGTAATGTATGCTACTCGCGGTAAGCAAAATAACCAAAGGATTGGCCCCAGCAGGTGGATGAACGCATTTAAAAATCTGCATGAGTGCAATTGCGCAGCCCACTGAAAAAGCAATTGTAAAAATAGAAACACCGACAAATTTTAGAAAAAACAAACCCACAAAAGCCGAAATAAGATGTCCAAATATAATATTTCTCGGCTGCGCCAAAGGTGACTGCGACACGGTATAGAGCAATACACAGGTCGCACCAAACGGCGCCATGATGAAGATATTGTGTGTGAGCTTACTCAACCACAAAAGTATAAAAATACTGACCGTTCCCCCAATAAGGCTTCTTAAAACATCAACTTTAGTGGGCGATGGAGCCAGTTTTTCTTTGCCATAAAACATCGAGAACATGGTTTTATTCCTTAAACAAACATTGCTTTTTAAAAAGCATATAGATAAAATTTCAAATAGTACAGATCTGTACTATTTTATTTTTTGGAAAAGTTTTATGTCAAAATCTGCCTTAAAAATATTAGATACAGCCGAGAAGTTATTTAATGAAAATAGTTTTGTCGGGGTTGGCGTTGACTTGATTCGCGATGAATCTGGCTGCTCTAAAACCACGATGTACACATACTATAAAAATAAAAACCAACTGGTTAAATCTGTGCTCGTTGCACGTGATGAACGGTTTAAGCAAAGCCTTTTGGGTTATGTTGGAGATGCAACAGGGTTAGAGGCCATCAATAAAATTCTGGATTGGCACACCAATTGGTTTAGACAAGATTTTTTTAAAGGCTGTTTATTTGTAAGAGCAGTCGCTGAATCTAACCAAGATGATCAAGACATTATTTCTATTTCTAAAGCCCATAAACAATGGATTAAAGTGTTGATTGCGGAAAACTGCAATATACCCAATGGTGAAGCTTTATCTGAGCTGATCTATACGGTGATTGAAGGCTTAATTAGCCGCTTTTTAGTCGATGGTTTCGATGAAACACTTGCGATAAACATGAAAAATTCTATTAATCAATTATTTAATATTCACCAACATTAGCATGAGAACTTAAAATGGAAGTGGATCATATTTTTATTTGTGTACAATCAGGCGCTCCCGAAGCTGAAACTTTAAAAAAATTCGGTCTAACAGAAGGTTCATCCAATAAGCACCCGGGTCAAGGTACCGAAAACAGACGCTTTTTCTTTAAAAATAGCTTTATCGAATTAATCTTTTTAAATAACCCAGAAGAAGCTTCAAGTGATCTCACAAAACCGACTCTGCTTTTTGAACGACTAAGTGCTCAAAATAATATTGCGTCCCCTTTTGGTATTTGTTTTCGCCCTAAAAATAAAGATGATAACGGTGCAAAATTTCCTAATTGGGTTTACAAACCAAGCTATTTACCAGCCAGCTTAGAAGTAAATATTGCCAAAGATTCTGTGGTAACTGAACCGATGTGGTTCTTCCTTTCATTTGCTTCACGACCAGACCTTGCTGCAAAAGAAAAACAACAACCACTTGTTCATAGCAAAGATTTATCACAAATCACTGCGATTAAAGTTTCTATTCCAAACCTTGAAAAGCACCCTACTTCATTGCTGTTCAATTCGCTTGATGATTTTGAAGTGACTGATGGATCGGAGCATTTAATGGAAATTAGTTTTGATCATGAACCTCAAGGAATAATTCATGATTTCAGGCCAGAGCTGCCGCTTATTTTTAAATATTAAAAACGCTTAGTTTCTAATAAAAAACTGTGATTTATTGCAAATCACAGTTTTTATTTAAATTGAATCACATTAAAAACGACAATAGCTTAAGCAATTTTTCCATCAATAATGCCTTTCTCTTTTAATGCAGATAGCTCTTCTGCTGTTTTAAATCTCGATAAGATTTGAGCCGTATGTTCACCTAGCTCTGGCGGTGCATGATGATATTCAACGGGAGTATCAGACAACTTGATGGGTGAACCAATCGTTTGAAAGTTTTCATTTAAACGATGAGGAATATTGACCACTAAATTGCGATGTACGATTTGTGGTTCAGCTAAAGCATCTTCAATAGAGTTTATAACACCTACGGGTACTTTAAGCGCATGAATCATCTCAACCCATTCTTTGGCAGTTTTTTGCAAAAAGTGCTCGGACAATAAAGGAATCAGTTCATCTCGATACTTTACGCGGTCTTGGTTACGCACAAACTTTTCATTTTCGAGTAGCTCTGAATAATCAATTGCAATACACAAATCTTTAAACTGTTTATCGTTACCGCAAGCAATAATAAATTCTTTATCTTTAGCCTTAAAAGTTTGATACGGCACAATACTCGGGTGCTGATTACCCATGCGCTGTGGCGCTTTACCCGAAGCTAAATAATTCATTCCCTGATTTGCCAGTGCCGCGACCTGTACATCAAGGAGTGACATATCAATATATTGACCACGCCCTGTGTGCGACCGTGCAATCAAGGCCGCTTGAATGGCAATGGTTGAATATAAACCAGTTTGAATATCTACAACAGCCACGCCAACTTTTTGTGCACCACCGCCTGCCACATCATCAGGCTCGCCTGTAATGCTCATTAAGCCGGACATACCCTGAATAATAAAATCATAACCGGGTTCTTCTGCACGTGGGCCATCTTGCCCAAACCCAGTAATCGAGCAATACACAATATTTGGGTTTAACTCATTCAAGGAAGCATAGTCCAAACCATATTTAGCCAAAGACCCTGTCTTATAGTTTTCAATTACCACGTCGGCAGTCTTAGCAATTTCATAAATTAAAGCCTGACCTTCGGGTGTGGTAATGTCCACTGCAACTGAATATTTATTACGGTTAGTACACTGAAAATAGCCAGATTCACGGGTCATGTTTCCATCTTGATCGGGCATCCATGGTGGCCCCCACATGCGGGTGTCATCACCGACTCGAGGACGTTCAATTTTAATCACTTCCGCGCCAAGGTCTGCCAAGATTTGCCCGCACCATGGCCCTGCAAGTACACGACTTAAATCTAAAACTCGAATTCCTTGTAATGCACCCATAACGATACCCTTATCTTTTTAGAAGGTACTCAACGCACCTTCTTTTCATTGTTTATGATTGTTTTTGCGGATCGTACTGACGATCTTTAATAAATAATCCTGGCAATACACCCGCAACAAAATACGCAGCGCCCATCACAATAAAGGCCATGGTAAACGTACCGCCCGATGCCAAGAAACCAATGGTAGCTGGTGCAATAGCGGCCCCGACACGACCAATGTTATAAGCACCGCCAATGGCTGTACCGCGCACGTCGGTTGAAAAACTTTCAGCCATATAGGTCGCGTTTACACCATATGGAATGCCATATAAGAAGCCAAAAGTGATCAATAAATACAAAATATTGTCAGGGGTATTGAAGAAAATAATGATTGGCAAGAACACAGCGCTCGCAATTGTGCCAAACACAAAAACAGCACGGCGGTTAAATTTGTCGGCAAGATAACCCGCTAAAATTTTTCCTAGAATCATTGCGGTATATGAACCCACCATATAACTGGTTAAGTTTTTAAAGTTCATATGCACTTCTGTTTCTAAATAACTTGGCATCCAGTTGTTAATGCCGTAATAACCAAACTGTAAGAAGAATGCTGTGGTCATCCATAACAAAAACATTTTACGGTGCTTAAAGTTATTAAAAATTTGCTTATAAATACTGCCACTTTTTGGCTTTTCAGCCACCACCATTTCTTTAGGTTGTCTGTTACCTTGCAAGCTTTCAATTTTGGTGAGCTGCCAAGATTTTGGCTCTGGTACAAACCGTTGTAGGAAAATATTTACAAAAGCAGGGACCACGGTCAGGAAGAACAAAACACGCCAGCCATGATCTGGAATAATTGCGCCAGCTAATAACGTTGCAGCAATATAACCTACGGTCTGACCCGTCTGTAATGTGCCCAATACCGTTGTACGGTACATGGTTGGCACATATTCAGCCATTAAGGTATTACATGCCATATAAAGTGCTCCAATTCCTAAAGCACCAATAAAACGTAAAGCCATAAATTGTTCGAAGCTTTGCGTAAAGCCCAATAAGCAAGTTGCTACAGAAAAGAAGGTCACCGAGTTGGCAATGGTTCGTACACGACCAAACTTGTCACATGCCCAGCCACCCAAAATACCGCCAATACCCATACCCGCCAAAGAAGCACTACCTAAGGCACCTGCCTGAAAGGTACTTAAACCAAACTCTGCCTTTAAACTGGTTAAGCTATAAGACAACAGCATAATATCAATGCCATCGACCACCATCGCAAAATAGGCAAATAACAACGCCCATTTCCATGTATGAGGTCCAATCCTTTCGTATGTTCCAAGGTTACTTGGAAATGTATTTCTTAATTCTTTCGATATTACTTGAACGTCATTGTTCATCTTTAGTTCCTCATTTTCCCAAATGAGTCATCGATAGCTTACTTATGTTTTCTGTATGACTTAATCTTCTATATTTTCATCATCTTACATTTGGTTTTAAGTACACAGAGGCGTATCTTTACATGAGTATCCTTACGATGAATCTTGTCATTTTCCATAAATTTTTGCGTAAAAATCCCTAAAGGTGCTCTCGAAAGAACACCTCTATCTTTTAAAAAATTAATGAGTTAGTTACTAAATGCGGCAATGCCTGTTTGGGCACGACCTAAAATAAGAGCATGAACATCATGTGTACCTTCATAGGTGTTCACAACTTCAAGATTGACCAAATGACGTGCTACGCCAAACTCATCACTAATACCGTTTCCACCCATCATGTCACGTGCCATACGGGCAATATCAAGTGCTTTCCCACAGTTATTACGCTTAATGAGAGATGTACCTTCAACTGACGCAATGCCTTCATCTTTCATACGACCAAAACGTAAAGCCACTTGCAGACCCAAAGCAATTTCAGTTTGCATATCTGCGAGTTTCTTTTGAATCAACTGATTTGCAGCTAACGGACGACCAAATTGTTTGCGGTCCATGGTGTATTGATGTGCGGTATGCCAGCAGAACTCGGCAGCACCCATTGCGCCCCATGCAATGCCATAGCGGGCGCTATTTAGACAGGTAAATGGGCCTTTTAAGCCTCGAATTTCAGGGAATGCATTTTCTTCAGGTACAAATACGTTATCCATTACAATTTCACCCGTAATCGAGGCACGTAAACCAACCTTGCCATGAATGGCAGGCGCAGATAAACCTTCCCAGCCCTTTTCTAAAATGAAGCCGCGAATATCACCCACATTACCTTCAGCAGAAACTTCTTTTGCCCAGACTACAAATACATCGGCAATTGGACTATTGGTAATCCACATTTTTGCGCCACTTAAACGGTAACCACCGTCAACTTTCTTAGCACGAGTAATCATACTGCCCGGGTCTGAGCCATGATCAGGTTCAGTCAAACCAAAACAACCAATATATTCACCAGTAGCTAGTTTAGGTAAGTATTTCTGCTTTTGCTCTTCGGTACCAAATTCATGAATCGGAACCATCACCAATGAGCTTTGCACGCTCGCCATAGAGCGGTAGCCCGAATCCACATATTCAATTTCACGCGCAACCAAGCCATAACTCACATAGTTTAAACCTGCACCGCCATATTGCTCAGGAATGGTTGGACCCAGTAAGCCAAGCTCTCCCATTTCACGGAAAATAGATGGATCTGTTGTTTCATGACGAAATTGTTCAAGTACACGTGGTTGCAAACGTTCTTGGCAATAGGCATGAGCCGCATCACGAATCATGCGCTCATCTTCGGTAAGCTGTTGCTCAATTAAAAATGGGTCTTGCCAGTTAAATTGAACTTTTGCTTTTTTTGTTGTCACCATGTGATTCATCGCATCCTCTGCTTGATTGGATCTTCTTTATTTAACTCGATGTTATGCGTGAAAAATACAGTAATCAAACGATAAATGTTCATGCAGATATGCGACTTACGCATATTTAAAATAAGAAGGTTTAAATTTAGATATTTAATTCGTTGTATTTCATTAAAAATGGCTTATTTTTATACTAAACTCGGATATCTGCATTTAGGTCATATGCTGTTTTGAAATATGACGACAAATAAAAGGATTTATTTATGCGACGAAGTATCCCGTCCATTCAGGGCCTGATTTGCTTTGAAAGTGCAGCAAAACATCTAAGTTATACCTATGCTGCGCAAGAGTTATGTATTACCCAAAGCGCTGTCTCTCGCCAAATTCAGCAGTTAGAAGACTTCTTGGGCGTTGAACTCTTTATACGTACTCGGCATGGGGTTGAACTCACCATTGCTGGTCAGCAATATTTTAAAAGCATTAAACCCTACTTGTTAGGGCTAGAGAAATGTACGGCCGATGTGATTTCTCATAAAGGTTTAGGCGGAACATTAAAGTTAGGCGTGGTGCCTACCTTTGCAACCCGTTGGCTGTTACCCAAACTTCATCTTTTAAATCAAAAACACCCTGAAATTACGGTTCACTTAGAAACCAGTACCAAGCCTTTTTTATTTAATGACAATATTTTTGACGCTGCGATTTTTGCAGGTACGCAGCAGCAAATTGACCACTGGCCCGGCATACAAGCGCATTATTTAATGGATGAAGAAATTGTACCCGTGTGCTCACCCAGACTCATCGAGAAGTATTTTCCAGATGCTGTGATGATTAATGAAAATACCTATGATTTAAGCTCAGAAGATTTGCTAAAAATTCCCCTGCTACAACAAACCACTCGGCCAAGCATTTGGCAAGAATGGTTTCTGACCCATCAGATGCAACACCCGAAACCTTTTGATGGACAACGCCATGAGTTATTTTCGATGCTTGCGGTTGCTGCCAGTCATGACATGGGAATGGCTTTAATTCCACAAATGTTGATTAAGTCTGAACTACAAAAAAAAGAACTGGTGATTGTTTCCAATAAAAAATTAAAAGGCAGCCGAAAGTACTACCTCATCCATTCGAGCCAAGACATAACCCCAACCATTCAAAAATTTGTTGAGTGGATTTATCAAGAGTTAGAGCAGTTAAAAAGTAATATCAATTAGCTGAGCAGCTTTCATTTATGCCACATATTGCGATCTATACGCATAAAAAAAGATTGTGATTAATCAGATCACAACCTTTTAGTTAAGCATAAATGTCTTTGAAATTAATGATTCATTAATTGAATATCTGAACCACGACGTTTCGGGTCAATCAAGATTTTGGCATGCTGTTCAGGGTCGCGTAACGCTTCAAATGCACTCGTAACACCCTCTAAACCTACAACACCGGTAATCAGTGGTGAGCAGTTCACTTTACCTTCTGCAATCATATGCAGAGCATCTCGGAACTCAAGCGGTGTATAGCCCAACACAAACTGAATTTCTAACTCTTTATTAATCGCAAGTGCGGGTTCTATTTTGTCACTTTGCATGCACACGCCCACCCCAACAATTCGGGAAAACAAAGGTGCACCTTCAATAATTTGCTGCAAAACACCCGGTACGCCCACACACTCAAAAATAATAGGACGTTTTGGCAAAGCACCTAATTTATCAATCATGCGCCATCCATGCCACCAAGGTAAGCGAGTCGCTTGTAACTTATCAAACAACCCCATGCCCATGTTAATAGCATCCGAAACATTGCCAAGTAAACCAAACTCTTTCCAGTTAGCAAATGGCGATGTCTCTTTAGGGTCTACCACAATATCGGCACCGCATTGCTCGGCAAGCTTACGACGGTTTGGAGAAAAGTCGCTGGCAACTACAGTTTTAACCCCAGCTGCTTTAAGCATTAATATGACACCTAGCCCGACAGGACCACAGCCAATTACAATCGCAGGTTCACCAGTTTTTACACGACTACGGCGAACAGCATGTAATGCAACCGCCATAGGTTCAGTCATGGCAGCACTATCGGCATCTAGACCGTTGGGTACTTCAAACATCAAGCTCGATTGAGCCAATACTTGCTCGGCATAACCACCCGAAGCATTTGGAGAAAGCCCTGTAGACAAATAACCATGCTGATCTACATTTAAAAGCGGCATTGCGCAAACGAGTGTATCCGCTTTAAATTTATGACGTGTTTTTGGGCCGTAGTCTAAAACCTTACCGCAAAACTCATGTCCCAATACAAACGGATCTGTAGACTTGGCTAAACCATTAAACCCGACACGTGCAGCCAGATCATGCATGTGGTCGCAGTGGTGCTGCATATGTAAATCTGAACCACAGATGCCACATCGCACCACTTCTAATAAAACCTGCCCTTTTGCAGGTGTTAAGTTCGGTTGATCCACTACTTGTAATGTTGCTTGATGACAAAGTACCGACTTCATTTGAGTGCTTCCTATTTCTTCTTTTTCATTTACTTGCCAGAAATAGATTTCTACAGATAAATTAATCGCTTTATCGGTTTGGTCTTTAGCAAGCCTTTATTCATCTTTACAACTAAAAAGCAAAATACCAATGACCATTCTTCAGCCAATCTATTGTTGAAGAGTCAACAAAAACAGGCGCAGCGAAATTAAAACAATAAAAATCTTGGTGCTTGTATCTTACACAGACTGCGTTGTCTTCTTAGGCCAGAACAATGTCATCAAAATTAAAACTTATACAAATATAGTAAGTTCAAAAAACTCAACTCAACGCTTTTCACAAAAACATAGCAAATCCAAACTTTTATCAGCAGTCCTAAACAGGCATGATGAATTAATACGAACAGATAAGAAGAAGTCTATGATTACAAAAACGCTCCCCCTTACAGATATACACCGCCACCTTGATGGCAACATCCGCATTCAAACCATTTTGGAGTTGGGGCAACAATACAATTTAGATTTACCTGCCTACGACATTGAATCTTTACGACCACACGTACAAGTGATGAATAACCAACCTGACTTATTAAGTTTTTTATCTAAGCTCGATTGGGGCGTAAAAGTATTAGCGAGTTTAGATGCCTGCAAACGCATTGCTTTTGAAAACATGCAAGATGCAGCACAACAAGGCCTAGATTATGTAGAGCTGCGTTTTTCACCAGGTTATATGGGAATGACACATCAACTTCCACTTGAAGGCGTTGTTGAAGCGGTTATTGCGGGCGTAAAAGAAGGTAGTCAAGCTTACGGAGTAAAAGCGAATTTAATTGGCATTATGAGCCGTACTTTTGGTCAGGAAGCCTGTGAAAAAGAGTTAAATGCTCTACTCGCCCATAAAAATGATATTAAAGCGTTGGATCTCGCTGGAGATGAGCTTGGTTTTCCGGGCAATTTATTTATTGATCATTTTAAAAAAGCACATGATGCAGGTTGGCACATTACGGTACATGCAGGCGAAGCTGCCGGCCCAGAAAGTATTTGGCAAGCTATTGAAGAATTAGGTGCCGAACGAATTGGACATGGCGTTAAAGCAGTTCAAGATTTAAAACTTTTAGATTATTTAGCGAAACATAAGATTGGTATTGAGTCTTGTCTCACCTCAAACATTCAAACCAATACAGTGCCGTCTTTAGCAGAACATCCATTAAAGACATTTTTAGAACATGGTGTGCTTGCCACCATTAATACGGATGACCCAGCAGTAGAAGGTATTGAGATACAACATGAATATTTAACTGCTGCCCCACTGGCGGGTTTAAGCCCTGAGCAAATTTATACAGCTCAACAAAATGGTCTTAAAATCTCATTTTTGACAGATCAAGAAAAAGATGAGTTAAGACAGAAATATCAATAACAGAGAACAGAGCTTATATAAATAAGTTCAAATATTGGAGCGTGTATGAATTAAATTTAGATATATAAAACAAAAAAATTCCTTCCACCTTTAAGGCTAGAAGAAATTCTTTTTAATATTTGGGATATTTTCAAAGCTTGAACGCTTTTAAATATGGTCGGAGCAGTAGGATTCGAACCTACGACCCCCTGGTCCCAAACCAGGTGCACTACCAGGCTGTGCTATGCTCCGAAATTGGGGTGAATGACGGGATTCGAACCCGCGACAACTGGAATCACAATCCAGGGCTCTACCAACTGAGCTACATCCACCATCAAATAAGTTCTATGTACCAAGCTACCAAATGGCGCGCCTGACAGGATTCGAACCTGTGACCATCCGCTTAGAAGGCGGATGCTCTATCCAACTGAGCTACAGGCGCTTAACCGATGATGCTTATCATGCGATACTTCGCCGATCTTAAAATATTATTTTAAGTGGTCGGAGCAGTAGGATTCGAACCTACGACCCCCTGGTCCCAAACCAGGTGCACTACCAGGCTGTGCTATGCTCCGATCTATCTCAGCTTTTGCTGTATCGCACATCGTGCGGTACGGTGTGCATTCTAGGCGCGACGCCCTCAGACGTCAACACCTATTCTAAAAAAAAGTTAAAAATCCTTATCAAATGTATATTTAACAAGCATTTTGAGGTTTTTTAACGTTTTAACGATGCACTAAAGGCTAACATTCGATCTAAAGGCATTTTGGCACGTTCAGCTAGCGCTGGATCAACGTGTATTTCCTGATCACCTTTTTGTAAAACTTCTAAAATTCCATCGAGTTCATTCATTGCCATCCACGGACAGTGAGCACATGAACGACAAGTTGCCCCCTCACCCGCTGTTGGTGCTTCAACTAAAATCTTATTGGGTACTGCTTGCTGCATTTTGTAGAAAATACCGCGGTCTGTTGCCACAATGAGTCTTTCGTTTGGCAAAGTCTGTGCAGCTTTAATGAGTTGAGAAGTACTACCTACCGCATCGGCAATTTCTACAACCGACTCTGGCGACTCTGGATGTACCAATACAGCAGCGTCTGGATACAGTGCTTTCATGCTGGCAATACCACGTGCGCGGAATTCTTCATGCACAATACATGCGCCATCCCAAAGCAACATGTCAGCGCCGGTTTTCTTTTGGATATAGCGACCTAAGTGCTGATCTGGTGCCCAAATAATTTTTTCGCCCAAGCTGTCTAGGTGCTCAACAATTTCAACAGCACAGCTTGAAGTTACGACCCAATCTGCACGTGCTTTAACAGCAGCAGATGTGTTTGCATAAACAACTACAGTATGGTCAGGGTGTTGATCACAAAATGCTGTGAACTCATCAACTGGACAGCCCAAGTCGAGTGAACAAGTTGCTTCAAGTGTCGGCATTAAAATTGTTTTTTCAGGAGACAGAATTTTAGCTGTCTCCCCCATAAATTTAACACCAGCAACGACTAATGTTGAGGCAGCATGATCGCGTCCAAAACGGGCCATTTCTAAAGAATCAGAAACACATCCACCTGTTTTTTCAGCAAGCTCTTGTACTTCAGGGTCGCAATAGTAATGAGCAACAAGGACAGCATCACGTTTTTTGAGCTCTGCTTCGATCTGTGCAAACTTTTGTTGTTTTGCTTCTTCACTTAAGCGATTGTCTTTTGGCTCACCTAAACGGTCTAAATGCGCTTGTACAATGTTTTTTGCATCGTTGGCAATTAAAGTCGCATCACTCATAAAACGTCTTCTCTATCCTTTATGCTGGCATACCTGCTCGCATATAACGTTACTGCTTAAATGATTTAATAGATTGAATCATTTAATATCAAAAGTTGGGGCTAATAAAAAAGCCTCTTTGTCGAGGCTTGATTATAACTGAATATTTACGAACGGTAATCTGCATTAATCTTGACATAGTCGTAAGATAAATCGCATGTATAGACTGTGTCTTTGGCTTGTCCGCGACCTAAATCAACACGAATGGTAATTTCGGTTTGTGCCATAACGCGCGCGCCCGCTTCTTCAGTATAGTCCTCGGCTGCACCACCATCTTTACAGATTTGTACGTCGTCTAGCCATACCTGAATTTTTGACACGTCTAAGTCTTTCACTCCAGCATAGCCAATTGCCGCTAAAATACGTCCCCAGTTCGGGTCAGATGCGAAAAGTGCGGTTTTAACAAGTGGAGAGTGCGCAATGCTGTACGCAATGTCACAACATTCCTGAATGTTACCACCACCCTCTACCGCAACAGTAATAAACTTCGTCGCACCTTCGCCATCACGAATAATTAACTGCGCTAAGCGATTCATAACACGAGCAAGCACTTCTAATACTTTTGCGTAGCGTGCATCGCTGTCTGATGTAATTTCAGTGCCACCTGCCTGACCAGTCGCCACAAAAATACAAGAGTCATTTGTTGAAGTATCACCATCAATGGTAATACGGTTAAATGAATGCTCAACTGTTGTCTTTAATAGTTTTTGTACTAAATCGCGGCTAATAGGCGCATCTGTAGCAACAAAGCTCAGCATGGTTGCCATGTTTGGACGGATCATGCCTGCGCCTTTACTAATACCTGTCATGGTATAAGTAACGCCATCAAGTTCAAATTGTTCAGATGCACCTTTAGGCACAGTGTCTGTCGTCATAATGCCAGTTGCTGCATCATTCCAAGCAGCATCTTGTACGCTATTTAATGCAGGCTGAAGACCAGCAAGTAAACGCTCCATTGGAAGCTGCTCACCAATCACACCCGTAGAAAACGGAAGTACTTCAAAACTGTTCACACCAGCAAGCTCAGCTAACTTCGCGCAAGTGTCTTGGGCATTTTTTAAACCTGTAGGTCCAGTACCCGCATTGGCATTACCTGTATTAATTACTAAATAACGAGGGTTGCCTTGTGCAAGATGAGCTTTCGATACATGAACAGGTGCTGCACAGAATGCATTTTGGGTAAATACCCCAGCAACGTTTGAACCTTCTGCAAACTCAAAAATGACTAAATCTCGTCGGTTCTGGTAACGTACATATGCTTCAGTTGAGCCAATTTTTACACCTTTTACCACATGCATTTGTGGCATTGTTACGTCGCCGACAGCCATTTTTAGAACATCCAGAGTTTGTTATGAAAAGATTAATATTTCAGAAAATAGCGATGTAACAAAACATGCTTTACATGAAATATCATTCTTGACAGCTTATTAGAAAAGCCTGAAAAAATCGAGCGCTAAAAATAGCTTATTGTTGCTCTAATTTTAATAAAATATCTTTCTTATCAAGACCACCCGCAAAACCAACCAAGGCGCCGCCTGCCCCAATGACTCGGTGACAAGGTGCAATAATTGAAATCGGGTTTTTACCATTAGCAGCACCTACTGCACGCACGGCTTTTTCATTGCCAATTTGAACAGCAATCTCTTTATAACTTCTTGTTTCACCATAGGGAATACTGAGTAATGTCGCCCACACCTGCTTTTGAAATGCTGTACCTTCAAAATCTAATGGCAAGCTAAACTCACGGCGCGTACCTTCAAAGTATTCTTTTAACTGTTGCTCAGTTTTTAATAAAATTGGATGCTCAGTTTGTTCGACCAGCTCTGCTAGTCGAACACGTTTTGGATTTTCATTGTCCCAAAGTACTGCCACCAAAGCATTTTCATTCGCAACTAGCTTTAATTGCCCAACAGGCGAATTGATATACTTATAAGACAGCAACATACTTTATCCTTTTAAGATGGAGACGAAATTTTCATTAGAACCAGTCCCGATACAATCAGTACAGCGGCAATCATTCTCATCGCACCAATAGGTTCATGAAGAAAAAATATACCCACTAAAAATGATCCAATTGCACCTATGCCTGTCCAAACCGTATAAGCAGTACCAAGGGGTAGAGTTTTCATTGATATTGAAAGCAGAACTACACTCAAAATCATAAAAACTACGGTAATAATACTAGGTGTTAAACGTGTAAAACCTTCAGACATTTTCATAGAATATGCCCAAATGATTTCAAATACACCTGCTAAAATTAAAATAGCCCAAGCCATAACATTCACTAATTTTTATAGTGTCAGGTCGTCCTGACATGATTACCCATTATGGGGGAGGTCGTTCCTCCTTTATGTGAAGACTCAGTTTACTTTAAAATAAAAAATGTAGGCAAACCCGAACCCAAGCTTACCTCTATCAGAAAATATTATTCATTTTTGAGTTGTAAGATTTTCCGTGCACCATTTAAAACAAATAAAACAATAATTAACCCAATTATGAGATCAGGGTAACGAGAACCTGTGATTGCAACTAATATTCCCGCAATTATGACGCCTAAGTTTACGATGACATCATTGGCAGAGAATATATAACTCGCCTTCATATGTGCCCCACTCTCCTTATGGTCTCTCATTAAATAAAGACAACTAACATTGGCCGCAAGGGCTAAGCTACCAATTAAAATCATGAGAATTGAAACAGGTTCACTGCCGTATATAAAACGACGTAGTACATCAACTAAGACAATCATGGCTAAGCCAAACTGAAACCATCCGGAAATATGTGCGGCCTTTAATTGAGCATTGAGGTTTTTACCTACCACAAATAAAGCAATTCCATAAATTGCCGCATCGGCAAACATATCAAGTGAGTCAGCAATTAATCCTGTTGATGACGCAATAATGCCTGCCATAAATTCGATGAAAAACATCACAGCATTAATGAGTAACAACCATTGTAAAACCTGTTTTTGTGCTGCATGGTTTGAAGAACTAGCACGTACCTTTTTAGGCTTTTCAACGGGTTCATAGTGTGGCTGCGTTTGCTGTAACTCAGCCCCTAAACCTAGGCGTTGCAGGCTTTGGGTAATTTTTTCAGCTGCTGTACTGTGATATACCGCTAAATGACGAGTAGGTAAATCAAATTCAAGTTCTTGAATATGTTCAGCATAAGGTGCTAAAGCCATTCGCACCATTTGCTCTTCTGCTGCGCAATCCATGTGAGGAATATGGTAATAACTCACCCATTGGATTTTATTCGCCATAGGTTCACTCGGCATAGAATAGTCCTGAGTTGCTACGCTTGAGCACCCACAGCTTTTATTTACATTTATTTGATTCTCTTGTTTTTCTAAAGCCATCTTTGCACCATAACTGACACAAAAAACAATGCCATCAGTATAAACCAATGGCATGTCATTAAGCTTAATTTTTGTTCGGCAATTAAAACTTAAGTGTTAACCCTGCACCATAATACCAACCATGTTCAGAGTCTGTTCCAGTTTGCCAAGCAGTTTGTTTTAGACCTTTTTCATAACCATGACCGACATCAACAAATGGCATGACCTTTTTATTGATTTCATAACGGGTTTGAAAACCTGCCTGCAAACTCGATAATCCCGTTTTACTGGCATAGCGAGATTCATCTTGCAAAACAACATCTGCTTTTAAATAGGGCTTACCAATCAACTTTTGGGTAAAGAGTAAGTCTCTTTCCGTTTCTAAACTTAACTTCCATAACTGATCTTCACCTGCGTAAAGATAAGCATCGGTTTCAAAAAAGTAAGGTGCCATGCCGTGTAAGCCCACTACACCAGCCCAGCGATCTTGCTTTTCATCTTCCCGCTGTAAACGTTCGTAGTTTACCCCAGCCTGTACATCCCAATAGTCGGCAACATTGCGGCTATAAAGTACTGAACCACCATAATTAGCATCTTCCGACTCAGCTTTTTCAACATGGGCTTTAATGAACAGTTTATTTTCATCAGTTCCCACCCAGCTTTCCAATTCAGAAGAAAAACGTCCTTCTCCTTCTTCATTTTGAGTCCAACCAGAATCAATTTTTGTTGCTTGATAAACCTGTCCACCATGTTCACGTAAATGATCATGAGTTAAAGGCTCTTGAGCAAAAGCAAATATAGATATACCCGAGAAAGCACCGCAACATATCATTTGAGAAAATAACTTAGTGATGCGCATGACTAGCTCCTTTCTCATTTTCAGATTGAACGATTGGCTGTAATTGAGCTGGTTGTTGGCTATCGTTTACTTGTGCAACAATCAACTTATTCATCATTCCGGCGCTCATGTGATAAAGCAAATGACAATGAATCGCCCACTCACCTAATGCATCAGCCGTCAATAACGCAGTAACAGTCTTTCCTGGTGGAACAACAATGGTGTGTTTATTCGGTAAGTTTTCAGCTTTTTGGCCATTTTCTAATTGCATAAACATGCCATGTAAATGCATTGGATGGGCCATCATGCTGTCATTCACAAACTTCAAGCGAATACGTTCGCCATATTTAACTTGTAATGGTTCAGCTTCGTTAAATTTCTTACCATTAATGGTCCAGATATAACGCTCCATGTTACCCCCTAAACGGATGACTAATTCACGTTCCGGCGCACGGGTATCTGACTGAGGTGTTAAAGACTGCAAATCACTATATTGCAGTGCTTTCATACCCGCTGGTGTTGAAGCATTTGCCCAGCCATACACAGGCTCATCTTTTTTAGTTTTATTCTCAGATTGAGATGGCATCTCATGCTTCATATTCATCATAGCGTGGTCATGTTCGCTAGACGACATTGCCTGCATATCATGTTTCATTTCAGGCATCGCTGACATGTCATGCTTCATTTGCATCATAGAATGATCATGTTTTTCAGATGACATATTTTTCATGTCATTGCTCATCATTGTGTGATCATGATTAGTCTGGCTCTCTTCTTTTTTCATTTCAGGCATAGCCGACATATCGTGCTTCATTTGCATCATAGAATGATCATGTTCGTCAGATGACATATTTTTCATGTCATCATCCATCTTCATCACCGTATGATCATGATTAGCCTGGCTTGTCTCTTTTTTCATTTCAGACATGTCATGTTGCATATTCATTTGATGGCCAGCATGTTCATCACTTCCACTACCATGATTCATGCCCATGTCGTCCATGGTTAACAAAGCACGCGGACGCGGCTGTGGTATTTGAATTGGTCCTACAGCTTGTGTATTTTCATTATGCAAAGTGCCGATAGCAAAACCACTACGGTCAATAGACTCTGCTTCAATCTGATAATTTGACTGTTTAGGTTCCACAATGACATCGTAGGTTTCGGCTGTGCCAATACGAAACTCGTCAATTGCAACAGGTTTAACTGGCTGTCCGTCTGCACTCACGACAGTCATTTTTAAATTTGGAATTCTGACATCAAAAAATGACATTGCTGATGCATTAATAAATCGTAATCGAACCTTATCTCCAGCTTTAAAATTACCTGTCCAATTTTGCTCTGGTGTCTTGCCATTAACTAAGAAGGTATAACCCGTCACATCAGACATATCGGTTTTTAACATCCGCATCTGATTCCACATGGAACGATCTTGCCAAGTTGCCTTTAAGCCTTGTGCTTTAACTTGCTTCCACACATCAGATACGGTTTCACGGCGGTTTTGATAATACTCAGCAGATTTCTTTAAATTCTTTAAAATACTATCGCTAGAAGAGTTATGAAAATCTGAAAGCATCACTACATAATCACGATCAGTTTTTTCATGCGCCGCAACTGGTATTTTCCCTTTGGGGTAAATTACGAGTGGCCCATATAAACCATCTTGCTCTTGGCCTTTACTATGCGCGTGATACCAATAAGTACCATTTTGCTTCACCTTAAAGCGGTAAACAAAATCTCCGTTTGGCGCGATTCCTTTGAAATTATTAAAACCCGGTACACCATCCATTAACCCTGGCAGTAACAACCCATGCCAATGCAAAGACGTATCTTGATTCTTTAATTGGTTATGAACATGAATAACAGCCTCATCCCCTTCCTCAAACTCAAGAAGTGGGGCTGTAAATTTTCCATTTACGGTAATTCGTTTGAGCGGCTGACCAGTAATATTGACCTGTTGTTCATTAATATTAAGGTGATATTCCTTAATTGCCGCGAGAGTCCATGGTGAAACCAATAGACCAAATACAGCGACGAGGCTGCTAATTGTTTTATGAGACATTGCTGTAATCCTTTGAACTAAAAAAATAAGTAAGAAAGGATTAAGCTTTTGGAGGACGTAAAATTTCTTGCCAGTATCCGGCTAAATGCTGAGCCTGATAAACACTACTAAATTGAGATGAAATAGGAATAAATGATGTTTCAACGTCTGGTACAGCTTGCTGCAAAGCCAGATTCAGCATCTGACAATGGACTGGGTTACAGTCTTGGCAGTGTTCACCATGTTGAGAAACTTTCACCATAGATTGATGGCACATCGCCTGATCATCAGCTTGACCCTGCATAGTATGATGTGTCATTTGCTTACTATGACATGGCATCGTATGAAGATCATGCTGCATAGGCATCTGAGCAACAGACACGCCACTCCACCCAACAACTAAAGTCATTAGGAACACAAACCAAGCATACTTGCGTAAGTGTTGCAGCGTCATCATTTATTGCCTTGAGCAATCCATTTATCTATGGGATATAAGCATAACCAAGTTTTAAATCAGATACAATTTTACATCTTAATTGATTGTTTTTACGGTCATTAAGCAAACGGAGGTTGATGCTGAAGAACTAAATCAATCACATCTAGTGCACCTTCGTGTTCATTACTTACAGTTGCATAAGGTGCCACTGCTTTTAAAGCTTGAACAGCATTTTCAACCGCAAAACCATAACCGACTGCTTTAATCATCTGGATATCATTATTGTTATCACCTATCGCTACCACCTGTTTAGGTTCAATCTGCCATTTTTGTAGTAATAGCTTCAAACCATGTGCTTTATGCTGGTCTGGAAGAATCAAATCGATAAAACCAAACCCACTGGAAACAGGCACTAAAATTTTATCTGGTACAAAACTTTTCTTCTGAAAATGTTCAAAAATTGCAAAACTTTCGTTTTCCTGAGCAGTAAAAGTAATTTTACACACCAAGTCATTTAGCGCATAAAAGTCATCGATAACTGTCAGCTTCTCAAAATATCGAGCGACTTTAGCGTAGTCCTCTGCGTTCATACTGCTATGCACATAAGCACTCTGTTTCCCACAGATCACCATAGTCGAGGTATACGCAGGGTCAATCGCTTTTAGAATATTACTAAACTGTTCTTTGCTTAAATGGGCAAAAGCGAGTTCTTGTCCAGCATCTACAACATGTGCGCCATTTTCTGCAATAAAAGCTATTTCATGATTAATTTCTGGAAAATAGGTCACAAGCTTTGCGAGTTGGTTACCGCTGGCCACCACAAAATGAATATTATTTTGTTTTAATTGTTCATACTGTTTTAAAAAACGTGCTTTGTTGTACTGCTTCTTAGAATTAAGAAAAGTCCCATCCATATCTACCGCTAAAATTTTTACTGTCATTAATGATCTAGGTCTCTTACTAAAATCTTATTAAATCAAATTTAGCTTTACTTTTCATGACACTTTTACAGTTTTATATCTATTAATTTTTAAAAGTTTTATACAGCCTCATCTCGTTTTTTGCACAGGTTATTTTTTAGCAAAGCTTAATAAAAAACCAGACAATAAAATATTCAATACGCATAAAAAAAGAACGCCAAAGCGTTCTTTTTTCATATATTTTGTTTAGAGAGTAAACGGTTGATCTCATTTTGTTTATTTTACCAACATCTTATCCATACGGTTATCAACACAGTTATCCATACAGTTATAAACAAAGTTATCCACATGAGCGAAGATCAACCACACTTTCCCAAGCGCAAGACGAACAGCTATGCTGTGAGTGACGAAAAGCATTCTCACCTTATCCAAGCACAAAACAGCTGTTAAACCTCTTTCGTTCCTACTTTAGCAAGCTCTGCACGCATTTGATCAATCACAACTTTATAATCGGGTTGACCAAAAATAGCTGAACCAGCAACAAACATATCTGCACCCGCTTCTGCAATTTCACGAATATTTGCAGGACCAACACCACCATCAACTTCTAAACGAATATCACGGCCACTTGCATCGATAATTTTGCGCGCTGCACGTAATTTCTCTAAAGTCATTGGAATGAACTTTTGTCCACCAAAGCCAGGGTTTACACTCATTATTAAAATTTGGTCAACTTTATCAAGCACGTAATCTAAATGGTGTAACGGTGTTGCTGGGTTAAAGACTAAACCTGCTTTAGCACCACCAGACTTAATCAGCTGTAATGAACGATCAATGTGGTGAGATGCTTCTGGGTGGAAAGTAATAATATCAGCGCCAGCCTCTAGGAAATCACCAATAATACGGTCAACTGGAGATACCATTAAATGCACATCAATTGGAGCTTTAACACCATAGTTTTTTAGAGCCTTACATACACCAGCACCAAAAGTTAAGTTTGGAACATAGTGATTATCCATCACGTCAAAATGCACTACATCTGCACCTGCAGCTAACACTTTGTCTACATCTTCGCCTAAACGAGCAAAATCGGCAGATAAAATAGAAGGAGCAATCAAATAAGGCTTGGACATAGGTGGATGACCTGGCTAGAAGTTTAAGGAGAGACTAGAAATTATAACAAAAAAGAACCTACTTAGCCCGCCCTTCCTTGTTTAAATGACAACATTTCAAACTTGCAACGTAACGTTGCTACTATAGAATGCCAAGTGCCAAACGAATTTGTTAAGGTACATTAAACCAATGTGAGGATTGATAATGAAAAGTACGACTCATCTATTAACAAATGATGGAAAACGCATTGCAAAACGTCTAGTTAATCATTGGAAACATAAATTTGAAGTACAAGAAACTGAGCAAGATTTTAAAATCTTAATGCCTACAGCAACCATTACACTTGCACCAGAAACAGAGCAATTAAATGTTGCTATTGATAGCCAGTTAGATGACCATGACCACTTGGAAAAAGTTGTCCATGATCATCTAAACCGTATGGCTCAACAAGAATTTCAGGTGGAATGGCAGCACTAATTATTAGCCAGCGACCTTTTCCAACTGGATTGCATGAAACTGTAAGTGCTCATCCATAAAGGTCTGGATAAAATAATAGCCATGATCATAGCCAGCATGTTGTCTTAAAGTTAAAGGCTGTCCTGCTTTTAAACATGCTTGTTTAAATTTTTCAGGGTGAAGTTGTTCATAAAACTGGTCATCCAATCCCTGATCAACCAAAATTTCGCTAAAAACCGCACCATTTTTTGAGACTAAAGCTGTGGCATCATGGTCCAACCAGCTCTCACGATCTGCACCTAAATAATGGCTAAATGCTTTTTCACCCCATGCACATTCACTTGGCGAACAGATCGGAGCAAAAGCGGATACCGACTTAAACTTTTCAGGATATTTAAAAGCCAAAGTTAGTGCGCCGTGGCCCCCCATAGAATGTCCAAAGACACCAACTTGCTGAGCATTTACTGGAAAGCTTTTTAAAATGAGTGGATATAACTCATCAATTAAATAGCTTTCCATCTGATAATGTTCAGACCAAGGTGCTTGTGTAGCATTGATATAAAAGCCCGCACCTTGTCCTATATCCCAATTGTCACCTACTGCTACCTGTTCACCACGAGGTGAAGTATCAGGCGTAATCAGTATAAGACTAAGCTGGGCTGCCATATGCTGTGCATGTGCTTTAATGGCAAAGGTTTCCTCAGTACACGTTAAACCCGCCAAGTAAAACAATGTAGAACATGGTTTACCTTCCAAAGCTGCTGGTGGTAAATAAACACCAAACTTAGTAGAGCCTTTTAATAATTGTGAATCGAACTGGTAGATACGCTGCTCACCTTCAAAGCAGCGGTTTTTTTGCAGGAGTTGCATCGTTTTTAGCCTCTGTTTGTGTTTGAGCAATATTTACACTATCTGTACTTTGCTGTGGAAAAAGATATTTTTCCAACTGAGGTAGCATAAGTTCCATATTCTTACCAATCATCCATTGTGGCTCTGAAGGGTCTACACCTTGAGCTACTTCCCATTTGGTCACAGTTTGCTTGGCAGCATTAAACGAATCTTTCATTGAAGATTGCTCTCGCATTGCCAAGTCAAAGAAAGCTCGTCCAAAATAAGTATAGTCAGCTTCGTTATTACAACCAAAAGAAGTTTTGTCTGCCGCAGATGCCGTAATAATTAAAGTATCTGGTGACTGTAAAGCAGGAATAAAACTTCCAGAGTAACAAGCAGAAATGACAATTACGCGCCAACGAATACCAGCTTTATCGAGTGTTTCACGTAACCATTTCGGATCGACTTGCCCCAAATCTAAAGGTGCATTTTCAATTTCAAAATGATTCTGTTCACCGTGCGATGTCATGTATAAGAACAGCACATCACTATCACGGTTCATTTGCTGGCCCATACGACGTAGCGCTAGCTCAATACTGGTTTTAGATGCAATCGGGATTTCGGTTCGAGTGTCTGGGTTATTGACCAGCATCATCGAACGCCCAACGGTACCGAAACGTGTATCGAATTGTTCTTTAATACGGACCACTTCCGACTTGAAAACGTCTTGGTAACTATCGCCCGCCACACCCAAGAAATACCAATGGCTTTTAGCCACTTCACCATATTGGACTTGTTCTAAGGCATCATGAAGTAACTTGCTTTGTGCATAAAAAGCATCTTCGGCAAACGTAGGCGGAGAGTCTTCTACTTTCCAAATAGGCTGATCTTTTACTGAAAGTTGCCAGACCACCATGGTCGCAATAGTCGCAACCATGACCAACGCCCGCTCCCACCAAGGCCATTTTAACTCACGTGAGAAAACCCAAATGACAGCTAAACTTTGCCACACAAAAAGTGCCACAAATAGGCTTGGTAGAATACCGTTATAAATGGCATCGGGAATAAAGTTTAGATAACCGTTAGAACCCAAATATTGAATTAAACATTGAATTAATAAAATATTGGTATCTAAAACCAGCCAGAGCAAAGCTGGAACCAACATCAAACGCGGCTGATTAATACGCTGTGATAGAAAAATACCAACAATAAGCGCGATAAAAGGCCAAAGTGCGTACCCAATTAAACCTTGCGAGTTGAAATCACCCGTTTGACCAGCAACAAGCCAGCTATAAAGCGAGTTGGTACATCCACCTAATATTCCCCAAACAATAAGCTGAAGAATAGAGGGATGTACGATCTGTAAGGAACGTCTTGACCCCAAAAATAACCACATTCCGGCAAGCTGGTTACTTTTAAAATCATGCCAAAAGTTAATGGAAGGTTTGAGATCAATCATAAAAAGGTTTCAAAAATTTCGTTTTTGTCAGGCACCATAAGTGTATGCCTGCTAAGAATTTTAGCAATCATGCTTTTGAACTATATCACATATATTTGTGCATTATTCAAGCAATAAAACTTAACCTTACATAAGCTTACTGAAAGTAAGCATCAAAACGACAAGCATCTCCCTGCCACTGATGGGCTGGCTCTTGATTTGCTAAAAAAATCGCATGTCGTGGGCGTTTCACAATCACACGCTTGGCAACTTTCTTGGCTAACTCAAGCAAATTATCACCTAAATCCATTTCACCATCTTCTGGTAAAAGTAAATGCAAAAGCTGCATCTGCTTTTTGACTTGGGCTTGTTTTTTAATCGCTTGTTGGTTCTGGTCACGCTGTGGAAACATCGGGTCTAAATAAACCACATCAACCGTTTTTGCTTCTTGATCTAATTGCTGTAAATAGCTTGCAGAGTCAGCAAACACCAGTTGAATACGATCTATAAACTGATTTAAAAATGGATCACGCTGTGCTTGAGCTTTTGAATCTTCAAGTAAAGTAAATAAAATCGGATGACGTTCAACAAGCTGTATTTGAGCACCTAAATACGCCATGAGTAAGCTGTCGTGACCTAAACCTGCTGTTGCGTCTACAAGTATTGGTTTTTCACCCAGCTGACAAGCTCGAGCAATCATTTCTGATTTAAGGCTTGCACGTTTTAAACGAGGAATTTCAGCTTTCCAGTCAGGCTGCATTTTCATACCATTTGCAGATAACCAAAGTCCGTTTTCATCTACACAAAGCGCTAAGTCAGGGTTTAAACGTAAAAAACGAGCATTAAGCTTTTCAATCGGCTGTAAATCGGCTGTCACACCTCTAGAACAAAGCACAGCTTGGTAGTGCTGTGCTTGCTCCTGAAAATCTACTTCAAAATATATATGCATGAGTACTGCCTTTACTTTGCTTTACCCTGATCTGCTATTTTTTTCCACGCATCATCACGCAAGTAAATCGGTAAAGCATGTTCTGCATCAACCCACTGTTTTTTAGCAGCATAAACACGTGCAATCGAAGCAATGTCTTGTGCAGTAGCAGTGATAGTTTGATGCTCTGCATCGGCTTGAAGAAGCTTAGCACCTGAACCGATTAAGCAATGCTTTGCATAAGCAGCGGCTTGCTCGTAGTTCATTAATTTCTCTTCATCAATACACTGCATGATGCCTTGTTCGTTTAGAACAAAACTTGCAATGTAAACTTCATTCATACGGGCATCGAGTACTGCAGTTACCTGCTCTAAGCCTTCAAGTCGGTAAGCCGCTTGCGCGAGAGCTTGCAAGGTAGAAACTGGAACCACAGGTAAATCTTGTGACCAAGCTAAAGCCTGAGTAACGGCAGCATTAATTCGGACACCGCTAAAAGAACCTGGCCCACGGCTAAAGGCAATCGCATCTAAACCAGCAACGTCTAGTCCGGTTTGCTGTAAGCCCTGCTCAATCATTGGCAAAATGGTCTGAGTTTGTGCTTTCGCTCGCGTATCGAGTTGGAAAAAGAGTTCTTGGGTTTCATCAATTAATGAAATGGAACATTGCTCATTTGCAGTTTCCAACGCCAGCAGTTTCATGCACAACCTTAGTATTCAATCAAATTAAAAACGGAAGTTATGATACCCCACTCGGCCCTGATAGGCGAGTTGTTCCTGTCTAAATAAAAACGCCAAGCGAGTGCTTGGCATTGAAAATATCTTACTGAAAATTTAAAAGTGAAATTCTTTTAAATCTGTATAGCTTTTAAAGTGTTCAGCATAATGTAGGGCACTCAAGCGTATTTTTGCAGCGCCCTCTTCATCTAGAGTTTTGACAATTTTACCAGGCGAACCCATCACCACTGAATTATCTGGAATCACCTTCCCTTCAGGAATTAAAGCATTAGCACCAATAATACAGTTTTTACCAATTACAGCTCGATTTAAAATGACAGCGTTCATACCAATCAGGCTATTATCACCAATCGTACAACCATGCAGCATGACTTTATGTCCGACCGTAACATATTCGCCAATATTTAGTTCAAGGCCTGCATCGGTATGTAATACCGAGTTTTCTTGAATATTAGAAAAATTACCAATCCGAACAACACAGTTATCAGCACGTACTACCGCACCAAACCAAATACTGACCTGACGGCCTAATTCTACTTGTCCAATGAGCGTTGCCGTTGGAGCAATCCAGCCATCCCATGGTTCATGTAATGCTTTTGGGTGCTGTCCTTGATAGCTATATATCATAATTTATCGATCCTGATCTTTATTTTTTATGAGAAAATTTTGGCATTCCAAACGTTGGTGAGTTGAGTAAAAATGGCCATTCCTTTTGATAGCCTAAACCATATTTAAATAGAGCCACCAACATACGAGCAGTTAAGCCCCAGATAATTTCATTATCAATCTGTAAGCTTGGAAAATACAAAGACTGATGGGCATATCGAACTTCATAGGGTGTCGGACGCGTCTCTATAAGTTGCTGTAATGGCACAAAGAAAATTCGATCAATTTCAGTAGGCTGAGGTATTAAGTGAACCTCTGGTGGAATAAGCCCAACAATTGGCTTTACAGACAAACCACTTCTTGCGCGCTGCATTGGCAAATCACCTAACAACTGTACATCAAAAGGGTTTAAAGCTGTCTCTTCTTGAGCTTCTCTTAGCGCTACAACAATATTACTGGTATCACTGGGGTCACGCTTTCCACCCGGAAAAGAAACCTCCCCCGCATGGTTGTTCATATGTATTGAACGGCGTGTGAGTAGTACCTTGGGATCATTTTCATTTGTAATCGCAATCAGTACTGCTGCTTGTGCTTCTTGTATGCGGGTGGAAAAGCGCAATCTTTGCTGTAACTTTTGTGTTAGCAAGTGCTCTTCCATACCTTTCACCTATTATTCTGTCTCTCTTTTCATCATATCTGAAAATAAAACTTAGGGAATAGAGTTGATGCGTAAGTCTAAAAATTCAGTTATGCTGAGTCATCTCTATACTCGATGATAATTATGAGTTTCTGTGTAGCGTGTGGGCATAAAACCGAACAAAAAATTCCTTTAGGTGATCATAAAGTACGCCGTGTTTGTACTCATTGTGGCAATATTCACTATGAAAACCCCAAAGTAATCTGCGGTGCCTTAGCGTTATGGGAAGACAAAGTACTGCTTTGTCGTCGAGCAATTGAACCTCGTTATGGATTGTGGACTTTGCCTGCTGGTTATATGGAATTGTTTGAAACCATGGAACAAGGTGCAGCACGTGAAACTCGTGAAGAAGCAGAAGCTGAGATTGAAATAGAACAACTCTATTGTATGTACAATATTCCTCGTATTGGGCAAATTTATGTACTTTTTAAAGCACAGTTAAAAGATGGAGTTTTTGGTGCAGGTGAAGAAAGTATAGAAAGTCGTCTGTTTGAGGAGCATGAAATTCCATGGAGTGAACTTGCATTCCCGAGTGTCGAGCACACACTCAAACATTATTTTGAAGATCGTAAAAAACAAGTTTTTCCAACGCACCTAGAAACGCTAGGCACTCGTTTAGACCATACAGGCTAATAAATTCGATAATAAAAAGACCGCATTTGCGGTCTTTTTTTCAGGTTCTTATTTTGTCTTAATTTGATAACAATCAGCCGTCCGAATCGTTATCGTCCCACTCATTCTCTGAGCTAAAGCTTTATCATCTTCTGTAGGAGCAGGGCTCACATCTTTGATATTATTATACACTCGTTGATAGAAGGCATATGGATTTAACCATGAAACTGTCTTGTTATCATAAGTTGTAAGGTTAATGCCATTTACCTGTCCTTGTAATAAGTTAGCAACGTTAATTTTTGCCCCACTTACAATTAAGGTTTGACTGCCAGTTGCAGTAGTACTTTGAACAATATTCGAGTTTAACCCCGCCAAAATACCATTGAGATTGCCTAGCTTCGGTTCAGCAAAAATCATTTTTACAGTAATTGATTTATCATTTGAAGCAGACTCAGTACCACCCGTTGTTCCTATGCGGTACTGTTGAACACCATTGTTATCAATTAAAGTATTATCTGAAACTACACCGCACTGACCAGACATATCCGTTGCTGTTGCATTAGGTTTAATATCAGTACGAATATCACCATTTTCATCAATCACAATACCTAAATCGATTGGTGAAATTCCAGCGGTATCAAATTTAATATTTAAAGTACCATATAACGGGAAAATATAAGTTTGCCCAGCGCTCACATTTTTAGAAGTTCTGAAGATATCTTTTGCAAGATAACTTGCTGGAGTCACTTTATAGATATCTAGAGAACCATTATAGTTTTGATTCCCAATACTTTGACGCCAAAGCGCATAGTGCTGAGGATTTGGTGTTTTACTATTTATTGCCCCTAAATACAAACTTTCACGACCAGCAATAAATGAATCATTTAATAATTTACCTTGATAAATCAGTAAATCTTCACTGGTATTAGCTGAAGCTTTTAAATGGAATGGTTGTGTTGACTTAATCTCAGCTTGTAATGGATCAAGCCATGTTGTTTGAGCATTTGCTGTAAGTTGAGCTGGCTTAGATTTAGTTAGGACTTCCATAACAGCTGTAACTGTTGAATTATTTGTAGTCTTGCTCGTACCTTTCCACTGTAAGCCATAACCAAATGTATAGCCTTGACGATCTGAAAGTAAGAATAAATTACCTATAACATGCTGCGTATTAGCAGCATTTTTTGGACAATCGGCTAAATTAGCTAAATTACATCCATAGAAATTTTCTGAAATTAAGTTTGGTTCAGCTAAGGTCAAGTAATCCGACTGATATAAACCAACTAAACTTAAATGAGCCAATTGCGTTACTAGAGCAAAAGCTTGATTATTATCAATCTGACTAACATCTAACCAAGGTTTCAAAATACTGGCATATGCTCCACTTTTCCATTCGGTAGCAGTAATATTTTGAAGTACAACATTTAATGTGTTTTTCTTATCTTCAGTAAATAGTGTAGGTTGTATATCTCCAACAACATTATCACCACGTTCTAAACCAACGCTTTGAAAAAGTTTAACCAAAGCCATGGCTACACCGATGGTTGGATCATCTTGACTTAATGAGGCTGGTGCAACACCTGTTAAGGCTGTTGCCATATCCATAATTTTCAAACGTGGTGGAACAACTACCTTAATTTTTGAAATGTTATCTAAGCTGACAGAACCCAAGTCAATTTTGTTTTTTGTTTGAGTACCTTGTAAAAAGAAGTTTACTGTATCACCAAGTTTACATGTACCAACAACCCTATTGCCTGATGCTTTAGTAACAAAACTCTGATTTGCAGCACTACTACAGGTAAAATTTAAACCAGCAACCGGATAATCGAGTGAAAACTGTAAGCAGTCACTATTTGATACATCACAACTTCCATTTGCATTTGAACTACCAGACCCACTTGTAGGATCTTCATTAATGGTTGAACTACCGCCACCACACCCATTCAGCATGATTGCTAATGTGGTTAATGCAAAAGGCCATAATAATTTTTTATTCATTAGATACTCTACCCATTCTTACTTAATTTTTAGCGTAATACCGAAATTTGAATCTGTCCCTGATTAGATAATTCATGTTCCTCTACATCTACAGAGGAAGATAAAGGAGTTAACATCATATAACGTGCATGAGGTGGTACTTTTAAAGTACCCTGAATTGATGCATGTTGTAATATTGTAGAAGGATAAGACTTACTCTTAAAACCACTTGCCCCCTCTAAAATGCAACCTTTTTCATCTAAAAATATAGCTAAAGGCCAATAATATAGAGGTGTCGAATTACTCGCTGCAAAAGACATCAGCTGTAAATGTTGTATAGATGGATCTAATTTTACCAACTCATATTCAAACTTTTCTTTTAATGGCTTTCGAGGCCATAAATTTACGTCTTTTTTATCACCAAGTACTTTGATCGACTTTTTGTAGCCTTGAACAAAACACTTATCTTGTTCAAAAGTCGTTTCTAGGTCTTTTTGAGATAGTCGTATATAAGTTGGCGCTAAAATAATTGCTGCTTGATCATCTTGAGATTGTTTATTGAAGAGTTGTTCTAAAGTGGATTTACTCACCCCCTTTTTTCGTTCAATAAACTCTGTTCGCCCTAAACCATCGGGCATCACATAAAAGCGTTTTTTTCCTTCAAGATTAAATTCTTGATCTTCTAAATACTCATTATTTACATACTCTACGCCATCAACAGTCGTAAACTTAGATGGATCATTTGATGAGTTTTGAGTAGAAATAGCTTGTGAAGTACTTGCTACAGATGGAGGAGTTTTAACTGGAGTACTTTGTTCTTTAACAGTACTACTTTGCTTTTTAACTTCATTCTTCTGAACTTCACTAACCGTTACAGGACGCTCTGGTGCAGTCGGTGCAGTCGGTGCAGTCGGTGCAGTCGGTGCAGTCGGTGCAGTCGGTGCAGTCGGTGCAGTCGGTGCAGTCGGTGCAGTATTTAATTTTTTACTAACGTGTGGTTCAAACTTTTGAGGCACTTTTGAATTTTGAATATTTTCTTTAGGTACTTCTTGAACAGGTTTAGCATCTACTCGCGGCTGTACAACTTGTTTCGGTGCTTCCACTCTAATATTTGATTGCTTCTGTTCGACTTTTTTACTGGGTACAATCATTGGACGACCATCAGGACCAATGATTGTATAGAAACCATCTGCATACGATACAGAAATACTAGCTATCGCAATACATAAAGTCGAGATAGCAAATTTAGGTCGAAACATCGATTTATATTGTTTTACCATTTTGTTCTATAGCTCAAACCAAGTACTGTAACTTTAGTATTCGTTTTAACATCTAAACCTGAATAAGGATTTAATAAAATATTATCGACACCACACTTGTTCGATAATGTACTCGAACAGGCAGGAATATTGTCACGACTACGTAAAAAACCTACTGAAAGATCTAGATCTGTATCTGCATCGAAACGATAACCTAAGCCAAGACCAAATAATTGCGCATTATTGATTGGAACCATGGTATTACGTTTATCATCAGGTATCGAACTAGCTCGGGGCTCGTAACCAGCTCTCAATTTCAAACGGTCAGTTGCTGAGTATTCAATACCAATTCCCCAGCTCCACGGCGAAGTAAATTTCAATGGCAATGCCAATGAGTTATCGGTAACGTCATTAGATAAAAGCTTAGCCACTTTTAATAAAGTAATTTGGCGGTCAAATTCGAATTTAAACTTATCCCAAGCCGAATAATCTGTCCATCCTACGTCAAAGTTTACTTGCAAATCGGGTAATATTTTATACTTAATCCCCGCTTGGAAATGTGCCGGATATTCAAGATCCATTGCAACCAAACCAGACTCAACGTTAGGTACATATCCTGGTAAACCAAGAATTGCAGCTAAAATTTGCCCTGTTGCAGACGAGTTAAGACCCTTGATAAGTTCTTGAGGCGCCTTGGCATTATCAATCATGTACTTGCCTTTTAGGCGCATTTTGGCAGAACTTTGATAAACCATACCAAAGCCAAAGTCATCAGTTGGTTCCCAGAGTAAACCTAAGTTATAGCTTGGACTTAAGGATTGTTCTAAAGAAACTTGTAATGCGCCCATTTTATTAAATGGATTCATGCCTTCTTGGGCATTACACATACCAAATAATAGTAAGTCTGTAATCATGTCACTATTATTTTTAAAAGGCGCACATACCACTTCATCAACCATACGCAATACACCAATCATCTCATTGGGAAAACGTAGATCAGTTTTCAGTGCGATTGCGTTGTAAGACATCCCCACAGAAGCACCAAGTGATAAATGGTCATTTACTTGATAACCAAAAGATGGTGATAAATAAGTGATTCGCTCTACGGCAACTTGCTGGCCCATATAGTTGCCAGGGTTACCATTCTCTGCACCAAACCCAGCGACCAATGGTGCATATACTGCTGTTGCATAAGTAACTTTTGAACCAGGTGGTTTATAGGCAATTCCAGCTGTAGGGGCAACTAGAGGATACCCTGGCCCGAGATCAACCATTTTTTTAAGAATCGGCACATATAGGCTTGCATATTCGACATCACCATGTACGGTCCCTTTGAAATCTGTACAAATATTGGCGGAAACTTCCGGACCATCATTACAAACAAGAGGGTCATCTGAATAACCAAAAATGTTATAGCCAGGAGGAGCTGAAAATTCACGCTGGATATCAAAGTTAGCCAAAATCCCCTGTACATCGGTTTGTAGCCCATCAATTTTTGCTAAGGCCGCAGGGTTAAAATGAACCGCACTAATACCAGGAGGATCTGCAGTTACAGCATTCCCCATCGCTAGTGAACGAATATCAACAGCTAAGTTTTGTCCTAATTGAGCGTTGGCAAAGCTAGAAACACCGGAGATAACAATTGCCGCCGTTAGAGGACATAATTTAGGATATTTCACCTGCATATCTCCTTATTTTTGTTTTTTATTAAAACCTAAAATATCTAACGGGAAAGACAGACCAAGTGAAATATCTGGCGCATCTTCAGTTAAACCAATACCAACAGTACCGTTAACAATCGTATCTGGTGAAACACGAACACCTAGAGCAAAAGATAACATTCCGCTACTTTGATCTGGTGATTTATAAGAGTCTCCATTGTCAAACTGGAATTCAGCATTCATGTTAAAACTTTGCTGATATGACATTGTTAAAGACACGTCATAGTTAAATGAATAGGCAAAACCAAACGAGAACCCACCACTAATGCCTGGATCAAAAGAAGTTAAATTACGTGAACCACGTGCTTGGTTAAGACCGCTTTCTTTAAAGCCATAGTTAGCCGATGCTGAAGCAAACAGAACAACTGGATCGATATATTTACGGGTACTTGCACCTACACCAACTGAGTAATAACCTTTACCTGTTGAAAGTTCATCTATACCAATTTCATAAGGACTATCACCCGTTTTGGTAGATACACTACCAAAAAGGACAAGTGGTAAACGACCCTGCTTTAACGGAAAGGGTTCCCAACGTGCACCAAGAGAAATATCCCCTAAACCAGCTGTTGTTTTATCTTTAATAATTTCAGACTTTGCAACAAAAGGAACAGTTGCTGACAAAGTTAAATTATCCAATACCCCATATTGAAAGGTAAAACTGTTCGTCAATGTATGGTTAGCATCTTCTTCAACACGTAAACGGTTAAGTTGAGAAGAATTATCAGATAAAGCTAAGTCAATACGCGTATCGCGGTAGTAAGTGTAATCGAGATCATAATAAGAGGAAATTACGCCCTTCTTAATTAAAGAATATTGACGTTCATTTGAAGTAAATACTTCTTGTAAGTTTGTCTCTTGGCTAGCATCACCTTCTTTTTTCTGTAAAGCACTTGCTGCTTGATGTGCATCAGTATTAGCTGCAGGAGCTACCGTATTAGCATCCGCTATACTCGACGTTTGTACACTAGCATCTGTTGTTGCAGAACTAGAACTTGCCGCATCAGTAGCCCCAGAGCTTTGTGCTCCCTCTACTTGCGGTTGTTGTACTTGATCTTCGGCATAGATTGTCCCTGTAATGGCGCTCATACTTAAGGCCAACACACTCATCTTCATCCATCGATTATTCATGTTTTTCCCACCCAATTTATTTATTTTACTAACTTTAAATTTGACTATTTACGCTTGTAATAAAGGCGCATATAGGTTTCTATCGGCTGTCCATATGTTGGCGATTTGTTATCATTATCCAATACACGCCTCATGGTCGAAGCTTTATTCGCTAAACGATCAAAGTTAAATGTTGGATATTGAACATCAACGAAAGCATATTTATTGACTGTTGCATCTTCGACATGACGCATATCTGACTCTTTTAATGCCAATAAGTCTTTACGTTGTGATTCAGGAACAGAAATAACAAATAAAGTATTATTATCCCAAATTTGTTTAAAACGATTTTCGTCAAAGCTGATATTCCCTAAAGCCGGATCAGCTACATACACTCGTCCATCTTTATAAGCTTTATATACGACAAAATGTTTAAAGCCTGCATATGAAATAGGCACAATTGCGGGTTGGCCAAGTTTAACTAAATCGGAAAACTCACCACGATACCCCCCGCTGTCTAAACCAATCGCTGTGACAAAGCGCTTCATATCAAGTAATGAGAAACTTCGACGCTCAATAATACGTTGATATTCACCATACTGTAGCAAACCACTCATTGTTTGCTGTTCAGTTAAATTGGTTCCTACATAACCATTTAATAGAGTTGTAAGTGCAGCAGATCCACAACTATAATCATAGGCTTGCCGAACAATCCCACGAAACTGATCTTCTACAGCTGGTTTAATCTGAACTGGTTCGATATGATTTCGATGAAACGATAAATTACGTGAATCGGCAGTCTCTGTATAATAAACAGTTCCCGGCGGCTTTTTTTCTATTTCAAAGGCTTCTGTCGCAAAGTAATACATCAATGCTGAGCCTAAAACTATCTCTAACATAAGCACTTGGTCTAAATGGTGGCCTAACCGGCCTTATTCATTTTATTCTTAGAGCAATAGCTCTACATCCCTGTGTGTTGAAGATACCTTTTTTTTCTGTAAAAAACAGCTTTTTTTTAATCTTTTTGATGAATGCATAGTTTTACATTTATAAACTGATAATTAATTCTCATTTGTTTTTTACATTCTTTTTTATTATATAAATTAATATGATTTAAATATAAAAAATGAAGTTAAGTTTTATTATGGCAAATAAAAAAAGCGCGTATAAACGCGCTTTTTTATCACTCTTTAAATTAGTGACCAGAAATAGTAATTGTAGACGTTCCTACATTTAAACCTTGAATTTCTAAATCACCAATTGAAGCATTAGTCTGTGCGCCTAGGTGAATTCCTTGTGCATAAACGTTCATACCTTGTGTACTGTTATTTTGGATACGTAAACCTGTAGGAACAACAGAAATGTTAGCATCTACATTCATATCACCAGTTGTATTACCTGACCCACGAACCATTACTTTGTCTAGGACAATTTTACCACCACCAGCAGCATCATTAATACCGAAGTTAGATAGTGTTAAACCACCTTGTAAGCTAGAGTTCACTTTGATCATCGCGCCTTGCGGAGTTGAACCTAACTGAACATTCGCAGAAATTTGACCCAAAGATAAATCTAAGCCAGAAATAATCTCAGTCGGAGCTGTTTCAGTAATACCACGTACAGCAGTAGTCGTATTTAATGTACCAGAAGTACCCACGCCAATTGAACCTACATGTACATCAACAGCACCTACTGTTGCTGCAACATTTAAGAAAGCACCATTTGAACCTGAAGCACCATTTGTATCAATTTTTAAATCTAAAAGATTACCTGTACCTTTTTGAGTTACCGTTACACCACTAATTGCGATTGCACCCGCTGTACCAGAAGCACCAGTGATACCAGTTGATGATGCTAGACCATCATTATCATGTAAATACAGTTTATCAATAGAAATACCACCAGAGCCTAAAGCAATACCGATATTAATACCATCTTGACCTGTAGCTGCACTCAGCGCTGCATCGTCCATTGACTGCATTGCCATTGCATTTGCACTGATAGCTAAAGAAGAAACTAAAGCAAGTTTAGTGAACATTTTCATTGAGCACTCTCCCAAGAGCATTTATTTTTTGACTTAACCACTCTTACTGTCTCAAGTTGCATTTTTCTTTTATGGCAACCGAAACTTCCAATCCTTGAGTAGTTTTGCTTAGCAATTACTAAATTACAGCTACGTTAATTTTTGTTCAACTACTGTAATGCATTTTTTGCCAATTACCCGATAAACGGTACAAGGGTCACACTTTCTTAAATATGCAGACCAATTATGCTTAAGTTGTAACGAAAAAATAGATGATTTTATCGACGAAAAGTTAAACTCTTACCGCCTAGATGACTGATGAACCATAAGTTGTAGTAAACTAGGCGACCTCTTCCAAACTTGTCATGTTTAAAATGTCTCAGTTAAAGAAAAAAATCTCTTTAGAAAGTACTCTATCAGCTGCCGATATTTTAAAAAAATTAGAAAATTTAACTGGACTTGTATATCTTTATGATGATGACAACCCTATTATTGGCTTTCTGCCAAAAAAATATCTAATTACTCAAGGTCATCAAAATTTTATATTCGAGCAAGATATCCTTAATAAGTATATAAACTCCTCTAATATTGAAAGTATTTTAGACTTCACTCAATTCCATACTGAAGAATCAAAAAATAAAAATATTAGTTTTAATGGGGGATATATTGGATTCATTAGTTATGATTTTTCTGCACATCAATTTATTAAAAATCAATTACACCAACAACCCTCTTTGTTTATAGGTTCTTACCACTCTTTTCTAAAAAAAATAAATAATGAATGGTATTTTTTTAGTGATGAAAAAAATAATTCAGAAATTTTTAATTACATTACAGAATTACTATATGGCTCTTCTAATCATTTAAGAAAAAATATTTTTAAACTAGATAAAAATATTTATCCCCGTTGGTCTAAAAATGAATATTTGACCGCTTTTCATAAAATACAAGATTATATTAAAGCAGGAGACTGCTATCAAATTAACCTTACGCAAGAATTTAATACAACTTTTACAGGAGCTTTATTAAATAAAGCAGAAGAATTATGGAGTTTAACCAATGCACCTTATTCAGGTTATTTAAAATTAAATAACTTTGAGTTATTAAGCTGCTCTCCTGAATTATTTATTGAATTTAGTACAGACAAACAAATTAAAACCAGACCAATCAAAGGCACGATGCCTCGATATGAAAATAAAGAACAAGATTTAATTTCAAAACAAACATTGAAAAACTCGCAAAAGGATCAGGCAGAAAATGTCATGATTGTTGATTTATTACGTAATGATTTGAGTATTTATGCCAATACAGGTTCGGTAAAAACGACAAAGTTATTCGAAATTGAAAGCTTTAATCAAGTTCATCATATGGTAAGTGAAGTCACGGCTATACTTAAAAATGATATTAATCCTATGCAAATGTTGCTTAGTGCTTTACCAGGTGGCTCAATTACTGGCGCTCCTAAAATTCGAGCAATGCAAATCATTGAAGAGTTAGAAGGTTCACCGCGAGGGGCATATTGCGGTACTTTGGGATATTTTAATTTTGATGGTACTGGTCGTTGGAATATTCTTATTCGTAGTTTTCAACAATATCAAAATCAGCTTTCTATTTGGGCAGGTGGTGGTATTACGATTGCCTCAGAAGCTGAGGCCGAATATCAAGAAAGCTTAGATAAAATCTCTGCTATGCTGAACTTAATGAACAGCACAGCAGAATAATTTTTAAAGAATATCTTGCTTCAAAGTTTGAACTAAACGTGCATTTTGCTCATCAGTTCCAACTGTGATACGTAAAAACTGATTAATGCGAGGCTTATTAAAGTGGCGAACAATAATACCCTGCGCACGTAATTCCTGCGCTAGTTGCCCAGCCTCATGTTGTGGGTGTGAAGCAAAAATAAAATTCGCTTTTGATGGTAAAACATTAAAACCAAGTTCAGTTAAATCACTAACTAGCTTTTCTCGACTCGTAATAACTTTTTGACACTGTTCTTCAAAGTAAGCCTGATCTTCAAAAGAAGCCACAGCAGCAGCAATAGCAAAGCGATCAATTGGATATGAATTAAAACTATTTTTTACCGCCTCAAGTGCTGCAATCAAGTGTGACTGAGCAATCGCAAATCCGACACGTAAACCAGCCAAAGAACGAGACTTTGAAGTTGTTTGGCACACCACAAGATTTTCATAACGGTTTACCAAACTTACAGCTGACTCAGCACCGAAATCGACATAAGCTTCGTCAATCACAACCACACGGTCTGGATTGACTTGTAGCACTTGTTCAATCTCTGCCAAGCTGAGTGCAATACTTGTTGGTGCATTAGGATTGGTAATAATCACGCCACCATTAGGTTGTGCATAATCTTTGACATCAATCTCGAAATTCTCATTAAGTGGAATTTCTTTTGTTTTTGTTCCAAAAAACTGGCTATAAACTGGATAAAAGCTATAAGTAATATCCGGATATAAAATAGGTTCATCTTGAAGGAAAAATGCTTTAAAAATATGAGCAAGCACTTCATCGGAACCATTACCTACAAAAACTTGAGATACATCCATATTCTGTTGCGTAGCAATAGCTTGTTTTAAGGCAGTTGCATCTGGATCTGGATATAAGCGTAGTGCATCAGCTTGATCATGTAGTACAGCTTGAACCGCTTCTACTACTTTTGTTGATGGCGGATACGGATTTTCATTAGTATTTAACTTTAATAAATTTTGGATTTTCGGTTGCTCACCTGGCACATAAGGCTCTAATTCACGAACCTCAGGACTCCAAAAACGCATTTGTGCTGTAGATACAGTCATAGTCTTATCTCAAAAAAGGGCTGAAAATCAGCCCTGAATAATCATTTAAAATACTGAAAGGTTTAAAGCTTATTGATAACGATAACGAGCCGAGCGCGCATGAGCATCAAGATTTTCTTGAACAGCAAGTATATCAGCGGTTTTAGCCAATGTTTTTACGCCCTCTTTTGAGCACATGATCAAGCTAGAGCGCTTTTGAAAGTCATATACACCCAGTGGTGACGAGAAGCGCGCTGTACCGGATGTTGGTAATACATGGTTTGGACCAGCACAGTAATCACCAATTGCTTCAGGTGTATAACGTCCCATGAAGATTGCACCTGCATGACGAATGTCTTCGCTCATTGCTTCGGCATCATCCAGACACAATTCTAAATGCTCGGGTGCAACTTGATTAATCAAATCAACAGCTTCTGCACGGTCTTTTACCAAAACTAAAGCCCCACGATTTTCAATAGACGTACGTGCAATATCAGCTTTAGGCAAGTCATTTAAGTGCTTTTCAATTGCTGCCTCTACGGCTTCTAACAAAGCTTCATCTGGGGTTATAAAAATAGCTTGGGCAACCGTATCATGTTCAGCTTGAGATAATACATCCATCGCTAACCACTCAGCGTTATTCGCCCCTTCTGCATATACTAAAATTTCAGAAGGCCCAGCAATCATGTCGATACCGACTTGACCAAATACAGCACGTTTAGCAGCTGCTACAAATCGGTTTCCGGGACCAGTGATTTTATCTACAGGCGGAACAGTTTGAGTACCATAAGCCAGAGCTGCAACAGCTTGCGCCCCACCAATAGTAAATACTCGACTCACACCAGCTAGATAAGCGGCAGCCAAAACAAGTGGATTTAATTCACCATTTGGAGCAGGTACTACCATAATAATTTCAGGTACACCGGCCACATGAGCTGGTACTGCGTTCATAAGCACAGATGAAGGATAAGAGGCTAGTCCACCAGGTACATAAATACCAACTCGGTCAAGTGGTGTCACCTTTTGTCCTAGTGTATTTCCCAAATCATCTATATAAGTCCAGCTATCTTGTTTCTGGGCTTCATGAAATGTACGAATACGATTAGCCGCAAGTTGCAGGGCTTCACGAATTTCTTGATTTAAGTCATCAAACGCAGCTTTAAGTTGTTGTTGAGACAATTCTAGATCGGAAAATTGATGCGCTGGATGTCGATCGAACTGTTGAGTAAGTTTTAAAACATGATCATCACCATGCTGACGAACATCAGCAATAATTTGATCTACTGTTTGAACTAAATTAGGATCATTAACAGTTTCAAAAGCTAAAAGCTCTGCAAAAATCTGTTTGAAGTTCTGATCTTGAGTCGATAAACGTCGCATCAATTTACCCACAAGGCGAAAAAGAAAAACCAAGTTTACTCTTTTTCTAAGGCCTTGTGGGCATCATATCTACAACTATCGCAAAAGCATGATAGGAAATTACTTTTAACGTGATTGAACAGCTTGTTCAAGTTGGGAAATGATAGGATTTAACAAACTTTGCTTACGCTTAAAGCTTGCCTTATTAACAATAAGACGTGAGGATACTTTACAAATTTCTTCTAATGGTTCAAGCCCATTTGCTCGTAAAGTATTTCCAGTATCAACTACGTCAACAATATAATCGCCCAAACCTACAAGTGGTGCTAATTCCATAGAACCATAAAGCTTAATAACATCTACCTGCTCACCTAAGCTTGCATAGTATTGACGCGTTAGATTGACGTACTTAGTTGCAATTTTTAAACGGCCTTTTGGACGTTCCATTCCAACTTTGCCAGCAGTCATTAACTTACATTTTGCAATCTGTAAGTCCAATAACTCATAAACATGCTGAGCACCATGTTCCATGAGTACGTCTTTACCTGCTACACCTAAATCAGCTGCACCATTCTCAACATAGGTTGGCACATCAGACGCACGTAAAATCAAAATACGAACTTGCTTATGTGTTGTAGGAAAAATCAACTTACGAGATTTTTCTGGGTCTTCAAGCAAGTTAATACCTGCTGTTGCAAGTAAAGGTAAAGTTTCTTTTAAAATACGCCCTTTACTGAGTGCTAAGGTCAAACCATGATCAAAATTACCCATTACATCAAAATTAGGATCATCGTTTCTTACGTCATTCATTAACTTACTCGCTTAATTTGGGCACCTAAACCTTGAAGTTTTTCTTCGACATGTTCATAACCACGGTCAATATGGTAGATACGATCAATTAACGTATCACCTTCAGCAACTAAAGCCGCTAAAACCAAAGAGAATGAAGCACGTAAGTCTGTTGCCATTACAGGAGCAGCTTGCAATTTTTCAACTCCAGTCACCACAGCATCATGACCTTCGACCTGAATATTAGCACCCATACGTGACAATTCAGGAACGTGCATGAACCGATTTTCAAAAATGGTTTCGGAGATCGTTGCAAAACCGCGACCAATTGCATTTACGGCCATAATTTGCGCTTGCATGTCGGTTGGAAACTCTGGATGAGGTAATGTTCTAAAACTTACCGCTTTAGGGCGCTTGCCCATCATATCCAATTCAATCCAGTCATCACCGCGAGTGACTTCCGCGCCCATTTCTTCAAACTTATCTAAAACAGATTCAAGTAATGACGGATCTGTATGAGTAGTTTTAATCCGACCACCTGTAATTGCCGCAGCAGCTAAGTACGAACCTGTTTCAATACGGTCTGCAACAACTGCATATTCACAGCCATGTAAACTTTCAACACCAGTAACAACAAGTGTATCTGTATCTATACCTTCAATTTTTGCGCCCATTTTAATAAGCATTTGAGCAAGATCAGTAATTTCAGGTTCACGTGCTGCATTACGAATTGTAGTTACACCATCCGCTAAAGCAGCCGCCATTAGAATATTTTCGGTGCCCCCTACAGTGACCATATCAAAAATCACTTCGCCGCCTTTGAGACGACCATCTACAGTCGCATGGACATAACCATTTTCAACTTCAATATGTGCACCCAATGCTTCTAGGGCTTTCAAATGTTGATCTACTGGTCGAGATCCAATCGCACATCCACCTGGTAACGAAACTTTAGCATTTCCATAACGTGCCAATAATGGTCCTAACACCAAAATAGATGCGCGCATCGTTTTTACCAGTTCATAAGGAGCAAACTGGTTATCTAAAGTAGAGGTATCTGCTTTAACTGTGTCATTTTCATAACTAATTGTGACGCCTAATCCACCAATTAATTTCACCAAGGTATTTACATCTTTAAGATTTGGGACATTGGTTAAAGTAATAGGTGAATCAGCAAGAATCATTGCTGCAAGTAATGGTAAAGCCGCATTTTTAGCACCAGAAATGCGTACTTCCCCTTCGAGCTTAACACCGCCCGTAATTAAAAATTTATCCATTAATATTTAAGCTCCGAAAAGGCTTGCTTTGCGCCATTCGTCTTTGGTCATCGCACGAATTGTTACGGCATGAACTTCGCCACTTGCAATATAAGTATTTAATGGTGCATAAACTGCTTGTTGACGAGCAACAGTACGCTTACCTTCAAATTGATCATCCACAATACGGAGGTCAAATTTTCCAGCCTGTCCGCTCACCGCTACTTCCGCATCAGGAAAAGCTTCTTTTAAAATTTGAGTGAGCTGTTCACTATTCATTGCAAAGACCTCTGGCACAACCTACGGTGTAAAACGAAGTATTTTACTATAACTTTTTCCAAGAATTCAGTACGTGTTTAGATTTTATCAATAAAAAAGAGGCTATATTTCAAGCCTCTCTCAATTATTAAAAACTTATCAAATAGAAACAGCAACTTGTGAATAAGTACATTGCATTTTCCGGTATTTTAACAATTGTTTTTTTAATTTTTCAGTCAACTTTTTAATTGATGTATACATGTCATCTGCCGCTGCTTGAGCAAATAGTTCAATCCCGGGTAAGCGAACTATTGCTTCTGCCACATGATTCGCGCTTCCCTTATGTGAGCGCTTATCAATCTGATGATCTTTAGTTAGTTTAATCTGCATACTATTCACCTGATCGAGATGTTTCGTTAACTGATTAAATTTTGCTTTAATATTTTCTTCTATAGCTGGTGTAATTGCTAAATGATGTCCACGAATCGTTATTTGCATAATTCTATCCCTCACCTTTTTGGGTTAATAAAGAAGAACTAAAACGATTTAATGTGATCTAAAAAAGATGACTTTGGACAATTAAATCATTTTAGCAGCTCCTCTTGGTGAAATTGAAATTTCATTATTTCGTCATAATGAACATCTAGAATAGTCATACTTCAAAAATTAGATCAAGACTTTTCTTTCGGATGACGATGGAATATGTAACGATTCACGATATTTTGCTACAGTTCTTCTAGCCACTTCTATTCCTTCATCCTTCAATAAAGCCGCAATAGTATTATCAGACAATGGCTTACGTGGGTTTTCATTAGAAACCAATTTTTTAATCATAGCTCTAATTGCAGTAGAAGAAGCCTCACCTCCCGTAGTTGTTCCCACATGACTAGAAAAAAAGTATTTCAACTCAAAAAGCCCACGTGGTGTCAGCATGTACTTATTTGTAGTGACTCGTGAAACAGTAGACTCATGAAGCTCCACTTCTTCAGCCACATCCCTTAGCACCAAGGGTTTCATTGCCTCAGCACCTATCTCTAAAAATGCTTTTTGGTGTTCAACAATACAAGTAGCAACTTTTAATAAAGTTTTATGCCGTTCATCGATACTTTTTATGAAATTTTTAGCTTCAAGCATTTGATTACGTAGATATAAATTATCATCGCTTTGATCAGCTCTACGAATCATACTCGAATAGAAAGAGTTGATTCTTAATTTTGGCATGATATCTGGATTTAATTGGACTTGCCAATGTTGATCTTTTTTAGCAACCACGACATCAGGGATTTGGTATTCCGATTCTTGCTTTTGAAAATCCATACCAGGATAGGGCTTTAATGTTTTTAATAAGTCAACCGAAAGCTTTAATTCATCTTTCGATAGGCCTGTTTGTTTTAATAATTTATTTAAATCATTTGCAATTAATAACTCATAATACTGAAGTAAACTTTGTGCTTCTTTTAAATATTCAGTTCCTTTTGGTAAAAAATCCAATTGAATCTTTAAACATTCAGCAAGATTACGAGATCCTATTCCAACTGGATCAAGACGTTGAATATGTTTTAAAACAACTAAGACTTCGTCTTCTTCAATTTCTTCCTCAATATCCATGTCATTTAATAGATGTTGTACAGCGAGAATAATTTCTTCTAATTCAGCATCTAAAAAGCCCTTATCATCTAAAGCATCGATAATACAATAAGCAATCAACTGATCTATTTTTGAGAAATGCAGCAAGTTCACTTGCTCCAACATATGTTCTTTTAGTGTCATCTGAACTTGGCGATTATCTTCACGCTCTTCAAACTCAGGAGTACCTAAAGCCGTCGACTGATGTGTATAGATATCATCCCACTCAGTATCCACAGGTAAGTCATCAGGTAAATGATCCGCATTTAACTCCGTTGTAAGATCATTACTTTCTTTGTTTTCTAAAGTGGATAAACTTTCGGCTAGTGATTCATCTTCCACTTTTTCAAGTAATGGATTACTATCTAATTGAATTTGAATTTCTTGCTCTAATTCTAAACTTGAGAGCTGCAGTAATCGGATTGCCTGCTGCAATTGAGGCGTTAACGACAACGAATTCGCAACTTTCAATCCAACAGATAATTTCATATATTTCTCTTTCCAATAAACAAGCAAAAATCATGCCTATTTATTATTTATAGCATATAGTCAAGTTTTATCCTATATATTGACTGAGAATTTCATGAGAAAATTATTAATTTATTCTTCTAAAAATTCATTTTAACAACCGAAAAAGATGAGTTGTTTAATCAAATTAACTTTGCACTTTAATATCCACATATTTCTGAAGCAGGGCAACCGTACAAATGTTCTTTTAGAGATGTTTTTTATCTTTATTTTTTTATCACGCATATAAAGCAACACCCCGGTTTCTTTCGAGACCGGGGTGTTTGGAATAATGAGCTGGCGATGACTTACTCTCACATGGGTAACCCCACACTACCATCAGCGCTAAGAGGTTTCACT
>NZ_JBDUVF010000005.1:0-269752 GCF_039938935.1 Acinetobacter sp. WA-87 | reverse complement strand
CACTGGTGCTGTGATGTCTGCTGAAACCACGCCCGTACCTGGCAATGAGGTATTGCCTGCCGGGTCTGTCGCAGTTGCAGTCACTGTTTGACCATCTGTCAAATCACCTGGGTTCGGCACTGACCAGCTACCATCTGGACCTGCAACCACAGTTGCTGTCGTGCCATCCGGGAAGGTCACCTTAACCGTAGAACCCGCTTCTGCTGTCCCTGTCACTGGATCTGTTGCATTGATCGGATCAAGTACCGGCGCATTCGGTGCTGTCGTATCTACTGTATAAGTTTGTGTATCGTTAACACTGCTGCTGTTACCTGCCGCATCTGTAAACGTTACTTTGGCATCTATCGTTTTATCTGCATCTGCAACCAGACCACTACCCGGTACACTTACACTCCATGTCCCCGCTACTTTATCGACAGTTGCTGTATACGTAACCCCATTAATTACAACAGTTACGACCGTATTCGCCGCATCTGATGAAACATTTTTCAATACACCTGTAACAGTAACATTACCTGATGCTTCTGAAGCATTAATGACATTGTCAGCGGTTACTGAATCTATTGTAAAATTAACTCCATCTGTACTTGGAGCAACTGCATCTACAATACCTGTACCTGGTAACGATGGGTTACCAGCAGGGTCTGTTGCCACTGCTGTAACTTTATCACCATCTTTAAGATCACCTGGGTTCGGCACTGACCAGGTACCATCTGGACCTGCAACAACAGTTGCTGTCGTGCCATCTGGGAAGGTCACCTTAACCGTAGAACCTGGCTCTGCTGTCCCTGTCACTGGATCTGTTGCATTGATCGGATCAAGTACCGGCGCATTTGGTGCTGTCGTATCTACTGTATAAGTTTGTGTATCGTTAACACTGCTGCTGTTACCTGCCGCATCTGTAAACGTTACTTTGGCATCTATCGTTTTATCTGCATCTGCAACCAGACCACTACCCGGTACACTTACACTCCATGTCCCCGCTACTTTATCGACAGTTGCTGTATACGTAACCCCATTAATTACAACAGTTACGACCGTATTCGCCGCATCTGATGGAACATTTTTCAATACACCTGTAACCGTAACATTACCTGATGCTTCTGAAGCATTAATGACATTGTCTGAAGTAATAGGATCAACTGAAAAAGTAACACCATTTGTGTTTGGAGGAGTAGTATCCGCAGGATTTGAAGAATCATTGCTACTATTGGACGCAGCAGCAATAATACCACCCGCAACCAAAGGTATGGCTGCCAACAACCATGGATTCAAACCAGCATCGTGATAAAGTAACGGCTCAATTGAAGAAATAGGCTGATAAATAACATCAGATACTAGCGCTTGAGGAGCTTCTGCTGGTAATGCTGCTGGTAAATCCTCACCTAACAGGGCCTGCGGTTCCACATCGCTGTCAGCATCCGCATCTGCATCGCTGTCTGCATCCGCATCATTTTCAGCATCTTTAAATTTTGCCCAAATCAACTGTCCATTCTGGTCTTGGAAAACAAGACTATTGTCAGCAGGTTCAGCTGTGCCACTAAAGAAGTCTTCAATAACAATAGTTTCGCCATTTTTAAGACGAATTACTGCATTGGTACCCTCCCTATTCACTACTAATACATCACTAGCAGCTACTTTTACCAATACCACCGAAGCTTCTGAGAGTTTGGCAGAAGTCCCTTTTATTGTTGACAAGGTATTATGACTTTCCTTGGCAATAATTTGTATTTCAGGCATATCTATATTCCTTTTATATTATTGATTTAAATGATTTTATGATAATTTTTTTCACTTAACGTTTTTGAGTTTTTTGACCTACAACTTAAAAACATTAAGTAATGTGATCATTTTTACATTAACCACTTTAAAATAAAAAAAACAAATACTAAAGTCCTCAAAGAAAAAAAACTAATTAATACAAATTTTATATAAATAAAATTCTCGTTCTTATTCTTATAATTTTAAATAAACATAAATTAAATGTTTTATATATAAAACAAATTTAGCTTTTAATTATTGAAAGTTATCTCAATTCAAATCTTTATATAACAACCTTTAATATTTAAACAAAATAAAATATATTATTAATGATATATATAGAAAAAAAATGGCCTTAGTGAATATTTTATTATTACACTAAAGCCATACTTTTTAATTAAATGCACTTTTAAGTTGTTCTAAAAATTGTCAGGGCTTTCAAAGCGTTTTACTTCTTGTAACTTATTTGGATCATGCATAGTTGCAATACCATCTTCAGTTTTTTGATCAACAATAACATCTGGATTAAAGATTGTGATTGTTTCTCTTCCCAACGCATCTTCTCCAACTACATATTGAAAACCACGGCGGTTCATTTTATGACATAGTTTTTGATAAAAACCTTTAAGCCCTTCCTTTTCTTCATTTGGATTATAATAAAAGGCATTCATTACCGCTGGTAAGCCCAGACCACACACTACACCAGATAATAATACGCTAATAAAGGTGTATCCAATGAGAATACTACTATAAGGGCTAAGCGCGGGAATATTTGCAACTGCTAAAATTAAAGCAAGTGAAATGCCTCCCCGAACCCCTCCCCAAGATAAAATGGTTAAACTACCATTGTAACTTTTGGTCTTTCGCATTGTTGGAAAGAAGGCAAAAGACATAAAGTTTGCCGCAAAACGCGAAATATGCAGAATAAGGAAAGCAACAATTCCACCCAAAATCAGACTAAAGTTTAAATCTAGAATAAATAATTCAAGACCAATTAAAGTAAATAAGAATGAATTGATAATTCCTTCTACTGTATGCCAAAAATGGTTAACTTCTCTAATCTCACGTTCTTCACGAATTTCTTTCCATTTATTTCCAACAATTAACCCCCCAATCACACAAGCAATTGGTGCAGATGCATGGGCGAATAAAGCCACCAGATATGCGCCACTGGCCAGCAATGCCGTCGTTAAAATCAAGGATTCCATTTCGTGCTTACCACGTAATAGACGTAATGTTCCTATACCAAATGCCCATCCAATACCAATGGCAACCACAATTTCATAAAGTAAAGCTTCCAACGTTGCAACTAATGAAAAATGTTCACCCTGTAAAACATTAAGTAGTGTCATAAATAATGCAATACACATCGCATCATTAAATAAAGATTCGCCTTCTAATTTCACAATAAGATGATGGGGTGCCCGAATCGAACTTAAAACGCCCTTAATACCAATGGGGTCTGTTGCACCCAAGGCAGCACCTAATAACAGAAGAACCAATATTGGTACATGATGACCAATCAACAATTGGAAACCATAAAGTAAACCACCAAACAATACTGCGCAGATAACGAGTGCAATCGTTGCTAAAATACTAATTTGTTTCCAATAACTTCTTAAATCTGAAATTTTAAATTTAAGTGCTGAAGATGTCAGAATAAAACAAATAACGCCATTAATTAAAAAGTCATAGAAATCAATATTTCGAACTGCATTTTCAATGTTATGAATATTAATGCTAATGAACTGATTACCATTTAACAGACTGGCGCCCCATTGCAAAATGAAGACAAAAATTGCAGAAACAAGAGGTACGCCAATCGCTTGAGGAAAGCCTAAAATACGCTTATTGAATATTGTGGTTGCAATTGATAAGGCAAATACAACCGTAAATGCTTGTAATAAGAAAAAATTACCCATGAACACCCTTCTTCTGGGTCAATGACCAAATAAAAACCTAGACAGCTAAACTGAACAGAGCGAGAAAATGGGCACTTCATGTGCGCCCAAACAATTAAAAATAGAATATAAGTTTAACGAATTACGCTAAGCACTATAGCAATCAGTTAAATTTCTTAACATTAATTATGAATCAGAGAGATTATGAAAAGATGAGCTCACATGAACCTATGGCAAACTCATCTTTGTAGTTCAAATAGAGTTATTAAAAGTATCGCATTGATTAATATCACCTGACTTTAAGCCCACTTGAAACCAATGCATCCTTTGCTCACTGGTGCCATGGGTAAAACTATCAGGCACAACTTGACCTGTTGCACGTTTTTGTAAATAGTCATCACCAATTTTTTGAGCAGCATCCATTGCTTCTTCAACATCGCCCGCCTCTAAAAACTGAGTACGCTGTTGATTATGATTTGCCCATATACCTGCTAAACAGTCAGCTTGTAACTCTTGACGAACAGATAACTGATTACCTTCTTTCTGACTGACTTGCGAACGAGCTTGTTGCACTTGCGAAGAAATACCAAGCAAGGTTTGAACATGATGGCCCACTTCATGCGCAACAACATAGGCTTGTGCAAAATCACCTGCCTGATCTTGGCGAGAGAGCTCTGATTTATTTTGCTCCCCCGAGATACCCATTTGCTCACGCATATCTTTAAAAAATTCAGTATCAATATAAACTTTCTGGTCAGCCGGACAATAAAAAGGTCCCATTGCAGATTGAGCAGTACCACAACCTGAGCTAGTCATTCCACTAAATAAAACTAAGGTTGGCGGCGTATAAGTTTTACCTAACTGTTTAAATATAGGTGTCCACGTATCTTCTGTATCTGCTAATACTGTCCCAACAAAATCTGAAGCTTCTTTTTGCTGAGGTGTTAAAGTTTGCGGTGCAGTTTCATTTGATTGTTGTGAAGCAGTAACCTGCTGCGTTGCCTGATAGGCCATTTGTGGATCAACGCCAAAAAATTTCCATGCAACAAATGCTACGACCAAACCAATAATACTAATACCACCTGCTTTAACACCGCCCCCACCTCGACGGTCCTCAACATTGGTGCTGACTCTACGATCTCTCCAACGCATAATTTCCCTCTTATTTTAGAATGGCATCAAGAGTTCGATGCTTTTTTAGGCCAAATTTTTTGTATTAAACTTACGATAAGTAATACAACTGCACCAGCAATCATTCCTATCACAAAGTTCATCAATGTTGGTGTTAAAGCACCAATAATATTTCCGACCGCAGGTATAGTTTCTAAATGATCGACCGTATCTTCAGTAATATGATGAAGTAAAGGAATCGTATGGTTAATAATCCCTCCACCTACTAAAAACATTGCAATAGTTCCAACAATAGAAAGTAACTTCATCAAAAGAGGAGCAAAAGCAAGTAATCCACGCCCTAATGTTTGTTTGAAAGAAGCAGCTTGTTTTGTTAAATATAATCCTAAATCATCAATTTTAACAATCACACCAACCAAGCCATAAACACCTAGCGTCATCACGACAGCAATAATGCTAAGTACACTTATTTTTGTCATTAAAGCAGCAGTAGCAACCGTACCTAAAGAAATAACAACAATTTCAGCAGATAAAATAAAGTCAGTTCGAATAGCTCCTTTTACTTTCTCTTTTTCAAAGGCTTCTAAATCTAACTCTTCATTATTAAACTCTTTTTCTGCTTCTTCAGAGGTCGAAGCTTTTTTATGCATGATGGTATGAAGAACCTTTTCAACACCTTCATAACATAAAAATAAGCCACCTAGCATCAATAGCGGGTTAATCAGCCAAGGAGCAATCACACTAATTAATAAAGCCAAAGGTACTAAAATAAGCTTATTAACTAATGAACCTTTAGCGACTTTCCACACAATAGGCAGTTCACGATCAGCCCGCACACCTGTTACCTGTTGTGCATTTAAAGCCAAATCATCTCCCAAAACACCAGCAGTTTTCTTTGCTGCCATTTTGCTCATTAAAGCGACATCATCTAAAATTGTTGCAATATCATCTAGTAATAAAAGTAAGCCACTTGCCATTTCTTATCCAAGTTTGTATTTATCTGGCTATTGTAAGATGAAATATTCTAATTTCTGTAATTTTACTGAATAAATTCACAATATTATTTTAAGAAAGTTTAACCAATCGCTGACGAAAAAATTTTATTTCCCGTACAATAATGCCAATCTTTATATTACAGGGCTTACTATCCCTGATTAAGCCAATACGATAGTGGAATAAATAATGAGTAATGTTGATCAGCGTCCAATTATTTTGACAGGCGACCGCCCAACCGGACAACTTCATCTTGGGCATTTTGTCGGTTCTTTGCGTTCACGTGTAGGTTTACAGGATAGCCATCATCAACATCTCTTATTAGCAGATGCACAAGCCCTAACTGACAATGCAGATAACCCAGATAAAGTACGTCGCAATATTTTGGAAGTTGCTCTAGATTATTTAGCTGTAGGTATTGATCCGACTAAAACCACGATTTGCGTACAGTCATGTTTACCAGCATTGAATGAGCTTACAATGTTATATCTTAACTTTGTAACTGTAGCTCGTTTAGAACGTAACCCAACCATCAAATCTGAAATTCAAATGCGTGGTTTTGAGCGTGACATTCCTGCTGGTTTCCTTTGCTACCCTGTTGCACAGGCTGCTGATATTACAGCTTTTAAAGCAACTGTAGTACCAGTGGGTGAAGATCAGATTCCAATGATTGAACAAACCAATGAAGTGGTCCGTCGTGTGAATCGCCAAATTGGTCAAGACCTTTTACCTGAATGTAAAGCTTTACTTTCTAATATGGCTCGTTTACCAGGTTTTGATGGTAAAGCGAAAATGTCTAAGTCATTAGGCAATACCATTGTTTTAAATGCTTCTGACAAAGACATTAAGAAAGCTGTAAATGCAATGTACACAGACCCAAATCACCTTCGTATTGAAGATCCAGGTCAAGTTGAAGGAAACATTGTATTTACTTATTTAGATGCATTTGATCCAAATAAAGAAGAAGTTGAAGAATTAAAAGCGCATTATCGCCGCGGTGGTCTTGGTGACGGTACTGTTAAAAAACGTCTTGAAGGTGTGTTAAAAGAATTAATTACACCTATTCGTGAACGCCGTGAAGAACTTGCTAAAGATCCTGATTACATTATGGATGTTTTACGTCAAGGTACTGACAAATGCAGAATCATTACTCAACAAACTTTAGATGAAGTTAAAGATGGCTTAGGCTTATTTAAGTTTTAACTCTAGAGTAAACATATAAGTAAAAAGCCCTACGGGGCTTTTTTTTATAATTACATTAAGATTCAATAGTTTAAAATTTTACATTGTTAATATATTTATAATGATTCACATGCACTTACCCTTTTAACGTGAAGTAACACTAATTAACGCGAACCTTAATGAAGAAATATTAAACCTTAACTAATATAGCTCAAGTAGGTTGATATGAACCTCACGACATTTCTCCTTAAGCCGAAACTGTTTTTAACAGATTCGTTGTTCTACGCAGTGATCACCCCAATCATTGCGTATTTTTTTGTCTTTTTTTAGCCTTATTATTTCTTATTTCATTTTATGCTACTTTTCAATGATGCAAAAAAATACCGCATCATTTTTCAGATGCGGTATTTTTTTAAAGATTTAAGGAAGCTATTAAGCTAAACCTTTCTCTTTTAATACTTGCAACATAGTTGAACCAAGCTCAGCTGGGCTACGAGTGTAAGCCATACCTGCTTTTTCAAATGCAGCAAATTTCTCTTCAGCAGTACCTTGACCACCAGAAATGATCGCACCAGCGTGACCCATACGCTTACCTTTAGGAGCAGTTACACCAGCGATGTAACCTACTACTGGCTTAGTCACGTTAGATTTGATGAATTCAGCAGCTTCTTCTTCCGCTGTACCACCGATCTCACCGATCATGATGATTGCATCAGTATCTGGATCGTCTTGGAACAATTGAAGAGCTTCAATTTGGTTCATACCTGGGATTGGGTCACCACCAATACCGATACAAGTAGACTGACCTAAACCAAGCTTAGTTGTTTGAGCAACCGCTTCATAAGTCAATGTACCTGAACGTGAGATAATACCAATACGACCTGGTTGGTGGATGTGACCAGGCATAATACCGATCTTACATTCACCCGGAGTGATCACGCCTGGGCAGTTAGGACCAACTAAACGAGTACCGTTACCGTTAGTTTCTAAATAACGTTTTGCTTTAAGCATGTCGATTGTTGGAACACCTTCAGTGATCACAACGATTAGGCCAACACCTGAATCAACCGCTTCAACGATTGAGTCTAAAACGAATGGAGCTGGTACATAGATTACAGATGCATCTGCATTTGTTTCACGTACAGCTTCTTTCATTGTGTTGAATACTGGTAAGTCAAGGTGAGTTGTACCACCTTTACCTGGAGTAACACCACCAACAACTTTTGTACCGTAGTCTAAAGCTTGTGCAGAGTGGAAAGTACCGTTTTTACCAGTAAAACCTTGTACCAATACTTTAGTGTCTTTATTAATTAATACGCTCATGATTGATACTCCCCTTACGCTTTAACTGCAGCTACAACTTTTTCTGCGGCATCAGACAAACCGTTCGCAGAAATTAATTTCAAACCAGATTCATCAAGTAATTTAGCACCTAACTCAGCGTTGTTACCTTCTAAACGAACAACAACTGGAACAGTTACGTTTACTTCTTGAACCGCTGCAATAATTGCTTCAGCAATCATGTCACAACGTACGATACCACCGAAGATGTTGATTAAAACACCTTGTACAGATGTATCAGCAAGGATGATTTTAAACGCTTCGATTACGCGCTCTTTAGTTGCACCGCCACCAACGTCAAGGAAGTTTGCAGGCTGACCACCATAAAGTTTAATGATGTCCATAGTTGCCATTGCAAGACCAGCACCGTTAACCATACAACCGATGTTACCTTCTAAAGCAACATAGTTAAGATCAAATTCAGATGCTTTTAATTCACGCTCATTCTCTTGAGATTTGTCACGTAAAGCAGCAACTTTAGGTAAACGGTAAAGCGCGTTAGAGTCGATACCTACTTTCGCGTCTACACATAAAATTTCGCCATTTTCACGAACTGAAAGTGGGTTAATTTCAAATAAAGCAAAATCGTTTTCAACAAATGCTTGGTAAGCAGCTGTCATGATTTTTACGAATTGACCGATTTGTTTGTCTTTCAAACCTAAAGCAAACGCAACTTCACGTGCTTGGAATGGTTGTAAGCCAACTAATGGATCAACTTCAACTTTGATAATTTTTTCTGGAGTTTCTTCAGCAACTTTCTCGATTTCTACACCACCTTCTGTAGAAGCCATGAAAGTAATACGACGGCTAGAACGATCTACAACCGCGCCCAAGTAAAGCTCACGCTCAACTGGATATACGTCTTCAGCAACAATGATGCTGTTTACTGGTTGACCATTTGCATCAGTTTGATACGTTACAAGACGAGTACCAATGATATTGTTTGCAAATTCGATAACATCTTCTTTAGATTTTGCAACTTTAACGCCACCAGCCTTACCACGACCACCAGCATGAACTTGCGCCTTCATTACAGCGAATTTACCACCAAGCTGTTCAAATGCAGCAACTGCTTCGTCTGCATTGGTTGCCAAGATACCTTCTTGTACCGGCATACCATATTCTTTCAATAACGCTTTAGCTTGATACTCATGTAAGTTCATTTAGTTACCTACTTAACTTTGTTTGTTGTCTTCAATTTGCGCAACATTCTCATGTTGTATATGCAAATTGCTGTCTACGTCTATCAACTTGATGATTTTTTAATCACACCATCGAATGTGAAAAAGAGCGGAGAACCGCTCTTTAATTTTATTTACGCTTACGTTGAATCGCGTGAATTGCACGACCATCTACAGCAAGTGCAGCTTCATGAACAACTTCAGAGAATGTTGGGTGACCAAAAGTCATCAACTGAAGATCTTCAACTGAAGATACAAATTCAAGAGCGATCATACCTTGGTGAACGATATCAGATGCTGCAGGTCCAATGACATGCATACCTAATAAACGGTCAGTTTTTGCATCAGCAACGAACTTAACAAAACCTGCGCCTTCACCAGCCGCTAAAGCACGACCATTTACAGCAAAACCGAATTGACCAGTTTTTACTTCATGACCTTTTTCTTTAGCTTGCTCTTCAGTTAAACCTACCCACGCCGCTTCAGGGTGTGTATAGATAACAGAAATGATTGTGTCATAGTTCACTTGAGCTGCATGGCCGTGAATACGTTCAACAGCCATTACACCTTCTTCCATTGCTTTATGAGCAAGCATTGGACCACGAACCAAGTCACCAATCGCGTATACACCTTCTACAGAAGTTGCACAGTGATCATTTACTTCAACTAAACCACGTTCAGTTAATTTAATGCCTGAATCTTCAGCCAATAAACCTTCTGCATATGCTTTACGGCCAACACAAACGATTAATTTGTCAAAAGTTTGAGTTTTTTCTTCGCCACCTTGAGTGTATTTAACAGTCACTTCACGACCATTAACTTCAGTGCCAGAAACTTTAGCACCAACGCGAATATCAAGACCTTGCTTAGTTAAAAGCTTTTGGTATTCTTTTGCCAAAGCTTTATCAGCCATTGGCAAGAATGCATCCATTGCTTCAAATACAACAACTTCAGCACCAAGACGACGCCATACTGAACCAAGTTCTAAACCGATTACACCAGCACCAATCACACCTAAACGCTTAGGTACTTCTGGGAAGTTTAATGCGCCAGTTGAATCAACAATAATATCTTGATCTACAGGAGCTACAGGAATATTTACAGGCACAGAACCAGACGCAAGAATTACGTATTTAGGTTCTAAAACTTGAGTTTCACCTTCATGAGAAACGAACTCAACTTTTTTACCAGCAAGTAATTTACCTGTACCTTTTAACCACTCAATACCGTTGCCTTTAAGCAATTGATCGATACCGCCAGTTAATTGGTCAACAATTTTGTCTTTACGAGCAAGAAGTTTTGCAAGATCGAAATTCACTTCACCAGTTGTAATACCGTGATCAGCTAAGTGATGCACTGTATCTTCATAACGATGAGAAGAATCAAGCAAAGCTTTAGAAGGGATACAACCTACGTTTAAGCAAGTACCACCTAAAGAAGGCTTACCGTTGTGAATACGTTTTTCAATACAAGCGACTTTGAAACCTAGTTGAGCAGCACGAATCGCAGCTTCATAACCACCAGGACCACCGCCGATGACAACAAGATCAAATTGTTGAGACATTTTTATCTCCATAAACCAGGATAGAGGATCGCTCTACCCTGGTAGGTATTTATTCGAAGAAATTAAAGATCAAGGATGAGTTTAGCTGGCTCTTCTAACAATTCTTTGATTGCAACTAAGAAACCTACAGCTTCTTTACCATCGATCATACGGTGGTCATAAGAAAGCGCTAAGTACATCATTGGCAAGATTTCAACTTGACCATTTACCGCCATAGGACGCTCTTGGATTTTGTGCATACCCAAGATACCAGTTTGCGGTTGGTTCAAAATAGGAGTTGAAAGCAATGAACCGAAAGTACCACCGTTAGTGATTGTGAAAGTACCACCAGTCATTTCTTCGATAGATAATTTACCGTCACGTGCTTTACCAGCATAAGCAGCAATACCTGCTTCAACTTCTGCATAGCTCATACGGTCAGTATCACGTAATACTGGAACAACAAGACCACGATCAGAAGATACTGCAACACCGATGTCATAGTAACCGTGATAAACGATATCGTCGCCATCAATTGAAGCATTTACAGCTGGGTAGCGTTTAAGCGCTTCAGTTGCTGCTTTAACGAAGAATGACATGAAGCCTAAACGAGCACCATGACGCTTTTCGAAAGCATCTTTATATTGCTTACGCAATTCCATGATTGGCTTCATGTTAACTTCGTTAAATGTAGTTAACATTGCAGTTTCTTGAGTTGCAGCGAGAAGACGCTCAGCAACACGCTTACGTAAACGAGTCATTGGAACACGTTTTTCGATACGCTCACCAACAGCAACACTTAACGGAGTAACGTTAGCAGCTGGTTTAGTTTGATGGTTTGCAACATCTTCTTTAGTGATACGACCACCACGGCCAGTACCTTGTACGTCAGCAGCAGCAATACCAGATTCAGTTAAAGCTTTACGAACCGCAGGAGCTTGATCAGATACAGTTTCTGTACGTTCAACAACAGGAGCTGCACCAGCTTGAGTTTGAGCAACTGCTTGTTCTACTGCAGCAGGAGCAGCAGCCGCTGCACCAGCACCAGCTTCGAATTGAGCAATAACTTCGTCAGAAAGAACTGTATCGCCTTCACCTTTAATGATTGCAACCAAGCTACCATCTGCAGGAGCAACAACTTCTAAAACAACTTTGTCGGTTTCAATATCACAGATTACTTCATCACGTGATACAGGTTCACCCACCTTTTTATGCCAAGTTGCGATGGTGCCATCTGCAACAGACTCTGGGAATACCGGTGCTTTAATTTCGGTTGCCATTATTGAGAATCTCCTGATTGTTCAGCTTCGATTGCCAATGCATCATTAATTAGCTGAGCTTGTTGTTTTGCATGCAAGTACGGTGAGCCACAAGCTGGTGCAGCAGAAGCTTCACGACCTGCAAAACTGATACGGATTTGTTTGCCAGATTTTAAGATATCGTCATATAAACGCGGTGCAATAAATAACCATGCGCCTTGGTTCTTCGGCTCTTCTTGTGCCCAAACGAGTTCTTTCACATTTGGATAAGCAGCCAAGATTTCCGCAAGACGTTGCTCTGGGTATGGATACAACTGTTCAATACGTACGATTGCAACATTAGTTAAGTTTTGTTCACGACGTTTTTCGAGTAAGTCGTAATAAACTTTACCGCCACAAAGTACAAGACGAGTTACATCTGACTTGTTAATTTGATCGATTTCGTCAATTACAGTTTGGAATGAACCATTTGCAAGCTCTTCTAAAGTAGAAGTTGCAAGTTTATGACGAAGTAAAGATTTTGGTGACATTACGATCAATGGCTTACGAATTGGGCGTACAGCTTGACGACGTAATGCATGGAAAATCTGTGCAGGTGTCGTTGGAGTGATCACTTGCATGTTATCTTCAGCACATAACTGTAAGAAACGTTCTAAACGAGCTGAGGAATGCTCTGGACCTTGACCTTCGAAACCATGTGGTAACAACATTGTTAAACCACAAACACGTTCCCACTTAGTCTCACCAGAAGCAATAAACTGGTCAATCACAACTTGAGCACAGTTTACGAAGTCACCAAATTGTGCTTCCCAAATAATCAAGCTCTTAGGAATTGTAGTTGCGTAACCATATTCGAATGCAAGAACTGCTTCTTCAGATAATAAAGAATCGTAAATCGCAAAACGTGGTTGGTTCTCTTTAACATGACAAAGTGGAATGTAAGTTGAACCATCAGCTTGGTTATGCAATTTCGCATGACGGTGTGAGAAAGTACCACGACCCACGTCTTCACCAGTAATACGAACTAAATAGTCTTCATCTAATAAAGTTGCATAAGCTAAAGTTTCTGCTGCACCCCAGTTCAAAGGAGTTTCACCAGTTTGCATTTTCACGCGATCTTCAATTACTTTTTGAACTTGACGCTGCATTACAAACCCTTCAGGAAGTTTGCTCATGCCCTCGCCTAATTCTTTAAGGCGGTTCAAATCGAATGAAGTATCCCAATCGTCTGTGTAGTCATGGCCCAAATATGGAGTCCAATCAACAAACATTTTGGTATTTGGTTCAAGAATCAATGCGTTTGCTACATGATTACCCGCTTCTAAGTCAGAACGGTAATCTTCAACCATTTGATCCGCTTCAGCACGATCAAGTACTTTCTGTTGTACAAGTTGATCAGCATAAAGTGTACGAGTAGTTGCTTTCTTCGCAATTACTTGGTACATCAATGGTTGTGTACCAGATGGTTCATCTGCTTCGTTATGGCCACGACGGCGATAACAGAACAAATCGATAACAACATCTTTACGGAATTCGTGACGGAAATCATGTGCTAATTGAGTAGCAAAGATAACTGCTTCAGGATCATCGCCATTTACATGGAAAATCGGCGCCTGAATCATTTTAGCAACGTCTGTACAGTACTCTGTAGAACGCGCATCACGCGGATCAGAAGTTGTGAAACCAACTTGGTTGTTCACAATGATATGAACCGTACCACCAACCGTATAGCCACGAGTTTGTGACATTTGGAAGGTTTCCATGTTCACGCCTTGACCTGCAAATGCAGCATCACCATGAACAATAACTGGTAATACGTCATCACCGCCGATGTCTCTACGACGTACTTGACGTGCGCGTACAGAACCTTCAACTACAGGACCAACAATTTCCAAGTGAGATGGGTTAAATGCCAATGCCAAGTGAACTTCGCCACCTGGAGTCATTACATTACTTGAGAAACCTTGGTGGTATTTAACGTCACCTGAACCTTTCTTATGAATTGATTTACCTTCGAACTCACCAAATAAGTCCGCAGGGTTTTTACCCATAATGTTAACAAGAAGGTTCAAACGGCCACGGTGTGGCATACCGATAACAACTTCTTTACAACCTACAGCACCAGCACGCTGGATAATCTCATTTACCATAGGAATAAAAGATTCGCCGCCTTCCACACCAAAGCGTTTAGCGCCGACGTATTTATTACCAAGATATTTTTCTAGCCCCTCAGCAGCAGTTAAACGCTCTAAGAAGCCTTTCTTTTGATCATTTGAGTAATTGAACTTACCACGGGCACTTTCAAGACGTTGTTGAATCCAACGCTTTTCTTTTGTGTCCACGATATGCATGTATTCAACACCGATTGAACCACAATAGATCGCTTCCATTGCTTCAATCATTTCAGCAAGAGTTGCTTCACTCTTACCAATCTCAAGATTGCCTGTGTTGAATACTGTGTCTAAATCTGATTTGGTTAAACCATGTGCTGAAAGATCTAAATCAGGAATATCTTCACGCTTAGCAAGACCTAATGGATCTAATTTAGCTTTTTGATGTCCGCGATTGCGATAAGCAGCAATAAGTTGTAAAACGCCAATTTGACGACGCTCATGCTCAGTACTTACAGTACTTTGTACAACAGGTTGAACACGGTTAGCATTACGTCCTAGTAATAGGAATTGCTCACGCACAGCGCTGTGTGGTTGGTCACCTTTTGGATATTTATCGAAATATTGGCGCCAGTCCTCAGCTACAGAGGTTGGGGAAGTCAGGTACTGCTCGTAAAGTTCTTCAATATACGCTGCACTATCAGCGGAAAGTTCAGTGTCAAGACGCAATGCGTCAGCAACTTCTTGCATTTGTGGACCCATTTCCTATTGCAAAAAATATTACAGGCTGCCTTTTAAGCACACCCATGATGCATAATGTCAAATCGGTAAAAATGACACTACTTACCCAACAGGTCTTTACGACCATGGGGCGTCATACTACCTAGAGAGAAAACTCCATAGGTAATTAATGAATCACAACGCCCTCAATGGCATCATCACTCACCTTATACTCGATTAAAACCGAGCAATTTTTTGCAAATCTTTTTAGAAAAATTAACTATACAATTAACTTTTCTAAAATGACTTTGACCATAAAAATTAAGCACTGATCTAAGATCGTGCCACTTAATTTAATTTCACTAGTATACGCTTTTTTCACCTATAACTTTGTGGCAAATCGTATCATGTTCTTAACGAACGATTGATTTTTTTGACACATACCATCTATAAATTGGCGAAATACATATCCAATTTTATCTATTAATATATGGTGCTTTATATAAAAACCCCTATTTTACCGACTAAAGTATAAGGTGCGTATTATAAAGTTAAAAAAAAACGCACATCAAGGATGTGCGTTTCCTATTTGCGCAGAATTAACCCGCTTGATCTAACAACATGTTACGGATATGACCGATTGCTTTTGTTGGATTCAAACCTTTAGGACATACTGACACACAGTTCATAATACCTTTACAGCGGAATAAGCTGAATGGATCGTCAAGACGAGCCAAACGATCTGCTGTTGCAGTATCACGAGAGTCGATAATAAAACGGTATGCATTCAACAATGCTGAAGGACCCAAGAATTTATCAGGGTTCCACCAGAATGATGGGCATGAAGTTGAACAACATGCACAAAGAATACATTCATACAAACCATTCAAGTGTTCACGCTCTTCAGGAGACTGTAAACGCTCTTTAGGTGGAGCTGGTTGGTTATTGATCAAGAATGGCTGAATTTTGTCATATTGATCATAGAATTGGTTCATATCAACAACCAAATCTTTAATAACCGGCAAACCTGGCAATGGACGAATTACAATTTTCTCAGGTAGGTCGTTTAAATTCCATAAACAAGCCAAACCATTTTTACCATTGATGTTCACACCATCCGAACCACAAATACCTTCACGGCATGAACGACGGAATGTTAACGTTTCGTCTTGAACTTTCAAAGCAAGCAATGCATCAAGCAACATACGGTGCTTATCAGTCAATTCAAGTTTGAAAGTTTGCATGTACGGCGCTTTATCCTTATCAGGATCATAGCGGTAGATTTCGAATGTACGAGTACCTCTACTCATCTTTATACTCCCGATTAGAATGTACGTGGTGCTGGTGGAATTGCATCAACAGTTAACGGCTTGAAGCGCACTGGCTTATATTCCAAACGGTTATCTGATGAATACCATAAAGTATGTTTCATCCACTCATCATCACGGCGACCGTATGAATAAGTTGGGTGATCAGCTGGTAATTCATAATCAACTACCGTATGCGCACCACGACATTCTTTACGCGCAGCAGCTGAAATTAATGTAGCTTTTGCAACTTCATATAAGTTTTCAACTTCAAGCGCTTCAACACGCGCAGTGTTAAATACTTTAGATTTATCTTTCAAGTGAATGTTACGTACACGTGGTTCAAGAGCAAGAATCTCTTTAACACCTTTATCAAGTAAAGCTTGAGTACGGAATACACCCGCGTGATCTTGAACGATATCACGAATTGCATCAGCAACTTCTTGAGCATTTTCACCAGTAGTTGAGTCATCCAACTTACGCACGCGCTCTAAAGTTTGCTCTAATACGTTTGTTGGAAGCGGTGCATATTCATCACCATGGTGCTTAGTTACGTAGTCGATAATGTGCTCACCAGCAGCTTTACCAAATACAACCAAGTCAAGAAGTGAGTTAGTACCTAAACGGTTTGCACCATGTACTGATACGCAAGAACATTCACCAATTGCATAGAAACCTTTTACAGGTTTAGTGTAGTTGTCTGTACCAGGTTCTGGTAAGCACACTTGACCATGCATATTCGTAGGAATACCACCCATTTGGTAATGGATTGTTGGTACTACTGGAATTGGTTCTTTAGTAATGTCTACGTTTGCGAATTTTTTACCAATCTCAAATACAGATGGTAAACGCTTCATGATTGTGTCAGCACCTAAGTGAGTCATATCAAGCAAGATATAATCACCTTTTGGACCACAACCACGACCTTCTTTAATTTCTTGGTCCATAGAGCGTGATACGAAGTCACGTGGAGCCAAGTCTTTTAAAGTCGGTGCATAACGTTCCATGAACGGTTCGCCGTCTTTGTTACGAAGGATTGCACCTTCACCACGACAACCTTCAGTTAACAATACGCCTGCGCCCGCAACACCTGTAGGGTGGAACTGCCAGAATTCCATATCTTGTAATGGAATACCAGCACGAGCAGCCATACCAAGACCGTCACCAGTGTTGATATATGCGTTTGTTGATGCACGGTAAACACGACCAGCACCACCAGTTGCAAACAATGTTGCTTTTGCTTGGAATACTGCAATGTTGCCAGTTTCTTGGTCAATTGCAGTTACACCGAGTACATCACCTGCTTCGTTACGGATCAAATCAAGAGCGATCCATTCAACGAAGAATTGAGTACCCATTTTCACGTTGCTTTGATAAAGCGTGTGTAATAATGCGTGACCAGTACGGTCAGCAGCAGCACAAGCACGTGGAACTGGTTTATCACCATAGTTCGCAGAGTGACCACCGAACGGACGTTGGTAAATTGTACCATCGGCGTTACGGTCAAACGGCATACCCATGTGTTCTAGTTCATATACAACTTTTGGTGCTTCACGACACATAAACTCAATTGCGTCTTGGTCACCTAACCAGTCAGAACCTTTTACTGTGTCGTAAAAGTGGAAATGCCAGTTATCTTCTTGCATGTTACCTAACGACGCACCGATACCGCCTTGAGCAGCAACTGTATGTGAACGTGTTGGGAAAACTTTAGTAAGTACTGCAACTTTCAAACCTGCTTGAGCAAGTTGGTAAGATGCACGCATACCAGAACCACCACCACCAACGATAACAGCATCGAAAGTGAGGTTTTGAATATTTGAATAATCTTCTTTAGGGGTTATCGCGCCCATGATATCTTCCTATCAATTCGCCCAGAAAATCTGGATACCCCAGATTGCGTACACAAACACTGCAATAATGACAGCCGTAGTCAGTACAAGGCGTAAACCTTTCGCTGAAGGACCCATTTGACGAGTAGTGACGTAGTCAGTGAAAACCTGCCACATACCAATCCATGCGTGTGCGATAAGCGACAAAATTGCCAATAAAGAAAAAATCTTCATTGGTAATGTCATCATGAAGCCAGCCCATTGTTGATAGTCAAATCCGCCTTTGCAGAGAATCCAACCCAAAAGAACAACAGTATAAGCTGCCAATACTACAGCACTTACACGCTGGATAAACCAATCACGAGAACCTGAACCTGTTAAACCTGTAGCACTTTTCATTAGAACATAATCCATACAAAGGCTGCGATAATGGCTACCACAGATAAGATCAATGAAATTGTCGCTGCAATACGACCGCTTTGCAGTTCTTCAGCAAAACCTAGATCTGCAAGCAAATGCTTAACCCCAGCAATAAAGTGGAAAATTAAGCCGGCTACAAATACCCACACGACAAAACGTACAAGGATATTTCCGAAAACGACATTTTTAACGTAGTCAAATCCTTCTGGCGAAGATAATGATTTATCTAAAATCCATAATAGAACTGGTACTAATAAGAAAACGATGACACCTGATAAACGGTGTAAAATTGATGCAATAGCCACGGGTGAGCGTAAATTTACCGCTAACACCTGACCCATGGACAAATTGACAGGTCTGTTGCTTTTCACAGCGGGCATCCTGTAGGTAGAAACTCCGACCGGAGTTTGTTGAATTAATTCCAAGGAAAGCTGGCATTGTTAGGCAAGCACAGCTCATGCCTAACCTATAAACGACACTGAATTATAAAACGCGAAATATCAAAATACAAACAATCCACTTTGCCTTTTCCGCAAAAACTCATTAAATAAGAATCATTCACACAGCTAAACAGCAATCCTCCCTGTACAAAAGTTAAAATTAAACAAAACATGTGCTTGTTTAATCTCATCTTTTATAAAAAAAATCTTTTCTACTGCTTTATTTAAAATAAGTGCGTTTTAGACTAAAGATAAAGTTAATAATTCATCAAGTCTAATCAAAAGGATAAACCAAAATTGCGCTTACACCCTAATTTTAATAACTTTATTTAAAAATAATTAACACCCTTTTTATATTAAAAGCAATAAAGAGCCACTTGACTCTTAACAATGAGTACTATTTTTACAAAAAATGAGTTTTAATTTTTACAACATGATCAATAAGCTATTTTTTAAACAATTAAACTTAAAAAAAGTACAACTTTTGGAATTATCAAATGGTGATAATTAGGTTATTTTTGAATCACAATTTAAAATTACAGACTGAGTTTTATGATTTTTTTAAGCAAATTGGCATTTTATAACCAGTTCTGAGTCTAATTTTTTATTTATAAATTTGCTTACAATTGTACTCACCCTTCATTTTTTTTCTGCACGTTCTTATTGAATTGACTTATGATACCATCCCGATGCAGTGATTTTACTGACTTTTTTGCTCGGGTCTTAATGACTAACTCTCTGTGGGAACGTCATTTTTTATCCATAAGTATAATTGACAAAATTTCAGTACTCACTAATCTTATAGCAAATTTTGACACCGTCTGATTCGCACATGAGAAAATTAGGATTTCGAGTCAGATAATCATTCACCAGGACAGGAGATCTATTGAATGTCTGAAGCAAATGGCAAAAAAGCCGTATTACATCTTGATGGCAAAGAAATTGGATTACCAATCTACAGTGGCACTTTAGGTCCAGATGTAATTGATGTGAGCAGCATACTGAAAGAAGGTCATTTTACTTTCGATCCTGGTTTTATGGCGACAGCCGCATGCGAATCTAAAATTACTTTCATTGATGGTGACAAAGGTATTTTATTACACCGTGGTTACCCGATTGACCAACTAGCAACTCAAGCAGACTATCTTGAAACTTGTTATTTATTATTAAATGGCGAGCTCCCAACTGCTGAACAAAAAGTTGAGTTTGATACGAAAGTTCGTGCTCACACTATGGTTCACGATCAAGTTAGCCGTTTCTTCAATGGTTTCCGTCGTGATGCTCACCCTATGGCAATCATGGTTGGTGTTGTTGGTGCATTATCTGCATTCTATCACAACAATCTTGACATCGAAGACATTAACCACCGTGAAATCACTGCAATTCGTTTAATTGCAAAAATTCCAACACTTGCTGCTTGGAGTTATAAATACACAGTAGGTCAACCATTCATCTATCCACGTAACGATTTAAGTTATGCGGAAAACTTCTTACACATGATGTTTGCTACTCCTGCTGACCGTGATTACAAAGTTAATCCTGTTCTTGCTCGTGCAATGGATCGTATTTTCACGCTTCATGCTGACCATGAACAAAACGCGTCTACCTCTACAGTTCGTCTTGCTGGTTCTACTGGTGCAAACCCGTATGCATGTATCTCTGCTGGTATCTCTGCTCTTTGGGGACCTGCTCACGGTGGTGCTAACGAAGCAGTTCTTAAGATGCTTGATGAAATCGGTAGCGTTGAAAACGTTGCAGAATTCATGGAAAAAGTTAAGCGCAAAGAAGTTAAACTTATGGGCTTCGGTCACCGCGTTTACAAAAACTTCGACCCACGTGCTAAAGTCATGAAACAAACTTGTGACGAAGTACTTGAAGCTTTAGGTATCAATGATCCTCAATTAGCACTTGCTATGGAACTTGAGCGCATTGCACTAAACGACCCGTACTTTGTTGAGCGTAAACTTTACCCTAACGTAGACTTCTACTCTGGTATCATCCTTAAAGCGATTGGTATTCCAACAGAAATGTTTACTGTAATCTTCGCTCTTGCACGTACAGTTGGTTGGATCAGCCACTGGTTAGAAATGCACAGCGGCCCTTACAAAATTGGTCGTCCACGTCAGCTTTACACTGGTGAAGTACAACGTGACATCAAGCGTTAATATTCGAAAGAACATTAATGTAAAAAAGCTGCCTCTTGGCAGCTTTTTTTATAAATAAGTTTTTTAAAAATTATTCTTCTTCAAACATATTTAACAAGTGATGACTAATACCATCAGCTCTTAACCAAGCCAATTCATAACTTGCTTTAGCCAAAGCCAAGACGCGTCTTTCAAATTCATCCCAAATTGTCTTAACTTGAGAATCTAAAATACCCAAACCACTTTCTGAGGCAAGATGTTTATTTTTCTCACAGATTTTTAAGGCATGATAAAGCTTACGACCTTTACTCGCCCCTTCCATCAAACGAACACGTTTACTTAGAATAAAACCCTCGACATGCTGGAGATTTGCATGAGGCAGCATAGGTACCAAGATTTGGTTCAATTGATCATCTAAGCGTTTCCAGACAGCCAAACGCTGCTCTGCTGTATAAGTATTCCATTGAATGACTTCATGGTTAAAACGGCGACAACCACGACATACCTGATCACCAAAAACTGTTGAACAACGCCCTGCACATGGGGTGAGAGAGAGCGTTCGATGATCATTACTCAAAACAAACTCCTTAAATAAACCATATACTTTTTATGGTTTTCTCGCTTATTACTCATTTTCGCGCTAAAATATGCGCCTTAAATTTCTATCTTAATACATTTGGAGTTTTCCATGAACGCTACTGTAGAACAGCTTGCACCTGTAGAACAGCAAGCGACCGCGGGTTGGGTTGTTGCAGCACTATATCAATTTAAAGAAGTTCAAGATCCTGCCGATCTTCAACAACGTCTTTTAGACTTAGTGAAAACAATCAACCTTTGTGGAACTCTAATTGTAGCAGGCGAAGGAATTAATGGTACCGTGGCTGGGGACCGTGAGGCAATTGATAAAATTCATCAATTTTTGTTAAACGAAGGTTTTAAAGCGATGGAATATAAAGAGTCCCATAGCTCCGATAAACCTTTCCGTAAAATGAAAATTAAACTTAAAAAAGAAATTGTAACTTTAGGCGTAGAAGTAAAACCTCGCGATTTAGTTGGTCACTATCTTGATCCTAAAGAATGGAATGATTTAATTGCACGTGATGATGTTATTCTAATCGATACACGTAATGATTATGAATATAAGGCTGGTACCTTTAAAGGTGCGATTGACCCTAAAACAGAAACATTCCGTGAGTTTCCAGAATACGTTAAAAAAGAGCTAGAACAACACAAAGACAAAAAAATTGCGATGTTCTGTACTGGCGGTATTCGTTGTGAGAAATCAACATCTTTACTTCTTCAAGAAGGATTTACAGAGGTTTATCACTTAAAAGGCGGTATTCTTAAATACTTAGAAGAAACTCCAGCAGATGAGAGCCTTTGGGAAGGTGAATGTTTCGTATTTGATGGACGTACTGCTGTAACTCATGGTGTTGAAGAAGGTGCAAACATTAAATGTCATGCTTGTGGCTGGCCTTTAACTCCGGAAGAGTCTGCGCTTCCAAGTTATGAACATGGTGTTTCATGCGTGTATTGCATCGACAAAACAACTGAAAAACAAAAAGCTGGCTTCCGTATGCGCCAATCACAAATAGCCGCAGCTAAACGCAAACGCTTATAATTAAAAAAAGGGCATCAAATGATGCCCTTTTTTTTAATTTACTTATAAAGCTCCATTAGCTTTTTAAACTCTGGGCTAGCACAATTCATTGAAGGCACTGTTGGAGACTTTCCAACAACACCCCTCAACTTCCCATCACCAGAAAAGTCTAATCCAATCTGACTATAAGTATTTATATCTGTGTAAGGCCCTGTATTAATTATAAGATCTACAATTTCTAGTTCACCTTCATCAAAAGTGAAGTCAAGGCCATCTTCTTGCTCTTTATCTAATAATGCTGATACTGTTTGATTCCCTTTAGTTAAACTTACTTTATTGCCTTGTTTAACTAAAATACATTTTTCATCAGAATCAGTAGCAACTAAATTACTTTCTGAAAAATCATCAATAACCTTCTCAGAGCATTTATTATATTGTTCCATATTTTCTGTTTTCGGAAGTGCTTGGCAAGCATCTTTATTAAATCCAAAAACTTTTGCTACACTATTATTTAGAAGCTCTATTTTCTCAGGTATTTGAGATAAATTTCCGTCTTTAATTAACATTAACAGTGCATCATAGTCTTTAATATTTCCATTATTCTTAATAGCTTCCAACAACTCTTGAATAACTTGAGGAATAGGGTTATTTGCTTTCATCTCAGCATTAAATAGATCTATATCATTATTAATACCATATCCCTTTTTAATAAGTTCAGCTACCAAAGCAGAATTTGCCGAATTTAACTTTTCTTTAGTTATACTTCCAGATTGATACCACGTTACAGGAACCTGGTTACTTGCATAAGCAACAACCATATCCGTAAGCGGGTTAATATTTACACTTCCCTCATGGTCGATATAACTATGATAAGTTTGCCCATTAGCTTTCACCTCTAAACGACAAGGAAATTTACTGGTGTCTATTTCCCCTTGCCATTGTCCTTGTGCATTAACAATTACATTATCTTTAAAACCAAACCCATCTTTACAAATTGCTGTTACATTTACCCCATTTAAAGCAGAAGTTGAAAATGCAGTACCAGAGATTACTTTATAAGCAACTTGATTTTGGGTTGATTCTGCAATTTTTTCTTCACTGACACTTTTGCTATTTTCATTACCACAGGCTACAAGTAATATTACTGAGAGTATGCCAGTAATTTTAAAAATTATTTTCATATTAAATCACGTTATTAAAGCATTAAAGATTTTCATATCACCAATAAAAATATTCATGGCGAAATAAATTAATTTTTTGATTAAGAAATTGATATCAAAAAATTTGCACGTGATTATATAGAAATAAAATTAATGTCAAAATATTATATTTAATTATGTATTAAAAATAATTAAAACATAAAAAACGCCCTAGAAAGGACGTTATTTATTATTTCTTCTAATAAATTAATTTGGAGTGTGATACATCAAATATAATTCATTCAAATTATCTGGAATTTCTTCTGCCAGTTCATCCATTAACTGTCCATTGCGACGGAAAGATTCCATCTGTGGATCTTCTTCATCAATTCCGCTAAAAACCATGATCGGTAAAGTTAAATCAACCAATTGTTCTTCATACTCAGGAGCAAACCATGCTTCTTCGTTTAAGAACATTGCGTCAACAAAACCAACACTCCAATCGCCTAGACTTGACTCAACATCAGCTTCCTCAACTTCAAATGGAAATTCAATTCCATTTTCATTTGCTAAATCTTGACGAATCGACTCTAACCAAAGTTTGATTTGCTGAATGATCTCTGCAGGAACCTTTTTATGGTTACTATCAAATAATTCATCTAACCAACGGTCAAATTGAGGACCTACTGCAATTGCACACAAAAAACCATGAGTTGCAGCAAAGTCTAGACCATACTCATTGTGGTCTCCATCTAGATATTCACTTAACTGGTCTAAATCTAATGCACTCATTGTGTTACCTGACTTTAAAAGAAATTGACGATAGCATAGCACTTAAGCCGACGATGCCCTATTTAGTTTTGATCAGTCTTCATCATCAAGATCATCATCGTCTAAATCATAATCGAAATCTTTTAACTCACGCTCTAAACGACGCTGTGCCAATAGATCATCAATTAATCTACGTTTTTCCAACGATTCTTTTGCACTGATTTTGCCTGATGACTCATCAAAACCGACATCATCATCATCGCCGTAGTTATCATCTAGTTCAAAATCTGTAGAAGACACTAAAACTACCTCATAATGAAAAAATGTGAATGGGTCTAGCCGCTATTTATCTTTCTTACTTTTCCTTGTCAAGTTTTATTTATATTTTTTTCATTTAATTGCTCATTTGTACTGTTTTTCACCCAAAAAATTGTGTATTTATAAAACACCATAATCTTTCGATAAGGGAAGATTTATACAAATTTTTCTATGATTTAAACTTGAAAAAAATGATTTTAGCCCAATATCCAAAAAATAGTCGTGAATTCAAAGATATTTTTTATTTAACGGTCATCGATCAAAGCCAAAACATTTCAAGCAAATTGTGCTATCATGCACGGTTTTTCACTGCCACAGATTCAACAAAGAGTAAGCAAAGATGAGCGATATGCATTCCCCTACTTCTCAAGTAGCGGCTCTGATTAGCCGAGGCAAAGAACAAGGTTACTTAACTTACGCTGAGGTTAACGATCATCTGCCGGACTCGATTACTGAAAGCGAACAGATTGAAGACATTATTCAGATGCTTCAAGACGTTGGTATTCCTGTACACGAGCGTGCACCTGAATCTGACGATACTATGTTCGGTGAGTCAACTGACACAGCAGATGAAGTTGCTGAAGAAGAAGCTGCTGCCGTACTTGCATCGGTTGAAAATGAGCCTGGACGTACGACAGACCCTGTACGTATGTACATGCGTGAAATGGGTACAGTAGAACTATTAACCCGTGAAGGTGAAATCAGCATTGCCAAACGTATTGAAGAAGGAATTCGTGATGTCCTGAATTCAATTGCTTACTGGCCAAATGCGGTTGAAGTTGTATTAAAAGAATATAATGATTTTTTAACTGGCGAACGTCGTCTTGCAGATATTTTATCTGGTTACCTCGATCCTGAAACTGATGAAGATATTCCTGAAGTTTTGGAAGACGTTGAGGAACTTGAGGAAGAAGACGAATCATCTTCAAAATCAACAAAAGAAGTTAAGCTTGATGATGACGATGAGGAAGAAGAATCTGAAGGTGATGATGACTCTGAAGGTGATTCAGGTCCTGACCCAGAAGTTGCAAAAGTTCGTTTTACTGAATTAGAAGCAGCATGGACTCAAACAAAAGCTATTATTGAAAAACATGGCCGTAATAGCCGTGAAGCAAATGAAGCACTTGAGTCTTTGGCAACCGTATTCATGATGTTTAAATTTACTCCACGTTTATTTGACATCATTTCAGAAATGATTCGTGGTACTCACGAACAAATCCGTGCTAATGAACGTGAAATTATGCGTTATGCAGTACGTCGTGGTCGTATGGATCGTACTCAATTCCGTACATCCTTCCCAAAACAAGAATCTAATCCGGCTTGGTTAGATGAACAAATTGCTAAAGCTCCTGCTGAAATTAAGGCGCATTTAGAAAAAGTTCGTCCAGATGTTCTAGCATTCCAGCAAAAGATTGCAGATATTGAGAAAGAACTTAATTTAAGCGTTGCTGAAATTAAAGATATTTCTAAACGTATGGCGATTGGTGAAGCCAAAGCTCGTCGTGCTAAAAAAGAAATGGTAGAAGCTAACCTTCGTTTGGTAATTTCGATTGCGAAGAAATACACCAACCGTGGTTTACAGTTCCTTGACTTGATTCAAGAAGGGAACATTGGCTTGATGAAAGCTGTAGACAAATTTGAATACCGTCGCGGTTATAAATTCTCGACTTACGCAACTTGGTGGATTCGTCAGGCGATTACCCGTTCTATCGCAGACCAAGCACGTACAATTCGTATTCCTGTACATATGATTGAAACGATTAACAAGATTAACCGTGTTTCTCGTCAGTTATTGCAGGAAATGGGCCGTGAACCTACTCCAGAAGAGTTAGGTGAACGTTTGGAAATGGATGAAGTTAAAGTTCGTAAGGTTCTTAAAATTGCTAAAGAACCTATTTCAATGGAAACTCCAATTGGTGATGATGAAGATTCGCATCTTGGGGACTTTATTGAAGACCAGAACATCACTTCTCCAATTGATGCTGCGACTTCAGAAGGCTTAAAAGAAGCAACTCGTGAAGTTCTAGAAAACTTAACTGAACGTGAAGCTAAAGTATTGAAAATGCGTTTTGGTATCGATATGCCAACTGACCATACTTTAGAAGAAGTTGGTAAACAGTTTGATGTAACGCGTGAACGTATTCGTCAAATCGAGGCGAAAGCATTACGTAAATTACGTCACCCTTCTCGTTCTGAACACTTGCGTTCTTTCTTAGAGAATGACTAAGTTCTGAAATCTTGAAATTTCGGCACTAGTCCCCATTTAATAGAAAGAGCTACAAACGCCTGCGATGATGCAGGCGTTTCACATGATGAGGTTACTTATGTTAGACCGCACTCCATCTCGCGAACTCCGTGAAGACCTTTGGGTATTTCCAATGGACTATCCAATTAAACTGATTGGCGATGCGGGTGAAGAATTACGTATAGCTGTAGTTGATATTCTAGTGAAACATTTTCCTGACTTTGACCAATCAACGTTAAAAGTACAAGAATCTCGTACAGGCAAATACCATTCATTAACCGCACAATTACGTTTTGATGAATTGGAACAAGTTCATGCTTTGTATGCAGACTTGGCTGCTTGCCCGCAGATCAGAACTGCACTTTAATTTTAAGATGCCATGACAAATTTCGTGTCATGGCATTTTTATTTCTATCAAGCTTATTATAAATAATTACAAATATTTAGAATCGTTTAAGCAAAATACTTTAAACTCATCAAGAGCATATTTTCACAACCTAAAAGTGAAGTTGCTCTTCTGTTAAGTACATCGCACAGGAAAATGTTTAATGAGCCTTGATAAACCCACTTTGATTATTCGTCAGTGGAACGATTTACAAGATTATCAAAGCAAATTCGAATTGATGAAAAACCTGACCAATCAACGTGATGAAAATACACCCGACGAGCTGTGGTTACTCCAGCATCACGAAGTTCTAACTCAAGGTCAGGCAGGAAAACCTGAGCATATTCTAATTCCATCTAACATTCCTGTGGTTCAAACTGACCGTGGTGGGCAAGTGACATGGCATGGACCTGGTCAACTCGTTGCTTACTTCATGTTTGATCTTAATCGTCTGAAGTGGAATGTGCGTACATTAGTCAGTTTTGCTGAACAATTTATGATAGATGTTTTAAAGAAATATAATATTGAAGCATATGCAAAACCTGATGCTCCAGGTGTATACGTAAATGACAGAAAAATAGGTTCCTTAGGTTTCAAAATTCGTCGTGGTCGTAGTTATCATGGTCTAGCCTTAAACCTAGACTGCGCATTAACTGGTTTTCAAACCATTAACCCATGCGGTTATGCTGGTTTGGAAATGGTTCGCATACAAGATTTGGTGACTCCATATCCATCATTTGAACAACTTTGTCAGGACTTTATTGAGTATATTAAGACATCTGGTCACTTTAATGACCCTGAAGTCAAAATTGAATAAATGATTTTGAGATGGAATAAAAATATATTAGAGTAATTACTCTAAATTTGCTTTTGCATAATTTTAAGAAGGGATAGCAAGTGATTTCGACAAAAGCTGTAAAGCCCACTCTGCAACTTGCCTACGTTAAGCTCATGATGGACGTTGTTGGTCGAGGCTTAGTCATGGCAAGTCAGGTAGATAGTGAAATACAAGAGGAAGTGTCTAAATTTCCTGTTCACTTTGTACTTTCAATGAATGTTTTCCCAAATGGACCAGCATTTTTTGCACGAGTGACAGAAGATAAACAATTAGAACTGCTGAAAAGAGCGGAAAAAAAGCCTGATTTAACCATTACGTTTAAGCATGTAACTCATGCTTTTTTGGTGTTCTCTTTTCAGGAAAGTACCGCTCAAGCATTTGCAAATGACCGCATGATTGCTGATGGCGATGTATCCGCAGCAATTCGTTTAGTGCGCTGCCTAAATAAAATGGAATCTCTCATTTTACCGAAATTGGTAGCGTCACTTGCAGTTAAAGAATATCCAACCGAACTCACCCTAAAAGAAAAATTCAACGAAGCTGCAAATATTTACTTAAAAGTAGCTAAGTCTTACTTCAAGCGGAGCGCATAACATGGCTAAACCATATTACGAATTCTTTTGTCCTGTAAAAGTCATTGCCGGTAATGCTGCTTTAGAACATATTCCGTTTGAACTTGCAACTTTAGGTGCAAAGCGTCCGCTTATCATTACAGATAAAGGCGTTCGCGCAAATGGCTTACTCAACCCTATTGAAGCTGCATTTAGCACGACTGATGCTGTGATTGGTCATGTTTTTGATGATGTTCCACCAGACTCAAGTCTTGAAGTAGTTCGTCTTGCTGCTGAAGCTTATCGCACAAATAAATGTGATGCGATTATTGCTGTTGGTGGTGGCTCTGTTATTGACACCTCCAAAGCAACCAATATTTTAGTCTCAGAAGGTGGAAATGACCTTCTTCAATATTCTGGCGCTCATAACCTACCAAAACCATTAAAGCCATTTTTTGTGATCCCGACCACTTCAGGTACTGGTTCAGAAGTGACTATGGTTGCGGTGGTTTCCGACACACAAAAGAATGTTAAATTGGCATTTGCTTCATACTATTTAATGCCACATGCTGCAATCTTAGATCCACGCATGACATTAACATTGCCACCTCACTTGACGGCAATGACTGGTATGGATGCATTAACACACTGTGTGGAAGCATATACATGTATGGCAGCCAATCCACTCAGCGATGCTTATGCGAGTGCAGGTATTAAAAAGATTAGCGAAAATCTATTTAACGTTTTAGAAAATCCAAATGACTCACAAGGTCGTTTAGAGCTTGCACAAGCTTCCACAATGGCAGGTATCGCATTTTCCAATTCGATGGTAGGTCTTGTACACTCTTTAGGACATGCATTAGGTGCGGTCGCTCACCTGCCCCACGGTTTATGTATGAACCTATTCTTACCTTATGTGCTTGAATACAACAAACAAGTAAATGGTCAGAAAATTGGTGAGTTACTATTACCTCTAGCTGGTGCAGATATTTATGCCCAAACTCCAGCAACCCAACGTGCAGATAGAGCAATTACGACTATTCTAGCAATGCGTGATCACTTGTTTAGCCTAACCAAGTTACCTCGTACCTTGCGCGAAACTGGTAAGGTTACTGAAGCTCAACTTGATGAAGTTGCTGAAAAAGCACTAAATGATGGCTCTATTATTTATAATCCTAAGGAAGCAAGCTTAAAAGACATACGCGAGATCTTACAAAAAGCTTGGTAACTTAAGTTTTAGATATTTAAAGTAAAACTTAAAGGTCTGATTTTTATGACAAATCAGACCTTTTTTATATCTATGAATTTTTATTCATCATTTTCTTTGGAAATATGGCAAAAAATTTGCTAAAAATTCCACGAAAGTACTGACAATTTGCATCAATTTAGGATAGATTGGCGCACTTTATCTTTTATGTAGGGGGGATCGTTCGTCTCAAACGATCCTTAACACCAAGCTGATCCTTGATCAACGATTATGAGGATAACGCCGTTGACAAACTTATCTGGGACTAAACCAACAGCTAAGCTCCAAAAGAATCTTGTGCTATGGCACATCATTATTATTGGTTTAGCTTATATTCAACCATTAACTTTATTTGATACTTTTGGTTTAGTATCAGAACGAAGTGGTGGTCATGTACCTACTTCTTATATTTTTGCGTTAGTTGCGATTTTATTGACGTCAATCAGTTATGGACACATGATCAAACGCTATCCTTCTTCAGGATCAGCATATACCTATGCCCAAAAGTCAATTCACCCTAATGTTGGTTTTATGGTGGGTTGGTCATCTTGGCTAGATTATTTACTTTCACCACTCGTCAATATCATTTTGGCCGATATTTATTTAAGAGCATTGTTTCCGGAAGTAAATAATTGGTTATGGGTTATTGGCTTAACTGCACTAATGACTGTTATTAACTTATTCGGCGCACGTTTTGTTGCTCGCTTTAACAGCACAATTGTAGTTATTCAACTTGGTGTAATCTTTTACTTTGTTTATCAAGTGTATACCTTGCTGACCCAAGGTGTATATGCTGACGGTACGTTAAATCCGGATAAAGCTGAATTATGGTCACTCACTCCTTTTTGGAATGATATGACCTCTATTAGTGCTTTGATTGGTGGTGCAACAGTACTGTGCTTTTCTTTTACAGGTTTTGATGCTTTATCTTCACTTGCTGAAGAAACAAAAGATGCAGAAAAAACCCTTCCAAAAGCGATTTTTTCAACAGCACTTCTTGCTGGTGTCATTTTTATCATAAGCACTTACTTTATCCAGCTGTATTTCCCGAGCAACCCTAATACGTACTTTAAGCCTTTAGATGAATCACAACCTGTGATGGTTGCAGCAATTGGTAGCATCGCATTTAAAACATTAGTTTTATACTTTGCCGTGGTTGCAGTAATGGCATCGGGTATTTCAGCACATGCTGGTGTATCTCGCTTAATGTATGTTATGGGACGTGATGGCGTTATCAATAAAAAGTTGTTTGGTCATATTAGCCCAAGACTACATACTCCAACTTACAACATTCTTATTGTTGGTGTAGTTGCGCTGTCTGCTGGCTTTTTAGACCTTGAACATATTGTTAACTTAATTAGTTTCGGGGCCTTAACTGCTTTTAGTTTTGTGAACTTCTCTGTAATTTCGCGCTATGCGCTTAGAGATGGTAAAAACAAATCTGTTAAAGATATTATTAATTACATTATTGTACCGACGCTTGGCTTTGCCAGTGTGTTCCTAATGTGGTTAGAAATTGACAAGCTTGCTTTACAAATTGGCTTGGCTTGGGCAGTGGTTGGTGTAGGTTATCTTGCTTACAAGACCAAAGGCTTTAAATACAATGCTCCTCAACACAACGAGCATGAATAATAAAAAAGGCGCTTAAAGCGCCTTTTTTATGGACTTATTATCCAAATATTTTATTTACAATACCTTGTACGCGTTTTGCATAAAGTTTTGCTGTTTCCAAGTCCCCTGTTGGAATCTCATCAACGCTTGCGTCTGATGGCGACTGAACAAGTAGACCTACTGAACCGCCTAGGTTATTTACATCTTCACGTGTTGCACTTTTTGTATTTGATGGCGGCAATCCAAGACTCACCCAAATACCACCATGTTGTGATGCTAAAGTTTGTAATTGAATAAGCGTAACTTGCTTATCACCATTTAGACTTGCACTGTTGGTAAAGCCTGCAAATACTTTATCTTCCCAACCACGTGTAAACCAAACTTTTGAAGTTGCATCAGCAAATTTTTTAAACTGCCATGGTGCCGTACCCATATAAGTCGGAGCACCAAAAACAATACCTTTTGCATTGTTTAATGTTTCCCAATCTTGCTCAGTAATATTACCTTCCTGATCAATCTGGATAAGTTGAGCATTAATTTCATTAGCAAAAGTTTCAGCAACTACTTTCGTGTGGCCATAACCAGAGAAATATACAACCGCAATATTAGAATTAGACATGGGAGAAACCTGTGTTTTATTAAATTCCATTTTATGATATATTTTAGAAACTAGGTGTCAATTAGTTACCACTTGGTAACTAGTATATTTTTTTAGAAATAAGTAGGTAAATGGTATGAATGAATGTCTAAAATACAATATTTTTCAACAACATTGCCCTGCTCGTTTATTTTTTGAAAAAATTGCAGATAAGTGGGTTTTACTCATCTTAAATATTCTTGAGGAAGAAACGCAGCACTTCAATTTACTCAAAAAGAATATTCAGGGTATTTCACCTAAAGTCTTGTCACAAAAGTTAAAAATGCTAGAAAGAGATGGCTTTATCGAACGTAAAATTCAAGATACCTCACCTATCCGTGTTGATTACTCACTTACTGCTTTAGGGCAAAATGTAGCTTCAATGGCATTCCAATTAAAGGAATGGGCTGAAACAAACATTGAGCAAGTTTTAGCAGCACAAATCACCTATGATGAAAAAGTACTAGAACAAGCTTAAATTAAAATTAGATCAAAAAAATAAGGCCACCAAGGGCCTTGTTTTTTTGTATTTAGGAAACTAACCTAAATTTTTAAAACCTTGCTGACGCCATGCTTCGTAAACAATTACAGCCGTTGCGTTAGACAAATTCAAACTTCTAGAGTTTTCAGCCATTGGCAAGCGAATCCACTGCTCTTGAGGGAACATCAAACGAACATGCTCAGGCAAGCCGCGTGTTTCTGGCCCCATCAGTAAAGCCACAGGTCGATTCAAATCAACTGTATGCGGAGTTGCAGAACCCTTCGTCGTTAGAGGAAAGACATGCTCAACACCTTTTGACTTTAAGTCTGCGAGGCATGCTTCAATATTGTCCCAAATCTGCATTCTTGCCCATTCATGATAATCAAGCCCTGCACGTTTAAGCTTTTTATCATCAAGCTCAAAACCTAAAGGCTTAACCAAATGCAATTGAGCCCCTGTATTCGCACATAGTCGAATAATATTTCCTGTGTTTGCAGGAATCTCAGGCTCGTATAGAACAACATGAATCACTTAATTACTCACTTAAATTACTTGTTGGTTAGCTCAGGCAATCATTAACTTAATCGAAGATAATTATTAGCCCACTAGTTCCACTGTAACTGTTCACGCAGACGTACGACCTCACCAATAATCGTGAGAGTCGGCGCATGAATTTGATGTTCTGTCACTTTAGATGCGATATCAGCAAGTGACCCCACCACAACCTTTTGTTCAGGGGTTGTACCCTTTGAAATTAATGCAACTGGCATATCTGGGCGCTGTCCGTGAGCGATTAATTGCTCACAAATACGTTCCAAGCCTACTAAGCCCATATAGAGAACTAAAGTCTGGTTCTCATATACCAGCTCATTCCAAGGAAGCTCAGGAGAGCCTTCTTTTAAATGGCCAGTTAGAAAACGTACACTCTGCGCATAATCACGATGAGTGAGCGGAATACCCGCATAAGCTGAACAGCCAGATGCTGCTGTAATACCCGGAACCACCTGAAATGGCACACCAGCTTGGAATAATTCTTGGATCTCTTCACCACCACGCCCAAAAATAAACGGATCACCGCCTTTTAAACGACAAACACGCTTTCCTTGTTGAGCATATTCAACGAGTAAAGCATTGATCCCATCTTGGGGAACCGAATGATTTGAGCGAGCTTTTCCGACATATATTTTTGTCGCGTCTCGACGGCATAACTCTAAAATAGGTTGAGATACCAAACGATCATAAATGACCACATCAGCTTGCTGCATTAAACGTAAAGCTTTTAAGGTAAGCAGTTCAGGATCACCAGGACCTGCACCCACTAAATAAACTTCACCTTTAGGTGCTTTCCACTCCTGCAATGCTTGTTCAAGCATGCTATCCGCAATATCTAGATTATCGTTAAAAACCTGCTCTTTTAAGGGACTTGCATACAAGTTTTCCCAAAAAATACGGCGTTCATCGGGATTAGAAATTTTTTCTTTAACCTGATTTCGCCATTTTCCTGAAAACTCAGCTAACTTCCCCATTCCATGCGGAATGGATGTCTCTAACTGTGTACGGATTTGACGAGATAAAACAGGAGATGTCCCATTTGAAGCAACCGAAATCACTAAAGGTGAACGGTCAATAATCGCAGGAACCATAAAGCGGCAATGTGGAATATCGTCAACACTATTTACGAGTAAATTACGTACTTCGCATTGCTCGAAAACTGTTTTATTGACTTGCGGATCATTGGTCGCGGCAATGACGAGTCGATATGGTGTACTTAAAAACTTCTCAGAGAAAACTTCAACAAAATGCTGACCATTTGTTGTTGTTACTAATTGCAGAAGCTGTTCTTCAATTTCAGGAGCAACAATATCAATTATTGCCCCCGCCTTAACTAATAAGGTTGCCTTGCGTAAAGCAATATGCCCTCCGCCCACAATCAGACAACGTTGCTGCTGCAACTTTAAAGAGATTGGAAAAATATCCACCTTAAACCTCTACATCAATCATCTGATTATGTTTAAGCAAAAAACGTGCACAATTTAGATGCAAAGTTTAGTCAATAAACGTTACACCACCCATATATGGGCGTAATACTTCTGGAATCTCGATTGAGCCGTCTTCACGTTGGTAATTTTCCATTACCGCAAGCAAAGTACGCCCTACTGCAAGACCTGAGCCGTTTAGCGTATGCACTAATTCAGTCTTCTTCTGATCCATACGGAAGCGCGCTTTCATGCGACGTGCTTGGAAATCACCCATATTAGAGCAGCTTGAAATCTCACGATATGTATTTTGGCTTGGAACCCACACTTCTAAATCGTAAGTTTTCATCGCACCAAAGCCCATATCACCACCACAGAGCAAAATTTTGCGGTATGGCAAACCAAGTGCCTGCAAAATGCCCTCGGCATGTGCAGTGAGTTCTTCAAGTGCCTGCATAGATGTTTCAGGTTTAACGATTTGCACCATTTCAACTTTATCAAATTGGTGCTGACGGATTAAGCCACGTGTATCACGTCCATAAGAACCAGCTTCACTACGGAAACATGGTGTATGCGCTGCATATTTTAGTGGTAAACGGTCTGCATCAATGATTTCGTCGCGAACAAAATTTGTGACAGGAACTTCAGCTGTAGGAATAAGGTAGTATTCTTTTTCGCCTTGAAGTTTAAATAAATCTTCTTCAAATTTTGGTAATTGTCCTGTCCCACGAAGTGAGTCAGCATTAACCAAATAAGGCACGTAAGCTTCAGTATACCCATTCTTTAAAGTATGGGTATCAAGCATGAACTGAGTTAAAGCACGTTGTAGACGCGCTAAAGGCCCCTTCAACACGCTGAAACGTGAACCAGTAAGTTTGGTCGCAGTTTCAAACTCTAGGCCGCCCATCCACTCGCCTAAATCAGTATGATCTTTGATTTCAAAATCGAACTGACGAGGTGTACCCCATTTTGAGATTTCAACGTTATCACTTTCATCCTTACCAACTGGAACAGACTCATCTGGTAAGTTTGGAATGCTTAGTGCTTTTTGCTCAATCTCGTTTTGTAGTTCTGATAAAGCAACTTCAGCAGCTTTAATCTCATCACCAATGGCCTGCATACGTGCCATGATTTCAGAAGCATCGCCACCGGATTTTTTAATCTGACCCACTTGTTTAGCACCGGCATTTCGCTCTGCCTGTAACTTTTCAGTTTTTGATTGCAAGTCTTTACGGCGAGTTTCTAAAGATGCCCATTCTTGGACATCTAGCTGAACACCACGTTTTGCTAAAGCTGCATTAACGACTTCAATATTATTTCTGAGTAACTTAGGGTCGATCATAATTAATCATAATATGGGTAAAAAACTGGCTATAGTGTAAGCCCTTAGCACTAAAAAATATAGTGATCATCTTCATATCGAATAGCTTTCACACAATTCTAAGAAGAGACCACATATTTTACATGTTGTAATTTGGCACACTTGGTAAATACTCAGGTTTAATGAACTTAGCTGCCTCAAAATACGGCAGTGTTAATTCAGTCATACCCTCTGCATAAGAAGCTAACTCATAGACTGGATAAACAAAAACAATCCCATTGGCACCATAGTAGTAATTATCACTTAACTGCAGTTTTTCACGGGTAATATTGTGGTCTTGAAGCCAGTTGGTATTCGCATCAAAAAGTGCATCAACAAGTTGTTTTTCTACATCTGGCTTAATAAGCTCAGCCACAGTAATGTGCTTTTTATTTAATAAATCGAAATTTACAAATTCTTGATGTGACATGCCATGTGCTGCACCTGCGGAGTATGAGTATGTCTGTAAGGCAAAGGTTGCAAGATTATAATTTTGTCCTAAATAACGAACATAAATTGCACTTTGACTTGAACGAGGCTCTCCCTCTGGTACTTCAACAGGTTTATCAGCCAAGTTTGCAAAAGCATTCGGATCAGCTTTTTTTATACGGTTCGTAAAATAATCATTAATCCATTTTTGATTCGTTTGTACTGTCTGGAAATCATATTCAGTACAACCATCTTCAAGGCAAACTTTAGACTTTGGTAATTTTACTGGAATTACTTTTGCCTGAATAACAGGAACTTCAACTTGTTTTTGCTCTTTTACGGAAGCACTAGATGCAGGTTGCTCATCTTTAGCTGCAGATTTTGGCTGACAACCACTTACTGCCACCATGGCAGCTACCATAGGAAGAATGAAAATAATTTTCTTATCGTAAAGTCGCATGTTAATCCCCGTATATTCTCTTTTATCACTATACAAAGCGTAAGAATAAGACGGGGTTAAAAAATGTATCTAGGGTTGATATATAAAAAGAAAGCCACCTGAAATGGTGGCTTTCTTAAAGAGTCAGAATAATTATTGGTCAATAATATCGGTGCCTTTAGGAGGCGTAAAATTAAAAGTAGAAGCTGGAATTGAAACATTCACTTTCACATTATTAAATTTCACGTAAGTGGTTTGACCTAAAGAATCTTGTAGCACCATTAACGTCGGTGCTTTGTTTGCACCAAAACTAATCGTTAAACTTTGAAAAGCGCCATCTTCTTTTTTAGGAAATAAAGTGAAGTATAACTTAGACTTATCTGGCTGAGTCACTCGGTAAGACTTCATGATTTGATTGGTATTACCTGAAAGCAATAAAGCTGGCGTATCGGCTACTTGTGAATCTAAACTTTGACGTACGGCTTGTTGTAAATCAGGATCATAAATCCAGACTGTTTTACCACTAGTTACAATAGTCTGTTTAGACGGGCTCACAGTTTCCCAATAAAATTTCCCTGGACGTTCAACCTTCATAGACCCCTTAAACGTCTGGTTCATATGCTGAGCACCTAAACCTTTTTTCTGTACCACAGTTTTTGTATTAGATTTCGTTGTTTGCTCAAAATCGGCAGTTAAACGTTGTAATCCTGACAACTGATTTACCAAGTTACCAATTGCCTGTTGCTCCGGTGCTGCTACTGGTGCAGCGAACGCTGTAGTACTCATTACAGGAGCAAGCACTGACGCGCTGAGTGTAATAGCACACATGGTTTTACGAAGCATATTCATGTCATCACCTTTTTAGTTGCTGTAAGATAACCTATTAAGCTTTGATTAGAACAAGCAGAATAAGCTCTTCATTTCATGACCCATATTAACCGACAAACTCAGTGCTAATCATTGAGAAAATAAGATATTTTGTTATGTTATTCATATTGTTTGTAGAATTTCATTCATCATGATGAAGATAAAATTAATGAAGTTCCATAAAAAAAGCCCACAAAATGTGGGCTTTTTTTTAAAGCTAAAACTTAAACAGCTTCAACTTTTACGTAGCGACGGCCAAATTGACCTTTCACTTCGAATTTTACTACGCCGTCAGCAGTAGCAAATAAAGTATGGTCACGGCCCATACCAACATTTGCACCAGCGTGGAATTCAGTACCACGTTGACGAACGATGATGTTACCAGCAGTTACAGTTTGACCACCGTAAACTTTAACACCTAACATTTTTGGGTTTGAATCACGACCGTTCTTCGTCGATCCACCGGCTTTTTTAGTTGCCATGTCTCTTACTCCTCGTGATTAGCCTGAAATACCAGTAATTTTCAACTCAGTGAACCATTGACGGTGACCTTGTTGCTTACGGTAGTGTTTACGACGACGCATTTTGATAATGCGGATTTTGTCGTGACGACCATGACCAATCACTTCTGCAGTTACTTTAGCGCCAGCTACAACTGGAGCACCGATTTGAATGCTGTCACCATTTACAACCATTAATACATCATCAAATGTAATAGTTGCGCCAGACTCAGCTTTCAATAATTCAACTTTAAGGGTTTCACCCTCAACTACACGGTGCTGTTTACCACCGCTTTGGATTACTGCGTACATAATGTACTCCAATCAGCCCGTGTCGTCGTGTCGATAAAGGGATATATCGATCTTAAAACGAACGCCACTGGGGTTATACAAGGCGACAGATTTTAAGTGAAATTTGATCAAACGACAAGTGCTTTATCTTTATCTATACAACTAGAAGGGGTTATTCTTACACAATAAAAACAGCTTCGATTCGAATTTGGTACTTTTCATTGATTCTGAATAGAATTTAAAATAAAGTTCCAATCACAACTTGCAACAAGAACAAGCTGTATTCATGTTGACGTTATTAAAATTTATTGTTTTGTCGGAAACACATCGTTTTGCCGAAATAAAGAACAAAGAACTCTTCATGAATATACAATGATGAATATCAATTGCTTGTTTCCCTGTTTAATGCACTTTTAATTGATACACTAACGCCAATTATTACCTATACGGGGTTTTTCTTCATATGGTCATCGATTTTAAGCAAGACATTCTCGCTCCTGTTGCTACAGACTTTGCTGCGATGGATCACTTGATTAATGAAGGAATTAGCTCAAAAGTCGGCTTGGTCATGTCGGTCAGTAAACATGTTGTTGAAGCTGGTGGCAAACGTATGCGCCCAATCATGTGTTTACTTGCAGCACGTGCTTGTGGTTTAGAGAACATGGCAAATGCACAGCGTCTGGCAGCCATTATTGAAATGCTCCATACCGCAACTTTAGTGCATGATGATGTGGTCGATGAATCGGGGCTTCGCCGTGGCCGTCCTACTGCCAATGCAACTTGGAACAACCAAACTGCCGTGTTAGTGGGTGATTTCCTTATTGCTCGCGCTTTTGACCTATTGGTCGACTTAAACAACATGACCTTATTAAAAGACTTCTCAACAGGTACATGTGAAATTGCAGAAGGTGAAGTACTACAGCTTCAATCTCAGCATCAACCAGATACAACCGAAGAAACATATTTAAAAATTATTCATGGTAAAACTTCTCGCTTATTTGAACTTGCAACTGAAGGTGCTGCTATTTTGGCGGGCCAAGAAGCCTATCGTGAACCTTTAAGATTATTTGCAGGTCATTTTGGAAATGCCTTCCAAATTATTGACGATATTTTAGACTACACGTCGGATGCTGAAACATTAGGTAAAAATATTGGTGATGATTTGATGGAAGGTAAACCGACTTTACCGTTAATTTCAGCATTAGCACATTCAACAGGTGAAGAACACGCCATTATTCGTCGTAGTATTGCGACTGGTGGGGTTGACCAACTATCAAAAGTCATTGAAATTGTACAAAAGTCTGGTGCTTTAGATTATTGCCAGCGTCGTGCCCAAGAAGAAACAGAAGCAGCACTGCAAGCTTTATCCATCTTACCTGATACACCTTATCGTCAGGCATTGATGAATTTAACTCGGCTTGCATTACATCGAATACAGTAGATACTATTTCGCCTATGCATATAAATTTTTCAGATCATTTTTTAAAAATCCAGAAACAGCTTGAAAATCCTCAAGCTGTTATTGATGAAAATATACTTATTGATTTAGTCAATGCTTTACGGCCATCCGATCCTCACGATACGGAGGAGATACAACAAAAAATACAAGCATTTATTGACAGCCTTTTACTTACCCCTACCGCTTCAGCTCTCTTACAATCCTTTTTATTACGTTTAATTAATCAATATAAGCAAGTGAGCTTATATGCAGATAGCGGCATTCTGTCTTTAGATGGTTTCTGGAATCAGCTTGGGCAAAGACTCGGTGGCCATTTCCTGCCACTTATTGAAGATTCAAGTCAACTCAAAATTTTGATTGGGAAAATTTTCTATTTAGAAAGTGATTCAATCTGGTTGAATCATATTGATGATAAAAATTGGGCAACTTTATTCGGACTTATTGGACAAAGTAATAGTAACGTCGATGAAAAACACGCTATTCAACGAGAGATGATTAAGGCTATTACCGTCTTGTCTTATCGGATTAGCGGTATTGGTCTTTATCCCGAGTTTATTAATGCTCAACCAGAACTAACTGAATACGAATCACCTTTTTTGGTACAAAACCGAGAAATCATTGAGTTTATCGAAAAATATAAAAAACAAGATATTTCTCAACATGACACTGTCGTAACAGTACCTCCAGATGCTTCTCAAGCTTTTGTAATGTTAGAACAATGTCGAGATGTTGTTTTAAAAATACGTCGAGCCACCAAAAGAATCGGTGTTAGTTTAAGTTTGACTTATTTGTTGTCTTTGCTTGAGCAGTGTTTAGACCGAATTGAATTATTACTTTATCTAGTTGTAGACGACAGTGAAGGACGCTACGTTTCTTTAGGAAACCTAATTTCGGACTTAACTAAAGCTCATTATAGTGAAAAAAGTGTTCGCTCTTTATTAAGCACCACCAGTGAACTCATCGCGTTTCAGGTTACAGAAAATGCGAGCCGTACCGGTGAACATTATGTAAGTACAGACACTAAAGGCTTTTGGGGAATGTACAAAGCTGCTGCTGGTGCAGGTGTCATTATTGCCTGCATGGCAACATTAAAGATTCTTGCTGCACGAATGACCATGGCACCGCTGATGCAAGCTTTTACGTTCAGTATGAACTATTCACTTGGTTTTATTCTGATTCACGTACTGCACTTTACCGTTGCAACAAAACAACCTGCGATGACTGCTGCTGCACTGGCTGCAACTGTACAGCAGCGTAAAGGCTCTAAAACTGCACAAATTGCAGAATTAGCAGCACTTATTATCAATATTATTCGAACTCAGTTTATTGCTATTTTGGGCAACATCTCAATTGCGATTCCCACTGCTGCCCTGATTACTTTTGCTTGGCAGTTTTACCTAGATGAGCCTTTATTAACCCATACCAAAGCAACCTATTTATTACATAGCTTAAATCCTTTTACGTCGTTAGCAGTACCACATGCAGCAATTGCAGGTGTGTGTTTGTTCTTGTCGGGTCTTATTGCAGGCTATTTCGATAATATGGCTGTTTATAGAAAAGTAGGGCCGCGTTTAAAAGCACACCGCCGTTTAAGGAACTTATTTGGACAAGAACGTCTTAATCGTTTTGCTGAATATATTGAACGTAACTTAGGTGCTCTTGCGGGTAACTTTCTATTTGGTGTCATGCTAGGAAGTATGGGAACCATAGGTTTCATCCTTGGTCTACCTCTTGATATTCGACATATTGCCTTTGCTTCAGCGAACTTCATACAAGGTTTAATGACCATTAATGGTAGCCCTGATATTGGTTTGATTATAGTTTCGTTTTTAGGTGTGCTCTGTATCGGCCTTACGAACCTCTTCGTAAGTTTCACGTTAACGATTATTGTAGCCCTACGCGCACGCCGAGTTCGCTTTGAACAATGGAAACCTTTAGCCAAACTGGTCATGACCCATTTTCTTACACGTCCAAGCGATTTCTTTTGGCCACCCAAACAGCCACTAGAACTCGAAGAAAATGCACAAGCCAGTAGTAGTAAAAAAGCAGAACACTGAGTTTTGCTTTGTACATAAAATGTGAATTTCGTCAATTTTGTTGTGATTGTTTTTCCAAATGTTAAAAAAATTTCAAAATGAATTTACGATGATCTATCAGGCTTGAAAAAAAGTGTACTGGCAAGTACACTTTCAACGGCGTTCAATAGTGAAAAAACTATATGAATGAGCAAAGGTGTGTTTATGCCCTATCTATTGCTTTGTATTGGTTGTGTTTTTTTAGGATTAGGTGTTCTTGGTCTTTTTGTACCAAGTCTTCAATCTTTGGACTTGCTCACCGTTCAAACATTGAGTCATCATCGTTTAGATTATCTTAATAGTATAACTACCTTTCTTGCACGCGTAGGCGGCATGCCTTTTGTATGTTTTTTATCCTTTCTAGTATGTGTATATTTAGCATGGTATAAAAAATTTATTACTGTTATTTTCATTAGCTTGGGAGTTATCGGCAGTATCACCATTGGTTGGCTGCTCAAATGGTGTGTTAACCGGCCTAGACCTCCTGCGGCATATCATATTGTTGAAAGTTACGGTGCATCGTTCCCAAGTGCACACAGTGTTTATGCATCAACACTGGCTTGTCTGGCAATGATTATGTTATGCCATAAGCACAACACTAACTCTCCTTATATTGTTTTGATCTCCTGTCTTTGGTTTGTGTGTATGGGGCTTTCAAGAATATATGCAGGAGTTCATTTCCCAACAGATGTACTCGCTGGTTGGGGCATTGGTTTTATTTGGATTGCACTGCTTTGGCTCTGGTTATTACAAACACAAAGTAGGTTAAGTAGAAAACAAATATATTTTTAGATTTTATCTAAACGAGGTGGAACAATGATGTCGGCTAAGCTTTGGGCACCAGCCCTTACTGCTTGCGCATTAGCAACAAGTATCGCACTTGTTGGTTGTAGCAAAGGCTCCGATGAGAAACAGCAAGCTGCTGCTGCTCAGAAAATGCCGCCTGCAGAAGTAGGTGTTATTGTTGCTCAACCACAAAGTGTTGAACAAAGCGTTGAGCTTTCAGGCCGTACTTCAGCATATCAAATTTCTGAAGTTCGCCCTCAAACAAGTGGCGTGATTTTAAAACGTTTATTTGCTGAAGGAAGCTACGTTCGTGAAGGTCAGGCACTTTATGAGCTTGACTCTAGAACGAACCGCGCAACGTTAGAAAATGCAAAAGCATCTCTCCTACAACAACAGGCAAATCTAGCTTCACTACGTACCAAGTTAAATCGTTACAAACAACTTGTTTCTAGTAATGCTGTGTCTAAACAGGAATATGATGATTTACTTGGTCAAGTTAATGTTGCAGAAGCACAAGTTGCTGCAGCTAAGGCTCAAGTAACAAATGCAAATGTAGATCTTGGTTATTCTACAATTCGCTCTCCTATTTCTGGGCAATCTGGACGTTCGACAGTAACAGCTGGTGCTTTGGTTACTGCAAATCAGACTGATCCGTTAGTGACAATTCAACAGTTAGATCCAATCTATGTTGATATTAATCAGTCTAGTGCTGAATTATTGCGTTTACGTCAACAATTGAGTAAAGGCAGTCTGAATAATAGTAACAACACGAAAGTAAAATTAAAGCTTGAAGATGGTTCTACCTACCCGATCGAAGGCCAGCTTGCTTTCTCTGATGCTTCTGTAAACCAAGATACAGGGACAATTACATTACGTGCCGTATTCTCTAACCCGAATCATCTGTTACTTCCGGGTATGTATACCACTGCACAAATTGTTCAGGGTGTTGTTCCAAATGCTTATCTGATCCCACAAGCAGCCATTACACGTCTACCTACAGGTCAAGCTGTAGCAATGCTTGTTAATGCTAAAGGGGCTGTTGAGAGTCGTCCTGTTGAAACCTCAGGTGTTCAAGGACAAAACTGGATTGTGACAAACGGCTTAAAAGCCGGTGATAAAGTCATTGTTGATGGTGTTGCCAAAGTTAAAGAAGGGCAAGAAGTATCGGCAAAACCTTATCAAGCTCAACCAGCAAATCCTCAAGGTGCAGCACCAAATGCTGCTAAACCGGCTCAATCAGGTAAACCTCAAGCAGAACAGAAAGCAGCTTCAAATGCATAAGGGGTAGATTGAATGGCACAATTTTTTATTCATCGCCCCATCTTTGCGTGGGTGATTGCATTAGTCATTATGTTGGCGGGTATTCTCACGCTAACAAAAATGCCTATTGCACAGTATCCAACGATTGCACCACCGACAGTCACAATTGCTGCGACTTACCCTGGTGCATCGGCTGAAACCGTTGAAAATACCGTAACCCAGATCATTGAACAACAAATGAATGGTCTTGATGGCTTACGCTATATTTCATCTAACAGTGCTGGTAATGGTCAGGCATCTATTCAGTTAAACTTTGAGCAAGGGGTTGACCCTGATATTGCACAAGTTCAGGTTCAAAACAAATTGCAATCTGCAACTGCTCTTCTACCTGAAGATGTACAACGTCAAGGTGTAACTGTTACTAAATCTGGTGCAAGCTTCTTGCAAGTTATTGCATTTTACTCACCAGATAACAGCCTTTCAGACTCAGACATTAAAGACTATGTAAACTCGACAATTAAAGAACCGCTTAGCCGTGTTGCTGGTGTTGGTGAGGTACAAGTATTTGGTGGTTCATACGCAATGCGTATTTGGCTTGATCCGGCCAAACTAACAAGTTATCAACTCACTCCAAGTGATATTGCGACTGCGCTACAAGCACAAAACTCGCAAGTTGCTGTAGGTCAGTTAGGTGGCGCACCTGCCGTACAAGGTCAAGTACTTAACGCAACAGTAAACGCACAAAGCTTGTTACAGACTCCTGAGCAGTTTAAAAATATCTTCTTAAAGAACACAGCATCTGGTGCTGAAGTTCGTTTAAAAGATGTTGCTCGCGTAGAGTTAGGTTCTGATAACTACCAGTTCGACTCAAAATTTAATGGTAAACCAGCAGGCGGTCTTGCAATTAAAATTGCAACAGGTGCGAACGCACTAGATACAGCTGCTGCTGTTGAACAACGTTTATCTGAATTACGTAAGAACTATCCAGCAGGTCTTGCTGATAAATTGGCTTATGACACGACTCCATTCATCCGTCTTTCAATTGAAAGTGTAGTACACACATTAATTGAAGCTGTGATTTTGGTATTCATCGTCATGTTCCTATTTTTACAAAACTGGCGCGCAACGATTATTCCAACGCTTGCAGTTCCAGTAGTTGTATTAGGTACATTTGCTGTTATTAATATCTTCGGTTTCTCGATTAACACTTTAACCATGTTTGCTATGGTATTGGCAATCGGTCTTCTGGTCGATGACGCCATTGTTGTAGTCGAAAACGTTGAACGTGTAATGAGCGAAGATCATACCGATCCGGTTACGGCAACTTCTCGTTCAATGCAGCAGATTTCTGGTGCGTTAGTAGGTATTACCAGTGTATTGACAGCGGTATTCGTACCAATGGCCTTCTTTGGTGGTACAACAGGTGTAATTTACCGTCAATTCTCGATTACCCTTGTAACAGCAATGGTTCTATCGCTAATTGTAGCGTTAACATTCACCCCTGCACTTTGTGCAACTATTTTAAAACAGCATGATCCGAACAAAGAACCAAGCAATAATATCTTTGCTCGTTTCTTTAGAAGCTTTAACAATGGTTTTGACCGCATGTCACATAGCTACCAAAATGGTGTTAGTCGCATGCTTAAAGGCAAAATCTTCTCTGGCGTTCTTTATGCTGTTGTAGTTGCCCTTTTAGTATTCTTGTTCCAAAAACTCCCATCTTCATTCTTACCAGAAGAAGATCAGGGCGTTGTAATGACACTTGTTCAACTACCTCCAAATGCAACGCTTGACCGCACAGGTAAAGTGATTGATACCATGACAAACTTCTTCATGAATGAAAAAGACACTGTTGAGTCTGTCTTTGCCGTTTCTGGTTTCTCATTCACAGGTGTGGGTCAAAATGCTGGTATTGGATTTATTAAGTTAAAAGACTGGAGCAAGCGTACATCACCAGAAACTCAAATCGGTGCATTAATTAAACGTGGTATGGCATTAAATATGATCGTTAAAGACGCATCTTATATCATGCCATTACAACTACCAGCGATGCCTGAACTAGGTGTAACTGCCGGATTTAACTTACAGCTTAAAGATTCAAGTGGTCAAGGCCATGAGAAACTGATTGCCGCTCGTAACACGATTTTAGGTCTTGCATCACAAGATAAACGCCTTATGGGTGTACGTCCAAATGGTCAGGAAGATACACCTCAGTATCAAATTAATGTAGATCAGGCTCAAGCTGGCGCAATGGGTGTGAGCATTGCTGACATCAACAATACAATGCGTATTGCATGGGGTGGTTCATACATTAACGACTTCGTTGACCGTGGTCGTGTGAAAAAAGTTTATGTTCAAGGTGATGCGGGTAGCCGTATGATGCCTGAAGACTTAAACAAGTGGTATGTACGTAATAACAAAGGTGAAATGGTTCCATTCTCTGCATTTGCTACTGGTGAATGGACTTATGGTTCTCCTCGTCTTGAACGTTATAACGGCGTATCATCGGTTAACATTCAAGGTACTCCTGCAACTGGCGTGAGCTCTGGTGATGCCATGAAAGCAATGGAAGAAATTATTGGTAAGTTACCATCTATGGGCTTACAAGGTTTCGACTATGAATGGACAGGTTTATCACTTGAAGAACGTGAGTCTGGTGCTCAAGCTCCATTCTTATATGCGCTTTCATTGTTAATCGTATTCCTTTGCTTAGCAGCACTGTATGAAAGCTGGTCAATTCCATTCTCGGTTTTACTGGTGGTACCACTTGGTGTCATTGGTGCAATCGTATTGACTTACTTGGGTATGATTATTAAAGGAGATCCAAATCTCTCAAATAACATTTACTTCCAAGTAGCAATTATTGCGGTGATCGGTCTTTCTGCAAAAAATGCGATCTTGATTGTCGAGTTCGCAAAAGAGCTGCAAGAGAAAGGTGAAGACTTGCTTGATGCAACTTTACATGCTGCAAAAATGCGTTTACGCCCAATTATCATGACGACCCTTGCCTTCGGTTTCGGTGTACTTCCACTTGCTCTTTCAACAGGTGCTGGTGCAGGAAGTCAACACTCGGTAGGCTTTGGTGTACTTGGTGGCGTACTCAGTGCAACGTTCTTAGGTATCTTCTTTATCCCTGTATTCTATGTGTGGATTCGTAGTATCTTTAAGTACAAACCAAAAACCATAAACACTCAGGAGCATAAATCGTGATGCAAAAAGTATGGTCTATTTCAGGTCGTAGCATTGCGGTATCTGCACTTGCGCTTGCTTTGGCAGCTTGTCAAAGCATGCGCGGCCCAGAACCAGTCGTGAAAACCGATATACCACAAAGCTATGCATATAACAGCGCTTCTGGTACGTCTATTGCTGAACAAGGTTATAAGCAGTTCTTTGCTGATCCTCGTTTGCTCGAAGTGATTGATTTGGCTCTTGCCAACAACCGTGACTTGCGTACAGCAACGCTCAATATTGAACGTGCTCAAGAGCAATATCAGATTACAAAGAACAATCAGCTTCCAACTATTGGTGCAAGCGCTAGTGCGATTCGTCAAGTTACTCCAAGCAGTAATCCAAATAACCCCTACTCTACTTATCAAGTAGGTTTGGGTGTAACTGCTTACGAGCTTGATTTTTGGGGTCGTGTTCGTAGTCTAAAAGATGCTGCTTTAGATAGTTATCTTTCAACTCAAAGTGCTCGTGATTCGACTCAAATCAGTCTTATTAGTGAAGTTGCTCAAGCATGGTTAAATTATTCGTTTGCAACAGCGAACTTACGACTTGCAGAGCAAACACTTAAAGCACAGCAAGACTCTTACAATCTCAACAAAAAACGTTTTGATGTAGGTATCGACAGTGAAGTTCCATTACGTCAGGCACAGATTTCTGTAGAAACTGCACGTAATGACGTAGCGAACTACAAAACTCAAATTGCCCAAGCACAAAACTTGTTGAACTTACTTGTGGGTCAACCAGTTGCACAAAACTTGTTGCCTACACAACCAGTAAAACGTGTTGCTCAGCAAAATGTATTCACTGCTGGTTTACCAAGTGACTTGTTAAACAACCGTCCAGATGTAAAAGCGGCTGAATATAACTTAAGCGCTGCGGGTGCGAATATTGGTGCTGCAAAAGCACGTTTATTCCCAACCATTAGCTTAACGGGTTCAGCTGGTTATGCATCAACTGACTTAAGTGATCTATTTAAGTCTGGTGGTTTTGCATGGTCAATTGGTCCAAGTTTAGATTTACCAATCTTTGACTGGGGCACTCGTCGTGCCAATGTAAAAATTTCTGAAACTGATCAGAAAATTGCATTGTCTAATTATGAAAAATCAGTTCAATCTGCGTTCCGCGAAGTGAATGATGCACTTGCTACACGTGCCAACATTGGTGACCGTTTAACAGCACAACAACGTTTGGTAGAAGCAACTAACCGCAACTACACACTTTCAAATGCTCGCTTCCGTGCTGGTATTGATAGTTACCTGACTGTTCTTGATGCACAGCGTTCATCTTATTCAGCAGAACAAGGTTTGTTATTGCTTCAACAAGCAAACTTAAACAACCAAATCGAGTTATATAAAACTCTAGGTGGTGGTTTAAAATCAAACTCTTCAGATACAGTGGTACATCAACCATCAAGTGCTGAACTGAAAAAGCAATAAGCTTTAAATCTGATTTTCATAAAAGCTCACTTCGGTGGGCTTTTTTATTGCAACTCATCTGAATATTTTTTATCTTGAATCTTTAAGAAATGTCGATTGATAAAAAACAATGTTATTAAGTAATTTAGAAAGCGTTCCAGGCCATCAAATTTTAAAACAACTCGATGTTGTGTATGGAAGCACTGTTCGTAGCAAACATGTAGGCCGTGACCTCATGGCAAGTTTAAAAAACATTGTGGGTGGTGAACTGACAGGCTACACCGAACTTTTAGAAGAATCCCGCCAAGAAGCTATGGATCGTATGATTGCAAAAGCCCAACAGCTTGGCGCAAATGCAATTGTTGGCATTCGTTTTTCAACTTCAAACATTGCCCAAGGCGCTTCCGAGCTATTTGTATATGGCACAGCAGTCGTTGTGCAACCTCAAACTCCACATCTACCAGACCCATTTAAAGCATAGGTAGAAAATGGACAATCTAATTTTTCAGCTTGTTGTTTTTCTCATTCTTTTCAGTATCGGTTGGGCTTTTGGCCGCCATATTGAACAAAAACATTTGAATGAACTTCTAGAAAAAGAGCAACAATTTGCCCATATCAGAATTGATACCAATCGTTTTGCAACAAGTGATCAGTTAGGCCACTTTATTAGCAGTAACGTGGTCATTTCCCATGACTACTTTAAATATGTACTGGCTTCTATAAAAAATGTTCTAGGTGGTCGTCTTAGCAGTTATGAAAGTATTGTTGAACGTGCTCGCCGTGAAGCGATTATTCGTTTAAAACAACAAGCACATAGTGTGGGTGCTAACCATATTATGGGAGTTCGGCTGAGTACAACCGAACTCGGTATGCAAGGTGGAATGGTTGAAGTTTTTGCTTATGGTACAGCAGTCAAAGACTAGCACTGCCCCATAGCAGAAAAATGTATACGCGGATTGCCAATATTTTTAGTTAAGTGTTGGCAAATTCCGGTAATTTTCCATTTGTCCTGTTGTTTTGCCAAAGTAAAATAATAGCGACCAAAAGAATGAAAATAATCATTTTCTGAAAAACGGTAAATTTGATAATTACACTCTAGCCAAGCTTGGTCTTGTTCAATCCGAATAAGAGGATTACTCAAATTGTGCTGTAGTCGCAAATGCGACAAAGCTTGTTGCCGTGAACCTTTAAATTCATGACAAGACACCACACATAGAGGTTCTCCTCTAAACTGGAAATAGTCCACCTCAAGTTGATCGGCCAATAACTCATCAAACGCATCCCAATTTTTCTGGTCAAAGACCAATTGAAAACGCGTTACAACGTCTAAGATACGATGGTAGTCTTGATCCATGGTGAACCTTCTATGTGGGTTTTTCCATCAATTTAGCACGGCGAAATCTCTTTTTTATTTCACTTTTGTTTTTCGAATCATTTTATAGAGTAATTTCGGGGACATACGGGAAACCATTACACCTAATTTTTCTTTCGTTCCACCCACTACTATATACTCTTGCCCTTGCATTAACGCCTTAACTGACTGTTCTGCAAAAACATCTGCTTCCAATCCATTTTCAATTGCTTCGTCTTGATGGCCTTGTGGCTGCCCTGCACCATTTAACGCATTAAATGAAACATTGGTTTTTACAAAGCCTGGGAAAATCACAGAAACTTCAACGCCTTGATCTGAAACTTCAGCACGCAAACTGTTGGCCCACATATGAATTGCAGCTTTAGCAGCCGAATAACTTGCACGATACTGCGTACCTAATAGCCCTGCTACACTAGAGACAAATACAACTCGGCCAGACTTTTGTTTGAGCATCGTCGGCAGCACAGTTTTGGTTAATGCCACTTGCGAGAAATAATCGACTTCCATAATGGCCCGTTCAGTTTCCATTGTGGTGTCCTGAATCAAAGCACGCTGACTTAAACCTGCATTATTAATGAGCCAGTCGATTCGGCCTTTGGCTTTTAAAATCTGCTCATACGCTTCTTGAACTTGCTGTTGGTTGGTAATGTCCGCAACTACCGACAAATGCTGGTCTGGATGGAGTAAACCAACGCGAACTTCTTCTAATTCTTCAAAGCGGCGTGAAGTTAAAATTACTTGAGCACCTTGCAGAGCAAACTCACCAGCTAAAGCTTTCCCTAAACCAGAAGATGCTCCAGTAATCCACACCACTTTATTTTGCAAAGTATCAAGTTTGGCCATGCTTTAAATTCCTATTATCTTTTTAAATTATGCTGCTTGATGCATGAAGGCCAAAAAGTGATTGATATAGTGAGTTGCTGTGGTCTGATCAACCTGCGTCCCCAATTTTTCCAAACGTTTATAGCCCAAATGCGTTGTCATATTAATGACCCCATTTAGGGTTTTATCGACAACTAAATTAAATTTTAAACGTTTTTTAGGTTCACGTACTAGGCTTGTTACGCCTAAATCCACAATTTGAATCAAGGTTTGAAAAGCTTCTTCTACGCTTTGCATATTGCCCGCGCGTATTTGCTCGGTCAGTGTTTGGGCTTGTTGCACAAGTTGAGGTGTGATCGGGTACGTAATATAAACATCTTGCTCACGTTCTTTCATGAGTGACGTCATATAATCAACCAAAGGTAATAGTCGATCATTACCAAAAAAAGAAACTGACCAAGGCATATACTTTCGGAAAGTATCTAAAATTTGTTGAAGAACTTTCTCAGACTCTTGGCGCTGCTTTTCGGTCATGGTCGAGTTGCCTTGCTCTCCTTGTAACAATACGGAGAACACTTGCTCAATAATTTCACAAGATAAATCAGAAAGAACATTACCCAATACTTTAGATTGGCTTTCTTTTACCCCTGCCTGCAATTTCTCTCGAATCGCAGCAAATTGCGTATAGGTCGAGTCGGAAATTTTTAAAAAAACTTTGTAGCTCATGAGTCGCATCCCTTATCAATTCTTTTGTAATTTTTGTGCCGTGCCGCTACACGATTAAATTGTGATCCATGCTTCATAAATCTACCGTTTTTTGAAAAAAATACAAAACCGTTTATCTGTTTTCAGCACATTAATTTCGAGGCATTTTTTTGCTACAATAGATGCAATTTTTTATGCATATTCGATCTAAGCTACTATGACTGACGCTCAAACCGCTCAAAATATTGCAACCACATACGATCCAACCGAGATCGAAAAGAAGTGGTACAAAACGTGGGAAGAACAAGGTTACTTCAAACCTTCTGGTCACGGTGAATCATTCTGTATCATGATTCCACCACCAAACGTCACTGGTAGTTTGCACATGGGCCATGGCTTTAACAATGCCATTATGGATGCCCTCACCCGTTATAACCGCATGATGGGTAAAAACACTTTGTGGCAACCAGGTACAGACCATGCTGGTATTGCAACTCAAATGGTTGTTGAGCGTCAACTTGGCTTACAAGGTGTAACTCGTCACGACTTAGGCCGTGAAAAGTTCATTGAAAAAGTTTGGGAATGGAAAGAACAATCTGGCGGCACAATTACGAAACAAATTCGTCGTTTAGGTTCGTCTGTAGACTGGTCACGCGAACGCTTCACGATGGACGAAGGTCTATCAAACGCTGTTAAAGAAGTATTCGTTCGTTTGCACGAAGACGGTTTAATTTACCGTGGTAAGCGCCTTGTAAACTGGGACCCTAAACTTCAAACAGCACTTTCTGACCTTGAAGTAGAAAGCAAAGAAGAAAAAGGCTCACTTTGGCACTTTAAATATTTCTTTGAAGACAAATCAGTTAAAACTCAAGACGGCAAAGACTATTTAGTCGTTGCAACGACTCGTCCAGAAACATTACTTGGTGATACTGCTGTTGCCGTTCACCCAGAAGATGAGCGTTATGCACACCTTGTTGGTAAAAACATTGTATTACCAATTACAGGTCGTTTAATTCCAATCGTTGCCGACGACTACGTTGAAAAAGACTTCGGTACTGGCTGTGTAAAAATTACCCCTGCTCATGACTTCAATGACTATGACCTAGGTAAACGCAATAGCTTGCCAATCATTAATATCTTCAACAAAAATGCCGAAGTTTTAGGTGAGTTTGAATATATTGCAAAAGCTGGCGAACAGATTTCTAAAACTATTACTGCACCTGCGGAATACGCTGGTTTAGAACGTTTTGAAGCACGTAAAAAATTAGTTGCTCAAGCTGAAGCTGAAGGCTGGTTAGATCAAATCCAACCGTATGACTTAAAAGCGCCACGTGGCGACCGTTCAGGCGTGATCATTGAGCCATTACTGACTGACCAATGGTACGTAAAAATTGCGCCGCTTGCTGAGCCTGCAATTGAAGCAGTTCAAGATGGTCGCATTAAGTTTGTTCCAGAGCAGTACAGCAACATGTACATGGCGTGGATGCGTGACATTCAAGACTGGTGTATTTCACGTCAGCTTTGGTGGGGTCACCGTATTCCAGCTTGGTACGATGCAAATGGCAATATCTATGTTGGCCGTAACGAAAAAGAAGTACGCACGAAAAATAACATCGCTGCTGACGTTGAACTTAAACAAGACGAAGACGTTCTTGATACATGGTTCTCATCTGCACTTTGGACATTCTCAACCTTGGGTTGGACTGGCGATGCACAAAAAGATGCAGCAAATGATTTCTTAAAAACCTTCCACCCAACAGATGTATTGGTGACTGGTTTTGACATCATTTTCTTCTGGGTTGCCCGTATGATCATGATGACCCTACACTTCATGAAAAATGAAGATGGTTCATCTCAAGTTCCATTTAAGACTGTTTACGTTCACGGCTTGGTACGTGATGGTGAAGGTCAAAAAATGTCGAAGTCTAAAGGTAATGTACTTGATCCATTAGACTTGATTGATGGTATTGATCTAGAAAGCTTAGTTGCGAAACGTACAACTGGCCTAATGAACCCGAAAGATGCAGCGAAGATTGAAAAATCAACGCGCAAAGAGTTCCCAGAAGGTATTAATGCTTATGGTACTGACGCAGTTCGTTTCACGTTCTGTGCGCTTGCAAACACTGGCCGTGACATCAAGTTCGACTTAAAACGTGTTGAAGGCTACCGTAACTTCTGTAACAAAATCTGGAACGCAACCCGTTTCGTTCTGATGAATGTTGAAGGCCAAACTGTTGGTCAACAAGCTCGCCCTGATCTATGGGAACTTCCAGAACAATGGATTATGAGTCGTCTGCAAAAAGCGGAAGCTGCTGTACACCAAGCGTTTGCAACGTATCGTTTAGACCTTGCTGCACAAGCGATTTATGACTTTATCTGGAATGAATACTGTGACTGGTATGTTGAGTTAACTAAACCAGTTCTGAACGATGCAGAAGTTTCTGAAGAGCGTAAAGCTGAAGTACGCCGTGTATTGCTTGCAGTAATGGAAGCATCATTACGCTTAGCTCATCCGCTTATGCCGTATTTGACAGAAGAAATCTGGCAGACTCTTGCACCAATGCTTGGTCAAGGCGGCCCAACGATTATGACTGCTCAATACCCTATTCCTGAGCAAGCAAAAATCAATGAACAAGCTGAAGCAGATATGCAATGGCTTCAAGGCTTGATTGGTGCGGTACGTAATATTCGTGGTGAGTTAGGCTTAGGTAATGCACGCTTGTTGCCAGTATTACTTCAAAACACTTCTGATGCTGAACGCGAACAAATTATTCGTATTGAAGCATTATTCAAAGCATTGGCTAAAGTTGAAAGCATTGAGTTCTTGAATAAAGACCAAGAGCCACCTTTATCTTGCTCTAGCGTTGTTAGCCATGCATCGGTATTTGTACCAATGAAAGGCTTAATCGACCCTAAAGCTGAGCTTGCTCGTTTGCAAAAAGATTTGGATAAAATCCAAAAGCAACACGACCAAATCGCGGGCAAACTTGCAAATGAAGGCTTTGTATCTAAAGCACCAGCAGCGGTTGTTGAAGGTGAAAAAGCGAAGCTTGCTGAATTTGCTGCTCAGTTAGAGAAAGTTAAAGCAAATATGGAGCAAATTGCTGCGCTTTAATACAGTAGTTTGATTCAAAAAAATCCCCTCTTAGTGAGGGGATTTTTTATGCGTCTAAGATTTTTAAGGCTGTTTCAACATCCATTTGCCAAATATTTTCTTGCCCTGACAATTCAAGCATTTTTCTATATTTATTAACCATAGGGCAATGACTATTTAAGTGATCATTTTGATAAAAATAAGTTTTTTGTTCTTGATACTTCCCTTGAATCTCAATTAAAAATCTTGCAAAACCAAGATATTCCGATTCATTATTTCCATCAAAGCCCATGAATGTTCCATATAGGTGATCTAAAAGCCTTTGGTCTTTACTCTTCCTTTTTAGATCTTCAATAGCTCTATACAAATCTAAGATATTAAGTACAAAACGACTTTCATCTTCCGGCATTTCACTATCAATCCATTGATCTAATAATGAATAAAAAATTTCATAGCCATTTTCAAGGACCTGTATCAATTCCTTATAATAACTTGAATCAGACTCCTCTAATTTAGCTAGTATTTTATATTGATTAATTAATAATAAACGGTCTTTTTTGTCGAGCTTCATGAAAACACCTATAGAATTTTGGTTTTAATATGGTTAGCGATACCTACCATATCTGGATAAATAGTAAATTCATTCAAATTTGCCCACTTCAAAAATATTCTTGCTTCTGCTTTTGCACTCGCAGGTAAAATAACTTTCCGAAAACATCCCATCGCTGTTTTTTCAAAATTACCATCTACAGTTCCAAATACAGTGAATCTACCTGCCTGAGCTTTCAATCTATCACTAATATAATTAGGCTGAATTGCTAAAGGCTTTTCAATTTTTACAGGTCTATTTTCCCAATACGTCTTTTTATAATCAAAAGAAGCATCTTCTGGTAAACCAATAATTTCTTGACGCCCACTCAAACGATTTAATGCTAAAGGATCTAAAACATAAATAGCACTATCTGTGTCATTTGAATAATCTGAATGTAAAATAAAGGCCAGCGCAACCCCTAAAACGGTTGTCCAATCTAGTAATCGTGTTGGTATCCAGTAATGTTGCATATCAAATAATGTATCCCAATCATTTGATCTCTTCTCAAATACACCTACTGATAAACGTTTGAATTCATCAAATAATAGTTTTTCCTTTGTCTCCCAATTCTCAGTTCTTATTAAACTTGGCTGTAAAGTCCACTCACACTTTGATTGTCCTCTATACCAAATTTCAGAAGGATTCCCCAATTGTTCTTCGGCTAATTTTATATTTTCTAAAAACGTATTCCATTCACTCATGAATCTACTAACTTATTAATTTAATAAAATTATTACTATCAGTTTAATTCTTTTTTTACAACCCTAATTTCATCCATTTCCTTTTAGTAAAAGGTTAAGAAGATGCTTATAAAACCCCATGCCCCAACAACATCTCTACCCCACTCACCTTTTTCATATGCTTTAAACGTTCCTTTTCCCATTTCAACTGCTGCTTTAACTCAGCACAATCAGCATCTACAGCTTTATATACATCACTAATATGTACATGCTCTGCTTTCACATTCTTCGCTAACTGAAAAGAATCCAAAATCTCAGCTATTTGGCTTTCAAGCTGCTGACTTTGTGCATCCAAAGCCAGTTTATAAAACCTCAACTGCTCCGCAGATAGTTCTTTAGCACCTAACCCCTTATTCTGTTCAAGCTGTAACTGGAGTTTGAGTAAATAAAACAAATCTTGCTTTTCGTAGGCCTGACTTGCCTGTTGGAACAGCTCAGTTTTTTCTTCTTTTTTGGTTTCATCTTGCTCACGGTCTGGGTGAATCATCGCGGCAATTTTTAAATAAACTGTTTTGAGTGACTGCGCTGCCATTTGCTCGGCTTGTTCACGTTTTTGTTGCTGTCTTTGCTGTTTGGCTTGTTCTCGTGCTTGTTGTTGCTCGGCAGCATATTGTTCAAAGTTTTCTTCTAACTCTGCACGTTGATCAACGCTTTCTTCATATTCAGATTTTATTGACTGAGCTTTTCTATTCTTTTTTACCGATTCCGCTGCATGTTGCTGATAAAAGGTATCGATTTGCTTTACTAACTCTAACTGTTCAGTAGATAGCATTTTTGAGCGCTTCAGCATTTGTGCAAGTTGGGCAATTTTTTCATCGAGTTGTTGTATATCTGCTTTGGAAAACTCATGGCTATGTAACATATTCCAGAGTTGCTCTAACTGTTGAAATAAGACCTCGTGCAAATCGCCATATATAGGCATCAATTTTTGCCGAATGTGCTGTTGAATCTCGGCTTGCGCATTTTGCCAAGTGCTCAGGCTAACTTTTTGCTGTTCTATTTTATCAATCAGGCGATTCAGTTTTTTCTGCTGTGCAGACGGCTCAGACCTGTGCTGCAAGCTCACTTTGAGATCAAAGGACATACTCATCCACCTGAAAAAGAAAAAAGTGTAGCAATAATCAGATGAGGAAGGTAGCAAAGCATTCTTTAAATACGATTCAATCTAAAGATTTATATCTTAAGAAATCCACCAAATCACTAATGGCAAGGTTACTGCGGCACATAAGGTTTGAAAGCTAATTACAGCTGCCATAAGCTGACTATCGCCACCTAAAACTTTGGTTAAAATGTATGAAGCGGAAGCAGTCGGCAACGCAAAGAAAATGACTAAAATCTGTGTTTGCAAGCTTGGCAAACCAAACCACATGCAGACCATATAAGCCAAAGCAGGTACTGCTAAAAGTCGAGCAAACGTATCTGCTGCCAATACCACAATGTCTTTTTTTATTTGCATAAACTGCAAAGCTGCGCCAACACATAACAAACCTAGTGGCAAACTCGACACTGAAAAAAGCTTAATAAACTGAGTAAAGCCTTCCCAAATTGGGATATGAAGTGCATTGACTACTGCCCCAACCACACACGATGCAATTAAAGGATTTTTAAGAAGTGCAATCAAAACAGGTTTAATTGCCATGTGTTCTTTAGAAGTTAGAGCGAGCACCGAAATAACGTTCACAAGTGGAATGCAAAGTGCCAATAAAATTGCCAGTATTGCCATTCCTTCACTTTTAAAAAGTGAAGTCACTAAGGCCAAACCAATATAAGTATTAAAGCGAACCATACTTTGTACATGCACACCAAAACGTGCAGGCGGTATATGCCAAAACATTCGGAGTATGTATAAAAAGGCGGTCACAGCTAAGACCACAATCAACATCGCAATAATGGCTGTACTCAAGCTTTGTAAGTCAATTTTCGCGGTCGATAGCGTACTAAAAAGCAAAGCAGGAAATAAAATATAGTAATTGAGCTTCTCTGCCCCAGCCCAAAACTCATCACTAAAAAAACGATATTTTTTAAATAAGTATCCCGATGCAATTAATGCAACTAAGGGAAAAAGAGATAAAACAATGCTATTCATTTCTTTACTCGAGTTTTGTTGAGGCTTGCTGTTTTGGCAATTAGCTTGGCTTACTCATATATTAAAGATAATGAAAACTCATGATAAAATGAGTTTTTACTCATAACAAATACAATATGACCTTTACCCAGCTTGAAATTTTTGCACTCATTGCCGAACTAAAAAGCTTTACTGCTACAGCAGAAAAGCTGGGAATTTCTCAGTCAGCAGTTTCTCATGCGCTTAAATCATTAGAACAACAATGGAGCATTAACCTGATTTCACGAACTCAAAGCGATATTGAGCTCACTACGACAGGTCAACAGTTATTGACTCATGTAAAAGAGCTATTGAGTATTTCCGATACATTAGAAAAAGAAGTGGCTGCTATCCACGGTTTAAATGAAGGAACATTACGTATTGGCTCTTTTGGGGCTTCATCATCTATTTATCTATTGCCTGAAATTTTAGAAACCTTTCGGCAGCGCTACCCTAAAATCGAAATTTATATCGATGAAGGTGAAGATAAAGAAGTTGCTCAGTGGTTATTGGAACGGCGCATAGAGGTTGGTTTTCTAATTATGCCAGATGAGCGTTTTGATACATTCCCTTTAATTGAAGACCGTTTTGTTGCTTTAATTCCGAGTGGCTACTCGCTTGCGCAGCAACTCTATATTGATCCAGCACAGCTAGAAAACTGCCCTTTTATTATGACAATGGCTGGTAGTCGACATCAGGTCGAATTAATTTTAAAAAACTTTAATGTAAAACCAGACATCAAATTTTATGTTTCACAAATTTTGAGTATCGTCAGCATGGTTCACAACCAGTTAGGAGTTTCGATTGTATCCGATATGGTTATCACCAAAGAGTTACTCTCACTTTATCCAAACGTAGTTAAACGCCCTTTTAAACCGAACCTTAAACGTTCTATTGGCCTTGCAGTAAAAAACAAAAAACACATTAGTCCAGCCGTAAAAGCATTTATAGAAGTTGCTCAAGAGGTTTGGTCTAATCAATAATTTAGTCAGAATTTAATTCGTTTTATATTTTAATAACGAACTCATTTAGGTCGTTTTATAAACAAATTAGATGACTTTTATCATAAAAATGTCTCATAACAGCCTATTTCAAGCAAATTAACGCACCATTTATCGCCATAAATTAATTTTACAATCCAAATTGGTGCGCTTATTGCATATTCACTTTTATGCAATTGAGTTTGTTTCGACAAACTTAGGTTTTTAGATTCCTTAAATCTATTTTGGTGCAATTTATAGACCCAGATTTGTTCCAAAATGGAATTTAGCACTTTTTTCGAGCATGCTATGCAAAATGTAGATCTATTTTTCTTATTACTTGGTGCAGTTTTGGTTCTTGCCATGCACGCAGGTTTTGCATTCTTGGAACTTGGTACAGTTCGCCACAAAAATCAGGTGAACGCGCTTAGTAAAATTCTGACTGACTTTGCCCTTTCTGCAATCGCCTATTTCTTTGTTGGTTACTATATCTCTTATGGTCAGCATTTCTTCCATGACGGCACAGCCCTAGCAAGTGATCATGGCTACAACCTCATGCGTTGCTTCTTTTTACTCACTTTTGCGGCAGCAATTCCTGCGATTATTTCAGGTGGTATTGCTGAACGCGCAAAAATGCGTTCACAAGCGATCGCAACGCTCGCTTTAGTTGGTCTGGTTTATCCTTTTTTTGAAGGAATGGTCTGGAATGGTAACTACGGTCTACAAAAGTGGTTAGAAACAACTTTTGGTGCAGCTTTTCACGACTTTGCTGGTTCAGTCGTTGTCCATGCTATGGGCGGTTGGATCGCACTTGCTGCGGTTATTTTATTAGGTGCACGTTCTGGCCGTTATAAGAAAGATGGTCGTGTAAGTGCTCATCCTCCTTCTTCAATTCCATTTTTGGCACTGGGTTCATGGATTTTAATTGTGGGCTGGTTTGGCTTTAATGTAATGAGCGCTCAACGTCTTGATGCCATTTCGGGCCTAGTCGCTATTAATTCACTTATGGCAATGGTGGGCGGAACCATTACCGCAAATGCAATTGGGAGAAATGACCCGGGTTTCTTACATAACGGTCCACTTGCTGGTTTAGTTGCAATTTGTGCAGGATCTGACATTGTTCATCCTATTAGTGCACTTGTGATTGGTGGTGCAGCTGGTGCAATGTTCGTATACCTATTTACCTATACTCAAAATAAACTCAAGGTAGATGATGTACTAGGTGTATGGCCATTACATGGTGTTTGCGGCGCATTCGGTGGTATTGCTGTGGGGCTGTTTGGTCAAAAATGGCTGGGTGGTTTAGGCGGCGTATCTTTTGCCTCACAGCTCATTGGGACCGCTCTAGCGATTGTCATTGCACTTGCGGGTGGCTTTATTGTTTATGGTTTACTTAAAGCAACTATTGGTATTCGTTTATCTCAAGAAGATGAATTTAGAGGTGCAGATTTATCTATTCATAAAATCTCTGCCAACTCTGAAGAAGGTATGTTTTAATTCAGCGATTATGAAGCAGGATTTAAATATTCTGCTTCATACTGCGCTATATAAGTAAAACTTCTTAAATAAAAACACTAATTATTGATTAAAAAATATTCTTTTAAGTCTTTATTTAATCAATTTAGAATATTGAAAAATATATTAATTTTAATATTATCTTAAGATTTATAGATGAAATATTAAATAGTTTAAGAACAATTTAAGTTTTATTTTATGTAATGCCTTCAATTCACGCTTAAATTGATGTTACAACACAATGAATCAACAAAAACATTTTTTTCAGCTTCAGCTTATTTTTCTTACCATCAGTTTTTTTATACTTTTATTTGTATTTCCAGTGGGTGGAAAAATTGATATGTATCTTATCCAACCTTGGATTGATTCAACTGGTCAATTTTTTAATCGGGAAAATTGGTATCTTGAAAGACTTAATCATCAAATCGTAAAAGATATTATTACTGCGGTTTATATTATGTTTTTTGGCCTCTGGCTTGCTTCATTTAAAGTAGAAAAGCTAAAAATATATCGCTGGCAATATGGTTATATGTTTTTTGTCAGTATGATCGGTAGCGGTGTTGTTGGTCTACTCAAGTCACAATCTGCTCATGCCTGCCCTTGGAATATGGTTCATCCTAACAGTTTAGGTGGTTATATTTGGGACTTCACGGCGAAACACGGACATTGTTTCCCGGGTGGTCATGCTAGCGCAGGTTTTATCATCATGACTGGTTATTTTGTTTATCGCCTTGAACAACCTAAACGTGCTTACTTTTATTTAATTGCAGGCATTTTATTGGGTTTTATGATGGGCTGGGCACAAATGATGCGAGGAGCACATTTCCTGAGTCATAACTTATGGACTGGTTGGGTCGTTTGGGCAGTAAATATTTTATTTTATGCGATTTGTATTCATCGCTTTGAGTTCGAAAAACAATTAAAACAAGAGCTTAGTTAAGCTCTTGTTTCATTTACATGTAGTACTTTAGGTAACTTCACTAAAACAGAAAGACCACCAAGCTCTAAACTCTTGTCGAGACTTAAAGTTCCACCAAGTCTTTGAGTTGCACGGTCTACAATTGATAAACCTAAACCACTTCCTACTTCCAGATGGTGGTGTACCCGATAAAAACGTTTAAGTACCTTATCGTAATTTTCAGGGTCTATACCTGCACCACTATCTTCGATTTGAATACATGCATAGTTATCTGGGTCGGTATAAACTGATATGTTAATAACGCCTTGATGCGGTGTGTATTTAATTGCATTATCAATTAAGTTAAAAATAATCGAATGCACAGTAGGTTCAATACTATGCATCTCAACAGGATCATTTCTCACAAAGCCTAAATCGATTTCTTTTTGCATGGCTAAATTAACCAACTGCTCAACGCAATTTAAAGCCACATCGTTAAGCTGAAAATAGCCGGTAGGTTCAACCATACTAAGCGTTACATCTTGCTTTGCCAGTGCCAAAAGCTGTGTAACTAGATGCTGAATACGTGCCAACCCCTTGCTTAAGTTGTGCAACGACTCATGTTCAGGAAACTGACTTAGCAAAATCTTGGTTTGTAAGTTCAGTGCAGTAACAGGTGTTCGTAGTTCATGAGCAGCATCTGCAATGAATTGCTTCTGTTCATTTTGTGCTTTAGAAATACGGTCGAACAGACGATTCATTTCATCAATGGTAGGCAAAAGCTCCTGAGGATAATTATGCACCTCAATTGGTGTCAATTCCTCAGAATCTCGTTCCATTAACTCATTTTTAAAATCATCTATTGGTTTTAAACCACGACTAATAATAGCGGCCAAGGCAAATATCGCAAAAGGTAAAATAATTAAATAAGGAATGAACATGCTGCCCGCAAGCTCCCATGCGAAAGCTTCTCGAACACTCTCTTGTTGACTCACCTGAATTTGATAGTCTTTTAACGGTAGAACATATGTTCGGACTACACCCTCAGCGGTTTTATGTGAATAAAACCCTGCTTGCTCGACAGGAGGAACCAATAAGTGCAGATGATGAGATAAATTAGCCTGATCTTTATAAGCCCAGATATCTAAAAATAAATCTTCTTCGTGGTAAGTTCGATGTAAATCAAACTTACTACTTACTGCTTTTAAGGGGTACTCAGCCGTTCTTTCAGCTAAGTACTGCATTTGAGTATCTAAAATTTCATCGACTTCTTGAAGTGCAACCTTATATGCACTAAAAATCAAAATACAACCTAAGATCACACTGAAGATTGAGGTGCCCCAAATCAGTCGCTTTTTTAGTGAATAATGCACGTTCATGAAGTCCCGAAATCTTAAATTATGATTGACCTAAACGGTAACCCAACCCTCGGATCGTTCGAATAAAGTCTTTACCCAACTTTGCTCTTAAATGATGGACATATACTTCAATCGTGTTGCTAGTCACATCACTATCAAAATCATATAACTTATCTTCCAAATTAGCTTTCGAGAAAATTTTATTTGGATGACTCATAAGCGGAATCAGAATTGCCCACTCGCGGTTTGATAAATCAATACGTTGCCCTTTAAATGTTGCAATATGCTGTTCAACATTTAAAACCAGATCACCACTTTCTAAGAGTTGATCTTGGCTCGCAAGTTGAGCCTCTACCCCTGTACGGCGTAATAACGCATGAATGCGAGCAAGTAACTCATCGAACTCATAAGGCTTAATTAAATAATCATCTGCTCCCAGATTTAAACCATCAACACGGTTTTGCAACTGGTCACGTGCAGAGATAATCAAGACTGGTGTCGCTGCTCTTTGACGGATCTGCTTTAATACCTGCATACCATCCATCATTGGCAAGCCTAAGTCTAAAAGAATGAGATCAAACTTATTCTTTGCCAGTTGGGCCAAACCATCTAAACCGTTATTGACCCATTCCACCTCGAATTGATGATATTGCAGCAACGTAGTCGTTGACTCTGCAATCATAAAATCATCTTCAATCATCAAGATTTTTGTCATGTTATAGGCTCGCTTTAGTTTACATTGACACAAGAGTGCAACATGTCGAGTTGAGGGTTGATGACCTGAGTTTTTACATCCAACAAACTTAACAAACTTGGGAATAAATTATCCTGACTTAACTTTTGTTTGGTTTGTTTGTTTAAACAATTTACTTGAGCAAGATTATGTTGTTTCCAACCATCAGAGAACCACATAATCATTGGGATATGTGTTTGTTGGCTCGGTGCGATTGAATACGGTGAACCATGTAAATACATACCATGTTCACCAGTAGACTCACCATGATCAGATAAATACCAGAAACCTGTTTGATAATTCGATACTTCTTTTAAAGTATTAATCATTTGGTTCAATACATGGTCTGTATATACGATTGTATTATCATAAGTATTTACGAGTTCAGCTGGCGAGCAACCCTGTATCGCATTGGTATCACAAGTTGGTTTAAATGGTTGGAACCCATCAGGTGCACGCTTGTAATATGCTGGCCCGTGGCTACCCATCTGATGTAATACAACTAAACGTGGACGCTTATCATCTTTTGGAATAGAAGCCAAATACTGTTTTAAGCTATCAACCAGAATGCCATCAAGACATTCATCATCTTTACACCACTTTTGCTTTAACTCTTCTGGAATTTGATATTGTTCAACGCGATCGCATGCACCTTTACAACCTGAGTTATTATCAATCCAAGTCACTTGATAACCTGCACGTTTAGCAATATCCAGTAATCCTTCACGGTGACCCGCTAATTGCTCATCATAATCAGCACGTGACATGCCAGAGAACATGCATGGCACAGAAACTGCTGTTGCCGTACCACATGAAGTCACTTGTGAAAAGTTTAAAATATCTTGTTTAGAAAGCTCTGGATTTGTATTTTTGGCATAACCATTAAGCGAGAAGCTTTCAGCACGTGCGGTTTCACCCACTACAAGCACCATAAGCTTAGGTAAATCTTTCTGAGTTTGTTGCACTTGATGAGCATCTTCACCATATTTCACAAGTGGAAGATTTTTCTTAGGTGCTTTTTTACGGTAATAAGACATGACCGAAGAAATGGTATTCTGAGGTGATATCATTCCTTTTAAGTCACGATGCTCTCTAAATATTGCTGCAAAATCGACATAATAAGTAAACAGCAAACCACCTACGACCGCAAATGCAAGAGCAATTGAAAGTACTTTTTTAAGTAAAAGTGGAAATATTTTTTCTGATTTGAGTTTGACCTGAGTAATCAAAAATATAGGTAAAACAACAAAGAAAATAGTCCAGAGTGCAAAACGCAAAGAAAGTAAATCTGTAGCTTCAGAGACATCTGTTTGTACGATATTTTGAATTTGGTCAGGTGAAACAATCACGCCCAAAGTATTTACAAAATATGAGCTAAATCCACCAATAAATATCAAAAAAATGGCAAAAAATTTGGCTGTCCATTTCCAGTTTAAAATTTGTAAAGCTGCATAATAGATAGCAACAACAATCACTACGGTAGCCGCTAAAAATAAGGTTGCTTTTATACCTAAATATGGTGTTAATAGATGAACTTTCTTATAAAAACCAATATTTAGAATTGCTCCTAACCAAATGGCTATAATGACGTTGAACATAAACAGGGAAATCTGCTTATTTCTTAATTTAGAAAAAAAACTCAGCATCTCTGGTTACTACGACCTTTTTTATGATCTTCTAATGTAAAAATTGAAACTTAAAAATGACTTAAATAATAGAATGATCGGTATAAACCATTTTTAAGCGCTTAGTATTATTTAACTCAACTACAAATAAAAAGTCGAGGTTAACTAGAACCTCGACTTTTTCAGACTTAAATCTTTGAAAAATTAGAAGCTATACTTAGCCATTAAACCAATTCGGTTATCTTTGTAATCATTACCAGCAAATGTTTCACGCTTACCATTGATATATTCAAGACCCAAGTCAATTGGCTTAACAGGCGAATAGATAACGTTGATCCACGCTTGCTGAACTTTTTCATTACCAGCTGTATATGCTTTAGCATAATCCGTGCCATCATCAGCAAATTCTGCACCGTATGCTAAAGTAGTACGTAAGTTAGGTAGAATTTTATAAGTACCACCTACTTGTACAGCAACAAATTTATTTTGCTCGATATTGTTATTTACCAATGTATAGGCAGCGTTACTACCGTATAAATAGCTATTATCGCCAACTACATATGAAACATCAGCAAAAAGTTTTAGAGGATCAGAAACTTTAAAGTCTGTACCTGCTGCAATACCCCAACCTGTTTTATTATCCTTATTGCCCGTTGGTGATTTATAGTTTTCTACTAAAGCACGTGCTGATGCAGAACCTCTACCATCTGCATAACCTTGGGTAATTTTAGCAGTTAATGCAGGTAAGCTATATTTAATACTGTCACTTGTCCAGTTGCCATTTGCATCTTGTTTACCATTAAGAGCAGTACTATCACCCTTTTCAGCAGAAACAAACAATTGTGTAGTTGGTCCTAACTTGTAACCATAGCGTACTTGCGGTACACGTTTAGTACCACCACCAACGTTTGTCGAGAAGTCGATCATTTCTGGTGCATGGCTTGATAAGAAGTTAGATGTCGTTTGACCAAATAACCAGTCATTATACGTTAAGTAAGCATGGCGAATACGCAATGAACCATTTGAATCTGTTGTTGAACCAGCAAAATCAACCTCGAGTTTACCGCCCACTTTGGCATCATTTACTGGAGCAGTAAAATCTAAACCAAGACGTGTAGTTTTAGCAGTCGCACGTAATTTATCGTGTGTTTTACCATCAGTCTTACTAACGTCAGCAAAGTCATTATCTGCACCTTCGATAATGTAGTTAGCATCACCACGAACAAAACCATAAAGGTTTACATCAGCACCAGCTTTAGATTTAAATCCAGCTAATGGCGAAGCTGGCGCGGCAACTGGTTGTGGTTGCGCTTTAACTTCAGCTAACTGTACTTGCTGTTGTTGCTGTACTTGTTGTTGCTGCTGTTGTACTTGACGCTGCTCTTTAACTAATGCTTTTAATGCTTCAACTTCTTGACGAAGTTTTTGAATTTCCTCTTTTTCAGAGGTTGCCGCATTTGCCCCACTCATCATTAAAGCTGTTACTGTAATAGCTAAACTTTTAACAACAAACGATTTACGATTAAGGAATAGATCCATCAAAAACTCCTAAAAATATATTTTATGTTGCTTATCCATGCCAAGTTGATTCGTGTGACCATTGAGCACTAAAAAATCAACTCTTCTCCAAATTTGATTGCATTAATTTTATTACCGCAATCAAAACCAATTTTAACGCTGGGTAAGATTAAAAATTCCAAATCAAAAACATCAAAACAGTTTTTTGTTTACAGAACTTTTACCTTAACTTCATGTTGTAACGAATCCTACACAACTCTCTTATCTTATAGAATGATTAAATCATTATTTCATTATTCTTTTTTAGACTTTAGGCTAATATACAGTCTAATTGAATATTCTTTTATCCAAATCGATTGATTCACATGATTTTTCTTGTTATCTGCATCCCTTTTCTCCATCTAGCTTCCAATTGCTACTCAAACAAGATGGCACAATTAATAAGCCATTTGAATAGCTAAAAATATACATTTTTAAAAGAATAACTAAATACATAACCGCCATTTTTTAACATAACTTAAGCTGATTTAAGTCTCTTTATTTCATCGACTTAATATCATTTTTTATACAGTTTTTGTTGCTTTCCATACGTAAATAGGAATTAAAAATAGTACCGAAATAGTGACAATAGCTATCAAATAATGGAAATAACCAAGTACATCTCCAATAACACCACTCAAAGTATAAAGCCCACCACTTACGGTCGCCATGACCGAAACCTGAAAAGTAAAATCAGTGCCGGCATAGTTCTTTCGGCTGTAATGCATGACTAAGGTTAACATTACAACCAGTAACATGGCGGCAAAGGCATCTTCTAAAGCATTTATAGTATAGATAAGCCATGCATTTATTTTTATCTTTTGCTCGTGAGCATAAGCCAAATAAACATATGCACCTAAACTCATGATTTTTAATATTGAAAAACTAATTAATGTAGTTGGTCTAGAAAAGTGCTTTAACACCCAACCTGCAATAAATGCCCCCACTAAAGCAGCTACAGCGCCTAGCATAGTGATGTAAACACCAATTTGGGTAAAACTTAATCCCATATCAACCATTAAGGGTTTGAGTAACGGCCCAGCTAAGCCATCGGCCACTTTAAAAGTGATAAGTACCATTAACCAAGATCGAAGTTCTTTATTTTGAGAAAAATAACTCAAATAAGCCTTAATTTTTGTGACTAAATTTAGCTGGCTAGGTTCATTAGTAGAATGAGAACTATGAACAGGTTCTTTAAATAGTAAAACAGGTAGCGTATTGACGAAGACTAAAGCAGCTAGTAATAAAAATGTCGGCTGCCATGACAACCAGTCTAGACACCACAGCACAGCTCCCCCACCCACGATAAAACCAAGCCGAGAACCTACCACTTGAAAAGTATTTCCCCAATGCTGCTGATCGTGTTGCAATAAATTAACAGCTAACGCATCGGTTGCAATATCTTGTGTTGCGCCCGTCAAGTTCATAAATAGCAGTGCAATAAAAAATATAAATAAGTACAGCGGCTGATCTAAGGCTTGAATGGGAAAGAAAGATAAAACACAAAGTACGGCCACCGTCAAAAGCTGAGTAGGTAAAATCCAGCTTCGATAATGTCCTAAGCGTGAAATCGCATGACGGTCTACCCACGGTGCCCAAAATATTTTGATTGACCAAGGCAGCATGAGCAGCCCAAAACCACCAATATGTGCTAGTGAAACACCTTGGGCTCTTAATATTACTGGCAAGGCATGGGTCATAAAACCAACTGGCAAACCTTGTGCCCAATAAAGGGAAAAGAGCAAAAAATAAAGATTTTGCTGTCGAAACATATATACCTACTTTTATTTCTTTATGCGGTAATCACATGAAATACCATGCGTGGTCTTACATTTTGCCAATGAAGCACAGATTTCAAAAGATTAAGATAAAACAAAGGATGATTTAAAACTCAAAAATATGGAACAACATTTCCCTACCCTCCCTCCAGAGGTACCTCAACGTGGTAATGCTTTAAGTCGAGCATTATTTAAGAAACTTTTTTTGGCTCAAGGTTGGACTATAGAAGGTGAAGTTCCCAACTTTCCTAAAGCAGTAGCTATCATTTCTCCCCATACATCTAATATTGATGGCTGGTATGGTTTTCTTGCTATTTTTGGACTCGGTATTCAAATTACGGTGTTGGGTAAAGATAGTTTATTTAAGCCACCGTTTAAACGCGCTCTAGATTGGGCAGGTGTTATTCCTGTAAAACGTGACTCTGCTAATGGTCTGACTGAACAAGTGGTTGCCACTATTCAGTACTATGACAAAATCTGGATTGGCATGGCGCCTGAAGGCACACGTAAGAAAGCAAAAAAAATGAAGAGTGGCTTTTACCATATTGCTGCAAAAGCCAATATTCCGATTGTAATGTTTTCTTTTGATTATGATCGCAAGACTATTCATTGCTTAGACTATTTAATACCTAGTGGAAACTATGAGGAAGATCTCGCCAAGATTTTTGAGCGCTATAAAGGAAAAATATCACCTAAAAATCGTAATTGGCTTGCGGAACCTTTACAAAATCTTGTGAAAAAAACCTAGCAAAAATTAAACGAATCTGGTCTGATGGGCCATCTTAATTTATCTTGCCATAGATTGTTTTTTAAAGATGAAAATTGCTCAATTTGCCAGTATCGGATTTATCTCTTTAGCCCTATTCGGCTGTGATAAATTCAGCAAAACACCAACACCGACCACTTCAGTTAAAGCACGCGGACCAGTAATCGCACTTGCCTTAGGTGGCGGTGGAGCAAAAGGATTTTCACATATTGGTGTTATCAAGGTTTTAGAATCACATGGTATTAAACCTAAAATTGTTACAGGTACAAGTGCCGGCAGTTTTGTAGGAAGTATCTACGCCAGCGGACAAACACCTTATCAGCTCCAAAATCTTGCACTTAAACTGCAAGAATCTGATATTCGTGATTTAACGCTTAATCGCCAAGGTATTATTCTTGGGCAAAAGCTACAAGACTATGTGAACCGTAACGTGGGCAACAAGCCGATTGAGAAATTCCCAATTCGTTTTGCCGCGGTAGCAACCCGTCTTGATAATGGTCAAAAGGCTGACTTCATTAAAGGTAATGCAGGTCAAGCCGTACGCGCGTCTTGTAGTATTCCAAACGTATTTGTACCTGCCACTATTGGTAATCAAAAATATGTAGATGGAGGATTAGTTAGCCCAATTCCTGTAAAAACAGCACGTGATATGGGTGCAGATATTGTGATTGCGGTTGATATTTCAGCACGTCCAGCAGGGAATCGCCCAGCGAATATGTGGGGATTGCTTGATCAAACCATTAATATTATGGGTCAACAAAGTATTAATGAAGAGTTAAAGCTAGCAAACGTAGTCATCCAACCTAAAGTCGGACACCTAGGTACACTCGATTTAAAATCAAGCAATGAAGCTATTTTAGAGGGTGAGAAAGCTGCTCAAGGTCAAATTCGTCAAATTGAAACTGCCATTGCGAATTTCAAAAAATCTCCAGCCGCATTTAAGCCAGCACCACGTCCTAAATTTTAATTGAGGTGGTTTTTTTCTATCCACACCTACCATCATCTGCTACAGTGGTAAAAGTGATATGAGATCACTTTTACCCATCATAAAGATATATAAAAGAGCAGATCTATGGAGTTTGTTGTAGAACCTTGGCACTGGTTTGTATTGGGTATCTTACTTATTCTTTCTGAGCTGATTATCCCTGCTTTTGCCGCTCTCTGGTTTGGTATTGCAGCCATTATGGTTTGCTTTCTCTATTGGCTATTTCCAGATATTAGCCTCACAACACAAATTGTATTGTGGATTATTTTATCGGTGCTGTGCACTATTCTTTGGTTCAAATTTATTAAACCATTGTCGATTGATAAAACTAAAGCGGGTTTACCTCGTGAAGCCACCATTGGGCAAATTGGTATGGTGATTCAAACCGAACTCGCTCATGACCAAATTATTGTTCGTTTCCCTATGCCTATTTTAGGGGCCGATGAATGGAACTGTCGAAGCACCACCCCTGTGAAAGTCGGTGATCGGGTTCGAGTCATTGATATTTCGGGTAATGACTTAATTGTTCAGCCCCACAGTACTTCATAAACATTAAAGATAAAGAGAGGTTATTTTCATGCCAGTTGGTACCATTATTGTTTTAGCCTTTTTGGCTTTTGTCGCAGTTACCATTTTTAAAGGGGTACGTATTGTTCCTCAAGGTTATAAATGGATTGTTCAGCGTTTAGGCAAATATCATTCTACACTTAATCCAGGGCTTAACTTCGTTATTCCTTATATTGACGAAGTGGCATATAAAGTCACCACTAAAGATATTGTGCTTGATATTCCATCTCAAGAAGTGATTACCCGTGATAATGCTGTATTACTTATGAATGCAGTAGCGTATATCAATTTAACTACTCCTGAAAAAGCAGTGTACGGTATTGAAAACTATACATGGGCCATTCAAAACCTTGTACAGACTTCATTACGTTCTATTGTTGGTGAAATGGATCTAGATGATGCTTTATCATCTCGAGATCACATTAAAGCGAAGTTAAAAGCTGCGATTTCTGATGATATTTCGGATTGGGGTATCACTTTAAAAACCGTAGAAATTCAAGACATTCAGCCATCTTCAACTATGCAAGCTGCTATGGAAGCGCAAGCCGCTGCTGAACGTCAACGCCGTGCAACTGTTACGAGAGCTGACGGTGAGAAACAAGCTGCAATTTTAGAAGCTGATGGGCGTTTAGAAGCATCCCGCCGTGATGCAGAAGCACAAGTTGTCTTAGCAGAAGCATCTCAAAAAGCGATTGAAATGGTAACAAGCGCAGTGGGTGATAAAGAAACACCTGTTGCTTACCTGTTAGGTGAACAATACGTTAAAGCAATGCAAGAGATGGCGAAATCAAGCAATGCCAAAACTGTTGTGTTACCTGCCGATGTTTTAAATACAATTCGTGGCATTATGGGAAAGCATAATTAATTTAATTGCTTCAAATAAGTCATTGAAATAAAAACGGCGACCATCAAGTCGCCGTTTTTATATTAAGTATTATTGGTTGTTTAATCTTTTCTGATCTTTCAAAGGGAGCTTTTTTACAACCAAGTCATAAGAATCGCGAATCAAATCTTGAAGTAAATCACGTGTTAAGTTTTTATGCGGAATAATAGAAATCCAGTGTTTTTTATTCATGTGGTAACCCGGAATAATAAATGAATAAAGCTCCTGATATTCCTGACTTTTATATGGATCACATTTAACAGTAATCATTTTTGTGCCCGTTCCTTCCCCCACTAACAAAAACACCTTTTCTAAAATTTTAAAGACGTCGCATTCTGGGCCAAAGGGTTGGGTTTGCTCACTAAAAGGAAGATTACGCGCAATCTCTATCGCAACTTGATGGAACTGATCACCATTCATTTTTATCTCCTTTATTCATTAAATATGAATACAAGCAGGATTATTAATTTGATTTTATATTAGTTGGTACGGGCTAAAAGGAATTGTGAAATCTCAACTAATTCTTTTGCATTTTCACCAAAATGGGCTAAAGCCTCAAAAGCTTGATCATGCAACTCTTTTGCATAAATCTGTGCTTGCTCAAGTCCCATTAAAGCAGGATAAGTCGACTTTTGTACTTGTTCATCCTTACCCGCAGTTTTACCTAAAGTTTCAGTGCTTGAGGTAATGTCCAAAATATCGTCTTGCACCTGAAAAGCCAGTCCAATCGCTTGTCCATACTGGCGCAATTTTGGAATTGCCTGATCCGTTCCAGAGAAAAGTGTCACTGCCCCCATCATAATAGCCGCCTGAATAAGCGCCCCCGTTTTATTACGATGGATATTTTCTAGTTCGTCTTGAGAAATTTGTTTAGCTTCAGCTTGTAGGTCTAACACCTGTCCACAAACCATTTTAGAGCTGGCTGTTGCTAAAATTTGAATTTGCTTTAATACAATTGCAGCATCAGTTCCCTGCCCTTGCTCATCAAACAAACGACTCCCTAAAACCTCAAAAGCCATCGACTGTAAAATATCGCCTGCAAGTAAAGCGGTATCTTCACCAAATGCTACATGACACGTTGGCTGACCACGACGAAGCAAGTCATTGTCCATACAAGGCAAGTCATCATGCGCTAGCGAGTAACAATGAATAAGTTCAACTGCAACTGCAGCACGGCGAGCGGCAGCAAAATTTGGATTATCTTGTAAAGAAGCTGTGGCGTAGCATAAAGCTGGACGAACACGTTTTCCACCAAGCATAACGGCATGATGTACTGCGCTTTTTAAAGGTTCAGGAATTGAAAATGCAGCGAGTGTTGTCAATAAATCTTGTTGAATACGTTGTTGAGCTTGTTTTAAAACATCCGCATTAACTTGAGAGAGTGATGACACAGTCGCCTCGTAAAATCAGTAGAGAAATTTTATTAAATGTTATGAAACATTCGTGTACTACATCATACACGATTCGCTGTAAAAAGTGCGTGATGTGTTATGGATGCCACATGCAAAAGAGCCTCTCTATAGTAGAGAGGCTCTTTCATTTAAATAACTTTTAGAAACTGTCGCCCGGAACTCGAACCCAGCCTTCCATTAAGACACGTGCACTACGGCTCATAATGGCTTTTTTCACCACCCATTGGCCATTTGTAAGTTCAGCTTGAGCACCAACACGTAATGTTCCAGATGGGTGTCCAAAACGTACTGCTTCACGCTCTCCACCACCAGCTGCTAAATTTACCAATGTGCCCGGAATAGCAGCAGCAGTACCAATTGCTACAGCTGCTGTACCCATCATGGCATGATGAAGTTTACCCATCGACAAAGCACGAACCAGTAAGTCGACATCGTTTTCTAAAACGTTCTTACCGCTTGAAGCTATATAATTTTTTGGTTTAGAAACAAAAGCAATTTTTGGTGTATGCTGACGCGCAGCCGCTTCTGAAATATCTTTAATTAACCCCATCTGAACTGCACCATATGCACGGATTTTTTCAAAACGTGCCAGTGCTGCTGCATCACCATTAATATGATCTTGCAGCTCCGTACCTTGGTATCCTAAATCTTCTGCATTTAAGAAAATGGTTGGAATACCAGCGTTAATAAATGTGGCTTGAAAACTGCCAATCTCAGGTACATCTAGTTGGTCGACCACGTTTCCTGTCGGGAACATGTCACCGCCCTCTTCACCATCATCGGCTGGGTCTAAAAACTCAATTTGAACTTCAGCAGCAGGGAAAGTCACTCCATCCAGTTCGAAGTCACCAGTTTCTTGAACTTGACCATTGGTGATAGGTACATGGGCAATAATGGTTTTTTGAATATTTTTTTGCCAAATTCGAACAGTACAGAGGCCATTTTCTGGAATACGATCTGCATCAACCAAACCATTTGAAATCGCAAATGAGCCAACTGCAGCAGTTAAATTACCGCAGTTACCACTCCAGTCCACGAAAGGCTGATCTATTGAAACCTGTCCAAATAAATAGTCGACATCATGATCTGGCTGGGTGCTTTTAGCCAAAATAACAGTTTTACTGGTACTTGAAGTCGCTCCACCCATTCCATCAATTTGCTTTCCATAAGGATCTGGGCTACCAATGACACGTAGTAAGAGTTGATCTCTTGCTTGACCTGTCACCTGAGCTCTTTCCGGCAAATCATCAAGTTTAAAAAATACACCTTTACTGGTTCCACCACGCATGTAAGTTGCTGGAATTTTAATTTGCGGTACTGAGCTCATATCAACTGTTATCCTTACTATTGTGTTTTTATATCTCGAAACAAACAGACTTGTTTAGTCATTCGCTTCATCTTAAATCGTTTTGTGATCTAGAGATAGCGTTATGCTTTTATACATCAATCGTATTGACGCAGACTTATTTTGAGAATTTAGATTCATGCTCGCAATGACCGAATTAAGCAAAATCATGAAAAAAAGAGTCTATCAAAAAATATATTTTTAGAATATTTTTCAATCATTTTTGCATTATTAAAAGCAAGTTAATGATTTTAAATATTTTTTAGTGTTACTTTTCAGTCACCGCTTGTTAATTTGTAGTCTAGGCTAAAATAAATCCATCTATTAGAATAATTTACTTATTCATAGTGAGTGAAGACCTTTGACCAACGAATCTTCTACACTGCAACGAGGACTAAAAAATCGACATATCCAATTAATTGCTATGGGTGGAGCAATTGGTACCGGATTATTTTTAGGCTCGGCGCAAGTGATTCAATCTGCGGGACCATCCATTATTTTAGGATATGCCATTGGCGGCTTAATCGCATTTTTGATTATGCGTCATTTGGGAGAAATGATTGTTGAAGAACCTGTTGCAGGATCGTTCAGCCATTTTGCTTATAAATATTGGGGGAAATTTCCCGGATTTTTAGCTGGATGGAATTATTGGATACTCTACGTTCTGGTCGCGATGAGCGAACTTACTGCGGTAGCCAAATATATTAATTATTGGTGGCCTCATATTCCAGCGTGGACGTCTGTCTTATTTTTCTTTGTCGTGATTACGGCAATTAACCTAACAAACGTCAAATTTTATGGTGAGTCCGAATTCTGGCTCGCTATTATTAAAGTTGTTGCGGTTATCTCAATGATTATTTTTGGACTTTACTTGCTATTTACAGCAGATGTAGGTTCAAGCATTTCATTTAGCAACCTTTGGACACATGGTGGGTTCTTTCCAAATGGCTTTAGTGGCCTGTTCTACATGTTGGCTTTCTTGATGTTCGCCTTTGGTGGTATTGAACTGATCGGTATGGCTGCGGCAGAAGCAAAAGATCCGAAAAAAACCATTCCAAAAGCAATTAACCAAGTTGTTTTCCGTATCTTGATTTTCTATATCGGTTCATTGGCAATTTTACTTTCATTAGTGCCATGGAACCAATTAGATCTTGGCGGTCTCGATAAAAGTCCATTTGTTATGATCTTTAGTCAAATGGGTATTGGTTGGGCTGCACACTTACTTAACTTTATTATTTTAACCGCTGCCCTGTCTGTTTATAATAGCGGGATGTTTGCCAATAGCCGTATGCTTTACGGTTTAGCTCAACAAGGTAATGCGCCAAAAATCTTCAAGAAAGTAAACAAACAAGGTGTACCTGTACCAGCAGTTTTGTTGTCTGCATTACTTATTTTTGGCTGTGTTCTTTTAAATTATTTTGTACCTGAAGATGCTTTAAGCCACTTAATGTACATTGTAGTTGGCGCATTGGTGTTGAACTGGGCGATGATCAGTATGACTCACCTTAAGTTTAAATCAGCAATGAAAAAACTCGGTCAAAAAACTCACTTCCCTGCACTTTGGGCACCATTTAGTAACTATTTGGTTTTAGGTTTCATTGCTGTTGTACTCTACATTATGTGGAGCCAAGGCTTTAAAGAGTCTGTAATGATGATTCCGATCTGGATTGTTCTTATGTTTATTTTGTTTAAAGTACTCAATGCTAAAGAACAATAATCTGAACATTTGTACTTAAAACATGAAAAAAGCCATTGTCTCGACAATGGCTTTTTTATTTAAGGCTATAAAATTAAAAGCATATCTGAATGTCTGTTTAGAGCCCCTATCAGATATCATTAATCATAAAGTTACGCATATTTATACTGACGAGAACAGTAAGCTCTTTCAACTTCTGGTGAACGTAATTGCTGATGCTTGGTTTTACGCCCTGCCATACGCTTGCGCCAGAGTTTAAAACTGCTCGATTTTAAGTTGTATCTCATTAAACGAATAACTTCACTTTCACGCAAGCCATACTCTCGCTCAATTGCTTCAAATGGGGTTCGATCTTCCCATGCCATTTCAATAATTCTAGATAAGTCCTGTTCATCAATTTTTTTCATGTTATGACCTTTTAAATTATGTTGCAGCCAAATCTGATTCTTTAACAAACAACCTTTCTGAAATAGCTTCACTTACCCGATTGCTTGCCTTGAATGTTTTCGTGTTTTACTTCAGATCATAGAAAGGCAAACATGAATTTTTTGTGATTTTTTTGCTTTATAAACTCTATTTTTTATATAAGACATAAACAGTTCTAAAACCTTTGAGTGGTTTAACTTTTTATTAACCACTATGACAAAATTTTTAATACCTAAAACATGAAAAAAGCCATTGCCTTAGCAATAGCTTTTTTGTTTATAATCATAAAATTATGCGCCCTTAGCTTAACTGGATAGAGCAGTTGCCTCCTAAGCGACCGACGTGGGTTCGAGTCCCGCAGGGCGCACATATAATATAAATAGTCTAGTTGAAGACCATATATAAGATAATAATGAACATTTATCTTTTTGTAGAAAAAGATAATAGATAAGGAGTATCAATTATATCCTCTATAAATTTTTCAATATTCCTTAAATTTACTTTTGGCAATACAACCATATTTTCATAAAAAAAATATTGATTTGAATTTAAGTCATCTTCTATTGTTTGATTTAATCTGATTGGATCATAAAAATTGAAAGTATATATTTTATCAAATATCTTAATATCTACTTCAAAACATCCTTTCGACTCAATCTCCCAAGCATACTCAGAAAAATCATCGGATAAATTTAGAATATAATTTTTCATATAATCTCATCAATCATAAACATTTAATATTAGAACACAATTTAATATACTGTTCAGGCTTTAGGTCTGCACCTGGGCGTGACGTTATTTCATAGTGATATTAGGATCGCTTCCTCTTTATATAATTCTCAATTAATCTAAGATAAATTTAGGATCTATGATATTCTGATTAAAATTGGTGGCATTTGTAGTTTTAGAAGGCTCATACATATACTTAGCGGAACAAGTAAAAATTTAGTTCTCCTAAAATATAAAGGTATATTCTAAAAAAGAATATACCTTATAAATTAAAAACAATAAACAATAAAACCCATGATTTAATTTTTAATGTTCATGCTCCATCTACTTACTTTTTTTAATTTATTTCTCAAATTAATTAAAAAAATGGATGGTATAGCTAACACTGCAAATATTGCACTGGGTAGATTAAAATACGTCGTTGATCTTACTTTAAGCAGTGAATAAATTTGCTTCAAGCACTCACTAAGTGGAATTTCTCCTGCAATAAAGAAGCCTATCCACCTGATAAAATAAAGATAGGGAGGAAAGAAAACAAAAAAGCTATATACAGCAGAAACTAAAAATATATAGTTCCGCTCCTTCCTTAAATAAAACACCAACAATATAAAAATAATTGGAGAGTAAATAATATCTGATGTGAGTGCTATTGCTAACACAGGTATTACCAATATCATCCATGCTACACAGACGGTAAATTTATTTTTTGCCATATGGATTAGTAATTTACTCATATCAATATATCCAAGATAATGCATCATTAGATAGAGGAGTCAATTTAATCTGATTATTAAAATTTGGAAATGCCATATTTACATTATTTTGTGAAACTGGTTGCCAGACTTCATTAATAAAATTTGCCATACCTGGTATAGATTGAAGCATTGAAGTACCTTCTCCATAATTAATAATATTAATTCCACCATTAGAGTTAGGTAACGCCCCCCTGAGTACATAGCCATCACTTAAAGGATGCTGTTGCTGAGTAACATTAAAAACCCAAGAACCAGCAGCGTTATTAACTGAATAAGATTTAACTGGACTTGCACCCATTAAATATGCACTTACTGATCTAGCACCTTGGGTAAAGCTTGTATAATCACTAGGTGATGCATTAATTAGTGTACCCTTAGCAGAGGCCGATCCAGCTCCAGGAGTCGGTTGATTAACGATTGAGTTTTGTACAGCTGACAGAGCTGAAGTCCCTCTTACAGGAATAGAGTATGTATAGTTATATGCATGATAGTTTGAACTAGAGGAAGTTAAATTCACAGCATCAGCAGACCATCCTTTAGGAATAGGAATTGTAAGTGATGGCGCTTGTGGAATATCTGGTCTAATAGTCATAGTACCATTTTTGTTGTTAATGATATATAAACCACTCGGATCTACATTCATTACTGGGTTATTACCCGCATATGCATACGGATTTAAGCCACCATCCAACCCAATCGGGTCTGGTTCCATATAACGACCAAGTTCTGGGTTATAGAAACGGTTGTGGTTATAGAACTGATTAGTGCCCACATCATAATATTGACATGGGAAACGTAAGTTAAACGTGATTGATCCTGTCGGGTTATCAAAAAATACTATCGAAATAAAAAATTATTAATACCATTTCACTTACAAGTTTAAGAAAATTTTATAATTATTAATTTTTCAACATACAATAAGTTTTGTCTTTATATAAATAAAAACATTTACTGACTAATGAGTAGCTGGTTTTCATTTATATAATTTTTATATTAGAAACCACAATAGAGTCTCATTTCTTATATTCAGGATTATTTAAACCAAATTAATAATAATTTTTTATAATCCTATATACTTGCTAAGTTTGCACAAGTATCTTTTATAACAGTATTATCAAAGTATTTACTTACAATAAATTCAACCATCTTCACCAATACAATAAATATTAAAACCACAACAGAAAACCATTTAAATATTTTTTAACAAGCCTTCTTAAATTTCACCAACTTACTCTTTTCAATAATAGCTATATCAAATATATAAATCACATCCCACCTTATTTTTTATATAACAGTTATACAAATAATAAAAAAACCAACTACTTATGACTAAATAATTGGCTTTCTAAATAAGTTAAAAATTATAACAATGTTACAGATAAAGAGCCAAATATTACCAGAACAAAAAAAACAAAAAAAACAACCCTTGCATATACAAGATATTCATCACTCTCTTCTTTAACCTCTGGAATAAGTGGAAAACTATAATTTTTCAATATAAGAAAAATAACAAAGTAACAAATAACCACCCCAAAAGTAAAATCAAACTTAAGCCCTCCTTTATAGTAATAGATAGCCAACAATAATACTATTATTACTATTCCTAATGTTATTAAGATATAATTCTTCAATGAGGAATTATTTAAAAAAAATGATTTCATCACATAGTACCTATCAATAAGTATATTTTATTTGCAACCAGTTTTCTCCCAACTAGAATCAGTGCATTGATAAGCTGCATCAACGGCTTTCCCAGTAACTTTATCAACATATAGTCCGAAAACATCTGTAGCAATTCCTTTAACTTCAGGAGTATTCTTAAATATTAGTTTTGATCCTGCACTTACTGTCGGTGACAAACCTACACTTATTAATTTACGCCCAAGCGAAGCATTTGGATCTAGAAAAGTACCATACCCTCCAACAAATGAACCGGTCATGGCAATAGCCGGTGAAAAAGGAGTACAAACTACGCTCGTTGCACATCCCAATGCGAATATATCTATAGCCGTACCAGCAGCCTGTAAATTTTCCGCTCTTTGTTGTATTTGAGCAGTATTTGGGTAAAAAGTACTATGATAATATTTTGATAATTGAGTTGTATCTTTAACACTTAAACTTTTCAGATAATTATCATTACTAACTTGATTAATAAGATTCGATGCCATTCTTTCAAATGATAATTGCGCTCTATTCAGATCTATATTGTTTAAATTATTAACAATTGAATTTCCCATCATAAAGTCATCCATTCGCGTCAATGATAACCCACTCGGATCAATATTCATCACTGGGTTACTACCCGCATATGCATACGGATTTAAACCACCCTCTAACCCAATCGGGTCTGGTTCCATATAACGACCCAGCTCTGGGTTATAGAAACGGTTGTGGTTATAAAATTGATTAGTGCCCACATCATAATATTGACCTGGGAAACGTAGGTTAAACGTGATTGATCCAGTCGGGTTACCTACACCAAATGCTGTCGAATCCCAACTCCACACTACCGCATGAGTTACACCATCAACTAAACGTCTTGGCGTGTTTAAATGGTCTGTAACAATGAATAGATCTTGGTTGCCGCACCACTGCCATAAATCGCTGCTACGGGGTTGTCACCCATCCATACATATTCTACAAGTGCTCCGGTTTTGTCATATTCTCCAATTAAATGACTTTGTTCATCATAGATGTATTGAGTCATTGTAGACACAGCACCATTAACTACTTTATCCCTAAAACTACGTTCATTTTTATGGTTGTAGTTCATGAAATAATAATCTGTGCTTGCACGGTCTACTTTACGACGACCACTATAATCGTAAGTCGGTAAATAAGTACCATAACTTAGCTCACTGTTGGCAGTATGACTGAAAGTCTGTGCAGCACCTCCTTTTGTAAAACTCGCTAACTTATTTGTGTTAGCTGTATAGCTATAGGCAGCACTAGCAGCAGGCTGCATGTGTTGTTCTGTAGCATTTAAAGTTAAACGATTGCCATTTTTGTCATAGGTATAGCTAATACTATAAGTCGCTGCTGTACCTGTGGTACGGCTTTCACTAAGTAAACGATCTACAACATCATAGGATAAGCATCCTTGGTTCCATTATTACGGGTAACGAGAGTAATACGACCATCTTTATCGTACCCAAAAGTTAATGAATAATTGATTGCTGATGCATTATCTTTATTCGTTAAACTCGCTATAGATCCATCATTATTATAACTTTGAGTGTAACTTGCATTGCCTGATGCTCCCCATTGCCAGCCTGTAATCCCAGATAATATTTTGAATAGCTTTTTTATTTAATTCTTGTATAGGATCTGCACTATACAATCTACTAAACTTACCATTTTCTTCTTTAAATATTTGAGTAACAGCTTCACCAGGCAATCGTACAAATATTATTTTGGCATTAAATGTTGTAGTTACCGGATTAGACGTTTCCATAGTAAAGTACTGAGAATCATAAGATTTATAGTACAATCTTGAACTAGTATACTGAGTTGTTTTAACGGATATATCCTGAACTATAATAGATGATTGATAATTATCATACCATCCCAATGTACTATTTTCTGGTTGCGCAAAATCTTGTGCTGCAGCCACGTTAAGTCTCAATGGTGCTTTATAATTAAATACATAAGGTAATTTCCCTGAAATAAGAGGTTGCTTATATGTAATATCTCCACTTAAAACCTCATATCCTGATGTACAAAACTGGATACTAGAAGAGTTCGCAGCAGCATAGTTTTGTGCCACAATGTCTGGAGCCCCATAAGCAGTTCTAAAAATCAATATTAAATAGATAAGAAATAAAAGCTTTATGTTATAAAAATTAAGTTTCCTCATTTTATAATCTTTACTATTGCGATGTCTTACTAATTGTTTTTTGTTCTGACATATTTTTATTGATAAGTTGAGCTTGATTTTTTGTGAAATCTTCATTGTATGAGACTATAGAGCTTGAATTACTATTGATTTTTTCTTCTGTTTCACATCCAGAAAGTATAAAAACTCCTAAAAAAGCTAAACAAAAAAATTTCAATACATTGATTAATTTAAACATTTACATTCACCTCATAGTTACTAAAAATAAAAACATATACAGAACATTTTTTATACAAAGAACAGTTGAGTTGGTCAACAAAAGATCAAAGTGTGTAGTTTTTATATCGCTTTATTTTTAGATATATTTTTATAAGATTGAATTAAAATTCACTAATTTATAAGTCATTACTATATTTAAATAAAAATAGGGCGCTTAGTTTATAAAGCACCCTATTTACCAATAAATCAAAGAACATCAACCTTTAATATAAATTTTATTTGTTATAGGCAAAACACCCAATTTACTTTGTATTAAAGGGTTCCAAGTATCTTTATCCTTTAACTCATCCAATATATATAAAACAACTATTTTATTTCCTATAGAATAAAGATGACTATACTGTCTCTTCAACTTTTCATTCGTAAAGACTACTCCTTCATATATATCATCTTGATTATTATCTGAAATAATAGTTATCATTGCACCATCATCCACAAAAACATTTCCCTTACTAAGATCAGCTATTACACCACTTACAATATATGTTTCTATATTACCTTTTTTAATATTATCCCACCACTCACTTGTTCCATATAAACCATACACTCCACTTAAACCACTATTAGTAGTACTATCCAGAGTCAAAGCATGTGTAGACCTAATCTCATCTTTCCCATTTTTTTCCAACCATATTTTTAAATCAAAAATCAATTTATATCCTTGATCAATCAACGCACAATTCTCTATCATTTTATTTAATCTTTATCCATTTTATATTTTATAACGATCTAACTTATCTATGATTTTTTAAAAAATTATTGTATGCTTTCTCTCTTCCATCATAGAAAAACAAGTCATCAATTTTTTCCAACAAGTAAAAAACACCTATTATTTCTTTAAGCCCATTAAAAACAAGACCTTTTGAGTTAGATTTTAGCCCTAATGATAATTTTTCAATTAATGAAGAGTGGTTTTCACAATATGAAAATATTTTAATTAAAGAATGAATTTCTTCCTTACAAGGTATATCTACAGTAAGAGTAAGTAAAAAAGCTTTCATATAAAATAAAGTGTTCTTTTCAACTTCGGGAAAGCTAACGTATCCCGAAAAAATCCTCCTATTAACTCCACTTTGGTTATAAATAATATCATTTTCATTACCATTAGCAGAAAAAATAATATCTTTATTTAATTTAATATAACCCACGTAATTATAGGCTATAATATTAATTTCATCTTCACCCATATTAAACTCCTACAATCCATTAATATAAAATAATTTTAACCTTTATCCTTAATGTAAACTCTATTAAGTAATGGAGAAACGCCCAATATCTCTTCTACTACCCAATTACAAGTATCTTCCTCTTTTAACTTATCAAGAATATAAATGGATACTATCTCATTTCCAGCTTTGTAAAGCTCTTCACTAATAATTTTTTCTCTTTCATTAGTAAAAACTATATCTTGAAAAATTTCTTTATTCGTTCCATTTACTTTAATTGTAATCATTATATTCCCCTCTATAAAAGGATTTTCTTCATTAATCCCAACTATTACTCCTTTTACACAATAAGTTTCTATATTGCCATTTCTGATATTTTCCCACCATTCAGCTGTTGCATATAAACCTTTGTCACCCTTAAGCCCCATAGTTGTTCCCTTATCCAACGTAGTTTTCTGTATATTTTTGATATAATTTTTATCCATCAAGATTGAAGAAGATGATCTTAAATCAAATACCAACTTATACCCTTGCCCAAGTAGATTTATATCTTCTATTTTTATCATTTTAATATTCTCCTATTTCTTACTTATTATGCTGATTTTGCATAATTTATCATTTTAAAATTTACACCTGATACATTATTTATTATAAAAAAAATAGGACTTAATAAAAGCCCTATTTTTTTTAACCAATATGTTTAATCCTTCACTTCAGCCAACAACGTTTCAGCTGCAAGTTTTCCTAAATTATTAGAAGCAAGCGGACTATCGCCTGTTAATAATTTACGATCTCTATGACATTGTCCTGTAATGCCAGTGTTCAAAATCTTCACACCGAGTTTTTCAAGGTTCTCACCGACTAACCACGGTAAAGCTCCCGGCATATAACCGATATCAATATTTGCCCCCTTATCTAAGGAATCAGGGAATACACAAATTTGATAATCTTTAAAAATGTAATTCTCAGGTTGTTCATCTACTGCCGCAGCCAATAACGAAGCTGGACCATGACATAAAGTAATAATAAATTTATCTTGTTCAACTGCCCATTTCAGAACTTTTTTGACATCCAAGCTATGTGGAATCTTAGCTAAAACACCATGCCCACCCGGAATAAATACAGCTGCGTATGGTGAGTTTTTCCCCACTGCATTTTCTAAAATATCGGCAAGTTTTAGCGGATTTTTTAATTTATCTGCATATTTATGAAAAGTATCTAATACCACCTGCTCTTGCTTTGGCATTGCCCACATTTCAAGTTTGGCTGGATTACCGGAAAGTGTCGCAACGTCAATTTCAAAACCAGCATTATCTAAATGAAACATCGGCAAAAGCATTTCTACTGGATGGTTTCCGGTAGAAAAGAACTTACCGTTTTGCATCTGGATATAACGCTCATCGGTTGCAATCATCAAGACCTTTTTATTACCTGTATACGGCGTTGGGTAAGTCGTACCGTCGTAATCTGTTTTAGGCGAAGTATATTGGCTCAGTGAGTATGGTGATGGGAAGAATGCATTATCTTCTGCCAAATCTGGGGTCGGATTTTTATCATTTGATGCTGGGGTATTCATTGTTACCATCCTTTAGAATTGAAGAACGAAATAACAGCTTTAAGCCAGTTATTATTTCTTAGTACATGTATATTTAGATCAAGAAACTGGTGCAACACGCCAATAGAATTTGGCAATTTTTATATAGAAATAGGCACAATTAATAATTATAAATTTCAGTTTAGGCAAACATGACGTTCACCTAAACTATCACAGATTAAATTAAGTATTAATCTCTAAAACGATCTTTCCAATATGGTCACCTTGTTCCATACATGCATGGGCACTTTGTACATCTGAAAAATCATAGGTTTTATAGATTTGCGGTAAGCACTTGCCTTGCGCTAATAACGGCCACACATGTTCATGTAATGACTGAGCAATCTGGGCTTTTTCTTGGCTATTACGTGCTCGCATAGTTGAGCCAGTAATAGTTGCACGTTTTAAAATCAGTTTCTGCAAATCAAATTCTTTTGCAATTCGACCGCCCATAAAACCAATAATCACAAGTCGACCATCACGTTTTAATAGATTTAAGTTTTTCGAGAAATACGAACCACCCACAATATCTAAAATCACATCAACACCTTGGTCTTGGGTGTGTTTCAAAATTTCTTGCTCAAAATCTTGGGTTTTATAGTTAATTGCAGTCGTTAAGTTAGAAAGTGCTGCAACTTTATCTTCACTTCCAACTGTAGCAAAAGTTTTAATCCCTAAAGCATGGCAAATCGCTAAAGCTGTGGTCCCAATACCACTTGCACCACCATGAATCAGTACTGTTTCGTTTTCTTTTAAACGGCCGATATCAAACAGATTTGCCCAAACTGTAAAGAATGTTTCCGGAATCGCAGCAGCTTGTGTAAATGTTAGATTTTCAGGTATTGGCAATACTTGCGTTGCAGTAACAGCACAGTATTCTGCATAACCACCACCGTTGGTTAAAGCACAAACCTTGTCTCCAACTTTAAACTGTTGCACTTGGTCACCTACAGAAACCACGACCCCAGCGACTTCAAGACCTGGAATTTGCGTAACACCTTTAGGCATTGGGTATAAACCCATACGCTGCAATACGTCTGGACGGTTAATTCCAGCAGCTTTTACCTCAATTAACACTTCATCTGCTTGAGGTACTGGAACATCTGAATCTTGAAGTTTTAAGACCTCAGGTCCGCCGGGAACCGTAATTTCAACAATTTTCATGGTTGTTGGAAGACTCATTGATATGCTCCATGTTTGGTTTATATTTTAAATGTATTGATTTACTTTAATTCATTGAAGATTTAGGTGGAACTCCAAACAGCCGTTTGAACTCTCGACTAAACTGTGAAGCACTTACATACCCAACCTGATAGGCGGCTTCAGCAACACCCATTTGATTATTTAAGATTAAATCACGTGCCTTATGTAATCGAGTAATCTTAATGTACTGTAATGGAGAATAGTTGGTGACTTTCTTAAACGCTTGATGAAAAAGAGAGACGCTCATTCCCGCTTGTTTAGCAAGTTCCTGAACCGTTAAATTGTGATAATAATCTCTTTGAATAATTTCACAAATTGTATAAATCACACTATTTCGACTTATCATCGCCGAAAGATTTTCGATTAAATCACGACTACCTGCCTGCAAAACCCGATAAATGAGTTCTCGTTTTATCTGTTCTCCCAATATCGCAGTATCTTGTTTAGAACGAAGTAAATTCAACAAGCGTAAAGCAACCTCAGATATTACCGTGTTCATGTCTATAATATTTAAACCACAACTGAGCTTTATATCTCTTTTTTCAAGCTCATTTATAGATGGCTGCTGCTGTTTATCCATTTTAGTGGCTAAATCAGCCATCATTTGCGCTTCAAACTTAATCGCAATTGCCAGCATTGGTTCATTTTCAACCAACGTATCGCAGTCAAAAGGAATAGCAATCGAGATGAGTAAACACTGGCCTTGTTGAAACTGAAAAGTATCTTTCCCGATATAACCACGCTTTACACCTTGTATGACTAAAACAATTGAAGGCTCTTGTAATACAGCAACAGGTTGTGTGGAATGATCTACCCTCATAAGAGTGATATTTGAAATATAGGTAGGATATAGACCTTCTTGAGGAGCCAAATATAAAAAAGCCTCTACCAATTTTTTCATCAAATCATTCTGTTGCATTGCTTTATTTTTACGGGCTATTTAAGATTTACTATATCAATCAAACTAAAAGGGAAAAGTATTTCTTGGTAGTACTTTGTATAAATAAGCAAGTTAAAGCTATTTTTAGGCATAAAAAAACCTAGAAGATTCTAGGTTTTTTCACTTAGTCTGACTATTAAGCAGATAAGTTAAAGAACATTGATGCAATCAGAATAATTACACCGAGCACAATACGGTACCAAGCAAATACGCGTAGCGTATGGCGTTCAACAAAAAGTACCAGTGCCTTTACTACAAATAAAGCTGCAATAAATGCTGCAACGAAACCAACACCAATATTAATCATATTGTCTGAGGTCAACACATCAGCATTTTTAATTAAATCAAATGTTGCTGCACCTAACATGGTTGGCATCGCAAGGAAGAACGAAAACTCTGTTGCAGCTTTACGTGATAAACCTGCAAACATCCCGCCTACAATTGTCGCACCTGAACGTGAAGTCCCCGGAATCATCGCAACACACTGAGCAAGACCAACTAAAAGCGCCTGCTTAAACGTGATTTTTGTTGCATCTAATGTTTTATGCTCAAACTGTTTAGATTCAACCCAGAAAATAATCAGTGCACCAACAATGAGGGCAATCGCAACCACAATTGGGCTAAACAAAACACTTTTAATAAAATCGACGGCTAAAACGCCAATAATCACTGCTGGGAAAAAAGCAATTAATACACTAAAAGCGAAATGACGCGACTCTACATCGCCACTAAAGAAGCCTTTAATCAAGTTAATAATTTTTTGTCGATATAACCAGCACACTGCCAAAATAGCACCTAACTGGATCACTACTTCGAATACACGACCACCATCTGAATGGAAATCGATAATATGACCAAATAAAATCAAATGGCCAGTACTGGAAATAGGTAAAAATTCAGTTAAACCTTCAACAAATCCTAGAAATAGTGCTTTTATAACTTCAAAATTTTCCATCACTTGCTCAAAAAGTTAATCACTAGAAAGGTCTAAAAAGTTGTTTTATATCATGGATAAACCAATACTTTGGCCTAATTCATGTTCAATATCAGATCATTTCTAGCATTTTGGTTATTGCCTTTAATTAAAGGCCGATTATTTAAAGTGCAATAATGTATCACATCATTATGACAAACTTAGGTTAACTATCGTAAAAAGATAAAATCTAATCAAAAACAAATCGTCTTCTAGTTATAAATAAAAGCTCTTACACTCAGGCAAGCCAAGAAACCATCTTAAAACATCAAATAAACATGATATTATTTCAAGCATATGTCATTTATATTTAAAATTTAAACAGAATGAAAAATACTAAAATCAACGCACGTCATCTGATTATCGATCTCTTTCTTTCCTCTGCTTACTCTCAACTTACGATTAAACAAATTTTGGTGGCCGCCAAACTGTTTAACTTAAGTGAAAACGGTATTCGAGTTGCGACAACCCGTTTATTAAATGAAGGTATGATCGAAAGCGTAGAACGCGGAATCTATCAACTTTCACCTTCTACGAAAGATTGGGCAAAAGTAATTCTCAATCGTAAAAATGGTATTAAACAAACTAAAGAATGGCAGCAACATTATCTTGCTGTGTTTACAGGCACACTTGGCCGTATAGACCGAACTGCTCTTAAAAAGCGTGAACGTGTGCTGCGTCAATTTGGTTTTAAAGAATTAGAAACGGGTATTTACATCCGCCCAGACAATTTAGCTTATAGTTTTGAAAAAACCTGTGAAGAGCTTGTTTTGGCTGGACTAGAGAAAGAAGCAAAAATTTGTATTATTCAGCACTTCGAGCCATCAACGCTTAAGCAAATTTTTTCTTTATGGGATACCAAACAACTCGAAAAAAATTATGAAATGTATAGTCGAGATATCACACACTGGCTTGAAAACTATACTCACCTCTCCTTAAATGATGCAGCAGTTAAAGCCCTTCTTTTAGGTAGAGAAACGATTGCTTTACTCATGAATGATCCCCTATTACCAGCACCATTTGTAAGTGAGTCTGCGCGTAATCAATTTGCTCAAGATGTACAGCAGCTAGACGCGATCGGTCAAAAACTTTGGAAAAAAATATATGAACAAGAATTAAATCTATAGTCATCTGATTTATTTTTTTACAAACAAATATTTCACTTTTTAAATTTTTATAACTATATTTGTAATATAAGGTGTGGATACCAAACTCTAATTTGGGAGAATAAAAATGAATACACAGGTGAGTGTTACGGATCTATTTAGCAGAGAAGAAATACAAGAGCTTACCGAACCTTCAGATGCCTATGGTGCTTGGGCTGTTGCCAGCACATGGGCTGTTATTGGCGGAACATTCGCTAGCTTAATCATGATGTGGGATTACTTACCGAGTTGGGGTAAATTATTAGCATGTATGCTTGCCTTAGCAATCTTGGCGGGTCGTCAGTTATGTCTCGCAATTTTAATGCACGACGCGTCTCACAAAAGTCTATTCAAAAATAAGAAAATAAATGATTTTCTCGGTGAATGGCTATGCGCCCGCCCCATCTGGAATGATCTTCAAAAATATCGTATACACCATGTTCGTCACCATGCAAAAACGTCTACTCCAGATGACCCAGATCTTTCTTTAGTTGCTGGTTTTCCTGTCAGTAAAAAATCTCTAACTCGTAAATTCTTACGCGACTTAACAGGTATGACTGGCTTAAAGTTTAGCTTAGGTCGAGTTTTAATGGATCTGGATGTCATGAAATGGACTGTTGCCAATGACCAAATTTGGTTAGACCGCAGTCATAAAAATTTCGTTGACTATGCAAAGAGTATTGCAAAAAACAGTACGGGAGCTATTGCAACCAATCTGGCACTTTATGGTGTTCTAAAAGCATTTGGTCAGCAACGTTTTTATTGGTTATGGCCTCTGGCTTATTTAACCCCATTCCCACTTTTTTTACGTATTCGCTCTATGGCAGAACATGCTGGAATGCAAACCAGCAATACTGCTTTAACCAATACTCGAACAACCAAAGCTGGGTGGATCGCGAGAAGTTTTGTTGCACCAATCCACGTAAACTACCATATGGAACATCATTTAATGGCTTCAGTGCCATATTTTAAATTACCGCGTATGCACAAAGTATTAAGAGAACGAGGTCATGTTCCAGTCCCGCCTAGCTATTTTGAAGTGATTCGTTCACTTTCATCAAAACAAGAACCATCAACTTAATACATATTTAAAAGACCACTTTCAAATTTGTGGTCTTCTTGATTATTCACGTATCTCTAAATTTTTTAGTTTTAACTGAGTTTGATAATACTTCGGTGTCACTCCCATCCAGCGTTTAAATGCGCGAGTGAAATGGGATGTATCTGCATAACCTAAACTTAAAGCCACAGCTTCAATTGATATTGCACTATTTTCTAAAAGATCTTGTGCTTGCTGCTTTCGTGTTAGATCAACTAATACTGAAAAACTTGTATTTTCGGTTGCCAAATAACGCTGTAGGCTCCGCTCTGACATATTCATCATGTACGCGACTTGTTTAACTTTTAATATTTCTCCCTGATTATTGATCAATAATTTTTTAATTACGTGGCTAATTTCTACTTTCCATCCGCTGCGTAACTTCAATTTATCTATATCTTTTTTACACTGTGCTTCTAGTAAAGGCGCAAGCATAGGGTCGGCCGTTAGGATGGGCTGCGATAAATATTCTTTTGGAAAAATCCAGACATTCTGTTTTTCATTAAATAAACAATCTACACTCAATTCGGCTTTTAGTTTTGAAAAACCGACGGGTTCAGACATATTTAACTTAACGGTACCTAAAGAAGATAATCCTGTTAGATGCTTCGCGATTTGAACAAAACCTAATAATAAAAAAATAGTAGCATTTGGACTCAACCGAAAAACTTTCAAAGGCTGGCGTATAGACCAGTAAATATAATCTTGTTCTTGTTTTAACTCTGGCTTAAATGCATCACAACGTGATCCAATAAATTGTTCAAGTGTTTTAAGGGCTTCTTCTAAATTTGCACAGACCATGGCCGCCATACCTACCGAACCATAACAAGATGCTTTCATTTCCAAAGCCAAATAACCCGCTAATGCTGGCTCATGAGTGAGTTCAATAGCATGTTCAAGAAGTTTGTTTAAAGTATGAAACTCAACATACCAATAGGGTTTGGTTAATTGTTCTAATGTTACGCCACTTCCATCTAGAAGCTGATCTCCCGAGATATTCCAGCGCTTAACTATATCGACTAATAAATTAATATAAGTTCCAGGTAATTCTGGATTCATGCGTGATCCATTAGCAATCATAATTGTGGCGTCAAATGGTAAAAACTGTCAGTTCATGAACTATGCCATGTTCTTAAATTGATGCATAGTTGTTCAAAATGGAATCCAGTGATTCGCACTAGACAGCACAATTTCTGAAAAGAATACAGGTCACCTTATGAATATTTTGATCGTTCATGCTCATCCAGAGCCACAGTCTTTTACAACATCACTGAAAACGACAGCTCAGCAAACATTTAAAAAGTTGGGTCATCGTGTAGAAGTTTCTGACTTGTATGCAATGCAATTCAACCCTGTAGCTTCCAAAGAGGATTTTTTAGAACTCAATCAACCCGACTATTTTAATTACGCATTAGAACAACGTAATGCCGCCAAGCAAAACCTTTTAGCACCTGATATCCAAGCGGAAATTGAAAAAGTAAAACGAGCAGATTTGATTATTTTAAACTTCCCTCTTTACTGGACTTCTGTCCCAGCAATTTTAAAAGGATGGATTGATCGCGTATTCGTTTCAGGACTTTTTTATGGCGGAAAACGCTTTTATAACCATGGTGGTATGGCGGGTAAAAAAGCGATGCTCTGTTTAACACTGGGCGGTAGAACGCATATGTTTGGCGAGAACTCTATTCACGGACCAATAGAGCATTATCTATCACCTATTCAACGCGGTACCTTAGCTTATAGCGGTTTTGAAGTTCTTCCACCATTCATTGCCTATCATGTACCTTATATTAGCCAAGAAGAACGAGAAACCATTCTTGAGGACTATATAACGTACCTTACCCACCTCGATCAGCTTGAACCTTTAAAGTTTCCCAAACTTGAAGAATTTGATGAAAAGTTATATCCCCTTTAACGGTTTGTTTTAACTCTAAAACGGAATAATTGTATTCATACTTTTAATTTGGTTCATTCTTTGTATTTTAGACGGTTAAATTGATCTGATGAAAACACCTAAAAATTGATCGAATGGTAAAAAATAAATACTGATTTATGCTCTATTCTAAATAATATAAAATGGAATCAATAATATACACATGTAGAGAAACTAGACTTATCCAGTAAAAATGATAACCAATACTCACTTCATGATCAATCAACTCATATTTTTACAAAAAAATCTTTGACCATTTTTCTTGGATTTTTGACAAAAATGTCATAAATATATGGCTTATTACTAATAGATTAAAAATATAAATATCAATTATTTAAAATAGTTTAATAATGTAAAAATTTCTCCACATTTCATTCTTTATTGACTTTTTTTGTATAAAAAATGAGTACTCCCCAGTTCATATAACAGATTTACTCTTAGTGTAATTATGCTATTTTTGTTACATGGAGTTATCAAAGCTTTGAAACTTGTAATTAAAAGCTTTGAAGGCAACACAGTTTAAACGGTTTAACTCTGTTACTTTTAAAAAAATGTCTTGAAGTTCAAGGAAAGATTAAAATGAAATTAAAACATCTGAGCACTGCAATGATTTTGGCAACGCTGCCTGCAACTGGGGTTTTCGCAGCAGCTTTGGATCGCTCTGGACAGTCAATGTCTGCATTCTTACAACCAGGTAATTACTTTGAAGCAGGTATTTCTGTTTTAGACCCAACTGTAGAGGGTAAAGAAGCAGGATCAAGCGCAACTCGTCGTAATATTGACGATATGGGTAATGATTACTACTTCCCAAGTGCTGCATTAAAACTACAACTCAATGATAAATTCTCTTTCGGTCTACTATATGACCAACCATTTGGAGCAGATGCAGAATATTCAGGTAACAACGTATTCGTTTCGAATCCAGGCACTGATACTATTTTAAGTCAAAAGGCATTAAGTGACTTAGCAACCAGCTCAATTAATAAGTTAGTTCAAGCATCTGGATCAGCATTTACACCAGCTCTTATAGCTGTGACGAATGCTACTGGTGGTGATCCTACAAAACCAACTCAAACAGAGATCTTAGGCGCGTTACAACAAGTTGCTAAAGGTGGAAATACAACTGTAGGTGCAGGACTAACAGCTCTACAAAACACCCAAAATGCTATTAATGCTGCAAACAATTATTTAGGTCGTGGTGGCACTAAAGTTAAAGTTGATACTCAAAACTTATCTTTTGTATTTGGTTATCAACCAACTAAAAACTTCAACTTCTATGCAGGTCCTGTATTACAAACAGTTAAAGGTAATGTAAGTTTACGTGGTCAAGCTTATAGCCTTTATAATGGCTATGATGCGAATATTAAAGAGACTACAGGCGCTGGTTGGCTAGTAGGTGCAGCTTATCAAATTCCTGAAATTGCCCTTAAAGCGTCTGTAACTTATCGCTCTGAAATTGACCATAAAGTGAATATTAATGAAAATTTATCTATATTAAATTTCCCAGGTCTTACTTCAGTACTTGCTGGTTTGGATGTCCCAGCATCTAAACTTCAGGCAATTAATACTGAAGGCAAAACTACCATTACAACGCCACAGTCTGTTAACCTTGATCTCCAAACAGGGATCATGGCGGATACAGTTGCATTTGCTAACGTACGTTGGGTGAACTGGAAAGATTTCTCAATTCAACCATATAAATTTGGTAAAGTTTCAGAAGCTGTAGGTAATCTTGTTGGTCGTCCGAACGGTTTTAATTTAGTTGAATATTCTGATGATCAATGGTCTGTTAATGCTGGTGTAGGTCGTAAGCTTAATGAAAAATGGGCAGGTAATGTCTCTGTAGGTTGGGACTCTGGTGCAGGTAACCCTGTGACTACATTAGGCCCAACAGAAGGTTACTGGAACGTAGGTTTAGGTGTTCAATATAGCCCTACTCCACAAACCTTCATTGCTGGTGGTGTAAAATACTTCTGGTTGGGTGATGCTAAAGCACAAACCGGTGCACAAGCTGGTACGGATCAATATGTTGCTGAGTTCTCTGACAACAATGCCATCGCTTATGGCTTAAAACTTGGTTATAAATTCTAAGTTTAAAAAATTATTACATATAAAAAAGGCGCTTAAAGCGCCTTTTTTTATTGTCCATTCTTAAGCAGGAATATTACGCTGCGAAACTGAACGGATTGCTTCTTTTAATGCATCATAGCCATGAATTGCTGGGAACTGAGGGAACTCAGCAATCACATTTGCAGGTGCATCAAATAAGAAGCCATGATCAGCTTCACCAAGCATGGTTGTGTCGTTATATGAATCCCCTGCCGCGATTACACGGAAATTTAAACCGTGAAGTGCTTTAACTGACTCACGTTTTTGATCTGGTTGACGTAGTTTATAAGCGGTGATCATTCCTTCTTCATCTGTCTCTAACTTATGACAGAAAATTGTTGGCCACCCTAATTGCTTCATTAAAGGATGAGCAAACTCATAGAAGGTATCTGACAAGATCACAAGTTGGAAATGAGTACTTACCCATTCAACAAACTCTTTGGCACCTGGTAATGGCCCCATCTCAGCAATCACTTCTTGAATGTCATTTAGGCCTAAACCATGTTGTTTTAAGATATTCAGACGCTGAGTCATTAAAACATCATAATCCGGAATATCACGAGTTGTTGCTTCTAGTTCTTTAATCCCTGTTTTTTTTGCGAAATTGATCCAGATTTCAGGAACTAAAACCCCTTCAAGATCTAGGCATACGATTTCCATGAATGCTTCCAACGTTGGTTAAAAATTGCTGTATCATACCATTAAGATTTTCAGTTTTGCGTTGTTATTGATCAAATCAATTTTATTCATAAGGATTGAAATTAAAGTGCTAAGCAATTTATTTACTATCATTTAGAATATTTTTCATAACTCAATGCGCCCAAGCCTTTTGCCAGGAACACCCATGACCGTTATTCCGACTATTGATATTGTTGATGCTCTCGCAGCTGAATATGCAGCTAAAAGCCCACGCGAGATCTTAGAACTTGCATTAAGCCAACAAGGTGAAATCGCAATTTCATTCTCAGGTGCAGAAGACGTCGTCTTAATTGATATGGCTTCACGTTTAGGCAAACCTTTCCGTGTTTTTAGCCTTGATACCGGACGCTTGCATGCTGAAACATATCAATTTATTGAAACAGTTCGTAAGCATTACAATATTAATATCGAAATTTGCTTTCCTGAATCTGAAGCTGTGCAAAGCATGGTAAATGAAAAAGGCTTATTTAGCTTCTTTAAAGATGGACACCAAGAATGCTGTGGTATTCGAAAAGTTCAGCCTTTACGTAAGAAACTTGCAACTTTAGATGGCTGGATTACAGGCCAACGTAAAGATCAAAGTCCGGGTACACGTACCGAAATTCCTGTCGTACAAGCTGACGCAGGTTTCTCTGGTCCAGACAAACAACTCATTAAATATAATCCGCTTGCGAACTGGTCTAGCGCCGAAGTATGGAGTTATATCCGTATGATGGAAATTCCATATAACCCTCTACACGAGCGTGGTTTTGTTTCTATTGGCTGTGAACCATGTACTCGTCCAGTACTTCCAAACCAACATGAACGTGAAGGACGTTGGTGGTGGGAAGAAGCAACACAAAAAGAATGTGGCTTACATGCAGGCAACTTAAAAAAATAGTCTGGTATAAAAAAACCACTGATGAATCAGTGGTTTTTTTTACAGTTATATCTCGTACACAAAGTCATATTTAATCTGTAATAAACGCTATATACTAAATTTTACGGTTCTATAATTCTAATAAGAGCTCAGTTAAGGGCTTCTTAGAAAAAAGCATGAGGCACAACAAGTTATGCGTCCATTACACCCTATTGATTTTATTTTTCTATCACTAGAAAAAAGACAACAACCGATGCATGTTGGCGGATTGTTTTTATTTGAAATTCCTGAAAATGCCCCTGAAACTTTTGTTCGTGATTTAGTAGAAGAAATTCGCCAATCAAAAAGTATTCCTGTACCACCCTTTAATAACCGTTTAAATGGTTTATTTTGGGATGAAGACGAAGAGTTCGATATCGATCACCATTTCCGCCATATTGCTCTGCCTCATCCTGGTCGAATCCGTGAGTTACTGGTTTATATTTCGCAGCAGCATAGTTCTTTAATTGACCGAGCAAAACCGCTTTGGACGTGCGACATTATTGAAGGAATCGAAGGTAATCGTTTCGCGATGTACTTTAAGATTCATCATGCCATGGTAGATGGCGTTGCAGGTATGCGCTTAATTGAAAAGTCTCTATCCAAGACCCCACAAGAAAAACATGTAGTTCCCCTTTGGTGTGTAGAAAGTAAAAGAACAAAGCGCTTAAAAGTGCCAAAACCAAGTACCAGTAAAATCAAAAGTATTTTGGGAGGCATCAAGTCACAACTTGAAGTTACACCTAAAGTCATGCATGAGTTATCACAAACCATTTTTAAAGAAATGGGGAAAAATCCCGACTATGTATCGACTTTTCAAGCTCCAGTTTCAATTTTAAATCAGCGTGTAAGTGCTTCACGTCGCTTTGCCGCCCAATCATTTGAATTAAGCCGCCTTAGAAAGATTTCTAAAGCACTTGGTGTGACCATTAATGACGTCGTGCTTGCTGTGTGTTCGGGTGCGCTTCGTGAATACCTGATTAGTCATAACAGTTTGCCTAAAAAGCCTCTTATTGCCATGGTCCCTGCTTCACTACGCACAGATGATTCTGACGTGAGTAACCGCATTACGATGATTCTAGCGAATTTGGGGACTCATAAAGACCAGCCTCTAGAACGACTCGAAATCATTCGACGTAGTATGCAAAATTCGAAGCAGCGCTTTAGCCGCATGACTGCAAATGAGATTTTAAACTATAGTGCTGTGGTTTATGGTCCAGCAGGTCTAAACATCATGTCTGGGATGCTTCCTAAGCGCCAAGCGTTTAATTTAGTGATTTCTAATGTACCAGGTCCACGTGAGCCACTTTATTGGAATGGTGCGAAATTAGATGCGCTTTACCCAGCTTCTATTGTCATGGACGGGCAAGCACTCAATATTACGATGACGAGCTATTTAGATAAGCTTGAAGTAGGTTTAACCGCATGTCGAAATGCTTTACCTAAAATGCAAAACCTTCTAACTCATCTTGAAGACGAGATTCAACGTTTTGAAGAGATTATTGAAGAGAAACAACTAAAACATCATTCGGTTGGTTAAGAAAAACTAAGGGGCTTTGAAATGGCCCCTTATTTTTTAATTGTGCGGCACTGATTAAGTAACTGATGACATACTGAACGAATCATTGCAGTTGTGATCGGTACTTCTTTACCTTGGTCATTCAACATATAGCAGCTATTTACTGGCGTGCTTTCTAAAACATGTTTAAGACCGTTGCTAATTAAGTTTTCACTTACATTCATGGGTTATACCTCTTATTGTTTGCTAAGACGTTTTAAATAGGGAGAACGTCTAGGGCTACTGTATGTAAGTAGTATTTAAAATTCATGAATGAAAGTAAAATTTCAGTTGTAACAAGGATTAAGCGATATCTTGTTACAACTTTAACTTAAAATGATATCGTATTGCTCTTGCGTATATAAATTTTCGACCTGAAATTTAATAACTCTGTTGATAAAATGCTCTAAATCAGCCACTGCTGGGGCTTCTGCAGTTAATAATCGGTCAATCACCGATGGATGCGCAACAACAGTAAAGCCACTCGTAGACTCGAAAGCACGGGTATAACGTAATATCTCACGAAATATTTCGTAACATACTGTCTCTGCTGTTTTGACAAAACCACGTCCTTGACACGTTGGACACGACTCACATAACAAGTGCTCGAGTGATTCTCGTGTCCGTTTACGCGTCATTTCTACCAAACCAAGTTCAGATACCTGAGTAATTTTGGTTTTCGCATGATCGCGTTCAAGCATTTTTTCAAATTGACGCATCACCTCTTCACGGTGAATGGCTTCTTGCATGTCAATAAAATCAATAATGATGATACCGCCCAGATTTCTTAGTCTGAGCTGACGTGCAATAACCTGAGTCGCTTCCATATTCGTCTTAAAGACTGTGTCTTCAAGACTACGACCACCGACATAAGAACCAGTATTCACATCAATGGTAGTCATGGCTTCAGTCTGGTCAATCATTAGATAACCACCAGACTTTAGAGCAACACGGGTTTGTAACGCTTTTTGAATATCTTCTTCAACGTTATAAAGATCGAATAATGGGCGTTCACCTGGATAATGAATCAAGCGACTTTGCATATTCGGTACAAACTCATCTACAAATTCACGGAGTTTTCCATGAATCTCTCTCGAGTCGACATAAATTTTTGCAGTTTCTTCACTTGCTAAATCACGAATAATTCGTTGTGGTAGCGGTAATTCTTCAAAAATTAAGGAAGGTACTGCAACGTCAACTTGCTTACGCTGAATGTATTCCCATAGCTTACTGAGGTAACACATATCCTGCGCAATCTCAGCATCATCTACGCCTTCAGCAGCAGTACGTACAATCACACTCCCCGGTAGATTGTGCTCTGCCTGAATACCTTCGATGATATTACGTAAGCGCTCACGTTCTTCTTCTGACTCAATACGCTGAGAAACCCCGATATGATTACCATATGGCATGAGAACTAAATAGCGAGAAGGAATTGAAAGATCAGTACTCAGGCGGGCGCCTTTTGTACCCAACATATCTTTCATAACCTGAACGGTAAGCGTTTGTCCTGGATGAAGTAATTCAAAAACGTTAGGTGTTGGTTGAGAACGAGGCCAAACCATATCATTAATATGTAAAAAGGCTGTTCTAGATAAACCGATATCAACAAAAGCCGCTTGCATACCAGGCAGTACACGAACAACTTTACCTTTGTAGATATTACCGACCAAACCACGTTTAACTGTACGTTCTACATACAGCTCATTAACAGTTCCATTTTCAATTAATGCCACCCGACACTCCATAGGCGTGACATTAATAAGTAGTTCTTCTGACATACATAAACTCAAAGCATTATAAAATTTTTATTAAAGAGTCAGAGAGACTGTTAACGTAGCTTTGTCCACTATTCATCGACAATGCAATTCAATCAAGAATTATCAACAACCCCTTATGTCTTCACTCTTTTGAATAACTGTGAAAATTCGTACAAAGGAAGTCCTACCACATTACTATAACTTCCTTGAATTTTGGGAATATATTGCGAAGCAATTCCTTGAATTGCATACGCACCGGCCTTCCCTACAGGTTCTCCTGTGGCCCAATAGTCTTCCATATCTTGTGTAGTTAGAGCAGCAAACTCAACTTGTGTTTGCACCACCTGACTCAAGATTTGTTGCTGCGTAGCAATACAAATTCCAGAAAACACATCATGCCAACGGCCAGATAATTGTTTCCAAATTTCAAAGGCATGCTGTTTTGAGTCAGGTTTACCAATAATCTGACCATCAAGCCCAAGACTTGTATCGGCAGCAATAACCACGGCATCTGGAAAAATATTTAATACGGCTTGGGCTTTTTCTCTAGCTAAACGCTCAACATATTGATGAACCAGCTCACCGTCATGAACAGATTCATCGATATCAGGGCTATAAATTTCAAAATCTAAACCCAACTGCTGCAACAGCTCTCTCCGACGCGGAGAACTGGAAGCTAAAACTAAATGCGCCATTTTGCTAAACAATAATAAACTACTGGCCAAGTTAGAACACTGGTCATTAATGGTTGCCAATGGCGAGCAATTGAGAAGTGAGTACCTCCCATAGTTTGGGTCACCCACATAAAGGCTAAATGAGCAATAATAACCAAAGTGGCAATTGTCCATAAATTACCGAAAGTCAAAATACGGCGCTCGCGTATTAAAAACCGGGTAACAAAGGTAACAATAACAAAGCTCAGTGCATTTAGTCCTAATGGAGCATCAAGTAGCAAGTCTGTAAAAAGCCCCATACCAAATGCAAACCATACTCCACACCATGTTGGTTGGCAAACGACCCAAAACAACATGATCATAAGCATGAACAATGGTCGCCAGCCAGAAATATCGTAGGACAATGGGTAAACCATGAGTACTGAACCCACGATTACAGAGAGTATAATTACCCATAATGGATCATTACGCTTCTCACGTTTCAATTTAGCGATCGGCATATGGCTGCTCCTTCGCTAATGAGTCTGAGAAAAGTACAATAACATGATGCCCCGTAGCGAGCTGAGCAGCTGGAGTAATATCAATTTCCGCAAACTCACCTGAATTATGACGGCGAATTTTAGCTACTGTACCCACTGCGTAACCTGCTGGAAAATGCTCACCTAAGCCAGAACTCAAGACTTTATCGCCAACCTGAATATTTGCACTGGTTGGAACATATTCCATTTTCAAGCGACCTAAATCGCCAGTACCAGAAACAATCGCCCGCATACCTGTACGCTCTAGACGAACAGATAGTGAATGCTCTTTATCAGAAAGTAACATCACACGTGAACTATGAGGATACACATTAATGATTTGCCCCATAATCCCTTTATCATCCAGAACCGTTTGACCAACCTTGAGATGATCCATTGAACCACGGTTAATAATGATGATATGACGCAGCGGATCTGCATCTGTTCCAATTACTTCAGCAATTTCCATACGACCATCAATAATTAATGGTGTATCAAGTAAGCCTCGTAATCGGGTATTTTCAGCAGACAGTTCTGACAGCTTCTGCAAACGAACCTGAGCCTGTAACAGCTCAGCCTGCATTGCAGTGTTTTCACGGCGCAGTTGTGTTTCAGATTTAGTTTGTTGATTCAGCCATTCTCTCGACAGTACCGGATAACTTGCAAGCGCATAAATTGGGTTATATGCAGCGTACAAGACATCCCTTGCTGGCTGAATTACATAAGGCATACGCCAATCAAAGAAAAGCACAACCAAGCATGTAATGACCGCAATAATGAACGAGCGGAAAGATGGCGGCTGTCTTGAAAAAATATTCGGTTGCACCGCCTAATCCTTAAACTTAACCGACGAAAAGCATGTCATGGTTCGGGTTGTCGAAGAATTCTAATACTTTACCACCACCACGGGTTACACAAGTAAGAGGATCTTCAGCCACAACAACTGGTAAACCAGTTTCTTGAGCTAATAATTTGTCGAGGTTACGAAGTAACGCACCGCCACCTGTCAACACAATACCGCGCTCAGCGATATCTGAAGAAAGTTCAGGAGGAGTTTGTTCAAGAGCTGATTTCACCGCGCTTACAATGCTTTGTAATGGGTCAGAAATCGCTTGAGTAATTTCGTCAGAAGTTACAGTAATTGCACGAGGCACACCTTCTGCAAGGTTACGACCACGTACTTCAATTTCTAATGTCGTACCATCAGAAACAGCCATACCTACTTCTTTCTTAATAATTTCAGCTGTGGTTTCACCAATTACGCAACCGTGAGCTTTACGAACATAATTAATGATTTGCTCATCAAATACATCGCCACCAATACGTAAAGAATCAGCATAGACACAACCTTGCAATGAAATAATTGCAATTTCAGTTGTACCACCACCAACATCCACAACCATAGAACCACATGCTTGTTCAACTGGCATACCAGCACCAATTGCAGCCGCCATCGGCTCTTCAATTAAGCGCACATCACGGGCACCCGCATTAAATACGGCTTCACGAATCGCACGACGCTCGACCAAAGTTGATTTACATGGTACACATACAACTACACGAGGTGCAGGTGGGAACAAACGTTTTTCGTGAACTTTACCAATGAACTGATTCAGCATGGTTTCAGTCACTTCAAAGTCTGCAATTACACCGTCTTTCATCGGACGAATTGCAGAAATATTTGCAGGCGTACGGCCTAACATTTGTTTCGCATCCAGCCCTACAGCAGCAACAATTTTTTGTGAACCACTGTGACGAATTGCCACAACTGTTGGTTCATTTAATATAATGCCGCGGCCTGGTGCATAAATAAGTGTATTTGCTGTACCTAAATCAATGGCTAGATCCGGCGAAAACAAGCCAATTAGTCGTTTTAGAATCACGGTTCGTTCTCAGTTAAACTTTCATGTGGATGCAAGGTGGCAACTTTAAACTAAATGTGATGATTTGAACAAGTCAATCGCTTATTATAACGCACGATATTTTGAAAATTTTTAATACTGATTAGGTGATGTTATGTCTACATCGGATGCACAGCATTCAGCAGATTTAAATGCACAAACAGTTTCAGCAATCGCCAATCTTGCTCGATTGTCGCTCAATGATACGCAATCTGCTGAATATGCTCAAAGTCTAAATAAAATTTTAGGCATGATGGAAACCTTAAAAGGCATTGATACGGAAGGCGTAGAACCTTTGAAGAGTCCTTTTGACAATCCTCAACCTTTACGTGCTGATGTGGTAACTGAAAGTAATCATCGAGATGAATACCAAGCTGTTGCACCTGCAACTCAAGATGGTTTGTATCTTGTTCCTCGCGTGATTGAATAACTTTTAGTCAATTAATCCATCTTCCCAATTTTGAATGTAAAGAAATTTTACTCATGACTGATTTACATCGCTTATCAATTCGTGAACTTGCTGAAGGCTTAAGCCAAGCGAAGTTTTCATCTCGCGAATTGACTGAACACTATTTAAAACGTATTGCTAAAATTGACCTACTGGTAAAAAGCTACGTGACGGTTACACCTGAACAAGCGCTTGCTGAAGCCGACGCAGCCGATGCAGCTTTAAAAGCGGGTAATGCAACCGCTTTAACGGGTATTCCACTTGCTCATAAAGATATCTTTTGTACCAAAGGCATTAAAACCACTGCTGGTTCAAAAATATTAGACAACTTCATCTCTCCTTACGATGCAACTGTTGTTGAAAAAACTAAAGCAGCTGGTCTTGTCACTTTAGGTAAAGTGAACATGGATGAGTTTGCGATGGGTTCAACCTCTGAAAGCTCATATGTTGGTGCAACAAGTAACCCATGGGCGCTTGACCACGTTCCTGGTGGTTCATCAGGTGGCTCTGCTGCTGCGGTAGCAGCTGATTTAGCACCTTTTGCTACAGGTACTGATACAGGTGGCTCAATTCGTCAACCTGCCTCTTTCTGTGGTTTAACAGGCTTAAAACCGACCTATGGTCGTGTATCTCGCTTCGGTATCATTGCTTATGCATCATCTTTAGACCAAGCGGGTCCAATGGCACGCTCTGCTGAAGACTGTGCTTACCTCATGAATGTAATTGCAGGTCACGATGCAAAAGACTCGACTTCGGTTAAAAAGGAAGTTGATGACTACGTTGCAAACTTGAATAACACATCTGTAAAAGGTTTACGCATTGGTATTCCTAAACAGTACTTTAACGTTGCAGGCTTAAATGCTGACGTAAAAGCACGTGTTGAAGAGTCTTTGAAAAAGCTTGAAGAAATGGGTGCAACACTTGTTGAGATCGATCTCAACATGACTGAAGCTTATGTACCGACGTATTACCTGATTGCGCCAGCAGAAGCATCTTCTAACTTATCTCGTTACGATGGCGTTCGTTACGGCTACCGCTGTGAAAATCCAGCAGACTTGATGGATCTTTATAAGCGTTCTCGTTCAGAAGGCTTTGGTCCAGAAGTTCAACGTCGTATTTTGATTGGTACATACGCGCTTTCTGCGGGTTATTACGATGCTTACTATGTAAAAGCACAAAAAGTACGTCGCTTAATTCAACAAGACTTCTTAAAAGCATTTGAAAATGTAGATGTGATTGCGGCTCCTGCTGCTCCAACAACTGCGTATAAAATTGGTGCGAACTTAAGTCCAACTGAAATGTATTTAGGCGATATCTATACACTTGCAGTGAACTTAGCAGGCTTACCAGCGATTAATGCTCCTGTTGGTTTTGATAAAGACAGCTTACCTGTAGGCTTACAATTAATTGGTAACTACTGGTCAGAATCGCAATTATTGTCGATTGTCCATCAATACCAACAAAACACCAATTTCCATACTCAACGTGCGGCAATTGCTGAGGAGAATGCATAATGGCTGAAGCTCAAAAGTTGAAATTGATTGACGGTTGGGAAGTCGTTATTGGTATCGAGATTCACACTCAGCTTGCAACCAATTCTAAAATTTTCTCTGGTTCATCGACTGAATTTGGTCAAGACCCAAATACACAAGCGAGCCTAGTAGATTTGGCTATGCCGGGTGTACTCCCTGTTTTAAATGAAAAAGTAGTTGATCTTGCTATTCGCTTTGGTTTGGGTATCGATGCTTACATCGACCAAGCTTCAGTATTTGCGCGTAAAAACTACTTCTACCCTGACTCACCAAAAGGCTATCAAATTAGCCAAATGGATAACCCGATTGTGGGCTTGGGTCATATCGACATTCAACTTGAAGATGGTACGACTAAACGTATTGGCGTAACTCGTGCTCATCTTGAAGAAGATGCAGGTAAATCTGTACATGACCAATTTGAAGGCATGTCTGGCATTGACTTAAACCGTGCTGGTACCCCTTTGCTTGAAATCGTGTCTGAACCAGACATGCGTTCAGTTGAAGAAGCGGTTGCTTATATCAAAGCGATTCACACGCTGGTACGTTGGTTAGGTATTTCTGACGGTAACATGGCCGAAGGTTCATTCCGTGCGGACTGTAACGTGTCTTTACGCCGTCCAGGCCAACCTTTTGGTACACGCTGTGAGCTTAAAAACCTCAACTCATTCCGTTTCATTGAGCAAGCGATCAATGTTGAAATTGAACGCCAAATGGAAATTTTGGAATACGGCGGAAGTATCGACCAAGAAACACGTTTGTTCGATCCAAACAAAATGGAAACGCGTTCAATGCGTTCTAAAGAAGAAGCAAACGATTACCGCTACTTCCCAGATCCAGACTTATTACCAGTAATTATTGCAGATGAGCAAATCGAAGCTGCTCGCGCTGCACTTCCAGAGCTTCCTGCTGCACGTCGTGCACGCTTTATCGCAGACTTTGGTGTAACTGAGTACGATGCTCACGTACTTACGCTCTCACGCGAAATGGCAGACTTCTATGAAGCTGTTGTTGCTGCGGCTGGTGGTGCGAAGCAAGGTAAAATTGCTGCAAACTGGGTAATGGGTGAATTCTCTGGTGCTTTAAACAAAGCAGGCCTAGATTTGGCTGATTCACCTGTTTCTGCTGAACAGCTTGGCGGCATGATTGCACGTATTGTTGACAATACCATTAGTGGTAAGATTGCTAAACAAGTCTTTGGCTTTATGTGGGAATCGGAAGGTAAATCTGCCGATGATATTATTGCGGAAAAAGGCTTAAAGCAAGAAACCGACACTGGTGCAATTGAAGCAATCATTAAAGAAGTACTTGCAGCCAATGAAAAAATGGTTGAAGAGTACAAGTCTGGTAAAGAGAAAGCCTTTAATGGTCTTGTTGGTCAAGTCATGAAAGCATCTAAGGGTAAAGCCAACCCTGCGCAAGTCAATGAATTAATGAAAAAATTGATTGGTTAATTTAATCTAATTTTTAGAAAAACCCGCTTTAGAGCGGGTTTTTTATCTATTTTAAAATGCAATGAATCCACAATAATTTTTAAGCTAAAACTATGCTGAACAGGTTACTCATGATAAATAAATTACTTATTACTGCTTCTTTATTGTTAATAAACTCGACACTTTTTGCTCAAACGGTTCAAGTCCCAAAGAGTGAAGTAGCATCTATTTTTAAAGCTGCAAATTTCAAAAAAACGAAACATGGCTGGAAAGGTAACTGTGATACTGGTGAAATTATCATTTATAAAGATTTAAATGGCGATGGTCATAAAGATGCAGTTATTCAAGATAGTAGCACTATGTGTTATGGCAATACGGGTGTTGGCTACTATATTGTTTCCCAGCAAAAAGATGGTCAATGGAAAAAACTATTTAGCGACTCTGGCATCCCCACCTTTTTGAAAACTAAAGGCAAAGATGGCTGGCCTGATATTGAAAATGGGGGGACAGGCTTCTGTTTTCCTATTTATCGATGGAATGGTAAGGAATACATCCTTAACCGTCGTGAATATGAAGGTAAAGCTTGTGAGTTATAAAAAGCAGACCCCATAAATTTAAAAGCCTCTATTTATCGAGGCTTTTTTTATATCACTTACGAAACACTCTTCGACTAAAGAATGAGCTTTTTCCTAAAAATCACACTACCGTTATGCTAATTTAAATTAAAAATAGAAATCACTTATATTTTAAAAAGAGGAGTAAAATATGTCTAAAAAGATTTTAATGTTAGTCGGTGACTATGCCGAAGACTATGAAACTATGGTTCCATTTCAGTTCTTAACAGGTTTAGGTTATACCGTGCATGCTGTTTGCCCGAATAAAAAGAACGGTGACCATATTGCAACCGCTATTCATGATTTTGAAGGTGAGCAAACTTATAGCGAAAAACGAGGCCACAACTTCGCGATTAACTATGATTTTAATGCTGTTAATACCGAAGACTATGTAGGTTTAGTCATTCCGGGTGGCCGTGCACCAGAGTATTTACGCATGAATGAACGTGTTATCGAAATTGTACGTGAATTTGATAAAGTGAAAAAACCAATTGCAGCCGTATGCCACGGTGCTCAGTTACTCGCTGCGGCAGACATTTTAAAAGGCCGCCTCTGCTCAGCTTATCCAGCATGTGCAGCCGAAGTAAAATTAGCAGGTGGGCAATATGCAGACATTGCTGTAACTGATGCCGTTACCGATGGGCATTTAGTAACGGCTCCGGCTTGGCCTGCCCATCCAGCTTGGTTAGCACAATTTGTGAAAGTTTTAGGCGCTACGATTACGATCTAAAGAGATCTCTTTATCCCAAATACAATAAAGCCTGCTCTTAGATAGCAGGCTTTATAACTAAAATAGAAAACTAGATTTTTATCTTGTAATTCCCAGCTTATTCCAAATTTCTGGTGTTAAAAACGTTGTCACCAATTTGTTTAGGTCGATATAGCGTAATGTACCCTGCAACTGTTGTTTAACGGCTGGGTCTTTAACAATATCTTCACCAGCACTCTGACCTAACTGTTGGAAAGCTTCTCCAACTGCCTTAACACCTTCTGCCTTAATCACAGCTTTAGTTTGGGTAGAACATTGCTCTACAATCACGCGTTGTAAAACCTGAGCCAGTTTTTGGTCTAACTGGTCTTTTTGCTCAGGTGTTACATTACTAAATGCTTTTAAATCGGGATGAGCTGCTAAAGCCGTAAATGTCCACTGAAGCACCGTGGTTTTATCTGAAGCTGTTGTTGCTTTAACCAGACAATCACTGAGCTGATCGACCGTTGGACCAGCCATCGTAATTTGTGTTGCACCCAGTACAGCCGCCGCCACACATATTGAACGACTCAGATGTGAAAACTTATGGCGAGCAATAGCGTAAAGATGACGTGACATAGGTCTAGCTCCAATAAACAATCTGTTCTTTTTATCACAGAGTCACCAGAGTTACCTGTTATGACTCTGTAACCGCAAAGTAGTTATTTCACCACAGACTCTATTCGGTCAAGCTCCCACACCCCACCTGCTGCCAAGCCTTTACACATCCCTGTCCACATATCCTTAGTGTGTACAAAACTCTTGCCATCCCAGACCCATTCTTCACTTGCCCAGCAGTCCCCAATACCTCGTCCCTTTTGAGAACTGCTGATCATACCGCTATCGAAATCTGAAGCAGACTCGGTCACAAACGTTGCCTTACCATTTAAAGACTCATCGAGCACCCATGCCCCATACCCTTCGTTATAGGCCCCTCTCCAACACAATGTAGTCGCTAGAACTTTTTGATTGGTTAGTTTATATAGCTCGATTTCTTGTGGTTCAGCTCCATCACTATTACCGCCATAAACGCCTTCACAAAAGCCGTCTTCTTTCGGATTCGGTTTAGCTGCCATCAGACTACGGTATATTGCTTGGTACTGTTTATTTTTTGGCTGTAAAGTTAAGTAAGGTTTGGTTGCCGTCTTAATACGTTTTACAACTAGTTTTGGCTCAGGTATCAGCACTTGATTTTCATTGGCACTGCCCTTTTTGACTAAAGCACCAACAGTTCCAATACGCTTCTGAAAATCATCCATTTTTAATAACACAGCAGTCATTCCTTCATCGGAAATTTTCCATTGATGCTGCGCATTTTTAAATGTAATTTCAGTTTCCTGTTTAGACTGCTGTAGTAGAGCATTAGCTTCTAAGCTACTTAGTTTACCCATAATTGGCAGCTCAGTACCGTCTACAGTTACCGGTCCTAAGTCTTTGCCATTGATATAAAAATGGATATTTTTAAGCTGATTTGTAAGCATGCTTTGTTCATAGTCAGACAAAGCAAACTCAACTTGCACAGGTTGTTTTGGCCCTGCTTTACGCGTTATTAAAATTGAAGCTGGATTATCACTATTGTCTTCATTTTGATAGCCAGCAGCCTTACAGGTACCCGTATTACTACAATAGATTTCCCACTCTTGATGAGAAAATGAAATGCCTTTAATGTCTTGAGCAAAACTATAAGAACTTATTGCTGCTAAACAGCAAATTGAAAGTATATTTTTCATTTTTCCATATCTCTATAAATCTGTTTTTATTATGAAATTAAAAACAGTTTTCAATTTTGAATTACCTTATAGTTTAAAAGAATATGTTAGATTTATATAAGATTTTAAATTGATTACTTTCTAAAAATGAAAAAATTAAATTTTTTATTATGCACAGTATTGGTAAGTCTCACTTCAACTGCTTATGCAGAAGTAAAAAGCTTTACTCCTCATTTTCCAAAGTTTTATAGCTCTGCTGCAACACGCAAAGCAGATAATCAGTTCTATAAGCTTGGAGAAGCAAATTTTTTAAACGGCGTTACAGTCCCTTTTTATGGCGTTACTGCACAAAACCCAATGGAGGATGGTTTACTTAAAGATTTTGAAAAATGCACACCTAAAAGCTGCAATTTTAATTTTAAACTCGATGCTCAACATGCCAAACAACTCAAGCTTCTTGCATTACCTGAAACAGGATTGGTGCTGGTTCCACGTAACTGGCAAGATGTAGAAGCAAATGCAGGTGCGAATGGAACTGGTTTTGCTTTAGCAATGAGTCCAGATCAAAAACAAGCGATAGAGCTTTATGACTCTTCTTTTTGCGTTGGGTGTGGATTACCAAATGCAACGCTTTATTTTCCTGAACTGTTAAAAGAAAGTGTTGAAGATGATTTTGGTGGATTCAAAGACCCCAAAAAACTCATTACCATCGTTCATCCCTCTAAAAAAGTGGCTTTTTTTAGTTATCAAATTCCACAAGTGAACAATAAAACGCATGGTATTGCCAAATATTATGATGAGGACACGTTCAACTACAAAGAGATTCAAGTCACCTTAGATAAATCTCAGCAATCATTAGTTGGTCCTATTCTTAATTTTTATAATGCAACTCATTAAATATTTGTACCTATAAAAAAACCCGCTTTCGCGGGTTTTTATTTATTTATGCAATATTGATTCAAAAGCTTTTAAACGCTTGTAAATCGAAAGTAACTCAATAATGGTTTTCCATGAACTAATTAAATATTGGAATGAATCTCTTACGCGACCAAACACATTTGCAATTTGTTGAATTAAACCTAATGTGAGTTTACCAGCAGCTATAGATGGGAAAAGAACAACCAAGTTATACAAAATATCAAGTTGTCCATACCAAATCGCCGTCATATTGAAATAGGCATAATGAAAGTAAAGTCTAAAATAATTTTTACGTACATTACTAAATAACTCACGTAAAGTAGCAGGTTTTGCACGATCAGCATGATCTTCACCATAAACCAATTCTTTACGGTAAGCTGCTTCTACTTTTTGATTGTTAAATTGTAGACCAGGTAATTTAATACCAACTACCATTAATAAAATGGTACCAAAAATTGACCATACTATTGCAGCCCATACCAAAGAGTGATCTAACTCACCAACAATTGGTAAAACAGTAACGTGTTTAGAAAGTTGAAATAAAATAGGTAAGAAAGCAATCAATGTAATAACAGCTTTTACCAACTCTACCCCTAAATCTTCCAAAATAGTTGCAAAACGCATGGTATCTTCTTGTACACGCTGCGAAGCACCTTCAATATGGCGAAGCTTTTCCCAATGTTCCGTATAGTATTCATTCATTGCCGTACGCCAACGGAATACATAATGACTTGTAAAAAAAGCATTAATGACAGCTAAAGTCACAGCGACCATTGCAATATAAAGAAATACTAGGGTTTCACTATATAGTGCAGAGAGATCACCCCCTCCACTAGAAAGCATTTTTTGAATTAAGTCCCAAAATGGTACATACCATGCATTAATAGCAACACTGGACTGAACGGCAAACCAGATATTAAATAGAATAAATGCTGATCCCCAGATAGACCAACGCTGCCAAGAATTATTAGAAACGATTTTCCAAAAACCGGCAAAAATTGCTGTGGAGACTAAAAACCAGAGATAAAACCATAAGAAAGCAGGTGACCAGAAGCGACTTACACCAACAGGCAATTCAGCATCTGCATAACCATGGGGAAAGCCTACATACTGCCCCCAGTGTTCTCCCCCTGTATACCAGAGCACCATATTTAGCGCGAGCCAAATAACTACAGATATAAAAAAATACCGTGGAGACGGAAAAAATGATTTGAACATTGAGTGTTGTTATCCCTATATTTCTTCAAATTTGCAATGAAGAGAATACTAAAACCTAAACCTTAAAATTGTGAAGGGCAAAGTTTAGAGAATTGTCAGTTTTTCCCATTTCATTGAAGGATTTGATCGTTTTTTTGTAAATTCATCCTTTTTGCAATTTAATCCATTTAAATTGCTTCGTATATGACTCCCTTAAGAGCCATATACGGCTTTTATATCATAGTGATACCTGTGTTTAAATCTCTTCTTTACGAACAATATAACCTTCAAGCTGCATAGCCTGAATTAAAGGTTCCAAATCTGGAGCACTTTTTAACTCGACATCAACACTGACCGCACTTTCTTTGGCACGACTTGTGGCAGCAAAGCGTTCATGGCGCAATTCGTAAATGTTACCGCCTTGCTCAGCAATAATTGCTGTTAAACGCGCTAAAGCACCCGGATTATCTGGTAATTCGACACGAATACGAACCATACGCCCCGTACGCGTCAAGTGACGCTGTAATACGGAAACCATCACTCGTGTATCAATATTGCCTCCAGATAAAACAACCCCGACTTTATGACCTAAAAATAGATCTGGTCGAGACATAATTGCAGCAATACCTGTCGCCCCTGCTCCTTCACATACTGTTTTCTCAATATTAAGTAACAGCGCAATTGCTTCTTCAATCATGTCTTCAGTGACAACAACAATGTCATCAACGTATTCTTTAGCGATTTGAGTCGTCAGCTCACCCGGAGTTTTAACCGCAATACCTTCAGCTACGGTCGAACCTAATGAAACTGCAATTTGATAGTTACAAAGCAATTTCGCCATGCTTGGGTAAACCACCGACTGAACCCCTATGACCTTAATTTTAGGGTTTATCGATTTTGCTGCAATCGCAATACCAGAAATGAGACCTCCACCGCCAATTGGCACAACTAAAATGTCTAGTTCAGGAACAGCTGCAAGCATTTCGAGCGCAATGGTTCCCTGACCAGCAATAATTTCAGCATCGTCAAAAGGATGAATAATCGTTAATGATTCTTCTTGAGCAACACGGTGCATTTCAGCAGCAGCTTCAGAAAAGTCTTGACCATGCAAAATAACGCGTGCGCCGTATTCACGTACTCGTTGTACCTTCACATTAGGCGTCGATTTAGGCATGACAATAGTTGCTGTTACACCTGTACGCTGAGCATGATAAGCAACGCCTTGTGCATGGTTACCCGCTGAAGCAGCGATTACACCATGTTGCTTTTCTTGTTCAGACAAACTCAAAAGTTTATTCAATGCGCCTCTTTCTTTAAAAGAAGCCGTAAATTGTAGATTTTCAAATTTCAGCCACATTTCTGCCCCTAGGGTTTTAGAAATGGTTTCTGAAAAAACAAATGGTGTTTTAACCACTAAACCATCTAAACGCTCTGCAGCGGCATGTATATCTTCTAATGTTGGAAACTCTTGTTTTACCTGTTGCTGAATCATCTAATTAGTCGGCCTCAATATGTTACAAATCAATTATTTTTTTGAAAAATAGCATGAATTTCTCACATCTGTCATGAGGAGTTTTCAGCATAGCTCCACTATACAAAAATTTTTATCAGCACATACAAATCTTTTATATTTCAACAAAAAAGCCCGAACAGGGCTTTTATTTAATTTTCATATACTTGCTTTTGATTTATTTGGACTGGGCACTTAAACCGTCAGTGGAAAGATTCTGTTCAGCTATTTTTTCATCAATTGCAAACTGAATATCAGACAGTTTTGCATTTGCCGCATCTATACCTGCTTTCATGGTAGCTTCACGGCCTTTCACATCAAAAATATGTGCTTTTTCTCTTAAATCTGGTTGAATCACGACATCTGCATATTGAAGTTCTTCAGCAGCTAAACGCCCTTGCATAATATTAATATTCTGGTTGAAGAGCCCCCATACATTCGAAGTTTCCGTATAAATCGGTTGGGCCAAAATATCGACAGCAATAATAACATCAGCACCTAAATCACGGGCAACTTCAACAGGTACCGGACTGACTAAACCGCCATCTACATATTCAGATTTACCAATTTTAGTCGGTATAAACATACTTGGAATGGATGCAGAGGCTCTTACAGCTTGACCAGTATTACCGTAATTAAATACGGTTTTGGTACCATGCTTAAGCTCTGTTGCAACCACGTACATTGGTATTTTCATTTTTTCGAGTGGTAAGTTATTTACTTGTTGGTTTACATAGTCTTCAACTTTTTTGCCATCAAAAAAACCTTTTAAACCGATACTAATGTCACGGACATCGGCCGCTTTCATTTTCAATGCAGTATCACGCAATTCATCAGGTGTTTTTCCACTTGCATAAATTGCCCCAACAATACTGCCCGCACTGGTTCCTACAATGAAATCAGGACGAATACCATGCTGTTCTAAAACTTCAATCACGCCAATGTGTGCATATCCACGAGCACCACCACTACCTAACACTAGCGCGACAACTGGCTTTTTCTGCTGTTTCTTAATTTTTGCAAAGGGCTGGTCAACAAAACGAGAGTATGCCTCTGCCGTCTGTGGTTTTAAGGCAGATAAGTGTGAGGTGGTCTGGCAGCCAGCCAACACCATAGAAAGTCCGAGAACCCACAATTTAAGCTGTTTCATGGCCCATCTTTGCACTATGACGTTAAATTTTGAACTGCAAGTTTAGTTGCTCGTTCTGTGAAAAGCTGTATTGAATTTATTTAATTTGTCATGTTTAAAATTTATACTCAAGTGTTTTTATGGTGTATAAAAAAAGCCCCTTATTTCTAAGAGGCTTTTTTGAAAATTACCAAATATCTGAATCGACTTTTTTCTTCAACTCTGGATATTTATTAATTTTAAACTCTGGTTCTTTAATACCTTGTTTTAATTGCTCACGATAGTCTTTCAACAAAGTACGTGCCACTGGTGTTAATAGTAAAATTGCGATTAAGTTAATCGTCGCCATGATACCCATAAACAAGTCAGCCATTGACCAAACTAATGGAACACTACCAATTGCACCGAAATACACCATTACCAATACAAAAATACGGAAGATGAACATAACTTTCGGATTGTTATTAATAAACTGCACATTACCTTCAGCGTAGGCATAGTTACCTAGTACAGCTGAATAACAGAACAAGAATAATAGAACAGCAAGGAAGTCCGATCCCCAATGCCCAACTTGAGTTTCTAAAGCACGTTGAGTTAATTCAACACCAACGAAGCCCGCATCATGGTAAACACCAGAAACCAAAATGATAATTGCAGTACTTGTACAAACAATGAAGGTATCTACGAATACACCAAGCATTTGTACTAAGCCTTGGTTTACAGGATGTTTCACATCAGACGCAGCAGCAGCATTTGGTGCAGAACCCATACCCGCTTCGTTTGAGAACAAACCACGCTTAATACCTTGCATCATTGCCATTGATACGGCAGCACCAAAGAAGCCACCTGCTGCAGACTTAAAATGGAAAGCTTCAGTCACAATCAGCTTTAAAATATCAGGTAAAATTGCATAGTTGCTTAATGCAATATATAACGCAACAGATAAGTAAAGACCTGCTTTTAAAGGCACGAACATTTCTGCAAATTTAGCGATACGTTTAATACCACCAAAAATTGCCAATGCAACCATAACGACAAGCGCAATACCAACCCAAGAGATTTCTAAATCAACACCACCTAAATGAGCAATAAGATTGGCCTTGTCCCAACCCCATGCATGTGAAGATGCATTAGCAATTGCATTGATTTGAACTGAGTTAAATACGAAACCGTAAGTAAAGATTAATGCCAGTGCGAAAACTACACCGAAGGTTTTACTACGTAAACCTTGAGTAATATAGTAAGCCGGTCCACCACGGAACTGTTTGCTCTTGCTATCTCGAACTTTAAATAACTGAGCAAGTGTAGACTCAATAAAAGCCGAGCTCATACCAAGAACAGCTGTTACCCACATCCAGAACACTGCACCAGGACCACCAATTGCGATCGCGATTGCTACACCAGCAATGTTACCTACCCCAACACGGCTCGCAAGACCTGTTACAAATGCCTGAAAAGGTGTAAGACCATGCTCGTCTTCGCCTTCAGTACGACTGCTTTTCATAACACGAATACTTTGCAAGAACATGCGAATTTGCACTGCTCCAGTTAAGACCGTATAAAAAATACCGACAGCCAGCAAGAAAATAACTAGGAAATCCCATAAAGGGTCATTAAAAAATTTTACCCACGACATCAATGTCGCATTGAGTTGTTCATTCATACTCGGTCCGCTTACGTTCTTGCTAATGCGCTATTAGCACAAGCCAAAATACTGCAATAAACAAAAAAGCCCCTCAAAATTGGGACTTTTTCAGTACATTTAAGAAAAAACTTTTAATGTCAATTGAATAGCAATTATCGTCACAAGTTTAAGCAACATGATGCCCAGCACTAAGCCTTTGAAGGTTGCATGAGAGAAAGCACTCTTCAAATAAAATGAATTCATCGCATTACTGAACATAGTCCCATTGGGATGAACAGCATGCATCGACTCAGCTACAAACTTGGAAACTAACAAATGACCACCGCTAAATCAGCTCGCTTAATGATTCACATCAATTAATCGAGTTATAAAAAATCTGGATTTAAGCCATAAGCATATTTACATATACTTTTGAGCGAATGTCTAAACTGCATATAAATTTCAAAGACTGTAACAAGCCAGCGCTATAACGCGACTATCTGCGCCCCGATCCTTGCTACTCAAGAAGCGTGCGTTGAGATGCGTACCAAGCTGTTGTATTTTTTTTAGCCTAGTCGTTGCGTGAGTTAAGTTCATTTTCATGGTCGCAATGGTAATCGCCAATCCTTGTTTCATGAACTGCTTGTTGATGAGCGGTAAACTCATGTAAAGCTCCTTATACCTCGTGTATTTCTCCACTTCTGCATAAAAATCTTTTTGTAAAAGTATTCATTATGCAGCCACTACTTTTCCTAACGTGAGTATGGAGAAATCATACCTGCGTAAAAAAGTCGGTATTATGCAGAAATTTAAACTTTTGTGTATGTTTTTCATTAAAACTTTATATAAAAATTGGTTATTTTTTATATAAAGTCATCCGTTTTGTACTGTTTTTAAACATATTCTACCTTTTTTCTAATTGAATATTTTTCGCTCACCCAAGCTTAATCTTTGTTTTTTTTATAATCGACAAACTCGCACTATTTTGTGCATTTAAGTCAAAAGTGGCATATTCGAATTATAATTAATCAGCCATTATGTCTAAACGAATCGCATCATCATACATGTAAGGATATCTCTTTTCTAATATTTTTTGCTTATAAATGCAGCAACTTCAAGATGTGAAATGAAGCATCAAAACGTATTGGATTTTAGAGAATAAGATCAGGAGTAATCATGAGTTTGGAACAAGTCCATCTTGTTGACGAGGCTATCACCTCTCGACATTCTGTACGTGCCTTTTTAGACACTGCAGTACCACAGCAAATCATTAAAGATATTTTAACAGTCGCAAGTCGCGCTCCTTCCGGAACAAATACTCAGCCGTGGAAAGTCTATGTTGTGACGGGGCAAAAACGTGATGAAATGGTAGAGCGTGTCTGTGCAGCACAGATTGAGATTTCTAAAAATCCTGAACTTGCAGAACAATATAAAGAAACTTTTGCCTATTACCCTGAAAAATGGGTTTCACCTTTTATTGACCGTCGCCGTGAAAATGGTTGGGGACTCTACGGTCTATTGGACATTAAAAAGGGAGAAAGAGAAAAAATGGCGGCTCAACAGTTACGTAATTTCAAACTGTTTGATGCACCAGTTGGACTTTTCTTTACAGTCAATAAAGCTATGGGAATTGGTTCAAAAATGGATATCGCAATGATGATCCAGAATGTCATGGTGGCTGCTAAGGCCCGTGGTTTAGATACATGTCCACAGGCAGCTTGGAACCATTTCCACCCGATAGTTTTAGATATTTTAGGGGCAGCAAATGATGAAGATCTAGTATGTGCGATTGCATTAGGTCATGCAGATCCCGCACATATTGTAAATACCTTTATTACTCCTAGAGAACCTGTAGAGAATTTCGCAGTCTTTCTAGATTAAAAGTTTATGTAAACCTCTCTTAAATTATGAGAGAGGTTTGCTTTTTGCCTGCTGCGTCGCTTTTAAAACAACAATGAAGCCACTTAAAGTAAATAGCACCATCATTATTCCCATATTGAGTGATGCAGACCAAACAAGAAAGTTAAGAAGCAAGCCACCTAATAATCCACAAGCAAATTGCATACTGCCCATAATTGCACTTGCTGTTCCAGCACGAGCACCTTGCTTAGACATTGCAAGTGCCATAGCATTTGGACCTGTTAATCCAATTCCTGAAATCGCCAAAAATAGCCCTAACATTACAAGCCATAAAGGTGCCATAGGGATTAAACCAGCAATTAATACAATGCTTGCCCCAGTTACTTGTACCATTGAACCTGCTTTTAAACGCTTGGTAATTTCAACACGTGTTGTTAAATGCTTGTTTAACGATGACATCAGCATAATGCCAAAAGCATTGAGACCAAATACATAAGCAAACTCTTGCTGATTTAGGCCATATTGGTCCATAAAAACAGCTGGAGCAGAACTGATATAACAAAATAACGCTGCACCTGTTAAGCATCCTGCGAACATAGGTAAACGGAAACTCGCATCTTTGAAAATAGCACCATATAAGGTAGCCACTTGATATAAAGATAGTTTAAGTCTTTTATCAATTGCCAAAGTTTCTTTGAAAAAGAAATGTACACATAGCCAGCATATCGCGCCCACAATTGAAAGCGTAATGAAAATCGCTTGCCACGGAAACCAGATTAAAATCCAAGCTCCAATCATAGGTGCCAAAATAGGTGCTAAACCCATCACGATCATCATGCTAGAAAAAGCTTGAGCTGAGCCTTGAACATCCAATCTATCACGTATAGCGGCGCGAGCCATGACCACACCAACACAACCACCTAAAGCTTGTAAAATACGCGCTGCAATCAGACCCCATTCATTTTTAGCAAGCACGCACAATAAACTTGCAACAGCATAAAGTGCGAGACCAAAATAAAGCGGCTTCTTTCTTCCAATACGGTCGCTTAATGGGCCATACACCAGCTGTCCAATGGCTAGACCAAAAAAATAAGCTGGTAGTGTATTTGCCACCATTTGCGTACTTACCCCAAAGTCGTGAGCCATTTGAGGCAACGCAGGTAAGTACATATCAATAGATAAAGGCCCTAAAGCCGTGAGTAACGCGAGCAACATAATCCAGCCAATAGAATATTGACGCTGGGCTGTTTGTTCAGACATAACGATATTTCATTTTTCACTCATTTGCATACAGACAAGCTTACACTGTCTATCGTATGATTTGTGCAACATTGATGTAGAAATACACAAATCCTTTATCACTCAGGTTGATCAGCAAGGACTTCATTTGAAATCTTGGTTTAAACGCCTAAAAAGAGCGACTTATAACACATCATTTATGTATAACGTGCGGATGCTGATTGCCTTTTCAGGAACTGCGTTCGTGCCTTATTTTCTAGGCCATCAACTAGCAACTATTCCTCTCACATTAGGTGTGGTCGCAGCTGGTTTAAGCGATATTGATGATCGCTTTTCAGTGCGTATCATGAATTTGATTTATACCTATATTGGTTTCTTCATTACCGCAGCTTCCGTACAATTACTTTTCCCTTATCCAATGCTTTTTGCATTAGGACTGATTGCCTCTTGTATTGGCTGGATTTTACTTGGCTCATTAGGTCGTCGCTACGCAACAATTTCTTACGGATGTCTGGTTGTTTCTGTTTATACCATGCTAGGAGTCCATTTATTTGACCAGTGGTATATACAGCCAGCGCTTTTGGTCGTAGGTGCAGCATGGTACGGTCTTATTGCAACAATTAGCTTTTTATTGTTTCCAGTACGACAGCTTCAAGACAAACTGGCAGCCTCTTATGGCTCATTAGGTGATTTTCTATTTGCCAAGTCTAATTTGTTTGATGTTGATATGACTCCTGCGAGTTATCAGCAGAGTATGATTGACCTGTCATTAGAAAATGGCAAATTGATAACAATTTTTAATGATCTCAAAACTGCTCTTTTAACGCGTTTAAAGGGTGACCGTGGACAAAAAGATACTCGTCGTAGCCTACATTATTATTTTGTCGCACAAGACATTCATGAACGTGCAGACTCTGCCCATATCGACTATCAAAAGTTAGCAAAGATTTTTGAGCACAGTGATATTTTATTTAGATTTCAGCGCATTTTGGCAATTCAGGGTAAAGCTTGCCAAGAATTAAATGAATGTATTTTACAACGTAAACCATATATTCATAACAAACGCTTTAAGCAGAGTTTTGAGAACTTGCGCTTATCTTTAGTAAAACTAAGAAATGATCAACAATATGACTTACTCTGGGTCAACGCACTTTTTGCCTTATACCGAAATTTAAAGTCTATTGACTCACAACTACTAAACTTAGAAACGGAACAACATATTCAGTCTGACAAAGTGAAGCAGGCTGAGAATCAACTCAAAGATGATGATTTAAAAGGTTGGAATGATATTGTTGTTCGAATCAAACAAAATCTAACACCCGAATCTGTACTGTTCCGTCATGCCATTCGAGTATCGATTGTTCTTTTCATTGGATACGTATTTATTCAAACTACTCGAATCGAATATGGTTACTGGATTATGTTGACTGCGTTATTTGTTAGCCAACCTAACTTTAACGCGACCAAGCGTCGCTTACGTTTACGTATAGTTGGAACATTAGTCGGAATTATTGTCGGTCTTAGCGTGGTATTTCTGGTACCTTCTATCGAAGGGCAATTAGTGATGCTGGTCTTAAGCGGCGTACTATTTTTCGAGTTACGCAGTAAGCAATATGCCCAAGCAACCGCTTTTATCACAATTTTGGCATTAATTAACTTTAACTTAGATGGCTCAGCAGTCGCTGCGGCTATTCCTAGATTTGTAGATACCTTAATTGGATGTGCTTTAGCGTGGTTCGGTGTCACCTTCATTTGGCCTGACTGGAAATTCCGTCGCCTACCCCGCAGTATTCGACGTTCCTTACAAGCACAATGTAATTATTTAGCGGAAGTAGTAAAGCAATACCATGAGGGACATAACCATGCACTCAATTATCGTATTGTTCGCCGTGCCGCTCATAACACCGACGCTGAGGTCGCTTCACTAATTTCAACTTTAGCGACAGAGCCGGACTTTGACCCTACCCGCAAGTCAGATATATTTGAATTTTTATGTCTCAATCATACATTTTTAAGTTATATCGCAGCACTTGGAGCACATCGGGAAAAGATTCAAGATCAAGCAGTTCTTAAAGTTCTAGATCAAGCGTTAGACGATATACAAGGTGCTTTATTAAGAGACGAAATGCCTGATTTGACAGCGCAGAATATGCTTAAAACAATACGTCAACGTTTAAGCCAAAATGATGAGGAAGACCAAAAGTCACTCATTATTTTACAGCAGTTATCACTGATGCTCAGTGTTTTAAACCGATTTAGTATGTTGAAACAACGACTAAGTCATGATCAAGATAATGATGCCAGCGAACTTGCTTCATTATAAAATTGACTCGGAATTTAGTATGAAATTGGCATAATATCCTTTCCTGACTTATGCCAATTAATGCTAAACTTAAAACAGTTTACAATTTGTTATTTGCACTATGACCGCGAAAACTTTATATGCTTATACGCTTCAGCCAGTTCCTTACGAGGTAACAGAAGCTGAACAACGTAATGCACAGCTTCTTATCTGGCGCAGCACCAATAAAATCAGCACAAAAATCTGGGCAATTATGGGCGTAATTTTAGCCCTTGCGATTTTAGGTCTTATTTTTATTAAGAACTACTCTACAGTGATTTGCTGGGTTGCCATTGTTGGTGTAGTACTTTATTACCTTGGCCGTAAATATGGCTTGGAATGGTATGTTAAGCGTAAGATGAATGAGTTTCCTGTACAGGAAATCAAAGGTATTCGTTTAGGCGTACAACCGCACGGTATCGTAATGCGCCAGCAAATGGGCTTACAAGAAGGTGTTGGAACGATTGGATGGAAAAACATCTATGAATGGTACAACACTCCTGACTTCATTTTAGTTAACTTTAAAGTGAAAGATCCTAAAGGCCAAGAACAACAAGGTGCATATATCTTGCCTAAACGTATGGATACTAAAAACTTTTCTTTTAACACAATTCGTAAGCATTTGAAAGAAACTGTAGGTGAGCCAAAAACTCTCTAATTTCTTCTCAATAAAAAAGCCTCCTACCTCGGAGGCTTTTTTATTATTCGAAAAATAAATGATAATGAAAATTAATATTATCTAGAAAATCCATATTATCTACTCAATCTTCGGCTATAATTGGTTACAAGATCTCCATCATGTTTACATTTTTCGACCATGTTTAAAAAGTTTTTATTTCAAATTCATTGGTTTCTGGGTATTAGTGCTGGCCTCATCTTATCAATTATGGGAGTTACAGGCGCGATCTTTTCTTATGACCAACAAATTTTAAAATGGGTAAATACAGATAGTTATGTAGTTCAAGCAGAAAACTCCGCCAAGCTTACCCCTGCTCAGCTTTATCAACATTTCACAACCACCCAGCCTGAAATTAAAATTAATAGCATTACCATAGCCAAAGACCCTACCGCCTCATCTGTTGTAAACATTGAAAAAGAAGGCGAACGTCGTGGCTACAATATGATGGTCAACCCTTACACAGCACAAGTACTGCCTGATGTTAAAGGTCGTGAGTTACTTTTATTCATACAACAAATTCACCGTAACTTAACTGCTGGAGAATTCGGTAAACAAATTACCGGTGCTTGTGCCCTCATGCTCATTTATTTTGTCTTGAGCGGATTATATTTACGTTGGCCAAAGAAACACTCTGCACGTCAATGGCTTGCTGTTAAACCCAAACTTAAAGGTCGAAATTTTATTTGGGATTTACATGCTGTTGTAGGCACATGGGTAATTGCTTTTTATCTTCTTTTTGCATGTACAGGTTTATATTGGTCATATGACTGGTGGCGTAGCGGTATGTTCAAAGTATTGGGTGTAGAACAACCAAAAATGCAAGGACATGGTGGAGCTGGACGCAATAAAGACAAATCCTCTGAAGCTAAATTAGATAACGCTCAACTGATTACTGCTCTCAACCAGACCTGGAGCGGCTTTAATAATAAAATCGGACGTGACTATTCAACTCTAACACTAAATCTACCGAAAAAAGACGATGGAAAAGTTGAATTGAATTTTGTAGATGCAACACCACAACACGAGCGTGCACGCAACCAAGCTGTCTATAACTATAAAACTGCCAATATTGAAAAGATGGAGCTTTATGAAGATAAAAAGCTTAATCAAAAAATCATGAGCAGCATGTTGCCTGTACATCGTGGCAGCTTCTTTGGACCAGTTTATCAATTTGTAGCAATGCTTGCGTCTTTAGCAATGCCTTTGTTCTTTATTACTGGATGGATGCTTTATCTAAAACGCCGTAAACAGAAAAAACTAACCCAAGCAGCTCGCCAATCTTTAGCTGGCCACTACATCGACCAAAATGCTAAACCTTGGTTAATTACTTATGCTAGCCAAACTGGTGTGGCAGAACAACTCGCGTGGAGTACCGCAACTAGCTTACAAGAAGCACATCAACCTGTGCAGGTTAAATCTATACAAGAGTTAACTGAAGCTGATTTACAACAGTATGAACAGATTCTTTTTGTGATTAGTACTTATGGTACTGGAGAAGCACCAGACTTAGCTTCTAGTTTTGCTAAAAAGCTATTAAAAACAAAATTAGAACTTCAACATCTTAACTATGCCGTTTTAGCTTTAGGTTCTAAAGAATACCCCGACACTTATTGTAGTTTTGGTCACACAGTAGCTACGTGGCTTAAAAATAATGGAGCAAAAGCCTATTTTGAGACGATCGAAGTAGATAATGCAAATCCAACACATATTCAAAACTGGAATCAGGCTCTTGCAAAAGCAACTAAACTAGATTTGCATGCTGTTAATCTTGAAAAAGTATTTGATAGTTGGACATTACAGCAACGTGACTTGCTCAACCCTAATAGTCTAGGTCAACCTGCTTATAATATTGAGCTGACTGCCAAACATGAAGCTGTATGGCAAGCAGGAGATATTGCTGAAATACAACCGGGAAATAGTCCTGAACGTATTAATGCATTCTTACAGGAGCATCATATACTTAAAAATGCACTTGTAGACTCACTACAAATCTCTATTGAGAAAGCACTTTGGAATAAAGACTTAACCGGCGAAATTGAACCATTTGCTAATCTGGAGCATTTATTAGAACAGCTCCCTACTCTACCAACTCGAGAATACTCGATTGCGAGCATTCCCTCTCAACAAGTCCTTCGTTTAGTTGTTCGCCAGCAGTCCGATGAATCTGGCGATTTAGGCTTAGGATCTGGCTGGCTAACTCGACACACAGAAATTAATCAGAGTATTGCATTGCGTATTCGTACCAATGAATCTTTCCATTTAATTGATGATAATCGTCCAATTATTTGTATGGGTAATGGAACAGGAATCGCAGGTTTAATGAGTTTGCTTCATACTCGAACTCGTCATAACTATACTGAAAACTGGCTAATTTTCGGTGAACGCCAACGCGCTCATGATTTCTTCTATGCATCAACCATTGAAGCTTGGCAAACGATGGGAATATTGAAACGACTTGATTTAGCCTTTTCACGTGATCAAGAACAACGTATGTATGTTCAACATATCATTCGACAAAATGCAGTTGAATTGGCCAACTGGATTGAACGCGGCGCAGTTCTTTATGTTTGTGGAAGTATTGAAGGAATGGCTAGCGGAGTCGATCAAGCACTCATTGATATTTTAGGTGAAGAAAAAGTCGATGAGCTAAGACAACAAGGTCGTTATCGTCGCGATGTTTATTAAATATTGATAAATAATAAAGCCGAGTAATAGCTAAAATGCTTTACTCGGCTTTTTATTGCAATCAGCATTGAATTCAGAATGATTTTGCATACACTGTCTGCAATTTAAATTGCAGCTTTAAACACAATGCAAGTCAGTAAGTGGATTCGAATTTTCTTAGCCATCATTGGTTCGATTTTATTTTTAGACGGCTTATTTCTAGCTTTTCTAAATAAAATTCATGTAGGCACCATTGTTCCTTTAGTCTTAGGGGCATTTTTTTGCCTCTATGCATTATTTTATTATCATCTGGAACGTTTTTTCTTTTACCACTATCGCCTGCATTCAGTTTGGCGTTTTGGGTGGTTATGCTTCTGGATCTGGCTCATTGGCTTAGGCTATTTTTTTAATTTTATTAAAAACAATAAAGATACAGGCCAAAACATTCCAGCGGTGAAAGCAATTATTGTTTTAGGAAGTGGTGTCGAAAATGGACAGCCTTCTGCCATACTTGCAAAACGCCTCGATACAGCAGCCCCTGTCGCCCTTTCACAACCTCAAGCAAAAGTTGTTTTAACAGGTGGTTTAGATTTTTCAGAAAAAGAAACCGAAGCATTAGTCATGTCTCGCTACTTGGAACAACGTTTTCATATAGCAAAAGAACGAATGATTCTTGAAGACAAAAGTACAAGTACTGAGCTTAACCTTAGAAACAGTAAACCACTACTTGAGCAAGCTCATATTAGTATTGATCAACCAATTGCCATTGTTACAAGCGACTTCCATACCCCACGAGCTGCAGCTATTGCAAAGAAACAAGGCTATACACAGGTTTATACAGTTGCTGCTGAAACGCCTTTGGTCACACGCTATAACGCTTGGCTACGTGAATACTTTGCGTATGCGAGCGGCTGGATTCTAAACGAGTATTAATCTTGATTCAGAAAGCTGCTATTGCTTTACGGCATGGCAGCTTTAGTTAAACCAGATAGTAATCATAATTTAAAGTAATTAAATCTGAACTTAAAAAATTAAGTATAGAAAGGATAGGTTTTGACTAACAATAGAAGAGATAAAATAGATAGATAAGAAATAGGAATAGCAGAAACGCCAAAAACACTAAATAAATTAGTGCATATTTTTTTAAAACTTAAAAAATTATGGTGGGCGCTGACGGGATCGAACCGCCGACATTCTGCTTGTAAGGCAGACGCTCTACCAACTGAGCTAAGCGCCCTGATTAAAAAGACAACCAATGTAGCCTTTTTAGATTACACCCTCTAGATCAGGGAATCAAGAGAATGGCGCAGCGGACGGGGCTCGAACCCGCGACCCCCGGCGTGACAGGCCGGTATTCTAACCAACTGAACTACCGCTGCACTTGCAATACTTTAAATAAATAAAGTATGGTCACAAATTATGGTGGGCGCTGACGGGATCGAACCGCCGACATTCTGCTTGTAAGGCAGACGCTCTACCAACTGAGCTAAGCGCCCTGCAAAAGCGTTTTATAAAAGTGGCGCAGCGGACGGGGCTCGAACCCGCGACCCCCGGCGTGACAGGCCGGTATTCTAACCAACTGAACTACCGCTGCACTTTCACAATATCGCAATTGTGGGGTAAACGATGTTAAGTCTTAAGTGGCGCAGCGGACGGGGCTCGAACCCGCGACCCCCGGCGTGACAGGCCGGTATTCTAACCAACTGAACTACCGCTGCACTTGAGAGCTTAACGTAAAGGCTTGGTGGGCGCTGACGGGATCGAACCGCCGACATTCTGCTTGTAAGGCAGACGCTCTACCAACTGAGCTAAGCGCCCTTAACGTCTTCATCGTTTGTGAGGTGCATTATAGAGAATCTTTAACAGGTGTCAAACGCTTTTCGACAACTTTTCAAAAAAATGCGAATGAATGATTAAAAATAAGTCATTATTAAGTAAAAAACAATTTTTTGTATTTTATTTAAGCACTTATTTTAATATTTTGATCATTCGAGGAATAAAACAGGAATATTTAAAATCATAATTTAGGTTAAAGATTGTTCAGACAGATAAACAAGAGCGTCTTCAGGGACTAAATCAAACAATTCAATGATTTCTTCATTACGCATTCGAATACATCCATGTGACATTGGAATACCCATCGGTTCTTTATCCGGTGTCCCATGAATATAAATATAACGTTGCATGGTGTCGTGGCCTTCCCCTTTATTAAAGCCTTCTTCTAAACCATCTAACCAAAGAATACGTGACAGTATCCAATCTCGCTCTGGGAATTGTGCGGCAAGTTCACTGCTATAAACTTCACCTGTTTGGTTACGTGCAATAAAAACTGCATTCTTAGGCGCTTGCATACCAAATTTTTTGGCAACCCGATGCCATCCACGTGGAGTTTTCCCAGTATTTTCTTGTTCCCCTATTCCATTCTTACCTGTAGAAACTACATAAAACTTATTATGCTTAGGAAGGTCTAAAGTTTGGTTTGCTAAATCGATAAGAATATCTGCATCTTCAAGTTTAAATTGGGACATGGAATTTCTTCTCTTATGTGAACTCAACTCTATTTTGAGCTTTAATAAAAATTAATGGGAAACTTGTCTTACATCGCAAGTAAAAGATTATTAATCCTCTTTTATCTACGTGCAGTTTCACTGCTTGTCTTGAGCCAAAATTAAAAGATTATCAATCTTTTAATTTTGGCTCAGGGCGTAGCCATAGCCAAATTGCAACAACGAGCATGGTAGTATCGGTGAAAACTTTCACCCAAAATGGCGCAGAGGTAAAAAGCATTAAAATACCGCTTAAGGTCATCATAATGCTTGCGATCCATTTTGCCTTACGTGGTACTGTGCCATTTGCTCGCCAGTCACGTAGAGTTGGCCCATATTTCGGGTGATTTAACAACCATGCATCCATCTGAGGCCAACCTTTTGAGGCAGCCCAAGCAGCCAGAATAAGAAACACTGTTGTCGGCATGCCCGGTAAAATTGCTCCAATAATACCAAGCGTGATAAAAATCACGACCAGAGTTCGCCAAAACAATGTTCGCATATATAAACCTTAAGCTATTGTTGATCGTAGTATAAAGTGTTTTTCTGGTATTGTTTTGTTGATCAACCATGAAATTGGGATGAATTATTTCGAGTACTAAACGTATGAATATTGCCTCAGTTAAAACATCCTATTTTGAACCATGGTTACAGTTTAATCATCCAATGGTAAGACAATTAGCATTTACCATTGCTAGCCCTAATTTACTTTGCCATCTTCCTCAAAGTCTCGCTATTCAGCATAGCTTTCAACTACATTCTGATCTGACTTGGAGACAGCATTTTCAAAACTATCTACCACGTTTGCAACAACTAGATGAGTCTCCGGAACCTTTACTCCTGTTTATGTCTCGCCTTAAAAGCACGCGTTTAGGTTTACGTTTTGAGAACTTACTTTGGTTTTGGTTACAGGAAGACCAATATCATTCCTATCAATTATTAGGCCATAGTATTCAAAAAATTGAGGGGACAAAGACTTTAGGTGAACTCGATTTTTTGGTTTTAAATAAAGAAACTCAACAAATTGAGCATTGGGAAGTTGCTCTAAAATATTATTTGGGCGAAGGACAATTAAATTTGGAACAATGGATTGGCCTAAATAGAGAAGATACTTTGAGTACAAAGCTTTATCACTTCACTGATAAGCAATTTCAATTTTCAGAAGCTTTAGATTTTAAAATTCAACAACGTTTTGCTGTTCTTAAAGGTCAGCTTTATCTACCACTCAATTTGGCTCAAGAGCAACCTATTCCGGACTGGATCAATTCAAACCGTCGTCTCGGATATTGGGGCACAAATATTCCTGACTCTAAATTTTATCGTCTAGAAAGACATGAATGGCTTTGCCCTAATAAACAGGTAAGCTCAAATACGGCTTATTGGTGGACTGATGGCTTATATTGCAAAAATAACGAAGTCACCCAGTTTTATATGTTCAGACATCCTTCACTATTAAGCCTAGGCCATGTTGGCAACGAAAAAATGCCACTTTACAAGTAGGTATAGACTTCTAGAAACAATTTATAACGTTTTTACTATTAAATAGTCATGTTTCTTTTTACGTTTGTTTTTTAATCTAAATTTACTTCATTATTAAATTTAAACGGAGAAAATGATGAAAAAAGTTTTAGTCGCGTCTGTAATGATTGCATTTGTATTAACTGGCTGTAATACGTTCAAGGGTTTTGGTAAAGATGTCTCTAAAGCTGGTGATGCTGTAAGTAATACCGCACAAAAAACTGAGAATAAAATGTAAGTTATGCACAGCTTCGAAAAACCTTATCACTTCGATAAGGTTTTTTTATTTTTAAATACCCAACCTTCAGAGATTCGCCTATTATATCGAACTATATTTCCCCTACTCAGCATGCAATTTCCGGTATGAACCACTCAGACACTCTCTCGCTTAGCTTAGAACTTTTACAACAGCCTTCTGTTACTCCTATTGACCATACTTGCCAAACCATTATGGCTGATCGCCTAGCGAAAGCTGGCTTTCATATTGAACCAATGCGTTTTGGGGATGTTGACAATTTATGGGCTCGTCGTGGAACTGAAGGCCCTGTGTTTTGTTTTGCTGGACATACCGATGTTGTTCCAACAGGTCGTTTAGAAGCATGGAATTCAGACCCATTTGCACCAGAAATTCGTGACGGCAAATTATATGGTCGTGGTTCAGCTGATATGAAAACTGCCTTAGCTGCGATGGTGGTTGCATCTGAGCGTTTTGTAGCAAAGCATCCAGACCATAAAGGTTCAATTGCTTTTTTAATTACTTCAGATGAAGAAGGCCCTGCTGTTAACGGTACAGTTAAAGTTATTGAAACGCTTGAAAAGCGCGATGAAAAAATTACTTGGTGTTTGGTTGGTGAGCCATCAAGTACAAGTAAATTAGGTGATATTGTTAAGAACGGCCGCCGAGGTTCTTTAAATGGCGTATTGCACGTTCACGGTAAACAAGGTCATGTGGCGTATCCTCACCTAGCGCGTAACCCAATTCATGAAGCTTCAGCGCCCTTAGCAGAGTTATGCCAAACTGTTTGGGACAATGGAAATGAATACTTTCCTGCAACTTCATTCCAAATTTCAAATATTCACTCAGGCACTGGTGCAACTAACGTTATTCCGGGTACTTTAGAAGTGACTTTCAACTTCCGTTACTCAACAGAAGTTACAGCTGAGCAGCTTAAGCAACGTGTGCATGAAATTTTAGATAAGCATGGTTTGCAATATGAGATTGACTGGAATTTATCTGGCCTGCCATTTTTGACACCAGTAGGTGAATTAGTTAACGCTGCTCAAACTGCTATTTTAAATGTAACTGGTACTGAGACTGAGCTATCTACTAGTGGTGGTACATCTGATGGGCGTTTCATTGCTCCAACAGGCGCACAAGTTTTAGAACTGGGTGTACTTAACGCTACTATTCATCAAATTAATGAACATGTAGATGTACACGATCTTGATCCTTTAACAGATATTTATGAGCAAATTTTAGAAAATTTACTAGCTTAAAATATTAAAAAAGTGATCTATATAAAAAGCACCTATATTAGGGTGCTTTTTATTATTTTCAGTTTTCATTATTCTGCTTTTAAGAACATGAAATAAGATTTTCATTTGTTAAATCCGATAGATGATTTTAGAATTGTTATAGAACCTCTTTTGAATGCTTATCTATCCACTGCAATATAGTTGGCCAAACCTCCTTAGCCGCATTTTGACTCAGTGCAATTCGACTATGAGAATAATTTTCTAAGTTATTATTAGCATAGCCAAACTCACAGAATAGATTGTTTTCATTTTCAAAGGCTTTTAAATATTTATAACAACCTTTAACAGGGGCAATAAATTTATCGCCACTCCCAGAGATAGAGTATATTGGAACTCTTATAGAACTCATAAATTCTCTATAATCAATATTTTTAAATTCACTAATAAAATTTTGCTTTAAATTCCAATTAAACCAAGGCCGCATCGTATAATAGGTTTCATTTAAACGACCTAGCTTAAATTTATTAGCAGGAATCTGACCTAGACCTTTAGTTACTAGTTTTGCAGAAAACAACCTAATAAAATCAAATGAGTTATTTATAGCGCCAAATGCTTGGCAAGCAACCAAAGTAATACTTTTAATATTTTTCAAATATTCTGGATAGTTAATCAAGAACATTGTTAAGCATAAACCTCCACCACTATGCGTTACGCAGTGTAAAGAAGTTATATTTAAATAATCATGAATATAGTGAAATGCTGCCTTGTATTCATATAATGCAACAGTTTCAAAATTAAAGGGAAGATCTGTTTTGGGACTAGTGCCATGCCCTCGCCATTCTAAAATAAAACAGATATAGCCTTCTCTTGCCAAATAATCTGCAATACCCATGCAAACAGTTTTATCTGAAAATGCCCCATGAGATAAAAAAATGGCTTGCTTCTTCACCATAGGATTATCTTTTTTATAAACTTCCCATAAGGCAAATTCACAATCATCATCCGTTTTTAAAATATGCAGCTCTTTATGAATTGACATTTATTTTTCTACTGTTGCAATGATTTTATTCTCGGTTGACTTAATAATGACTGAATAAGCGGAGTATAAAACTCTCCCTCATTAATCAGTTTAATATATTCATCACCGTACTCTACCCAGCCTTCTTCAACTAATGCATCCCAAATAAGCTTATAATCAAGTTTAATATCACTGTTAAAAATTTTCTCGTACTTTTTAGTGCTAATTTTCATTTCTTGCAATGCTTGAAATATCCAAATTAACTTTACGTCTTCAGTATCATGAATAAACATGCGTTCAACAGGAAGTTTATTCAATGATATTGCATTATAGTATTCGGTTAGATTTCGATGGTTCATTGCTGAGACAGATTTAATGCTTGATGAGTTTGGTTGCAATCTCATATTAACGGCTGCATAACCTATCCCACTCATTGTGGTCATTTTACTTTGGCCATTAGCATCTAAGCAGTCTCTAAGGTTATCTTCATATAAATATTTCTCTGAAATTAATTGGTTATTATCTTCTTTTTCCCAATCATATACTGTTTTTTGTTTATAACCTTTGCTTATTAAGAACTGTTTAGCAATGTTATACATTTCAATTTTCTTCTCAATAGATGGCGTATTTTGCTTTTGTTTTGTCGCAAAGTCAGAACGACCAGCGATATTAAGCTCATAGTGAGTAATATGTTTTATTCCTGATTGAACAATACTTTCTAAGTCTCCTAGCATTGCTTCAACTGTTTGATTTGGCCAACCATAAATCAAATCGACGTTACAAGATAAAGAATATTTATGAAATAGTTCGATTGCATCAAAAACCTGCTTTCTTGTTTGTTTGCGGCCACTTGTAGCAATTAGTTCATCATTAACCTGTTGCACTCCCATACTGACACGATTAAAACCAGCATCCTTAATTGCTCTTATTTTATCTTCATTGAAAAGTTGAGGAATACCTTCTAATGTCATTTCTATAGGTTTAGTTATTCCAACATCTGGAAAAAGAGAAGATACAACATTAGTCAGCTTCATATAATCATTAGGCTGAAGCAAATTAGGTGTACCTCCTCCTACATATAAACTTTCAAGCTTAGCTCCCTGATAAAACTCTTTATATAAATGCGCTTCCTTGCTTAAAAAATCCAGATAATAGTCCATCTCCCTCTTACCTTTATAATCTTGTGTAGGGAAAAGACAAAATCCACAATGGGGAGGATCAGTAGGAATACAATATGGAATACCTAAGTATAAGTTTATGGACTTATATTGAGCATCTGTATGCAGTAGTAAGTGATTATTTTCTTCTTCATTTAAATCTGTTTTCCACATTTTAGGTGAAGGATGAGTATGTAGAACCTTATTTGATAGATGTCGTACTTTATTTTTTTGTATGAAGTTTTTAATTGCAGCAATATCCATAGTCAATATATTTATAATTTTATATTAAAAAATATATTGTATTTAAATATAATATATCATGCAATTGATTTAGCTTATTTTTTACATTCATCACTACTAGCAAAGTTAGTTAAAGATTTAAAATCTTTAGCTGTATTTTATGAACTTACAAGCTAACTGAGTCATCATAAAAAAAGGAACTCATTTGAGTTCCTTTTTACTTTATAAACCTAAAGTTTTTTCAATATATTCTAGGTTCGGTATATGGTAGCGTCGATCTTGCATTCGTACATATTTAAATACTGTTGGATGCTGTTCAGCTTCTTGGTGTTCATCTATTTCATCGACAATTTCAGAAATACGTAAACGAACAGAAAGCGGCATAGTTTTGCACATTAATGCAAACCGTTGGCTGATATCTTCCCCTTCAATTACCAAGGCTACAGCATATTGATCGGTTGTGTTATGAACCGAGTAGATAGGTAGCTTTACATCATGCCACTCAATATGTTTTACGCCATTTCTTACGTCCATGGCCGATAAGACAATATTTTGTGGCAACAGCATAGGTACCTGATCATTACATTCAATGATATAGGCATCAATAAAACCAGTTGAAACCGTAATCAGATGCTGTAGCTCTTGTTGGTCCATATTACCAATCAGAGATGTATTTACACTACCTTTCATGATTTGACCTCACTTTCAAACGCTACAAGTAAAGCATCGATATTCTCTAGTAATTCTTCCTCTTGGAAAGGTTTACCCATATATTGACTTACACCTAACGAGAATGCTCGTTCTCGATGTTTTTCACCTGTTCGGGACGTAATCATAATAATTGGCATGTATTGATGCATATCATGATGTCGTACAAGATTCAGTACTTCGAAACCATCCATACGTGGCATTTCAATATCAAGTAGCATTAGATCTGGCTTAATATTTTCTAGCTGCTCTATGGCATCCACACCATCTTTAGCCGTAACAACATCGTAGCCTTGGCGTTCAAGTAATCGAGACGTTACCTTACGTACAGTTACCGAGTCATCGACAATCATAACGAGACGGCGCTCGTCAGATTCTCGTTGTCTATATACTGCTTCACTAAGCTGTTTGTGACGCGGAGTAGACTGAATTTGTCGCGCAATATTTTGTCCGTCTAAAATTAAGCAAACTTGTCCATCACCTAAAATAGTCGCACCTGCAATTGCCCCAATGCTAGCGAACTGTTGGCCAATTGGTTTCACTACAATTTGTGCTCGAGAACCAATTAACTGGTCAACAAGTAAAGCCACAGTTTGACCATTGTTGGCTTTAATCATTAAGACAGGTAATGAATACATCATGCCATTTAGACGTGGTATTGGTTGATTACCCACAAATTCTGAAAGATAACGTAATGGATAACGTTTATTTTCATATTCGAATAGTTCTTTAGGGCTTTCAAAATACTGTTCTAAAGAAGCTGGTGAAACTCGAACAATTCGGTCGATTTGAGCAAGTGGAATCGCAAATTGCTGATCTGCCACTTTCACCATTAAGGCATCACTTACAGCTACTGTAGTTGGTACACGAATAGTAAATGTTGTTCCCTTACCATAAACAGAGTCTACGCTAACATGTCCACCTAGAGCCTTAATGTCGCTTTGTACAACATCGAGTCCAACACCACGCCCAGAGATTTGAGTAATCTGATCTGCGGTACTTAAACCCGGATGGAAAATCAGTTGTAAAATATCTTGGTGTTCCAAGTGCTGTTCCAGTTTGATCAGACCCGCAAGCAGTGCTTTTTGACGCACTTTTTCTACATCAATACCTTGTCCATCATCACTAAAGACAACGACCACATCTGTACCTTGACGTTGAATATTAAGTTCAATACGCCCAGCTTCAGGTTTATTAGCTAGCTGACGTTGTGTTCTGTCTTCTAAGCCATGGTCAATTGCGTTTCTGAGCATATGCTCAAGCGGTGTTACTAAACGCTCTAAAATATTACGGTCTAGTTCACCTTCAGTATTATTTACAAAAAGCTCAGCAGGTCTTTTCAACGCAGTAGAGGTCTGACGAACAATTCGCTGTAAACGTGGTAGTAACCGTGAAAATGGAACTAGTCGTGTTCGCATCAAACCTTCTTGAATTTCTGCCTGAATTCGTGACTGTTGTAAAAGCAGACTTTCTGTATCTCTGATCTTATGAGACAACGTATTTTTAAAGTCGACTAAGTCCGATGCAGATTCAGCAAGAGATTTCGATAACTGATTTAAAGATGAATATTGGTCCATCTCTAAAGGGTCAAAGTCGGTATAACGAGAATGCTCAATACCGTGTTTGGCAATAATTTGTGTTTCTAACTCGCCTTCCATTCGACGTAACTGATCGGCAAGTCGTTGAATAGCCAATTCCATTTCAACCAATGTATGACCAAACTGACTTAAATCCATTTCAATTCGCGAGCGGTTAATCGAATTTTCACCTGACAAATCAATCATCTTCTCGATTAAGTCTGCTGAAACTCGGATCATTTCATTATTTTGATCCAGACGTTCTGTTTGCTCCCATACCCCCATCATTGGTGGTGGTTCGGTACCATCACCTTGTATAAAGGTCATCACAGGTTCTGAGCTAAACAAATCAGCTTTTGTTAACTTCGCTGGAATTTGGATATTGGTTTCAAAGAATTGAATATTTTCTAAACTTTGTTGTAGTCCATCGAAATGCTGGTAGTTGTGCTTGAAAATTGCATCTTTTAGCCATGCAATTGCACTTTCGAGCAGATGGTCATAAATATTCGAGTTGAAGTGATGCAGTGCAAACTGTTCAAAAGTATTTTCCAGTTGATAAGCAATTGCATACACGGCCTCTAAACCGACCATGCGTGCACCACCCTTCAAACTGTGCACGGCTCTTTGTAACTGAAGCAAGATACTACGGTTCGTACGCTGATCAAACCATTCTTTCAATAGCACATCAGCCATTTCTAACAATTCAGCAGCTTCTTCTAGGAATGTCTGCTCAACAACAACGGTAATATCTTCTTCGTCAACTACAGCTTCATTCTCTTGCGAGGATTCAACTGATGTTATTACTTCAACTGGCGTAGCCAATTCAGTAACAACGGTATCAAATACTTGATCGTGATGAGCTTCTAATTCGTCAACAACAACTTCTGTTTCCGCTGGTACCTCATTTATTAATACTTGAGACACCACCTCTTGTTCAGAGAATATCTCACTTTCAGTATCAAATACTTCAACCTCAGGCACAGGTTGGAAGTTAGAGTTTTTACCAGCTTGTTTTAATGCATTAATTGTGTAAGGAGCCGCATAATCTAGCTGTTTCTCACGCATGATTTGTAGACGATCGGCCAAGTCATCTTGAATCAAACGAATAAAATCAATTAGAGGTGAGGTTGCAATTAACTGCTTTTGAATTAAACGTTCATATATGCTTTCTAATTCATGGGTAATCGAACCGATATAAGTCGCCTGAACCATATTTGCTCCCCCTTTCAAGGTATGCAAATAGCGCATTAAGTTGTTCAGAGCTGCAAAGTTTTCTTGCTCACCTACCCATATATTGAGATCAGTATCAATCCCCTCAAGTAGCTCATCAGCTTCTTCAAGGAAAATGTCCAAAAGGTCAGGATCAAAGTTTCGATTTACCTGTACAGATGAAATATACTGACGATCTTGCTGTACACTCTGGCTTAATACGGTCCAGTCGGCGGAATCTGATAAATTCTCTACCGTAATAATTTCTGGTTCTAGTTCAGTATTGAATAGTGGCTCATCAAAAGTAAAATTCTGATGAGGTAAATCGTTTTGAATACTCGGCGTATGTAACGTATAAAGTTTTAATTCTTCTAGAATACTTTGATGTTGCTTAACAATACCGACTCGCTGACCAGCAGCTAAAGCATCGAACAATTGAATAAGTTGTTGATGCGCTTTCTGATAAATTTCAAAAATATAGTCTGATTGTAACAAGACAGGTTTATCAAGCAATACATTATAGCTGTCTTTCAATTGGCTCGTATATTCATGCAAACCAAGCATTGCTTGAGAGTGAGTATGCTGTAGCAACAGATCAGCCTGTTCACTTAGACGTTCAAGATAACCAGGAAACTCGTTACGAACTCCTTTCTCAAAATCTAATTCTGCATCTAGTAACTCAGAAACATCTAGCAGCAATAATTGCGACACCAAACCATGTGAAGGCATTAATGGATCAGTTCGATCACCATGTTGCTCCACGTAGGCATCCCATGACTGATTAAACTTCGCCAATCTCGCTTCAAGCTGTTCACTTGAACTATTGCTAGATAGCAGTTCTAAGCTCTCGCCAATAAAATCACGATATTCTTGTAATAATAAAATCTCATCTGAATTAGAAGAAAGCTCCTCTTGCAATAAGATTTTAAATAAGTGCTCAACTTTAGTACTGGCTTCAAAAATTGTTTCGACCTGCGCCATTGCAGAACTGCCACGCAAAGTGTGTAGAGCACGTATTAAAGCATTGTAGCTATCATACTGATGTAGTTCTTGATTTAAGAACTGATTAATTGTCGATAAATGCTCTTCCGCCTCTTCCATAAACAAGGCTAAAGTTTCATTTAGATTTATTTCAATTTCAGTATATACATCTTCAACAATTGGCTCAGCCAATAAATCTTGCTCAATATAGTCTAGCTCAAGCCCAGTGATTGTTTCGGCAGTAAGCGTATTTGAAAGTTGTAAAAGCTCTTCTAAAGCAGGTTCTAAACTTTGCTGTTGTTGTAGTTGTTGGCCTAATAAAATAAGCGGTCTAAAATCTACTGCATGTGCTCGTTTTTGCTTAAAATTATCTACTAATTTAAGGAAATAGAACTTAAACACTAACTGAACATAGCCTTGAATAGCTGGAGTCAGCTTAAGGCTTTGATTGATTACTCGATTGAGCGTATCTTCAACTGTCCAAGCAAGCTCGGCTGAAGATTTAGCACCAATCATTCTCCCCGAACCTTTTAAGGTATGAAAATGGCGGCGAATTTCAGTGAGCGTAGCAGTATTTGCAGACTGCATCCATTCATTCAACAATGGCTGCAAATCAACAAAAATTTCATCAATTTCTTCGACAAAAATCTCAAGAAACTCAGCATCTTGTTCAGAATAGCTATCTTCAGGTAGAGTCATTGCTTCAGTTAAAGTTTTTAATATTTCTTTCATAGCAAAGGCTTCTTTTGCTTACCCCCTGAGTGGGGAAAACTACAGAGTCAACACCAGAAAAATAGCTATTTCCCCAATATTTGTCTGGCGCTGCTCATACTTTTAAAAGAATAGCTATTATAAGAATAGCTATTCTCATCCCCCAATTTAGTCAGGTAATTTAAAGTCCGTTACTGACTCACGTAATGACTCCGACATGTTCGCCAATTCAGATACAGAACGAGCAGTATCGAAGGTTGCTGTTGTTGTTTGTGAAGTAATTTCTTGTACGACTGTCATGGTTGCGGCAATATGACTCGCAGATGCTGACTGAAGTTTTGCAGCATCAGAAATGCTCGCAATTAAGTTTGCCAAGTCACCCGATACTTTTTGAATTTCATCAAGTGCAATACCCGCATCTTTCGCCAAGTTAGCACCACGAACAACCTCAGTTGTCGTTTGTTCCATCGAGATTACGGCTTCGTTGGTATCCGTTTGAATCGTTTTAACAAGCGTTTCAATCTGTTTAGTTGCTGAAGCAGAACGTTCTGCAAGACGTTGGACTTCATCGGCAACCACGGCGAAACCACGACCTGCTTCACCAGCCATAGATGCTTGAATTGCTGCATTTAATGCAAGAATGTTTGTTTGGTCTGCAATATCGTTAATAAGCGATACGATGTTACCAATTTCTTGTGAAGACTCACCCAAACGTTTAATACGTTTTGAAGTTTCCTGAATCTGTTCACGAATGGTATCCATACCCTCAATAGAACGGTTTACGACTTGTGCACCATTAGATGCAATAGATACCGAACGTTGTGCTACATTGGCAGATTCAGAAGCGTTGGCAGATACTTGGTCAATAGACAATGCCATTTCGTTCATTGCAGTTGATGCACCCGCAATTTCTTGTGCTTGGTGCTCAGATGCTTCTGCTAACTGGTTAGTAATGCTCTGAGTATCTTGTGTATAACGAGCAACTTCTTGAGAAGTTTCGTGAATTCGAGATACGAGGTCACGTAATTGGTCAATCGCAAAGTTAATCGAGTCGGCAATCGCACCAGTAAAGTCTTCAGATACCGTTGCATATGAACGCAAGTCACCATCTGCAAGATCGGCAATTTCATCGAGTAAACGTAAAATCGCATTCTGGTTACGATCATATTCTTCTTGTAATGTCGCTACACGCTGCTTATCTGCTTTACTACGAAGTGATAAAAGTTTTAAGACAGAACCAATTAAGCCAAGAAGCGATAATGTAAGCAATGCAACTAATGCAAAAGCCTGCCAACCATACTGTGTTTGATCTGAAAGATCACCTAATGCGTTTAACATTGCATCAGATTGAGAGAAGATCTCACTAGATGATTGACGTACGTTTACGATCTGGTTGGTATGTTTAAGAACTGATGTCGCGGCAGATTTTAAAACTTTATCGTACTCAGTTTTAATGCCTTCCAAAGATTCACGCACTTCAGGAGAATCAACTTTAGCTACGCCTAATTCAGCATTTCCGTTTAGCTGCGCATCTAAGTACACACCAAAAGTCTCGATATCGACACTAAAGTCATGCGCTGAGTTCTCAGAGTTCTCTGTACCAACGAAAACGGAGTTAATAGATCGTAGAATACGTTCCGCAATAAATACCTGGTTTTTAGCAACCACGACCTGATTACTTGATACTTTTTCACGAACCATCTTATCAACCATCAAGTTATATTCAGCTTGAATCTCAGGAATAGAGTCACTAATCGAGATATTCATATTATATAACTGGTTAATTACGTCCTGTTGTGACGAGATCAAATCAATGTCATAAGCCAAAGATTTCCACAAGCCAGCTACTTTTTTGTATTCTTTTGAAGATGTACCATAAATGTCTTCGACATTTTTTATATTTTTGGCAAAAAGTTGACGCGATGCAACCAACTCTTTCATCGCTTCAGGTGATCCAGAAGCTGTTGCTTCCGTAGCCTGTCTAGAAATGGTTTGTGATAATAAGCGCAGCTCACCCATACTACGTGTTAATTCGTTATGGCGAGGTACACTATAGAATAAATAAGCAAGCGAAGTTGAAGCTACTACTAAACATACAGATGCTACATAAAGGATAGGCTTGGACTTTTTACTTTCCCCAAATAAACTGGCATATTGCTCAATTTGTGACTGGATTTTCGCAACAAAGTTGACATTCGATTTTTCGTTTACACTACGATTGCCACTTTTCTTTTTAAGTTTAAAGCCCATACAGCTTCTCCCCAGAAAAATATACTGTTTATTAACAGCATAAAAATTAGTTTATAAATTTTGTCGATGCATTCATGTAATGTGGGTTTTGCAATAGTCGACTAAATAAAAAGACGTGCCAGTGCTGATTATGCTGGTGAAAATACCCCTGACAATATTCTTTTAAATTTTCCTCCAAGTTTAAACTTTGAGAAAAAAAGCTTTTTTTATTAAAGTGTTGGATCCCCAAAACCTGATCAACAACCAGTCCCACATACTGATCTTGATGGCTAATACATAACACTTTTTGGGCAGCCGAAAATGCACTTCGTTGCCCTGAAATAAAATGTGCCAAGTCTGAAACCGAAAGTAACCTTCCCCGAATGTTTGCCAATCCTTTTACCCAACTTTGGGTATTTGGAACAGGTGTATATTTTGGTGGATAGATAACTTCTGACACTTCCCCAAGTGGTGCGACGAAGTATTGCCCTCTCATTTCAAAAGCAATTCCTGACCATCGCTCTGCTTCATTTTGGACTGAAGCGTAATTCTTATTACCTCGTTTAGATAAACGAAGTAACTCGATAAATCCGTTCGCGGCCATACTCGATCCTATAAGACGGGCTTAGACCCGCCGTTTATGTTTTTATGGATGGATGAGTTAATTTAGAAATTGTTTAATTACATCAATCAATTGCTTTTCTTCAATCGGCTTAATTAAGTAATCAAGCGCGCCTTGACGTTTTCCCCATACTCGGTCAGTTGCCTGATCTTTAGTACTCACAATAACAACTGGAATATGCTTAGTGTCTTCATCACGAGTAATCTGACGTGTTGCTTGAAAGCCATTTACACCAGGCATTACAACATCCATTAACACTAAATCAGGCTGTTCTGCTTTTGCCAAAGTTACACCATCCGCACCATTAGATGCTTCAAGTACATCATAACCATGCTTGGTTAAGATCTCTCTAAAACGATAAGTTTCTGTTGGTGAGTCATCAACAATAAGAATACGTGCCATTTCTTTGCCCTTAAATTACTTAATTATGAACTTACATGATTACGAATCGCATTTAGCAATTCATCTTTGCTAAATGGTTTCGTCAAGTATTCATCTGAACCTACCACACGCCCTTTTGCCTGATCAAATAGACCATCTTTACTTGAGAGCATGATAACGGGAATGTTCTGATAATTTTGAGAGTTCTTAATCAGAGCACAAGTTTGATAACCGTCTAAACGAGGCATCATGATATCTACAAAAACGATATCTGGATTCGCTTCAGCAATTTTAGATAAAGCTTCAAATCCATCGACAGCAGTAATCACTTCACAACCTTCTCGTTGCAATAATGTTTCTGCTGTACGGCGAATAGTTTTTGAGTCATCAATAACCATTACTTTCAGATTTTGGAACGCATCTTCCATTTAATCTTCCATCCCCATAACATAAAATATAAATGCAATTTAACTTAAATTTGTTTTTACAGATTTATACGCATTTTTAACATATCTATACTTCTATTTTCAATGAAAGGTTTTTGTCTACTTTCTCATTTATAAACAATAACTTTTAACCTCATCACACTTTCGAAAAAATTATCATTTTTTTTATAATATTAATATTTTTATTCAGTTAAATAATAACTAATATATTTAAGATTAACTATTTAAAAATAAGCGGCTTAGCTTTCTTTTTTTGGGGAATTTTATGAATAAGCGGGTGAAATACGCCTTTTATAGAAACTGCTTGTCTGTATTTATAGGCATTGCTTCTTGTGGAGCACTGTTTTTATCTTTCCCAACGTTTGCCGCAAATGATGCCCCTAAAGCTGTTTGGTATCGCTATTATGACCAACATGGGATTGCTAATATCAGTACATCCGTAACTCCTGCACATATCCGTCATGGTTATGAAGCACTCGACCAAAATATGCAGGTGATAAAAAGAAGTCATCCCTATAATTCAGAGACTGATCTAAATCAATCGTCACAACGCGCATTATCAGCCCGATACAGAGAAGAAGATAACAAATTAAAAAAGGCATATAGCAATAGTAAAACTGCTGTGATTAAAAGGGACCAAGCTCTATTAGCAATTAAAAAACAAATGAATTATCAGCAAGAACAACTCAACCACTTGCAACAAGATAAAATTTTATTTAAACGTCAGGAAATGGAATATTTTCGTAAAGGTGAAAAAGTTCCTGAGAGGCTTAAAGCATTGATTGAAAACAATCTAACCAATATTCTCAAGGTTAAACAAACACTTGAATTACTTTCAAAAAATTATAATCACGCCAACAATGAGTATGAAAATATTATCGAACGTTTAAAAAAGCTTGAATAAGCGCACAGCTTTATCAAGAATAGGGGCAAAATAAAATTTGAACTACAGGATGATGCTGTATGCGCACAACGCATCTTACCCCTTCTACTTTTTTTAAATTAAGCTTAATTAGCCTGAGTTTGATTTTAGCTGCATGTCATCAGCAAGACGCACCAAAAACAACAGCATCTGAACCTAAAAAAATTGAACTTATCCCTCAAGATTTAATTTCTATAAAAGAAGGCTCCGTAGCTACTCAGACCTCTTTTACAGGAACTATTCGTGCAGTACAACAAAGTTCTATTCAAGCTCAAGTCAGTGCGACAGCAACATCCGTTAATGCAAATGTAGGTCAAAAAGTACAAAAAGGCCAAGTATTAGTCAGGTTGAATAATCAAGACAATGCTGCACGTTTAGCTCAAGCAGAAGCTAATCTTGTTTCTGCTCAAGCACAAGCAGAGCTTTCACGTAATTTAATGAATCGAAAACAAAGATTATTCAATCAAGGCTTTATTGCCCGTGTAGAGTTTGAACAGAGTCAGGTGGATTATAAGGGTCAACTTGAAAGTGTTAGAGCCCAGCAAGCGAATGTTGATATTGCTAAAAAAGCTAACCGAGATGGCATTATTACGAGTCCTATTTCAGGTGTAATTACTAAACGACAAGTTGAACCGGGACAAACTGTATCGGTTGGGCAAACACTATTTGAAATCGTTAATCCTGATCAATTAGAAATACAAGCAAAGTTGCCTATTGAGCAACAATCTGCATTAAAAGTGGGTAGCTCTATTCAATATCAGATTCAGGGTAATTCAAAACAATTACATGCCATACTGACTCGGGTCTCACCTGTAGCAGACCAAGATAGTCGTCAAATTGAATTCTTTGCGGCTCCTAAAGAAGCGATTGACTCATTAAGTATCGGCGCATTTATTAATGGCATTATTTTGCAAAATGATCGCAATCAAGGACAAACCATTCCTTTAGATAGTATTCAAAACCTGCAACAAGATCCTTTCGTATGGGTAATACGCAATCAGACTATTCAAAAGGTCAAGATTCGCGTAGTTGAGCAACGTTACTATGAAAACATTGCTTTGGTACAAGGTTTACAAAGTACAGATCAGGTAAGTCGTATCCAGTTTGAAGATTCTGATATCAATAAAAAAGTAACGCTTACAGCCGAAAAAAATAAATAAGGTAGCAAATAGCTTATGTGGTTTACCCGAATCAGTGTGAAGTACCCCGTTTTTACCATTATGATGATGCTGTGCTTAATGGTACTCGGGTTAGCCTCTTGGAAACGCATGACGGTTGAAGAGTTTCCTAATGTAGATTTCCCATTCGTAGTCGTTACCACGCAATATGCTGGTGCCTCACCTGAAGCGGTTGAGTCAGATATTACCAAAAAACTCGAAGATCAAATCAATACGATTTCAGGCATTAAACAAATTACTTCACGTTCAAGTGAAGGGTCTTCGATGGTGATTGCCGAGTTTAATCTTGATACCTCTTCTGCAATTGCAGCACAAGATGTGCGCGACAAAATTGCTCCAGTTATCGCTCAATTTCGTGATGAAATTGATACGCCGATTGTGCAACGATACGATCCTTCATCTAGCCCAATTATGTCGGTGGTGTTTGAGTCGAATACGATGAGCTTGGCTCAATTAAGTTCATACGTAGACAAAAAAATTGTGCCTCAGCTTAAAACCGTTTCTGGTGTAGGTAATGTCAATCTACTTGGCGATGCTAAACGTCAAATTCGTATAAAAATCCATCCTGAACAATTGCAAAGCTACGGTATTGGCATTGATCAGGTTATTAACACGCTAAAAAATGAAAATATAGAAGTCCCTGCGGGAACTTTACAGCAAAAGAATTCTGAACTCGTTGTACAGATTCAATCAAAAGTTATTCATCCTTTTGGTTTTGGTGATTTGGTTATTGCCAATAAAAATGGTTCCCCTATTTTTCTAAAACAAGTGGCAACTATTGAAGATACTCAAGCAGAACTGCAATCCAGTGCTTTTTATAACGGAAGAACGGCTGTCTCAGTCGACATTTTAAAAAGTTCCGATGCTAATGTAATTCAAGTCGTCGATAAAACTTACCAAACGTTAGAGAAGCTAAAAGCTCAAATGCCTGCGGGTTTAAATTATAAAGTCGTGGCAGACAGCTCCAAAGGTATTCGCGCTTCAATTAAAGATGTAGTTCGTACCATTCTTGAAGGGGCAGGCTTAGCAGTTTTAATTGTTTTACTCTTTTTGGGTTCTTTCCGTTCTACCGTCATTACAGGTTTAACTTTACCGATTACCCTACTGGGAACATTAACCTTCATTTGGGCTTTTGGTTTCAGTATTAACATGATGACGCTGTTAGCCCTGTCACTGAGTATTGGTCTGTTAATTGATGACGCGATTGTAGTTCGAGAAAACATAGTTAGACATACTGAGCTTGGCAAAGACCATGTCACCGCGGCTTTAGATGGCACCAAAGAAATTGGTTTAGCCGTACTCGCAACCACACTTACCATTGTGGCAGTATTTTTACCTGTTGCTTTCATGGGGGGATTAATTGGCCGTTTCTTCTACCAGTTTGGGGTAACTGTAAGTACAGCTGTTCTTATTTCCATGTTTATCAGTTTTACACTCGACCCAATGCTTTCAGCACATTGGAAAGACCCAGTAAAGAAAAAAGAAAGTCGACTACAACGTTTCTTTAATCGTATTTCTAAATTATTAGATGGCCTTACCCATATTTATGAAAAGTTGTTGAAGCTTGCTCTGCGCTTTCGTTTTATTACAGTCATTATTGCGATTGGTTCACTATTCGCTGCCTTAGGTTTATCAAAGCTTATTGGAACCGAATTTGTACCAGTCCCAGATAAAGGCGAAATTCGTATTCAGTTCGAGACTCCTGTCGATTCCTCTTTGGAATATACCCAAGCCAAACTACATCAAGTCGATCAAATTATTAGGCAATTCCCTGATGTTATTTCTACCTACGGGGTTGTAAATAGCACAATAAACTCTGGGAAAAACCATGCGGGTTTAGGAGTGACTTTAAAACCAAAACAAGAACGTAGTTCAGACTTAGCAACGCTCAACAATGAGTTCCGTGATCGTTTGCAAACCGTAGCGGGTATTCATGTTACTTCCGTTGCTGCTGCTCAAGATTCAGTTTCTGGTGGTCAAAAACCTATCATGATTTCCATTAAGGGAACTGACCTGAATGAGCTGCAAAAAATTTCAAATCGGTTTATGACTGAAATGGGCAAAATTAAAGGTGTAGTCGATTTAGAAAGCTCTTTAAAAGAGCCAAAACCAACTTTAGGTGTTCATATTAATCGTGTATTGGCAAGTGACTTAGGCTTGTCTGTTTCCCAAGTTGCCAATGCAATCCGTCCATTAATTGCAGGCGATAATGTCACAACGTGGGAAGATCGTGACGGCGAAACCTATGACGTTAATATTCGGTTAAATGAAGACAAACGCATGCTTCCTCAGGACGTTCAAAATCTATATATCAACTCAAACAAAACTGGTGCAAATGGACAACCAATATTAGTTCCATTGAGTACGGTAGCAACAACTGAGGAAAAACTCGGCGCGTCACAAATTAATCGACGCGATCTTGAACGTGAAGTACTCATTCAAGCTAATACATCTGGACGCCCAAGTGGAGATATCGGGAAAGATATTGATAAAATGCAAAAAGCATTTAAGTTGCCTGCTGGTTATACCTTCAATACCCAAGGGGCTAATGCCGACATGGCCGAGTCTGCAGGTTATGCATTAACTGCTATTACGCTTTCCATTGTATTTATTTATATTGTTTTAGGTTCTCAGTTTAATAGTTTTATTCACCCAGCTGCGATTATGGCATCTTTGCCGCTGTCATTGATTGGGGTATTTCTTGCCCTCTTCTTGTTTAGAAGTACCCTAAATCTATTTTCGATTATTGGCATCATTATGCTTATGGGGCTGGTAACCAAAAACGCGATTTTACTTATCGACTTTATTAAAAAGTCCATGGAACATGGGGAAAATCGTTATGATGCTATTTTACAAGCGGGTAAAACCCGTTTACGCCCAATCTTAATGACTACAAGTGCTATGGTCATGGGTATGGTTCCATTAGCTCTAGGCTTGGGTGAAGGTGGAGAGCAAAGTGCACCAATGGCTCATGCTGTTATTGGTGGAGTAATCACCTCTACCCTGTTGACACTAGTAGTTGTACCCGTCATTTTCACTTATCTGGATGACTTGAAAAACTTTCTGCTGCGTCAAACTCGACGATTCATGTCATAATGCAGCGACTATCGTATAATCTGCGTTTTTATAACGCTTAACTTTTTTAGGACTTTTTCCATGCGCGCAAGCCGCTTTTTATTTGCAACGTTGAGAGAAACCCCAAACGATGCTGAAGTGATTTCACATCAGCTCATGTTACGTGCGGGGATGATTCGTAAATTGGCATCTGGTTTATATACATGGCTGCCGATGGGAACACGTGTGCTTAAAAAAGTTGATGCGATTGTTCGTGAAGAAATGAATCGTTCAGGTGCTATGGAAGTGTTCATGCCCGTGACTCAACCCGCAAGCTTGTGGGAAGAATCAGGTCGTTATGAACAATACGGCCCTGAATTATTACGCTTCAAAGATCGTCACGACAACCCGTTTGTGCTTGGTCCTACACATGAAGAAGTAATTACCGATTTAGCACGTAACGAGCTAAAAAGTTATAAACAACTTCCTGTAAATTTCTATCAAATTCAAACCAAATTCCGTGATGAAATTCGTCCACGTTTTGGTGTAATGCGTTCACGCGAGTTCATTATGAAAGATGCTTATTCTTTCCATGCAACTCAAGAATCATTACAAGAAACTTATGATGTAATGTATGACACTTATAGCCGTATTTTTACTCGCTTAGGTTTAGACTTCCGCCCAGTACAAGCGGATACTGGCTCGATTGGTGGTTCAGCTTCACATGAGTTCCATGTATTGGCTTCAAGTGGTGAAGATGACATCGCATTTTCAACTGAATCTGATTATGCGGCAAACGTTGAAATGGCTGAGGCTGTTTTAGTGGGTGAGCGTGCAGCACCTACACAAGAATTTAAATTGGTTGAAACACCAAACCAAAAAACAATTGATGATGTTTGCCAATTCTTAAATGCTGATCCTAAACAATCAGTAAAAGCATTATTGGTTCAAGGTATTGCTGATGAAAAAGGCAATGTTCCTGTGGTTGCCCTATTCTTACGTGGCGATCACGAACTGAATGAAATTAAAGCTGAGAAGCATCCTTTAGTTGCTGCCCCTCTTACATTTGCAACTGAAGAGCAACTTCAAGCATTTGGTTTAACGGCTGGCTTTACAGGTCCACAAGGTTTAGTTGAAAAAGGCTTAACTGTTATTGTTGATCGCGCTGCATCTGTTCTTTCTGACTTCGTTGCTGGTGCAAATGAAGCTGACAAACACGCTGTGGGCGTAAACTGGGAACGTGATGCGCAAATCACTGAAGTCTTTGATTTACGTAATGTGGTTGAAGGCGACCCATCTCCAGATGGTAAAGGCACAATCCAAATTAAACGCGGTATTGAAGTAGGTCATATTTTCCAGCTTGGTACTAAGTACTCTGAAGCTTTAGGTTGTAAAGTTTTAGGTGAAGATGGTAAGCCATTTACAGTAACCATGGGATGCTACGGTATTGGTGTAACACGTGTAGTTGCAGCTGCAATTGAACAAAACTACGATGACAAAGGTATTATTTGGCCACAAGCGATTGCACCTTTTGAAATCGCAATTGTTCCAATGAATGCACACAAATCACCTCGTACTCTTGAAGCAGCTGAAGCACTTTATGCAGAACTTCAAGCTCAAGGTTTTGATGTATTACTTGATGACCGTAACGAACGTCCGGGCGTTAAATTCTCTGACCTTGAGTTAATGGGTATTCCACACCGTATCGTAATTGGTGAAAAAGGTCTTGATGCTGGTACTTTTGAATATAAAGGTCGTCGCGATGCTGAAGCGAGCAATTTAACCAAAGAAGAACTTGCAGCTAAATTAGCTCGTTAATAAATACATAAATAAAAAAGCAGCTTTTAGAAGCTGCTTTTTTACATTTAATTTTACGCCTCAACCGTTAAGTCTTTAATGGTTGCCGAAGATCCATTGGTTTTAACCGATTCAATTCCTTTGTCACGTGATGCTTCGCTCGCGTAGAACTGACTTGTACCAATAATTTGATGATTGGCTGCTTTTAAATTGAAGTAAGGTTTCCCATTCTTTGCAGTTAAACGGTCATATCGCCCATCGTCACCACTATTTTTTTGAACTGACTCAATACCATTGACTGCTGATGCTTTCGCTTTATATAGCTCACTATTTAAAATAATTTCGCCATTACCAGCCTTGAGTACAAAGCGATATTGTCCATCACTCGCTTGTGAAATCTCGTACCATCCTGCCATAAGAACCTCGTTTTTTTGTTGATGTGGGTATGACTTTCGTTATTATTCTGGACGAAAGTTATTTGTTATTGATGACAATATAAATGAGGTGTGTAATTTTAGATAGACTACTTTTTATACATTATCGTAATAAAATTATAAGGATGTTGAAAGTTAAAAAGGTAGAGGCTACATGAGCGCCCCTACCAAAATGTAATTAAAATTAACAAATTAAGCTTTTTTTACAAATTCAGATTTTAATTTCATCTGACCAATACCATCAATTTTGCAATCAATATTATGGCCATCACTTGCATCTGGAACTAAACGAATTGTTTTTACTTTTGTTCCCACTTTAACAACCGAAGATGAACCTTTAATTTTTAAGTCTTTTATCACAGTGACACTATCACCATCTGCCAAGACATTACCATTTGCATCTTTAATCACTTCTTGTTCATCAGCAATTGAAGCTTCCCCTTCCTTCCACTCATGTGAGCATTCAGGACAAATTAATAAGTCGCCGTCTTGATAGGTATATTCTGATTGGCATTTTGGGCAATTTGGCAAAGACATAAAAAAATCTCAAAAAGTATATTATGCGAGATATGACTCATTTTTTAAAGTTTTAAATAAAAGACTTTTACCAAAAAAAAATTTATATATTCATTTCTTCTCTTCCTCTAATAAATAGTCTCTTAAAATAATCGCATGGTTATGCTCCACATCTTTTGCCGAATATAAAAGAGTAACTTTATGCTTGGACACAATGTCTTGTAACTCTTTAACTGCTGGGTTTGATTCTAGTTCTTTTAAATAGCGCTGTTTGAACTCACTCCAATGCTCTAAGGACTCTACATGAAACCACTTACGCAGTTCAGTTGAGGGGGCTATTTCTTTTAACCATAAATCTAAATGGGCATTTTCTTTACTTATCCCTCGACTCCATAGCCGATCAACTAATATTCGTTTTCCATCATTGGCACTTACATGTTCATAAATTCTTTTAATGTGTATTTCCATCTCTTTTTCTCACTAGACAGCCTTATTGTTTAGGCCTCATCAACACATTTAATATTTTGTTCTCTTTTAATCGTAATTAAAAAGAAAAAAGTGAGTAGTTCTCTACTCACTTTTTTCTTTAGGGTGCCCAAATTTAAAAAGACGATTACTGATCTGGGATTTCGGCTTCTACTAACAGTGTTAATAACGACAAAGACTCCTGCCATCCTAAATAACACGCCTCTACAGGAATAACTTCCGGTATTCCTTCTTGGGTAATATGCACCTCTGTACCTACTAATACACTTTTTAATGTAATAGTCACCTGCATCGTACCAGGTAAATTTGCATCATCGAATTGATCGTTATAACGAATTAACTCATTTGGGATGAGTTCAATATAAGTTCCGCCAAATGAATGTGTTGATCCTGTCGAAAAGTTAGTAAAACTCATTTTGTATGAGCCACCTACATTTGAATCAAAACTATGAACTTTCGCAGTAAAACCGTGAGGAGCCATCCACTTAACTAAAGCATCTGGGTCTAGAAATGCGCGATAAACACGTTCAGCTGGTGCTTTAAATACGCGATGTAATTTTACTGTACCTGTTGCCATGATCTTCTCCTTATTTTTAATTCCATTTAAGTTATAGAAATAATGTTTACTAGCTTAAACTTTAGAAAGTGTTTTAACGTATATTTTTGGTGTTTTTTCAACCTAGTTAGCTTATTTTAAACAAAACTAAATTACGAAAACTAAGGCTGATTTTTTAGTAAAAATGGAGCAAAATAGTCAGCAATCATAATGAAACATATTGAATTTGAGATTAATCATGAGTCTGCTCGCTTTCTCCTCTTATGCATTAAACGGTGTAGATGCACAGAAGTTTTTACAAGGTCAAGTGACTGTCGATACTGAGCGTTTAGCTGAAAATGAAACACGCTATACAGCCATTTGTGATCTTAAAGGCCGTATTCACTTTGGCCTGTGGCTGAAAAAGCTGAATGCTGAAAGTTTTGAGATTGTTGTTACTCAAGATCAAGCTGAAGAGTTCGCCAAGCATATTAAAAAATATGGCGCATTTTCAAAAATGACTTTAAGTGAACAAGGCGCTGTGTTTCCAAAAGTTGTAAATGGTCACACTGAGTTCAGCTCTACAGAAACTGATGTTTCCGAATGGCAAAAACAAGCCATCATGACGGGGCAAGCATGGATTGCTCAAGCGACCGAACATGAGTTCCAACCACAAGAATTACGTTTACATCAACGTGAAGGCGTCAATTACGATAAAGGCTGTTACTTAGGTCAAGAAATTGTGGCACGCCTTTGGTTTAAAGCAAAACCCAAACACTGGTTGCATCTAGTTCAAGGTACAGGTGAAGCCCCTACTCCAGCTACTCAATTAAATAACGATATTGAAGTAGTAAATAGTACTCAAACCACTGACGGATATATTGCGTTGGTTGTTGCAAAACCAGCCGCTCTAGCTGAACTCGGTCTTCAAGTCCTCGATTTGCCAGAAGCATTAAGTGGTGATGTGGCTAGACCACAGTAATTATATTTAGTAAATAAAAAGCCCGTGGAGACTCTATGGGCTTTTTTATAGATACAAAATTCTAATAAATTCATTTAATTAGGGCATCAATTTTTTAATTTTTCTATGCCATCATAATCTAGGTTGAAATCTAAGAGAAAAAATATGAAAACTAAACTTGCTACACTCATGTTGAGTTTGGCTTTTTTCGGTTCTGCTCATGCTGATGTGAAAACACTTGAACAAAATCTGAAGACAAATTATCCAGACTTACCTGTAAAAGGTGTTTATCAATCACCTGTGCAAGGTATTTATGAAGTGTATACAAGCGGTCGTATTGTTTATACCAATCAAGATGCTAAATACTTTTTTGTAGGCAATTTAGTTGATATCAAACAACAAAAAAATATGACAGAAGAACGAATTGCCGAATTGGGTAAAATTGATGTCAAAAGCCTCCCCCTAAATCAGGCGATAAAATATGTAAAAGGTAAAGGTGAGCGTACTCTTTATATTTTCAGTGACCCAGATTGCCCTTACTGTCAGCGTTTAGAACAAAATATGGTTGGGGTGGATAACGTAACGGTATATGTATTCTTATATCCGCTGACCAGCTTGCACCCAAATGCTGAGAAAGTTGCAAATCAAATCTGGTGTTCAAAGAATCCGTCTGAAGCTTGGACCAATTATATGCTTAACCGCAAATTGCCAACTAATAGCAAAAGTTGCTCAAGCCCAATTCAAAAGAATATAGCTTTAGGCCAAAAATTAAATATCGATGGAACACCAACCCTGTTCTTGCAAGATGGACAAAGAATCTCTGGTGTACCAAGTGATGCAAAACAAATTGAAGCATTACTTAAGTCAGTAAAATAAGTCTATATGCCACTCTCTTAGCTAGAGTGGCATATCATTTTTCTCCACAGTTTGCTTTATAGACATCGTTTTATATACAAATCGGCTGTTTACTTTCATGCATCACTATTTATGATGAGAAGTTGAGTTGATTCAATACATCAACGGAATGATGTAGCTACGAAGTAAAAGGTTAAAAAGAAATGAAAAAATTACTCATCGCCAGCCTAATCGCCATTTCAAGTTCGTCCATTTTTGCGGCAGACAATACAGCATCTGTGGCAAAAAATGATGTCTTTAAACAGGCTGAACAATTGTATGCAGCAAAAAATTATCCTGCTGCTTTCCAAGAAGTCCAGCGTCTTGCACAGACAGGAAATGCTCAAGCGATCTATAACTTAGGCTATATGACGCAAATGGGCCAAGGTACTGCCAAAGATAATGCTAAAGCTCTGAAATATTATGAAGACGCCTCGAATAAAGGCTATGCTCAGGCCAGTTATAGACTTGCACAGATTTATGAAACTGGTGAATTAGGTGTTGCAAAAGATAGTAATAAATTTAGCCAATATGTACAGAAAGCATCAGCTCAAGGCTCTGATGATGCAACGGTAAAAATTGCGACCATTTTATTTGCTCAGAAAAAGCCACAGTCTCATCAAATTGCCCTTCAAAAGCTAGCGCCTTTAATTAGAAAAGGAAACTACCCTGCTATTCAAGTAAAGGCACTTTATGATATTAGCCAAGGGGTTGAAAATAAAAACCCTCTCATGAAACGCCAAGGCATTGAAGCTTTACAAGCAATTGCACAAAAAGGTTATGCACCAGCGTCTATGGCTTTAGCGACTATGATGGCAAATGGCAATATCATTCCACAAAATTTACCTGAGGCCAAAAAGATTTTTACTGAGCTTGCCAATCAAAATGTTCCTAACGCTAGAGAATCTTTAGCTTCAGTCGAAAAGATTATTGCTGAGAAGAATAAACAAGCTGCAGCCGCCCCTACGCAGCCAGCGCCTAAAAAATAGTAAAGAAACAATAGCCCCGTATGGGGCTTTTGTTTTACCACCACAAAGCGATAAGCCCACTTACTCCAATAAAACCAATAATGGTACTTATCATTAAAGGTGTTAACGCCTTTTCATTTAAACCGTATGCTTGTCCAAAAATACCAAAAGCAATTGGCATCGGCAGCGCTGCAATTAATGTTCCTGCATAAAGCATTTCACGACTTACATTTGGCAATAAAAGAAACAATCCAAAAATCACAGCTGGCATAAGAATGACATTAAACCCAGCTAACAATATACTTTGTAAATTCACGGCGGTAATTCCTATACCAACCAAACTGCCGCCAATAGCAAATAATGCTAAAGGTGAGGCTGTCTTTCCTAACAGTTCTAAAGCTTGCCCAAGTTTTAAAGGCAGATGAATACCGAGTAAAATACAGCTCATGCCAACCAAAATTGCAATAATTACAGGATTTTTAAGTAAATTAATAAATGTCTTTTTCAGCAAAGGAAAAAGCTGTTGCTGTTGATGTAATCCCGCTTCAGCCAAAATGAGCATTAAAGCGACGATTAATAAGTTTTCAATAATTAAAGTTAAAGATATATAGATTGCAGCATGACTACCCATGAGCATGGTCAAAATAGCGGTACCCATAAATCCTGTATTTGACATAGAAGCACCCATCGATATGACTGCACTATGGGTTAGGCTGTTTTTAAAAAGCTTTCGATAAATAATAAAAGCAAGAAAAAACAAGATTAAAGAGCCGCCACCATAAGCAATAAAATAAGCTGGGTGCAAAATCTCTTGTAAATTTTTATTGGCTAAAGACTGAATTAAAAATGCAGGAAGAGCAATTTTAATAACAAATGCACTCAGGGCCCTAATCTGCTCAGGTGTTACCAATTTAATGAGGACACTGCAGTACCCCATCAACAATAAAATCAAAATTGGTAAAATTACCTGAAAAACCACAGAATGCTCCCTCACTCATCTGAAAATAAAAACGGGCAAATCTTAATTTGCCCGCTGATCAACTAAAAAGAATCAAAAAGCTGTTTTAATCCATGTGGTTGACAACGCAAATACTGAGGTGCAATTTTAACTTTTGCTCCCAATGTAGCTGCTGCATGCCACGGCCAACGTGGGTCATATAACATAGCACGAGCAAGGCCAATTGCATCAGCTTGCTGAGTTTCTAAAATTTCTTCAGCATGTTCTGGCTCGGTAATCAGTCCTACTGCAATCACAGGAATAGACACATGCTTCTTAACCTGTTTGGCAAACGGAACTTGGTAGCCAGCTCCAATGGTAATATTTTGATGTTCATGTAAACCACCGCTAGACACATGAATATAAGCGGCTCCCAGTTGCTCTAAAGCTTTTGATAACCCAACTGTAGATTCAATATCCCATTGTTCATTGCCATCCATCCAGTCAGTTGCAGATAGACGTACTCCTACTGGATAGCCTTCAGGCACCGCGAGTTTAATTGCCTGAAGTACTTCAAGCGCCATACGCATACGGTTTTCTAAAGAACCACCATATTCGTCTGTGCGTTGATTGGCAATTGGCGATAAAAACTGATGCAACAAGTAACCATGCGCTGCATGTACTTCGATTAGCTCAAAGCCAGCTTCTACTGCACGTTTTGCCGCAGCAGCAAAGTCTTGTTGAACTTGCTTTATCTCATCAATGCTTAACGCATGTGGTGCTGCATCATGAACCGAAAAAGTACTTGTACTTGGGGCAACCGTTTGCCAGCCATGTGGCTGATTTTTTGCAAGTTGGCCTTTACCCAACCACGGCTTTTCAGTCGATGCTTTACGACCAGCATGTGCTAACTGAATTCCAAATGGCATAGGAGAAAGTGTTTTAACTTTCCCCAATAAAGTTTTGATCTGGTCACGTTGCTGGTCATTCCAAAGGCCAAGATCTGCGTAACTAATTCGACCTTCCGCTTGTACAGCCGTAGCTTCCACAATACATAGCCCAGCTCCTGACAATGCGTAATTTGCCCATTGCTGCTCATGCCAATAAGTAATTTCGCCTTCATCGGTTGCCGAATACTGACACATTGGGGCAATTACAATTCTATTGACCAGTTGTAGTGAATCAAAATTAACCGTTTCAAATAATTTTGCCATTTTAAATTCCTAGAATTGTTTAATTACACGTAAACCTGCACTCCAGTTACGCCCATCCGCAGGCTCAAAGTAACGATCATTACCATCATTTACAATCACTGAACCTGCATAGTTTTTATCAAACAAGTTGTCTACACGGGCAAAGCTTTTGACTTTCCAATCACCTAAATCCCATGCATAACCAATATTTGCTGAAGTTACACTGTAGCTCGGTGCTGCGTCACTGTTGGTATCATTCACGTATACTTTGTCCATATACTGTACTTCTATACCACCATATAGACCGTGCGATGGCTGCCATGCCAAAGAGGCATAAGCTTGGTTTTTAGCAATACCCGGAATCGCATTTCCTGATGGAATTTGAGCAATATTTCCTAAAGCTGGAATATCAGCATCAAATGTCGCATCTAAATAGGCATAGCTTGCAGTCGCGGTTAAGTCTCGCCATAACTTTTTATTCCATGCAAACTCTACTCCTTCACGTAAGGTTTTATCTGCATTACGGAAGGTTGCACGTCCGTTTGAGCTTCCCGCTGCAACAATGTCATTCTTCGTTTTGGTTTGAAAAACCGCCAACGTAAAATCACCTAATTGGTTTTGTGACTTTAAGCCAGCCTCATAGGTATCACTCGTTGATGGTCTTAAATCAAAGTTAAAACCTGGCTTTGTCGTATCAGTTTGATATGCCATTTCAGTAAAGGTCGGTGTTTCAAACCCTTTGGCATAACTTACATATGCCATGAGCTCAGGTAAAATTTGCCAGCTTAAAGCAGCAGAAGGTAAAACTTTATCGTAATCGGTCTTCCCACTATCGTCGCCATTACTTAAATAGTTATCTTTAGATTTGTAATGCACATTGCTGTAGCGCACACCTGTATCTAAACGCCATGTGGGTAAGAACTGCCATGAAGCTTGTAAATATGGATCGATATTCCACAAAGTATTGTCTTCATCACGACGTAATTTACCTTTAACACCGTAAGAAGGCTGACCATTTACTAAATTAAAATTTTCATAACCTTTACGGTCTTCATCCATCGCATCGAGTGCAACCCCTAAACTTACTGTCGTATTTGGCAGCAGTTCTTTACCTGTCCAACGGAAATCAGCACCATAATAATTACGTTCAAAATCGATCACGCCACCAGCATGATTAATACTGGCATCTTGTGTCGATTTAGGTATAGATTGATACTGAGTAACTTGACGGTTGCCTAAATACGCCATGGCATAGAGTTCATTTTTATCATTAATTGGCTTAGACCATGTCACCCCTGTTTGGGTTTGCTCAATGTCTTTACGAACATTAAATTGCTTTAAAAACGGAACTTGTTGCTTTGGATTAGCATTCCATTGATCATGTGTTAAACCCTGTGGATCATCTGCATTGATTTTGACATAGTTAGTCACCCAGTTGATTTTGCTACCATCATCAAGATTCCAACTGAGCTTGGCATTATTTAATATTTTTTCTGCACCACTATGTTCTCGGTAACCATCCGTATCGAAGTAAGATGAACTAATAATATAACTTGGCTCATTCGCACCCTTTGCACCACCTTGTAGTACTAACCCTGCTCGGCTTTTATTGTGGCTACCTCCCGAATAGCTCAGCTCAATTGAGTCTTTGCCTTGTCCTTCTTTAGTAGAAGTTAAAATTGTCCCACCTGATGAGTTTCCATAAAGTGAAGAAAAAGGTCCCGTTAGAGCTTCAACATGGTCTAGACTACTTAAATCAATATTAGAGGTTTGACCTTGCCCATCTGGCATTGTTGCGGGAATACCATCCACATATAGACGAATACCTCGGACACCAAAAGTAGAACGTGCACCAAAACCACGCATAGATAGCTGCAAATCTTGCGCATAATTTTCACGATTACGAATCTGTAAGCTCGGTATACCTTTCACAACTTCAGTTAAATTCACTTGTGAAGAGCTATCAGCTTGAGGTGCATCTATTCGAAAAACTGAAGCAGGTGTTTGTAAGTAAGTGGTATCGGTACGCGTTGCTTCCACATGTAAAGTAGGCAATTTGGCAACGTCTGAATTTAGGTCTTCTGCCCATACAATTGGACTAGAAATACAGCCCATACTCATCAAAATACAGTAATGAAGTCGGTCTAAGCGTAATAAGGACATGCTTATTTCCTTTATTTATATTGTAGTTATCATAACAAAAAGTGGTGTCTTGTCTGGATATTGAATCCGATCTGCATTGTTGTAAATCTAGAACACTATATCGTTATTTAAAAATTAATTTCTAAATTTGGATTATCGGCTCAAAGATGGATGATCTTTCCAGCAATACCGTTCAGGCCAGTCTTTTGCCTCTTCAGCATAGTCAATTCCAATACGTGGTGTTAAAACAACTTCTGGTTGTTTAGTGGCTGCTTCAATCCATAGTCCAGATTCTTCACCTAAAGTCTGACCTTTTAAACTACGGTCAATGCCCAAATAACGCGTCAGTTTGCCCGGACCAGCTAAAAGCTTATATTCTTTTTTGGTTGAAGCATTACTTAAAAATACAGCCCGAATCATTACTCCTTCAGGCACACCTTCTGTTTGAGTAATAATATTAAGCATTTCATACATGCCATAAATTAGGTAGACGTAAATACTACCACCATGGCCATACATTACCTCAGTTCGAGCTGTTCGTTTATCATTGTAACTATGGCAAGCTTTATCTCGAACGCCCAAATAAGCTTCTGTTTCACTAATTGTGCAACGGATGATTTGACCATCGGGCTGTCGCTTACATAATACACAGCCGATCAAATCATAAGCCACTTCTGAAGTTTCTCGTTGAAACCAGCTTAATGGTAAAATATCTGACATAGTATTCTCTGAAATATTACATACCACACGTTATACTTGATTAATCCAGTATATCTGTTAATTCTGCGAGTTGGCATGCCTGAGTTACCCGAAGTCGAAACCACCAAAACCAGTTTATTTCCCTTATTGAATCAAAAAGTTCAAAGTGTAGAAGTCCGCAACTCTAGCTTACGCTGGCCTATGCCAGATGATATTCAAAAACTTGCTGGGCAACGTCTCATTGGGTTAAATCGACGTTCAAAATATATTTTGGCAGAGTTTGAACAAGATCAAATGCTTTGGCATTTAGGCATGTCAGGAAGCTTTCGTCTGACCGAGCCAAATGACGAACTAAGAAAACATGACCACCTGATTATTCAATTTGAAGATCAGCAATTACGTTACCATGACCCTCGTCGTTTCGGTTGCATCCTTTGGCTTAACCCTGAAACTCAAGGCAAACTCATAGATACTTTGGGACCAGAACCTTTAAGTACTGATTTTCATGCAGAATATTTAGCTTCTAAGCTCAAGAATAAATCTGTCGGCATAAAAATTGCACTTATGGATAATCATGTAGTGGTTGGTGTAGGCAATATTTATGCAACTGAAAGCTTATTTAATGTTGGCATTCATCCAGCTCAGCCTGCTGGCGATTTGACTATGCAACAAATTGAAAAACTCGTTGTCGAGATTAAACGCATTTTAAAATCGGCAATTGATTTAGGTGGCTCGACTTTACGTGATTACAGTAATGCCATGGGTGAAAATGGTTATTTCCAGCAAACACTTCTGGCTTATGGTCGTGCTGGAGAAATGTGTGTTAACTGTGAAACCACATTAGAAAACTTAAAACTCGGTCAGCGTGCCAGTGTATTTTGCCCACAGTGCCAACCACTTAAAAAGCTGAGAAAGCCTTAATTTTTTGGAGGAAGACAAAATGCAAACAGCAATTGTCCGACATATTTTAGTCAAAGATAAAGACTTAGCTGAACAGCTAAAAAAGAAGCTACAAAGTGGTGCAGACTTTGCCAAACTTGCCAAGCAATATTCCACCTGCAATTCAGCTAAACGTGGCGGTGAACTTGGCGAAGTTAAAAAAGGTCAATTAGTACCCGTCATCGACAAAGTTGTCTTTACAGCTGCTGAACGCGTGTTGCAAGGTCCTATTAAAAGCCAGTTTGGCTATCATCTTTTAGAAGTTAAATTCCGAATGGGCAACTTACGCTGATTCCATTAATTTAATTATGGTTTTCAGTAGATTGAGCCTGTGCATTCATTTGATATGTCCAGGCTTTAATATATTCACCCGACTCTAGTTTTACATCTGCGATGACACGCTGGTATTGAAAACCTTCAAAATCATCCAGCATCTGCCAGTTTTCAGCAAGTTTTTCTGTGCTAAACACATAACCATCTATCCAATCGGCTTGCGAATCTAACTCAAGTGCTTTTAAACCCTTGTCTGGACCCCAATCTAAAATATGAATCACGCCTCTTACACTGGCTTTTATCCAGTGACCATCGATTTGTTCTAAAATATGAGCATTAGCTTGATTCGGACATAAAGTGCCATATACAAATAGCTGATTCATTAATTTTTTCCTCTTTAACCATATGCTCAGTCAAATTACTTGCTAACTATATAATTTTATCAATTTATAGAGCCATATTTACAATTAAAAAGATTCATTAATAAAAAACGGTACACTAGGTACCGTTTTTTTATTTTAAATCTGCTTAAGCTTTCTTTTTCAACTCATCACGAATTTCGCGCAGTAATTGCACGTCTTCAGGCGTTGCAGCTGGAGCTTCTGGCTCATTCTTATCACGGCGAAGTCTATTTAATAATTTCACCATTAAGAATACAACCCAAGCCAAAATAAGGAAGTTAATTAAAATGGTCAGGAAGTTACCATAAGTTAATACATTGACACCTGCCTTTTGTAAGGCATCCAAAGATTGTAAATTATTAGGGTTTGCACCTAACACAATGAATTTTTGTGTAAAATCAACGCCACCACCAGTAATTACACTGATAATTGGCATGATAATATCTTTCACCAAAGAGTCCACGATTTTGCCAAAAGCACCACCAATAATCACACCAATGGCTAAATCCATCATATTGCCTTTAATAGCAAATTCTTTAAATTCTTGAATAATACTCATCTAAACATCTCCAGATGTCGGGGGGCCGAAACACGTCATATTTTTCTTTTTCATTGGCATCTTATCGAATTAGATAGTACTCGCCATGATATTGATAATTTAATATTTTTATCAAAAAAAAGAAAACTATCTCACACTTTAACAACATATTCGTTTATAAGAAAAATATGAATTTAAGGTTAATTTAATTTCAAATATAACAATTAAAAAAACCGCTAAATTAATTTAGCGGTTTTTTCTTTTTCAATTAAGAAAAATTATTTATCACGGTTACGTTTACGTTCGTTTTCAGTCAAGTAACGTTTACGGATACGGATTGATTTAGGTGTTACTTCTACTAACTCGTCATCTTCAATGAATTCAAGCGCTTGTTCAAGCGTATATTCAATTGCAGGTACTAAAGTTAAAGCATCATCTGTACCAGATGCACGAACGTTAGTTAATTGTTTCGCTTTAGTTGGGTTTACAACCATATCGTCTGAACGAGAGTTAATACCCACGATCATACCTTCGTAAACTTCTAACTGTGGCTTAGCAAATAAACGACCACGGTCTTGTAAGCTGAACAATGCATAGCCCAAGCAAGTACCTTGAACCATAGAAATCAACACACCGTTTTGACGCTTCGCAACAGTACCTTGTTTAACAGGACCATAATGCGAGAAGCTTGAAGTCATGATCCCTGTACCAGAAGTCATGGTCAAGAATTCAGAACGGAAACCGATTAGACCACGTGAAGGCACAGTCGCTTCAATACGGATACGGCCTTTACCGTCAACTTCCATATTAGTCATTTCGCCTTTACGGTGACCCATTTGTTCCATTACAGCACCTTGATGCTGTTCTTCAACGTCAAACGTTACGTTTTCGTAAGGTTCTTGTCTTTCACCATCAATTTCTTTGATGATTACTTGTGGACGTGATACGCCCATTTCAAAGCCTTCACGACGCATGTTTTCAATTAAAACTGAAAGGTGAAGTTCACCACGGCCAGATACTTTGAAACGGTCTGGACTGTCAGTATCTTCAACACGTAAAGCCACGTTATGAATTAATTCGCGATCAAGACGTTCACGGATATTACGTGAAGTTACGAATTTACCTTCTTTACCAGCAAACGGAGAGTTGTTTACTTGGAAAGTCATAGATACCGTAGGTTCATCTACAGATAAAGCTGGTAATGCTTCAACATTTTTCGGATCACAGATTGTGTCAGAAATGTTAAGTGCATCAATACCAGTAATACATACGATGTCACCAGCAGATGCTGAATCTACATCAATACGCTCTAAACCGTGGTAACCCATGATTTTTAAAATACGACCGTTACGTGTATTGCCATCTTTGTCAATTACAGTAACAGGAGTGTTTAATTTTACTGAACCACGTTGAATACGACCAACACCGATAACGCCTACGAAGCTGTTATAGTCAAGTGATGAAATCTGCATTTGGAATGGACCATCAACGTCAACTGCTGGTGGTTCAACGATGTCTACAATCGTTTCGAACAACGGAGTCATGTCTTCTGCAAGTTCTTCAGGAGCTGGACCCGCTACACCACGTAAACCTGATGCATAAACGATTGGGAAATCTAATTGCTCATCAGTTGCACCAAGGTTATCAAACAAATCAAATACTTGATCGATTACCCAGTCTGGACGTGCACTTGGTTTATCAACTTTGTTGATAATAACGATTGGCTTCAAACCACGAGCAAAGGCTTTTTGCGTTACAAAACGAGTTTGTGGCATTGGGCCTTCTTGAGAGTCAACAAGAAGTAATACGCAGTCAACCATCGACATAACACGTTCTACTTCACCACCGAAGTCGGCGTGTCCCGGGGTGTCCACGATGTTGATACGGTAAGTTGTATCAGTACGCTTATCCAACCAAGTAATAGAAGTATTTTTCGCTAAAATGGTAATACCACGTTCACTTTCAAGCGCATTCGAGTCCATGACACGCTCAATCTCGCCTGCTCGGTCACCGAGAGCACCTGATTGCTGAAGTAGTTTATCGACAAGTGTGGTTTTCCCGTGGTCGACGTGCGCAATAATTGCGATATTACGGAGATTTTTGATATCTGACATGAAAATTAGAAACGCCTGAAATTTGAGGGCAAATTATACAGAAAAACACTACTCTTGAGTAGTGACAGTTTATTGACATTGACAAAAAATTTCCCAATAGCCTGTATTTCGTTTTGTAAAGATAGGTATCTCGATTAGAATAGCGCCAATTTGCGAAATTGTGGCGTATTTACTCCCATGTCCAATCAACCATCACCAGACCATCTTGACCTTGTTTATGGACTAGATGACCGACCAAAACCCTTCGTGGCTTTTCTAGCTGCTTTTCAACATTTGCTTGCAATTATTGTCCCAATTATTACACCTGGGCTTCTTATTTGTTTAGCTTTGGGTGTTTCACGTACCGAAACCAACATGATTTTATCCATGTCTTTGGTCATTTCAGGAATTGCAACTTTCTTACAATGCAAAAAAGTTGGTCCTTTCGGTGCAGGTCTACTCATTGTTCAGGGTACTAGTTTTAACTTTATTGGCCCAATTATTGGTATTGGGAGTGCAATGGTTGCCGCAGGTACACCAGTAAATCAGGTTATGGCTGCTATTTTTGGTGTGGTGATTGCTGGTTCATTTATTGAAATGGGTGTGTCACAAATCCTGCCATGGGTAAAAAGACTTATTACTCCGCTTGTGACAGGTATTGTTGTACTGCTGATTGGCTTAACACTTATTAAAGAAGGCCTCATTAGTATGGGTGGTGGTTACCAAGCTATGCAAGATCATACTTTTGCAAGTTCTGATAACCTTATAATGTCTTGTACAGTTCTTGCCATCATTATTGTCCTAAACCGTATTCGTGTAGTGTGGATTAAAAGCTCGGCTATTTTAATTGCTCTGGTCATTGGCTACATTCTTGCTGGTTTCATGGGCTACCTAGATTTTTCTGGTCTAAAAGACGCTCCTGTTATTCAAATTCCAACACCAATGCACTTTGGCTTAAGCTTCTCATGGGGCTTATTTATTCCAATGGCATTCATTTATCTGGTGACTTCATTAGAAGCAATTGGTGATGTCACAGCAACCAGTAAACTTTCAAACCAACCTGTCGATGGGCCTCAGTGGATGCAACGCATCAAAGGTGGTGTGTTAGTGAATGGTGCAAACTCTTTACTTGCAGGATTATTTAACACTTTCCCTAGTTCTGTTTTTGCTCAAAATAATGGTGTTATTCAACTCACTGGTGTGGCGAGTCGTTACGTAGGGATCTGGATTGCTGCTTTACTCATTCTATTAGGTCTATTCCCTGCTGTAGCGGGTGTAATACAAGCCGTACCACAGGCGGTATTAGGCGGAGCGGTTATGGTAATGTTTGGTGCGGTTGCTGCCTCAGGCATTAACATTCTTTCATCTATTCATTTAGACCGCCGTGCCCTTTTAATTATCGCGATTTCACTTGCACTAGGTTTAGGTGTTGCTCAAGTTCCACAAATTTTGGAGCACTTGCCAGAGTTATTTAAAAATATTTTTAGTTCTGGTGTAGCAACAGGCGGTATTGCAGCATTAATTTTAAATGTTGTACTTCCTGAAACACACAAATAACCCTTTTTTAATTTTTTGATTACTGCCCAGTTTCCACTGGGCATTCTTCTTCATGAGAGATGTACATGGATCCTAGAAGTGAAGTGGTATTAAGACAGCAAGACTATTTAAAAGGTAGACTCTTGTTGATTAATACACCCAATGATGCCTTAGTCAGTCAATTACCATCTGGGGTTGATGCATCAGTCTGGACGTGGAATTATGCGGATTATCAAGGCTTTGTTAATGCAGGCACGACAGCACATTTCTCGGTTGAGTTTCCATCACAAGAATTTGATCAGGCTATAATTTTTGTTCCAAAATCAAAAGAGCTTTTAAACTATATATTGCATGTGGTGATGAGCCATCTAAAAACTGACCAATCAGTTTTTTTAGTAGGTGAAAAAAAGGGTGGTGTTGAAAGAGCTGCCAAACAACTACAAAGCTTTGGAAAAATTCTTAAACTTGATAGCGCTCGACATTGTCAGTTATGGCATTTAAAAATTGAGAAAACTGAAAAGCTCAAACCTCTTGAAAGCTGGTTAAAAACCTATACTGTTCAAGCAAATGGACATGAACTTACCATTTGTGCTCTACCGGGAGTTTTCAGTCAAAATCATCTAGATGTGGGAACTGCTGTTTTACTCCCTTATCTTAATCAGGTGAAATCAGGTAGAATTGCCGACTTCGGGTGTGGTGCAGGAATTATCAGTTGTTATTTGGCAAAAATAAATTCAAGTAATATTATTCATGCCTTAGATATTGATGCTTTCGCTTTACGGTCAACGGAAATGACTTTTAGTCGAAATGGAATAGGTTCAGACCAGTTGAGATTGCAACCTGTTATAGGAATTGCAGACGCCCCAACAGAACTTGATGCCATTGTCAGTAATCCTCCCTTTCATCAAGGTATTCATACCAACTATGATGCAAGTGAAGGACTCTGCCAGAACGCTAAAAAACATTTAAAGGCATCGGGTGAGCTATGGATTGTAGCAAACCGTTTTTTAAACTATCCGATCTTAATTGAGAAGCACTTTGGTCAGTGTGAGATTAAAACTGATCTTCAAGGCTTTAAGGTGTTATATGCCTGTGCATAACAAACTATGTAAGGAATCTCCATGAGCGAAACACATGCTCCTGAAAAACTCCAGCGAAAGCTTGGAGCTCGTCATCTGAATATGATCGCCATTGGTGGTTCCATTGGTACAGGTCTCTTCCTTGCTTCTGGATCAACCATTGCAAACGCAGGCCCTGGTGGGGCTCTACTCGCTTACTCTCTTATTGGTATTATGATTTACTTCTTAATGACCAGTTTAGGTGAGCTTGCGACTCATACCCCAACATCTGGTGCATTTTTTACCTATGGCAGTCGCTATGTTGAAGATGGCTTTGGTTTCGCTCTAGGCTGGAATTATTGGTATAACTGGGCAATTACAGTTGCATTTGAACTTGTTGCTGTACAGTTTATTATGAAATTCTGGTTTCCAGATATTCCCGGTTTTTACTGGAGTGCCCTTTTCCTCGTTATCATTTTCATGATTAACGCAATGAGTGTAAAAGGTTTCGGTGAAAGTGAATTCTGGTTCTCAATGGTTAAAGTTATTGCAATTATTGCCTTCATTATCATCGGTATTGCCATGATAATTAAGCTGATGTTGACACCGGGCGTAGCTACTTTTGGCAACTGGACCTACAAAGATGCGCCTTTTGTGGGTGGTTTACAAGCTATGATTGGGGTCGCCATGATTGCAGGGTTCTCATTTCAGGGAACCGAAATGGTGGGTGTTGCTGCGGGTGAATCGAAAGATCCAAAGAAAACTATTCCTCTTGCAATTAAACAGATTTTCTGGCGAATTTTATTATTCTATATCTTGTGTATTTTCATTATCGGCACACTTATCGCCTACGATGATCCAAATTTATTACAAGCTGCAACAACAGAAAATGTTGCCCTTTCTCCTTTTACCTTGCTTTATGAAAAGGTAGGCTTTGCTTTCGCTGCGAGCTTAATGAACGCGGTTATTTTGACTGCTATTTTGTCAGCAGGTAACTCGGGCATGTATTCTTCTACCCGTATGTTATTTGACATGGCTCAACAAGGCCGTGCACCAAAATGGTTTGCAAAACTCGATAATCGTGGTGTTCCAATGAATGCGCTATATGCAACGACATTTATTGCTGCATTCTGTTTCTTAACGACTTTTATTGGTGAAAAACAAGTCTTTAACTGGCTACTTAACATGTCAGGGATGTGTGGTTTTATTGTCTGGTTAGGTATTGCAATTTCACATTATCGCTTCCGTAAAGGTTATATCGCTCAAGGGTATAAACTTGAAGATTTAGCATATCGTGCCAAGTTTTTCCCATTTGCACCTTGGTTCGCATTCATTCTGTGTTCAATCATTATCTTAGGCCAAAATTATCAAGCTATTTTGGGTGGAAAAATTGATTGGATCGGCTTACTTTCTACTTATATTAGTTTGCCTTTATTCTTAGTAATTTGGCTCGGATATAAATGGAAATATAAAACTAAATTAATTAGTTACGACAAAATGAATGTAAAACCAGAGCAAGATTAACAGTAAGTTTAAGTCGTTAATTAAAGTAAGCTGAAGATCCAAAGCTTGATCTTTAGTTAAAAACAGGTAAAATGCCGTTCAGATTTTCAACGGCACTTTTAAAAAGGAGGACATCATGCCAACACTACAAGGTAAAAAACAGTAACGATTTGGCACGATGTCAGCTCACGGACAAGTGTACAAATTTAATTCACTTGTCCGAATGCTCGAATTTAAGACCTAGCATTCGCTAGGTTTTTTTATGCCTATTCGGACAGAAAAATAAGAGAAAAATTATGGGCATACAAAAAATATTAAACGAAGAGGCACTTTACGGTGTCCCCGTTAAAATTTTCACTCAAGATATAGACAGTGAAAGTATTGAACAATTGAAGAAAATGGCACAACTGCAATTTATATATTCACATATTGCTGTTATGCCAGATGTTCACGTAGGAAAAGGTGCGACTGTAGGAAGTGTTATTCCGACTAAACATGCCATTATTCCAGCTGCAGTCGGTGTAGACATTGGCTGTGGAATGAATGCAATTCGTTTAAGTCTAAAGGCTTCACAGCTTCCTGATAACTTGAGTCGTTTACGTGATGCAATTGAACGTAAAGTACCAGTTGGATTTGCTTTACATAAGCAGGTCAAGGCTAAAGCATCGAGTATTATTCCACTCGAAAAGCGTTTACAACCGATTGTAAAAAAGCATCCTGGTTTAATTCGAATGCTTCGGCAGTTTGATGCGACTTGGCAAAAACAATTAGGCACATTAGGAGGTGGCAATCACTTTATAGAGTTATGTATTGATGAAAATCAAGATGTATGGGTAATGCTACATTCAGGTAGTCGAGGACTTGGTAACGTCATTGGTACTTATTTTATTGAACTTGCCAAGAAAGAAGCACAACATCGCTTTGGGCATGTACCTGATAAAGACTTAAGTTATTTTGCTGAAGGTTCAAACAGTTTTAATGATTATGTAGAAGCTGTGGAGTGGGCCCAAGAATATGCTTTTGAAAATCGTAAAGAAATGATGCGATTAGTCTTAGAAGCAATCCGACCTATTCTACCCTCGTTTCAAATGACAAAAGAAGCAATTAATTGTCATCATAATTATGTAAGTCGAGAAACCCATTTTGGTGAAAATCTTTTAGTTACCAGGAAAGGGGCGATTAGAGCAGGTTTAGATGAGTTAGGAATTATTCCTGGCTCTATGGGAGCACGCTCTTATATTGTTAGAGGAAAAGCTAATCCTGAGTCTTTTTGTTCATGTTCTCACGGCGCTGGGCGTAAAATAAGCCGTAGCAAGGCAAAAATTCTTTTTAATCAACAAGACTTAATTGAGCAAACCAAAGGTATTGAGTGCCGTAAAGATAGTGGAGTTGTCGATGAGATCCCAAGTGCTTACAAGGATATTGATGAAGTCATGGCGAACCAATCAGATCTTATTGAAGTGGTCCATACACTTAAACAAGTTTTATGTATTAAAGGTTAAAACATGAAAATTAAAGAAATGCCAAAAATTAAGGTCCGTAACCACGTAGCTCTGTCCCCTTTACTTCAAAAAGGTGGTATGCATGAGACAGAAAAACCTCGTGCACAGCATCGTCGAGATAGACAAGATACTAAACAGCAATTAAAAAAAGGTGTTTGGTAAAAACCTATCTATAAACAATTAACTGAATAGATATTATTGAGGAGATATAGAAATGAAAAAATATTTGAAAAATCGCAATAAAAAAAGCGACTCGTTAGAGTCGCTTTTTTACTGTTCAGAAACTCAAATTATTGAGCTTGTTGACCAGGTTGAACTACTACAGTACGGCTACCAGTGATTGTCGCGAATACACGACGGTTCATAGCACGACCTTCTTTAGTTTTGTTGTCAGCAATCGGTTGATCCCAAGCGAAACCTTGAGTAGACAAACGAGAAGCATCAACATTGTATTCGTTTACAAGAGCTGATTTAACAGAGTTAGCACGAGCTAAAGATAAACGTTCGTTCAACTTACGTGGACCAGTGTTATCTGTGTGACCTTCGATACGTGCAGTAGCGTTAGGGTATTCAGTTAACTTCTCAGCAACTTTAGCGATTTCTGGCTTGTATTGGTCTTTGATGTTTGACTTGTTAGTATCAAAGAACACACGAAGTTCCATGTTAAGGTCTTCAGTTAACTCTTGTGGTTGTGGAGCAACTGGAGTTGGTTCAACTGGAGCAACTTCTACTACAGGAGCAGCAGGCTTCAAGTGACCACCAAGAACTACGTTTAAACCAGCAAGAGCTGTATAGTTCCAGAATTCTTCATCAAAGTTATAAGTACCACGAGCTTCTGTACGAAGAGATAAAGCATCGTTGATGCGATAGAACGCACCGATACCAGCATTACCTAAAGTACCTTCTTCAGAATTACCACGTGTACCACGATTTACACCATCAAAGTCGTATTTGTAGTGACCAGCACCCAATAATACATACGGCTTAAATTTGCTGTCGTAGTTTTTAGTGATTAAATCAGAAGTAGCATAGAAGTTACCGTTGATTTGTTTTTGTTTGTATTCAGCACCAGCAGAAGCGCCGTTTACATCACCTTTAACTTGGTTATATTCAGCTTCGAAACCTAACCATGGTGTTAATTCAACGCCAAGAGCTGCACCAACGAATAAATCGTCTTGTAACTCAGGACCGTTAGTTAGGTTACCATCTTTACCGCCATTATTGTGTTGGCTGTCTTGGAAAGTGTAACCAAGCAATAATGGAGTAACTGTTACGCCAGCATTAGCAGCAGCTAATGGAGCAGCAACAAGCATAGTAGCAAGTGCAATACGACTCAATTTCATGGATATCCTCCAGAGATAACAATTGTTGTTCAAGCTCAGCCTAAATTTATTGGCCCCTGAGATATTTTTACCCCAGTATTATTTTTAAGCTATTCACATTTGAATCATACAAACACTTGATAAACTTTCCAAGTGCTTGATAATTTTAATCAAGTAAATTATTGACAAAATTACTTACAATTTCCGTTGTAATTCGGTAATTTTTTACTCAACTAGCAAAAATGAATAACTTCTTTGTTTCGCTTGCGGTGATTTTACCAGTATTCTAGTCAACTGATAACCCTTATTTAATTTTGTGTTTCCTTATTATAAAAAATAATATAAATCATTGTCAGAAAACATAAAATTGCTCTATTTATACATATATTAAGGTTTCTTAATGTTTAAATCTCCCGGTTTTACTATAGTTGAGCTCTCTATAACCCTCGTAATTATTCTAATTATGTCAGTTATAGCCATTCCTTTATACCATCAATTTATGGCATCTGCAGAATTAAAAAATACTCCGCGTGTACTCACAATTCATATACAAAAAGCCAAATATGACGCGATTGTTAGGCATACAAACATTGTTCTGTGTCCCAGTTCCGATCAATTCATTTGTAATACGAACTGGAATAGTCAACTCATTAGCTTTGTAGACAATAATCGTAATCTACAACATGACTTAAATGAAGAGTTATTAACTTCCGTAGATCTTAACCATCATTATGGTTCTATGAAATTACAACGTTTTGGAAAAAAACAAAATAGTATTGTTTTTCAGGGCAATTCCGGACTTCCAATCGAGTCTAATGGCAGCTTTATTTATTGTTCTTATGATCAGCTTAAAAATTTTAAGTTAATTCTCAGTAAAATGGGGCACGTCCGCTTAGAAGAATCTCAAAATTGTTAGAACTCTACAGTCTAATGCAGAACCCAATAGCATCCCCATTTTGCAATATACTGCTTAAGTTTTAATGTTTTCTTAATTTGAGATAAAGAACAATCGGAGATTACAACAATGACTGACATCGTAATTGTTAATGGTGCTCGTACTGCTATGGGTGGTTTTCAAGGATCACTGTCTGGTCTAACTGCTCCCGAACTAGGTGCAGTAACAATTAAAGAAGCAATCGCACGAGCAGGTTTGCAGCCTACTGATGTTGAAGAAGTCATTATGGGATGTGTTCTTCCTGCTGGTTTAAAACAAGGCCCTGCTCGTCAAGCGATGCGTAAAGCTGGTTTACCAGACTCTACAGGTGCAGTGACGATTAATAAACTTTGTGGTTCAGGCATGAAAGCCGTAATGCAAGCAGCCGATATGATCAAAGCAGGAAGTGCTGAAATTGTGGTTGCAGGTGGTATGGAGTCGATGACAAATGCCCCTTATATTTTACCAAAAGCACGAGCTGGCTACCGTATGGGTCATGGCGAAATTAAGGATCACATGTTTCTTGATGGACTTGAAGATGCTGAAACAGGTCGTTTAATGGGTTCTTTTGCTCAAGATATGGCAAATACTCGTGGCTATACACGTGAGCAAATGGATGACTTTGCAATTCGCTCTTTAAAACGTGCTCAAACTGCAATTACCGAAGGCTATTTCAAAGATGAAATCGTTCCAGTTACCGTGTCTACACGTAAAGGTGATGTCATTGTTGACCAAGATGAACAACCTTTAAACGCAAAAATTGATAAGATTCCTTCGCTTAAACCAGCCTTTGCAAAAGATGGAACAATCACCGCAGCAAATGCGAGTTCTATTTCTGACGGTGCTTCTGCACTGGTGTTAACATCAAGTGAAGTTGCAGCGCAACGTGGCTTACAACCACTTGCTAAAATTGTCGCGACAGCTTCAAACTCTCAGCACCCTTCAGAATTTACCATCGCTCCTGTTGGCGCTATTGAAAAAGTACTAAAAAAAGCTGGATGGAATGCTCAGGACGTTGACCTTTGGGAAATTAATGAAGCATTTGCTATGGTTACCATGTGCCCAATTGATGATTTCAAACTTGATGCAGAGAAAGTTAATATTCACGGTGGTGCATGTGCACTTGGCCATCCAGTAGGTTCTACAGGTTCACGTATTATTCTTACACTTATTCATGCACTCAAACGTACTGGTGGTAAAAAAGGTATTGCTGCACTTTGTATTGGTGGCGGAGAAGCAACAGCTGTTGCCATTGAACTTATTTAATTCAATTTCCCTATTTAGGAATCCCACTTCGGTGGGATTTTTTATGGAAAATTTACAAAAAAAGACCCACAAAATCACTTTTAAGTTTTAACTTATTCCTTTAAACGAAAACAACAATGGACAATAACAATGCAACTCAATCACTATCTCAATTTCCAAGGTCAGGCAGAGCAAGCCTTTAATTTTTATAAATCGGTCTTTGGTGGTGAATTTGCTATGCTGAGCCGTTATAGCGATATGCCACCTAACGAGGGTGTAACCTTATCGGAAGCCGAAAAAAATTTAGTGCTGCATGTTTCTTTACCGATTAATGAATACACAGTACTCATGGCATCAGACACTATCGATCAGTTCTGTACGCCAAATAGTGTATTTACTAAAGGTAATAATCATTACATCGCAATCAACCTTGAAAAAGATGAGCAAGAAAAAGCGAAACAGCTGTTTGATGCTCTATCTGTAAATGGTCAAATCGAAATGCCGCTAGAAAAAACGTTCTGGGGCGCATTGTACGGTGCATTTACCGATCAATTTGGCATAAAGTGGATGGTTAACTGCCAGCTTGATACATAATATTTTTAATATCTGCCCCTTATAGAGATACTTATTATTTCTATAAGGGTTTTAAACATTAATATTAGAATATTTCGCAATAATCATTAAACCAACTGTAATAAAACCTATCCCTACCCATCCAGCCACATCAATATTCTGCCCAAGAAAAATCTTTGCTAGAAAGGCAGTCGCCAACACGCCCACTCCGGACCACAATACATATAAAATTCCCGCCTGCATATATTTCAAAGCAATAGCAGCACATGCAAAAGACACAATATATAAAATCAGCGCAATCGCCTGAGCAGTTTTATTAACTAATCCATTGCCTTTAGCAGAATAAAATGTTGAGAGCACATCTGTCGCAATAGCAAATATTAACCACCAAGCACCGGGATTTATTTTTGAAATTAAGCCTAACATTCTTATTCTTCATTTATTAAAAGGTATTTATAAAAAAAGCTGAACCTGAGTTCAGCCTTTATATTTAAAACGATTTAAGCACCAGTTTGATAACTTGCTTGCGGTACAGCTGTTGAAGCTTGATACGGGTTGGTAAAATCTTGCAAACCTGCCGCAGCTTCTTGTACGTCTTTGCCTTCTTTCACGACAAAACTGTCAAAACCAGAACGTTTTAAGTAGTTTAGAACATCCTTAAACACATCACCTGTTGCACGTAGTTCACCTTGGAAACCTTGACGGCGTAATAGTGCAGCGAATGAATAACCACGACCATCACCAAAGCCTGCAAACTCAATGAAGATTGCATCAAGTTCATTTAATGGAAATGTATGATCTTCAGGTGAATCATTTACAGTTACATACAAAGCTTTTTTGCCTTGAACGTTAGCTAACTGGTCTAGTTGAGCTGTTGTTACCACAACATCACCTTGGGGAACCACACCATCTTCAGCAATGATTTGATAAGTATTGTCTGCAATCGTGCCGTCTTTATAAAGCACAGGTAGAGCTGTATTAAGCATATGCACGCTCCTTAAATGGTTGAATTCCTACACGGCGATATGTATCTACAAAACGCTCACCTTCTGTACGCAAATCAAGATAAGTATTTAATACTTCTTCAATAACGTCTGGCACAGCATCAGCTGCAAATGATGGACCTAAGATGTCACCGATTGATGCATCATGGTCTGAATTACCACCTAATGTAATTTGGTAGAACTCAGCGCCTTTTTTATCTACACCTAAAATACCGATGTTACCAACGTGGTGGTGACCACAAGCATTCATACAACCAGAAATATTTAGATCTAAATGACCAAGATCATAAACTTTGTCTAAGTCATCAAAACGGCGTGTAATCGCTTCAGCAATAGGAATTGATTTCGCATTTGCAAGTGAACAGAAATCACCGCCCGGACAACTAATGATATCGGTAATAAAGCCAATATGTGCACGTGCCATATTTTGTTGTTCAAGCGCTTGCCATACATCAAACAAATCTTTTTGAGGCACATCTGCCAAAGCAATGTTTTGTTCGTGAGTGGTACGAAGTTCACCGAATGTATATTTATCAGCAAGATCTGCAATAAAGTTCATTTCTTCAGTGGTCATATCGCCCGGTGCGATACCTGCACGTTTTAGAGAAATCGTAACAATACGATAGCCTTTCACTTTATGCGCATGCGTGTTGATATTGAACCATTGCTTGAATTTTGGATGCTCAGCAAATAAAGCCGTGAAGTCTTCATCTGCTAAATCTTGATAATCAAACGGAGTGAACTCTTCATCTAATTTTTTCAAGATTTCTGGCTGAATTTTCAATGCTTCACGTGTATGTTCAAACTCAGCTTCAACTTTCTGTGCAAACACTTCAGGAGTTAATGCTTTAACTAAAATCTTGATACGCGCTTTATATTTGTTATCACGACGGCCATGCAAGTTATAAACACGTAGAACCGCTTCTAAGTAAGCAATTAAATCTTCACGTGGTAAAAACTCACGAATAACGCTACCAATGATTGGAGTACGGCCTAAACCACCACCAGCCATAATTTTATAGCCGATCTCGCCCGCTTCATTACGCACGATGTAAACACCAATATCGTGAAATGCCGTTGCTGCACGGTCTTTTTCTTCAAGTGCAGAAACAGCAATTTTGAACTTACGTGGCAAGAATGCAAATTCAGGGTGGAATGTACTCCACTGACGAATCAACTCACATGTTGGACGTGGGTCTGCAATTTCACCAGCAACCACACCAGCATATTGGTCAGTTGTTGTGTTACGAATACAGTTACCACTCGTTTGAATGGCATGCATTTGTACAGTTGCAAGTTCAGCCAAAATATCTGGCACGTCTTCAAGTGCAGGCCAGTTTAACTGAATGTTTTGACGCGTAGATACATGCGCATAGCCACGGTCATAAGCAGTTGAAACTTCAGCTACTTTACGTAATTGTTTAGAATTCATTAAGCCATACGGCACAGCAATACGCAGCATAGGCGCATAACGTTGCACATATAAACCATTTTGCAAACGTAATGGACGATATTCATCTTCAGAAAGTTTGCCAGCTAAATAGCGTTCAGTCTGATCACGGAACTGAGCAACTCGTTCATTAACCAGCTGCTGGTCGAAATCGGTATATAAATACATGGCGTATGGCTAGTAGATTCATTATTAAGGCGGATAGCATAGCGAGCTTTTATTCATCAATAAAATGCTTTTTTTGCATATTTAATAACGGTTTTATTGATAAGCTTTAATATAAATCAATATAAAAAAAGCCCAGATCAATCTGGGCTTTTTTTATAGCAAAGGTTTATTTGTTATCTGGCAATGCATAAGCCACTAAATAGTCGCCCATTTTTGTACCAAATGAACCATGACCACCGGCCATGATCACAACATATTGCTTACCGTTGATTTCATAAGTCATTGGTGTTGCTTGTCCACCTGCTGGTAAACGCGCTTCCCAAAGTTTCTTACCATTCGTAACGTTAAAGGCACGGATGTAGTTATCTTGAGTTGCACCAACAAACATGACATTACCTGCGGTAGAAATTGAACCACCTAAACCAGGAACACCAATTTTCACAGCTGGTAATTGGAACAGTTTTGGCAAGCTATCACGGATAGTACCAATACGTTTTTTCCATACAACCTGATGCGTTTTCAAATCTACGCCAGCAACATAACCCCAAGCTGGTTGTTTACAAGGTAAACCAAGCGGAGATAAGAATGCGCTGATTTCGACACCATAAGGTACACCATACATTGGTTGTACACCCTGCTCAGTTCCCGCACCTTTTGCAGTTTCTGCACGGTTTGGATCAGCAGGAATTAAACGGCTTACGAATGGCAGACCAATCGGGTTCATTACAGCAACTTGACGGTCAGGGTTAACCGACATGCCGCCCCATTCAAACACACCTAAGTTACCAGGGAAAACTAAAGTACCGTTTTCAGATGGTGGTGTATAAATACCATCGTAATTTAGACGTTTGAAAGATACACGACACATGAGCTGATCAAGCATTGTGGCACCCCACATGTCTTTATCAGTCAATTTGTCTTGTGGCGCCAAGTTCAAGTCAGAGAATGGCTGAGTTTTTGAATAATGCTCGCCTTTGGTTTGTGGTCCGCGTTTCACTGTTTGTGGAACTGGTTTTTCAGTTACAGGAACAATTGGCTGACCATTACGACGGTCAAGAACAAAGGCATTACCTGTTTTAGTCAATACATAGATTGCTGGAACAGTTTTACCTGTTTTGTCTTTAATATCTGCCAAAGATGGTTGAGATGGTACGTCCATATCCCATAAATCGTGATGGGTTGTCTGGAAGTTCCATATCAATTTACCAGTTGAAGCATTAATCGCTAACATTGAGTTCGCATAACGTTCTTTCAACTCAGTACGGTCACCACCCCAGATATCTGGAGTACCTACACCTGTTGGAACATAAACAATATCAAGTTTAGCATCATATGCTAAAGGTGCCCAAGCATTTGGCGAGTTATGAACAAAGGTCGTACCTTCGCCTGGCATTGCATTTGGATCTGCTGCACCCGTGTCGAATGCCCAAAGAAGCTTACCAGTGTTAACATCGTAGCCACGAATTACACCAGATGGCTCTTTACTTGAATAGTTGTCTGTTACTGAACCTGCAATTACGACAGTTGAACCTGTCACAACACCAGGAGATGTTGGGTTATAACCACCTGGATAAGCATATGGCATGAATTTTTGTAAATTCACTTCACCATTTTCACCAAAGTCAGTACATGCTTTACCTGTGTCAGCATTTACAGCAACTAAACGTCCATCATTGACTGGAACAAAGACTTTACGAGGACATTGAGTTGAAGTCGACTTCTTAGTTTGCAAGCTTGTCGCGAACTCAGTTGTGTTGTTTGCATCGTAGTACATTACACCACGGCAAGTTAAATGCTGGAACGATTTATCCGTTTTAAGCTTCGGATCAAAACGCCATTTTTCTTTACCAGTAGCCGGATCAATCGCAATTAACTGTTGGTGAGCTGTACAGATAAACATGTTATTGCCAATTTTAATTGGCGTAACCTGATTGGTTGTTTCACCCGAATCATTATCTGTCTTGAAATCGCCAGTACGTAGTGTCCAAGCCACTTTCAAATCTTTGACGTTTTGGTCATTAATCTGTTTAAGTGGAGAATAACGTTCACCCGCCTGAGTACGACCATAAGCTGGCCAGTCACTCTCTGCTACACCTGGAATGGCTTGAGCAGTTTCTGGTTGTGGTGTTTTAATCTCACCATTAATTTCTTGCGGATCGTTAAAGATAGAATAAACCATCAATACGATTGCAATCGCTAAAGTTGAAGATAAGGCAACTTTACTTGATCCAAGGTTGTTGATTCCACGAGTCACAGCCGGAACCAATAACCATAAACCAAGAATACCTAAAATATCTAAACGTGGTGCAAGTGCCCAAAAGTCTGTTCCAACTTCCCATACACTCCAGATAATGGTACCTAGCATTAATGCGGCATACACCCACAAAGCAGTTGAAGCGCGCTTGTAGAGTTGCCATGTAACAATGAGAAGCAAGACTCCAGCTACAATGTAGTAAATTGAACCGCCTAGTGTAGCGAGCCAAATACCTCCAATTAGCAGGAATAACGCCAATAACCCAATAATGATTACGGTAAAAGTCGTTAAACCTGATCTTGAAGAAGGTTGATTCATAAACCACCTCTTATCAATCATCATTTTTATCGGAAAGATGTGCCAAAAACCTTATAGAGAAATGGCATCACCAATACATCTAAAACAAAATTCAGGCATAAAGAAAAAAACGGAAGGTCTGGATACTTCAATTAATGATTTAGCCCTCGACAATCCGTTTTTCGGAATAATTACTTAGAATACGGTTGAGAATTTAATACCGCCTACCCAAGTGTTATCACCATTTTTTAATGCACCAACATGACGAACATATTGCACATTTGGACGAATAGTTAGCCAGTTAGTGGCATGAATACCGTAATAAAGCTCGGTATTGTATTCAGTGTCATATTCTTTGGCTTGAATATCGCTCCAGTCATCATTGATATGAATACGAGCAACACCAAGTGCTAATTCATCTTGAGGACGTTGATTGAGTAAACCTTTGTAGACCAGACCTACATTTTGCATGTTGTCGACTTTATTGGTATCTGAGTCATGGAAAGTCAGATTCACAAAACCTGTTAAACCACGATCAGTTTGGTCAGCTGGTTGGAATAGTTTTTGTTTTGCAGTTACCCAAACACCTTGTTTATGCGATGTTTTGGTTGGATTGGTAATTTCCTCTGCATCAGCAGTGCTGTAGTAATAACCTAAACGGTATTCACCAGGCATGCTTTGCACACCTAATTTAGGTGACCAAACGACCTCTGCTGGAATAATTGCACCATGAGAACCATCTGTGCTCAGGTTAAAGCCTTTGCCTCGTTCCAAGTTCTCTGGGTTATATTCATATACACCGACTTGCGTATATAGATCAGGTTGCACGTTATATTTAACACGCATTGCCCATTGGCTCACTGGCCAGTTATACCATTGGTCGCCAACCCAGTTACCCACTTGTGAACCACAAAGTGCCAAGTTCTGGAAGTCACAGTCAAAACTATTAAAGTCTTCGCCTTCACCAAAACGACCAACTTTCACATCTAACTTTTGATCAAGGAATTTTTTCTTAATCCATAAATCAGTTAAACGCCAAGTTTGCTCACGCCCCCACACTTCTTGTGCAGAACTAATGTGTCCAGCTAAAGCAGGAGAATGTTCAGAAAGTGATTGCCCATCACGATAAGTTAACGTGATTTGAGCTTCTGTATCTTGCCACCCTAAAATTTTACCTAGGTCCAAATGCGAACCTAAAGCGAGTTGCCCTGTATAAGCACTGCCATGCGAAGAAGTATTCTTTGAATCTAAAATACCGGCATATTCACCGGTATATCCAAAAGAAAAATCATAACCTTGTGCTTGTAACGCTGTGCGTTGCCCGTTCCAATCACCCAACATCCAAGAACCATTTGGGTCAAATGCAGCAGCAGCTTGTGCATGCTGAACAAAAAGAGTAATTGATAAAACGGATAAACAGGAAACCATCAAAGATTTATGCGTTTTCATGTTTACGTACCTTTTATGTCTTTGTTTATAAAGGTTACGCTAATTTTATGTAAAGAAATTATTCAAAATGTTAATCAATTGATTAATCAGATAATAATCTTAATACATACTGTATAAGAAATAGCCCTAAGACATTACCACTGTCCCTCGCCAAGCTTTTGACCTACAAAGGAATATCGCATTTGTGAACGTGAAAACTTAATTGGGCATGCGATCTGTGGTTCTGTATCTGTCGTATTATTTTGCAAAGGAACATCCACAATCCATCCACGTTGTTGTGCTAATGGCGAGTTTAAAGCCTCACTCAAACTCAATACTGGCTCTACACAAACATCCAAATTTGCAAAAATTTCATGCCATTCTTTAAACGTTTTGCTTTTAATTTTTTCTTGAATGGCTTGCTTAACGTCCTGTCGATCTTGGACATCTAATGAAGCGCCTTTTTGCAACAGCATAGGTAAATCTAATGCAGCAGACAACCCAGCCATAAATTGTGGCTCAAGACTACCAATAGAAAGATAACGCCCATCTTGAGTTATATAATAGTCATAGAAAATGCCACCGTTGAGCATGCCCTGCTCTGGCGCCTGCTCAACTTGACCTGCAAGTGCGGCTGATGCTGCCATGCTATTTAGACTCGCCACACAGTCGGTCATCGAAATATCAATGTATTGTCCCATACCACTACGACTGCGTTCGACAACCGCAGCCAAAATAGCAATAACTGCATGTAATGATCCGCCTGCAATATCGGCAACCTGAATGCCAAGCGGTGGCGGGCCGCTATCTTGTCGACCGCTATAACCTGCAATACCCGCTAAAGCTAAATAATTAATGTCGTGCCCAGCTCGATCTTTATAGTTTCCAGTTTGTCCATAACCTGTAATTGAGCAATAAATTAAACGCGGGTTAATTTCTGCAAGTGTTGCATAGTCTAGCCCTAAACGGCGCATAACATCTGGCCGAAACTGTTCTATGACAATATCAAACTCGGAAATCTTGGCTTTTATAAGATCAATACTGGCAGCATCTTTTAAATCGAGAACAATCGACTGTTTATTTCGATTTAAATAACTATGTGCAGTCGCTTGTCCATTGGCATAGGGCGGCATAATCCGAATGAGATCTGGACGTGATGGAGATTCGATATGGATGACTTCTGCGCCCATATCGGCTAAGTACATTGTGGCAAAAGGTCCAGGTAAGAGCGTCGAGAAATCGAGAACTTTAAGTCCGTTTAATGCTGTCGTCATCGTATTTTTAACCACTATTATTCGAATTTTCTTTTATATTAGTTAAGCAAATATTCTAAAACAATGTCATGTTCAGCCATTTACCTTGATCATTTCGGCAATTTAACATGTAAAAAGTGCTTTTACACTGTTGTAAATCGCCAATTTATTTTTTTAGACGGTCATTTAGGTCAATTTAAAGTGAACATCAAAGAGACTGAAGGATTCAATATGAGTCGCGATACGATTAGCATCCACTTCGTGAATGCGGCTTTGACAGGCGTAAAACGCCTTGGCATGGATGTCGAGACGTTACTTTCACATGTGGGTATCGAAGCGGAACTATTACGTCAACCTAAAGCTCGAATCTCACCAGAACAATATACCCGTTTTATAAAAATGCTATGGATGGTCACCCAAGACGAACACGTCGGTTTTGATGTACAACCGCGTCGTTTGGGCACTTTTGCCATTATGTGTCAGTTGATTATTCATGCAAAAACTTTAGGACAAGCTCTCGAACTTTCATCTCAATTTTACAAGTTATTTGGTGATGAATGGTCGGTAACACTAGAGCGTGACAAACACGAAGCGCGTTTGGTTCCTCTCATTCCAAAAACACTAGATCCAGATCATTTCATTACTGAAAGTATGCTCATGATTTGGCATGGTTTAGCATCGTGGCTGATTGAACGTCGTTTACCGTTAGAACGTGTTCATTTTAGCTATCCGCGTCCTGCACATGCAGATGAATATGATGCGTTATTCTTTGCGCCAGTCATGCAGTTTGATGCACCTCGCACCGAAATAACTTTTGCAGCTGATTATCTTGATTTACCAATCCGCCAAGATGAAAAAACGCTAGAAGAGTTCCTAAAAGCAGCTCCTGCTCAGCTTTTAGTAAAATTCAAAAACACCAACTCGTTGACTTCTCGTATTCGTGACGTACTTAAGAGTCAAATTGGTGAAGAAATGCCAACGCTTAACGACGTTGCATCAATGCTGTATTTATCTCCGCAAACTTTACGCCGCCGCTTAGCTGCTGAAGGTAAAAGCTATCAAGGCGTAAAAGATGCTCTACGTCGAGATGCTGCGATTCACTTGTTGCTCAACCCTGAATTAACACTTGAAGATGTTGCTCAACAGGTAGGCTTTAGTGAAACCAGTACATTCCACCGTGCATTTAAAAAGTGGACTGGTGTAACGCCTGGCTTATATCGCCAACTACACGGTTACCACTAATTCTTAAATCTCTTTGTATTCACATCTAGCCCAAGTTCAACTTGGGCTTTTTTTATATCTCTATTGGCAAAAATCATCACCTGACTGGTGCGCTTATCGTCATTGCACTCGCTATTAAAACCAGTACACTCAAAACACAAATAAATTTTAAGCAATAAAAAAGGAACTGTTATGAGCGAGGCTTATATTATTGATGCCATTCGCACACCACGCGGAAAAGGAAAAAAAGACGGCTCTCTTTACGAAGTAAAACCAATCACATTACTCACCACTCTATTAAATGAATTACAGCAACGCCATCAACTCAATACATCTAAAGTGGATGACATTGTTCTAGGTTGCGTAACACCAATTGGTGACCAAGGCGGCGATATTGCCAAAACCGCAGCAATTGCCGCAGGCTGGAATGATGATGTTGCTGGTGTACAAATTAACCGCTTTTGTGCTTCAGGTTTAGAAGCAGTCAACATGGCAGCCATGAAAGTCCGCTCTGGTTGGGAAGATTTAGTGGTTGCTGGTGGCGTTGAATCAATGTCACGCATTCCAATGGGTTCTGATGGCGGACCGTGGGCTTTAGACCCAGAAACAAATCTTAAGTCATCATTTGTTCCACAAGGTATCGGGGCCGACCTGATTGCAACCTTAGATGGCTATAACCGTGAAGATGTCGATAACTTTGCAGTGAAGTCACAACAAAAAGCAGCGGCAGCTCAAGCAAATGGTTATTTTGACCAATCAGTTGTGCCAGTCAAAGATCATTCAGGTGTGATAATTTTAGAAAAAGATGAATTTATTAAAGGCCATACCACACTAGAAGGTCTTGCAAAGCTCAACCCAAGTTTTGAAATGATGGGACAAATGGGTTTTGATGCTGTTGCCTTACAAAAATATCCAGAAGCACAAAAAATCAACCATGTTCATCACGCAGGTAACTCATCAGGCATTGTCGATGGAGCGGCTGTCGTTTTATTAGCTTCAGAAAAAGCAGTAAAAGAACAAAATTTAAAACCACGCGCTAAAGTTTTAGCGACAGCACTAGTTGGTACTGACCCAACCATTATGCTGACTGGTCCTGCGCCTGCTGCACGCAAAGCCTTGGAAAAAGCTGGTCTTACTATTAATGATATTGATCTATTTGAAGTCAATGAAGCATTCGCGGCAGTTGTTATGCGTTTTATTAATGAGCTCAACGTCCCCGCTGAAAAAGTCAACGTAAATGGCGGTGCGATTGCTTTAGGCCATCCGCTAGGAGCAACAGGTGCCATGATTTTGGGCACACTACTTGATGAGCTTGAACGACAAGATAAAAAGCGTGGTTTAGCGACGCTCTGTGTTGGCGGTGGTATGGGTATTGCCACCATTATTGAACGCGTATAAAAATTAGGGATATAAAAAATGAGTGCAATTCAATACGAAAAAAATGCCGACAATATTGTCATTTTAACGCTTGATTCAACAGGTCAATCTGCGAACACCATGAATGCCGAGTTTCGTGACTCGCTCGATGAAGTCACTCAGAAACTTAAAGCAGAAACAGAACTTTCAGGTGTTATTTTCCGCTCAGCTAAAAAAACTTTCTTTGCAGGCGGTGACCTAGATGAGCTAATTCAAGTTCAACCTGAACATGCGACTGATTTTTTTAATATGGTTGAAAAGCTAAAAGGTCATTTACGCACAATTGAAACGCTAGGCATTCCAGTTGTTGCTGCATTAAATGGCACTGCACTTGGCGGTGGTTGGGAAATCGCATTAAGTTGTCATCACCGTATTGCAATCAATGACCCGAAAAGCAAATTTGGTCTACCAGAAGTCACTTTAGGTTTGTTACCAGGCGGCGGCGGTATTGTGCGTATGGTACGCCTACTTGGGCTTCAAAATGCGTTTCCATTTTTAATGGAAGGCAAACAGTTCGGTGTCGATAAAGCAAAATCTTTAGGCTTAATTCATGACACAGCTGAAAATGAACAAGAGCTTTTAGATAAAGCAATTGCTTGGGTAAAAGCGAATCCAAAATCTCAACAGCCTTTTGATGTGAAGGGGTATAAAATTCCGGGTGGTGACCCAAAAACTCCAGCAGTTGCACAAGTTCTTGCGATTGCACCAGCCATGTTAAGAGATAAAACCAAAGGTTGTTACCCTGCTCCTGAAGCGATTATGGCTGCCGCAGTTGAAGGCGCTCAAGTCGATGTAGATACTGCACTGCGTATCGAGTCTCGCTACTTTACTCAGCTTACAACAGGCCAAATTTCTAAAAATATGATCGGCACTTTCTGGCATGGTTTAAATGCAATTAAGTCTGGTGCAAGCCGCCCTGCTGACGTTGCAAAATGGCAAGCCACTAAAGTTGGTGTGTTGGGTGCGGGCATGATGGGTGCGGGCATTGCCTATTCAACCGCGATTAAAGGCATTCCTGTTATCCTTAAAGATGTATCTGTTGAAAATGCTGAGAAAGGCAAAGCTTACTCACAAAAACTCTTAGATAAACGTGTTTCACAAGGCCGTATGACCGCAGAAAAACGCGATCAGGTTTTATCGCTCATTACGGCTACAGCGTCAGCTCAAGACCTTCAAGGCTGTGACTTAATTATTGAAGCGGTATTTGAAAATCAAGAACTTAAAGCCAAAGTCACTCAAGAAGCTGAACAATATTTAGCATCTAATGGCGTAATGGCATCGAATACATCGACCCTGCCAATCACAGGTTTAGCTCAAGCAAGTAAAGATGATAAAGCGTTTATTGGTCTGCATTTCTTTAGCCCTGTCGACAAAATGCAGTTGGTTGAAATTATCAAAGGTAAAAATACCTCCGCAGAGACACTTGCTAAAGCCTACGATTTCGTACAGCAAATTGGAAAAACACCCATTGTTGTCAATGATAGCCGTGGCTTCTTTACCAGTCGTGTGTTTGGTACTTTCATTCAAGAAGGTATGCGCTTGCTTGCCGAAGGCGTCCACCCAGCACGTATTGAAATGGCAGCACTGAAAGCTGGCATGCCTGTGGGACCACTTGCGATTCAAGATGAAGTGTCTTTAACTTTAACCGAGCATGTTGCTAGCGAAGCACGTAAAGCTTTACAAGCCGAAGGCAAAGAGCTACCGAAAACACCAGTAGATGAAGTGATTCATACCATGATTCATGAATTAAACCGTAAAGGTAAAGCTGCTGCCGCAGGTTTCTATGACTATCCTGAAAATGGTAAAAAACACCTATGGGAAGGCTTAAACCGCTGGCAGAAAGATCACGATATTTCCGAGCAAGATATGATTGATCGTATTTTGTTTGTACAAGCCTTAGATACCTTACGTTGTTACGAAGAAGGTGTATTGGAATCGGTTATTGATGCCAATGTCGGTTCTATTTTTGGAATTGGTTATGCCCCTTGGACTGGTGGAGCGATTCAATTCCTCAATCAATATGGTATTGAGAAAGCAGAAAAACGCGCCGAAGAGTTAGCTACCAAATATGGTGAGAGATTCACACCACCAGCATTACTAAAAACCAAAGCTGAGAAGAAGCAAAATATTCAATAACTTAGACGTAATGAATATTTAAAAACTGCATAAACCTTACCCATATAAATATATTTTATTTATATGGGTTTTTCTTTATGTTCTTTAAGATTTCTGCCTACAGCCTAAATATGCTATAAATAGACTTCATTTTTGTGCTTCTACAGCACATTCGAGAAATCCTTATGTCCGATAAAAATTCTTCCGAATCAGCAGTTTTAGGCTGGAAATTTGTTCTGATCGTTGGTGTTTTAAGTGCGATTTTCCTTGGCTTTTTCTATTTAGCAATGAGTAATGAACCTGACTATATGCCAGGTGCTCAGCGCAAAGCTCAACAGCACGAAATGCAACAAAAAGCTGAAAAATCGACAGATCAACAAAGTCAGCATGACAACATGCCTGGAATGGACATGCAAGAACATCAGCATTCACATCAGTAATCAGATATTTTTCAAATGACAGATTTTTCCCGCAATGCACTGGTTGTAGAAGGTGGAGGCATGCGTGGTGCCTTTACCAGTGGTGTACTTGATGCTTTTCTACAACAGCAGTTCAATCCTTTTGACTTATATGTTGGTGTATCTTCTGGTTCGACCAATGTGGCTAACTACTTAGCAGGTCAACAAGGCCGAACTTTAACATTTTATGTTGACCATTCACTACGTCCTGAATTTATCGATTATAAGCGCTTCTTTAAAGGTGGCGATTTACTTGATTTAAAATGGATGTGGGAAATTGGTGAAAAAGAACATCCTCTTGATCAACAGAGCCTTTTTGCCAAAAATCCAGATTTTTATATGGTGTTGACGCATGCTAAAACAGGTCATGCTGAGTATCTTCGTGCTGGTAAAGATAATTTGCTAAATGCACTGCGTGCTTCTAGCTCAATTCCAGTTTTAACTCGTCATCCCGTCGATATTATGGGTGAACCCTACTTTGATGGCGGCGTTGCAGATGCTCTACCCGTTCGCTGGACAGCACAGCAAAGTGGTGTCAAAAAGCTATTAGTTTTACGTACTCGTCCGAAGAACTACTTTAAAGCAAGTAGTCGAGGCGACCAATTCCTTGCGAAATATGCTTTTAAACACCACTATGGTTTTGCAAGCAGTTTACGAAACCGTTGTGCCCGTTATAATGCTTCGGTAGATTTTGTTCGTGGCAATAATCCAGACCAGCAAATTTTAGAAGTATGTCCACCGCCTCTTAAAAATATGGCAGGCCGCTTAACCACAAATCCGAAAAAGCTTCGTTATAGTTACGAAGTTGGTTTAGAGACTGGCTTACAAGCCATCGAAAACTGGAATGCGATGAAGTAATTCAAAGTTGAGATTTCTACAAAGGAATCTCAACTTAACGCTAAAATCATATTGATATGTGGAATACCACAATCTTGGTAAACTTCACCCTGCACGTTAAAACCTAGAGCCTCATAAAAAGCTGTCACATAAGTTTGCGCGGAAAGCTTTAAATAAGGCAGTTTCTGGTTACGCGCATAGTCAATAATATGCTGCATTAAAATTTTACCAATACCCTGCTTTCGATAAGACATTAAAACGGCAACACGCCCTACACTATGCTGTGGCAACAAACGTGCTGTAGCGATAGGCTGCTCTTTGTCATACACCATAAAGTGCACAGCAGTTGCGTCAAAATCATCCCATTCATCTTCAGGCGCAATTCCCTGCTCTTGAATAAAGACTTGCTCACGGATATATTTCGCATCTTTCTCAAGCTGCTCCCAATCATCCGCTATAACTTTATACATTCACTCATCTTCCTAGCATTTGCAGCCAATATTTTCGATCGGCAATTGATCTTGTAATAACAGTTCCAAGGTATGTTTTTTAATCCCGTACATTTCTTTTAATGCTTGGATTTGAGCCATAATCTTCGCATCAGGTTGTGAAACATTCTTGCGTTTTGTTGCCAAAATCATTTTGTTTTTGCTGGTATGCTCAAGTGATACAAACTCAAAAACTTTAGTTTCATAACCATACGCTTTTAAAAGTAACGCACGTAATGTATCGGTCAACATCTCAGCTTGTTGCCCAGCATGAATACCAAACTGTAGCATCGGTTGTAGAACTTCAGGACTATGTAGTTGTGGACGCAACTCTTTGTGACAGCACGGCGCGCACATAATCATTGAAGCGTTCAAACGAATTCCGGTATGAATAGCAAAGTCAGTCGCAATATCACACGCATGCAAAGCAATCATAACGTCTAGCTTTTCTGGCTGATAACTACGTACATCACCTTCAAAAAAGTCCAAATGATTAAAATGCACTTTGTCCGCCACATTCTGGCAGAACTCCACCAAGTTACGGCGCAGCTCTACACCAGTAATCAGTGGAATCTTTTGTTGTTCCTGTAAATAATCATACAAAGCAAAAGTTAAATAACCTTTCCCTGAACCAAAATCGACGATGTGTAATTCTTTTTGCTCTGCATCAATTTGTTCATACGCGCTCGCAAAAATTTCGATAAATTTATTAATCTGCTTCCATTTACGAGCCATACTTGGAATGATTTGAGCTTTTTCATCGGTAATACCAAGCTCTTTTAGAAATGCACTACTCTGCTGTACATAACGCTGTTTCTCACGATCATGCGCTTGTACAGTTGGAGACATATTCGTACTTTGTTTTTTCCCAATGTTAAGCATGGCTTTTTTCTTATTTTTTTTAAGCTGAATTTCTTGCAGAGTTGAAAATAAATTTGCTTGTTTACATTGCACAATCAACGTTGCGATCTGTTCTAAACCCTCTTCAAAGGTATAGTTTTTAGTCACATCTTGAGTACTATGGTGATATAAAGCTGAAAGCTGCTTTTGCCCATTTAACTCTACAATACGAAAAGTGATTTTTTCTAGTTGTGCCAACTCTCCTTTATATTGACTCAAAATCAAACGCTCAAAACTCTGCTCATCAAGCATTTGTTTGATTTCATGAAAGAATTGCTGTTCTTGCTCAAAGGAGAAAACCGACACAGATATACCTAAAGAATGGTGACTCATATAAACTGAAAGTTTAAAGGGTATAGGATTAAAAATAAAATAACTTTACGACTGTTTTGTATTTCTATACATTTGTATTTTTAATCAAAAAAATAAACTTATGAGTAAATCGGTGTTAGAAACTTACGACCCCAAAGAAGAACTTTTTAATGCCTATAGCCATGGTGCTGGCGTTATTATGGCCGTGGTTGCCGCTATCCTTTTAATTATAAAAGGATCTTATCTTCCAACTGCTCAGTGGGTAGGTTTGTGGGTATACGCTTTTAGCCTAATTCTCGTTTTTACCAGTTCAACTCTTTATCACTTTGCGCAAACCCAAAACTTACGTTACTGGTATAAAAAACTCGATCACACTGCTATTTATTACTTAATTGCAGGAACATATACCCCGTTTTTAAGTATTGCGATACCTACACCCAAAGCCCATATATTACTTATTGCACTTTGGGCCATTGCTGCAATTGGTACACTTTTCAAGTTAGTTTTCATTCACCGTTTTCAGAAAATCTCATTACTTGCTTATGTTCTAATGGGATGGCTTGCAGTTTTTGTAATGGATGATATGCGTACTTATTTAAGTAAAGATGCTTTGATGTTCTTAATTACTGGGGGCTTAGCTTACACTGTTGGAGCATTGTTTTACGCATTAAAAAAGGTAAGATATACCCATGCAATCTGGCATATTTTTGTGCTTTTAGGTGCAGGAGCACACTTTCTTGCAATCTATTGGTACGTTATTTAGTCCATTTTTCACTCATATTCAGTGATCCTGAAAGAGTCATGGATGATGTTCTTTCACGCTATTCTTTAAGAAAATTATCTTTTAAAAAAGGATAGCAAACTAAAAATAAATTTTAATTGATATAAGGACTTATATGGAGTCAACCTCTGCGACTGCTGCTCCTGTAGTAGCCACTAATTCAAAAGCACGAGTTTTATTTGCAAGCTTAGTCGGTACAACCATTGAGTTCTTCGACTTTTATATCTATGCAACTGCTGCCGTGATTATCTTTCCACACCTGTTTTTCCCTGCTAGCAGTGGCAGTGCCGCAGTCTTACAGTCTCTGGCAACCTTTGCGATTGCCTTTATTGCTCGTCCTATCGGTGCAGCCTTATTTGGCCACTTAGGGGATCGTATTGGCCGTAAAGCAACACTAGTGGCAGCTTTGCTGACCATGGGTATATCAACGGTATGTATTGGCCTACTCCCAACTTATGCACAAATCGGGATTGTGGCTCCTTTACTACTAGCGGCTTGCCGTCTAGGACAAGGTTTAGGTCTAGGAGGTGAATGGAGTGGTGCTGTACTACTTGCAACTGAAAATGCACCAGAAGGTAAGCGTGCATGGTATGGCATGTTCCCACAGCTTGGCGCCCCTATTGGTTTTATTTTAGCAACGGGATCATTCTTACTTTTAAGTGCGGCTATTCCTGAACAGGCATTCATGCAATGGGGCTGGCGTATTCCATTTATTGCGAGTGCAATTTTGGTCATTGTTGGTTTATATATCCGTTTAAAACTCCATGAAACTCCAGCTTTCCAGAAAGTTTTAGATAAACAAAAAGAAGTTAATATTCCATTTAAAGAAGTTGTCACGAAACATACGGGTAAGCTTATTCTCGGCACGATTGCAGCGATCTGTACTTTCGTTGTGTTTTATCTCACTACAGTGTTTGCACTTAACTGGGGAACGACGAAACTGGGTTATGCACGTGGTGAGTTTTTAGAACTTCAACTTTTTGCGACACTTTGTTTTGCAGCATTCATTCCTTTATCTGCTATTTTTGCAGAAAAATTTGGACGTAAAGCCACTTCAGTTGGCGTATGTATCGCTGCTGCGATCTTCGGATTATTCTTCTCTACCATGTTAGAGTCTGGAAATACTCTTATCGTTTTTCTTTTCTTGTGTACTGGGTTATCAATTATGGGTTTAACCTATGGCCCAATTGGTACAGTTCTTTCTGAGATTTTCCCAATTTCAGTTCGTTATACAGGTTCAGCATTAACCTTTAACTTAGCTGGTATTTTTGGCGCATCGTTTGCTCCACTGATTGCCACAAAACTTGCTGAAACTTACGGTTTATATGCTGTAGGTTATTATCTGACAGCAGCATCACTTTTATCATTGGTCGCGTTCTTATTAATACGTGAAACAAAAAATGACGATGTAAATAATCAGATTTAAACATTTTCAAACACCCTAATATAAAAAAAGCCGGTTCAAAATTGACCGGCTTTTTTTATATATGAAAATTAATTCATTGATGCAGGATTTGCTGGCGCAACACCGTTTGTCGCCGCTGGAGCAGTTACATTATTTGCTGCTACAGCTGCTGCACCCGCAACTGCTGCTTCACCAATTAAAGCAATTTTTGCTTTTTCTTGGCTTTTCGCAGACAACGCTGGGTTAGTTGCCACAATACGATTAATGTTTGCAGAGTTTGCAGGAGCAATCGCAGCAGTTTGTAAAATGATTGGGCGATTACCTGTATTACCCAATGTATAACGAATACCTGTACGAGGGCTAATTACCGTCGTGTTTTCTTGCTTCACTACAGCCTGAGCCGAAGTTGGACCAGTTGCTGCACGAACTTTAGCAACCGTTGTTGTTTGAGGGGCTGAAGTTGTTTCTGCTGCGAAAACAAAACTTGGCACAGCAAGAACAGCTAAAAATAAGGGTTGTAATACTTTTTTCATTGTCTTTCCAACATACACTCTGGATGAGAAGTAAATAGCATTTAATGCTTAAAACTGCAAACATTATTCACAGGCTTACTACAAACCAAAAAAAAGCAGAACAATTGTTCTGCTTTTTTTTATCAAGCAAATTAAATTTTGCCGTGACACTGCTTATATTTTAAACCAGAACCACATGGACACGGTGCATTGCGACTTTCAGGAACAGGGAACATTTGTTGGTTATCAACCGACTCATTGAGTGTTTCCTGAGAAGCAGTCACTTCACCAGTTAAGCCATCAACATCATCATGCTCAAAAGAAAGCTTCATTGCTTCTGCTTGCTGTTGTTGTTGAGCTTCCATTTCTGCAAGTTCTTCTGGTGTTGGGATATGTACACGAGACAAATCAGTCACAACATCAGTTTTAATAACGCCTAACATGTTTACAAACAAGTTAAATGCTTCTTTTTTGTATTCCTGCTCTGGGTTCTTTTGCGCGTAGCCACGTAAGTGGATACCTTGACGCAAATAATCCATTGCAGCCAAATGGTCTTTCCAATGACGGTCAAGAGAATTTAAAACGAAATGACGCTCAAGCATTGCTGCTGATTCATCACCCATTTGTGCACGACGTTGACGATAACGTGTAAGCACTTCATCGCTAATACGTTCAACTAGACCTTCTTCATCAAGACGACGATCTTGCTCTAACCATTCCTGAACTGGTAACTCAATGCCTAAATCAATACGTAGAGCATTTTCCAAGCCTTCCACATCCCATTGGTCGTGAATGGACTCTGGTGGAATAAAGTTAGCAATCATGGCTTGCATGACTTCATGATGCATTTCTTCAACGTATTCTTGTAGAGTGTTTTCAGCTAACACTTCATCACGTTGTGAATAAATGATCTTCCGTTGTTCATTATTCACGTCATCGTATTTCAATAGGTTCTTACGAATATCGAAGTTACGTGCTTCAACTTTACGTTGTGCATTTTCGATAGAACGGCTTACCATTTTGTGTTCAATCGCTTCGTTTTCCTGTAAGCCCATTGCACGCATCATGGCAACAACACGGTCACCTGCGAAAATACGCATAAGGTCATCTTCAAGAGATAAATAGAAGCGAGAAACACCAGGGTCACCTTGACGCCCCGCACGACCACGTAACTGATTGTCAATACGGCGTGATTCATGGCGCTCAGAACCAATAATATGCAAACCACCTGCTTGCAATACATCTTCGTGGTCTTGTTCCCATTGTGCTTTCAGATGAGCTTCATCTTCTGCTGTCGGGTTTTCAAGCTTGGCAAGTTTCGCCTTCCAGTTACCACCTAAGATAATATCTGTACCACGACCAGCCATGTTGGTTGCAATTGTTACTGCATTTGGGCTACCCGCCTGAGCAATAATGTCTGCTTCACGCTCGTGCTGTTTAGCGTTCAACACTTCGTGGTGAATACCAGCTTGCATCAACTTAGAAGATAGAATTTCACTGGCTTCAATGGTTGCTGTACCAATTAGAATCGGTGCAACACCTTGTTCGCGAATATTCATAATTTCTTGAATAATCGCATTATATTTACCATTACGGTTTAAATAAATTAAATCGTTTTGGTCATTACGAATCATTGGTCGGTGAGTCGGAATAATGACAACATCAAGACCGTAAATCTCTTTCATTTCCGCAGCTTCAGTATCAGCAGTACCTGTCATACCTGAAAGCTTTTTATAAAGACGGAAATAGTTCTGGAATGTAGTTGTTGCTAAAGTTTGGTTTTCAGGCTGAATTTCCAAGCGTTCTTTTGCTTCAACTGCTTGGTGCAAACCTTCTGACCAACGACGACCCGGCATTGTACGACCAGTGTGCTCATCAACAATGATCACTTCACCATCATGAATAATATAGTGAACATCACGTTGGAATAAGAAGTGCGCACGAATAGCAGCAGACACGTGGTGAACAAGGTTTAAGTTTGTTGCTGAATATAAGCTTTCGCCTTCAGCCAACAAGCCCATTTGAATGAGTTCTTGTTCTACAGTTTCATAACCGATTTCAGTCATTTCAACTGAACGCTGCTTTTCATCAATCCAGAAATGTCCACCATCGGCAACTTTTTCTTCTTTTTGCGGATGTAATTTTGGTGGAATCGTATTGATTGCAGTATAGAGGTGTGAAGAGTCTTCACTTTGACCAGAAATAATTAATGGGGTACGCGCCTCATCAATTAAGATTGAGTCAACTTCATCGATAATGGCATAGTGCAAACCACGTTGTTTCTTTTCTGCTAAAGAAAACACCATGTTGTCACGTAAGTAGTCAAAACCAAATTCGTTGTTGGTACCATAGGTAATGTCAGCAAGGTAAGCCGCTGCTTTTTCTGACGGTTCTTGCATTGAATAAATTGTACCAATGCTTAAACCTAGAAATTCAAATAATGGACGGTTTAACTCAGCATCACGTTGTGCCAAGTAATCGTTCACAGTAATCACATGAACGCCTTGACCACTTAATGCGTTTAAGTAACACGCTAAAGTACCCATAAGGGTTTTACCTTCACCGGTACGCATTTCGGCAATTTTGCCTTCGTGTAGAGTAATACCACCAATCAATTGCACATCATAGTGACGCATGCCCATTACACGTTTTGCTGCCTCACGACAAACTGCAAACGCTTCAGGGAGTAACTTATCTAAACTTTCGCCATTGTTATAACGTTGTTTGAATTCTGGAGTTTTTGCAGATAAGTCTGCATCGCTTAAAGCTGATATCGTCGGCTCGAGCGCATTGATTTGCTCAACAATTTTGCGCATGCGTTTGAGTTCACGCTCATTTTTTGTACCGAAGATACCTCCGATCAGACTTGCCAACATGGATAAACTCTCTAAATCTTGCTTGGTCAAATGAATAAATTTTTTCTCAGTCGTTTATTATGGTGCCAGAAATTTGAAGTACAAGGGTTTTGCACAAAACCCATAAAAAAAATCTGATAGTTAGACAAACGGTTTCAACCTTTCTCTAAGGCCGCTGAATATGTCCGGCACCTAAAAACTCAATATTAACGCTCATCTATTGAACACAACTTCCGAGAAATCTAATTTAGCAAATTTATCTTAAAGTTACATTGATTCAGTTCTTAAATTAGTGAGTTTTAGTCATATATATTTACACTTATATAAAAAATTCATAATAAAATAAAAAAACAATAATTTTAATAATAAATAAATTGCGTCATATTCATTTCAACACATAACAAATTTTAAGCAACTGAGGAAAGATCATGACATTACGATTAGGAGACACTGCCCCTGATTTTCAACAAGAATCAAGTGAAGGCACAATTCATTTTTATGATTTTTTAGGCGATAGTTGGGGCATTTTATTTTCACATCCCGCTGACTATACACCTGTATGTACAACAGAGTTAGGTTATACAGCAAAATTAAAAGACGAATTTGAAAAACGTAATGTTAAAGCGATTGCCCTATCTGTAGATGATGTTGAATCGCATAAAGGCTGGATTAACGACATTAACGAAACTCAAAATACTACGGTTAATTTTCCAATTATTGCTGACAAAGACCGTAAAGTGTCTGAACTTTACGATTTCATTCATCCAAATGCGAGTGAAACACTTACAGTTCGTTCTTTAGTCATTATTGATCCAAACAAGAAAGTTCGTTTAATTATTACCTACCCTGCTTCAACTGGTCGTAACTTCAACGAAGTCTTACGTGTCGTGGATTCATTACAATTAACAGATAAGCATAAAGTGGCTACGCCTGCGAACTGGAAACAAGGTGAAGATGTTGTGATTGTTCCTTCTTTAAAAGATGAAGAAGAAATTAAACAGCGCTTCCCTAAAGGCTATACCGCAGTAAAACCTTATTTGCGCCTCACACCCCAACCTGATGAGTGAGGATAAAGCGAGCATCGCTCGCTCTGAACGCAAGACGAGCAGCTATGCTGTGAGTTAGATTAAAGCCTTTAAAAAGGCTTTAATCGAAGCGCAAGACAAACGTAGTGCGTAGGCAAGCATCTGAAATGCTTATTTTCAAGACAAGCAAACTGCGTAACCAATTATAAAAAAAGCATAAAGAAAACTAGCCCAAACATAGAACCAAATGTTTCCATCTCCAAGCCATCTCACCCGATGGCTTTTTTTCATTATTGAATACACATGGTTTTTAGTGTCGAGATCAGTTATAACTTCCAAGGAGTTTGTTCAAAAAACAATAATCATGATCCATAAAATTCATCATTTAAAATGCGGCAGTATGTGTCCTGTCTGCGCACCTTTATTTGGGCAGAAAGGCTGGAAAGCTGAAGTGGTATGCCATTGTCTTTTAATAGAGACGGACCGCGGGCTTGTACTGATTGATACAGGATTTGGTCTGCAAGACTATTTACACATGCAACAACGCCTAGGCTCGTTAGTTAAACGTTTGGGGAAAATTGAGACGAATCTTGAATTCAGTGCAATCCAGCAAATACAAAAACTAGGTTTTCATCCTAAAGATGTACAGCACATCTTTGTGACTCACCTCGACTTTGACCATGCAGGTGGCATTTCTGACTTTCCTCATGCCACAGTTCATGTCTTAGCCACTGAATATAATGCTGCACAATTACCTAATTTTAAAGGTAAACTTCGCTATAGAACCAATCAATATAATCAGCATCGATACTGGAATTTCGTTGAATATCAGCAAGGTGAAAAATGGTTTAATCTTGAAAAAGTAAAAGGTTTTCCGTTATTCCAAGATGAAATTTTAATGGTGCCATTATTAGGCCATTCCGCTGGACATTGTGGTATTGCCATCAAACAACAAAATCAGTGGCTGTTGTTCTGCGGAGATGCTTACTACTCACATCTAGAGTTAAATCCTGAAAATAAATTAAGATCGCTAACCCTTCTGGAAAAAACGTTTGCAGAAGATAATGAAAAGCGTCTTATTAACCTTAAAAAATTACAGCATTTGGCTCAACATGAGCCAACGATTGAAATTATTTGTGCCCATGACCCTCATGAGCTTCGACGGTATCAAACATGAAAAAACTCTCCCTCATCACCCTTGTTCTGTGTCTAAACCTACAGGGATGTATGCAACATGAAAGCGTTGCACATGAGCATAGACCCAAAGATTGGGGAACTTTAGTTTCCGAAGCACATAACTTTTACCAAGTGAGCAATGATGTTTTTCGTAGCGAACAACCAAATGCTGCAATGATTCCCGAATTAAAACGTCATGAAATCGGAACTATCATTAATTTAAGAGCTAAAGACTCAGATGAATTAGTATTTAAAAATGAGAATTTTAATCTTGTTCACATTCCTATCGATACATGGGCAATTAACAGACAAGACCTGTTAGAAGTCATGCAGCAAATTAAAATTGCTAAACAAAATAATCAACGTGTTTTATTACACTGCTACCACGGTTCAGACCGTACTGGTGCTAGCGTAGCGATGTATCGAATTATTTTTGAACATTGGGCAATTGATGATGCAGTTAAAGAAATGAAGCAAGGCGGATACGGTTATCATATTATTTGGAAAAATATTGACCGTTTATTTACCCCTGAAAATGTAAAATGGATTCAACAACAATTGTCGAATCCATCTTAATTAGATCTTGAATCAACCTTAGATCAGATTAGCGCTGATCTAATGGCACCCAATCAATGACCCAAGCTGACTTCATGTTTAAACTGGAGTCAGAGGTAATTTTCTTACGAGCTGCATCTGCGGTATCACGGTCTTTCGCAGGTCCAACCATAATACGGATACCTTTACTGGTCGGACTTGTCGTGACCTTATAACCTTTAGCACGTAGTTTAGAGACAACAGCATCTGCATTTGCCTGATTGGCAGCCAATGCAACTTGTACCATCCACTTTTTATCGCCATTTTCAAGCAGCTCACGCGCTTTCTCAGCTTCAGCTTTTTTCTCAGCGTCAGCTTTGTGCTTAGCTTCTGCTGTTTTCTTTTCTGCTTCAGCATGCTTCTTAGCTTCAGCTTTTTTGTCTGCCTCGGCTTGATGTTTAGCTTCTGCCGCTTTTTTCTCGGCTTCAGCTTTATGTTTAGCTTCAGCAGCTTTCTTATCAGCTTCTGCTTGCTTCTTGGCTTCTGCTGCTTTTTTATCAACTTCAGCCTGACGTTTTGCCTCAGCGGCTTTTTTATCGGCTTCTGCTTGTTTCTTTGCTTCAGCAGCTTTTTTATCGGCTTCTGCTTTAGCTGTATCTACTGACTTTTTTGTATCAGTTTGCTGTCCTTTTGTCTTTCCATCAGAACCTGCAACTTCAGGAGGAATGTTATCTGAGCTTTCTTGAGCAGCAGCTCGGCGAGCATTAATGGCAGCATATTCGGCAGCAGCTTTACGGGCTGCATCTGCTTCTGCCTGTTGTTGCATTGCCAAGAATTCGGCAGCACGAGCCTCTTGCTCAGCAACCGCTTTTTCACGAGAACGGCGTTGTTCTTCAAGAAGACGTTTTTCTGTTTCTACATCCACTGCAAGCGGTTGTAGCTGTACCATCTGCCCTTCTTGTGCTGATGGCTTTGATTTAGCGTGTAATTTCGGTGATGTAGAGGTTTGTGGTTCAGCGCCCACATGTTTTATTTCTTCATTTCCTTTTAGAAGTAATGCTGCCAATAAAACACCACCACCTAATAAAACAACGCCACCCATCCAGCGTTGTTTGTTATTCATTGACATTCTTCCAAATACTCCCAAATCGCTTCTAAAGTATGAAACGAACCACAGGCTAAAATCAGCTGATTGTTATTTGTTTGCTCAAGCGCTGATTTAAAAGCCTCTTTGATATTGCCAAATTGTTGTATTGTCGGGCCTTGTAGGGCGTCATTCAACTGCTGAATCGGTGCAGCACGCGGCACATTCAACTCAGCAATTTTCCAATGTAAAACAGTAGGTTTCAATAAATCCACTACTGATTTTATATCTTTATCTGCCAGCATTGAAAATACTGCGACAACTTCTGTGTACTGTTTATTGTATTCTAAGAAATTTCGCAATTGCTTTAACAAAAATTCAACACCATGTGGATTATGTCCGGCATCAAAAATTATGGTTTTTCCATTAACTTGGCGCACTTCAAAACGGCCTGCTAAGCGTGCATTTTCAATACCCTGCTCTAGCGCGCGTTGCGAGATTTCAAGTCCGCTATTTAATACAGCAGCAACTGCCCCTGCAATATTTTCAATTGCAAGCGACCCTAGTGGTAATTTTAAAGTAGTTCCTTCACTTGCAAAATACCAGTGTTTTCCATCATTTGCGAGTTTATAAAAATAATCTCTATTGATCGCGTATAGTTTCGCTTGTGAAGTATTGGCTTTATCTTGAATAGCTTGAGGTAAAGATTGTTCACCTGCAAAAATCACTGGAATATCAGGGCGAATAATACCTGCTTTTTCAAAAGCAATTTTCTCAATGGTATCGCCTAACCAGTCAGTATGATCAAGACCAATATTGGTGATTACAGCAATATTAGGATCAATGACGTTGACGACATCAAGACGCCCGCCTAAACCGACTTCAAGCACCCATACATCGCATTGTTGTTGCTTAAAAATGACAAAAGCAGCCAAAGTGGTTGCTTCAAAAAAAGATAAGCTTAAATCGCAATCACGACGAGCCTGATCAACTTGCACAAAAGCGTCAATCAGGCTTTGATCATCAACCTCGACTCCACCTAACTTGACTCGTTCGTTAAAACGATAGATATGCGGTGATTGATACAACCCAACTTTGTAACCTTGCGCTTTTAATATAGATGCAAGTGTTGTTGTAGTTGAACCTTTCCCGTTCGTTCCAGCAACAGTAAAAACTTTAGCAGTGGGTTTAGTCACTCCTAATTTTTCTGCTACCGGAATAACACGTTCCAGACCAAGATCGATCCCTGTAACGTGAACATGGCTCCAATAATTGAGCCATGTATCTAAAGAGTCTGTTGAAAGTGGAGCTTGTTGTTTCAAGGTAAGTTCATCAATTTCGATACAAGTCGAGATACAGTATCACGTAAAGCATGACGATGAACAATCTGATCGATTACACCATGATCAAGCAAATATTCAGCACGTTGGAACGGTTCTTCCAATGTTTCACGTACAGTTTGCTCAATTACACGTTTACCAGCAAAGCCAATCATTGCTTTAGGTTCTGCAATATGGATGTCACCCAACATTGCTAAAGAAGCTGTTACACCACCATATACTGGATGTGTTAACACCACGATATAAGGTAAACCAGCATCTTTTAATTTTTGAATCGCAGCAGAAGTACGCGCCATTTGCATAAGCGACAACATACCTTCTTGCATACGCGCACCACCAGAAGCTGCAAAGCAGATTAATGGTTGGCGTTTTTCAATTGCAAGCTCAGCCGCCTGAACGAAACGGTCACCTACTACAGTACCCATTGAGCCACCCATAAAGTCGAACTCAAAAGCACATGCAATCATGTCTACGCCATTTAAGTTACCTTGCATGGCAATTAACGCTTCCGTTTCACCAGTTTTAGTTTGCGCTTCACGCATACGTTCTGGATACGGTTTGCTATCAACAAACTTTAATGGATCTTTCGCACTAAACTCTTGACCTAATTCAGTCACAACATTGTCGAAGAACCAGTTTAAGCGATCGCGAGCTTTCATTTTTAAGTGTTCGTCACACTGTGGACATACATACGCGTTAAAAGATATAGCTGTACGTGTCACTAAAGCATGACATTCAGGGCACTCAATAGTCGGCTCAGTAAATGTTGCTTTGAGAGTCTGTTGCTCATCTGCAACTTCAATACCTGGAACTGGTCGTTGTGTCCATGGTGTCGAAGGGCTAAGAACTTTCCCTGATTTCACTTCTTGATTCATACTAACTCATCGAGCGCTGCTCGAAGCTCCTTGACTTTATTCACCGTCTGTTCAACAGCTTCTTCAGCTGTCAACGTTGCAAAAGATTTAACGAAAGCACTACCTACAATCACAGCATCTGCAGCACTACCCATCGCTTTCGCGGAAGCAGCATCACTAATACCAAAACCAACGCCAACTGGAACGTTAGTCATACTCTTGATTTTCTCAATACGTGCAGCAGCTTCAGAAGTATCTAAAGTCGCTGCACCAGTAACACCTTTAAGTGAAACATAGTAGATAAACCCACTTGCCTGATTCGCTACGTGTTGAATACGTTGATCGGTTGAAGTTGGTGCAAGTAAGAAAATTTGATCCATATCATGCTGTTTTAAGATTGCACCAAATTCTTTTGACTCTTCTGGTGGTAAATCCACAAGTAATAAGCCATCTACACCACATTGTTTCGCATAAGAAACAAATTTTTCATAACCAATTACTTCAACAGGATTGAGATAACCCATCAAAACTACAGGTGTTTCCTGATCCTGTTCACGAAACTCTTTTACCATGTTCAATGCATCTAAGGTATTAGTCCCTGCTGCAAGTGCACGTTCAGCCGCAAGCGCAATTACTGGCCCATCAGCCATTGGATCTGAAAATGGTAAGCCAAGCTCAATGACGTCTACTCCTGCCTCAACCATTTTATGAAGTAACGGTACCGTTACTTGTGGCTGTGGATCACCCGCCATGACGTAAGATACAAGTGCTTTACGCTGTTGGGACTGCAACTTTTCAAAACGGGTGGCAAGACGTGACATAGGGTTGTGCTTTCCTTGAATTATTTAAAATTGAGGAGTTGTTTGTAGAAATACAAGAACATCGCATTTTAACGCTATTTTTTGCTCATTGAACAGGTCTAACGTTATGGCGATATTCGATTGTATGATTCATACAACCCATGGCGTACATTTATCAATATTTTGAAACTTTTCTCAATGATCAAAGCTTCCTATTTTTGAGTCATTATTTATTTGCAATTTGAGCAAAAAAAACATCAAAAACTCTATTACTCTGTATTTTTATGGGCGAGTTGCAATTGCTTTTTACGAGTGAGTAACGTTTGTCCTGTTAAGTTTTTATGTGCTCTTGCAAGTGCAGACTGATCGGAATAACCCAACTGGTCAGCAATTGCTGTAAGACTTTCATTTTGACTTAACAATATCTCGCAGCGCTTCATACGCTCAGCATCTAAAATTAATTTAAATGAAGTGTTTAATGCCTGTAGTTGGCGTTGCAAACTCCTCACTGAAACATTGAGCTCGATGGCAATATCTTCTATTTTGGGTGCTTGCTGTTTATGCTTGAAATATTCTTGTACGATCCAATGTATTTGCTGAACTAAATCGGTATGTACTTTTCTTTGAACCAAAGCTTCTTCGGCTTGTTTTACTAAAAGCTGTACTAAAGTTGGGTCTGCATGCTGGGGACGAACATTTAAACTTTCACTTGCAAAAGTTAATGCATAGTAAGGTCGGTCAAATGACAATTTACACTGAAAGAACCGTTGATAATGAACCAGGGCACCTCGAGGTCGATGTACAAACTCAATATGCTGTAAAAGAAAATCATGTAAGGGAGCAATCTCTTTAGCGAGCTGTACCATTGCTGCTAAAGTTAACTCACTAAGTACAATATTACTGGCATCAACCAAAGGCCAATACAATCGAATTTTGGAAGCATCTTGCTCAATTTGTATGGGTACAACTTGCTCGCCATCTATGACTAAGCGGTGAAACTTAGCAATATACTGAACCACTTGACCCAAAGTATCACTTCTAGATGCCATGTAACCCAGCACCCCAAAGTTTGCAGGTGTAATACAGGCCGCCATTTCTAAAGCCAAATTGGTCACTTGTAATCGAGATTCAGTCAATTCTAAAAGCTCAATGAAAAGATGCAAAGAAGATTGAGCATCAATAGAGGCAGACAAAATATTTTGAATTTGGCGAGTTTGAGTGTCATTTAAATTAAGTGTCTGCCAAGCGACTCCCTTTTCTTTTAAATACGTATTCCAAAGATAAAAGTACCCGTTAGAGATCGTAAATTCTTGCATGGCGTTTCCTTTTTTTACTGCCATCTTGTCGCAAACTGTATAAAAATTGGCGATAACTGTCAAAACAAAGCCGACCATTCACGACATACTAAGAAAAAGCTTAGTTGCGAGAAATACAAAGATGAACGCACATGTTTCTTATCAGGTCGAGCCAGTGGTTCGCAAAGATCTAGATTTTCATTTAAACGAAGCACCACGATTTTGGTTTAATAACGATCCCTTTTTGACTCGTATGTTTGATGCACTCAGCTTAACATTTCCAGACGGAGAGCGTTACTTCATAGAATGTGTACGAATGTTCCGTGACAAAATTGATGACCCGGAACTACAAAAGCGAGTTGCCGATTTTATTAAACAAGAAGCTCAACATGGTATTGCCCATGACAAAATGAATCAGCTCATGAAAGAGCAAGGTATGCCTGTAGATGAGTTCACAAGCACACTTAAAAGAATTTTCCGTTTTGAGCTTACCCAACGTTCACCACAATACAATATTGCCATGACAGCAGCAGCTGAACATTTAACAGCATTAATGGCGGAAACTTTTTATAGCAATAAAAAAACTTTAGAAAATGCACATCCTTATGTTCGTGCATTATTTGCATGGCATGCCATTGAAGAAATGGAACATCGAGATGTTGCATTTGATGTCATGAGACAAGTAGGTGACGTTCCAGAGTCAACACGTTGTTTTGTATTGGTTCTGACAACAGTACTCATGTTTGGTTTCACACTCTATAGAACCAACATTATGTTGAAATGTGATGGCTTCAGCCCTAAAGAAAGGTTGTCGATGACACTCAAAGGTTTACCTTGGTTCTTTGGAAAAAACGGCACATTAACCGCCATGAAAAAACAATATCTGGACTGGTTTAAAAAAGATTTTCACCCAAGCCAACATCCAGTTATTCGTCAGTATCCTGTTTGGATTGAAACTTTAGAAAAAACAAATGACCCAATCGCAGCGGGTGAAGCATTTTGGCAAGCAGGTTTATAACCTGCTTGTTACCATTTTGCATAATGTTGTTCTAATAGTCCGTATTGCTCATTGCAAGTGATTGTATCAATTGCCTCATGTTCAATACTGCCGCTTATTTTAGCTTGCCACTGATTGAACTGACTTCCAATCATCCTTAGATTAATGTTTTCGTATCGACACCAACCAATATGGACTTGTAGATTAAGCTTTTGATCTAAAGAGCTAATTTTCCATGTCTCATCATTTATTTTTTCAAATAAAACATCTGTAAGTGGAAATAAAACGCCATTCACCCATAAACAGTTTTCATTACCAAAACTTTCATTAACCCCAGAAGCCAAATTCAACCCAATACGTCGCCCCTGCTCATCCCAAAAATTACATGAAAGCCAAAACCACGCTGTTTCAGGACGTAAAAAACCACAGGTATCATCTAAGGATGCAAATGTCTTTTCATCAAATTGCACAAGTTGTTTTTGTTTACTCATGAACATACCTTCAACAGCCAAAGTGGTCTGCTTTTGGGTATACGTCCAACCATTAATACCTGTTGGGGTACACAAACTTAAGATATCTGTCCCCGCACAAAAAATACGGGCACTCAAACAAATTTCACCATATTTAGTCACCCGAATGTATCGCACACCATTGGCATGCTGAATATCGATCTGATAAGGCGATTTAGAAAAATAGCTTTGATTAAATAACGGCTGTTCATCAAGATGAGTTTTATGACCTAAGGGCTGAATCGCATTCCACTCAATGACTTGCTTTGTTTCATGATCATAGATATAGAAAAACCCATGTCCAACCCAACCAATATCTGCAATTGCTAAACCAATACTGTAGTGCTTATGCTGAATGCCGCAGAATTTAAATTTTTTATACTTTAATTGCTTCCGCCAGCCCTTTAAGGCTTTACCATAAGGTGTTTTATAAATATAACGTTGTACATGAATGGTCGACGGTACAGATTCAAAACGCCCATAACGAGGCTGTCCATTTTCTTGAATTAAATCCATTATTTATTATCCGTTGATTTCCTGCTCATCTATTAACTAATAATAGACTGATCACTGACCAGTTGGCTACTCATCTGTTTTGATCTTCAAATGACTTTTGTTGAGCCATAAAAAAAAGAGCATATTGATATGCTCTTTTTTCTATTATTCACTTAAATCGATATACGATAACTTAAACTCTTTGAGAGTCTATTGCAGTAGCTATGACCCAATCCATCAACAAAATCAAATTCAACTCATGATTTAAGTGCAATTCAATTTCTAAAAGTTAAGCGTCATCATCACTTGCTTGTTCTGGTTCTGACTCTTGCCCGTTACTGTCCTGATTTTCCAATTTTTTCTCAGCGATTTTTGCTGCTTCATAACCAGCAAAGGCACCTGCTGCTTTTTCTAGAAAACCTGCATCTGGATCTAATTTATCGACGCCTTGTTCTGCGATAATTGCACCGGCAATTTTACCTACTTCATCTAGAAGACCCATTTTGATTACTCCAAAGAGTTTATGTTGAGCTTTTAGTCTAAGGAGATGAATTGTAAATAGTGCTAGAAAAAAGTTGCGATTTGAGAGAGCTATACATGAGATCAGCAATTTTTTATATTTTATTTTTGCCTTTAAGCTTTTTTTAAGTACAATTAAAGAACTAAATAAGTATTTTCCCAACTTGTTGGATTGAACTCTCCTTGTACTAGTTGGATATAACGACCTGCAATATGGTCAATCGGAATGCAATCATCAATATCCACTACACGGTCGGTATGTGGTTTATGCCATTCCTGATCAATAAACTGTTTACCTAATTGTTTGGCACTTACCGCACTAGGTGCAACTACCAAATGATAACTATGTAACTCACCAAAAGCATTAGGTGTATAGCCACCCAGATTAATCAAATACAACTTTAGATCTGAGGCTGACGGCGCTGCATCAGAAAACTGGATTTGATAGTTCTGCCCTTGAGAGTTAACACCAGAGAGCTTGGCCCAAGCATCGATATGTAACCCTTGAGCCTCACCAAACCAAGCTTGTTTAAGTTGAGGGTAAATTTCTTCCAAAGTATCCCCTACAGCCATCACAACATCATGGACTTCTGTATTGGCACGTGCATGACGGCCACCTAACATCACCATAAACAAGCTTGGCATTTTTTCCTCTTACATCTCAACCATTTCTACGCCATCAATGCGTGCAACTGTCATTAAATCTTTATCACCACGGCCTGAAACAGTCGCAATAATAATCTGATCTTTAGACATGGTTGGTGCAAGCTTAGAGACATACGCCATTGCATGTGAGCTTTCAAGCGCAGGAATAATCCCTTCAATCTTGGTTAAGTCACGGAAACCTTGAAGAGCTTCTGTATCGTTAATTGGCACGTATTCTACGCGCTTCATATCTTTCAAGAAGCTATGTTCAGGACCAACACCCGGATAGTCCAAACCTGCCGAGATACTATGTGTCTCGATAATTTGGCCTTGTGCATCACTCATGAGGTAAGTACGGTTACCATGCAACACACCAACATGCCCTGCATTTAATGGTGCAGAGTGTTTTCCAGTTTCAATACCAAAACCAGCAGCTTCAACGCCATACATTTTCACGTTGGCATCATTTAAGAATGGATAGAACAAGCCCATTGCATTTGAACCGCCACCCACACATGCAACTAACGCATCTGGTAAGCGACCGGCTTGCTCCAGGATCTGTTTACGTGCTTCACGGCCAATAATAGATTGGAAGTCACGAACCAATTGAGGATATGGATGCGGACCTGCAACTGTACCAATCACATAGTAAGTACTATCAACATTGGTTACCCAGTCACGCATTGCTTCGTTCATGGCATCTTTTAATGTTTTTGAACCGCTTTGCACAGGTACAACTGTAGCACCCAACAAACGCATACGATAAACGTTCATAGCTTGACGCTTAACGTCTTCAGCACCCATATACACAACACATTCAAGACCTAAACGTGCTGCAATTGTTGCTGTTGCTACACCATGTTGGCCTGCACCAGTCTCAGCAATAATACGTTTTTTGCCAGAAAGCTTTGCCAATAATGCCTGACCAATCGTGTTATTTACCTTGTGTGAGCCTGTATGGTTCAAATCTTCACGTTTAAGATAAATTTGCGCACCACCTAACTCTTTTGACCATCGCTCAGCATAATAAAGTGGACTAGGACGACCTACATAGTAGGCGAGGTCACGGTCGAATTCTGCCAGAAACTGTTCATCATTTTTCATGCGGGAATAGAGATTTTCTAAATCTTCTAATGCCGCCATTAATGTTTCTGACACAAAACGTCCGCCATGGATACCGAAATGCCCATTTGCATCTGGGAATTGGGTATAGTCAATCACATTATTTTGCTGATCCACGTTGGACTCCTTGCATAAATCGTTCAATGAGTTGTTGGTCTTTTATACCTTTTGCGGACTCTACGCCTCCGCTCACATCTACTGCAAAAGCACCGGTAGTATGAATAGCGTCAATGACATTGTCAGGGGTTAAACCACCTGCCAAAATTAATGGAATATCAAGTTTCGGGAATTTAGACCAGTCAAACTGATGACCTGTGCCCCCTTTGAGCTCAGGATGCCATGCATCGAGCAATACAGCACTGGCACCAGCTGCCTGATATTTTTGAATTTCAGCAACTACATCCAGATCAGGTTTGACCTGAATCGCCTTATACCAGCGACGCTTACAATGGCGAGCAATATCTTGACATTGTTCTGGAGTTTCATCGCCATGTAGTTGTAATACATCTAGGGGAACACAATCAAGTACATCCTGAATTTCAGTGGCACTCGCATTTACAAACAAACCCACCATTTGTACATAAGGCGGAATAAGTTTTGCTAATTCTTGTGCTTGTTCAACTGTTACATTTCTTGGACTTGGCGGGAAAAAAACAAAACCTATCGCATCTGCTCCAGCTGTAACTACTGCTTGAACATCTTGCTTACGAGTAATTCCACAGATTTTTGCTCGTGTACGTTTTTGGTTTGATGGGCTCATGATCTGCCTAAACTACAACCATTTTTTAAAATAAACGCCATTGTAATGCAATTTTTGTCCCTTGCGTAAAAGTTCTCTGGGAATTGGTCGAAATGACATTGTCGGAAGTAATTCAGCACTTTATACTGCGTTCAAATGGAAGCAAGTGCAAGCAATTGATGCTTTAGGGAAGCTGGTGAAAGTCCGGCACTGCCCCCGCAACGGTAACAATGTAAAGCATATTTTTTAAGTCGAAATCGACTTACACCACTGCAGTGATGTGGGAAGGTGAATATGTCCATAAATGATTTATGGCGCTGAAGTCCGGAGACCTGCTTGTTTCATCTATCTACCCGATCATTCACGTGGGGTGAATGTATGGAGCATGTTATGTCTAAGTCTTTTCAACCTACCCGTCTGGTGGGGGCTATCGCTATTGCGATGGGGTGTTCACCTGTTATTTTTGCTGAAGATACAACTACCACAACTCAGCTTGATCCAATTGTAGTGACTGCTTCAAAAAGCGCAGAAAAAGCGAGTGAAGTTCCGGCGCGTATTTCAGTGATTGATGAAAAAACCATTGAGCAGAATCCTATTGCAGATTTACCTTCTTTATTAAGAAAAGAAGCGGGTTTAACTGTTCATCAAACAGGCGGTTATGGCCAAACAGCTTCTGTATTTATTCGAGGAGCAAGTGCTGGACACACTCTATTTTTACAAGATGGCATGCGTTCAAATACAGCAACTGTAGCAGGTCAAAATATCCAATTATTTGATACAAGCGATATTAAACAAATTGAAATATTACGAGGTCCTGCATCAGTTCAATACGGTACTGATGCTATTGGTGGCGTAATTCAATTAATATCGAAAACTCCTACAGAAAATAAAGTCTTTACTACTATCGAAGCTGGTGAAAAAGATACTTATAAATCTATTTTAGGTATAGATATAGCCCAAGACGGTTATTATGCTCAAATTCGTGGTCAACGTTTTGAAACAGATGGTGATCAAATCATTAGCAATGACGAACGTAAAGCTGGCTTTGATCAAAAAGGTTATTCAGCTAAAGTTGGTGTTGATAAAGAGCAATATGGTTTATCAGCTGAAATCAAAGAAAATAAAGGTACTGGCGACTTTTTTTCTTATGGTGCACCGCAAGCCTATGATTTTACTAACCGCTTATACAATGTTAATGCCCGTCTTAATTTAACTAACAATATTATTTGGAACACACGTCTTTCTCAATTTGAAGACCAATATAATTTAATAAAAGCAGCGTACCCCTCAATTGTAAATACAAAGCAGCAAGAAATAGATTCAAATATTAAATGGCAATTTACACCAAGCCAAAATCTTTTATTTGGCGTAGAACATAATAAAACAACTGCTGAAAAAGTAGTTGCTTATAGTGGCGATACAGGATTTGATAATTCTAATAAAACTACTGGCTATTATCTGCAACACCAATATCAACATAATGGTATCAATACTCAAGCAGGTATTCGTGTAGAAGATAATGATCAATTTGGTACACATACTGTCGGACAGCTTGCTGGACGTCTTCTTATCACTCCCACAACTAGTATATATGCAAATATTGGCACAGCTTTTCGTGCGCCAGTTGTAGGACAAATTATTGCAGAACCAGCTTGGTGGGGTGGAAATCCAGATTTAAAACCTGAAGAAAGTGTGTCATATGAACTTGGATTTGATCAAAAACTAAATCATGGTTTTAATATATATGGTTCGGTTTATCAAACTAAAGTTGATAACTTAATGGTATCTTCTATCGCAACAAATTACGTATTTTATAATATTGATAAAGCTACCTTAACTGGTGCTGAGTTAGGTTTAAAGTGGTCATTAGATAATTGGTTTATTAATGCTGAATATGCTTATGTCCAACCTAAAAATGATAAAACTGATCAAGATGCTCCAAATCGTCCACGTCAAAACTTCAATATGAATATTGGCTGGGATAATGGTGTATATGGTTTCAACACAGCTTTTGTTGCAAAAGGCAAAGCAAAAGATACACAAGATGTCCCTGGCTATACTACTCTTGACTTTAACGCTTATTGGCAAATGAACCCAAATGTCAAAATCTTTACTAATATTCAAAATTTATATGATACGAAATATAAGACAGCATGGAATACAGAGGTTAGCTCATACTATATTGCCAGTGGCCGCCTTGCATCAGCTGGTGTGACATTAAGCTACTAAGCAAATCTTTATTATAAAAATATTTTCTTAACTCCAGTTTCGGGGTAATGTTTTGACCGACATTATCCCCTTTTTTATGTTCAGGATATCCATCATGGGACACCGTTTAAGTAAAATCTATACACGCACAGGCGACTCAGGTACAACAGGTTTAGGCGATGGCTCTCGTGTTGCTAAAGATGATTTACGAATTGCAGCACTTGGTGATGTCGATGAACTCAATGCCATTATTGGGGTACTTCGTGCTCAAATCACAGCCAGTCAAGTGACCAACAAAGCGGATTGGGATAAAAGTCTCAGCCTTGTTCAGCATTGGCTTTTTGATTTAGGTGGAGAGGTTTGTATTCCAAACTACAATTTACTTGAGCCCGTTTGTATTGACTTTCTTGAAAAAGAAATTGACCGTATGAATGAAGATTTGCCTATGCTGAAAGAGTTTATTCTGCCATCTGGCTCTTTATCTTGCAGTTACGCTCATCAAGCGCGTGCTGTTTGTCGTCGTGCAGAACGATCTCTGCTGTCGGTACAAACTCGTGATCAAAATATTCAAGCCACGGCACTCCAACTTTTAAACCGTCTATCTGACTGGTTATTTGTCGCATCTCGTGCTTTACAACATGCCGAGGGCGGCCAAGAAGTACTTTGGCAAAAAAATATTAATGAGATTATTTAAAAATAGATTAGATTAAACATGGTCTCTACTCTTTTGAAGAGACCATCATTAAAAATACTTGATAGAAGAAAATTATGCGCATTATTGGTCATCGTGGTGCACGCCGAGAAGCTCCTGAAAATACATTAGGTGGTTTTCAGCACATAAAAAACTTAGGTATTCGTGGTGTCGAATTTGATATTCGTCAGCTTCAAGACCATGAGCTGGTCGTTATTCATGACGATAATTTTTTACGTACAGCTGGAGTCGATCAAATTGTTGAGCAATCTACTTTAGCTCAAGCTTTAACATTTGATCATCGCCAAAACTGGCCCAATTGGCCACATCCAGAGCCAACACCAACTCTTACAGGCGTTTTAAACTTACTTAATAACTTCGAGCATATTGAGGTTGAAGTTAAAGCAGTAAGAGATATGGCATTTGCAGAAAAGTTAGTTCAAAAGCTTGAAACTGAATTACAGGGTTATGAAAAAGTCGTGACTATCACAAGTTTCGATCTTCAAATTTTAACTGCTTTACGTGACATCGATTCACAATTTAAACGCGGCTTGTTAGTTGAAATTCCAGTGGGAGCGGCAGCAATTGAACTCGCGCATCAATATGGTTGTGGTCATATTGGTTGGCATGACCAACTTGCTACAGATGAAATGATTCAACTGTCTCATCAAGCAGGTTTAAACATTAGTGTATGGACAGTAAATGATGTAGAAAGAGCGAAAAGGCTCCGTGATTTAGATATTCAAGGTTTAATTACGGATATTCCTACAACAATGCTCGAAACGCTTTAAATAGAAAAAGGTGGTATTAACCACCTTTTATTTTTTCTCTGCCTGAATTAGACGTTGTCCGTTCTGATCAAGTAAATACAAGGTATTACCTACCAACTGGAAGCGTTGAATACGTTGTAAAGAGTCAACTAGTTCTGCTTCTTGAGCCAAAGCGCCATCACAACTCGAATGACCGGCATTAACTTCCATATCTAGTTTCTTTTGATTGAAGTCGAAAGTATATCGGCCAAAAATACGGTTACATCCCGTATGACCAGACACAGTTTTGACTGCTGAGTTCAATGAAAGAGTCGGCCATTGGTTAAAGAATTTTGCCTTATGCCCGTTGATCTGAGTAATTTGCCAGTCAATGTCTTGAACACCTTCTGGGCTCACTTTCTTCTTGACTACTTGGGTTTGTACATGGTGTGTGGGCTTTACATGGCCTTTTTGAATATTTTGTTGCGGCGTGCTTTGACATGCTGCCAATACAAGGCTGATTGTGATGAAAAGACATTTCAATGGCAATTTCTTTGCAATATCAATGCTATTCATTTTTCTCAATCGCTGTATTTTCATTACACAACTTCTCCTATCTGAAATGTTGCCAAGCATGGTTTAATTCTGTTACGGTTCTTTCAGTACATCTGTACAATAATATTAGTGATTCTCACTAAGCACATGCTAATATAATGTTCAAAATAGCAATAAATCTTGATGATTGGTTTTGCTATGTCGTTTTGTCTTTTTACCTTGTTTAACAAGGTTTCTAGGAGCGCTGCCGGATATGACTTCCGCCCCACTCAAGGCCCCAATTAACTGGACCGCTAGCATTACCTTAATTGGTTTACCAATTCTTGCTGCAATCATAATCCCGATTTATGCGTATTATTATGATTTTAGTGTAAGCGCATGGGTAAGCTTATTTTTTCTTTTAGCTTTAAGTAGCATGGGGATTACTGCTGGTTACCACCGTCTTTGGGCACACCGTGCTTATGAAGCGTCATTACCACTTAAAATTCTTTTAATGATTGCAGGCACATTTGCTGTACAAAACAGTATTCTGTTTTGGGCATCTGGTCATCGTACTCATCACCGTCATGTTGACCATGTGGATGAAGATCCATACTCAATTGAACGTGGTTTTTGGTATGCCCATATGGGTTGGATGATCCGCGATCATTCTCCATCTAAACCTGACTTTAAAAATGCACCTGATTTGCTCAATGACAAACTAGTGATGTTCCAACATAAATACTACGGTCTAATGGTTGTAGCAGTTCATGTGGGTATTTTAGGTTTAGTTGGCTGGGCAACTGGTGACTTATGGGGAGTTGTACTTCTCGGTGGTTTATTGCGTTTAATCATTAGCCATCAAGTAACATTCTTCATTAACTCACTTTGCCATATGTTTGGTAAACGCCCTTATACCGATGAAAACTCAGCACGCGATAACTTCTGGTTAGCGATTGCAACATGGGGCGAGGGTTATCATAACTATCACCATATTTTCCAATACGATTATCGTAATGGTGTGAAGTGGTGGCAATATGATCCAACTAAATGGTTAATCTGGACATGTTCTAAAGTTGGTTTAGCAAAGAACTTACGTCGTATTCCAAGCTTTAATATTAAAAAAGCAGAATTGGCAATGAAGTTTAAATATGCTGAACAAGACCTTGCTATTTATGGCCATGATGTAAATGCTGACATGAGCCAAATGAAGCAACGCATTGCTCAAGAATATGAAGCATTTACCCACACTTTAAATGACTGGGCGAAACTCAAAGAACAAGAGTTACAAGCGAAGAAAGCAGCTATGGCTGAAAAGATTCATAAAATGGATCATAAGTTAAAGGTTGATTTCCAATTGCTTGAACATCGTTTGAGTCACCACCGTGAGTGTTTAGAAACTTTAATGCGCAACATTAAAAAGAACACAAACGTCGTACCAGACTAATACGACTCTAGTTTGAAATAGCGCCTGTAAAAGCCATGCTTTACAGGCGCTATTTTTTTGGCTGGTTTTTAACTATGGTATAGTGAAGTTCGCCTCAAATATTTAGTCCAGTCTATGCACTTTAATCCGCTTTATTCATCACTCAATCCTAAGCTTTTTCATATACAGCAGCCCACTCCTCTTCGTGGTGCGAAAGCTGGGCATTTCAATTTGGCTTTAGCCGAAGAACTACAATGGACGGATGAAGAAAAAGAGGCATGGGTAGAAATTTGCAGTGGTCAGCGGACTTTCTCAGAGTTTCCATCTTTAGCAATGGTTTATGCAGGGCATCAATTTGGGCAATGGGCAGGTCAGCTAGGCGACGGACGTGGTCTACTCATTGGACAAATTCTGAATAAAAATGGCCAAACTATCGATTTGCATTTGAAGGGTGCTGGCCCTACCCCTTATTCACGTATGGGAGATGGTCGAGCAGTTTTACGTTCAGTTATTCGCGAATATTTAGCAGGTCATGCCTTAAATGCTCTGGGAGTCGCTTCAAGTCACGCAGTGGGTTTTACAAGCTCTGCTCAAGGGGTACAGCGTGAAAAATTAGAACCGGGTGCAATGCTGCTCAGAACATCTGAATGTCATATTCGTTTAGGACACTTTGAATGGATCAATCAATATGCACCTGAGTTATTAACAGAGTTCACTCAAAAATGTATTGAATGGCATTATCCAGAATGCCAGCAAGAAGCTCAGCCTATTTTAGCCTTTGCTAAAGCTGTGATTAGAAATACAGCCATTATGATTGCCAAATGGCAATTGGTCGGTTTTGCTCATGGCGTAATGAATACTGACAACTTAAATATTACGGGCTCTACACTCGATTTTGGTCCATATGGTTTTATGGAACGTTTCCGCCCAAATTGGATTAACAACCATTCCGATTATCAAGGGCGCTATACCTATCAAAACCAGCCAAGTATTGCACACTGGAATTTATGGACTTGGTTAAATAATCTAGTTCCACTTGCTGAACCTGAACAAAAAGAGCAATTCAAAGAAGAGTTAGCTGCTTGCTTAGAAGGGTTTGAGCCTACCTTTATTGAGCACTACACCACTGGATTGTGTCAAAAAATGGGACTTCCTCATTTCCATAAAGATAGCCTTGATTGTTGTTTTGCTTTTTTAAGAATCTTACAAACCGAGCAGCTAGATTACACTCAAAGTTTTATTAGACTGCAAAATAAAGAGTATAAGGCTCTACGTGATGACTGCCTCGATATTCGACAGTTTGATGAGTTCCTTAGCCAATATGAAAGTATTCGTGAACATCAAGATACAGATGAACTTGATGCAAATATGCAAGAAGCAAATCCGATTTATATTTTACGTAATCATATGGCACAGCGAGCGATTGAAGCAGCGGAGCGAGATGATTTTAGTGAGGTAGACCGTTTGTTTAAGCTACTCAATCATCCTTATACAAGACAGCCAGATTTGGAAAAACCAGAAGATTTAGGCCCTTTACCAAGTGATGTGCCTGATGTAGCGGTAAGTTGTTCGTCTTAATATTAAAAAACTAAAACTCTCTTAAGTCGCTTAAGAGAGTTTCTTAAACATCAAAGAATAATATATGAAAATTAGACCTATCATTATTTGTACACTTCTATTCATTCCCCTTGGAATTGCTTTTTATAAGTATGAAAAATATTTACCTACTTTTGTCTCTTCTCATAAAGAACTCACAAGTAATGAGATATCTCACCTTATAAAGACAAAACCTATAACCTCAATTGAAGTGTTTAAAAATCAACGCATACTTCTACTTAAAAGTGATCAGGAAGTAATTCGTCGTTACCCTATTCGTTTAGGCTTCAACCCTGAAGGGCATAAAAATTTTGAAAATGACGGTAAAACACCTGAAGGTGTTTATTCTATAGATTGGCGCAACTCACAAAGCGCTTTCTATAAATCATTGCATATTTCCTATCCTAATACACAAGATGTTGCCTATGCTAAACAGCATAATCAGCCGGCAGGTGGGAATATCATGATCCATGGATCTGCCCCAAAGTCCTTTTTATGGATACCTTTTAGTTCAAGTTATATGCCACACAAAGATTGGACTTTAGGATGTATCGCAGTTAGAAATCTAGATATAGATGAAATTTGGCAATTAGTCCCTAATCATACCAAGATTATAATTTATCCATAATCTTTGAAAACTATCCACATTTTCTGTGGATAACATTGTGGTTATCCACAGAATAACTTTTCTGAACAGTTTACTCTTCTGGATACTCGAAGCGGTAACCAACGCCATAAACAGCTTGAATCCATTCATGACGGTTACCAGTTTCAGCTGCTTCACTAATTTTTCGGCGCAAGTTTTTGATATGGCTGTCAATAACTCGGTCAGCAACATCAAAGCTGTCTGGATTAATATGGTCTAATAATTGCGCACGTGAATAAACTTGTCCGACATGTTCTAAAAATAGCTCAAGTAGGCGAAATTCTGTCGGCGTTAAACTTAACGACTTTTGTTGATACCAAATTCTTTGCTGAGCTTTATCAATACGGAAGGAGTCATTTTGCTCTGGCTCTGCCTTACGCTCTAAACGACGTAAAACGGCCTGTACACGTGCAACTAACTCTTTTGGACTAAATGGCTTACAAACGTAATCATCAGCACCCATATTGAGACCTAAAACTCGATCAATTTCTTCAGTACGTGCAGTCACCATAATAATCGGTAAATCTGACTGTTCACGTACTTTACGGCAAATCGTTAAACCATCCATTCTTGGAACCATTAAGTCCAGAATCATTAAATTAGGTTTCCGTTGCTGAAAGCTCGTATAAGCATCTTGACCATCATGAAACATACTTACTTCAAAACCAGCAGCTTCAAGATAATCACGTACCAGATGCGCTAACTCAACTTCATCCTCAACCAACATTACATGCTTCATGGGCCATTTTTCCTTTTATTTAACTCTGCTTTTTAAAGGTAAGTACACAACGTAAACCACCCAACGGAGAGTGTTCAAAACTTAGTGTACCACCAAGCGCTTGCGCAATTTTACAAGATAAAGCCAAGCCTAATCCTGTTCCACCTGTACTACGCGTACGCGAATCATCTACTCGATAAAAACGCTCACCTAAACGTAATAGTTGCTCATCACTTAGACCAAACGGGCTATCATCAACATACAAAGTCCACTCTTGAGCAGTTTGACTTGTATGAATATGAATTTTGCCACCTGTTTCTGTGTAACGAATACTATTACTAATTAAATTAACAATAATTTGTTTAAAGCGATCACGATCTAACAGTAAAGATACCCCTTCACCTTCAACCTTAATTTCCAGATTTGCTTGCTCAAGTTTAGGTCTAAAGTTTTCAACTTCTTGTAATACAACATCCCACGGATTCACTGAACCTAAGTAACATTTAAGTTGCTGAGCATCAGCCTGTGCTAGATCTGCTAGGTCTTGAGTAAGTTTCTTTAAGCTTGAAACTTGTCTCATCATGGCATCGAGATGTTCAGGAGTTGCCTTTCGAATACCATCTTGCATTGCTTCGATTTGTGCTTGCAATACAGCCAACGGTGTTTTCAACTCGTGAGACGTATCTGCAACCCATTGACGGCGTGATTCTTCATGTTGATGTAAAATCTCGGCTAAATGGTTCAATTGAGTTGATAAATCACCAAGTTCATCATTTCGTTTAATCACTACTTGATGTTGGTAATTACCTTTCGTTAACTCCTTTGTTGCATTTAATAAACGTTGAATTGGCTTTTTAAAATAAGTTGCCATTAAAAGTGCTGCAACTAAACTCGATAGTAAAGTTAAAGCATAAATTAAAAGTAAATAACGCTTTTGATTACTAAAGAAATTAATACTTAAAGCATCTTCTTTATCTAGAACTGGTTTTAGTCCTAAGTACCCTACCACCTGATCATTTACCATAATAGGACGGTAAGACATTTGATCTGAAGATGGAGGTTCACCAACTACAAATTGATGTTTGGCATCATATAAAGATAAACGAGAACTTAAGCCCAAACGGTCTGGCAAAGCAATAAAGCGCTTTTTGCCATTTTGTGTCTCAATATCTTTAAGACTTCCTTTTTTTGAATTACCTTTTTTATCATCACGCGGACGGAATTGGTTTGCGCTTAATGGAAATTTTAAGCCTTCAAATGGTTGATATTCTGAAGGTAAATTCTTTTCAAGTGTACGTAGCTCTTCATCACTAAAAATAGAATTTTTATTTGCTGTCGCTCCATCTGGAGAAACATTAATGAGCGTGTGTTCATCGAACGAATGCTGCTGAATCGCAATATCATATTGACGTCTTAACCACCATTGTGAAAGACGGTCATAATCGTCTGGCGCTGCCGTTCCTTCAATTTGTAAGATTTGCGCTTGAATTGCATTTCCCCAATCATGATAAACGCTATACACATTTCCAAGATTGGTCATGAGCCGATCTAGCTTTTGCATTTCAACATCGGCCACATATTTGGCAAAGTTCTTTTGCATCGTCCAGTGTAGAACACTCAAACTTGCGGTTGCAATTAACAATGTAGTCAGCAAGACTGTTAAAAATAGCCGCAATGCAATTGGAACACGTAGTACGTTCAAAAGTACTCTCTCATTTTTACCCTATATTTTTCATTGTAACTAACAACCAAAAGAAAAACTCTCCATTGTTTCTTCATCTTTATTATCTAATCTTTAAGGTATGTGGAAACAAACATTAAAAGGGCTTTAGATATGAAAATGACTGCTAAAATCGCATTATTCAGTGCAGCAATTGTAACTATGGGTAGTTTGGCTGCGTGTCAATCAATGAATCAACCTCCTAAACCAGAACATGGCATGATGCAAGATGGTCCACGAGATGGCCATCACCGTATGAAGCACCGTGAATTTACCCCTGAACAAAAAGCAGCGTGGGAGCAGCACCGCGCAGAGCGTCAAGCTCGTTTTGAACAGATTCAAAAAGCATGTGAAGGCAAAGCAAATGGTCAAGCTGTAAACGTTCAAGTTGGAGATAGAACACTTGAAGGTACGTGTAACTTACGTTTTGAACCAAAACGCCCTCAACTACCAGTTAATGCCCCTGCTCCAGCAGCAGTTCAAGCAAAATAAAGCTTAAAGCAATAAAGTAAAAGGCGCTTTTAAGCGCCTTTTTTTATGTACATAACTATTTACGATTTTGACTATTTGTATCATCTAAACTTCACTAAAAGTATTTACACTCAAAGCACTTACATAGTTCAAGTATTTTTTTCTTGACTTTGCAGTCACAAAGTAAAGGCCCCGAGGTGCTTGTACAGTTATGCAAGTTGTTGCACGATGTAATGGTTCAAGGTGCCTCTTATGGCACATTATCGTAGATTAGGATTATAACTCTGGTTTCACCAGTATTGAGGAACCCGATATGCCACAATACAAAGCGCCCTTACGTGATATGCAATTCGTTTTGCATGAATTATTAAATGCAGAAGAGCACTATGCAAAATTACCTGATTTCCAAGGTAACGTAAGCCGTGAATTGGTTGATCAATATTTAGAAGCTGCGGCAGACTTCTGTGAAAATGAACTTTCTCCTTTAAACCAAGTTGGCGACCGCGAAGGTTGTACTTGGAATGATGGTGTAGTCACTACTCCAACAGGCTTTAAAGAAGCTTATCAAAAATATATTGAACTTGGCTTCCCGTCTTTATCAGCAGAAGAACAATACGGCGGTCAAGGCTTACCTAACTCTTTAGGTATCGCAATTTCAGAAATGGTTGGCAGCTCTAACTGGGCATGGGGTATGTACCCAGGCTTATCTCACGGAGCAGTACGTACATTAGAACATCATGGTTCTGATGAACAAAAAAATACTTACTTGCCTAACCTTGTTTCTGGTGTTTGGACAGGTACGATGTGCTTAACTGAATCTCATGCAGGTTCAGACTTAGGTATTATCCGTACTAAAGCAGAACCAAATGCAGATGGTAGCTATGCAATTTCTGGCGAGAAAATCTTTATCTCTGCTGGTGAACATGACATGGCTGACAACATCATCCATATTGTTCTTGCTCGCCTTCCAGGTGCACCAAAAGGTACTAAAGGTATTTCGTTATTCATCGTTCCTAAATTCCATGTAAATGCAGATGGAACTGTAGGCGAGCGTAACGCAGTGCGTTGTGGTTCTATCGAACACAAAATGGGTATTCATGGTAACGCAACTTGTGTGATTAACTTCGACCAAGCTAAAGGTTACTTGATTGGACCTGAAAACCGTGGTTTGAACTGTATGTTCACTTTCATGAACACAGCACGTATTGGTACTGCTGTTCAAGGTTTAGCAGCATCTGAGTCATCTTTCCAAGGTGCTTTAACTTACGCGAAAGATCGTTTAGCAATGCGTTCACTTTCTGGTCCTAAAGCTCCAGAAAAAGAAGCAGATCCAATTATTGTTCACCCTGCTGTTCGCAACATGCTTTTAACTCAAAAAGCATTTGCTGAAGGCGGTCGTGCACTTGTTTACTTACTCGCTCAATATGCAGATATCGTTGAAAAAGGCGAAACTGAGGAAGAGCGTAAGTTTGCTGACAACATCTTGTCTTTATTGACTCCAATTGCAAAAGCTTTCTTAACTGAAACAGGTTCTGAGTCTGCTAAGCATGGTGTTCAAGTCTTCGGTGGTCATGGCTTTATTTCTGAGCATGGCATGGAGCAAATCGTACGTGATACACGCATTGCTTGCTTGTATGAAGGTACAACTGAAATTCAAGCACTAGACTTGTTAGGCCGTAAAGTTTTACAAACTCAAGGTGCAATGCTTCGTGATTTCACTAAGATTGTTCATAAGTTTGTAGAAGCAAATAAAGACAATGCTGCCATGAAAGAATTTGTTGAGCCACTTGCTGCGCTAAACAAAGAATGGGGCGATCTCACTATGCAAATCGGTATGCGTGCAATGCAAAATCCGGATGAAGTGGGTGCTGCGGCTGTAGATTACCTATACTTCGCTGGTTACGTGACTTTAGGTTATCTATGGGCTCGTATGGCGCTTGTAGCACAAGAGAAATTGGCAGAAGGTACAACTGACGTTGATTTCTACAACGCGAAAGTTACCACTGCTCGCTTCTACTTCAAGAAAATCTTGCCACGCGTACGTTCTCATGTAGACGTGATTGCTGGTGGTCTAGACCCATTGATGTCATTAGATGCTGAACATTTCGTTTTCTAACCATAGTTAGTTGCGATATGCAATGTTAAAAACTAAAAAAGGACTGCTCAGTTTTGACGGTCCTTTTTTTATAAAATCAGTGATAAATTTAGACTTTAAATTCAATATCCATTTCGTTTTACAGGATATCTAGCACAGGTCGATGTGCATAAAAAAGGTGAACGATTATGCCAATTTACAATGCTCCTTTAGCTGATATGAAATTCATCTTAAATGATGTATTTAAAGCAGAACAATTTTGGCAGTCTAATGAGAAACTCGCTCATGTAGATGCTGCAACTGCTGAAGCAATTTTAGAAGAAATGGCTAAATTTGCTCAGAACGTGACTCATCCATTAAACCGTACTGGTGATGAAGAAGGCGCTCGCTACGAAAACGGCGAAGTCTTTACTCCTGCTGGCTTTAAAGATGCATTTCGTCAATATGCAGAAGGTGGCTGGATTGGCTTAGGCGCAGATGAAGAATGGGGCGGTCAAGGCATGCCAAAAATGCTGACCGTTCTTGCCGATGAAATGTTATTTGCGACAAACCCATCTTTCATGCTCTACCCGCTTCTTTCAGTGGGTGCTGGTATGGCTTTAAGTAGCTATGCATCTCAAGAACAAAAAGAAACGTATTTACCTAAGATTTATTCAGGTGAATGGTCAGGTACCATGTGCTTGACTGAACCTCATGCAGGTACTGATTTAGGTATTATTAAAACTAAAGCAGAACGTAATGAAGACGGTACTTATAACATTACTGGTACTAAAATCTTCATTACAGGCGGTGACAACGATTTAGCAGAAAATATCATTCACTTGGTACTTGCTAAAACTCCAGATGCTCCTGCGGGTTCACGTGGTATCTCACTATTTATTGTTCCGAAATACCTAGTAAATGGAGATGGCTCGTTAGGCGACCGTAACCATGTTGGCCCAGGTTCTATTGAACATAAAATGGGGATCAAAGCATCTGCAACTTGTGTGATGAACTTTGACGGCGCAAAAGGTTACCTCGTTGGTAAAGAAAACGAAGGGCTTGCTGCAATGTTCGTGATGATGAACTACGAACGTTTATCAATGGGTATTCAAGGCTTAGGCGCTTCTGAGTTTGCTTATCAAAATGCTGCTCAATATGCGACTGACCGTTTACAAGGTCGTAGTGCTGCGGGCGTTCAATCACCAAATAAACCTGCTGACAGTATTTTAGTTCATGGTGATGTACGTCGTATGCTACTTAACGTACGTGCCAACAACGAAGCTTCTCGTGCATTTGCTGTTTATGTAGGTCAACAACTCGATATCACTAAGTTCTCAACTGATACAGAAGCGGTGAAAAAAGCCAATAATCGCGTTGCGCTTTTAACACCAATTGCAAAAGCTTACCTCACAGATACAGCATTCCAAGCAACTTTAGATGCTCAGATGGTATTTGGTGGTCACGGTTATATTCGTGAATGGGGTATGGAACAATGTATTCGTGATCTTCGTATTGCTCAAATCTACGAAGGTACCAATGGCGTTCAGTCTCAAGATTTAATTGGTCGTAAAACTATTAAATGTGGCGGCGCATTCATTGCTGAATACATCACTGAGATTCGTGACTTTGCAAATGACCTAGACACAGATTTGAACTTCATTAAAGATGCAACATTAGATGCTGCAACTGAAATTGAAGCGATTACTCAGTTTATTATTGAGCAAGCTGCTGAAAACGTAGACTTCCCAAATGCTGCTGCTGTTGATTATTTACATGCAGTGGGCTTACTCAGCTTCGCTTATATGTTTGCAAAAATTTCTGCTGCAGCTAAAGATAAGTCTGGTGATTTCTACCAAAACAAACTTGCTTTAGCTCAATACTTTGTTGAACGTATCTTGCCAGATATTGATGCACGTATTGCTAAAATTAAAGCGGGTGCTGACTTAATTATGGGCTTTAGTGAAGACTACTTTACCAACCAAGCATAATTAAATTTTTCATAAAAAACGCCTGATTACTCAGGCGTTTTTTTATTTTGTATTTACTATTTCTATTGGCATAAAATTTGTTTATTTTCTAGGCATACTCATATCAAAAAAGATTTTACTATGCCTGATCCTAAAAAGTTTGAAAGAACACTCGACCGATTTGGACACTATGCTGTTGAAGCTTTTCATTATTTGGCTTTATTCATTATCGGCTGTATGGTGGCATGGTCAGCGGCACATACTGTTTTTGAAATTTTAACTATCAAAAAATATGCATCAATTGATGATATTTTACTATTATTTATCTACCTAGAACTTGGCGCAATGGTTGGGATTTACTTTAAAACCAATCACATGCCTGTACGCTTTCTTATTTATGTCGCAATTACAGCCTTAACCCGCCTACTCATTTCCGATATTCAACATGACCATAAAGCGGATATCGATCAAGTCATTATTACTGGTTCAATTTTAATTTTAGCGATTTCAATTTTAGTGGTTCGTTTTGCTTCATGGAACTATCCATCGGTCATGAAAGAAAAGCATTCAAAAACCCCAGTATCACTCAAAACTCCTCAGCCACAAGATGATGAGTTAGCATAAAAAAAGGCCTCGATATTGAGGCCTTTTTAATATTCTATATTTTACACTTAACGCACACGATAAACTTGGTGATGTGAATCAACTAATAAATATTGATTCGGTGTTTTCACCCAGTGATACCCACGTGGTGGCTCATATAAACGATGTGCGCGCCAGTCTGAAACAAAGTAACGGTGATCACGGTATTCTACAGGAATACGCTCCCCTCGCTTAACTACGACATATTCGCCACCACGGTTTGCTTTGACCCAACCCGGTCCTCTATGTTCATCGCGATGGTCGTAACGCTGATCATAATGTCGATTATCGTTGCCGTGATAATTATCCCAGCGATTATTTGAATCCGCCATCGCAGTAGCAGATATACCCAACATTAAAGTTGAAAGTACAAGAACGATTGGCTTTTTCATGGTGCATCCCTTTTGTCTTGATATAGAGCTAGATTAAAAGAGAGTCAAGGAGAAACCATGAATAAAACAGGCTTGATTGATATTGTTTGTAATGACTATAAAGAAAATATGAAGAATCTGTATCTATGCTACCATTAGCATTTTCCAAGCTAGGTCAATTGCTGTGTCTGAAATCAGTTTTGAACGTCTTCATCAATTTTTCTGCAAAGTTCCAAGTGTACAAGAAGCCCGTATTATGGCTCATGGAGCAGATGGCGAACACGCTTGGTGGTTTAAGTTCAGTATTGATGTAGAACACCCACTTGCATGGCAAACCGTGCAAGAACTCGGCCATGTTTTAAATTATCTCTCGACAAATGAACGTCTACCAACCTTATTCTTTCCTGTTTCACCACCACCTTATATGAATGGGGAAGCCAAAGATTTTTTATCGTGGATTATTCAGTGTAATCACCCTGAGTTTAATCCTGATGTGGTTTGTGATTGGCTTGAAGCGCGTTTACCAAATCCGGTAGATGATGAATCTCAGTGGAAAATTAAGACTGATTTGAGTGAAATAGAAAAACTTGATGATAAAGCTTTGGATCAATTGATTCCGCCAGCGCCTTAAATCGGACTTATGGCACAGCCTTTACTTACAGTGATGTTCTAATATCTTTTGTATAGGCTAATGCCTCACTTTTGAAAGGTCAAAAGTGACAAAAACCTTTGTTTCACTGATGTTGCTTCCCTGCAACACAGTGGAACGGCGACATCCATGTCGCCAATCACCTTGCCAATTTTGTACAAAATCACGGCAACGAATAAGTTCCAAGTTTAGAACCAAACTAAGCAAGACTCCGTAGTGAACATATCACCTCAACATTTATATAAAAAATAGAATTAGAAAGTCGATAATCCTGACCATTCCATAAAGCGATAAATCCAATATTTCACTTTAGACTCGTCGGCATACTTCGCGTAATCGACACTCATCTGTTTCCCCTGCAAGTTTGACCATGAAGTATTGAAGTAATCCTGAGCATCTTTAAAAACTTGATCTTGAACTTTGCCGATAACCAGCATATCCGTTTCAAGGTTGTAATTTTTTAAATTACGAGCAGTGAAATTGGCAGAACCTACAATCAACTCAGCTTGCTGGTCGTTATATTTCACAATCATTTTGCTATGGTTCTGCTCACCATGCGTGTCACACCAACGGATTGGAATGCCCGCAGCATGTAACTCTGAAGCAACCTGACGGTTTGGAATACCATTCTTTTGTCTTCCAAATGCATCTTTATTTGGATCAAGTAAAACACGAACAATCACACCTCGTGCTTGAGCATTTTTTAGAGCTTGAATAATCTTACGTTCAGACAAATAAAACATACTTAAATCAATATGCTCTTTGGTTTTAGCCGAGTTAATTAATTTCAGCACAGATTCATAGATCGCACCTTCCGTTAACACTTGAACTTGAGGTTTGGTTATATCTTTTTCAAAGTCACCTAAAATCAGTGAGGGTGAACTACTTCCAGACATTTGTGCAACAGCAGCCTCTGTTTGGAGAACATCAGAAGCCGTGGCTCCTGTTACAACCAACGCCACATTAGAGTGTCTCGAACTACCATCGTGTGGATTTGCTGACGTAACCAATGATTTCCAGCCAGCATCAGTATCAACAACTAATGTTTTACGGTGATTGGCTTTAAAATTAAATAAGTTCAGATAACTTCGTAACGTAATTTTTTCATTACCAAATGGGTTAGGTAACCAGCCCTTTTCAGGGTTATTTCCAACACTCTGACAACAGATATACCAAAACCCTGACCAAAGTGGATTAGATGCACGTAAAGGGATCAGATTCGTTTCGATAACATCAACCCCAGCTTGACGTAACTGACGATAATGCTCAGGGCTTAAACCGCCATAAACCGAGTTAATCGGGTCAGTAATTAGTACAATTTGAATTTGACGGTTTTGTCTTTTCTTACTCACTAATGCATCAGTTAATTCTTGCATCAATGGTCTTTGCTTTATTTTTGAATCCCCCACCTCTGAATTGAATAAGAACATATCGACCACAATAGTAGACTTTGCCTCATCAATCATTTTCAAGATTTCATCGAAAATATGCTGATCAAGCTTCTGTTGACCATTGGCATCCAGATAGGTTTTATCTGCTAAAAATTTGACATCGGCATGTCTAAGCTTGCCACTAAAGTTAATGCCCTGTGGTAATGGTTTTACTGTGTGGTAAATTGCCGATGCAACATATGCTATAGCAACAACGCAAAGTAATACCGCCATATAACGACGCCCTGACCAATTTATTTTTTGATGAATTCGCTGAAAAATACGCATAAAAAAGACCTAACTTGATCATTTCAAATTAGGTCTTTTAGCTTGATTTTTCAAGTTTAGTTTCGTGTTATGCCTTAGAAACTAAAGTTTACACCTACAGTAAAATTACGTCCGACTTGTGGAACATTTGCGAGGAAAGACTCATGCTGATAAATACGGCTATCTAACAAGTTATTGGCATTCAAGAACACTCGATAATCGCCAATATTGCTATATTTCCCGTTATAACCAACGCCTAAATTCAGCATGTTATAGCTCTGCCCTCTAGTTTCATAATTAGCAATATCATCTTGTTTAAACACATGATAATACTCGGCAGAACCATCCCAGCCATCACCAAAATCTGCTTTGACTTTAGTACCTAAACGTCCACCAGGAATACGTGGTGCATTTTCATTATCAATTTTGCCGCGAACATAATCGCCAAATAATCCTAAATTATATACAGGTGAAATTTGGTAGCTTAGGTCAGCATCGACACCATAAAATTTTGCTGCATCTTGACTATATTCAATGAGGCGGAATCCTTGGAACTCATCTAAGGTATTGGCATAAATAAAATTATCAAAACGGTTGTGGAAAACGCTTACATTGTATTTCAAAAGGTCATTATCAAAGTGTAAACCCAACTCGACATTATTTGAGCGTTCTTTCTTCAGGTCATCATTACCCAACTCATAGGTATTGGTCGCCATATGTACACCGTCTGAATACAACTCTTGGGCAAATGGTAAACGCTCTTGATGTGATGTTGTGAGGGACAATTTGTATTGCGGAATAAATTCCCAGCTTGCTGTACCAGCAACCGAATATCCTGTACCCGTGTAATTCTTTTGATCTGACTCAATGTCGATAGTTTGATGGTCAACACGAGAAGAAACTGCAAGATTGACGTTATTGATTTGTTTTTGTTGTAAACCAAACACGCTATAACGCTGGGTTTTGCTTGGGTCCATAATGGATTCATCACCAACAATATTTAGTTTTTGTTGGGTATATTGCGCGCCAATTTGTCCTGTCCAACCAGCCCAAGCATTATTTTCTAACGTAACTCGGCTATCTATACCTTTGCTTTTAAAGGTTGTCCCGACATCAGTATTATGCATTTCTTCATGTTGATAATCTGTATAGCTTGCTTGCGCTGCAACTTTAGCAAAACCTGCAAATGGATCTTTTAACTCACCTTTTAAGTCATAACGCTTTTCTTTGAGATTAATCCATGAAGCATCATGTTCGTGGTCATGCCCATGATCGGTTGGATCACCTGAACCGCACACAAGATGCAAGCCATCACGCTCACATGAACCAAAAAGCTCATTCTCAGCAGGAATGCCATATTGATCATGACGTTGACTAAATGATGCACCGATAAATCCACGGTCTCCAATCCAAGACAGTCCAGCATTATAATTTTTAGAATCGGCAAAAGTGCTATCTTGACGACGCTCGTCTGTTTGCAAATCTTTAGGCAAGATATAGTCATTCGCATCGCGCTTTAAACCACCAACACGTAGCGCAACATGGTCACCTAAACCGACTGTTGTTTGCCCCGAATAAAGCAACTCGTCACTACCCGAGTTATAGCGAACACCGGCTTTACCTTGGTAACCCTTATCTGGCATAGCTGTTGGAATTTTTTCATCAACAACATTTACCAGTCCCCCAACTGAACCTGCACCATATAGTAAGGCTTCAGCACCATTTAATATCTGAATATCTTGGGCAGAGTTTGGATCGACAGTAACAGCATGGTCTGGCGATACAGATGAAACATCCATTACATCGCCACCATTTTGTACAATTTTGACGCGTGTACCATCTTGACCACGAATGACTGGACGGCTCACCCCACCTGTATATTGAGCCGCATAAACTCCGGCCTGACCATTTAAGGCATTACCAATACTTGTTGCCCCTTCCGCCAAAGACGTGTTGTTAACTGGTTCTGCCTTAACCTTAATTGTTGCCAATTCGGCAGGTTTCTCATCCTTAGTATTTGTATCATCCGCTGCCATCACTTGCTGAATGGAAAATGATAATAATGAAAGAACAAAAATCTGTGTTTTGAGCTGCATAATGAATGACCCGTATTTTTTGTTATATTATAACATTCCAAACGTTTTGCAATAAAAAACATTAACCCAAGGTATGTTTCGTTAGACTCGTTGTTTTTGATGATGTGAGAAGCGTCCGTTTCCAATGCCTTTTACAATCTCTCATGCTGTTATTGCACCACCAATTGCCAAATTAAGCAGAAATACTCTACCTATTGCCGCCTTAGCGATTGGCAGTATGACACCTGATCTTTATCGCTTATTTACAGTTCAGTCCAGCATGCTAACGCACCAATGGAAAGGTTTACTCTATCCCAACCTTGCATTAGGTCTTGTCTTTTGTGCAGTTTGGTATGTTCTATATAGGCCTGCGGTTTACCGTTTTTTTGGCATTCAACATGATTTGAAATTAGACTCTATTAAACGTTTTATATACTTTTTTATTGGAGTTATATTCGCGCTCATTATCGGTATTGCCACTCATCTCATTTGGGATGGCCTTACCCACTCTGACTTTAGAACGTTTATCTTTCAAGATTTTTTATCCCAAACGGTTCACTTCTTTGGCCGCCCGTATCCTTTGCATCGCCTTCTTCAGCTCGGTTCTTCTGCACTGGCACTACCTTTTTTAGGTTGGATGAGTATTCATTACTATCACAAATATAAACAGCACTGGAAAATAAGCCGTAAAGTTAAAATTTTTGCTTGGTTCCTGTTTACTTTATCTACACTTTTAGGTTTATTTTCTCTTTGGGATTATGCCCGTTACATTCCTCACGAGGTTTGGCATACCGATACCTATTATTTCACGGGTCGATCCATCAATGAGTTCATGCAGGGTTGGTTAAGTACCTTTAGTTTAGGATGCTTATTATTCTTGTTTTTAGATAGACAACAAAGAATGGGATGAATAGGTAAACTTGCTGCCAAATTGCTCATTTTTAGCTAAATTATAGCTGTTTTTTGATCTAGTTCTTGTCGCATGCCACTCAAAAGGGCATAATCGAAAACTTACTTTTTTGACGGTGCGCGGTTTACGCATCCGTCTTTTCAGCCAATATAGTTTGGATAATCTTCATCATGATGCGAACTCATTACTGCGGCTCTTTAACTGAAGCCCAAATCGACCAAACCGTTACATTATGCGGTTGGGTACATCGTCGCCGTGACCATGGCGGTGTTATTTTCCTTGATATGCGTGACCGTGATGGTCTCGTTCAAGTGGTTATTGACCCAGATACTCCAGAAGCATTTGCAACAGCAGATAAAGCACGTTCTGAATATGTATTAAAAATTACAGGTCGTGTTCGTCGCCGTTATGAAGGTACTGAAAATGCCAACATGGTGAGTGGTCAAATTGAAGTTTTGGGTAAAGACATCGAAGTTCTTGCCACTTCAGAAACACCTCCATTCCCTTTAAATGATGAAAATACCAATATTTCTGAAGAAATTCGTTTGAAATATCGTTTCTTGGATATTCGTCGTCCTGAAATGTTGGATCGTTTACGCTTCCGTTCTAAATTGACCAACCTTATTCGCAACTATTTCGAAGATAATGGTTTCTTAGACGTTGAAACACCTATTTTGACACGTGCAACTCCTGAAGGTGCACGTGACTACTTAGTACCAAGTCGAGTACAAAATGGTAGTTTCTATGCACTTCCACAATCACCACAATTATTCAAACAATTGTTGATGGTGGGTGGTATTGATCGTTACTACCAAATCGCGAAATGTTTCCGTGATGAAGACTTGCGTGCTGACCGTCAGCCAGAATTTACTCAAATCGACGTTGAAACATCGTTCATGAGTGACGATGAGATCATGGACTTAATGGAAGTCCTTACTGTGAAGATGTTCGATGAACTTCTTGGCGTTAAATTCGATAAATTCCAACGTATGACTTACGCAGATGCAATGCGTGACTATGCATCAGATAAACCTGATATGCGTATTCCGTTGAAACTCGTTGATGTTGCAGACTTAATGCAAGAAGTAGAGTTCAAAGTATTTGCTGGACCTGCAAAAGATCCTAAAGGTCGTATTGTTGCTTTACGCGTTCCTGGTGCAGCATCATTGCCACGTAGCGCAATTGATGAATACACCAAATTCGTTGGCATCTATGGTGCAAAAGGTTTGGCTTACATCAAAGTTAATGAGCTCGCGAAAGGAATTGAAGGTCTTCAATCTCCAATCGTGAAATTCATTGAACCAATCGTACTTGAATTGTTGGAACGTGTTGGTGCTCAAGATGGCGATATCGTATTCTTCGGTGCTGATAAAGCTAAAGTTGTAAATGATGCAATGGGTGCACTTCGTGTCAAGATTGGTCACGACTTGAATCTTGCAACTTGTGAGTGGGCTCCACTTTGGGTTGTTGACTTCCCAATGTTTGAAGAAACTGACGATGGCAAATGGACTTCTGTTCACCATCCATTCACTCTACCAAAATCAAGCGTAGAAGAAGTGAAGAACAATCCAGGTGAAGCACTTTCTGTTGCTTATGACATGGTATTGAACGGTACTGAAGTTGGTGGTGGTTCTCTACGTATTTATACATTAGAAATGCAAAAAGCGATTTTTGAAGCGCTTGGTATTTCTGATGAAGAAGCGGAAGAGAAATTCAGCTTCTTGCTTAATGCACTTCGTTACGGTGCTCCTCCTCACGGTGGTCTGGCATTTGGTCTTGACCGTTTAGTAATGTTAATGACTGGCGCGACTTCTATTCGTGACGTTATTGCATTCCCTAAAACGAAAACTGCTGAATGTCCACTTACTCAAGCACCTGCTCCAGTTGAAGCTAACCAGCTTCGTGACTTAGGCATTCGTTTACGTGAAAAGCCAAAAGCTGAAGAATCTAAATAATTTTTAGATTTTAAATAAAAAACCCTGCTTAAGCAGGGTTTTTTATTAAGTAGTTTCAATGGGATATTTCTTTTTCAAAACTTGAGACTGTATTAAATTTTTGTTCAAAAATTTTAATAATTTCTAATTTTAATTTTTCAAAATCAACCACATGCTCATCATCATTTAGACAAATTTGTGGAAATTGTTCATTCTTAATCACATAATTAATTTCAGAGAGATTTTGCAATCTTAAATTAAAGTTTTGTCCGCGCTCAAAGATATTTACAGGACAAAAACGATTAGAACATAACTGCCAAAGCCTAAACAAATATTGGTTAACATCTAAAGGTTGTCTAAAGCGATGACTTGATACTTCTCTCAAATAGTTTTCTTCTTTTTCCCAAACCTCTTCAAAAACCGACTTCAAGAATGGCTGAGGTAAATGAGTACTATAAAAGCTTGAGAATTTTCGGTTATATAAACTTAAAAAATTATCCCAATTGTTGCTTATGGAATATCGAGGATTAAAAAGCGCATACGGATTTTTTCGAAATAGTTTTCTCTTATCAAAATATTTATTGATAATTGCAACATCAGTCAAAGCAACAGCGCCTAAAAAATTTTCCTCCCCTACTACCATCAACGGCTGTAGCCGAATACCATCACAAGGTAGTCCATTCTGAAAGAAAAATTCTGGCTCTAAAGGTCTATTAATAAAAGTATCATCATTAAAGTAGACAAATTGCTCTGCAAGCCCTTCTATTTTATGAATATTAATTTCTATAGCATGAGAGTTAAATGTAGGTAAACAGTTTGATTCTATAATTTGATTATGGGTAACTAAATTTAACTTAGGATGACTTTTGACTAAGAATTCAGGGAAATGACCACATGTCACAAGATGAATTTTTCTGACCCACGGACAAAATTTTTCAACAGATCTAAACCAGAAATGAAGATTGTTCCAATCGCGATAACGGCACTCATCACTGAGTTCTGTAACCTGTTTATTTACTTCTTTTAATTTATAATATGAGTAATCTTGCTGCCATCTAGTATCAGTTGAGTCTACCCAAATCATTACGAAATCAATAGGCTGCATTAAACACATATCCAAATAAGTACAGAAATTTACTAAAAAATCTCAGATAAAAAATGGAATTCAATGTTTATTAATGTTAATAAAAATTCATAATTTGTTCATAATTTTAATTTTTCTACACAATTGACTCAATTTAGGCTCTATTGAGATGAGAGTAGGCAAATGGCATAATAACTGCTCTTTTCTCCCCGTGGTATTTGATTATGGCAATGCGTCCTGAAGTTCGTCGACATGCTTTAGTCGTGATTGTATTCTCTCTTGCGCAGTGGTTTTTTATGCGCTATATCCTTTCTCATGAATTATTCAATTTAACAACGAACCAACGTATTCTTTATTTCTGCGTAAGTAGCCTAGTAGGCGCATTACTTATTTTTGTTGCACTCATTTATATGGTGCTTAAAGGAAATGCGGATAAAAATTAATATCCGCCTCCCTTTGTAAGCTTTAGATAATTCTAAGCCTACTTTCCAATATAGTTCTCACATAACTTAAGTAGTTCCGGATGTCTATCATGCTGATGGACAATCGGAATAATTTCTTGATTGCGATTAATAATAAATCCCTGATCATTAACTGCAATTTGCTCTATTGGATATAACCCTAAAGTTACAATAATTGATTCAAATGGCTGACAGCGAGTTATATCACTTAAACTATTAGTAATTAATAATTTATTATGCATAGCTTGATCATAAATTCTTTCAGACATTTTCTGATATGGCTGCTTGCAGAATTCTTCAATCATTTTATTGATATAGACTCTAATTGATTCATGATCACCAATAGTGACCCCTGAACAAGAAACTTGTTCATCTTTTGCAATGTTATAAAAACTCTCTCCATATGCATCCAAAATCCATTTTTGGTTATATTGCTCAGTACCTATGGTGAAATCCGGATTTTCCATCCCAACAAATAGACCCTTGCCAAGATTTTTGAAAGGATTACTTTGGAAAAAAACATCTCGAACATCGCTAAGTAATACATGTGAAGCATCAGGATGGCTGTCTACAATTTCTTTGTATTCAAAGAAACGGCTCACATGCGGATAACCTGTAATTTTAAGACCCCTAATTTTTGATTCAGGAATAGTCTCATTTACTGTTAAGCCAATAATTTTCTTAAGAATATTTTTTACAAACTTAAATTTATAAACACCTGAATATTTTGACTTTGATTTAAACTTTCCAATTGCTGAAACTTTAAATTCAATTTTAAAATTTTTGATATCTGAAAATGCATTTACAAATTCTGTCATTTGCTCTTTATATATAATTAAAGCCAATATGCCATCAAAGTTTGCTTTTTCCAAAGAATATACAAAAGAAGAGATAAGGTCAGCATTGTATCCAGTTGCTGACCCGATAATAATATTTTTTTGCTTAATCATAAAATTAATAATAAACCCCAAGAAAATGACTAAATTATATATTTATTAAGTATATATTTCTTTAGTTTAACTCTTAAGTACCGTAATAAATCACTATCATCTTGTGAAACATGTGTAACTAGACTTCTTTCCTTTTCCAAGTAACTTAACGCATCATTATTTTCAATAATCGGATGATCAAATAAAAAACTGACGTAGAAGCTAAAGTCACCTCGACCAACAAGATCTTGCCAATGGTCGTAAATTTTGATCGGCTGATGATAATCCACTAACATCTGCGCCATTTTACGATCTACAACATAAGCATACGCATACGCTAGTTTTTCAAGATAATCATAATCAACTTTTAGAATTTTTTGGCCATACAACTCTTCAGGTAAAAACTTTCCACGAACGCGATTGCATATTTTCATTTGGATACCGCCCAAGCTTAGGAAAAAGCAGGGACCCAAGTTTAAAGAATGAATATGTTTTTCTAAGTCTTGGAAATCAATTTCAAAACGTTCAATCACATCATCTTCAAAAATAACGGCATATTCTTCATCAGAGCTTAAAAAATCTTTTAATGCAGCTATATGTGACATGGCGCAACCAAGCTCACCTGGTGTCATCGGTTTCTTCTTACCTGCTACACCCTGCTGAAAATACTCACTAACACTTAAATTTTTCCCTATAACCCCAAATTGCTTAAATTCATCGCGATATTTGTAAAATGTTGGCTGAGAGTACAGCTTTTTTAAACGTTCACTATTCGTAGATTCAATACTGATTAAATATTTTTTCATTTCATTCAAATGTTAAAATGAGTCAGGGATAGTCTATCTAATTATAGTTATATCGAGTGTAAAATTTAATGCTAAATCGCCTAATCCAAAAAAAATGGTACAAATACCAGCAAGCAAAAAAAGCAAAATCTTATAATTCTCATTGGTATATACGTTTTGGCTGGCTAGAACAACCTTTTACAGCACTTGAACAATTAGATTCACTCTTTGAAATCCATTCACCTAGAAAATTTACATTTGCAGATAGCTTTTATGCTTATGAAAATGATCGTCATTTCATTTTCTTTGAAGAAGTTGATGATGAACATCCTGTAGGCTTTCTTTCTGTCTTAGAAGTTTTTAAAGATGGTACATACACAGCACCTAAAGCTATTTTAAAGCTCGACTATCACCTATCCTATCCTTGTGTATTTAAAATAGATAATACTTGGTACATGGTGCCAGAGACTTTTAGCAACAAAACAGTTGAACTTTGGAAATGTACTGAATTTCCACTGAAATGGGAAAAACATTCTAATCTTCTAGAAAATATTGAAGCAGTTGACAGCACACCTTTTTACCACGAAGGTTTATGGTACCTTTTTACCTCAACACGTCGCGATTGTAAGAAATTTGGTGACCGTTTAGATCTATTCTTTACTGAAGATATCTTAAATCCAAACTGGCAAGAACACCCAATGAACCCAGTATGTAAAGGAAAAATTCAATATAGGATGGCTGGAAAACCTTTTTTCTATCGGAATAAACTGGTTCGTCCAAGTCAAGACTCTTTAAAGCGTTATGGTGGACATATTGAGCTTAAAGAAATCATAAAATTAAGTCCGAAAGAATATGAGGAAAGACTGTACGAAACAATATATCCTGAATGGAACAAAGAAGATGATGGATGTCACACTATTGATGTACATTCCAATTTCGTTGTTGTGGATGCAATCCGTTTGACCCCAAAAGATAATTAGCGTTGTTGTCGCAACGCTAATTTATAAATATCTAGTGTTTTATTAACCATTGCATTTAAAGATAATTCAGCTTCTGCTTTATCAAACGCAGGCTTAAACTCATAATGAATATGCTCAAAATTTTCACTAGCAATTTCAATTAACTTTTTAAGTTCCAATGCAGTATTATCTTTTGCAATATATTTTTCTGGAATAAATTCTCTTACCATCCCCACATCAGTGGCAATTACAGGTTTATGTACCAATAATCCTTCCGCAACAATTAATGGACCTCCTTCTCTCGAGGAAGATACCACCACTAAATCACTTGCTGCCAAATACGGATAAATGTCTTGCTGATAACCCACTAATTTAATTTTATCACGCAAATGCAGATCTTGAATTAACTGACTTAAACGTTCATGCTCGGGTCCCTCACCTAATATTTCTAGGCGAATCTCCAAACCTTGCCATGCTTCTATAAGTCGATCGAAGCCTTTTACTGGATCTAATCGGCCAATTGCGATAGCTTTTTTTAGAGTTGTTCTAGGTATATCAGCACTCAATCTTTTTTCCTGAGCAACACCATTATAAACAACATGAACTGATCGATATTCACTAACTTTATCTGCAACAGCCTGACTTACAGTAATGACCTCATTAAAATGATGATAACTACGCATGTTATTTTTCATACCATGAATGGTTGCCACACTTGGTACTTTTAAAAAGGGCAGAAGAAAACTCAACATTTTTGATGCTTTTCCGCCTTGAGCATGAATAATATCAGGTGCAATTTTTTTAATTTCTTTAAAAAGTGAATAAAGAAGACTGATATTCATTCTTCCTTTAGAAAAATCAAAATAATGACAATGAAGATGTTCTAATTGAGGTATTACATTTCGATAGTTTAAGTCTAAAAATAAATGGACTTCTTGCTTTTGTGATAATTCTGCGCAGAGTTGAAAAGTATGCTTTTCTAATCCACCGATTTTTCCACCATCTGTTGCCATAATCTGAACAATTTTCATAACTTGCCTACTTATTTTTTATCTTTATTCATAGTCTGTTCAAATAGTTTGGCTTCTTTTAGAAAAGCATAAAACGCATTAATCATACTATTTACGAAACCACGCCAACCATTTAAGAAACTACGGCGAATAAAATAAGACTTCAGAAAAGTCACTGGCATTACCAGAACTAATTTAGCAACACTTGGAGACTTACCCTTTTGGTATTTCTCTAATGCTTTGAGGTTGGAATATTGGTTATTTTTTTCGACTTTAACGAAAATGCTCGACTCGCCATAATGGTAAATATCATGTTGAGCACGCTGAGATTCACCATCTACGATCACGTTTTCATGAACTTTATTGGCTAGATCATAGTGTCCTTTAGACTTGCGAAAAAAACGCACCTTCGCATGTTTTTTAGTATGTTTACTATTAGGGACACCTAAAAACACATCATTAATTGGAGTGATTAATGCATCAAGCTTGTTCTGTTGAATGGTCTCAACAATTTCTTGTTTTAACTCTTTAGATAAGACTTCGTCGCCATCTAAATTGAGTACCCAATCATTTCGGCATTTTGCTAAGGCCAAACTTTTTTGCCCAGCATACCCCTGCCAGTCTTGATGAGAAATTTGGGTATTTTCAAAGCGCTTTGCAATTTCATAAGTATTATCAGTACTACCTGAGTCTAAAATAATAACTTCATCAAACTCACTGACACTTTGCAAAGTTCGCTCTAACCAAGCACCACAGTTTAAAGTGACAATATAAACACTACATGGAATTTTATTCATAACTTATAACGTCCTTTAGCAAGGGCGATACGCATCTGTAAAGCATTCATGGCACCATGCGTGCTGACACGTGGAATATTAAATTGATTAACTGCTTCGTAAGCTTCGATTTTTTTACGAGTCGATACTGCGTTTTTAAAGCCAATCTCTTGAGCCATTTTCTGGTGCTTTTCATTAAAACGACCAAATGGATAAGCAAAGCTCGGGCACTTTCCAACTAATGCTTCAACGTCACGTTTAGACTGAAGCATCTCATCATAAGCAGTTTGATCATCAAGCTTAAGCAAGTTCACATGATGTTGAGTATGCGCACCGAACTCAATTAAACCAGAGTTGGCCATTTCATGAATTTGCTCAGGAGTTAGCTTTTCGATTCCTTCAATTTGCGTCGCCAAATAAATAGTTGCTTTCGCATTATATTTTTGAAGTAATGGATAGGCATAAAGATAATTATCCATAAAGCCATCATCAAAACTTAAAGCAACGACATTTTTTTGATTACGGTATTGTTCAAGTTCAGAGACAAAGCAAAAAGTAGTGCCTTTACGCGTCAACAACTGTAAAAGTTGTTCAAACTTTTCAGGAGGCATATTCATACCAGAGGCTGCATCTTTAGGAGTAACCTGATGCAACATCACAATGCGTGGTAGTTTGTTCGAACGAAACGGAAGCCAGAAAGTATAATTACCCAGCACATATAACAGTGCAGCAAGTGCTAGTAGGCCTACGGCAACGTACAAAAACCACATCATGCATAAACCTCATGTGACCATTCATAATCTTCTGAAAGGGGCTGCTTAAATGTCACTTCAACCATATATTGGGTGATGCGTTTAGCATTGAAAGATCTACGTGTTTTCTCCCAGCCCTCTTTCGCTATTTTTTCAGCCTGATCTGGGTTTTGATCAAAGAATTGGATCTTCTTAGCCAAATCAAATTGATCATCAAAGTAAACTACTTCCTGCTCAGTATAAAGTTTCTCAAAACCTGGAATTCTTGGGCTAAAGGTGAGTAAACCATTACCAGTCAGCTGTACAATACGGTCAGAACTATACAAGGTTACATCATTACGGCGTGAGTAATTAAGTCCCATTTTTGTTTCAGACAAAACCTTATAATAAGCTTTACCGTAAACACCTGGTTGTTCAAAACAACCATAATATTGATAGTTTACATGACCTTTTTGCAGAGCATCTGCCAAATCTTTTAAGAACTTTTCACGCTCGGGTTCTTTATAAACCACACCGCAGAAGATAAATGTCTTGTCAGTCTTAGAGTTTGAAAACTGTTGCAGAATTTCTACATTACGATGACCAACATTAGGTAAATAAGCTACGCTTAAATGTGGCTGCTTTAACTTCTGTAGATACTCACCACCAGTTGTACAGAAGATAGCATCTAAATATGGAGAGAATGCTTTGACAAAACCAAGTTTGCTCTCTAAATAAAGCGGGTCAACATACCAAAATGCTATTTTAGTATTTGGATAAGATTCTTTAATTTGTCTGAGGACATCTGGACTCATCAAGTCACTATGACCTATAAGTACCAAATCAGGCTCAATGTTATTGACGACTTTTAATACTTCTTTATTGGCCCAATTAGCACCCAATTTTTTTGTTTTAAAAATGGTGCCCATTCGTGCCATATCACGAAAGCTAAAATCATAAACAAAATGGCCATTTTCAATTAATCCAGCAGAAATTTTACGGTCTGTACAGTAAAAATGTGCGCCTTGTTTATTAAAGCCAAAATTTGCGATATGCAATATTTTCATTCTAAACTCTATAATTCCATCAATTCTGGAGATGAACTAAAATATTATATCATGCCTGAATTTATGTAGACCCTGTTAGCGAAATATAGGATGATATCGCGCTTTTACACTTGGAACAGCTTAGCGTGATTTTTCGATTCAAAACAGGAAAGTTATGGTTCTTTATTTATTGCTTTATGCTGCTTGTTCCATCATTCATTATTTCCAGTGATGGTTTTTTCAAAGCATTATATCCGCTTATTTTTTTCGTTTTTTTAATTTATCATTACCGCCGTTTTTTCTGGCTTAGCTTACCTATTTACCTTCTAACTCCTTTTGCACTTTATTACGAAATTACCTATAACGCCCCAACTGAAATTTCAGTATGGCTTACAATTTTGGGAAGTTCCACAACTGAAGGCAGAGTCTATTTATCGACATTAGATATTCCTTTAGCAATTGGTTTGATTATTGCCTATATCACTCCTTTGGCTTTCTTTTATCATTTTATTCCAAATCAAAGACTAAACACTCCAATATGGGTACGTATTTTAGCTTTATGTCTTATTTTTTCGCCAATTCAACGCTACCTTAAAGCACCTGATCATCAGCAAGGTTTCCTAAATGTATATCGTCATTTTAAACAATCTTATCCTTTAAATTTAGTGCTCGGTTTACCAGCAGCGAGCCTTGAAGTAAATCGTGTAAAAGACTTCATAGCCACACAAAACGAAATTGAGTGCACACAAGTTAAAGAAACTCGACCTACCATTACAGTATTGGTTATTGGGGAAAGTGCTCGACGCGATCGTTTAAGTTTATTTGGCTATACCAAAAATAATACAACACCATATCTAGCAAAATATAAGAAAGATTTATGGTTATTTAATAATACGATTTCAGGTTCTTATATGACCAGTAAGTCCGTACCAACCTTACTAACAGGAAAGCTCAACGGAACTGATAATTTAAGTCCTTCTATTGTAAATGCGTTCAATGCAGCAGGCTACAAAACTTATTGGTTTAGCGCACAAGCTCAATATGGAGAATATGATTCTCTTGTCTCAGCATATGCATCTTCTGCTCAAGAAACCCAATTTTTGACGCAACATTCATATTCAGCATCACTTGAAACGCATTACGATGAAGAGCTACTCAAATCATTTGACCGAGCTTTAGCAGAAAAAAAACATCATAAATTCATTGTTTTACACCTTTACGGCTCACATGCAGATTTTACAAAACGCTATCCACCGCAATTTAATAAATTTAAAGATACCTATGACAATACGGTACTTTATACAGATTACTTGCTCAACGAAGTCATTCAAAAATTAAAAGCAACTAATCTAGATGCCAACTTAATTTATACATCTGACCATGGATTAAACCTTGGAGAATGTAAAGAAAATAGCTCACTGCATTTAGACATGAAAAATAATTTTGATGTCCCTTTAATTATGTGGAGTTCGAACTCATGGAAGCAACATCATCCAGAAATGGCGAGTACTCTTTCCAAAGAACAAAGCAATCCTATAAGTTCAATTAATATATTACCTACAGTTTTAGATATGCGAGGAATTCACTGTAAAAATATTTCTCAAGACAGATCATTATTTAATGCAAAGTTCAAAACATATCCAAGAGAAATTTTAGCAACATCAGAAACGGTCAACTATGATAAAGGTCATGACGATAGCCAATGTCATTTAGTGAGCTGATGCACGACCCGATCCGCTTCCTGTAGGAGCTGTCCTTCAGGAAGCAAGTTTATGTCAGATACATTCGCTATAAATTTTTTCTCTAGCAGCACATCAACCGAATTGGTAATACGGTCTTGTTTGATTCTATCCATTGCAATCACAGCGACTCGGCAACCCGCAGTAAGTGCCTCATAAATCATAGAAACACTATCTTCTGTTACCCACACCGCTTCTGCTTTTTGCATTTCCTCAAAAATCCAGCCCTGAGGGGTTTGCTCAACTGGACATATCTGTAAATACTTGGCGAAGCTTTGCTGTCTTAAAATATCGATAAATTCTGCAGGGGTACGACGTGAGGTCGTTAAAATAATTTCAGCGTTTGGATTATGCTCAACTATTTGTTGAACACTCAATAATACTTTTTCTTGGTTCCATTGATGTCGTTTAGATGAACCACCCAATGCAATTAAAATTCTGGCTTTTTGATGGCGGTTTTCATTACAAATTGGATTGAGTGCACCACGAGTAACAATAACGCGGCTATTTGCTGGAATACCATCGTGCTCGGGAATTACGGCATAGTCAAACCAAGCTATCGGCAAATTCGGCTTCATTAAGATAACGGTCTTGGCCTTTTTGAAAATTTTGCCTAACAACCAGACACGAAAGTGCGTATGGCTCCCGACCCCAAATATAAAATCGGGCACTTGTTTAAACAAAGTTTTTTTTGAAGAGAAAAATGTATTAATTAAAGAAAAAATAGGCAAATCATGAATGGAAACTTCTTCAAATGTTGCATTTGCCTGCTGTCTTTGCATCGCCTGAAATAAACCTAAAGCCTGTGAGCGATGCCCTGCTTTACCATCAGAGACATAGACAATATGCATAAAAGCTCCCTAACCCAAAAATAAAAAGGCGAAACTAAAGTTCGCCTTTTTATGTTAACGGATTAACTTATTTTACGTAAGTTAACCAGTGTTCATATTTCGGATTTCTACCTTGAACTGCATCAAAGTAAGTTTTTTGGATTTCAGTGGTAATTGGGCCACGGGTACCCGAACCGATTGGACGGTCATCATATTCACGAATTGGTGTTACTTCAGCAGCAGTACCTGTGAAGAATGCTTCGTCTGCGATATAGAATTCGTCACGTGTAATACGGCGCTCAACAACTTGATAACCAAGATCTCTAGCGATTGTCATTACAGTTTGACGTGTGATACCGTCAAGTGCACCGCCAGCGATATCTGGAGTGTGTAAAACGCCATCTTTAATCAAGAATACGTTTTCACCAGAACCTTGGCATACATAACCTTGTGGGTCCATGAGCATTGCTTCATCGTAACCAGAGTGTGCAACTTCTTGGTGAGCAAGAATTGACAACGTGTAGTTACCAGATGCTTTTGCTTTACACATAGTCACGTTTGGATGATGGTGAGTAAATGATGAAGTTTTAACGCGAATACCTTTAGCCATCGCTTCATCACCAAGGTATGCACCCCACGCCCATGCAGCAACAGCGGCATGAATGGTGTTATTTGTTGCTGCAATACCTAGTTTCTCTGAACCGATCCAGATTAATGGGCGTAAATAGCAAGAAGCTAATTTATTTTCACGAACAACATCAATTTGTGCTTGTTCAAGCGTTGCTTGATCATACGGCACTTTCATTTGATAAATTTTTGCTGAATTTAACAAACGTTTTGTGTGGTCTTGAAGACGGAAAATGGCGGTACCTTTAGGCGTTTCATAAGCACGAACACCCTCAAATACGCCCATACTGTAGTGTAATGTATGGGTTAAAACGTGAATCTTTGCATCACGCCAATCAATTAATTTTCCATCTTGCCAAATAAAACCATCACGATCAGCCAAATTCATGGAACACTCCAAATTGTTATAAAATCATTCACTATCCAACTCAACCGAGGCGGTTGGGTCTATTAATCTTTGCCATAAATTGCAAACGACCGCACGGGTACTACGCCAGTCCGCTGCGCTGACTTGCATGGATTGATTTGCAAGGGCTAAGCGGTGGCTTTCGGCACGTTCACTAAGATAGGCTCGAATTAATGCTGTGGCATCTTCACTGGATAAGCAGTCTGCTTTAGCAGCATCTTCTAATATTCTTACATTATCAGAATAATGGGCGAGATCGGGTTTCGTCCCGCTCCATGCAAGTACAGCATACTGTGCCATAAATTCGATATCTACGATACCACCTGCGTCCTGTTTTAAATGAAAAATACCATGTTTTTTTTGTTCAGAAGACGAACCTAGGTGGTCTTTCATTTTCTGACGCATTTTCAACACTTCCTCACGAACATAAGCCTCATCTCTAGATTGAGTCAATATCTCGCGGCGAAATATTTCAAATTTTTGGCAAAGCGTTTCATCACCAGCGATAGAGCGTGCTCGAACGAGTGCTTGGTGCTCCCAAAGCCATGCACTTTTCAACTGATAATGTTCATAGGCTTTCAGACTGGTCACTAATAAACCAGCCTCACCAGAAGGTCTTAAGCGTGTATCAATTTCATAGACACGACCATCAAGCGTTTGAGTGGTCATGAGGGACATGAACTTTTGAGCAACACGCATAGCAAACTCAAAGCCACTAATTGACTTCGTTCCATCGGTGTCAGCTTGTTCATCTAGATAATGGATAAAGACAAGGTCTAAGTCAGAACCATAGCCCAGTTCAATGCCACCCACTTTGCCATAACCAATGACAGCAAAGGCTTTGTAGTCGAGTGAGCAGCGCTTTCCTTCAACATCCTTTGGGTAACCATGGCGCTTCGCCACAGTTTGATAAGCTAAATGTAGGGTTGCATTAACACTCACTTCAGCAATATCGGTTAGTGCATCAGATACCTTCATAAGAGGGCTTTCAGCTAATACATCACTTGCAGCAACTGTGAGCACGTTGCTCTTTTTAAATAGGCGAAGTACTCGCATTTGGTCTTCGACTTGATCAATTTCAATACGAAGTAACTGCTGGCGTAATGAGTCTTCCAAGTCCTTACGTTTTGGTAACTCAAAATCCATCGATAAAAACTCATCCAGCAGCACCGGATATTGCGTTAGTTCTTCACAAATCCACGGGCTTACCGTCGCCATTTTCACTAAGCGTTGCAATGCCCCTTTACTTTCAATCAGCATTACCAAATATACGGTTCGACGCATGACCGATTCAATGAGCGGCATTAAACGTAACAGTGCAGTTTGCGGTTGATCTGACTGCAAGATCGCTTCAATCAAGTGAGGCCAGAACGTTTTTAAACGCTGCACCGCATTTGAAGGAAGTTTTTTAAGTGCATGTCCATGCCAAAATTCATGAATCAAATTTTTCGCATTATCATCTAGCACTTCATCTAGTTGTTGTTCTAACTGACCAAAATTTTCAGTTGCAGCATTAGAACTTGTATCCTCAATCAGTTGTTTAAATTGAACTTTAACTTTTTGACGTTTCTCGTCAAGAACATTAATAAATTCATTCCAGCTAACAAAACCCAATGTATCTATAATGCGTTGTCTTAGATCAACTTCTTCTGGCAATAGCTGAGTTTGCTGGTCATTGAGCGCTTGAATCGCATGTTCAACACGGCGTAAAAACAAGTAAGCATCTTTAAGCTCGAATACCGCCTGCTTTTCTAACAAGCCCGCTTCGCCAATGTGCTCTAAACTAACTAAACACTGACGATCTTGCAGCTCACGTTTAGATCCGCCGTAAATAAGCTGGAAGACCTGAACAATAAACTCAATTTCGCGAATCCCCCCCGCCCCGAGTTTAATGTCATCCTCAATATGTCGGCGCAGGACTTCACGCTCAATCATGGCTTTCATATCACGCATAGCGGCAAAAGCGGTGTAATCAACATAACGACGGAACACAAAAGGACGTGTCATTTCTAACAAGTCTTGCCCTTCTTTGCCACCAGTCACAACACGGGCTTTAATCCACGCATAGCGTTCCCACTCACGACCATGCTGACTTAAATATTTTTCTAAAGCGGCATGACTAATCGCTAAGGCAGAGCCATCGCCCCAAGGGCGTAGACGCATGTCTACTCGAAATACAAAACCTTCGGCAGTAATATGCTCAAGCAAATAAATAAGTTTTTGTCCCCACAAAATACAGAATTGCTGTACATCTATGCATTTTCGGCCATTGGTTTCACCTTGTTCATCAAAGGCAAAAATCAGGTCAATATCACTCGATAAGTTAAGCTCTTGCGCCCCAAGTTTCCCCATGGCAACCACAATTAAATCTTGAACTTTGCCAGAGTAGCCCACAGGTTCACCATGTTTCGCCACAAGTGCAACACGTGCAAAGTCTTTTGCTGCACAAATACTAGCATCGGCAAAGTCAGAAAGTTCACGAGTGAGTGTCACAACATCGGTAAGCTGATTGGCATCCTGCCAAATCCAACGAAACATTAAACGACTACGTAAAATGCGTAATCCACGCATCCAAGATATTTCGTCAGCAATTCCATTTAATGTAGTTTGGACAAATTGATAAATCTGTTCGGTCGAGAGCGGTGCAGCAAATTGATCTATTTGATAATCTTTTTCTAAAACAGCTTGATGCAAACCTAAAACTTGTTCAGCGTACTGACTAGCACGCAATGTTTTTTGTAACTGCTCCGCATTCATATAAAAAGCTCTTTTCCTCGTACTCTCTTTTTAGTTATAGCAGTTCGAGTAGTGGTAGGAAAAGGGATTAGACTAATTTTGCTTCTGGTGAAGAATGATGGTCGGTTAGTGCATCATGACTTTCTTGAGCAGAAGGTAGTAAAACCTTAAATGTTGTTCCTACGCCCTCTTTGGAACCAACATTAATTTGCCCTTGGTTAATTTCAATAAAACGCTTACAAAGGCTTAAACCTAGACCAGCGCCTTTCTCGCCTGCCGTACCTTTAAAGCTGGCTGTAATACGTGGATGGAACAAATTTTTGATTTGTTGTTCTGTCATACCCAAACCAGTGTCTCGAACTGTTATTTCTATATTTTTATCAGCTTGTCTAGCTTCTATAAAAACTTTGCCTGAGCCATCAATATCGGTAAATTTCAACGCGTTTGATACCAAGTTTTGAATCACAGAAGTCATCATATTAATATCAGCATAGATTTTTAAATCTTCTGGAACATCATTTACCAGTTCAATATTTTTCTTTATCGCTAAGGTACGCAGTACATCACAAACAATATTACTCACTTGTCTCAGCTTAAAGTTAATTGGGTGATATACAAAACGTCCACCCTCTGCCATGGCCCATGTCAGTAAACTTTCAAGCAAGTTATAGGTCGATTGTGAGGTTTCATATAAATAATCTGCAATATTTTGAATACTAGATTCATCTAAAGTCTCGCGCTCTTTGGCAAGTACCTCGGAAAACCCAAGTAACCCATGAAACGGCGCACGTAAGTCATGCGAAATAATCGAGAAAAATTTTGTTTTACTTGAATTAATTGCCACCTGTTGTTCGTAAAGTTCGTTTAACTCTTCATAGTTAAACTTCAACTCAACCTGTTGCATAAACGTAGAGCAATAATCGAGCAGCAGTTGAATATCATCATCTTCAAAGGTAGCTGCATCATCATCAAAAAAGACAGCAAAGCCCATCGAAGTCTTATCGGGATGTAAAAGATGTACAGCCAATGCTCTACTGCACTCGATGTTTAGTTCTTTTAAATAGTTGGTTAAGTTTTGATAGGAAGGATGCAGATGATTAATGATCTGTTGTTTAGCAAAGCACTGTTTCAAATGTTTCGAAGGCTTAAACGAAATTGCAGTTATACCTTCAGGGCAACGGTGCCAAAAGTAAGGTTCCTGATTAAAAGTTAATAAGGCTTTTTGACACTTCAACAGACGAAGACTAAATCGGAAAAATTGCTCGATATAGTTCTGCTCGGCATTTAATCCAAGTAATAGTGATATTCTACAAGCACTTAACTGCTCGATCTGATGTAGTTCTAAACGCTGGAATGTCATTTGCCCGCCTCACAGATTTTGTCGTTGTTGGTCGGAACCGCTTTCAAGAAATGTACTTATAATCATTATGATCTAATACAAACTTTAACACAGTACATAAAAAGAGCAACGTTCTTTTCAAAATAGAAATGTGAAGTTTCAATTAAAGGTTTTCAGATACATAAAGTGGGTATGCTTGAGAAAAATACAACAAATGTTTGAAGCTAGAGAGTTGTAAGATGTTAGAAATGCGAGTTCAGAATTTTTAAAAGCTGATTAAAAGTATTGTTTAAAAAAAGGCCAATAAACTGGCCTTTTTCAGATTACTATTTATATTATTAATTTAACTATCTTGTACATTATAACCATACTGTTGAATGCCAGCTCCCATGTCTCCAGTGTAGTTATGGCATGCTTGCATATAAGTTTCGGCATCTGACCATAATACTCCGGGCACCACAGAATCATTTAAAGGTATTATTGTTACCTCGTCTTCAATCTGTAATGTTGGCTTAGTGATAGAGCATTGAATCTGGATTTTATGAGCTTCATGGTTCCATTCTATTTTTTTAGCATCCCAGCCTCGACTACCACCTACAACTGTTAACTCAATATTTGATTCAGTAGGTGTTTGCTTTATTAACTTGAACTCCATAACCCGCATAATTGAACATGGATCATGATAACAAGATTCAAGTTTTGCCCCCTTCTGTACACCAGAGAAATTAAATGTTGTCGATGGTTCTATCATTTGTGGAGTTTCAGATTCTGGTATTTTTTCTACTGTGGGAATTGTTGTTGGCTCTAGTTTTTGTTTAGACTTTATCTCATCCATCGGCAAAACAATCTTTTTTATTTTCCAGCTTAAACCATCACGCTCCATAATGATTTTTACATCCGAACCATTCTCTTTATTTTTAAAAGTTACCTCAAACATACTTATTGATAAATACCGAGTTCTGTATTCTATCTTTGAGATATCTGTTCGTTCTTTAGGCGTATCCTCTCTATTACCAGATAAACTTTTTTTAAGATCCTTCCCTTGTAGCATCAAGGTCATACCTTCAGGTGTTACTGCCGCATCGACCATCTTTTCGGCCAAAGTTGAAACCATCATTGCACCTAAAGCTTCCCAACCATTTGCTTCTTTAGTTGTGATCTCTTTTAACATATAAGCATTCATCTGATCTTTCAGACTTTGGCGTACGCTTGTATAGTCAATATAAGCAGAAACCTTTTCACTATCATTATCTTTCAATGCATTCTTAATACTATTTAAGATGATATAAGGCGAAGCGTATAAATATCCAAAAATCAAAATGATTAATCCGAAGATTACCCCTATCATTTTTTTATTCATAATTTACTCTCTAATTGTAAAATAATAAGTAGAAAAATAATCCTACCTAAATCATATACATTATCTTGTCTTTTATATTTTAATCAAAATTTACAGCTCAAGACTTTGAATGAAGGACAGATCTATTTATTCCACCAAAATTATTGATCATCACTTATTTTCACAAATCGGCTCCCAAATGAAATTTCATAAGAGATCTAAACTTTCTATAAATTAAGAATTAATAATAAAAGATAAAATTATAATTGATAGGCAGTTATTTTAACCCAACAAAAAACCCCTAAGCCATTAGCTTAGGGGTTTTCGTAGAATCTTACGATTCTGAATATGGTCCCGAGGGTCGGACTCGAACCGACACGTCATCTCTGACAGCGGATTTTGAGTCCGCCGCGTCTACCAATTTCACCACCTCGGGAGAGGAAGTATGTTTGTGTTGCGTATATTAGCGCGTTTGTAAAACTTGTCAAACCCTAAGTGAATATTATCGTTCACTTTTAGATCATTTAAACATTTTTCATGATTTAGGCCAGAACCACAGCCATAAAAAAGCGAAAAAGTTTATACTAGGCCCAATTTTTGCGGTGTTTTTTCTCAAATATGCAACTGTCTGACTTTTCCTTTGAATTACCCGATGAACTTATTGCCCGTTATCCTCTTGAATCACGTAGTGCTTCACGGTTATTGCACCTAGATTCAAAAGGTCAATATCACGATCACATGTTCACAGACATTATCGATCTGTTTGAAGAAGGTGATTTATTGGTGCTGAATGACACCAAAGTCATGAAAGCTCGACTTAAAGGAAAACGCTCGACAGGCGGTGCGATTGAGATTTTGGTTGAGCGTATGTTGAACCACACCACTGCGTATTGTCATATCAAATCGAGTAACTCGCCTAAAGCTGGTGCCGAGCTTTATGTAGGTGCAGATAATATTCCTGTGATTGTGCGTGGCCGTCACGAAAACTTATTTGTGGTTGAGTTTTCACGGCCAATTTTACCTGTACTTGAGCAATATGGTCAGTTACCTATTCCGCCTTACTTTAACCGTGAAGCAGAAGAAATTGACACTGAGCGCTATCAAACGGTTTTCCATAACCCTGAGAAAATTGCCAGTGTGGCTGCGCCAACTGCGAGCCTGCACTTTGATGAAGAGTTACTAGCAAAGTTAGAGCAAAAAAATGTTCAAAAATCTTTTGTGACTTTACACGTGGGTGCTGGCACATTTATGCCTGTACGCACTGATGACATTACCAATCATGTCATGCATAGTGAATGGTGCGACGTTCCTCAAGAAACCATTGATTTAATTTTGGCGACTAAAGCGCGCGGCAATAAAGTAATTGCTATCGGTACAACCGCAACACGTGCCTTAGAAAGTGCAGCTCAAGCACACGGCGGAAAAATCGCGGCTTGGACTGGTGACACGCAAATCTTTATCTATCCGGGCTATGAGTTCTGCATCGTAGATCGTTTAATTACCAACTTCCATTTGCCAGAGTCTACTCTGCTGATGTTGGTGTCAGCGCTTTCAAATCGAGATAATATTTTGGCTGCCTATGAACATGCAGTTAAAAGCCGCTATCGTTTCTTTAGTTATGGCGATGCAATGTTGGTTGATAAATTAGACGTTTAAAGACTAAGGCTGGGTTAAACCATATCGGTTAATGGAAAGGTTTAACCCAGCCCAAATACTCACAATAAAAAATAATGACTTTAGCTCTGTGAGTTGCAGAAATTTAGCAATGAAATCAGGCATCAACTTTTAAAGAAAAATTCTCAATTTAGAAATATTTAGTATTTATCTCTTTCAATTTAAAAGATAATCTAGAAATAGCTCTTTATGATAATGAACTCATTACTTCCATGCCAATCGATACTGTACAAGAAGCTCTTCATATAAGGCGTAAAAAAAATACACAGGTTTTTCGCAATATCGCTCGACTTTGGGATGCTGGACAAAAATCTCATTCAGCCCAAGATCTTTTAGATGCTTTACATCCATGGCGTGAAGATCATAACCTTCATTTTGTAAATGTACTGCCGTATTTGTTAGCTATTTGCAGTATTACGACTTTATTATTTGGATACTTTTTTCATCCTCATATTCAATATATTTTGAGTCTTTTATGGGCATTTCTAACTGGTTTTCTGGCCTATTTGCTCTATGAACCGCAAAAACCTCTAAGCGAAGTCATTCAATATTTAGAGCAGCGTATGACTGCTTTACGTTATGGCTTACAGTTTCAACACTTACCAGCTTATCTTCCAATTCAAGCCCAACCCATTTTAGTCTTGAGCCGACTAAAACAATATTTCCCATTGTTTAATCGAGGCAATGAAGCAAATGAAATTACAAAGTTTGCTTCAGTGACATGGAATGATGGCATTACAAATCATCAAGTCCTGCTATTTAAATATCACTATGTAAATAATTTACCTATTTTTCAAGATCAAAACAGCGATAAAAAAATAGTAAAAGAGATTCATAAAGATTTGTGGGGCGCTTTTATTTTTCAAATACCAGCCTTAGGTATTGCCGTAAGTAATCAACGTTCTCGCTTTTTTGCACCCTACTTAAGCGAATGGCAAAGTACTGACATTCTGATTAACCAAGAGCTCAATATTTTCGGTACTGACCAACACCAGTTAGCTAAAGAAATTAGCCCAAGTCTAACTTTAAAACTTCATGATTTTTTTCAACATTTTACCGGTGATTTAATTTATCATCATGAAGAGCAAATATTATGTTATCTCGGTGAGCAAGATCTTTTTCAAACCACCAGTAAACGTAGTGAAATTCATGATATTCCAGCATTACGTGGACATTTACGTACCATGACCATGCCGCAATATGAAAAATTTCAACAATTCATGCTTAATTTAATTAAATAAATCTCTCGTAGTACCGAACTAGCAACTTATTAAAAAAATAAGAAGTTAAAAGGCTCAACGAGGGAATAAAAATAAGAGGAGTGAAAATGAAAGGCTTATTCATTTTCTTGGGGATTTTCGTCGTACTGATTGCGTGGGGCATCCACATTCGTAACAACATTGTGCGTTATTTTAACGCGACCAAACGTGCTTGGGCAGAAGTTGCAAATTTCGAACGCCAAAAAGTAAAAACACTTGAAGCATTAGAAACTACTCTCAATCAATATACTCAGTTCGAGAAATCGACCTTAGAAAAAGTAACTGCTTTACGTCAGCAAATTCTAAGTTTAAATGTCGACCATACTGATATTGCTCAATTACAGCAGATTGAAAAAATGAGCAAAGAGCTGATCCGCAGCCTAAATGTCGTGGTTGAAAATTATCCTGAATTAAAAGCAGATACGCTCTATAGCAAAATGATGGATGATATTCAGGAACAAAACGAAAATGTTGGCGCTGCCATCAGCATTTTTAACCGCAACGTCGAAGTATTTAATAACCAGATTGAAGTGTTTCCAAATAATCTGATTAATACGATGACTTTATCTAAAAAAGCAATTCGCCCTTTTCGCGATAATTTGGCTACAGACAATTTTGACTACAAACCTAACTTTTAGTCTAAATAAATAAGTGTTCATTCAATCGGAAAATTGACCTATTTTATAGCCAGCTACATTTAGTAGTAGAACTACTTGGCAGAATCAAGGAAAATAGCCCTCTTATTTTTAGGGCTATTTGTGTTTTTAAATTGGTCTTCCTGTTTAAAAACTCATCATGTTATAGCCCTTATTTAGCAGCGAACTGTTTTTTCGCCCTTGCACTGCCCTACGGTATTGCTTGCTATTGTTCAGGATTTTTAGATGAAGTTTGAAAAATTAGGTCAGTCGGGTCGTGCCCGTCGTGGTCGTTTAACTTTAGAACATGGTGTTGTTGAAACACCTGTTTTTATGCCAGTGGGGACTTACGGTACAGTCAAAGGCATGTTGCCGCGTGATATCGAAGATATTCAGGCACAAATTATTTTAGGTAATACCTTCCATTTATATTTGCGTCCGGGCCTTGAAGTAATCAAGCAACACGGCGGATTGCACGACTTTATTAAATGGAATAAGCCAATTTTGACTGACTCTGGCGGCTTCCAAGTATTTAGTCTTGGCGCTATGCGTAAAATTAAGGAAGAAGGTGTTACTTTCCGCTCACCGATTGATGGTTCAAAAGTGTTTTTATCGCCTGAAATTTCAATGGAAATTCAGCATGTATTGAACTCTGACATCGTCATGATTTTTGATGAATGTACGCCTTATCCTGCTACACATGAAGAAGCACAAAAATCATTACAGCTTTCTTTGCGCTGGGCAAAACGTTGTAAAACGCATCACCATGATGAGCTTAAAAATAAAAATGCCTTATTTGGCATTATTCAAGGCGGCATGTATGAAGACTTACGTGATGAGTCTTTAAATGGCTTACTTGAAGTTGGTTTCGATGGTTATGCAATTGGTGGTTTATCTGTAGGTGAACCAAAAGAAGAGATGATCAAAGTTTTAGATTATCTTCCAAACAAAATGCCAGCGGACAAACCTCGTTACTTAATGGGCGTAGGTAAACCTGAAGACATCGTTGAAGCGGTGCGCCGTGGTGTCGATATGTTTGACTGCGTAATGCCGACTCGTAATGCACGTAATGGTCATTATTTTGTCACTGATGGTCTGGTACGTATTCGTAATAGTAAATATCGCCATGACCAAGGTCCTCTTGACCCACACTGCGATTGCTACACATGTAAGAACTTTACCCGTGCTTATCTGTTCCATCTTGAAAAATGTGGAGAGATGTTAGCGTCTATGCTCGGTACCATTCATAACTTACGTTATTACCAACGTTTAACTGAAGGTATGCGTGATGCATTAGATAATGGCACTTTTGATGAATTTGTTCAGGACTTTTATGCCCGCCGCGGATTAGAAGTTCCACCTTGCCCTGTCGATGAATAAGCGAGATTTGCGCTCAACCGCAAGACAAGGTAAATTGCAAAACGAATTAGGATTATGTCAGGTATCTGACTCATATTTTTTAACTTTAGGAAATTAAAATGAGCTTGTTCATTTCTACTGCACATGCAGCTCCAGCAGCAGCCCAAAGCCCGGGTCTTTTGCCAAACATTTTGATGATTGTTGTATTCGTTGCAATCTTCTATTTCTTAATCTGGCGCCCTCAAGCAAAACGTGCAAAAGAACACCGTTCTTTAATCGAAAGCTTAGGTGTAGGTAGCGAAGTTGTTTTTGCTGGTGGTTTAATGGGCAAAGTAACCAAACTTGAAGGTGACTATGCGGTTGTTGAACTTAACCGTGGTGTAGAAGTAAAAATTCAGCGTGCCAGCGTAATTTCTGTATTACCTGAAGGCACTCTAAATAACCTTTAATCATAAAACAGTCGTGCTTTAGCACGGCTTTTTCATTTAAGAAGAAAGCGAATGCGTTACCCTGCATGGAAATATTTACTGATTCTGGTTGTTCTGGTAGTCAGTACATTATACGCACTGCCTAGTCTATATCCGGATGAGCCCGCAGTTCAAATTTCCGGTGCCAAAGCTGGTACCCAAATTGATCAAAGTGTGGTGCAAAAAGCAGAGCAAATTTTAAAAACAGCAAATATTGCGAGCCACGATAATACTTTTACAAATAATGCTGCTCTCTTGCGTGTCAGCTCTTCTGAAGCGCAGTTAAAAGCAAAAGAAGTATTACGCCGTGACTTAGGTGATCAATATGTTGTTGCCCTAAACCTTGCACCAACTACACCAGAATGGTTGCAAAAAATTGGGGCTAAACCAATGAAACTTGGTTTGGACTTACGTGGTGGTGTCCACTTCTTGCTAGAAGTAGATATGGACAAAGCCATTTCCCAACGTATGGAAACCTCTGCCACTGATTTGCGTCGTCAGTTCCGTGAAAACAAAATTAAATTTAACAACCTTGCGTTAAATAATAATGTGATCACTGTTCAATTTGCTGACAACGCTGATCGTGATGCAGCAATGGATTTTTTACGCCGTAATGGTAATGAATATACCCAACAGGCATTAGCGAGCACGACAGGTTCTACCTTAAAACTCTCTTATACCGATGTACGTCGTCAAGAAATTCAAGCATATGCAGTCAATCAGAACTTAACAACACTACGTAACCGTATTAACGAACTTGGTGTTGCAGAAGCATTAGTACAAAGTCAGGGTAGCAACCGTATTGTCGTTGAATTACCGGGTGTTCAAGATACAGCAGAAGCTAAACGTGTTTTAGGCCGTACTGCTAACCTCGAATTCCGTTTGGTATCTGACTTAAATGATCAATATATTGACCCATATACGGGTAAATATAACGGTCAACCTTTACCTCCGGGTACAGAAGTTTTCGCTTATCAATCTTTAGATAGCGGTCGTCAACTTCTGTTGCAACGTAACCGTATCTTGACTGGTGAACGTGTTCAAAATGCAAGTTCTGGCTTTAGCCAAGACTCTGGCGGTGCCGAAGTAAATATTACGCTCGACAGTGCCGGTGGTAAGCTCATGTCAGATGCAACCCGTAATGCTGTTGGTAAACGCATGGCGGTATTGTTCATCGAAAACAAGCAAAAGATTAGCTATGTTACAGATCCAAAAACTGGTGCTCAAACAGAAGTTCGTACACCATATACCGAATCTGTCGTCATTAATGCTGCAACAGTTCAAGCTGTTTTAGGTTCAACTTTCCGTATTACCGGTTTAAGTTCACCTCAAGAAGCATCTGAACTTGCATTGATGCTACGTGCTGGTGCTTTAGCTGCGCCAATGTACTTCGTTGAAGAACGTGTGGTTGGTCCAAGCCTTGGTCAAGAAAACATCGATAAAGGTGTACTCTCAACTCAAATCGGTTTCTTACTTGTTGCAATCTGGATGGTCGTTTTCTTCCGCGTATTCGGCTTGATTGCGAACTTTGCACTTGTATTTAACTTGGCAATGATTTTAACCGTTATGTCTTGGATAGGGGCTTCACTCACCTTACCAGGTATTGCCGGTATCGTTATTACCATTGGTATGGCGGTCGATGCCAACGTACTAATATGTGAGCGTATTCGAGAAGAAATGCTCTGGGGTGCCTCACCCAAACAGGCCATTGTGGCAGGTTATGATCGAGCCTATAACACGATCTTTGACTCGAACTTAACTACGTTCCTCGTTGCATTCATTCTGTTTGCAATTGGTACAGGTCCGATTAAAGGTTTCGCCGTAACATTAATGATTGGTATCGTATGTTCGATGTTTACTGCAATTACAGTAACACGCGCAATTGTACAAATCATTTATGGCAAACGCCGTAATTTGAAAAAGTTGAGCATTTAAGGAGATCTATGATGACTAAAGTGACTCAACAGCCTTCAAAACAATATGGTCGTCCGGATGATGCAAAAATCATCCCGTTCATGAAGATTGCTAAACCAGCAGCAATCTTCTCGATCCTTATTACTCTAGCGAGTATTTTCTTTATCGCGACTAAAGGTCTTAACTTAGGTTTGGACTTTACAGGTGGTGTTTCTGCCGAGCTTAACTATGCGCAACCAGCAAATCAGACTGAAGTTATTCAGGCTCTCGACAAAGCTGGTTTTAAAGATGCGGTAGTACAAACGCTAGGTAGTAATAAAGACTTACTCGTGCGTATGCCGGTACAAGAAGTTAAGGTTGAAGATCTTAATAACGCGATTACCAAAGCTGTGCAATTACCAAATAACGCTGCTGAAGTTCATAAAGTGGACTCTGTCGGCGGTCAGGTTGGTAATGAGCTTTATGTTCGTTCGGCTGGAGCGGTTGCTCTTGCGCTTATCTTAATGTTGATCTACGTGACCATTCGCTTTGAGTTTAAACTCGCGATGGGTGCCGTGATGTCTTTATTCCATGACATCATCATCATTATTGGTGCATTTGCATTATTCCAATGGCCATTTGATCTTACCGTATTAGCTGCGGTACTCGCGGTGATTGGTTTCTCGCTTAACGATAACATCGTTGTTTCAGACCGTATCCGTGAAAACTTCCGTAAGATTCGCGGCGCGACTCCACGTGAAATCGTGGATATTGCTTTAACTGAGACTTTACGTCGTACAGTTCATACATCAATGACCTTATTGCTTGTTGTACTCGCAATGATGTTCTTGGGCGGTGATGGCTTACACTGGTTCTCTGTAGCAATGTTTGTGGGTGTCTTTGTCGGTACTTACTCTTCGATTTATATCGGTACAGCATTTGCGTTATGGCGTGGTCTTAACCGTCAAGACTTCATCGTTCAGGTTAAACCTGAATTTGAAGATGAAATTCCTTGATTGTCTAAATAAGACTATAAAAAACCGCGATTTATTCGCGGTTTTTTTTATTAAGCTCAAAATTTATTTACGGCGTAATGCATCCGAAATAGCTTCAACCAATTGTTGAGAAATTTCTTGCTTAGATGCTTTCTCTAACTCACGCTTTTTCATATGGTAACTTTCAGCAAAGAAAACAGTCATCGCATTTTCATCCGAAGCAAAACCAATATCAGCACGAGAAACATCGTTACACGCAATCATGTCTAGTTTTTTAGCAACCAGTTTACCTGCTGCATATTCTTCAACATTCTGCGTTTCGGCAGCAAAGCCCACCATAAATGGACGTTTTTCCTGAGCTGCAATGGTTGCCACAATATCCGGATTTTTCACAAGGGAAACATTCAGCTCATCCCCTGCTTTCTTAATCTTGTGCTCAGCGACTTCCGCAACGCGATAATCAGCTACTGCTGCTGTCGCAATGAAAATGTCGCAACCAGTCTCAAGTGAGTTCATGCTGACATCTAACATTTGTCGTGCAGATGCAACGTTGACACGTTGAACACCGTTTGGTGTATCTAAACTTACAGGACCAGCAATTAAAGTGACTTTTGCCCCTGCCGCATAACATGCAGCCGCTAAAGCAAAGCCCATTTTTCCAGTACTATGGTTTGAGATATAACGAACTGGGTCAATCGATTCACGTGTTGGTCCAGCAGTAATCACAACTCGCTTACCAGCCAACAAACCAAATTTTTCAGCAATGGCGCGTTGGGCTTGATGGAAATAACCAGCCACTTGACGGGCTATTTCTTCAGGTTCTGGCATACGGCCTAAACCGACATCACCACAAGCCTGTTCACCTGAATCCGGCATAATCACATGCACGCCATCTTCAACTAGCGTTTGCAAATTACGTTGTGTTGCTTTTGCAGCCCACATTTGCTGGTTCATCGCTGGAGCAACCCACACAGGTGCTTTAGTCGCTAAAAATAGAGTACTGAGTAAGTCATCTGCTAAACCATTAGCAAACTTAGCCAGAGTGTCACAGCTTGCAGGCGCAACCAGTAATAAATCAGCCCAACGAGCCAACTCAATATGGCCCATTCCAGCTTCAGCCTCAGGGTCTAAGAGTTCGGTATGTACAGGATTTCCAGAAAGAGCCTGAAACGTTAGAGGGGTAATAAATGCTTGAGCTCCGTGTGTCATCACAACCCGAACGTCAAAGCCATAATCTTTAAGACGACGGACCAAAATGGCACTCTTATAGGCAGCAATCCCACCTGTAACAGCTAAAACAATGTTTTTATGAGGAATAACACTTAAATCAAAGCTCACGAACAGGATACCTTTCTGTTGCAGTGGCGCTCACAATAGCATTAAATACGCGCAGACCCAAGATTGATTGGGCAAACAAAATAAAATTTTAAGCAGAATATTGCTGGGGAATATGAATACTTCTATTAAAAATTGGCCAGAACAAGAACGGCCAAGAGAACGGTTATTACAACAAGGTCCACAAAGCCTCTCTGACTCTGAATTACTTGCGATCTTTCTTCGCTCAGGTTCACGCCAACATTCAGCAGTTGAACTCGCACGCTTACTGATTCAACAATTTGGAAGTCTTAATGCCGTTTTTGATGCATCTTTCAATGAATTGACTCAATTTAATGGTATTGGAGCCACCAAGTATTCGCAATTACTGGCCGTAAAAGAACTTGGACGGCGTTATCTCGATCATCACTTTCAGAAAAATAATCTTAGTCTTCACTCTTCTGATTTAGTTTTGGATTATTTGCGCTATGAATTAAAAGGTGAAAAACAAGAAGTCTTCGCAGTACTTTGCTTAGATGCTGAATTAAGAAAACTGCATTTTAAAAAATTATTTTTTGGATCAATTCAGCACTGTGCAGTCTCAGTGAATCAAACCTTACGTTATGCCTTACAACAACATGCTTGCCAACTGGTAATAGCACATAACCATCCTTTTGGTTCCGCTCAGCCATCTCCTGAAGATATTAAACTTACACAGCAACTTCAACAGGCTTGTCAGTTGGTTGAAATACCTTTACTGGACCATTTTATTATCTCACCAGAGGGTAGCTTTTCATTTGCTGAACAACAACTGCTCAACCCCATCCCAATAGCCGTTCAATGATATTGACAAAGCTTCACTAAGCTTAGAATATCAAAAACAAAAATAGCGACGTTTAAAATAAAATGATTGTTCGTGAACAGCCTGGTATTTTTAAAGTTTTATTCTCTTGGCGAGGGACGATATTACCAAAAATTCTACCCTCTTTAGGGGTACTCATGTTGATCTCGTCAATCATTGGTGGAGTTGAATATATCAATCTCTACCGTTTTCCAGAAATTCCTTTAGTTAGTTTTACCCTAATTGGCGTGGTCATTTCTATTTTTTTAGGTTTTAAAAATACTGCATGTTATGACCGTTGGTGGGAAGCACGCAAACTATGGGGTGTCCTGATCGCAACTTCACGTCATTTTGATCGAGACTGCCGTATTTTAACTCAGGCTCGCCGCGAACGAGTCATTCATCACGTTATTGTGTTTGCAAATGTGTTACGTGACCGTTTACGTCGCCAAACGGCCAACCCAACCGAGTTAATACAAACCAGTGGTATGAGTCAACAGGCATTGACCCAGCTATACCAACAAAATAACGCGCCGCAATATACGCTTAGTCTTATTCAATGGGAATTATTACAAGCGCTTAAAGAAGGTGAAATCTCAGATATTATTTATGCTCAAATGAATAAAAATGTTGCAGATTTAAGTGTGGTACAGACTGGCTGTGACCGTATTGCAAATACTCCTATTCCTTTTGCTTATTCAGTCTTGCTCAACCGCACTGTTTACTTTTTCTGTTTTATGCTGCCATTTAGTTTGGGTTCTTTGCTTGGATTAGCTACACCTTTACTGGTTGGAATTTTGGCATATACATTCTTAGGTTTAGATGCTCTAAGCTCTGAAATTGAAGAGCCTTTTGGTACTCAAAGTAATGATTTACCTTTAGATTCAATGGTACGTAATATCGAAATTGAACTCTTAGGAACGCTGGGGAAACCAACACCTCCTCCAATTCAAGCTCAAGATAACAACTTGCTCTAGAGCTGTATTAGAGAAAACGCTCCCAAATCCCCTGCTGGTCACTTTTTGGTTTAGGGGTATTACCTAATTTAATCCATGGCATATTTTCACCATGAAAATCACTGCCAATTGAAACAGCCAAATGATGCTGATCAATCATACGATCAATCATTTGGCGAGTAGATAACGGATCTACAGGAGGCGGCAACTCTACTGCGTCACCACCACAACTCGCAAATAACTCAATCAAATAGCGTGTATTAGTTGCAGATAAATCATAACGAGTTGGATGAGCTAAAACTGCCAAGCCTTTACTGTTATGAATAACCTCTATCGTTTCTTTTAAACCCAATCCTTCAAACTTTACAAAGGCACGCTTACCTTCTTTTAAAAAGCGGTCAAAAGCTTGTTGAGGACGACTCACTACATTCTTTTCAACTAAGGTTTTGGCAATGTGTGTTCTGGTAATACGGTCTGGTTGATTTTCAACTTTATCAAGCACATCCTGATAAATATCAAAGCCAATACACTTTTTTAATAGTTCGCAAATAACTTCAGCCCTTTGTGCTCTAATTCTTTTTTGTTGTTCTAATGCTTCCAAAATTGGTGCTTCATCCTGCATGTTCAAAGCCACAATATGTACACCATAGCTTTTTTTTGTGCTTGGTCTAGACCATTGGCTTGAAATTTCCACACCAGAAATAATTTGTAAATCATGAGCTTGTGCAGCATTTCTCGCACGTTGCAAGCCATCCATTGTGTCGTGATCCGTGAGTGCTAAAGTATTCAACTTCACATCCACAGCAGCTTGCACCAACAATTCCGGAGACAAAGTTCCATCAGAAATATTGCTATGTGTATGTAAATCTATGCCTTGCATCTTTTATACTATGCCATTCACCAAACCTGATCAGATACTCTAACATGAAAGCACTTCTGGACTTTGTTCCATTAATTATTTTCTTCTATTTATATAAAACTGTTGATCCTGCAAATGCTCATCACCCGTTGCTTAAACTGATCGGTTCCGCTGGCGGTGTAAATAACAATAATATTCTTGTCGCAACAACAGGCTTAATTATTTCAATGCTTGTGGTATATGGCGCCTTATTTATTTTCCAAAAATTCCGTCTAGATAAACAACAATGGTTTGTATTGTTTATGACCGTTATTTTTGGTGGTATTACGCTCATGTTAAGCGATGATTTTTATATTCGTTTAAAAGCTGCAATTTTGAACTTGGTATTTGCTGGTGCTTTCTTGGTTTCACCTTGGTTTGGTAAAGAACGTAAGCCTCTTATTAAACGATTATTTGACCCGATTTTAGACCTAAGCGAAAAAGCTTGGAAAAACTTAAACTTTGCTTGGGCTGCAATGTTTGTCGTCATGTCTGGTTTACATATTTTCTTCGCGTTTTTATTTCACGGCGGAAAATATTGGGGCGAATTTACCGCATTTGGTGACATGATCGTCATGTTTTCATTTATCATTATTCAGTTCATTATTTTACGTAAACATTTTAAGTCACCAGAAGCTTAATGTTATTTCGGTTTGATTATAGAGATACGATGACATGCCTTTTTTTGTTCTAAGCTGTACCGATAACGAAGGAACTCTAGAGAAACGTTTAGCAGTTCGCCCTCAACACATCGAACGTTTACAAAAGCTTGATGATGAAGGTCGTCTTGTTGCCGCTGGAGCTATGCCTAAAGACCCGAATGATCCTCAGGCTGGTTTTTATGGTAGTACCATGATCGTAGAGTTTGATAGCCGTGAAGCTTTAGATGAATGGTTAAAAGAAGAACCATTCCTGAAAGAAGGTATCTATAGCCATATTGATGTCAAACCGTTTAATAAAGCATTTCCAAAAGGGTAAACGCATGCAGCTTGCAACCAAAAGCTTTCTTGGCTTGTGTTTGATATGTTCAACTGCTGGCGCAGTTGAACCTGCTGCAACACCAGCAACACCAACAACTGCACCTTCAACTCAGACGGCCAAACCAGCACCTACTTCTGCAACTGTAGCTAAACCTGCGGCTACCACGACGGCAGCCACAACACAGCCGCTTACAGCAGAACAAATCGCAAAGAATAAACAGCAGCAAGATGCAAAAATCAAAGCTTTAGTTCAAGATCAAGCATCTCGCCTTAAACAGCTTGAACATGCAAACCTTGAAGCACTTGCACAAAACCAAGAGCTACAGCTAAAAAACGATAACTTGTCTGTTCAGGTACAAGTTTTACAGAGCGAACGTAGCGCACAAATGTTTTTATATGGTGCGGCAACCCTAGCGGGTGGCGTACTCCTTGGTTTCTTTATCGCTAGTTATATCCATACAAAACGTCGTCGTCAGTGGTAAACCTGAGTGACTTATTAAACCGAATGAACAAATCAAATCGTATACAAACTGCTGAGCTGGATTGGGTATCTATTGATGGTATTGAGGTGCCCATTTCCAAACAATTTGGTGATGTCTATTTTTCTAAAGATAATGGTCTACTTGAAACAAGACATGTATTTTTAAATGGCAATGACCTATCAGAAAGATTAGCCAATTTACAAGACTTTGAATATTTTAGTGTAGGAGAAACCGGGTTTGGTACTGGTTTAAATATTCTTGCACTCTGGCAACTTTGGCAACAGGTCCGTCCTAATAATCACAGCCATTTACATGCAATTAGTGTAGAAAAATTTCCATTAAGTAAAACAGACCTCATTCGTGCTCTCAATGTATGGGATGAACTTAAACCGCTCGCTAAACAACTTATTGAACAATATCCCTTACCTCTGGCTGGCTGCCATCGTTTAAGTTTTCCCGAGGAACGTTTTAGCATCGACCTATGGTTAGGAGATGCACAAGATATTTTTCCAAGTATGGTAAAAACGAAAGCAGTGAATGCTTGGTTCCTAGATGGTTTTGCACCTGCGTGCAATCCAGACATGTGGGAACAAACCGTTTTAAACAATCTTGTTCGTCTTTCTGACTATGGCACTACCTTTGCCTCATTTAGTGTAGCGGGTGTTCTCAAACGTGGACTAAAAGCTCATGATATTGATATTTCACGTCCACGCGGCTTCGGGCATAAACGTGAAATGCTTAAAGCAGTGTGGAAAGCACCGTTAAGTGAAGACACTGCACTAGAACCAGATAATCATACTTTCAATTTTAAACAGCAGCATATTGCCGTTATTGGCGCAGGAATTGCTGGTTTAAGCACAGCATGGGCTTTTGCTGAGCGTGGGCACCAAGTTACCCTATTCGAGCGTACAGCGCCTTTATCAGGAGCTTCTGGTAACCCTCTAGCATTGCTCAACCCAAAGCTCTGCCCAATTGAACAAAGTCATGAGCATCTAATGACTTTAAGCTGGCAACATGCGCTGAATTTCTATAAAAAATTTCAAGCATTTCGCCCAATTCAAATACAGCAAATGGTATTAAAAAATGCCCAAGATCTTCTCGATCTTGCTGATCAATATCCTGCTGATATTGTTACGCATCAAACAAGCTCACTTGAATCGGACTATCCCCATATTGTATTAAATGAGGCTGGAGCAGTTTCTCCACACCAGTTACGTGATGAAATTTTGCAGCATTCAGGTATTGAATTAAAAATTGCTAATATCACGGCACTCACATCTTTTGACAATACAGTTCAATTAAAGACTAATAATGATGTTATTGCAGAGGCAGATCATGTTGTGGTGTGCTGTGCCCGAGAAAGTGCCGCTTTATTTGAGAACTATCCCCCTTTAAAGCCAATACGTGGACAAGTAAGCTGGGTTAATAACTCTTTTGCACCTCTACCTTTGCATGAAGCATATAGCTATGGTGGCTACTGCATGCAGCTTGACTCATCTCAACTCATTTTAGGGGCATCTTTCTATCCGAACCGAGAAGATCAAGATGTACTTAGCGACGACCATGTGCATAACTTTGAATTAATCCACAGCATCTTCCCTACTTATGCAAAACAATTGCCACCTGTAGAACAATGGCAAGGTCGAGCAGCGGTTCGGGCCCAAAGCCCAGATTATTTCCCTGTGATAGGTAAAATGCAGAGTGAAAGTCGTATTTCAACTTTTGCAGGGTTAGGATCAAAAGGTTTTCTATTTGCACCGCTTTGCAGTGAAGTACTTGTCGCCCAAATTTTAGGAGAGACTTGTCCTGTCCCGGAAAGTCTATTACAGAAATTAAGTACTCGACGCTTTCAAAAGAAAGTTAAACCAAAGAAACCTTATTTTAAATCTCAATAGTGCACTTGAGAAAATTTAGTTCCAATAAAAAAGCACCCGAAGGTGCTTTTTTTATGCGCCCTGCTCTAGAGGTAAACCTGCATCACGAGCTGCACGCGTCCCCCCCATCAGCACGACATATTCACGCGAGGCATCTAAGTCTTCAAGTTTCTCAGCTGCACGAGGAGCTTTGCTACCACCACCACATAAAATATAAATCGGCTGATCCGCAGCGACTTGGCTCAAAATATCAGCATTTAAATCATTAATCGGGCGACTTATCGCACCTTTAACATGCCCTTCTGCATAAGCATTTGAATCACGGACATCCCAGATAACAGCATTTTCTGGGAACTCAAATGTTGTAATTTCTTGTTTACGGATCATTGTGCACTCCTTTGATGTAAACAACACTTGGCAAATGAAGAAAACCCTCTTAGCATCTCAAATATTCTTTCACTTTGTAAAGGTCTAAACCATGCCTTCTTTCGATATTGTTTCTGAATTAGAGTTATTTGAAGTTAATCATGCGGTTCAAAACACACAAAAAGAGATTGCAACACGCTTTGACTTCCGTGGTCACGATGTTTCTATCGAACTAAACGAAAAAAATAAAGAGATAAAAATCAGCACTGAAAGCGATTTCCAGTGTGAACAAGTTTATAACATGTTAGAAAATCATTTTTATAAACGTAAAATTGATGTGCAAGCACTAGATCCGCAAAAAGCTGCTGCTTCAGGTAAAAATTTTGTACAAGTCATTAAACTTAAAGACGGCCTTGACTCTGATACAGCAAAAAAAATTAATAAAGCCATTAAAGAAAGCGGCGTTAAAGTGCAATCTTCTATTCAAGGCGACAAAATCCGTGTAACCGATAAAAAACGTGACACTTTACAACAAGTCATGACTTTTTTACGTGAACAACAATTTGGTGTGCCATTACAGTTTAATAACTTTAAAGATTAATATCTTTTAGTGACATTCAAATTTAAGGTAATCCCATGTCTCAATCCAATCGACTATTAAAACTGGTAAAAGCAACTTCAAAATTTCCTAAAGGTGTTCGAAGTACGCTTTGGAGCAAGGCATTTGGCCGTATTGTGCCAATGGTGGGTACAGCCAATATTCGCTATCTAGAAGTAGATGTAAACCATGTGACTGTTCGCTTAGAAAACCATAAAAACATGCAGAACCATATTAAAGGTGTTCATGCTGCTGCAATGGCACTTTTAGCAGAGACTGCAACAGGTTTTTTAACGGGTTTACATATTCCTGATAACCGTATTTTATTAATCAAATCATTACATGTTGATTATTTAAAAGTGGTTGAAGGTGGTTTAACAGCAACGGCTACGCTCTCTATCGAACAGCAAAAATATATTGCTGATCATGAAAAAGGCGAACTTGTCATTCCTGTTACTGTCATTGATGATGCAGGCAACGAACCAATCCAATGCCAAATGCTCTGGGCATGGTTACCTAAACGTAAGAAATGATAACTAATTTAAAATATTTTTAGATTGTTATTTACCTCAAGATATAAAACTACAAATTTATATCTTGAGGTCACAATGAAAAGAACACTGATTCTATCCTCGTTATTTACCAGTTTTATATTTACAGCAGTGGCTACTCAAGCTGCCGAACCTACAAACAAAACCAGTAAAATTATTCAAACTAAAACTGAAGCAGCAGATAAAATAAGCGCCCAGAATAAAAAAATCGTAACCGATTTCTATGAAGGTGTCTTTTTAAAACATCAAGTTAAAGAATATGCCGACCGTTATATTGGTCATGAATATATACAACATAACCCTAATGTTCCTGATGGGAAAGCACCATTCGTTAATTTCTTTACTGAGAAATTCCAGAAAAATCCACAAGCAAAAAATGAAATTAAGCGTGCAATCGCAGAAGGCAACTTGGTTGTTTTACATGTCCATTCTACTGAAAACGAAAAAGATCGAGGCAGAGCAATTGTTGATATTTTCCGGGTAGAAAATGGAAAAATCGTAGAGCATTGGGATGTGATACAAAACATTCCAGAGCAAAGTAAAAACTCTAATACAATGTTTTAGTGACAAAAATTAAAGCCTGAATACTGATATTCAGGCTTTATAATACGTTTTATTGAGTTTCTAAAAACTTTTGTTTCGCCTCTTCTGGAATTTGGCGCTTGTTACCTTTTACATCAACAGCGACAAAAGTGAAGACCCCTTCGGTAATACGAATTGGAGCACGAGAATCATCATGACTATCCCAAACTTCAATTTGCATTTGAATAGAGGTATTACCCACTTTTAAGATTTTGGTATAGCAGCTAATCACAAAGCCTACTTTTACCGGAACCAAAAAGGTCATCTGATTAATGGAAATCGTAGCACAACGTCCACGACTAAAACGCTCCGCGTGAATTGCTCCAGCCAAGTCCATTTGTGACACGATCCACCCACCAAACACATCACCACTCCAGTTTGTATCTGCTGGCATGGCAATCGTTTGTAAGGATAAAATTCCTTCTGGTTTGGTATAAGCTTCTGACACCTTAGCTCCCGAAATTCGTTTGAAGTTGTTGATCTAGCCACTGTTGCAATTCAGGCGCGCGTAATGCACCGCTCATTCGAGCAACTTCTGTGGTTTTATTCATTAATACAAGGGTAGGAATACTTCTCACATTAAATGCTTGGCTTAAGCGAGGAGACTCTTCGGTATTAATCTTGGCAAAAATGACACGTGGATTCTGTTTTGCAACTTGTGCAAAATGTGGTGCCATCATTTTACAAGGTCCACACCATTCTGCCCATAAATCTATCAAAATAGGCAGATCACTATTCGTGATATAGTTGCTAAAGTTTTGTTCATTTAACTCAATCGGTGCAAGCGGAAGTAATGGCTGATGGCATTGGCCACAACTCGGTTGCGCGCTAAGTTTTTCCTCTGGCACTCTATTTTTTGCACCACACGATGCACATACAATAATCATTTACATCACTCCTATATGCTGATGTAAAAATTCTAATTGGGTCGTCACTGCTTTTTCAAACCATGAGCCATGATAAATATCAAAATGTTTCATATCCCATTCATGATAACTCACAAAAGGTGCAATATTAGTCGCAGCTTCACGACTAGACTCAATCGGGATCAAAGAATCATGTTGAGCAGCAATAAATAAAACGGGAATATTAATCTGACGTACGAGTTGAATTGGACGGTAACGCATCAAATTAAAAAAGACACGTGCTGGTACTTCACCACTCCAATAATAATCTGGATTCACAATCGACAAATACCCATAGTAACTATCTGCTGTTGGCATAAAACATAATTTAAGTTGATCAACAACAGGTAATCTCTTTGGATTAAGGCCCATTTTTGAACCCATATAATCTTGGCTCGATAACTTCAAAGCTTGGGGGTAACGCTGTAACGGATATAGTTTTGCAGTTTCTGCACCATCTACATATGGAATTTGTACCATAATGGCCTGAATATTTTTCAGTTCAGAAGCTAGACTTAAAGCATATCCTCCACTTAAAGATGTGCCCCACAAAACAATTCTTCGATTATCTATTAATTTACAGGTAGACGCGTATTGAATAATGGTCTTCCAGTCTTCAAGTTGAGAATTGATAGAAATCATCTCTCGTGGCTTACCTGTACTCCCTCCCCAATATCGATAATCAAATAAAATAACGGCATAGCCTGCCTGAGCAAAACGCTGGGCATATTGGATAAGCTTGAATTGACGTAATCCGGCAAAACCATGTGCCATGATAATTACCGCAGATTTATTATTTGTTTTTGGAATATAAAAGTCAGCTGCGATCATTTCCTGATCACATGGAACATATAAAGGCTCAACCGTATAAGCGTGCATATGTGCTCCGTGGCATTATGGTCGAAGTAATGAATTTACAAAAAACATCCTGATCGCCTTTTAAAAATCTATAGCTGTTCTTTTACATAATTTTTATCTATGTAGGAACAACGTTTTAGTGTCTTGTATCTCAGGTTAAGCTTAATGCTATGATACAGCATAAGAGGTTTTATTAAATTTTGGAGTGACGAAATGTCAGATAATGTTGGTTTCGCAGGTCAAATTGGTCCAGAACATGTGGGACAAGTTGTAGAAAAAGGATTTAAATCTATTATAAATAACCGTCCTGACATGGAAGGCGGTCCAGAGCAACCAACAAGTGCTCAAATTGAAGAAGCAGCACGTCAAGCAGGTCTAGATTACGTTTACCAACCTGTAGTTGCAGGTCAAATTACTGAGCTTGATGTCCGTACTTTTGCAAATCACTATAATGAACTTCCAAAACCTGTACTTATGTTCTGCCGTACAGGAAACCGTTCAAACAATCTTTATCAATTAGCCAAACAAATGGATTTGTTAGACGATTAATTCTTTGAATACAATTATTAAAGGCTCTATTTTCGAGTAGAAATAGAGCCTTTTTTTAATAAAAGAATATATATAACTGCATCAATTCAACAGATATAAAAACGGTCTTCAGCTAAAGTATTTAAATCATTTTAAATTTTTCAGTTTTATTATGAATAAACTTATATTCTTACTGGTAAGTTGCCTCATTCTTAGTGCATGCTCATCTATGCAGGTTCGACCCACAGTCGGTGTAAGTATGGGTACACACCTTTAAAAAAAGAAGCAGCTTAAATGCTGCTTCTTTTTATATTAATTACCATTTGAACAGTTTAGATCTATTCCATATGGGCTTAATATATTCGGAGCAATAAGATCACTTACAGTAACATCTTTATTTAAATAACCTAAAGTCAAAGATGTAGATCCTTTAAGCAAACTTCCCGAAACTGTAGATTTAGCAGTTAACTGAACAGTTAACCAAGATGCATAAATTTTAGGGTATTGAATCTTAAGATCAAAACGACCATTTCCATCTGTTGTGTATTTATTATTGGTTGCAGCAGTACCCGCACTATTAATATACGATACAACCTGAACTGTAGAATTTTCTTTAAGCGGCTTTAATTGATTAATAACCTCACCGTTAACATTTACAGCTTGAACTGGTGAAGTACAAGCAACTCTAGAAACTGGTAAATATTCATCTGGCTTACCATCTGCAGGAGTAGACGTGTCAACAAAAGCAAATTGCCCCTTATAATAAGCAAGTGCATTAACGCCCATTGTTACATCTTGATTTGGTATTGGCTTACCGTCAACATCAGTTACTTGTACTGATATATTCTTATAGTAGTAAACTCCATCACTCGAGTCCTCCATTGTTGTCGGATTATATGCTACAGAAATAGCGCCTACTGCTACTGGTACATCAGAATTAACAACATCGAGTTTATACGTATAAATTTTTGTTGATTGACCAAAATTAGCTTCTAAAACAAGATCATCTGTCACAAATTGAGCAGCGCTATATGATGAGGCTCTTTGATTTTCACTAAAAGATAAAGTATAACTGATCTGCCCATTTGCATCAGTTTGAGTTGCATTTGGTGTAAATTTAACACCATTTAAGACCGAATCTTTAACTTTAAGCGTAATTGCTTGATTTGCTAAAGTTGCCCCATTTGCATCTACAGCTGTTAATGTAACTGTTGTTTGATCACCTCTAACATTTAAAGAAGTTTTTGTAGCATCAAACAATACAATACTCGTAGTATCAGCTTCAGCAGTACTATTACTCCCTGTGACTGTCACAGTCTGTTCTTGAGTAAGCGTACCATTATTTGTAGACGCAATTAATTTAAAACCATTTTTTACCAAATCATTTATTGAGCTCGATGTTTTTGGTGTTTTTATAATGTATACAGCATTACCTGCAGCATCTGTAGTTTGAGTTGATACTCCTTCTATAGATACATTATTTGTTGGATCAACTAATGCCAAACTAACTTTAGTACCAGCAACGCCACCTTTATTTATATCTAAAGCTCTAACAGTAACCGTTAAAGTATCATTCGTCGCCGCAACTGATAATTTATCTAGCTCTATCTTTAATGCTGTAGCAGTCGCTTGTTGAGATCCAGAATTATTACTTCCAGATGAGGAATTACTACTATTTGATGAACCACTCTGGTAATAACCATCGCCACCTCCCCCGCCACAACTTGCTAACATAATTGATACAGCAATAGCCGACAACTTCAAGGTAAGTTGTTTTTTATACATACTTTTCATTTCCCCAATCTTTCCTAAAGGTATAAGATTTTTTAATTATTTATATTATTAGTGTAATCATATTCACCACACTCTGTAAACATAAATTACATTGTGTTTTATTATGTATCTTATTAAATGAAAAACTTATAGATATTAGGATTTATAATGTTCGATATCATTATCATTGGCGCAGGTACTGCTGGTATTAGCGCATATAAAGAAGCCGTTAAACATACCAATAATATTTTAATTATAAATGATGGACCATGGGATACCACTTGCGCACGTGTAGGGTGTATGCCAAGTAAAGTTCTCATCTCTACAGCAAATCGTATGTATGACATACAAAATGCTCAACAAGTTGGGTTGAATGCTTTAGTGGATATTAATACTGATCAGGTTATGGAACATGTAAGAACCTTACGTGATCGCTTTACGAAGGCGACCCTTAAAGATGTAGAGCAATGGCCAACTGAACATAAAATTTCAGGTAAAGCACGTTTTGTTGATTCGAAAACTATTGAAGTGAATGGTAAACAATATCAATCAAAAAGCTTTATCTTGGCAGTTGGTTCCACTCCTAATTATGATCAATCATGGAAACAAAAATTAGGTGATCGCCTTATTACCACAGACCAAATATTTGAATTAGACACTCTACCTAAATCTATTGCCGTTATTGGAAGTGGAGTAATTGCCCTAGAGATTGCCCAAGCCATGCATCGCTTGGGTGTAGAAACAACTATATTTGCTCGTAGTAAAAGAATTGGAATATTTACTAGCTCTAAGTTACAGCAACTTGCTCAACAAGAGTTAAATAAAGAGTTAAATTTTTTATTTGAGACCTTACCTACTGAAGTTAAGTCAGGTTCTAATGGCGTTATATTAAATTATAAAATTGATGAAAAAGAAAAATCTATTCAAGCTGAGTATGTGTTATCTGCAACAGGCCGTTCAAGCTTACTAGAGACCTTACAATTAGAGAATATTGATAAATCTTTTAAAGACATTAAATTATTGCCTATAAATGCAAAAACAAAGCAGTTGGATAGTTATTCAATTTTCATTGCTGGGGATGCTTATACTTCAACGCCACTACAACATGAAGCAGCCCATGAAGGTAGAAAAATAGTTTATAACTGTTTGAATTACCCACAAGTTAATCCAGTTAAGACACTCACTCCATTAGGAATAGTGTTCAGTCATCCAGAAATGGCAATTGTAGGGCAAAGTTATAAACAGCTAAAAGATAATGGAGTAGGGTTTGTTACGGGCGAAGTTTCTTATGAAAGACAAGGAAGAGCTATAGTTCTTGGAAAAAATAGAGGTGCTATTGAGGTTTATATAGAAAGAGAAAGCCAAAAACTTCTTGGTGCTGAATTATTTACAGAAGCAACAGAACATATGGCGCATTTGTTAAGCTGGATTATTGGTGAAGGATTAACTTTAAATGATATTCTAGAGAAGCCTTTCTATCACCCTACTTTAGAAGAAGGTCTCCGCACTGCTCTAAAACATGCACGTAGACAGTTAAAATAATACTTTTAGAAGAGCTTTCTTAATTTTAAAGTTAGCTCTTATTCATTTCTCATTAAACATTTGAATAAAATCAGTAATTTCTTTATAAATTGAATTAAATTGAATATCTGAAAGATCAGTAATTAACTTTCCACTTTTATTCCGCGCAATAAGCAACACCCCGGTTTCTTTCGAGACCGGGGTGTTTGGAATAATGAGCTGGCGATGACTTACTCTCACATGGGTAACCCCACACTACCATCAGCGCTAAGAGGTTTCACTTCTG
>NZ_JBDUVF010000004.1:0-366864 GCF_039938935.1 Acinetobacter sp. WA-87 | reverse complement strand
ACTTAAAGCAACCAACTTAATCACAAGTAACTGTTTTTCAACAAGTTTCTATCTGCATCACCGCCGATGGATGTGCATTATAGAGCATTAAGATCCCTTTGCAATACCTTTCTCATATTTTATTATTCAAGCGGTCACTTTTTAGGCTTTTTCGCCATATTTCTATATTATTTGACCAATTTTACATTGATAATAGGTTATCGCTTCTGTATTAAAATATATCTCTATCCAACTGCATATTATAGATAGCCTGGCTAGCGGTTAAGGAATTATATGAATTATTCTAATTTACTATTATCGAGCTTATTAACTGTTGGTATTTATACATCAGCACACGCTCAAGAAAATCTTACTGAAGGATCTACCGCGAGTTCGGAAGATGCCGCTTCGACAGAGGCTCAGCAGAGTCGCCCCCGCTCACAAATTATTAAAGACTTAAAAGGTCTAAAAGCTAAAGATTTAAAAATCAATGCAAACGCTGCTCAACCTGACACAGTAAAAGATCCATTACAGTCATTAAACCGCCCTATTTATTCTTTTAATGACATGCTAGATCGCAACTTTTTGCGTCCCGTTGCAGTTCAATATAATGAAAAAACACCAGAAGATGTTCGCGGTTCCTATCGCCAGTTCCGCAAAAACCTGGGTGAGCCATGGAATGCAGTTAACCAACTCATTCAAGGTCGTCCTGGTCGCGCAGTAAAAACACTTGGCCGATTTACTGTGAACACCTTAACAACTTTAGGTTTAGCTGACCCCGCTAGTCGCTTAGGGCTTCCACCTGAAGATGAAAGTTTTGGCGTAACTCTCGGTTACTATGGTGTTCCTTCTGGACCATTCCTGATGCTACCTTTCTTTGGCCCAAGTACTTTACGTGATGGTTTAGGCTTAGCTGTAGACTCTCAAGCTCGTCCACAAAAGTATATTATGGATAACCAAGATGGTTTGTATTGGTCAACTAACGTCTTACAAGCTGTTGATACACGTGCCCAGTATTTAGATTTGGATCAAACGATACAAGGCGATCAATATGCAATGATTCGCGATTTGTATCTTCAACGTAAGGCATTCCAGATTGCCGAGAAAAAAGGTAATTCAGCAGACGTATCTTTCATCGATGATGACGAATCTGAAGATGTTCCAGATGATAGCCAACCTAAAAGCAAGAAATAATTAAAGAGGAAACCAAGGTATTGTATCTACTATATAGAAAGGCAATACCTTGATTTTGATTATACATCCTCTATGATGGATAAAATGATCTTGGAAAAAGGACAATCATATCTTCTATGTATTTTATTAAACCGACACGCTCTATCCCTTTCTTAGAGCAAGCTCTGGAATCACTTCCAGACTTACAAGTCATTCACATAGATGATCTCGATTTATATGATCCAACAATTATCGCAATTGCTGATGTACAAGATTTCCTAACTTACAAATGGCGTTTACCTACCATTGTGATTGCTTTTGAACATGAAGGTAGTGCATTAGCTCAGGCATGGGAGGCAGGTGCTCTTGCTGGATGGGTATGGAATCAGTTACCTCAAGATCTGAATAAAGCATTAACAAGAATTGATGCTCAATATAAACGCAATCAAGATAGTCGTGACTTACCTTCGGCGGCAGAATTACAAAAACGTTTACTACCGAATCCTATTGATTTACTAAATTATGAAGTTGAAACTTTTTTCCAACCTTCCGCTTATCTATCAGGTGACTGGTATGACTATTGGAAATTAAACGATAAAGAAGTTTTATTTTATCTTGCAGATGTATCAGGACACGGTGTAACAAGCAGTTTATTAACTTCTTGGATGGCCGCCTTTCATGGCCGATCAAAAACTCCAAGACAGTTGATTAAAAAATTAAATGGAATGCTCGTTCAAGAGAATATTGAAAAGCATATTACGATTGTGGTCGGTATTTTAAATCTGGAAACGCATAGTCTTCGCTGGTCTAGTGCAGGCCACTACCCTCCTCCAATTATTTTTGAACCTAATCAACCTCCAAAAATTTTAACGACTAGTAGTTTCCCTTTGGGTTTAACAGATGAATTGGAAGTTGAAGAACATGTTTGCACATTAAATCGTCATGCACGTTTTATTGTATGCTCAGATGGAGCACTAGAACCATTTGATGGCGGATTGAATGATCAGTTTCAACAATTGGTCCAACATTTGCAAAATCAATCATTCCAAGCCCCTGATCATGTTGCTGATGACATCGCGATTTTTAGTCTTTGTCGAATGAATTAATTTAAAAATCAATCAATTAAAAAATATACGACTTAAGGACTCTTGAGTCTGAGATGGCACTATGTGATAATTTTTCTATCCTTCTCTGAAAATGGCATTTATATGTCAACAGGTCATGTTGAATATGCAAGCTTAAATGGAACGCATATTTTCAAACTTATTGGTGAAGTGCGAGCCCATTCTTGTATAAGTCTAGACAAACTTTTAAACAGAATTGAACAGCAAGAGAATGTTGTTGGTGCAATCGTTGATTTAACCCAAACAACATTTATTGATAGTACTGTATTAGGCATCTTAGCTAAGCTAGGCTTAAAACTGAAACAGACTCATCATATTCAAGCTGTGATGCTATCTACCAATCCAGATATCACAACCTTAGCCAACAGTATGGGGCTAGGGCAGGTTTTTGTCATTTTGAATTATTGTGGCGATCCTAACGTTTGTACTTTGACGCTAACGGATGAACACATTACTCATAATGCAATGCTAAGAACCGTGCTGGATGCACACAAGACATTGATGAAACTTAATGCAAACAATCAGAATATGTTTGAGCCACTTGTTAAGCAATTGCAGAAAGAACAAGACACGCTTGAACAAGTATCTGATAAGCAAAATGCCTAAATTTTATTGCTAATCTGGATTTGTATATGACTCTTGTTTCAGTTGTTCAAATGAATTCTCAAGATGACATTGAAAGCAACTTTCAAATAATCGAGTCATTGATTCAGCAAAGCAAAGCTCAAAATGCCAGCTTAATTGTTTTTCCAGAAAACTTTGTATGTTTTGCTGCTGGTAAACAGCGTGAAACAGCTGAGCAATTTGAATCAATTCAGCAAAGACTTGAGAAACTCGCGCATCAATATCAAATTTGGATTGTTGCTGGCACTTTACCGTGCCCATTTCGTCCAGATGGTTCTATCATACAAGATGGCCGTGTGCGCACAGTAAGCTTATGTATTAGTCCTGAAAGGACAGAAGCACGTTACGACAAAATACATTTATTTGATGTTCAAGTTCGCGATGCTGTCGGTGGATATCAAGAATCCCGCTTCTTTGAACCTGGAACAGACGTCGTAGTCACATCTACCCCTTTTGGCAATATCGGGCTAATGGTATGTTATGACTTGCGTTTTCCTGAGTTAGCTTTAACCTTGAGACAACAAGGTGCTCATCTATTGACTGCACCAGCAGCATTTACCTATACAACAGGGCAAATGCACTGGCAGCTTTTATTACAAGCACGAGCGATGGATAGTCAATGTTATGTTTTAGGGGCAGCACAGCAAGGTTGGCATGGAGAAAAACGTCAAACTTGGGGACATGCAGGAGCAACTGATAGCCGTGGACAAGTTTTAAGTATAATTGAACATGAAGGTAGTGGTTTAATTACTGTACCTTTTGATTTAGCTGCTCAAGAGCTTGTTCGTACATCAATGCCTTTAATGACGCATCGTAAATTAATTCACTATTAAAAGCTTAATTATTCATGTGGAAATATTTAATTAGCATTTTTTGCTTAGGGGCAAATATTCACTGTTATGCAGCTGAATTTGGTGCAACAAATCATTTTGTTTCTTCAAACTTACAGCTTAAACAAGATGTCCTTCCACCTACTCCTAAAAATATCCCTCTACCTGCTTTTGGACAACGGATTATTGGTTGGGGAACCGGTGCAGAAGGTGCGAGACAACGTTTAGAGAATATTCAACCAGCTGATGTTTCTATGATTAAAAAACAAGGAACAACTTTAGAAATGATTACAGCTTGGCAAGATTTCTACGAACAAGAGCAACAACGTAATGAAAATAATCCAACTGCTAAATACCGTGCTCGTTTAATGAAAAAAATTGCCGATCTCTGGTAACTGTTCCAAATTCATATTTTAAAGTCATAGGCTAATTTTTCGATTACTCTTTTTTTTTGCGTTATCTTATTTTTATCAATAACTCAAAATTATGAGCATTTAAGAAATTAAACATAAAGCGATATACTACAAAAGCATCTATTAGTTTTCTGAGAAATATATGGACCAAGACTGTCAAAATTTAAAGCTTGAGAATCAGTTATGTTTCCTCATTTATTCAACAAATTTAGCTCTTAATCAGCTTTATAGAAAACTTTTGACTCCATTAGGCATTACTTATCCTCAATATTTGGTAATGTTGGTTCTATGGGAAAAAGATGAGATTACCGTTTCAGAGATTGGCAACAAACTATTTTTAGAATCATCGACCTTAACCCCCATTTTAAAAAAGTTAGAAGCAATTCAACTCGTAAATCGCACTCGTTCAAAAGAAGATGAACGTCAAGTAATTATTACACTAAGTGAAAAAGGTAAAGAACTTAAGGAACAAGCCGTGAATATTCCAGCTCATATTTTGGAAGCAAGTTCTTGTGACATGACCACCCTACTTGGTTTGAAAGATCAACTAACACAACTTCGTACAAATATAGCCAAATAATCATCAATTTTTTTACAATTTTGGCTTGTCAAAATAATTAAGTCGTGTACGATATATTTGTATTCAATTTAATTTGGGAATAATAAGATGTCTTTAGAAAAAGTTGTGTATCGTGCAAAAGCTAAAGCAACTGGTGGCCGTGATGGTCGTGCAACTTCATCAGACGGCGTATTAGACGTACAACTCGGTGTACCTAAAGAAATGGGCGGCGCTGGTGGTGCTGTAACTAACCCAGAACAATTATTTGCAGCTGGTTACTCAGCGTGCTTTTTGGGTGCTTTAAAATTCGTTGCAAACCGCGATAAATTTAATATTAGCAAAGATGCTTATGTTGAAGGTGAAGTTGGTATTGGTCCAATTCCTACAGGTTTTAGTATTGAAGTAACGTTAAATGTTTACTTAATTGGTATGGACCGTGAAGAAGCTGAAAAATTAGTGGGGGCAGCTCATATTGTTTGCCCATATTCAAATGCGACTCGCAATAATATTGATGTGACTTTTAATATTGTGACTGAATAAGTTTTGATATTTCAAAAATGCCCGAATCAAATCGGGCATTTTTATATCTTACAGATTATGCTTCACTTGCTTCATTGGTTACTCGAAGCACTTCTTCAAGTGTAGTTTTACCCGAAAGCACTTTACGCAAGCCATCATCACGAATTGAACCTGAATACTGGCGAGCATGGTTTTCTAATTCAAACTCAGCTGCATTGCCATGAATAAGGCGACGCATAGGTTCATCAACAGGTACAATTTCATAAATAGCCGTACGACCATTAAACCCTAAATGTGAGCAATGATCACATCCTTTGGCTTCAGGTAACTTTAAAGCTGGCTCATGCGAGATATGTTGAAAAACCTGCTTTTCAAAAGTATCGGCTTCACGCCATGTCATACAATGTGGACATAAAGTACGAACCAAACGTTGAGCAACCACCCCAATTAAAGAGCTTGATAATAAGAAGGGTTCAATCCCCATATCTTTAAGCCGAGTAACCGCACCAATAGCAGTATTGGTATGCAGCGTTGATAAAACCAAATGACCTGTTAACGAGGCTTGTACTGCAATTTCAGCAGTTTCCAAGTCACGAATCTCGCCCACCATCACCACATCAGGATCTTGACGTAACATTGCTTTTAAAGCACGAGCAAATGTCATATCTACTTTGGTATTCACTTGAGTCTGACCAATACCTTCGAGTTGATATTCGATAGGATCTTCAGCAGTTAAGATATTTCGAGTATTGTCATTTAGATCAGATAGAGCTGCATATAAAGTTGTTGTTTTACCCGAACCCGTAGGCCCTGTGACCAAAATAATGCCGTGTGGACGATGTACCAATTGCGTTAAACGTTCATAGTCATTTGCCATTAAACCCAAGTGAGTCATATTGAGTCGACCCGCTTGTTTATCGAGTAAACGCATAACAACCCTTTCACCATGTGACGATGGCAAAGTTGAAACACGGACATCAACTTCACGGCCAGCAAGACGTAAAGAAATACGTCCATCTTGCGGTACACGCTTTTCAGCAATATCGAGTTTCGCCATAACTTTAATACGTGAAACAAGTAATGGAGCTAGTTCACGGCGTGGCTGTACAATTTCACGCAATTGACCATCTACCCGTAAACGAACAGATAATTTCTTTTCGAAAGCTTCAATATGAATATCTGAAGCCCCTACCCGAATTGCCTCTGAAAGTAATGCATTGATCAGACGGACAATAGGCGCGTCATCTTCTTGATCCATTAAGTCTTCTGTTTCAGGAACTTGATCGGCAAGACTCAATAAATCTGGATGATCTTCTAAACCAGCCGCAACTTGTTGCGACTCCCCAGTGTCGCCTGCGTAACTCGTACTTAATAGACTATTAAACTCTTGTTCAGTACATAACTGATAATGTGCAGGCTTCCCCAAAATTCGTCTTGCTTCCTGCAATGCAATTTTTTCTGTATTTTGACGTCTAACAATAAAAACTTGATCACCGTCATAACGAAATAAAACACCATGACGCTTGGCAAAACTATATGGAACTTGTATTTGTTTCAATATTTGCATCACAATTTATAATGATGAGTAAGATGATTTTGAGTGTACTCTAAGCAGATTACAGCGTGAAGTCTGTTTAACAACTCGGTAGAGGAATTTTACGTCTTGTTTGAAAATAATGAATATCAGCCTCGCCCCCAAAATTCTTTAAAATGGTGGGGTGAACAGCACTTTGAAATTAACCAATCCAAAGCATGGCAATTTGGTTCAATGCTCTTTCGTTTAACGCGTGGCATAAAAGAATGGCGTATCGAATATTATCGTCCTTCTCTTCAAGATGATAATGAGCAAGATTGGCATCCAGTTGCCGACCCACATTTTGCTTTTCCACATAATGTTCAAGTCGAACGTTATATGTTTCGAAAGACCAATTCAGAATTTTTACTGATGCCACGTCTGGCTGATCGTTCTGTGGTTATTAAACCTGTTGATCCGATTTATATTCCAGCAGGTCAGCGAGGAACTCTTTATATTAGTACGCCTCTCTGGATTGCTGGTTTAGTTGAAAGTCAGCATGAGCCTTTATTTGAAATTCCTGTAATTCAGCCTAAAGATACATGGTTTGGGCCTAATGCACAGCAAGGTGAAGTTTGCTATGCAACCTCTGTTGATGGACGTACTGATTTAAACTTGTTAACACCACGTGCGTTTCGTGCAGTTACACCTATTGATTTTCACAATACCAGTAACCATCAATTACGCTTTGATCGTATGAATGTACCAGTAACCGCCCTACCTCTTTTTTATAGTGAAAGTACTGGTCGTTTATGGACTTCTCAAATTAAAGTTTATTATGAGGGCTCTGACCGTCCTGCCCGTATTCGTATTGAAAATCGTACCCCCCCCCTTGCTGGTGAAGTGACTTATGTTCATCCCCCGCGGTCACCTGGTGGTGCACTATTTAATATGTTTGATTCATTCTTTTAAGGGGGTTATATGGCTGATACAAATATTCCGAAAGAAATCGCTTATAGTCTCAAAAGTATATTTACCAATATTAATACCGAACGTATTAGTGAAATTTTAGTCGGTGTTGTGCTTTGCTTTATTGGTTTTATTCTTGCACGCATTATTTCAAATACATTTATTAGAACTATTGGCTCACGCTTTAATGCTCATCAACGTTTAGTGTGGCGTCGTGGTATTTTTTATTTTATTTTCTTACTCTTCATTATGACGAGTTTAAAAGAGGCAGGATTTAAACTTAGTGTATTCCTTGGAGCGGCAGGGATTTTAACAGTAGCACTTGGTTTTGCTTCACAAACATCAGCCAGTAACTTAATTAGTGGTCTATTTTTGATTGGGGAAGGTTCATTTGAAGTCGGTGATACCATTCAAATTACCCTCATTCGTGGCAATACCATCGAAGGTGAAGTCATTTCAATTGACCTACTCTCGGTTAAGCTACTCACGCTCGACAATGTTTATATTCGTTTGCCGAATGAACAACTTATTCGTGCGCCTGTACACAACTTATCTAAATATCCGATACGGCGTATTCCAATTACACTCGCCATTAACTTTCACGAAGACATTATTAAAGTTCGCGAAGTGTTACTAAATGTGGCAGCGAATTATCCACTCGTATTAGATGACCCAAAACCTGCGGTAACTGTAACTGCATTTAGGGAATCATCGATTGAGCTTTTATTTGCAATGTGGTGCCGCCAAGAAAATTCTTTAAAAGTTCGAGATGAAATGCAAGAACGTATCCGAAATGGCTTTTTAGATAATCAAATTGAAATTCCTGTTCCTAAAATGGGATTAATTGATCGTCCATCTACTATTTTTGCTGAAGATGATATCGATCAATACAGCAACCAGAAAGAGTTAAAACGAGAGCCTAAAGCTTAGGCTCTTGATTCTTCTTTACAGAGAATGATGGTGGTAATGGTGCAAGATAAGCAATAATCAGCATTACCCCACCTGCTCCAATAAATGAAATAACTCGAGTTAATGTTGCACTTTGCGATAGATCAAGCAAAATCAGCTTTAATACAACAATTCCTAAAAGTGCAGCACCTACAAACCAGAGTTGACGAATCATTTTCCGACTAGAGTATGTGGTCAATACAAATGCCAAAATAACCCAAAGTAGTGTCAGGCTTAATTGGACTATTCCATTTGTCCAAATTGCCACGCTCCATAGTGGTGTCGCCCAGTAGTGGTGCAAGCCACGAACGACCACACTACTGAACACCAACAATCCCACTAAAATTGTTGTAATTTTAAAAGTCCACTCCAGTGACTTATCTTGATCAAAATCATGTTGATAAATAATAAAGAGTAGGCCTGCAAATCCCGCAATTGAAAGTAAGTCAGTTAAGTTAAATAAAGGAATAAAATATAGGTACTCGGCAGAATGAATATCAACACTCACCGCAAGCAACCACAATAAGCTCAAACACCACACCGGAATTTGATGCAACAACGTCGTTTTATGAGCTTTATATGCCCAAAGTGAATACCCCCCTGGAACAAAAGCCAAAGCCTCAATTGGCATTTGCGGAAAAATAGCCACACCCACTATCGCTAATGCTAACCAGCTTAAACCAGCCCAGACTTTTAAGTAGCTAGACTCACCCAACTGCGGTTGAGCGATAATAAATAAACCACTAAGAAGAATAGTACTAACAAGGAAAGTAATTTGCTGTAATGAATCTACCCATTTAAACAACGTAAAAACTTGACTTGTAAAAGCTTCACCCAAAATTAGTAACAGTAACAGACTAATTAAAAGTAACTGTAAACTTTCCCATTGGACACGAAGCTTATAATGAATAACTGCACTAAATACTGCGATTAAGGCTATGGCAAACATCAAATATGGGCTTAAGGCATGATGATGCCATGCCATTATTTCTACACCTGCTACAGCACCCGCATACATACCTAGACATAAGAAAATGCCGCTAAACATGCTTGCACTGAAATAGCGTTGTTCTTTACTGTTGTATTGCAGTAAATAAAAAGCCGAAATGAATTGAGCAATTGCATAAATGCTAGTGCTTAGTGTTGGGAACTCTTCATTTGCCCAAACCTGATAAAACAGTGCAAGTGAGCTAAGTAAAACTAAAACTACCCCAATATATCGGCTTAAACGGTAGCGCTCAGTGACACCCCATACAATAAGAGCTGTACCTTGAGCAACCCAACCAATTGCTGTCCAATGTGCCCCTTTCGCGAGTGGAAAAATTAAGGCAAAAAACGCAACAGAAAGAATGAAAAAGCTTTTGGCAAGAACTGAAAGTTGTGGATGGGATTTTTTAATCCAATAAGTTAATACCGCATAAGTACCCGCTAATACAGCAGCACCAATCGTCAACGCTTGGGTCGACTCATGAACTAAATAAGCATGAAGTGTAAAGCCTAATACAGGAACACTAAAAATAAGGCCTACATCTAACAGTGGAGGTAAACGAATACCTACTTGTTTATCATGTTCTGAAACCCGCGATATATTTTGGCTATAACGAACACTTAACCAAATAAACAAAGCAATATGACACCATAAGATCCAGTCTAATGTGTCAAATTTTGCTGGCTCAGCATAAAATGCGATTGCACTACCACCAATAAACATCGTGGCAAAGAAAGCAATCTGATTTAGGATTTTCCAAGGCTGAATAAAATTTACAGCAGCCACTGCAAGATTAATGACGAAATAATAACTAAATAGAAAAATTACATCTGGGCGATATTGCGGAATAACTAAAGGTGCCGCATAAGCCATACCGAGCGCTAATATTGCCAAATAAATTGCTTGTTGTTTTAAGCTCAGGAATACTGTAATTGCTAATAAAATAGCAAATAAAATACTTGCTGTAGTGATATTGGCAATCACACCAAAATGATGTGAGAACACAAGCGTCAGGAACACAACCGCAAGCCCTACACCCTGCAATGCCACAGCAAAAAGCTGGTTTTTCTTTTGTAAGGTATATCCAAATGCCGTTAATACAGCTCCAGCAATTGCAATAAAGCCCAGCTTAACACCTAAGCTTAACTGCCAATGTTCGCTTGCAAAACGTAATAACAACACTACTCCAACCATCAGCACAGCAACAGCAACTCTTAAGATTGGATTACCATGAACCATCCAATCGACTGCTGGTTGCCACCATGCGCTTTGTACATGAGCTATTTGTTGTTCTTGATTTGAAGCTATTGTTTCAGGTAGAACTGGCTTGACTGGCTCAACGATATTTTTTAGATCAACTTGCTCTATCGCTGGAGTTATAGCTTCTGTTTGTAAAGTATCGTTTACACGAACAGTTTGTTTTGCTGACTCAAGCAACAATAGACGAGTATGAAATGCACTAATGATTTGAATCAAACATAATAATAAAACCAGTAATGCCCCACCAGCAATCCACATCCAATGATTGATATAAGCAACTAATGCAACCAAGGCGGCTGCATAAATTACTGTTCTTTGTATGTGTATAGAATAAAGTGGCGTTTTCTGCTGAGAAAACTGTTGTTCTAAATGAATTAAACGCTGATGCAAATTTGATAAAAATTGAACTAATATGACAGTGAGCGCAATAGATAAAGCAACAACGGCGCTTTGAAATTTAAAACCAATTGAAATGGCTAAAAACAAAGTCAAAGCGATCAAAACGACGATCATTCCCTGTTTGTCTTTTTTATACATGGGCTTAGCAATATAACAGCTTCATTACATGTCATATTACTTCAAGCCAATACAAGCGTATATTTATTCATACAAAATACTGCAAAAATCATAATCCTGCATTCATAGCCATTTTCACGTAAAATACCCCTAATTCAAATTAAGGAATTGTTCAATGCCACCATTTGTCTTGGTTGATGGGTCCTATTTTTTATTTCGTGCATATCATGCATTACCACCATTGACGACCTCTACAGGGTTACATACCAATGCAATACGTGGGGCAATTTCTGCCATTCAAAAATTAATGCGCCGTATGCAGCCAACACATATGGCCGTGATTTTTGATACGCCTGAGCCAACTTTCCGTCATAAGCTTTCACCTATTTATAAAGGTGATCGCCCAACAATGCCTGAAGAGTTATCTCAACAAATTCCATATTTGCATGCATTAATTAAAGCGCAAGGGATTCCTTTATATAGTCTTCCGGGTGCTGAAGCTGATGACATTATCGGCACACTTGCTAAACGTGCCGTACTCGAGGGCCATCATGTCCTTATCTCAACTGGAGATAAAGACATGGCTCAGCTCGTCAATGACCATGTAAAATTAGAAGATAGCTTTAAAGATCGCGTAATGGACACCGACGGCGTATTTGAGAAGTTTGGTGTTTGGCCAAATCAGATTATCGACTACTTGACTCTAATGGGCGATGCATCTGATGGTATTATGGGCGTGCCTGGCGTGGGTGCAAAAACAGCAGCCAAGTTACTGACCGAATATGGCACTTTAGACAATATCATTGCTAATGTAGACCAGCTTAAAGGCAAACTGAGCCAAAATATTAAAGACAATTTAGACAATATTAAGCTTGATCACCAATTAGCCAGTATTGTATGTGATCTTCCTTTAGAACTCGACTGGCATGAATTAAAGCTTACTGATCCAAACGTAGAGGCTTTGCGTAATCTATACACTGAGCTTGAGTTTAGAAACCAATTACAATCGCTTGATCATCCAAACAACCCAAATAGTTCAAGCTACAAACAGCAAGCTTCACAGACTATTGTTCAAAATGAAGTTAAACCTGCTGAAACGATAGAAACCGAAGATCAAGCCAGCTTAACTAGTCAAGATGACCAGCTTGGAACTGCAAATTATCATACTGTTTTAACTCAAGAAGCTTGGGATCAACTCTGGCAACGCATGCAAAATGCTGATCATTTTGCTATTGATACAGAGACCACAAGTCTTGATTACCGTATTGCAGAAATGGTCGGTTTTTCAATCGCCTTTGATGCACAAGATGCCTACTATGTGCCTTTAGCGCATAACTATGAAAATGCACCGCAACAACTGAACCGTGAACAAATTCTAGCTCAAATTAAGCCTGTGCTAGAAAATGAAGCAGTTAAAAAAATCGGTCATCACCTTAAATATGACGCCCATATTTTTGCAAACCACGGTATAGAGCTTAAAGGCTGGTATTTCGATAGCATGCTGGCATCGTATGTACTAAATGCAGCTGCTACTCGTCATGGTATGGATGATGTTGCTCGTGTCTACTTAAGTCACTTAACCACGACTTTTGAACAAATTGCTGGTAAAGGTGCTAAACAGAAGACTTTTAATCAAATTGAGATTGAAGTTGCTGCTCATTATGCAGCCGAAGATGCACATGTGACCTATCGTTTATATGAAGTCCTTTCAAATAAACTTAAAGCACATCCTGAGCTAGAAAATATTTTATATAACATTGAAATGCCAGTTGCCCGAATTTTGTCAGGCATGGAAGAAGATGGTATTCGTTTAGATCATGCTTTCTTAGACAAATTAAGTGTCGAGTTTGCAAAAACCATGGAAGGCCTTGAAAATCAGGCTATGGAAATTGCAGATGAAACTTTTAATATTGCTTCACCTAAACAAGTCGGCGAAATCCTATTTGATAAATTAGGAATCAAAGGCGGTAAAAAAACTGCAACTGGACAATACAGCACCAGTGAAAGTGTTTTAGAAAAAATTGAACATCCTTTAGCGGAAATTATTCTAGAACATCGTGGGTTAGCAAAGCTAAAAAGTACCTATACTGACCGTTTAGTTGAGCAATCTCATAACGACACGCATCGTGTACATACGAGTTATCATCAAGCGCTCACAGCAACAGGTCGCCTCTCCTCTTCTGATCCTAATTTACAAAATATTCCAATTCGTAGACAAATTGGCCGTCAAATTCGTAAGGCATTCATTGCACCAGAAGGACGAGTACTATTGGCTGCCGATTACTCACAAATTGAACTTCGTTTAATGGCTCATTTCTCTCAAGATGAAGCATTAGTACATGCTTTCCAGCACGGACAAGACGTTCACCGCCGTACTGCTGCCGAAGTATTAGGTATTGCAATTGAAGATGTAACCAATGACCAACGCCGCCAAGCGAAAGCAGTTAACTTTGGTCTACTGTATGGTATGTCTGAGTTTGGCTTAATTCGTCAATTAGGCTTCACACGTCAAGAATCGCAAAATTATATTAAGCAATATTTCCAACGCTATCCTGGTATTTACGAATATATGCAACGCACACGTCAAGTTGCATCAGAACAAGGCTTTGTGGAAACCATTTTAGGTCGTCGTCTATATACACCAGATATTGATGCAAGAAATGTGATGGTGCGTAAGGCTGCCGAACGTGCTGCAATTAATGCGCCTTTACAAGGTAGTGCGGCTGATATTATTAAACTTGCAATGATTGAAGTTGATAAAATCTTGCCAAAAGATCAAGCCAAGCTACTACTTCAAGTACACGATGAATTAGTATTTGAAGCTAATCAAAATATTGCTGAGGAACTTTCAAAACAGATCGCAAAAGTCATGGAATCTGTTGTAGAAATTTCCGTACCGTTAGTGGTTGAAGTTGGGCAAGGACAAAACTGGGATGACGCACACTAAGCCATCAATAAACCAATAAAAAAGGGCTGTGAAATACAGCCCTTTTTTATCGCCTCAACTTAAAGTCCAGTTAAAAGAACTTTAGCGACTTCATTCATTAAGATCTCGGCAATATACAGTGCCAAGAATGCCAAAATTGGAGACAAATCAATCATTCCCATATTAGGCAACAAACGACGGAATGGTGCCAGTAATGGTTCAGCTAAATCTTGAATCACCTCAATATAAGGTGAACGCGATTGAGTGAACATAACCACCCAACTCAAAATGATTGTCGCAAAAATCAAATAACGGCAGAAACGAATCAAATCTTGAATCATGGTCACAAATGTCAGAATCACTAAATGAATCGGACTATTTGGCATTGAGCCAGAAAGATACATTACACCGAAAATTTTCAGTAAATATAAAATAATTAAAAGAACTAACGCGGCTAAATTGAATCGACCTTTTGCGACCGTTGGAAAAATTCGGCCAAAAATATCAACAATTTTCGTCGCTTTTACTGTCGATAAAACCACAGGATTATAAGGACTTACTGCCGCCAATTGCATTAAAAAACGGAAAAAGACCAATAAAATCGCGACATTAATTAAAATTCCAAAAATTAGCGCAGAATTTGCACCCATAGTTGTCTTATCCTATTTAAGCTATTTTGCACTGTCACTCAGTTCTTGAGCCAACTCTTGACTACGCTTCTGTGCAGCAGCCAATGCAGATTGAATATTTTGGGAGATTTGTGCACGGTCAAAAACTTCAAGTGCAGCTTGTGTCGTACCATTTGGTGATGTCACATTCTTACGAAGTTCAGACGGAGTATTTGAACTCGTAATTGCCATTTGAGCTGCACCTAATGCTGTTTGAAGAGTTAAAGCAGTGGCAACTTTTTCATCAAGTCCTAAATTTTTACCAGCACGGATCATACTTTCCATGAGATAGAAAAAATATGCAGGACCTGAACCAGAAACCGCTGTTACCGCATCAATTTGAGCTTCGGAGTTTACCCAAATTGTTAAGCCTGTGGCTGCTAAAATTTGACTCGTTAATTCACGATCCGCAGAGCCCACCACATCATTTGCATAGATACCATGCGCACCAGTTTGAACGAGGGCTGGCGTATTTGGCATAACTCGAACAATTCGATTACTATCAATTAAGTTTGATATTGTTTGAATTTCAGCACCAGCAATAATTGATATAACCAATTTATCTGATAAAAGCCCTTTTAGAGGACGTAAAACAGTTGCCAAAACTTGCGGCTTTACCGCTAGTACGACAACATCAGCATTTTGAATTGCAGCCACATTATCTTGAGTTACATGAACTTCTTTTTCTTGTAATAAATGGCGGATTTGTTCAACTGGATCTGAAACGGTAATACGTGTTGGCGGTAAACCTCTTGAAATTAGGCCACCAATCAACGCTTGGGCCATATTACCACCACCAATAAAACAGATATTACTATTTACTGAACTTGTCATAACCATATTCGCCATTTACCAGATCACAAGAATGAGAAATTAAATCTGGTTGCCATCCTCCTTGCTCACAATACGGAGACTGAGCCAACCAAAATCCTTTCGGTGTAAAAACCCCAAGCATAACATTATCTATGACTAATATTTGAATTGTATGACGAAGCCAAGGCAAAATATGTGCTTCTTGAATTGCTTTTTTTAATGGCCATTGCCCAACACGACCATATAAATGGATTTTTTCACCGCCTTGACGTCGAATTATTTTCAAGTCTTTATTTAGTAAAGAATGACTCAATCCAATTTCTTTAGACAGAATATGAAAAAGTCCAGAAGGCCCCTGCCATTTTTCTTCTAATTTAAATACATGCTCGAGTTCAGCTTCGACCGGATTTAATGTTTCAGCAAGAAAATCTTGCTTACTTAATCTATAAAGGTAATTTTGATAACGGACATAGTAAAACTGATTCCAGTGCAAAGCGGCTTGTGCATCAGACTTTGAATTAATTACTTCACTCTTTAACCGCTCAACCATTTCAAATGCAGGCCGATATTGTCCATCACCTTTCATCCAAACAGAAAGTAATTGACGCTGACGTGCAGATGTCAACTCTAGTAATTTAGTTAAATCTAAACACTCAGCCGTGCCACAATGCTCTAAATCAACTTTTAAAACTTCTTCTAAAATTTCAGAAGCGTCTTGCATCAGGTAACTGGTTCGGCTTAAAGCCTGCTGCATTTTTGGAAATCGGTTTTTTAAGAATGGCCAAAGCTCTTCACGTGACCATGCCCGATCATAATGAATATCATAATTTGTAGGATCATTTACATACTCAATTTCAAGTTGAGCGGTCCAAGCAGCAATTTGTTCACGAGTTAAATCTAAAAAAGGACGCCAAATCGCCATATCTACACGATAATCAATAGACTGCATAGCAGCAAGTCCATCAACACCAGCTCCCGACAACAATCTTAATATAACTGTTTCGGCTTGATCTTGTTGATGGTGTGCAAGCACTAAAGTTTCATTAGGTTGTAAATGCTGTAGATAAGCTTGATAACGTGCCTGACGTGCTTGAGCTTCCAAATTACCATCAGTAACTTGGACTTTTTGAATAATATAAGGGATATTTAAACTTATTGCTTGATTGGCAACTAGTTTCGACCATTCTGCACTTTGTTCTTGCAGTTGATGATCAATGTGAATTACTCGGATCTTTTGAGGGAAAATTTGAGACATCAAATGTAGCAGCAGCATTGAATCCATGCCGCCACTACATCCAATAAGAAAAGAGCTATTCTCTGAAAACTCTTGAGACTGCTTTAAGACGCTATGCCTAAATTTTCGCTGCCAAACTTCATTAAACGTTGATAACGTGCTTCGCATCGTTCATTTGCATCCATTGGTAGCAATTCATCTAAAGCTTGCTTCAAAACTACTTTTAGATTTTGCATAACACGCTCAGGGTCTAAATGAGCCCCTTCGCCTTCATCTACTACATATTCAACAATACCTAAAGATTGCAGCTTATCTGCTGTCAAACCTAAAGCTTCACTTGCTTGAGCAGCTTTTTCAGCAGTCTTCCACAAAATAGATGCACAGCCTTCTGGTGAAATAACAGAATAAATACTATGAGATAGCATAATTACTCGGTCAGCAACACCAATACCTAAAGCACCACCAGAACCGCCTTCACCGAGTACTGTTGCAACTACAGGAACTTTCAAACTTGAAAGTTGAGCAAGACTCGTTGCAATTGCTTCAGCTTGTCCACGCTCTTCAGCACCAACACCTGGGTAAGCGCCCATAGTATCAATAAATGTAAAGACTGGAAGATTAAAACGCTCAGCCATATCTAATAAACGCTGAGATTTACGGTAACCTTCTGGGTTCGCCATACCAAAGTTGTGCTTTAATTTTTCACGGGTACTACGACCACGGTGTTGTCCAATGACCATCACAGGTTGACCGTCAAAACGAGCAAGACCACCTACCATCGCACCATCGTCACCAAACAAACGATCACCATGCAAGGCATCAAACTCTGTAAAGATTTCACCGACATAATCTAGAAATTGCGGACGATCAGGATGACGTGCAATTTGAACCGTTGTCCACGCTTTGGACTGAGTAGCTTTTTTCATAGGTCGAATATTATCCCTTTAATCGATAAATTTTTCCGACTGAATATTCAATTCAATGTCCCAATGCTTAAACTGCTCTTGCTCATCATGCAAGTCGGCAACTAACAATGGCCATTGTTTGGCATCACCAGAAACACTAAGCTGCCATTGTTGATCATTTATGATGGTTAATTCAATGGCAGGAAGCATCTGATCACTGCGACTATGATTGAGTAAAACTGCAAGGCGAAGTAATAAACTTAAGTAAAGTAATTTATTACCGCCAGCCTTCAAAACTTCATTTTTTACATCATTACGTAATTTACGTCGATGGTGAGCAACTAAATGTGAAAGATGATTTTGATCAATTTGTGAGAAACCAGGAATATCAGAATGCTGTAATAAATAAGCACCATGACGATGGTAACCACCATGACTAATTGCTAAACCAATTTCATGCAAATAGGCTGCTCTACGTAGTAAGTCACTGTCTTCACTCGTTAAATTAAGTGATTTTGCAACACCATCAAATAAATGTTGGGCTGTATTTACGACACGTTCTGCTTGTTTAGGATCGGCGTTATAGCGCCCCATCAAGGCCTGTACACTACGATCCCGAATATCTTCATGCTTAAAACGACCTAACAGGTCATACATGACTCCTTCACGTAATGCACCATCAGAATATGCCAAACGTTCAATTTCTAAAACTTCAAAAACTGCGTACAAAATTGCCAATCCGGCTGGCAAAACTGCTCGTCGATCTTCTCGTAAACCTTCAAAATCAATTTCAGAAATATTTTTGAACTTAAGTAGTTTATCTTTGAGTTTATATAGGCCTTCTCGAGTGACATTTTCTTGTTCGTCACTTAACCCCATATTCACCATAATTTGACGGCAAGCTTTAATCGTTCCACTTGAGCCAACAACAGTATCCCAACCTTCCATCTTATAAGTCGTTGCGATTGCTGAAAGTTCTTTACGAGCAGCAACTACAGCTTTATCAAAGGCTTTTTGCGTGATTTCGCCATCAGCGAAATAAGCTTTTGTATATGCCACACATCCCATTTGTAATGATTCGGTATAAATTGGCTCAAACTCTTCGCCAATAATAAACTCGGTAGATCCCCCACCAATATCTACAACTAAACGACGTCCGCCATTAGCCATCGTGTGAGATACACCAAGATAAATCAAACGAGCTTCTTCACGACCCGCAATAATTTCAATAGGTTTAGGTAAAATTTCGGCCGCTTTTTGAATAAATTCATGACCATTTTTAGCTTGACGCAAAGCATTCGTTGCCACAATTCTTAAACGATTGGGTTGAACCGAACTTAAACGTCCAACGAAACGAGCTAAACATGCTAATCCACGTTGTTGCGCTGCTTCTGTTAGGTTTTTATTTTCATCCAGACCAGCTGCAAGCTGTACTTTCTCTGACATTGAAGCCACTTTTTTAACTTCACCGTGATCTACCCGTGCAATCGCAAGGTGAAAACTGTTCGACCCCATATCTATGGCAGCAAGTAATTCTTCATCAATCAGAAAGTCAGACATTATTGAACTAAACCCATAACAATTCACGCCTAGAGTAATTCACAAGAATGCAATTGAAAAGCCATTTTCATCAACATTTATTAGCCATCGATATTTTTCTATTTGTTAAACGATTGTACAAGCCGATGATGAATATCGTGAGCATCCATTAGACAAATTTAGTTAAGCCTTGAATAATAGCATCAAACCCTTACATTGAACTAAGTAGCTATGTAATACTGATAGAGATTATATCCTCACACAGTGATAGCACTTTTTTCTAAAAATTGGAGCCGTACCATGTCTGCGACTATTGTAAATACAACTGATGATAACTTCCAAGCAGATGTTCTTGATGCTGAAACACCTGTACTTGTTGACTTCTGGGCAGGTTGGTGTGCGCCTTGTAAAGCCATTGCACCTGTTCTTGAAGATTTATCAAGTGAATATGCTGGTAAAGTAAAAATCGTTAAAGTTGACGTGACTTCTTGTGAAGATACTGCAGTAAAATACAATATCCGTAATATTCCTGCTCTATTACTTTTCAAAAATGGTGAAGTAGTAGCTCAACAAATCGGTGCTGTACCTCGTTCTAAACTCGTTAGCTTTATTGACGAAAACGTTTAAAACGAAACGTTATAGATAAAAATACGCTATACCTATATAGCGTATTTTTTTCGGCTATAAATTGACAAATTAGCTGATCTCACTTATATTGCATGCTCAAGAGGCACTGAAGGGAATCGTCTTCTGTCCGGCTTCTTACAAGACACAAACATAAAGATCGCCACTCGGCAACAGAAATTGTTTTTTCACATTTCTCTTCGAAACAGTTAATCAGACTTCTGAATTGTTATTGTGTAAATACAATTGCGATACTCTTTTTTGTATGCGAGCGATTTTTCTTCTTTTAAACCACACTCTACTCTTTCCTAATTCTGACCCTTATGAATTTAACTGAACTCAAGAAAAAACCAATCGGCGAACTAATTAAAATTGCTGAATTTATGGGCCTTGAAGGTATGGCTCGTAACCGAAAGCAAGATATTATCTTTGCCATCTTGAAACGCCATGCAATGAATGGCGAAGAAATTTTTGGTGACGGCGTTCTTGAAATTCTCTCTGATGGTTTTGGTTTTTTGCGCTCTGCCGCAGGTTCGTATTTAGCAGGTCCGGATGATATTTATGTGAGTCCTTCACAAATCCGACGCTTTAACTTGCGTACAGGTGATACCATCACAGGTACTATTCGCCCTCCCAAAGAAGGTGAGCGTTATTTTGCGTTGCTCAAAGTTAATCAAATTAACTATGACACGCCAGAAAATTCTCGAAATAAAATTTTATTTGAAAACTTAACTCCTCTTTTCCCAACCGAACAATTGGTTATGGAACTAGGTAATGGTACGACAGAAGACTTAACTGCTCGTGTTGTCGACTTAGTTGCCCCAATTGGTAAAGGTCAACGTTCAATTATTGTTGCACCGCCTAAAGCGGGTAAAACAATGTTACTTCAAAACATTGCGCAATCTATTGTTAGAAACAATCCGGAAGTGTTCCTTATTGTTTTACTTATTGATGAGCGTCCAGAAGAAGTAACTGAAATGGAGCGTACTGTACGCGGTGAAGTTGTTGCCTCAACATTTGATGAAGCACCTGCCCGTCACGTACAAGTTGCTGAAATGGTGATTGAAAAAGCAAAACGTCTTGTTGAACATAAAAAAGATGTTGTGATTTTGCTTGACTCTATTACTCGTTTAGCTCGTGCATACAACACTGTAATTCCTTCATCTGGCAAGGTACTAACAGGTGGTGTAGATGCTCACGCATTAGAACGTCCTAAACGTTTCTTTGGTGCTGCACGTAACATCGAAGAAGGTGGTTCTTTAACGATCATTTCTACTGCGCTAATTGAAACTGGCAGTAAAATGGACGATGTAATTTACGAAGAATTCAAAGGTACTGGTAACCAAGAAATTACACTTGATCGCCGTATTGCTGAAAAGCGTGTCTTCCCTGCCATGAATATCAAAAAGTCTGGCACACGTCGCGAAGAACGTTTAATGGATGAAGATAAATTACGTAAAGTCTGGATTCTCCGCAAACTTCTTCACCCTATGGATGAGTTGGCTGCTATGGAATTCTTACTTGATCGTATGAAAGAAACCAAAACAAATGATGATTTCTTTGATCAAATGAAACGTAAAGCTTCAACTTAATTAATTTTATTATCCTTCAAAAAAGCTACTCTATTGAGTAGCTTTTTTATTTGGTTGACAAGCTTTACACAAAAATACATTTTGTTATTTTCTATGTAAGAATATATTTAAGCTTTTGAAAACAAATATTTTTAATTTAAAAAAATTAGGTTTTTTAATAGCTTATTCACACCTTTTCCAATATATTCAAACTAATTGATTGTTTTTTTCTGTTAAAAAACAGCCTGTTTTTTGATTTTTTCTGCGCTTTTTTGACAGGTGGCAGTAGTATTTCAACATGCGCAGTGATAGCATAGCGGCAGACCAGTTAGACTGCTCCATGCGTTGTTACCTAGCTACGTTTAGGAATAATAAAAGCCAAACAGCCTAACTTAGGTTTTTTTAATCTCAAATTTTTTTTGTGAGAGTGATGCCATGTTATTCAAAAAATTCGCTGTTGCTGCTGCTGTTGCTGCTACTTTAGCTTTCGTTGGTTGTTCTAAGAAAGAAGAAGCTCCTGCTGCTGCTGCTGCTTCTGAAGCTGTAGCTGCTGCTTCTGAAGCTACTGTTGCTGCTTCTGAAGCTGCTACTGCTGCTGCTTCAGCTGTTGACGCTGCTGCTGCTTCTTCTGAAGCTGCTGCTTCTGCACCTGCTGCTTCTGCTGCACACTAATCTATACTCTAGATTAGATAAAAAAGAGGACTTTATGTCCTCTTTTTTTATGCTTAAATTTTATAATTTAAACAATAGCTACGTTATATATTATTTAAATTATATTTATCACCTATAAAATATATTTTATTCCAAACCATTAAAAATTATAAATAAAAAAAAAGCAGATCAATCGATCTGCTCATTTCCAACGCGTTGTCTAAATTTCTGACCTGCTCTAAAGGTCACTACTCGGCGAGCAGAAATTGGAATTTCTTCACCTGTTTTAGGATTGCGTCCTGGACGCTCGCGTTTATCTCTTAGTTCGAAATTACCAAAACCAGAAAGCTTAACCTGCTCACCCGCAATCAGCGCTTGGCTAATTTCGTCAAAGAACAACTCGACCATTTGTTTTGCTTCACGGCGATTTAAGCTGGTTAACTCACTTAAATGATCAGCCATGTCTGCTTTAGTTAGTGCTGTCATGAGGCCCTCAATGTCGCTTGATAAGTGTTTTCCAACACTTGGATTATATTGTCCATACCAGATTTAATTTCAGCATCTTCAAGCGTACGTGAAGGATGTTGCCATAGTAGTGCAAACGCTAATGAGCGTTTACCCTCTTCGACACCCTGCCCCGTATACACATCGAATAACCAAGTAGAGTCTAAAAGCTCTCCACCAGTTTTTTCGATTAACTGCTGAATATCTCTAACATTTATATTATCAGAGATTAAAAGCGCAATATCACGTCTAACCGAAGGAAAACGTGATAATTCTGTAAAATTAGATACATAAGATTGCAAAACTGCTGCCTGATCAAGCTCAGCAACCCAAGTTGTGCTCAAATCGAGCTCATTTTCTAAAGATGGGTGCAAACGGCCTAGGTAACCAATTGATTTACCATCAACTAAAATTTCAGCTGACTGTCCCGGATGTAACCAAGCACGCTCTGAGCGTACATATTCAACTTTGACACGTCCAGCAGCTAAAACTTCTTCTACTTCACCTTTGAAGTCGAAGAAATCCATTGGCTGTGGCTTAGCATGCCATGATTCTGGTTCACGAGAACCTACAGCAATTAAAGCTAATGTCGGGATTTGCTTTAAGTCTTGAATAGACGTAGCATTTTGATAATCAAAACGCAAACCAAGCTCAAAGAAACGCACACGGCTTTGCTGACGGTTTAAATTATATTGTACACAAGGAATTAAGCTAGAAAGCAAAGTGCTACGCATTGCTGCCAAATCACTTGAGATTGGATTTGCGAGCATTAATGGATTTACTTGTGGGTTCAATTGCTTTTCAAGTTTTGCATCAGCAAAGCTAAAACTAATTGCTTCTTGGTAGCCCAAAGTAACTACTGTTTGGCGTAACTGTGCAATTTCAAAACGATCTTGGTACTTAGCAAGCTGAACATCCATGCTTGGTAGACTAATCTGGATATTGTCATAACCATCAATACGTGCAACTTCCTCAATCAAATCTTGATAAATTGCCATATCGTAACGATGTGATGGAGGAATAACGCTCCACTCACCTTCAGCTTTAACAGTTACTTTACAACCTAGTCGAGTTAAAGCATCTGTAATGAAATCAGCAGCAACTTGATATCCCAATAATTGGTCTACTTGAGCTTGCTTAAGTTCAATAGCTTCACGTTTTGGAAGTAAATCCGTTTTTTCAGCTACAGTGATAGGACCAAACTCACCACCCGCTAATTCTTTAATGAGCTGAGAAGCACGATTCATCGCAATTAATGGCAATTCAAAATCTACACCGCGTTCATAACGTTGCGAAGAATCTGTATGTAAACCAAAACGGCGAGCACGCCCAGCAATCGCAAGTGGAGCGAAGAATGCGCTCTCCAAGAAGATATCAGCTGTATCATCAGTTACACTTGATGCTAAACCACCCATGATACCTGCGATTGCTAAAGCTTTCTGGTCATCCGCAATAACCATTATATCTTCTTGCAACTCAACTTCTTGATCATTCAAAAGTTGCAACTTTTCTTGCGGCTTAGCTTGGCGAACTTCTACAGTACCTTCAATTTTAGCTAAATCGAAAGCATGCATTGGCTGGCCTAATTCCATGAGGACGTAGTTCGTTACATCAACTAAAATACTGTGTGTACGAATACCTGAGCGTGCTAAAGCTTGTTCCATCCATTCAGGAGTAGCAGCTTTCACATTCACATTTTTAACTACACGTCCTAAATAGCGTGGAGCACCATCCGTGCTGATCACTACTTTTTTCTCATCAGTGATTGTCGCATCAACTGACTTGATTTCAGGCTCATTCATTTGCAGTAGGTTAATTACTGCTATCTCACGAGCGATACCACGGATACTAAAACAGTCACCACGGTTTGGCGTAATACTGATATCGATGACGTTATCATCAAGTTTTAAGTATTCACGGATGTTTACCCCTACTGGAGCATCGGCAGGTAGCTCAAGCAAACCATCGATTTTATCTTCAAGGTCGATTTCAGAAGCACCGCACAACATACCTTGTGACTCGACACCACGAAGCTTACCTTTTTTGATTTTAAAATCGCCTGGTAATACTGCGCCAATAGTTGCTACAGGTGCTTTCATTCCAACACGAACGTTAGGAGCACCACATACAATTTGCAGCGGTTCACCTGAACCAATATTCACTGTTGTTACACGCAGACGATCTGCATCTGGATGTTGTTCAACTGTTAGAACTTCACCAACCACAACTCCAGTAAATGGCTTAGCAACAGGTGCTAGTTCATCTACCTCAAGACCAAGCATAGTCAACTGATCAGATAAGGTATCACTATCAATTGCTGGGTTAACCCATGTGCGTAACCAATTTTCGCTAATCTTCATCTTTATAAACCTTATTTAATCCTGAAAAAATGTTAGGCAAATTGGCGTAAGAAACGCACATCATTTTGATAGAACATACGCAAATCATTGATGCCATAACGCAACATTGCAAAACGCTCTACCCCTAAACCAAAAGCAAAGCCTTTGTATTTATCAGGATCAATACCTGCAGCGCGTAATACATTTGGATGTACCATGCCACAGCCTAATACTTCTAACCAACGTCCACGCTCATCCATGATATCCACTTCTGCACTAGGCTCTGTAAATGGGAAATATGATGGGCGGAAACGTACTTTTAAATCTTTCTCAAAAAATTCATTCAGTAGGTTAATTAATAAACCTTTTAATTCAGCAAAGCTGGTGTTCTCAGCAACGTACAAACCTTCGATTTGATGGAACATTGGCGAATGCGTTTGGTCTGAGTCACAGCGATATACACGGCCCGGACATACAATACGAATTGGCGGCTGGCTTGTTTCCATGGTACGAATTTGCACACCAGAAGTATGCGTACGCAACAAATGGTTTGCATCGAAATAGAAAGTATCGTGCATGGCACGTGCAGGATGGTGCCCAGGAATATTTAATGCTTCAAAGTTATGATAGTCATCTTCAACTTCTGGTCCTGTTGCAACTGTAAAACCAGCTTTAGTAAAGAACTGGCAAATACGTTCTTGTACTTGAGTAACAGGATGAACTGTACCAATGCGCTGTCCACGACCTGGTAAAGTAATATCAATGGTCTCATTTGCTAGTTTTTGCGCTAGCGCAGCTTGTTGTAATGCCGTTTGACGCTCAGTTAAAGCGCTATTAATTGTTTCTCGAACAGCATGAATCGCAGCACCTTGTACTTTGCGTTCTTCAGGGTCCATTTTCCCTAATGCTTTCGATTGTTCTGCAAGCTGGCTTTTTTTCCCTGTAAATTGCACACGCACCTGATCAAGTGCAACAAGGTCTTGAGCTGCTGCAATGGCAGCAAGCGCTTCTGTGGTCAGGGCTTCCAGTGACATATTAACTCTCAAAGCAACAAATTTAAAAATATAATAAAACACTGCATTCTAACAGTTTTTCACCGTATTGATGAAGTTTATCCATCATGAAAAATGTATTAGGCAACAAAAAGATAAAACGTATAAAATAATACTATCGTCAATGAGATCAATTATTATGGCGCTCAATCAGATTTGGAAACAACAACTTACACTTGTGACCTACGGTAATGAATACCTTCGCCAGAATTCAAGCTTCAACGAATGGCGACAACATCATATTTTTGACCAACATAGTTTTCAGTTTCGTGACTTAATTTCACAGCATTTACTTGCTCAACATTTCCAAGTTTGGCTAGAAGCACTCAAAAAACAGGGAACAACCCAAATCTCTCTTCACTTATCAACCATCTTAAATGAAGAGCAGAATCCAAATAATAATGTAGAACTTTTACCCTATACCCATTTTATTGTGAGCCATCAAAACAATAAAAAAATCGCATGGATTTTTGGCCATGAGCTTGCCGAATGGTACAGCAGCGATAATGAATTTGAGCCACCTTTAAATCAGCGTAGTGATTTACGTTTAGAAACTTTCTGGCGTTTTGAACTGAATGAAAAATTATCTAAGAAAGTTGATGCTGACTTAAAAGCACCTCAATGGGATGAAATTGCTGACTTTATGGAATCTGAGTTATTTCGAAGTAAGTATGCAGCAGGTTTTGAAGAACCTAAATTTGAGAAAAAATATTTTGATGGGTCAACTCATCAAATCTCAATAGATCATCAACCAACTCTTGCTCTTATTCCTGAAAATTATCCAGCTGATTGTGCACACCAACTCCTCTACCGCACCCAAGCTTTATTAGATTATTTGGAGCAAAAGAAACGCGCCGCAAATGATCCTTTAGGGGAAGACTTAGACCAAGAACAAATTATTAACTTAAGAAATTTTACCCATAAAACTGATGATCTGTTTGCAAAGCTGATTGTTAAAGCTGCCAATCATTATCAAACTGCTCAATTAAAACCTGTTGAGAAACCCTCTCCTTTTGATGCAACAAATGAGTCCGTAACTCATTTAAAAGCACCTCATCATAAAACTGGTGGAACAGGTGTAATCAAGCTCATTATTTTAACCATTATTATTTGTGCCTTAGCTTATTATTTTGGGCTTTAATCTTGATTAAAGTTCCCATTGATAAAGCAACTCTGTTATTCCGAAGCCGAACTCTGGTAGTTCGGCTTCAGCAATTAACTTTGCTCCCATTTTTTCATAGAAGAAGCGACTCGGATTTTTATTAAAAACCTCTAAACGAATAAAAGCATAACCTTGATTTAAAGCGCATTGATAGAACTTTTGAAATAACTCACGACCTATGCCTTGTTTTTGAACTTCTTTTAAAAGATAAAAAGCAAGAATTTCAGCAACATTATTTTCTGGATTTAAATAACCATCGAGAAAGCCTTTTACTACTCCATTTTCAGTATAGATAAATAACTTATGATTAGGACTTCTGCTTATCTCTTTCCATAACTGTTCTTTATCTAGTACGTTAAGCTCATCTAATATTTCTTGCTTAACCATACCGGTATAGGTTTCTTTCCAAGCTTGCACATGTACTTCTGCAATAGATAATGCATCCTTAAATGTTGCTATACGAATATCTGTGTCATTTAATGGTTTCAATTCACTCCCCTCACGTCACTACTTTTTAGAATGAAGTATTGATTAGTCTCACATGCACCTACTCAGTTAAAAACTGCTCTCGAACATGCATTAAAGCAAATCCCAACAAATTTAGACCTTGCCATAGAGATGGATCTTGGATGTGTGGATGGTCTTGCGCCATACCAATACCCCAAATTTTATCGACTGGAGATGCTTCAACCAAAATACGGTCTTTCGTTGCCAATAAGAATTTTTTCAATTCAGGATGCTGTGAAAATTTAGCAAAATTCGCCTGCACCACGATGTCAAAACGATTTTCTTGCCATATCTGTTCGTCATAATTACGCACTTTACGGCCTAGCTGCTTCGCTTCATTCGGATGTTTAACCTGCAAAATTCGTGCAAAAATTTCTTTATCATTAAATAATTTTGCTTTTTGCGCCATCATATAGTGCTCAGCAGTAAAGTACTCGACACCTTCCACCTTAAATTGCGCAGGGAACCACTGGCTAAAACAGCTTTTATCAACAAGATCAGCTTGTTTAGGAGTATGTCCCCAGAAATATAAGTATTTATACTGGTGACCTTGCTGCACTTTTTGAATTAAATCATTTAAAAATTTTTCGTCTTTCATCATTTATCTCTGATTATTTTCTCTTTTTAAAATAGAACCGCTAAAAATAAAAAAGACCGCTAAAAAGCGGTCTTTCTTTGAATCTCTAAGCTTATGCAGCTAATGCGCCTTTAGCTTTTTCAGCTAAAGCAGCAAATGCTACTGCATCATGCATAGCGATGTCAGCTAATACGCGACGGTCGATGATCACTTGAGCTTTTTTCAAGCCATCGATCATACGGCTGTAAGACAAACCGTTTTGACGAGCACCAGCATTGATACGCGCAATCCATAGAGCACGGAATTGACGTTTCTTTTGACGGCGGTCACGGTAAGCGTATTGACCAGCTTTGATTACCGCTTGGAACGCTACGCGGTAAACGCGTGAACGAGCACCATAGTAACCTTTAGCGCGAGCAAGAATTTTTTTGTGACGACGATGAGCCACTACACCACGTTTTACACGAGCCATTTATAATCTCCTTAGATGTATGGGCACATACGACGAACTGAATTCATGTCAGAAACATGAACCATTACACAGCCGCGTAATTGACGGATACGTTTAGCAGATTTTTTGGTCAAGATGTGGCGCTTGAACGCTTGTTTACGCTTAAAACCGTTTGCAGTCGCTTTGAAGCGTTTAGCTGCACCACGGCGAGTTTTTAACTTAGCCATAGTAACCTCTTTTAGGCACCTGTTCGGCGCGATCGCACCATTGCAAAATCGACCTGCAGGTAAGGAAGCGCGTATTTTATAGCATGCTGACTAAAATTAAAACTACTCTTAGCATTTTTTTGGATTACCAACTTAACAAACTAAAAAATTCATATCATTTTTTAGAAGGTAGTCATTGCTAATAAATTCAGCATCGTGGCTTATTTCACTCTATAATATGTTCAAATTATCAACATACGATATTTCAAATGCAGAAACATGATGCATTCGCTGCACTGCGCTATAGAGATTTCTCTATTGTTACCATTAATCAATTTTGCTTAACGTTAGCAATTTTGATTCAAGAAATTATTGTTGCTTATTCACTTTATCAAATTACCAAAGACCCTCTAACTTTAGGCTTAATTGGATTAGCAGAAGCCATTCCATTTATTGCCCTATCGCTTTGGGGTGGCTATTTTGCTGATAAATTTAATAAACAGGTCATTATGAAAATCTGTTTATTTTTCTCAGTGCCTCTACCTTTAGTTTTGTGGCTGCTGTTTCATTTGCATGGTTTAGGTCATATCAGTGTAAATTTCCTTTCTTGGGGTATTTATGCAGTGATTTTTGGCTTAGGTACCATACGTGGGTTTTACAATCCCTCTGCCACATCATTGAAACCATTCTTAATTCCACGCGAGCTTTATGCCAATGGCGCAACATGGACAACGATTGGTTGGCAAAGTGGCGTGATTATTGGGCCTATGCTAGGTGGGTTTATGCTTGCTTACTTAGGTAGAGAAACCAGTCTTTTTAGTGTTGCAGCCCTACTCAGCATCTGTTTTATTCTCATTAATTTATTACAAAAACGAAGCTTTCCTAAAATTGAAACTACCAATGTATTAGAAAGCTTAGGTGATGGTTTCCGCTTTATATGGAAAACCAAAATAGTTCTCTGGGCTATTTCTCTAGACCTTGCCTCTGTTTTATTTGGAGGTGTGATTGCCCTACTGCCTATCTTTGCAGAAGATATTTTAAAAGTGGGACCAGAAGGCTTAGGTTATCTGCGTGCAGCACCATCTATTGGTGCACTCATTACCATGATTGCTTTGACTCGTTTTCCTCCAACTCAACACGCATGGCGTAACATGCTACTCGCAGTTGCTGGGTTTGGTATATTTACGATTCTTTTCGCTTTCTCAAACAATATGTGGTTATCCCTATTTGCACTGGCGATGACAGGTGCTTGTGACAGTATTTCAGTTGTTGTTAGACAGACCATTTTGCAAATTTTCCCGCCAGAAAATATGCGTGGTCGCGTTGCGGCTGTAAATGGAATGTTCGTTTCATCTAGTAATGAATTGGGTGCATTTGAATCAGGCCTAGCAGCTAAATATTTGGGAACGATTGCCGCGACTATTTTTGGTGGTTGTATGACACTTGCAGTGGTCACGTTCTGTTGGTTAAAAACCAACGACCTATTTAAAGTCGACATTACCAAAAGCTCAGAAGACTAATTAAATCCTTTTAATAAAAGCATCTTCGGATGCTTTTACTTTAAATAAAGTCTGTAATTACCCAATAAATGAAAATATAACGCCCAGCCTTAGCAATAAGAACCATAAATAAAAAGCGCCAAAAATTTTCTTTGAATAAGCCAGCAACCAAAGTAATAGGGTCACCAATCACAGGTGTCCAACTTAAAAGCAGCGAATAAAAGCCATACTTATGATAAAAACGTTGAGCTTGTTCTAAACGTTTTTCAGAAACTGGGAACCATTTTTTATGTTTAAACTGTTCTATTTTTAAACCTAACCACCAGTTCACACATGAACCAAGTACATTTCCGAAAGTAGCAATCGAAATGAGAAGAAAAGCGGAATGTTGATTTTTTAATAATAAAGCAGCGAGTACAGCTTCTGATTGTAGCGGTAATAATGTAGCAGCCCCAAAAGCACTCAAAAAAAGTAAAAAGTAACTTAGCATTCTAATTAAACCAAACTACCTTTCACTTTATTTATTACCTATCAACTAAAATTAGATGACTTTAATTGATAATGCTTTTTGTACCGCAGGACGTGCTGTCAAGCGAACAATGTATTCTTGTACATATGGGTAGTCCTCTAATTGAATACCCTGCCATTCATAGCGCAAAATCCAAGGTAAAATTGCCATATCCGCAATTGAGTATTCGCCTGCAACAAACTTTTGCCCTATAAGCTGTTTGTTTAATACACTATATAGGCGTTTAGTTTCATTCAAATAACGTTCTATGGCGTAAGGAATTTTCTCTGGTGCAAAACGGTTAAAATGATGATTTTGTCCTAACATCGGGCCTAAACCACCCATTTGCCACATGAGCCATTGTTCTACTTCAACTCGCTCTTGCTCGTCAGTTGGATAGAACAAGCCAGTTTTTCGACCTAAATATTGTAAGATTGCGCCTGATTCAAATACTGAAATTGGCTCACCACGTGGACCATCCTGATCAACAATTGCAGGAATTTTATTATTTGGAGAGATTCTTAGGAAGTCGGGTTGAAATTGATCATTTTCTAAAATATTAATTGGATAAAGAGTGTAATCCAGTCCCATTTCTTCTAAGGCAATTGTGATTTTATGTCCATTGGGTGTGCCCCAATAATATAGATCAATCATTCTATTTTCCTATTCATCGTTATCATGACTGCGTCTTGCGTTATATCATGTTTTGGGTAATACAATAATATTTCCAACACCAAAAAACACATAAAATTTGAGAATAACTTTGGTTCAAAAAGTTATTAAATCGCACTTTAAAGGAACTAAACCACAAAATGACAAGCAAAAAAAAGCACTGCTTTTGCAGTGCTTTTTTTGAGTATTACTTTTTCTTTTTAGGTCCAAGTAACATACCCATTTGTCGACCTTCCATTTTCGGAGCTTGCTCTACAACCCCAAACTCAGCTACATCTGCTTCAATTTTTTGTAATTGAGCTAAACCAAGTTGTTGGTGAGCCATTTCACGACCACGGAAACGTAAGGTGATTTTGACTTTGTTGCCTTCTTCAAGGAACTTCAAAATAGCACGAAGCTTAACTTGATAATCACCTACATCAGTTGCTGGGCGTAGTTTGATTTCCTTCACTTGCACTTGATGCTGTTTTTTCTTGGCATCTTTTTGCTTCTGTTTCAGGTCAAACAAGTGCTTGTTGTAATCCATGATTTTACAAACAGGCGGCTCAGCGTTTGCGACAATCTCAACAAGGTCAAGATCTGCATCCTCAGCAGCACGCAGTGCTTCATTTAATGAAACAATTCCTTTTTGCTCACCATCAGCAGCGACGAGGCGTACTTCTTTTGCACGGATCTCATCGTTAATTGCTGGACGGTTACTCTTTGCACCTTGTTGTTGGTTACGGTCAGGCTGTTTAATCTTTCTTACTCCACAATATACCGGCCACGTTCGGCGACGGCAGATTTCACTAAGTCAATGAAAGCATCCACTGACATAGTACCTAAATTTTTTCCTGAGCGAGTACGTACATTCACTGTACCTTCTTCAACTTCTCGATCACCAAGAACTAACAGGTAAGGAATGCGCTCTAGAGTACGCTCACGAATCTTAAATCCGATTTTTTCATTTCTCAAGTCAGAAATAGCGCGAAGGCCATTTTCCTTGAGTTTTGCCACAACTTGCTCACTTGCTTCAGCTTGAGCATCGGTAATGTTCATGACACATGCTTGTACAGGTGATAACCAAGGCGGCATAAAACCAGCGTAGTGTTCAATTAGTATACCAATAAAACGCTCAAAACTACCAAGAATTGCACGGTGCAACATTACAGGCTGATCACGTTCGTTTTCTTCAGTTACATAAGAAGCGTCTAAACGAACTGGCAAGTTGAAGTCACACTGAATGGTACCACATTGCCATACACGACCAAGACAGTCTTTTAAAGAGAACTCAATCTTTGGACCATAGAATGCGCCTTCACCCGGCTGCAACTCCCATTTAAGACCAGCTTCATCTAAAGCATCTGCTAAAGATTTTTCAGCTAAATCCCAAAGTGCATCATCACCTACACGCTTTTCCGGACGAGTAGACAACTTCATTTGAACTTCTTCAAAGCCAAAGTCTTTATAAACATCTAAAGTGAGTTTAATAAAGTCTGCAACCTCTTTTCCGATCTGTTCTTTAGTACAGAAGATATGTGCATCATCTTGGGTAAAGCCACGAACACGCATAATACCGTGTAAAGAACCAGATGGTTCATTACGGTGACAAGAACCAAACTCAGCTAAACGAATTGGTAAATCACGGTAAGATTTTAATCCTTGGTTGAACACTTGAACGTGACAAGGACAGTTCATTGGTTTTACAGCATAGTTACGACTTTCTGAATGAGTCGTAAACATGTTTTCTGCATAGTTTGCTGCATGGCCAGATTTCTCCCAAAGCGTAAAGTCTACGATTTGTGGAGTTTTAATTTCTTGGTAACCATTGTCTTGCTGAACTTTACGCATGTACTGCTCTAGTACTTGATAAATAGTCCAACCGTTTGCATGCCAGAACACCATACCCGGTGCTTCTTCTTGCATATGGAACAAGTCTAACGCTTTACCAATTTTACGGTGGTCACGCTTTTCAGCTTCTTCAATACGCTTGATATAAGCTGCTAACTGTTTTTTATCAGCCCAAGCAGTACCATAAATACGTTGAAGCTGTTCATTCTTCGCATCACCACGCCAGTAAGCGCCAGAGATTTTTGTAAGTTTGAATGATTTTAAAAATTTAGTATTTGGTACGTGCGGACCACGACACATATCTAAATAATCTTGATGGTAGTACAAGCCCATTTGTGTTTCTTCAGGCATGTCTGCAATCAAGCGTAATTTATATTCTTCACCGCGTGCAGTAAATTCAGCAATGACTTCATCACGTGGTGTCATTTTTTTAACAACATCGTAATCTTGGTCGATGAGCTTTTTCATACGCTCTTCGATCGCTGCCATGTCATCTAATGTGAAAGGACGTGGCATCCAGATATCGTAATAAAAACCTTCTTCGATGACTGGACCAATCACCATTTTAGCTTCAGGGAAAAGCTGCTTTACAGCATGCCCTACAAGGTGTGCACAAGAATGGCGAATGATCTCAAGACCTTCTTCATCTTTTGGAGTGATAATTTGTAAGGTCGAGTCTTCGGTAATTAAGTCACATGCATCAACTAGGCGATCATTTACTCGTCCAGCAACGGTGTTTTTTGCTAAACCAGGCCCAATACTTTGAGCGACTTCCATAACAGATACAGGGTGATCAAAACTTTTTTGATCGCCATTTGGCAATGTGATAATTGGCATAAAAAAAATCCTTAAGGAGTGATGCCCTATACGAAGGAGCATTTCACCGCGAGATTATGATCGAGGCGAACCCCAAAATATAAAAACGGTGTAAATCAAAATTAAAAACCAGAAAGATTTTACACTTGTTCACGCCAAGTGAAAACCTTTGTGCTCATAAAATCATAAATAGATGTTGGTTATACGGTAAACAGCAATAAGTGACTTTCGTAAGTGTTTCTCATAAATTTTAAGAAATACATAAATAGGATAATTATTCATCAGAACTGATTTAACATGATGGAAATAGCATTTGTGCTCATTTTCTGACTGAGGGGTATTTCTGCTTAAGACTAAAGCATTAATGCTTTGATTAATATTAAGTCATATTTTCAAAGAATGAATTAAAAAATAGAACATGGAGTTGTTTCACATGGTTAGTGCATACGATGAATTACCACGTACACAAGCAAACTTTGTTGCGTTATCCCCTTTGCGGTATTTAGAACGGGCAGCTTATATATATCCGGAACAGGCTTCGATTATTCATGGCAATCGCTATATTTCGTGGAAAGAAACTTATCAGCGTTGTCGGCAATTTGCCTCTCAGCTTAAACAATTAGGTATTACTAAAAATGATACTGTTTCTGTATTATTGCCCAATATACCCGCAATGATCGAAGCGCATTTTGCTGTACCTATGGCTGGAGCTGTTCTTAATACATTAAATACTCGTTTAGATGCTAAAACCATCGCCTTTATGCTAGAGCATGCTGAAACTAAAGTACTTTTAGTTGACCCAGAGTTTGTTAATTTAGCCAGAGAAGCTCTCTCACTGATTCCTAACCAACGTATTATTGTGATTGATGTGGCTGATGAAGAATATGAGGGTGAAAATCAATTTCTTGGTTCGTTTGAATATGAAGAATGGATTGCTCAAGGTGATGCTAATTTCGAATGGCATTTGCCGCAAGATGAGTGGGATGCGATTAGCTTAAATTACACCTCTGGGACAACAGGCAACCCTAAGGGGGTGGTTTATCACCACCGTGGGGCTTACTTAAATGCAGCGAGCAATATTCTAGCCTGTGGCATGAAACCTCGAGCCGTTTATTTATGGACGCTTCCTCTCTTCCATTGTAATGGCTGGTGCTTTGCATGGAGTATTGCAGCCAGTGGTGGAACCAATATTTGCTTACGCAAAGTTGACCCTGAACTGGCTATGCAACTTATTGCAAGACATAAGGTGGATTATTTCTGCGGTGCTCCAATTGTGCTGTCCATGATTATTAACCTACCTAAAGAAAAACAGCCGAACTTAGAACATCATGTAGAAGTTATGGTTGCGGGAGCAGCACCTCCTGTCGCCGTGATTGAAGGTATGCGAAATATTGGAATTAATGTAAACCACGTTTATGGTTTAACTGAAACTTATGGACCATCCGCGCTTTGTGCCTCTCAAGCAGGATGGAGCGATCTTTCTATTACAGAACAAGCACAACTACATTCACGTCAGGGTGTGCCTTACCCGCTTCAGGACAGTATGCGAGTGCTAGACCCTGAAACGATGCAACCTGTACCAAATGACGGTGAAACCATGGGAGAAATTATGTTCCGTGGCAATATTGTGATGAAGGGATATTTAAAAAATCCAAAAGCAACTGAAGAGGCATTTGCAGGTGGTTGGTTCCACACTGGAGATTTAGCAGTTTGTCATCCAGATGGTTATGCAAAAATTACGGATCGTTCCAAAGATATTATTATTTCCGGTGGAGAGAATATTTCATCTTTAGAGGTAGAAGACGTTTTATATAAGCATCCTGCAGTTTTAACAGCTGCTGTTGTGGCAAAACCCGATGAACGTTGGCAAGAAGTACCATGTGCATTTATTGAATTAAAAACAGGTGCTACAGCAACTCCTGAAGAAATTATTGCACACTGCCAAAAAGAGCTTGCTCGCTTTAAAGTTCCTAAGGATGTGGTCATTACCGAAATTCCAAAGACATCAACAGGCAAATTACAAAAATTTATCTTGCGTGAATGGGCAAAGGAGCGCGTTTAAATATTTTCAAATAAAAAAGCGACGTATTGAACGTCGCTTTTTTTATTTGAAAGATATTAGCCTTGATCTGACAATAAAGCAATTTGTTGCACGTAGTTAATAAACTTCTTTTTAGATACTTCAAGATCTGCTTCTGCAACTTGCTGAGTTTTATCACGGTTAATTCTTAACACATGTTGACGCAAAGTATGACGCTCTGATGCATTATAAATTTTGCTAAACTCATTGATTGCAGGATCACCCTGTTCAATCATACGATCTACCCAACGCATAAGTTGAGCTTGCTTTTTCGCACCTTGTTGAGGTGTCAAATAAGACAAAATGACTGTCTCATCTTCATTACGCAAGAGTTTACCAACACGCTGAAACTGGCGACGGCGCGCTTCAAACGAACTAATATTCTGGACTTCTAAAAGAGCATCAATTAAACGCTCATCAACTGGAAGTTTTTGAATTTGTTTGATAGAAAGTTGTGCTAACTGCTCACCTAAAGCAGCCATACGTTGAACTGCTTTTTTCTGTTCGGTTTTACTTGCACGTCCTTCTAAAGAATCAAAATCTTCTTCAGTATAACGCTGGGGACGACGTGCCACGATTAATCTGCCTCATAAAATTTTGCGGCGAATAACGCCTGTACTTCGTTTAATGCCTGTTCTTCGTCAGCGCCATCAATGACCAAACGTAAAGTGGTCCCTTTACCTGCACCTAACATCAGTAACGACATAATATTCTTTGCATCTACCAAATGATCGCCCTTACCAATCTGAATTGACGAACGAAACTTCGTAGTGACCTCTATCAGTTTTCCTGATGCACGTGCATGTAAACCGAGTTTATTAATTACATCAACAGTTGTGTCTATCATGACCAGTGCTTCATTTCTCTGTGTAAGACCTGAACAGTCCATTCTGCCTCAAGTGCTTGTTTTAGTCTATCTACCATATAAACTGAACGATGCTGGCCGCCTGTGCAACCTATTGAAATCGTCATATAGTGACGATGCCCTTCAGCAAATGCAGGCAACCATTTTTTTAAGAAGTGGTGTATGTCCTCAAACATTTCATTTGCTTGCGGACTTGCTTCTAAAAACTGTCTTACTGGCTCATCTAAACCAGAAAAACGGCGTAATTCTAAATCCCAATGTGGATTTGGTAAATGCCGTACGTCAAAAACATAGTCAGCATCTAAAGGAATGCCATGTTTATAACCAAATGACTGCAATATAACAATCAGGTTATCCGACTGCCCTAATTTTGACAGCAAGATATGTTTTAAATCATGAACACTTTTATCTGTGGTATCAATATGAACAGTGGCACGGAACTGAATTGGAATCAGCAACTGCTTTTCTTCATGAATACACTGTAAAAGGCTTTTGAAACGGTTCGCCAACGGATGCGGGCGACGTGAAGCACTAAATCGAGCAATTAAATCTTGATCTTGTGTCGTCAGGTAAATCACATCAACCGTACCATGCTTTTGTAGTTGCTCAAAAACATGATCGAACTCCTGCATATCTGCCCGTGTACTTCGGACATCTACACCTAAAGCGAGTTGTTCAAGATTATTTTCATGATCTAGCTTTGCCACAATTTCAGGCAGCAATGCCAAAGGTAAATTATCAATACAGTAATAGCCCAAATCTTCCAACACTTGAAGAGCTGAAGATTTTCCTGAACCAGACTGTCCTGTCACGATAAGTATACGCTTCATGGCATGGCTGTCCTTTTATGTATTATTGAGATGTAAAGGCAACTTGTAAATTATCAATTAAACGTGTCCCACCCAACTTAGCCGCAACAAACAACACAATATTACGATCAAATTGAGTAACAGGTAACAGATTTGACTGACGAGCTTCCACATAATCCACAACAAAACCATTGTCTGTCAACAACGTTTTTAAATCTGCCAAGACTTGTTGCAAATCCTTACCCTGATGTAATTGTTCTTCAGCTTGCTTTAGACCTTGATAGATGACTGGTGCCGTTTGACGCTGTTCAGGTGTCAAATAACCATTACGCGAACTCAATGCCAGACCATCTGCCGCACGAACAATAGGCACACCAATAACTTCTAACGGAATGTTTAAGTCTTGAACAAACTGGCGAATTACAGCTAACTGTTGATAATCTTTTTGACCAAAGAAAGCATAGTTTGGCTGCACAATATTAAAGAGTTTTGTGACAACCAGCGCTACACCGTCAAAATGTCCTGGACGTGAACTACCACACAAGTCATCCGTAATTTGACTAACACTAATGTTAGTTAAACGAGGCTGTGTACCATACATTTGCTCGACTGAAGGTGCGAAAACGATGTCACAGCCAACATCTGCAAGTAGACGGCTATCTTGCTCCAAAGTACGTGGATAGTTGTCAAAATCTTCACCCGGACCAAATTGGGTCGGATTCACAAAGATACTTACAACCACAACATCACATAACTTCTTCGCTTCACGAACAAGTGTGAGATGGCCTTCATGTAGATTTCCCATAGTTGGGACAAAACCAATGATTTTACGTGCAGCTCTAGCAGGATTTAAAGAAGCAGCTAAGCCTTGTATAGTGGTTTCTGTTTTCATGAATTACAGCTCAACATTGAAAGTATGTTCTTTGGCAGGGAACGACTGATCTTGTACAGCAGCATGAAAAGATTTAAAAGCATCTAAAATAGCTGTTTCACCAGACTGTTCTTTCATGAAGTTACGCACAAAACGTGCAACCTTGCCAAACGTCAAACCTAACATGTCTTGTACAACCAATACCTGACCGTCAGTCGCATTACCTGCCCCAATACCAATCACTGGAGTATTTGGGAACAGCTCAGCAATTTCTTGGCCTAGTTGTGCTGGAACGCATTCAAGCAATAGTACCGCCGCTCCAGCTTCAACAACAGCCGTACAGTCAGCAATCAGTTGATCCGCAGCTTCACGTGTTCTAGCTTGTAACTTATAACCACCAAATACATGCACAGATTGAGGTGTTAAACCTAAATGAACGCATACAGGTACACCATTACGCGTTAACACTTGTACCGTTTCACTTAGCCATGCACCGCCTTCGATTTTGATCATCTGGGCACCAGCTTGCATAACTGTTTTCGCATTCTGCAAAGCATCGTTTAAAGTGGCATAACTCATAAATGGTAAATCAGTCATAATCAATGCATGCTGGTTACCACGGCGCACCGCCGCCGTATGATAAGCCATGTCTTCAACAGTTACAGGTAACGTTGAATCACGACCTTGAATTGCCATTCCAAGAGAATCACCAATTAAGATAGTATCAATTTCAGCAAGTTCCATTGCTTTTGCCATACTTGCATCGTAACAAGTTAGACAAGAGAACTTACGTCCTTCGGCTTTAAATTTTCTTAAGTCACTAAGACTAATCATGATGGTATCCTCTACAGGAGTTTGCAGAACGTATAAGTCAGGCTTAAGCCCAAGACTCATCAGCAAGTACAGTCAGCGTCGGCTGCTGTAAGAGTTCTAAATTTTTAAGTGGCTGATCATTAATATGTAAATCAGCATCTAAATCTAATAAAGGAATCACAACAAAATCTCTTTGCAGTATTCCTACGTGCGGCACAGTTAAGCGCTCATTTTGTATTTTTTCATTGCCATAAATCAGTAGATCAAGATCTAAAGTTCGCTCACCCCAATGACGTAGTCTCACACGCCCAGCTTCCTGTTCAAAGCGCTGGAGCTGGTCAAGTAAGTCAAGCGGAAGTAACTCGGTTTTTAGCTGAGCGACTGCATTTAGATAGTTAGGTTGATCTTGAGGACCCATGGGTGGGCTTTGATACAGTTTGGAGACCTTCACTTCACCAATAGATTTAAGCTTAGCTATTGCTTCAGACAAAATCTGGCGTGAGTCACCTAGGTTACTTCCTAAGCCAATATACGTGGTTACTGTCATTGTGTAGGCCCAAAAATAACTTGGCTCAAATCACGTTGTACCCGCTTGCGCTTTAAAATGGGGTGATCACTCGTCATGTTAGCTTGTGATGCAGAAGATTTTTCCATAAAGCGATCAACAGACTGCTCTTGTCGTGAGCGTTCTTTCTTACCACGACGGCTTCGAGGTTCTGGAACGTCTACCAATGGCTCAATTTCTACATCAACTCTATTGCTTTCAATCGGTTCAGCAGCAACCTTACGACGACTTTTCGCTTTTTGACGATTATATTGGCTAATCGCAGCTTCTTTTTCGTCATTTGACATTTCTTGGTAAGCATCCCACCAACTCCCCATTCCTTGCGTTGTGTCATCACCTGACTTTTCACGAAGTAATAAGAAGTCAAAACCTGCACGGAAACGCGCATGGCTTGCCAATGCTTCAATTTGCTGTGGCTTTGGATTAAGCAATCGGGTTTGCATTTCCCAAACTTCACGAATAAAAGTTTCAGCAAAACGAGGAATGACTGTACGTGTGGCTTGACGTTTTAAAACATCTAAACCGGCCTGCGCACGAGCTTCTGCTGGAACCACACCTTTTGTTAAATAAAAATCACAGCGTTCTAAAAATGGCTGCCACAATAAAACCGCATAGAAAAATGCTGGGTTAATGGTTTTACCAATTTGAATACGTTGATCTGTATTTTTTGCAGCGCGTTGAATAAATGGCGTCAGATCTGGACGAATATCAGCAAAAAGCTGCTTCCACACGCCAAATTCAATTAGCATTGGTAATACACGTGCCAAATGACCCATTGTGAAAAGCTTCTGAGACTCATCGTATAAACGGTGCGGAGAAACATCACGCAGCAATTGTGTCATCTCAACATCAAAAATATCGAGAATATTTGAGTCAATCTTGAAATTTAGCTTCGCTGCAAAACGTAATGTCCGTAGCATACGCACCGGATCTTCTTCAAAACGTTGTGCAGGATCACCCAATAAACGTAAAGTCTTATTTTTGACATCATCAATTGCTTTACAAAAATCGAGCACAATACCCTTACGTGGTTGGTAGTAAAGCGTATTGATAGAAAAATCGCGTCGAGCAAAGTCCTGCTCTATTGTTCCCCAGTTATTGTCACGCAAAATCATGCCGGAAGCATTGGTGACTGCTTTTTTAGGAGGGGCACGGAAAGTCGCAACTTCGATTAGCTCACGCCCTGAATAGACATGTGCCAATTCAAATCGACGACCAATAATTCGGCATCGACGACCAAAAACTTCTTTAATTTGAGAAGGTGTTGCATTGGTGACTGCATCGAAATCTTTAGGATTGAGTCCTAGCATTAAATCACGGACACCACCCCCAACAATATAAGCCTCATAGCCTGCTTTGTTCAGACTATCGATCACATCTAAAATCGAAGAAGGAAGTTGGGCTGTGGACAAACCACATTTTGACGCTCGCAAGGTTTGCAAAAGACGCTGTCTCCTACGTCAGGACGTAAATAACAAGTTGTCGCTAATCATAGCTCTAACACACACAAAGGGCAATTTGATTCTCTTTAGATTGCGCAGGAAATGATAATTGACGAACAGAACTTTTATAAGGCTAAACGCGATTTATTTTTTTCAAAAATAGCGGGGCCGATTCCTTTGACGTTTTTAATTTCGTCAATATTTTTAAAACTTCCGTTCTTCTGTCTATATTCTACAATCGCTTGCGCCTTTTTCTCACCTACGCCTTTTAACTGCTGAAACTCATTTACAGTGGCCTGATTCAAGTGAATTTGCCCTGTAGAGTCATTAGAACTCTTAGTATAAGAATTTTTAGAACCATATGAATGAGAAGGCTTAGAGACCTTTAACTTTTGGTCGTACATCTGCTGTTTAGCCTTCCATTCCTGAAAGTTTTGATCAAAAGATTGAGCAAAAACCGAAGGTGAAATTACGCCTAAGCACAACATCATTAAAATAAAACAATTATTTTTCCAAATTCTCATGCTGTATCGCATGTCGTTTTTCCCCTGAATGTAATTGTCGTTTTGCTTGGTTCCACAATTCATCCATCTCGGACAAAGTCATGTCTTCTAATGTTCTTTGCTGTTTTATGGCTTGCTCTTCAATAAAAGCAAAACGACTTCTAAATTTATGTATGGTTGATAAAAGTGAAGTTTCACTTGAAATGTTAAGTTTACGTCCTACATTGACTAATGAAAACAGACAATCTCCAAATTCGTCTTGAATTTCATCAATATTTTGACTTTTGAGCGCCTCTTTGAACTCACCGAGTTCTTCTTCTAGTTTTGCATAAGCATCTTCTACTGTTTCGAAATCAAAACCGACTTTTGCAACATTTTTTTGAATTTCCTGTGCTTGAGACAGTGCAGGACCATGTTTAATTTCATCTAATCTTGATTGCGGCTTGCCTTGCTTTTCTTGTTGTTTAATTTGTTTCCATAGCTCACTGACTTGTTCGGGTGTTAAGTTATTAAATTGATCAGCTTGAAACACATGTGGATGACGTCTTATTAATTTTTCACTAATTGCCTTAACTACATCTTGAAAATTGAACGCCCCTTGCTCACTAAACATTTGTGATTGAAATACAACTTGTAGTAGCAAATCACCCAACTCATTTCGAATCTCATCAATATCGCCCTGACGAATGGCAGCTTCGACTTCATATGCTTCTTCAATCGCATATTTAGTTAGTGACATTGGGGTTTGTTTTTGATCCCACGGACATTTTTCACGTAGCTCTTGCATAATTTTAAGCAATTTATCCATGGTAACCCTCAAGTTTAAAAAGTCGGTCAGTAAATTTACAATTCTAATTTGCTAGGATCAAAATTAAAGCGGCAAATCATTCGTCATATTGTAACGATAAAGAGAAAAAAAGATGAAACATAGCATTCTGATTAGTGGCGCAGCTCAAGGTATTGGAGCAGAAATTGCACGAGTATTTTATAAACAAGGATATAAAGTAGGCATTTATGATATTAACGAATCACTTGCTCAAAGCTTAGCAACAGAGTTAGGTCCCAATGCATGCGCTGGCTATTTAGATGTTAGTGATTACAGCCAGTGGCAACTTATATTAAAAGAATTTACCGACTGGGCTGGCGAGCTTAATATTTTGGTGAATAACGCAGGAATTTTATATTCTGGGGCCTTTGAACACATCGATATCAATTCACACCAAAGAACAATCAATATTAATGTAAACGGTGTAATTAACGGTTGCCATGCTGCACTGTCCTATTTAAAACAAGCTTCTTTTGCACGAGTCATCAACCTCTCATCAGCTTCTGCAATTTACGGACAAGCTGATCTCATTTCTTATTCGGCCAGTAAATTTGCAGTTAGAGGAATTACCGAAGGTTTAGATGTGGAATGGAAAAAATATGGTATTCGTGTTTTAGATGTGATGCCGTTATTTGTACAAACTGCGATGGTCAATAATATGGATGCTGGCAGTATTCAAAACATGGGAGTCGATTTAACACCCAACGATATTGCTCAACAGGTGCTTTCACTTGTCGAGAAAAAAGCTCATTTCTGGACACCTACGCACACTCCAGTTGGTATAAAAACCAAATTGCTTTATCAACTCTCAACAATAAGCCCACAGTTTTTAAATCGGTTAACTAATATTTATTTATCGAGAAAGTAGCTTATAAAAAAGGCCGTCAATTGATGGCCTTTTTTATAGATTATTTATTTAGATAAATTGTATTAATTAGAAAAACCTTCCAATGTTTAAAAAGTAGACTAATTAAAAGTAATAATTTCATTAATTTAACACCTATTCTACTTTATGAAATTATTTAAAATTATGATGCATAAAAAATATACTTTCATTTTCTTTGATTTACATAAAATTATTTTAATTAGTTTGTTTTACAAACAAATAAATCATTAAAAAATATTTTTAAAATAGAACTCAAAGCTATATTCCATAAGACTTTATAAATAATTTTATTAAAAAAATAAAGATTTAATAATAAAAAAAATGATTGAAATGGTTAGTTTATAAAATTATATTGCGTTTATTTTTGTAAACTTATAGGTGTTTTTTGTGAAAATTATTCCCCAAAAAGGACATTTTAAACTCCATAAAACACTTCTTAATATTTTTTTACTCACTCCCCTTGCTTCAATCACACACGCTGGCTTTTTTGATGACTACAACCAAACCGCACAGAATTTTCGTGCAAATGTCACACAACCAATTACAGAAGAAACGCTCAAATTCTTAGATAAAAAAGCGAAAGGAAGTGATGCTGCACTTTACTTACTTGAAAAAGCCCGATTACAACAGACAAACCATCAATATGAAGAAAGTGAAAAATCTTTTGAAGCTGCATTTGTCTTATTAGAACAGCGCAATAATAAAGCGAAAATAAGTGCCTCTGAACTTGGATTCAAAGCTCTTTCAATTGTGAGCAATGACAGTGTGATTCCTTATAAAATTCCAGAGTATGAACAAGTACTAGCACATGTCTATCAGGCAATTAATTTTATAGCACTGAATAATACCGAGAGTGCAGGAGTTGAAATGCGTATTGCTCAACGTATTCAACGAGAAATTGAACTTGCCCATACTAAAGAAACAGAAAAAGCTAAACAGAAAGCTGGAACAGATACTTCCGAGAGTCTAGATGAAGCTTTCGCTGGATTAGATACAATTGCTGGGAAAGTTAAAAACACCTATCAAAATGCTTACGCCTTTTATATGGCTGCGACACTTTGGGAAGCTTTGGGAGAAGAAAATGATGCTCTCGTCGATTTCAAAAAAGCTTATGAATTACAACCCAATGAATTTATTAAAAATGATGTTAAACGTTTAGATTCAGCTTCTAATAAAAAATCTGGACAGTATCCCGTTGTTATTTTTCTAGAACAGGGTTTAGTACCGCAAAAAATCTCGAATACTCTTGCTCTCCCAACTCCAGATGGTTTGGTCAATATTTCTTTTGCTAGTTACAACCCCTCTACTTATAGCAGCCCAGCAAGTCTTCAGGTTCTAGTAAATGGTAGATCTGTGACGAATACATCGACATTAACAGATATAGGTGCTTTAGCAGTAAAAACGCTAAAAGAAAACGTAGCAGCCAATATGGCTACGCAGATTACACGCACGACAGCAAAATATATGGTTCAAAAAGAACTCGGAAATCGTCTCGGCGCTATCGGTCAAATTGCTGGAAATATTTACAACACTGCTTCAGAAAAAGCCGATGTACGTGCGTGGAATACATTACCAGGTAATGCTCAATTTGCTCGCATCACATTACCCGCAGGTACACATACTATCCAGCTTAGAAATGCTTATACGGTTCAAGAAATCAGCATTGATGTTAAACCAAATCAAACCGTCTTTATTCATGGCATTGATGCAAATCAAGAAATTTTAACAGATAGTTTTTCAATTACTCATTAATTATTAAAGGATTCTCAAAATGAAAAAGACCATAATTTGTTTGAGTCTATTCACAATTACATCTGTACTTTTTACAGGTTGTACAGCTCCTAATGCTCTGCAAACAAAAACTGACCCTACTACAGGTAATAGTGCGGTACGTACCCAAACTAATAATCCTATTTTAGCTACGCGTATTGGTGTTAGTCGAGTCAACATGACGACTCTAGGTGATATTAAACGAGCATCTCTTGCCCTAAAGAATGGTTGGTTCTATGCGCAAAGTTTCCAATACAAAATTGTATGGTTTGATGCAGAAGGAACGGAGATCAATCCAGAAGGTGCTATTTGGAAACCTATTTCATTACAAGGTCGCGAAGTTAAAACAGTCCAATCGGTTGCTCCTAATCCTGGTGCAGTTGATGTTTTGATTTATATGAAAAAAGACTAACCCCCATGGGAAATTAAACTTTTATCCTTAGTTTCCCTGCATAAAATTCACAATATTATTTGGAATATAGAAACAGGATATTTAAATGAAATTTAAATCACTATTACTGATTACGACCATCAGCAGTGCTGCACTTTTTTCAGGCTGTGCTTCACAAAGTGTTAGTTATGGCGATGCGCAATCTGTTGAAACATTAACCAAAGATTTTGGTTCTACAGACTTACAGCAAATTTCCACAAAAATGGTGGATGACATGCTGGCTTTCCCACCAATTATTGATATGACTAAAAATCGTCGTCCAGTTTTATTCGTTGATAAGATCAAGAATAAATCCCAAGAACATATCGATACTGAATCTATCACCGATACCATTCAAAACCGTTTAATTAATTCTGGCAAATTCCGTTTTGTAGATATGACTTCTGTAGGTGCTGTTGCAGATCAAATGGCTTATCAACAACGTAGTGGAATGGTAGATAAACGCACAGCTGTACAAGCTGGTTCACAGATTGGTGCTGAATATATGCTAAATGGTAATTTATCTAGCATTGTAAAAAATTCAGGTGGAAAAAGTGATGTTTACTACAAATTCACTTTAAAACTACTGAATTTAAAAACTGGTATTGTGGAGTGGACCAGTGAAAAAGAAATTCGTAAATCTGCAAAGAAATCAACTTTCGGCTTATAAGCATTTCTAGTTAATTACTTTCTAGCATGGCACTTTTTACCTGTTGCCATGCTATATGAATAAAAAGAGCCTTTATGAGAACAATATTTTGTGCAGTTCTATTAAGTCTAACTGCAACCTCAAGTTTTGCCGCTTTACAAGAAGTTATGAAAGAAGCTTCTGGTAGTGGACCAACACAACAACAAGCTATTGCAGAAGCTTTACTCACCGCAGCCCAATCTGTAAATGGAACCAAAGTCAGCCCACAAGTAGGAATGGCCGAAGAAGTTAATATGGTCATGACAAATCAGCATTGGTCATATCAAGGTAAAAGCTCACCTGTTTTTAGTGTTCAAACAGAATCATCCGGCGCTATCAATCGCTTTCAAGTTCTCAGCGTTTCAGGTTCAGGTAAAAACTACAAAGCCCGGGTTCGAGCTTATATTGCTAAATATCAATCAAGTGTAGCTGATCAACATTTACGTAGAATTGCTGTTTTTCCATTTCAAGTTGTTGAGTCAAAATTTAACTTAGCTTCAGAGGAAAATCCATATGAGTTCGTGCAAGAAGTAGCGGACCTCATTGGCACACAAATGGTAAATTCAAAACAGCTCAGCTTAGTGAGTCGGGACTATGTTGATGAAATGGCAACAGAAAATGCATTCCTTGCATGGGATGGTGCTCCAGCAGAAATGGCAAGATTAGCCCAAAAAGTAGGTGCGGACTATATCCTTGTAGGTAGAATTAATGAGGCTCGTACTGTACAAGGTCAATCTTTCTACGGTGCAGTTTCCGCTGAACGAGATGCGATCAAACTCAATTGGCGTGTAATCGAAGTAAATACAGGTAAAATTGCAGCAGCTGGTTCTATCAAGCAACCACTTCAAACAAATATCGGTAATTTAGTTACCCAAGACACTCTTCCATCTAGTGCAGAAATTTTTGCAGATCAAGTGGTTAATGATGTATTACGTGGTTTATCTTTAAGACCGAACTTTTCTCAGAATCCGGATAGTTTTGATAATCAAGTAAATTCTTCTCCTTTATCAGATGCTGATCTTCCCGCTGGTTCTAGCGAAAAACCAATTCATTGGTAAATAAAAAATGCCGTCAATTGACGGCCTTCTTCTCAATTTAGTTAAACACCTTGAATCATGCGTCGTGCGCTGATAATCCCCGGTTGCTGCTCTAAACGAGCCAACAAACGTGAAAGCTGAGCCAAACCTTTCACCTCAATGAGCAACTTCATATTGGCAATACCATCAGCCTCAGAAATTGTATTTACCTGACGGATATTAATTTGGTCAGAGAAAATCACTTGAGTTAAGTCTTTGAGCAAACCACGACGATCATAAGCTTCAACTACAATTTGAACACTTTGACCACGAGTTGGCTGCATTTCCCAATCAGCTTCAACAGCACGTTCTGGCTCTTGCTTGATCATGCGCTGATAATCAGAACACAAGACTTTGTGAATACTTACGCCACGATTCAACGTGATATATCCCGCAATTGATTCACCATGGACTGGCTGGCAACACTGAGCAATATGTAGCTCTACGTTGTCTAAACCATCAATCAAAATACCATGTGCAGACAAAGTATGGCTGGCACGCGGGTTTAATGTTGGCTTAAGTACCAGTTCAGGCTCATCCTGATCAAGATGCATTTGGCGATTAATCTGGTTAATCAAGGCATGCAGACTTATATCGCCACTAACCAGATTAACCAAAATATCATCGCCTGTTTTCACATTAAAATGTGATGAATAGTCGTTGAGATCGATACTCTTCGGGTGAATCGCCAATCGAGACAATTCTTTGTTCAGCAACTCACGACCGACTTCAAGATTCTTGCTACGATCTTGCTGCCTGAACCAGTGACGTAGCTTGTCACGTGCACGAGATGTCTTGATATAACCTAGAGAGTTCACCAACCAGTCACGGTTTGGTTCACGGTCTTTCTTGGTTAAAATCTCAACCTGCTCACCTGTTTTTAGCGTATAGGTTAATGGCACGTAGCGCTGGTTAACACGCGCTGCATAACATTTATTCCCTACCTCTGTATGTACATGATAAGCGAAGTCTAAAACAGTTGAACCACGTGGTAATTCTTTAATATCACCATCACGACTGAAAACATAAATCTTTTCAAAACCTTCAAAGTCTTGAAGCTGATCAAAGCCTTCTGTCTCGTCTTCATTTTGATGTACTGTGGTTTCATTACGTTCTTGGTAATGTTCTAAAACAGCACGAAGCGAATGTAAACGATGGTTAAAAGAATGGTCGGTATTCTTTGAGCCTTCTTTATAGTTAAAGTGCGAACACACGCCTAATTCTGCTTCATCATGCATCTCATGAGTACGAATTTGTACTTCTAAAGATTTATTTTCAGCAATTACAGCAGTATGTAATGAGCGATAACCATTTGCTTTCGGGTTGGTAATATAGTCATCAAACTGGTGTGGAATATGACGCCAAATTTGATGAACAATACCTAATGAGTGATAACACTCGGGTACGCTATTGACCAACACACGTAAGGCACGAATATCATAAAGCTGATCGAAACTCAGGTTTTTACTTTTCATTTTTCGATAAATCGAATAAATGTGCTTTGCTCGACCTGTAATTTCAGCTTCAATACCGTAAGACGCCAATTCATTCTTTAAGCGATCAATCACGAACTGAATATAATGTTCACGTTCTAAACGCTTTTCATTGAGTAAAGAAGCAATCTCTTTATAACGGTCTGGTGCCAAATAGCGGAAAGCTAAATCTTCGAGTTCCCACTTAAGCTGTGCGATACCTAAACGGTGCGCTAATGGAGAATAAATAGTTAGAATTTCACGTGCGACACGCTCTTGACGCTCACGTGATGAGTTTGCAAGCTCTCGTAAAGAATAAGTACGCTCGGCTAACTTAATTAAAACAACACGAACATCTTCCGTCACAGAAATCAGCATTTTATAAATGCCGCTTAAATGTTCCCGCTGGTTATTATTAAAATGGTCTTCTAATCGTTTATTTTTTTCAATGAGCTCTGAAAGCTTACCCATTGCCAAAGTGCCTTTGACAAGGTTATAGACTTGCTCACCAAATTTGCGCCTCACTTCTTCTATATCAGTAATGTCCTCACGAACACTACGATAAAGCATCGCAGCAGATAAAGTATCTTCATCTACATGTAAATGCGCCAGAATATCAGCCATTCCAACACCAGTAGCAAATGTATTGGAACGATGATTAACCGTTGAATCTAACTCTTTTTGCAGGGTTAAATGCGCAACCTCTTCGAGTTGTTTAAGCTCTGCCCCATCTAATATTTCACGAACCCGATCCAACCATGAGGCTAAACCGACTTGTGTTTCGGCGGCATGCTCTACAGTCGTTTCCTCTGACAACTCAGTTAGTTGTTCAGGTAACTGTTCACGTACTGTGACCATACCATTCTCCTAGATATGTAACTCATGTTTTTAATCGTTTATCTCTTGAATTTTTTCAAATAAAGCAATTGATTCAACATGTTCTGTATGCGTAAACATGTCCATAACCGCTGCTTTTTTTAACTGGTACCCATGTTGAACCAAAACACCGGCATCCCTTGCTAGTGTTGCTGGATTACATGATACATAAACGATTCTTTTTGCTCCAAAGTTTGGTACATACTGCATAATTTCATATGCACCGGCACGAGGAGGATCAATCAATAATGCATCAAATCCTTGATTTGCCCAAGAATGATGCGAAAAATCTTTTGTTAAATCTTGTGAAAAGAAGGTTGCTTGCACCAAATTATTGCATTTTGCATTGTCTGCTGCTCGCTGCACCATTTCTTCACTAGCTTCCACACCAACAACCTGACCATTTGCACCAACACATCGTGCAAGTGGAAGCGAAAAATTACCTAATCCACAAAACAGATCTAGCACCCTTTCACCGTCTTGTAATTGAAGCAATTCACATGCCAATTGTACCATTTGTTCATTTACTGTCGCATTGACCTGCGTAAAATCCAATGGCGAAAAAGCAAAATTTACCTCAAATGCATTTAAAGCATAATGTAAGCGCATAGCACCTTGCTCTTCATCAATACGACGAAGACTTTCAGGGCCTTTGAGTTGTAAATACAATTGCCAGCCTTTGTGTAACGCAAATTGTCTTAATTGGTTGACATCAGAATTATTTAATTTTTCTACATGACGAACCAATAAAGACGTTTCATTATCACCTTTTGCTAATTCTATATGACCAATATGTGCTTTGCCCTTTAGACTTTGGAGTAAATTACGCAATTCTGGCAGACTATCTGATAACTTTTTATCCAAAACACTACAAGTATGGATAGAAGTTAAACGATTACTATGATGCTCACGGAAACCTAGAATCAAACGATCCGGTTTTGGCAAATAACGCACACCTATACGCGCTCGACGACGATAATCACTTTGTAAAGATCGAATTGGCTCTAACCATTGTTCAGGTTGAATACCCGCAAAGTGTTGTAAATGTGACTGGAGTACATTTTGCTTTAAGCGAATTTGCTCATCTGGATGAATGTGCTGCATGCTACAACCACCACAAATACGATAATGAGGACAAACTGCCTCTACACGATTTGGTGAAGGTTCAGCTAAAAGCTCAATCATTTCAGCTTCTTCAAGACGTTTAGCTTCATGCGTGATTTGAGCCTTTACCATTTCTCCAGGCAACGCATAACGAATAAACACTTTTTTACCATGCTTATCTGCCGGATGATCTGGATGAGAACCATAGTGCGCAATTCCTCGCCCCTCATGAGAAAGAGTTTCAACCTGAAAAATATATTCTGGTTGTTGAGCTTTGCGAGATTTGGCTTGCTGTTTCAAAGAATGAACCTAAAAATCTAAAGGATTAAAATAGTGAGACGTAAATTCGGTGTATTTCGAAGTACGTTGCCACACTTCAAGAAAATCGGCCTGTTGAGGCATAGTTTGTAAATATTCAATACTCGAACTAATCCAATGATTATGTTCATCTGCATTTAATTGGCCTTTTAGTACTAGCCAACGCAAATAAATGAACCATGTATTGAGTACATCACCTTCACAATAACTGGTTAATTTTAACCATTGTTGATTACGAACATATTCAGGAACATGATAACCCGATTCACCACGCTTACCCGGCAAACCTAAAATGCAGGCGATATCGTCAAGCTTTTGGAAATTACGACCATTAAACATTGCCATAACATCCATTAAATCAATATGACGATGGTGATAACGGTTTTGGTAATTATTAAAACGTTTTTGACTATCAAGCTCACCTTGATCAAACAAGCCCGGCGCAGAAAGACCATGATACATGGCACGGAACAAAATAACCGGCAAATCAAATTGTGAACCATTCCAACTTACTAAAGTCGGGTGGCGCTTATCAAAAATAGATAAAAATTTCTGTAAAATTTCAGCCTCTGAATAGTGCTCTCGACTAAATGAAAATAATCGAAAGCCCGATTCATCAACCCATAAACCTGAAATGCAAACAATTTCATGCAATGGTAAACGCTGAAAATCCATGCCTGATTCTTGACGGCGGATTTTGGTGAGTGCCTGTTCGACATCTGCCTCTGGCAAATCAAGATGATATAAATGCGCTCCCGCTTTTAAATCAGTTAAAGTTTCAATGTCAAAAACCAAAGTTGGGAAACGCATTCTTTCTCTCAATTATGAGTTATCGTCCTGTACTGAAAACAAACCTGTAGATAAGTAGCGGTCGCCACGGTCACAGATAATGCAAACAATAACAGCATCCGGATTTTCTTCTGCAATCTTAATTGATGCCCAAACCGCACCACCTGAAGATGTACCAGCACTAATACCTTCCATACGTGCCAATTTACGCATGGTTTTTTCAGCTTCAATTTGAGGAATATCAATAATTCGGTCTACACGACTGCTATCAAAAATTGTGGGTAAATATTCTTTTGGCCAACGACGAATACCCGCAATACTTGATCCGTCTGCTGGCTGTAAACCCACAATCTGAATGTCCGGATTTTGTTCTTTTAAATACTTTGAAACACCCATAATGGTACCTGTTGTACCCATTGAGCTTACAAAGTGAGTAATTTTACCACCAGTTTGTTTCCAGATTTCAGGGCCTGTTGTAAGGTAATGAGCTTCGACATTATCAGGATTACCAAACTGATTTAGAACATGACCTTTGCCGTCTTTTTCCATTTGCAAAGCTAAATCACGTGCGCCTTCCATACCTTGTTGGGGAGTCACTTCAATCAGTTCTGCACCATAAGCCAGCATCGCATCTTTACGTTCTTGGCTCATGTTATTTGGCATAATAAGTTTCATTTTATAGCCACGCATTGCCGCAACCATAGCCAGCGCAATACCTGTATTACCGCTAGTTGCCTCAATTAACGTATCGCCTGGTTTAATTTGACCACGCTTTTCTGCCTGCATAATCATGTTGTAGGCGGGACGATCTTTTACAGAACCTGCTGGATTATTACCTTCCAATTTTGCTAAAACCGTTGCTTGCGTATGACAAGCCAAGCGCTGCAAACGGACTAGAGGTGTTTTACCTACATAGTGATCTAACAAAAATTCGTCGGCTAAAAAATCAGGTTGTGTATTACTCATGATCAACACCTAAATCGGGGTGGCACTATTGTATGAAAAAATGATCGGTACTGCACCCATTTCACTATGCTTTTTAATAAAAGTGATTAAAGCACGGTCAGTTATAAAATGCCGTCTGTTTTAAAATAAAGCGTGATAATATGCCCTACAGAGAGATCAATCTGATGTAGCCATGTCTAATTTCAATAAAACCTTATCGAAACGCTTACGTCTGAATCATGCATATGGGCAATTGATTGCTCTTATTTTTGTGCCCATGATGATTTTAACAGGGGTTGGCGCATTTCTGGTTTTAACTGAAACATCTCATTCGGCCAAACAACAGCAGCTCCATCACGCTTCGGCTATTTTGGCTCGTTATAATGAAATTGCCAAAAACCTCTACACATTGGTAGAGCTAAAACCCGATGAATATGATCATGCACAAAACATTATGCAAAGCATGTTCAGTGAAAAAGATTTAAAGCGTGCTGCTTTAATTGATAGCAATGGTCAAACATACTTAAGTGTGGGTTATCGAGATAATCGTTACTGGCCGAACTTTACACAAAGCAGTAGTTTCTTCGGCCCTATTTCTTACAACCATAACAATATCTATGGTATTCGAGTTACTAATACCACAGGAAAAACTCCTGTTTGGCTTGTGATTGAAATGGACAATCAGCCATTAGAGCTAGCACGCTATCGTATTCTGATTGCTTTAGTCATTACCAGCCTAATGACGCTACTCTTGCTTTTGCTCTGCCTAAATTTCTTCTCTCGCCGCTGGGTTGCACCGATGTACGAAATTCGAATGCAATTACAACGACTTAATGCAGATACTTTAGATCAGCACATGATCATTAACAGTACAGGCGAATTACGATTACTCCAACGTGATATTGCAAACGTAGTAAAACGCTTACATTTTAGTTTTTTAGAGCTTAAAGAACATACAGAACAAACCGAAGAAGACTTACGCAGAACATTAGACACTTTAGAAGTTCAAAACATTACTTACCGTCAGGCACGTGACCAAGCCATTTCATCAAATCAGGCAAAATCCGTTTTCCTTGCCAATATTAGTCATGAGCTTCGTACGCCGCTTAACAGTATTGATGGCTTTATTCATTTATTACTTCGCCAACAAAACCTGAGTAACGAACAAAATCTCTATCTACAAACTATTCGGAAATCTTCTGCCCACTTATTGGCATTAATTAACGATGTATTAGATTTCTCAAAAATTGATGCAGGTAAACTAGAACTTGAAACAGCACCGTTTGATTTAGAAGAAGCCATTTTCGATGTCATGGACATGTTGTCACCTTTGGCTGCCCAAAAGCATATTGCCATGGCATTTTATTATGCAGACAACATTCCTCAAGAAGTCATTGGGGATGCTTTACGCTTTAAACAAATTTTGACCAACCTAATTTCAAATGCAATCAAGTTCACGCCAGATGGTGAAATTATTGTTCGTGTCCGTATGGAGCATGATGACATTGGTCAATGCTTACTTCATTTTAGTGTTCAAGATAGTGGTATTGGTTTAAGCGGCACAGACCGTAAAAAATTATTTGAGTCGTTTTCGCAAGGCGATGCATCTGTTACACGTCAATTTGGTGGTACAGGCTTAGGTCTCGCGATCTCCAAACAACTGGTTCACCTCATGCATGGTCAAATTGGTTTTGAAGATAACCAAGAGCGTGCGCCAACAGAAAAAGGTTCAACATTCTGGTTTACTGCACAGTTTGCTGTAGATGAAGAACATGAGATAGAACATCCTCACTTCGAACATTTACAAGTCGTGTCTTATTTAGCACATCCAGCAACGGCAAGTGTTTTACGTTACTATCTTGAAAATTATCAAGTTCCACATATCGAAACTCAATCGATTTTGGACTTATTTAGCCGCTTAAAACACCTCGACCAGAAAGATAATACATGGCTTGTTGTTGATCATAGCGGTGACACAGAAGCTCTACTTAAAGAAATTCGTAGCCGTTATCAAGGTAACCTAGCAGTTTACGGCTACCAAATGACACTTGAGCCAAACATGCTCACCGAATATCGTGCTCGCCCTCTTTATCAACCATTAAGCCGCAGTGGACTTATTCAATTATTAAGTGACCAACCTATTTTTGAAGAAGAACAACAAGACTTTAATGGTCAGGGCTTACATATTTTAGCGGTCGATGATCACTTACCGAATTTAATCGTTTTAGAGGCACTATTAGGTGAGTTAAATGTTAAAACCACTAAAGCCTTAAGTGGACAAGAAGCGCTGAATATCATCCAAGAACGCATTGATCAAAAGCTTAAACCGTTTGATTTGGTGTTTATGGACATTCAAATGCCGGTTATGTCAGGCATTGATACTACTCGCGCGATCCGCTCTTTAGAATCAACGCTAGATGGAGAAATGCAGCTTCCAATTATTGCATTAACAGCCCATGCCCTTGCCGATGAAAAACAAAAGCTTCTTAAAGTGGGTATGAATGACTATGTCACCAAGCCAATTCAAATGGAGCAAATCATTCAGATTTTAACGCAATGGACTAAAAACAATTTCACTGCACAAGCCTTAGATAAAGATCATCATGTTGTTGCTGAGGCACTAGACCCAGAAATATTAAACTGGCAGCAAAGTCTACAATTGGCAGCAAACAAAGAAGACCTTGCCCAAGACTTACTTAAAATGTTGGTGGACAGTTTCCCAACCGAGCTAGATGAAATGCAGCAGCTCATTGAACTTGAAGACTTCCCTCAACTTGAGCATGTATTACACCGCCTCTATGGTGCAACTCGCTATGTTGGCACACCGAAACTTCAACAAGTTACTGGTGACTTTGAACAGTTTGTTTCTAAGTTACGCAAAGAGCGCCGTAGAGCTGACGATGGATTTATTGAAGAAGTTACACAGCGCTTCAATGAATTAGGACTTGTCATTAAAGAAGTAGAGAGTGCAGCTCACCAAATTTTAGTTATACCGGACTAAAAAGAACCTGTAAAAAAGGCATGACTGACCTGTCATGTTTCCAATTTACAGCCATGTTATGCTCCGCTTATCGATAAAAAAATAAGCGGGAATTTCATGGCACTTTTACGTATTGAAAAGAATAATGGCATTGCGACAGTTTATCTAAACCGTCCGGATAAACGTAATGCCATGAGTTTCGCTCTCCTCAAAGAACTTGTTTCAACGGCTAAAGCCATACAAAAAGACCGAGAGATCCGCTGTGTAATTTTGACTGGCGAAGCACAAGTATTTAGTGCCGGAATTGATTTATCTGACCTCAACAATCCTAAAAATTCTGCATTTGCGATTTGGGAGCTTGTAAAACCAGGACAAAGCCTTTTCCAAAAAGCATTTTTGATTTGGCAAAACTTGCCTGTACCTGTGATTGCAGCGATTGAAGGTTATTGCTTTGGCGCGGGAATGCAACTTGCGTTGGCTGCCGATATCCGTATTGCCCATCCAGAAACCAAAATGTCAATTATGGAAAGCCGCTGGGGATTAGTACCCGACATGGGGCTTACCCGCTCACTTAAAGGTTTAATTGGTGTAGACCTTGCCAAAGAACTCACCTTAACTGCGCGTGTGTTTGACGGAAATTATGCAAAAGATATTGGCCTTGTAACGCACTTAAACGAAAATCCATTACAAAAAGCGAATGCGATTGCCTCAGAAATGCTACAACGCTCACCAGATGCATTGACTGCTGCAAAACGTGTATTAGATGCAATGGAACATCAACCAGAAAAATCATTGCGTCTAGAAAAAATCTGGCAACTTAAACTATTACTTGGTAAAAATAGCAAACTCGCTCGTAAAAAAGACAAACATCCGGAAGTTAAATTTTTACCACGCCAATATAGATAAGAGCTTTGAAGATGAATTTTGATCGTAATACACCTATTGCCTTTTTAGGCATAGGGCTTATGGGAAGCCGTATGGCTAGCCGTCTTATTCAAGCAGGTTTTCAAGTTGCTGTCTGGAACAGAACAGCATCTGCTTGTGAAGAACTTATTGATATCGGCGCACATGCTCTCGATCTTTCGAACATCGGACAACACCCTGTAGTTTTAACTTGTTTAGCTGACGATAAAGCTGTGCAAGCTGTATTTGAACAAATTCAACCTCACTTAAAAGCTGGTCAAACTATTGTGGACTTCTCAAGTTTGTCTGTTGCTGCAACAAAAGCACTCGCTCAAGCTACTGCTTCACAACACGTGACATGGATTGACTCTCCTGTTTCGGGCGGTACAGCTGGTGCTGAACAAGGCACACTTGTCATTTTTGCAGGTGGAGATGCCCAAACTATTGAAGCTTTAAGCCCTGTTTATAATGTACTTTCCCAACGTGTAACACGAATGGGTGATACTGGTACTGGCCAAGCCACTAAAATTTGCAATCAGCTCATTGTGGCAGCGAATAGCGCTCTTATCGCGGAAGCTGTAGCACTAGCAGACCGCGCAGGTGTAGACACGACATTACTCGCCCCCGCTCTAGCTGGTGGATTTGCCGACTCAAAACCTTTTCAAATACTTGCGCCACGCATGGCAACTCATACATTCGAGCCTATTCAGTGGAAAGTTCAAACATTATCTAAAGATCTTAACAACGCGGTAACATTAGCTAAGAATGTTAATTTAGACATCCCTGTTGCACAAAAAGCTCTATTACAGCTACAAACTCACCAAAAAAATGGCTTTGCCGAGAAAGATTTAGCTACTATGATTCAAGTAGTAGAGCAATAATAAAAGGAGTTTGTATATGGGTCGTCTTGCCGTTAACTTATCCATGATTTTTACCGAAGTTTCTTTAATTGAACGCTTTGCATTAGCCCATGCAGAGGGCTTTGAACATGTAGAAATCCAATTCCCATATGAACTTACCATTTCCGATATTCAAGACCAACTTGAACGCTATAACCTCAGTTTATGCTTAATTAATGTTCCTGCTGGAGACCTTATGCAAGGTGGAAATGGTTTGGCAGGTGTACCAGGCCAAGAAAAAGCATTTCGTGAAGCATTAGAATTAGCTATTCGTTATGCCACCGCTTTAAAAGTACCACGTGTCAATATTTTGGCAGGTAAGCAACCTCAAGATTCAGATTTACTTCCTTGCCTTAAAACTCTTGCAAGCAACTTAAAGCTGGCCTGTGACTTACTCACAGAACACGATATTGAACCTGTATTTGAGATGATTAATGGCACAGATATGCCACGTTTTTTAGTACAGAACATTGCTCAAGCTCAAGAAATGCTAGAAGCAGTCAATCACCCTGCTTTAAAAATGCAATATGACTGTTACCACATGGCGATGATGGGTGAAGATGTACTTGAAGGGTTACAAGAAAATATTCACCAAATTGGTCACATTCAGTTCGCAGATTGTCCAGGACGCCATGAACCCGATACAGCCCAGATTCCTTACGAACAAATATTTTCTTGGATCAAACAAAGTGCTTATATGGGCTACATTGCGGCAGAATACAAACCTAAAAACGGGTCAAATCAGTCATTTACATGGAAAAACAAATATTTTTCCGATGATGTAAATATATAAACTGTTACTAGTTTCGTTTGAAATTCTGAGTGAAAACCACTATATTAGATAGTGAGTAATTGTCAGGAAAATATACCCTATATGAATTTAGAACCATCGCCCAGCGTGTCTAATTCTCACGATTTCGCAATGAACACCTCAAATAAAGACGTACAAGCTTGTCTCAAAGTCGTCCATGACGCTTTAGTTGATGTAAAAGCAAAAGATATTCTACAGTTAGATGTTAGCTCTATTAGCAACGTTGCTGATGCTATTGTTATTGCGAGTGGTACTTCTACTCGTCACGTCAAAGCACTTGCTGATAATGTTGCAGAAGAAGCTCGAAAAGCTGGTTTCCGCCCGATTGGCGTTGAAGGCGAACGAGATGCCGAATGGATCTTAATTGATCTTGGCTTTGTTGTAGTACACGTGATGCTACCGACAGCCCGCAAATTCTATGATTTAGAAAGCTTATGGCGTACTGCCCCAGAGTCAGTCGCATAAAATTTTTGCTTTTAAAAAAAGCGGCTCTTTTGAGCCGCTTTTTTAGTTCTTGAAGGTGCTATTTTTCATTACCAGCTACAGTTTATTGTGTACTAACTTTTCTTTCTTCTCGAATAACTTTAAGCATTTCCTCAGTCATATTTATCTTCATTTTCTTTACGATATCACTTTGTAGCTCAGAAATTAGTTTGAGTTGCTCCTCACTTATATTTTTATAATCATCACCCGCCAATTTTTTTATATCAGTTACCCCCATCCATACCTTTTCCTCTTGTCTACATTTATAGAAAGCATCTTCAACAATATCATTTTCATCTTTGTTCATTTTTATTTGAGCCCCAACTTGCCCCATCAAACAATTTGCATATTTTTCACTTACTTCCTCAAGAGGCTCTGCCAAAGTTACCGATGAAAAGAAAAAACTGATAAATGAGATTAAAAAGAATATTATTTTTTTAACCACTTAAATTCCTTAAATAATTACTATATATCAATCAAATATTATCATTCTTAGCATCCAGTTAAAGTAAAAAATAGCCAATATAACCTCTCCATCAAATTAAATAAAAATAAATACCTCCATTTTTTGATTATAGAGATTAAGTGAAAGTCCAAAAGCTGTCAGTCATCAGCCATCTTTAAATTTGACATGACAAATTGTCAAAATTACAGCACTATAACCATTCTTAAAGTCTCATCAATAAATAGCATAACTGGAGCACTAAAAAGTGAAAATACTCATTACGGGCGCCAACACAGGAATTGGCTTTGCCACAGCAGAACAACTTGTAAAACAAGGACAACATGTCATTTTGGCGTGTCGAAACCCTCAAAAAGCTCAAGAAGCACAAAACAAACTGCGCTCACTTGACCAAGGGCAAGTCGATATCGTTTCTCTTGATTTGAATAGTCTTGAGTTAACTAAAAAAGCTGCAGATGAAATTGCAGATAAATATGGCAATCTTGATGTACTTATTAATAATGCTGGGTTATTTGCAAAAACAAAACAGCTCACAGTAGATGGTTTCGAACAGCAATTTGGCGTTAATTATTTAGGTCATTTCTTACTTACTCAAAAGTTACTCCCAGTTTTACAACAATCCCCTCAAGCGCGTATTGTTCATCTTGCATCTATTGCTCATTGGGTTGGTTCAATTAAACCTAATAAATTTCGTGCAGAAGGTTTTTACAACCCCCTGTTCTATTATGGGCAATCCAAGCTTGCAAACTTACTATTCAGTAATGCATTAGCTGAACAATTAGCTGGTAGCACAATTACCAACAATGCATTACACCCTGGTGGGGTTGCTTCTGATATTTATCGTGATTTACCAAAACCAGTTTATGCAGCCATGAAAGTAGGTTTAGTGCCAACTTCAGTTCCGGCAAAGCTCATAACAGAGATGGCGATTGGAGACTCATGGCAAAACCACAACGGCAAATATGTCAGTGCGCATATGCCTGACTGGAAATCTTCACATGCCAAAAACCAGCAACTGGCACGTGATCTCTACAAACAATCAATGGACTTAGTAGAAAAGTTTCTTTAAATCTCAAAAAGCAAAAAACCACCCGAAGGTGGTTTTTTGTATCAAAGCAACTTAGTGGCCTGTACCGTTAATTGCTTTAGTCATATCTTCAACAACTTTCTTAGCATCACCAAAGATCATCATTGTTTTTTCGTTATAGAACAAGTCATTATCAAGGCCTGCATAACCAGTTGCCATAGAACGCTTAATCACCATGATTGTACGCGCTTTATGAGCCTCAAGAATCGGCATACCATAAATCGGTGAGCTTGGGTCATCTTTTGCAGCTGGGTTTACAACGTCGTTTGCACCAATGACAAGTACTACGTCAGTTGCTGGGAAATCTGAGTTAATCTCATCCATTTCCAAGATGTCTTCATATGCTACGTCTGCTTCAGCAAGTAGTACGTTCATATGACCAGGCATACGACCTGCAACCGGATGGATTGCAAAGCGAACCGTTACACCCTGTTCTTTCAAAAGTTCACACAATTCTTTTACAGCATTTTGTGCACGGCCTTGCGCCATACCATAACCCGGTACAATCACAACGCTGTCTGCATTTGACATTAAGAAGCCAGCATCATCAGCAGAACCTGAACGGTAGTTACGTTGAACTTGTTCACCTTTAGCAGCTGTAGAAACTGCCGCACCGCCCATCGCACCACCAAACAATACGTTGATGATTGAACGATTCATTGCTTTACACATGATGTACGACAGAATCGCACCAGATGAACCTACAAGCGAACCAGCAACGATCAACATGTTGTTTTCAAGGGTAAAACCAATACCTGCTGCTGCCCAACCAGAGAACGAGTTAAGAAGCGATACAACTACAGGCATATCACCACCACCTACTGGTGCAATCCATACCCAGCCAAATGCAAGTGCAAGTGCTGTCATTGCCCAGAAAGCAGTCATGTTGCCAGTTGTAAAGAAGTAGAAACCACAAGCCAACATCGCAATAAAGATAAGTGCTTGAACAGGTTTAACCCATGCACCAGAAATTGTTTTAGCCCATTTTTTCGCAGCCAATTTACCGTATGCGAACACAGATGCAGTAAAGGTAATCGCACCAACGAAACAACCTACAAACAATTCAAATAGATGAACCTTGCTCATGTGTGCATGTTGTACGCCAGCTGCAGTCAAAGCCGCTTCATTTTGAGCAAACAGTGCAGTTAATTGGTTGTTATGTAAAATTGCAGCTATTGCAATAAGGACAGCAGCTAAACCCACCAATGAGTGCATAAGCGCAACAGTTTCAGGCATTTGTGTCATTGGCACTGTACGTGCACGTGCAATACCCACGATTGCGCCTAACACCATTGCCCCAACGATCATCCAGATGACTGGGTTGTTGGCAACAAAGAAGGTCGTTATAACAGCAATCGCCATTGCGATCATACCGTAGCGGTTACCTTGAATTGCTGTTTTAGGGCCAGACAAGCCCCGAAGTGTCAAGATAAAGAGGATTGCGCCTACAAGGTACAACCAGTTTGCATTTGCTTGAATAAATTCCATGTCAAAGCCCTCTTATTTCTTTTGCTTAGGCTTGAACATTTCCAGCATGCGCGCAGTTACTGCGAAGCCACCGAAAATATTAATGCTTGCTAAAAATACTGCAATTGCACCGAGTACACTCACCACATTCACACTTTGAAATGCAACATTCGCATCTACACCTAAAACAGGTAGACCTACAGTTTGCAACATCGCACCAACAACAATAATTGATGACAATGCATTAGTTACTGCCATAAGTGGCGTATGCAAAGCTGGTGTAACACCCCAAACAACGTAATAACCTACGAAGATGGCAAGGACGAAAATTGTAATAGTTTCAACCATGAGAAATCTCCTTAACCACGCTTAAGCAGCACTTGACCGCCATGAGTGACCAATAGGGCTTTTTGGATTTCGTCTTCTTGATTAATCGCAAAGTTTTTCTCTTTGTCGAATAAAGTTTCTACGAAATTAAAAACGTTACGTGCATATAAAGCAGAAGCTTCTGTTGCTACAGTTGCTGGAATATTTGGAACACCCAAAATTTTCACACCATTTTCTGTAAAAACAGTCTCGCCCACTTTAGAACCTTCAACATTACCGCCAGTTTCAACTGCCATATCCAAAATGACAGAACCTGGTTTCATCTTGGCAACAGTTTCAGCTTTGATCAGACGCGGCGCATCACGACCTGGCAACAATGCGGTTGTAATCACGATATCGGCATTAGAAACAGCTTTATCTACAATCGCAGCTTGGTCTTTAATGTATTGCTCACCCGGCATCCAGCCATAACCATTTTTTGCTGCATCTGCCGCACGTTGTTGCTCTTCTTCAGACATTGGTACGTCTAACCATTTACCACCTAAAGACTCAACTTGATCTTTGGCTGTAGGACGTAAGTCTGTTGCTTCAACAACTGCACCCAAGCGTTTTGCAGTAGCAATCGCCTGAAGGCCTGCAACCCCAACTCCCATAATCACAACACGTGCAGGTTTCACAGTACCAGCAGCAGTCATAAGCATTGGGAACATGCGTTGATATTCGGCAGCAGCAAGCAAAACTGATTTATAACCAGCCAAGTTTGCCTGAGAAGACAACACATCCATGTTTTGTGCACGAGAAAGCGTACGAGGAAGCAATTCCAGAGCAAAAGCAGATACTTGCTGATTGGCAAATTGATCTAGCTCGGTATTACGATAAGGATCAAACATTGCTACAACAGCTGTATTTGCTGCAAGTTTTTGAATTTCCCCGCCTTGTGGCGCACGAACTTTCAAAATAATTTGACTACCCGTATAGGCATCATCCGTAATGGTTGCACCGACCTGTTCATAAGCACTGTCAATGTACGCAGCCTTTACACCAGCACCACGTTCAATCACAACGCTATGACCAGCGCTAATCAACTTCTTTACTGTCTCTGGCGTAGCAGCTACACGATTTTCACCGACGACAGTTTCGGTTGGGATTCCGATCTGCATGAGCGTTCCTCAAGCTAATTTCTCATTGTCAAAAACATTGCAAACTGCAATGTTTCCCCCATGTGTATTCTTTGTACAGAATTTGGATTCTAATTGAACTTTTTGAAAATACCACCCACTATTTATTTAATAAATACCCATATTTTGAACTGATGATTCACGATATTTAACTTAGAGTGTAATATAGGAAGATTTTCTTTTTTTACAGACAATAGTCTCTCTTATACAGTCCTGTATATGAAAATTTCTTTATCTTCGTTTCAAATTGGGTCTTTTTTTGCGCTTTGTTCTGCTTTTCTATTCAGCACAAAAGCAATCTTTATTAAACAGACTTATGCCCTTTCTCCATTAGTAGACGGTACAGTCCTGATGGCTTTACGCATGTTAAGCGCTTTACCGTTCTTTCTACTCATTTGCTGGTTCAATAGGCATCATAATCAGGGCATAAAAAAGAAGGATTGGCTACTTTTAATTTTTGCTGGTCTATTAGGCTACTACTTCGCTAGTTGGCTCGATTTCATGGGTCTCATGTTTATTAGCGCCTCTTTAGAGCGGATTATCTTATTTTTATATCCAACACTTACCGTGATCGCATCAAGCCTGCTCTACAAACAAAAATTAGATGTAAAAAGTTTATTCGCCATTTTTCTTAGTTATGGTGGAACCGTATTAGTGATGCTTCAAGAGCACAACAATGCACCAATTCAGGGCAACTTTTGGTTAGGAACAAGTTTTGTATTTGCAAGTGCTGTAACCTTTGCTGGTTATTTACTGCTAACTCCACCATTAATTAAAAAATTTGGTTCTTGGAATTTCACAGGCTTAGCGCTTACTATCGCCTGTATTGGTGCATTAACGCATTACGCTTTGAGTACACCTCACTCTATTCAGCTTATATTACAACTTCCCTCAAGCGTCATTTGGTATGGGGTCGGCTTAGGCTTTTTAGTCACCGTATTACCCACCGTTATGCTCATACAAAGCATTGAACGTCTGGGCGCATCACAATCTGCAATGATCGCATCGATTGGACCGGTTTTAACAATTTTACTTGCCGTTCTTTTCTTAAATGAACATCTTAATATGTGGCAATGGGTCGGCTGCCTACTCAATATTGTAGGTGTCATGATGATTACGCTTAGAAAGAAAAGACTAAAACACTAAATCTGCTTGACCTCAACTTAAGTTGAGGTTGGATACTCATCTAAATTTTACTGAACGGTTGAGTTCCAATGAATAAAGAAACTTTTAAAATCATAAATCCCTCTACTTTATATAATCCAACACCGAATGCTTACAGTCATGTTGCCGTAGTCCAAAATTTTAACAATATTATTCATGTTGCCGGTCAAGGTGGTGAAGATTCAAAAGGTGAGCTGAGCTCAAATTTTCAAGAACAAGCCACTCAAATTTTTAATAACATTCAACATGCTTTAACTGCGGCAGATGCAAAAATTTCTGATATTGCGGTTTTAAGAGTTTTAATTGTTGACCACTCGGATGAAAAACACCAAATTTTAATTAAAATCATGCAAAATCTATGGAAAAATCATCCTTTTCCAGCCTGCACGCTCATTCCTGTGCCACGCCTTGCATTAGAACGCATGCTTATTGAAGTTGAAGCAATGGCATATACTTAATAAAACTGAGAGAACATCATGTCTACCCCTGAAGATATCAGTCAAAATAAACCTTTGCTTTGGTTGATGGCAGCAGCATGTGGCTTATGTGCAGGTGTGAATTATTACTGTCAACCACTAATTCACTCTATTCAGCAAGAGTTTGCAGTAACTCAAGCGCAAGCCGCTTTAACAGTAACATTTGCTCAAGTGTCTTATGCCCTCGGTCTACTCTTTATTGTTCCGATGGGTGACATCGTCAATAAAGCTAAGGCTATTCCATTTTTAATGGTGCTTTGCGCAGTTGGCTTATTTACTTCTGCGTTTGCTGTTAACTTGCCTATGCTCTGGATCGGTACAATTTTAGCAGGCTTATTTTCTGTTGCTGCCCAAGTTCTTATTCCACTTGCAACTATGACGGTCAAACCTGAAAAAACGGGTGAGATTATTGGCTTTTTAATGAGCGGGTTATTGGTCGGGATTCTACTCTCGACCAGTCTAGCTGGCTTATTTTCCAATCTTTTTCATTGGAAAGTCGTTTATGTCGTCAGCGGTATATTAATGCTGCTATTGGCATTTACTTTAAAAAGTCGCCTGCCTTATGTATTGCGTATGAAAATGAACTATGGGCAAATCTTTGTTTCTATGGCTCAGCTTTTAAAGCAAGAGAAGCGACTATTATTAAGAGCGCTTACTGGTGCCTTCGCATTTGCAGCAGTCAGTATTTTGTATTCCACTATCGCACTACTACTCACCTCTGCACACCATTTGCCAGATCTATTTATCGGACTCGTTCCTCTAGTTGGTATTTTTGGTGCATTATCAACGCGCTATATTGGTAAATATGCCGATCAAGGCTATACAAAATTACTTACATGGATGGGCTGCGGGCTATTTTTAGTCAGCTGGATCTGCTTCTACTTCGGACAAACTCTACTCTTCGCTTATGTTATCGGATTTGCTTTAATTCAATTAGCACTCGCACTTGTTCACACCAGTAACCAAAGTATTATTTTCCGTTTACGTCCAGATGCTAAATCTCGTATTAATGCTATTTATATGACCACTTACTTTATTGGTGGCGCAGCCGGTTCAGCATTAGGAATTTTTGCATGGAATCATGGTGGGTGGAGCATGACATGCCTTGCTGGTGTGGGACTCGTTGTGTTTTGTATTTTGTTTAGCGTGATTGATGCTTTCTTACAAAAAAAGCAGCTGGCTCAGCCATAACCTAACTTGTTAAAAATCATCTTTCTATAATCCACCATTGCTTTGAACAATGGTGGAAAAGCTACTGAGTCAAATACAAAATTAAATATGAGGTAAAACGTAAGGAACGATATCTTGAAAGGTACGTCCATGTACATTTTCACCAATTGCATGCATTTTCCATGCATCATTATGACGATAAATTTTTGCAATAATCAGGCCTGTATGCGCCCCTTGCGAGGAAAGTTTATAACTTGCAATTTCATGGTTGTTTGATTGATCAACCAAACGACAGAATGCATTTTCCACTTTCTCAAAAGTTTGACCGCGGAAGCTATTAACAGTAAACACCAAAGATTTTACTTGCGCTGGAATTTGATTAAGGTTGACACGAATCACTTCATCATCACCACTTCCAGCGCCTGTTAAATTATCTCCAGAATGACGAATACTCCCATCTTTACTTTGTAATTGTCCAAAATAGACAACATCAAGCATTTTTTTATTTTCATCAAATAAAATGACTGAAGCATCAAGGTCAATATTACCGCCGCCACCAAAACCAAAAAAACCTTTACTTTTTACTACATCCCAGCCAACGCCCAAGAAAACTTGTTGAAGGCTACTACCATCTGCTTTTTGCAAATTGATTTTCTGACCTTTTTCTAAATTAATTGCCATATTATGGATCTTCCAATGAGGACTATAAAAATGATTACTTTTATTTTTTAATGAGACTGTTGACGGTTCAATTTAGACATCAACCACTGTAAAAAATTGTTCCGGTTTCTTGAGCAAATGACGACTTTACCAGCACCAGAAAAACGCAATACCATGCCTTCACCACTAGTTACACTATTCACCAAGTTGCCAAGAAAACCACTATTCTGTGAAGTTGAAACAGATAAATGATAATTTAAACGCGAATCCCAGCAGACGACGTGCCCGTTATCAATAATAACCTCTTTATTCGGCTCTACTTCTAGTTCAAACAAGGTTCCACAACCAGAAACCACAACTTGACCTTGCCCACTGGTTTCCATAACAAGGAAACCACCAGTATTGCCAAAGAAAGCTCCTCCAAGACTAGTATTTAATCTTGCTTTGATATCGACTGATTCGTGTGCGGCAACAAATGCACCATCACTTAAGATATATTGAGTTGCGCCAACATCAAGAATCTGCATATCACCATCTAGTGAAGCAGACAATAAGCAGTCCCCATCTCCACGTACAGCTTCGATATGTTGCTGGAATAAAGATTCATCATTAGCAAATCGGCGGAATAAGGATTGCATTAAGCCACCTTGTAATCGTCCCTTTAACTCCAGAGCATCTTCCATCATAACCATTGCATTACTTTCACAATAAATTCGATCCCCTCGACGCATTGCAACATGTAAGAATGGTTCGGGTGAACCCACTAAACTAAAGTGTGCCATTTCATTAACCTTTATTAATCTCTAACAATTCGATGATGCTTAGCAGCATTTAACCAATCAGGAAATTCTTGCAATAACAATTCATATAAGTGCTCATCCGACACACTATCAATTCGGTCTAAATTGAAGAAATTGCAGTTATCAACAATACGGCCAGACATGTCATCCAGCTTTTCAAGTGCTCCGTAATCACGGCCTCCAACTCCAACAAATTGCCAAAAAATTGGAAGCGTAGCCGCTTGAGATAATATTTTTTTCATTTGCCGACGACTTCCAACCCCACCGTCGGAAATAAACAAAACATACGTTGGAATTTGATCATTAAACTTCTGAAAATAATTAATTACAGCTTCAATTGCTGGAATTTCTTCATTGTACCGTGCTCCAACCGACCAATTTTTCCAGCCTTGATGAGTTGTATTAATAAAATTATTAACATTCGTTAAAACAACATCATCTAGTTGTATCGTTTTTGCAGCGAATGCCCAGCATTCAAAACTTCCGTTATCATCGAAATGGATTGCCAATGGCATCAAACGATCAACCACCTTTTGTACATCCCCACGGCGATATTGCCAATCCATTGATCCTGAAGCATCAAGCACCAGTGCAACTCTTGCCGTTACACCAAGCAAATTCTTTTTTTCTAACTGAACCAGAGATTTTTTAGTTAGATCAATAATTGAAGCGTTACCTGTTTTCTGTGCTTTTTCCAGTGACAGTTTTTTCTTTAGCTCAACACTCGATTGTTGCACTGTAGACTCTTTCTGTACAACGTCTTCATCTGCGACCTCCCCACCAAAATGGCGAATTAATGCAGCTAAACCATCATTAAAACCTTGCCCAATCGCAGCCAGTCGCCAAAATCCATCTTTACGGTAGATTTCAACTAACATTGTGGCACGTTCCTGATCAAATAAATGATGATTTAGTTCTAATTCAGCAATAGGCTGATTTTGTAAATTCATTATTTTGACAGTTATTTTCTGCACCTTAGACATGATGGCAGAACCGTCAATTGCAGCAGTTAAAACCAGATGATTTATGGATAATGGAATCTTTTGAAGGTCAACTCTAAATTCATTAGATTTATTATGATTTTCTAACAAACATACAGCCTGACATGGTGTTTCAGGTTGATTATAAAATGTCATGTATCGTTCATCACTTAAACGATACTGTGAATCAAGTCCAAAAGTAGCAATATCTAGATCAAAATCCGCGTGATATTGAACCTGAATATAAAAAGAGGATTGCCCCTGTAAGAGATCAGTTAATTTTATTTTTTGTCCGCGAATTAAATTCAGCATCCTTTTACCTCAAATTTCTTTATATGTTGTTTTGTTTCATATTTAGAAACAAAACAACATAAGTGCTTAGATACTTTTTAAGTTATCTAAATCTAATTTAGTTGAAGTTGGCACATAAAGAATATCTTGCCCTTGTTTTTGAGCATTTTTTAAAAAGGCTAAAACGTGCTGATACAATTCATCTAGTTCTTTAACATTTTTCTTAGTTGCTTTTAATAATTTTTGATATTTTTCCTGAGTCATTGCATATTCAAATCCCGCTAAAATCTGCTCGACTTCACGATCAATCAAACATCTTACTTTTAAAGTATTTTTATCTGTCTTTTTTGTTCCTTGAATCAATATTTTTTGATAACTCCCTACAGAATCACCATCTACCCCAACATACATTAAGTTAGCAGCTAAATAATCTTCGTCTTCTCTAAATAAATCTTGAATACAGAATTTTTGTAATGCTAGGGAATGTTTGCCCAAATTCAGATGTGTAATTTCAGGATGATTTAATAATTCTTGTATTGTATGCTGTTTAAATAGCTTCCAATTCCCTGCAAAAAGATGAATTCGTCCTCTAGTTAGAGTCTGATTAAATTCAACTGCATTAGAAGTGGTTTGCCCCCAACAAAATTTATGATATTCAGTGATATAATCACATGTCATCTTGACATAAAAACGATAATCAGAGTATTTATTATAAAAAAATCTTTGTGCATCAAGTTCCCAATTTTCCCAAATATCAAAACTGTTTTCAAATTTATCTGTAATATCACATTCAAATTGATAAAATTCTGCTTTTATTGTTGCCACTTCAGAAGGCAAAGAAAAACATTCCCCTTTTTTACGAGGATTAAGATAAAGATTGACTGGATTTGCACCCATGTGATTTTCCCCAACTCATCATTTTAATTCAAAAAATCGTAATTGTTTTATATAAAGTATAGAATTTTCGCCATCAAAGCGACAAAATATGTCGCCTTGATGTAATTTCAAACTTAAACCGCAACGCCATAAGATGCAGCTAAAGGTCCTAAACCACCAGCAAAACCTTGACCAATTGCACGGAATTTCCATTCACTGCCATGTTTGTAAAGTTCACCGAAGATCATAGCCGTTTCCGTGCTACTGTCTTCAGATAAATCATAGCGTGCAATTTCGCTACCGCCCGCATCGTTACTTACACGAATATACGCATTAGCAACTTGGCCAAAATTCTGACTACGAGTCTGTCCCTCATAAATTGTGACAGCGAAGATTACTTTTGCTACATCAGCAGGAACCTTACTTAAGTCCACGCTTAATGTTTCATCATCACCTGCACCGTCTCCTGTACGGTTATCACCATTATGAACAACAGAACCATCAGAAGACTTTAAATTATTGAAAAATATAAAATCATGATCCGCACGAACTCTACCATTTTCATTGACTAAAAAAGCAATTGCATCAAGATCAAAAGCAGCCCCATCAGTCACACGTGGGTTCCAACCTAGGCCTACGGTTGTTTTGGTAATACCAGGTGCTTCTTTTGTTAAACTAACGTTACCGCCTTTAGTTAAGCTAATCGCCATATGTGTTACTCCTTATAAACTTTGACTGATTGTTTGTTTCATTTGTTTGATAAAAGCCATATAAATGGTCTTTTCAAAAATTCTTATGAAGTTTGTATTTGATTTTTACTATAAGCAATTGACGACAACACCGCCCACGCAATAAATGCGATACCAATCAAACCTGTTACAACCTCAGGAACATGTCCACCTGTCCCTGTGTACAACATAATTGCTGCCAACGCGCCTATAGCATAATGTGCACCATGTTCTAAATAAATAAAGGCTTCTAGCGTACCTTGTTCAACCAAATAAATGGTCATTGAACGAACAAACATTGCACCTATTGCTAAGCCAAGCATAATAATGACGACATCATTCGTGATCGCGAATGCACCAATAACCCCATCAAAACTGAATGAAGCATCTAAAACTTCAAGATAAAGGAAACCACCAATACCTGCTTTAACGAGATTAGTAGACTTCCCTGATGCTTGTTCTTCACTTGTTTCATCATCACTACTTTCCAGTAAGTGACCAATTACTTGAACACCGATGTAAACTACAATGCCCCAAATACCCGCCACAATCACGATTAACTTTTGTTCTACAGGTACAAATGCCGCCATAATAAGTAGAGCGATGAGCGATACAAATACAGACATTGCAGGGATGTTAGCTAAATTAGATAGGTGTGCCTCCAGCCAGTGGAACCAATGAGTATCTTTGCCATCATCAAATAAGAAGTTCAAAAATACCAAAAGCAAGAACATGCCACCAAAAGCTGAAATCTCAGCATGGTGAGCTAACAGTTTCTCGGAATATGCTTTAGGATCATTTAATGCTAACTTAGCAACTTCAATCATTCCCATGTCTGCAGTTACGCCAACAATTAATAAAGGGAAAATTAAACGCATACCAAATACAGCAACCAGAATCCCTACTGTAAGAAAAATCTTTTTCCAGAATTCATCCCAGTTCCGTAATACTGAAGCATTTACAACCGCATTATCAAAAGATAAGGAGACTTCCATAACGGCCAATACACCAGTAATCAATAATGCTTTAAGCATCATTGAAAACCCTGCATTTGGCCCATGAGTAAAGCCCCACCACGCTGCCAATCCTAAACAGATCATGCTAAAAAAAATTGAGAAACGAAAATGTTTCATTTTTTACCTTTTATAAAAATTTAACGGTATTCATCATTTATTTATTGAAATGATAATTTTAGCCAACCTGAATACCATACTGTTGACACATTGCAGCCAATCCCCCAGAGTAACCTTGACCGACCGCTTTAAATTTCCACTCCCCGTTATGACGATAGACTTCTCCAAATACCATTGCGGTTTCTGTTGAATAATCTTCAGCCAAGTCGAAACGAACAACTTCTACATTTGTATCCTGATTTACTACTCGTATGAATGCATTTGCGATCTGACCAAAATTTTGACCTCTTGCTTTCGCATCATGAATCGTTACGGTAATTGCTATTTTTTCAACTTCAGGTGCAACTTTTGAAAGATTTACCAGTAAGGTTTCATCATCACCATCGCCCTGTCCAGAACGATTATCACCTGTATGTTCTACTGCACCATCTTGTGATTTAAGCTGATTATAGAAAATAAAATCATGGTCACCACGAACCTTACCACCAGCTGTGAGTAAAAATGCACTCGCATCTAAATCAAACGCAGCACCATCAGTTGCACGTTCATCCCAACCTAATCCAATTAAAACTCTAACTAAATTAGGATCTGTTTTACTTAGGGATAAATTTCCACCTTTATTTAAACTAATTGCCATTTTATTTTTTCTCCTCGTTTGAATACTTTAAATTCAATAGTTTAAAAACTTACAAATAGATAAATTTTATTTACTACCAGCAACCCAACGCATTCCAAAACCAAATGCTTGGTCTAATTCTCGATGTCCACGCACGTAACGTACATGATGCTGAACTTGAATACTTCCGCCTTTATTTACTAACTCAACAATCCCACACATACCTAAAGGTTGCCCTTCTGACAAGCGAACTTCTATAGGAGGCTGATCAGGTACATAAATTGTCACGACAGCATCTGTTTTTGCCCAATTCGGCACACCTTCATAAATAAAAGCAAATAACACTACGCGATGAATCTGTTGCCACTGTTTACCATTAATCCTGAGCCACTCACCTTCTTTTAATGCGCCAGTACGGTCATCAGCAGATAATTTAATAAATGGAAAACTATCAAAATCACCAAATTGACTACCCAAGGCTTGAATAACTGATTTATGTCCATTTTTCATCTCAAATAAACAGCCTAAATCTAAGTCAATTCCCTGATTTTGATTAAGTAACTTTTTAAAGAATCCACCCGATTGAGTCTGCTGAGGACGTTGATTCCAATTGAGATTAATTTTAATTTCACCAAAGTCTTGATCTTGTTTTTGTAAACTAATCTGGCTATTACGCTTATCTAGCGTAATTTTATTTAAATTAATTTTGGGTTGAGAGACTGATGGAGTTTTAGGCAGAGTGTCTAAAACAGGACTAATAGGTTGATCGCTAATTTCAACCCCAAAATATTCAGATAATGGTTTTAGACCACCATTAAATCCTTGATTCACAAAACGGAATTTCCATTGATCTTTATAACGATAAACTTCGCCTAAAATGAGTGCTTTTTCTTTTTTTTCAGCGCTTTTTACAATCGCTGTAGCAGTGAGCTGCCCCTTTTCCCATAATTCAATTTCAATATCTTGAATTGTATTAAGTGCACCTTGACTATCGACCGTAGCACATACAGCAAACTTATTAATATCAAGATCTAATAGTTGTGTATTAATATTAAATTGGCCTACATAAGACCTGTCATTTGTAGTTTCAATTAATTCTATACTCCTGTTTAGTGTTTGCTTTTGACCATAAAAGATCATATCTGCATCACCACGAACTTTCCCTTGAGAATTTAATAGATATGCAGTCACATCCAAACCAATATCAGAAGGTAATATTGTTTTAACTTTCAAAACAAATTGCGGGCAGCTCAAAGTGAGATTTGCACCTGTAATGAGTTGTTGCATGAATTTCCCCGTGTCTTAATTTATATTTTTAGCTGAATCTTTTTAACCTACTCAATAATTTGCATGACCTAGCACAATGTGGTGCGCTTCCAAGCATATTTATATGGCAGATAAGTAGCCTTATTTATATTGAATAAAATAATTTCGTCTGGTTTAACTCAATTCTATTAATCCAATAAGCCAAATGAATCATTAAAATTTGTATTAATTGAATCAATCTTTTACCCCAACAACCCCATGCTGCAACTCGATCTCAACCATATAATTCTTAAATTTAAATTAGAAAATAGACATAAAGGTCTTTATATTACACAATTACTTAAATTTATGCTGCGTACATTTATCAAAACTTTGGATTTTTTTAGATTTTTAATTAAAGTTTAGAGAAATTAATTACTAAAATATGAATACACCCTATCCCATCTAGTAATGTCTAAATACTGTTTTATAAGCCTATGATTCAGTTTTGAATATATAAATTATCCTAATGAGTATATATTTAGATAAACGATTGATTATTTATATAAAATCTATTTTTAGAAATAAGTTCTATTCTTTGAACTTACATACTAATACTATAAGTTTGGCTTTCGATTAACTATTAGCTAATTTGATGCTTTCTTACAAAAAAAGCAGCTGACTCAGTCATAACCTAACTTGTTAAAAATCATCTTTCTATCCCCAACTCAAGGTCGGTTATAAATTATACGGCTAAAAGCCTCTGTCGATTCAAGGCTAAACCCCGTATAATGCTGCCCTTTCTTTAATTTAGCGACTTTTGGGTCTATTGATTATGCAATCACTTCAATCGTTACAACCTCGTATTTCAGTTGCCCCAATGATGGACTGGACTACAAAGGATTACCGATTCTTTGCAAGGTTGTTTAACCCAAACGTTGTGCTGTATACCGAAATGGTAACGACAGGCGCGATTTTATTTGGCGATGCAAAACGCCACTTGGACTATAACGCTCAAGAACACCCGATCGTACTGCAACTCGGTGGTTCAAACCCACAAGAACTTGCCACTTGTACAAAAATGGCTGAAGACTGGGGCTATGACGAAGTCAACCTGAATGTAGGTTGCCCAAGTGACCGTGTACAGAATAATAAAATCGGTGCATGCTTAATGGCAGAACCAGACTTGGTCGCTGAATGTATTCATAGCATGCAAAAAGCGGTGAATATTCCTGTAACGGTAAAGCATCGTATCGGTATTGATGACATACAGTCTTATGAAGAAATGCTGCACTTTGTAGATACTGTTGCGGCAACGGGCTGCACACACTTTGTCGTCCATGCCCGTATTGCAATATTGAAAGGTTTGTCTCCGAAAGAAAACCGCGAAGTACCACCTCTACGCTATGAAGATGTTTACCGTTTAAAGCAAGAACGTCCACATCTAACTATTGAAATTAATGGTGGGATTAAAACTTTTGCTGAAACTCAAGTTCATTTACAGCATGTTGACGGCGTGATGATTGGCCGTGAAGCCTATCACAACCCTTACCTACTTGCTGAGCTCGGCCAACTCTGGAACTTAGAAGCACCAGACCGTTTCGATATTATGGAACAAATGCTGCCTTATATTGAGCAACGTATGGCTGAGGGTGCACCACTCTCTATCATTACCCGTCATATTTTAGGTTTATTTCAAAACTTACCGGGTGCACGTAAATGGCGTCAGGCATTGAGCGGTGGAAATGCGAAAACTTTAGCTGATGTAGAGAATGCAATTCGAAACATGCAAGCTGCCATCATTCGTACTGAAGAATATGTAAAAGAGCATCAGGTTTAAGCGCGCTCAGCGCCCTTAAATTGTAAGAAAATGTGGCATTTTAAATCAGAGACTTAGATTTTGAGTATATTCGCAAATGTCGGCTCAAAATATTCAAATTTAAACTCTGATTAATTATTTAAAATGAATAATATCAAGTAATTAAATTTCACTGATTTCAGCCACCCTTTTAACTAGGCTTTTTTTCTCAGTCAGAAATAAAAACTGGAAAAAAGATACGTTATTACATAACATAAACAAAACTTTTAAGTTTGGGCAATTAGTATCTCTGAACGCCACAGGTAGGTGGTGATTTTCTAAATACGGATATAGGTAGTACGGGTAGAGATTTCACGATGATTATTTATGACGGACAAGTAGCTGATAACTATATGTATCAGGATTCAAATCAGGCAGCGATTGTTGTATCACACAGCACACCAAGCCTTCCTTATCCCTTCACCATGAAACCCAATAATCACCGCACTGAAAGCAACACCCCTCCAGCCATAGATGTAGAAAAATTCGTAGCAAAATTAGAAAGTGTTACCTCTAGACGCAGTAAAGCTCGTTGTGCACGTAGCATTCGTCTTGCACTTGAGTCTGCTGGTGCCGATGTTGAAAACCATCCAATTGCAGCATCTGATTGGGGTGATACCCTGAAAAAGATTGGCTATAAAGAAATTGATCCAGCTTTTGATGAGCCACAAGAAGGCGACATTTACATCATTCATAGAACCCGCAATCACGTTTATGGACATATTGCTGGTTACACAGGCAGTGAATGGGTTTCTGACTTTAAACAAAGCAGTTATGACGTCTATAAAGATGATAGCGTTACTTATACTTACTACAGATTAGGCTAATTCATTTTTAAGATAAAACATTTGATGAATTTGCTCGGCACAGCGTTGAATCATTTCATCATGATCTTTTCTATAGACCAACTGAACTTCTGAAAGTGACAAATAATCTGCCAAAGGTAGTAGCTTGACCTGATGGGGCAATATTTTCTCAAACTCTTGGGGAACAATACTAATTCCCAAATTTGCAGAAACCAATTGTAGCTGCGAAACCTTACGAGACTGAATTGGGGCTTTTTGCGGAGTAAATCCTGCAGCTAGACACAGATTTGCCACCAAATAACTTAAGCCCCCTCTTTCCGCATAAGGTGTAGCTACAAAATGCTCATCTTTTAATTCTTTTAAATAAACCTTTTCTTCTTTAGTAAACTTGGAATGATCAATATGGACAGCTACCATTAAAGGCTCTTCATATAATTTAAGAACATTCATGTCTTCTAAGGTGTGCCGAACGGGCGGCCGAATAAAACCAATATCAATTTCACCATTCATTAAAGCTAGAATTTGATGCTCAGACGACAAAGTATTTATCTCAAAATTTATATGATTGGCTAAGCTAATTTCTTTTAATATATGAATCTTTCTCTCATCCATAATAATACTGCTCGAGTGAGCAATTTTAATCTGGCGATTTTTTCCTTCAGCAATATTCTTAGAAACTCCAATAATTTCATTTAAATAGTGCATATTATTTTTTATTTTTTTATAGAAGACCTCTCCTGCCGTTGTAAGCTTTACTTTCTTATCAGTGCGATCAAATAACTGAAAATCAATTTCTTCTTCTAATAGCTTCATTTGTCGACTTAAAGCAGACTGAGCAATAAAGAGCTTTTCTGAAGCAGCAGTAAAACTCCCTTCTTCTACAATTTTTATAAAATATTGGAATTGTTTTAATGTGAGCATTACCATCTCAAAATTAGATTATTAGGTCTATTTTCTATATTAGATTAGATAGATTGCCTTCGCTAGAATTTTATCAAGACCACTCACTTGATTGAATTATTCATGAAGTATTTTAAAGGTTTCACCATCTTTACTGTCGTTGTTCTACTTTTATGGTGTTTTAAATTTTACGATCAGCAGCTTCCAACACAGCCCAAACACGACACTATAGAGCTATATGATTAAATAGTTTCTCTCAAAAATAAAAGGCATGCACTCGCATAAGCGCATGCCTTTTCAATATTTAAATTAGGCTTTCTTTAAATCGAGCTTTTTCAAAACTTCAGCCACAGCAATCATGGCAAAACTTGAAGTCACCACTACTGCGGAACCATAACCACCACAGCGAAGGCCAGCTGATGGGCAGACGTCTGCACTAGAAAATGGGTTGTCGATAGAATAAATGCAGGTAATACCAAATTTCTCTTTTGGCTTTTTACAGATGCCGCGAGCACGAAGTTGACTACGTAGCTTCGCTAACATTGGGTCTTGTTCTGTTTTTGATAAATCAGCCACACGAATTTTAAGTGGATCAAGCTTACCACCCGCTCCGCCCGACACAATCAAAGGTATTTTGTTAAAACGACAATGCAGCATTAAAGCGAGTTTTGCTTTAACGTCATCGATGCAGTCCAACACAATATCTGGTACAGGGTTTAAAAGCTCTGTGACATTTTCAGGTGTTAAGAAATCATCAATAATATTAACTTTAATACGCGGGTTAATTTGGCGACAACGCTCCGCCATAATTTCAACTTTTTCACAGCCCAGAGTTGATGTCATTGCAGGTAGCTGACGGTTTACATTTGATGCTGCAACCACGTCCATATCTACCAGCGTGATCTCGCCAATACCTGTACGTGCTAAAGCTTCTACCGCCCAACTGCCGACCCCACCAATACCAATCACCATTACATGACTTTTTTCATAGTGCTGGAACGATGAATCACCATAAATTTTGGCTACACCTGCAAAACGGCGGTCATATTCATCTTGTTGGAGATCGGTCATTGCTGCTCTTTGAGGGGATATAAAACACGGGGAGTATTTTACTGCTTTTCAAAACCAAATTGCTACTTGGCACTAGCCAGCTATCTGATTGGTGCCAAAGCCATTCACAGCCTGTCGAGCATCGACAAGATACTGTTTTTGCAAAACGTAAGATACTAATTAATATTGAACAGGTTCTGTGAATGGCAATGGTTTTGCCTACTTTTGCCGAAACAAAAGTAGGGTTATGAGCTACTGCTATTAGAATTTTTTACGGGAGGACCCCGTCGTGATAATTCTTCCAATACCAACCAATAAAAATATTGATTGGTATTAATCTCAAGACAACATTAACCAGCAATCAAATTCCGCAGTACATAATGCAAAATACCACCAGCCTTAAAGTACTCAACCTCATTTAACGTATCAATTCGACATAACACATTAAAATGGCTGGCTACTCCATTTGGCCCTTTCACATCAACTTCTAGAATTTCATGGGGCTGAATACCATCCGATAACCCACGAATCGAGATGACCTCATGACCAGTTAAATTGAGGGACTGTCTGGTTTGTCCATCAACAAACTGGAGTGGCAACACCCCCATACCCACCAAGTTTGAACGGTGAATACGCTCGAAGCTTTCGGCAATCACGGCTTTTACACCTAACAAGTTCGTTCCTTTGGCAGCCCAGTCACGTGAAGAACCTGTTCCGTATTCTTTACCAGCAATAATCACAAGCGGCGTATGCTCTTGTTGATAACGCATTGCTGCATCATAAATGGCAAGCTTCTCACCACTTGGCACATGAATAGTATTACCGCCTTCTTCACCGCCGAGCATTTCGTTTTTAATACGAATGTTGGCAAAGGTACCTCGCATCATGACTTCATGATTACCACGTCGCGAACCATAAGAGTTGAAGTCTTTTGGCTCAACACCTTGCTCTTGTAAATATCGGCCTGCCGGACTGTCTTTTTTGATATTACCTGCTGGCGAAATATGGTCGGTCGTTACCGAGTCACCAAGCACTGCCAAAATACGTGCCTGTTCAATATTCTTAATTGGTTTTGGCGGTTCACCAATTCCTTCAAAGAACGGCGGATGGCGAATATAAGTCGAGTCATCAGCCCATTCGTAAGTTTTACTCTTTGGAATCTGAATCGCTTGCCAACTTTCATCACCATCAAATACTGCAGCATATTCTTTGTGGAACATGTCGGTATTTACTTTTTGCAGCACTTCATCAATTTCTGCCTGACTTGGCCAGATATCTTTTAAGTAAACAGGTTGTCCATCTTTACCTTCCCCGATGGGTTGCGTCGTTAAGTCAGTACGAATATTCCCAACTAAACCGTAAGCAACTACCAAAGGTGGCGAAGCAAGCCAGTTTGTTTTAACTAATGGGTGTACACGCCCTTCAAAGTTACGGTTACCCGAAAGTACTGATGCAACATTCAAATCATGGCATTGAATTGCTTCTTCAACTGGTTCGGGTAGTGGACCTGAGTTACCAATACAGGTTGTACAACCATATCCTACCAAGTTATAGCCCAACTCATCTAAATACGGCGTGAGCCCAGCAGCCAACAAATAGTCCGTCACGACTTTAGAGCCAGGTGCAAGTGAACTTTTTACCCATGGTTTACGCTGCAAGCCTTTTTCAATGGCTTTTTTAGCAAGTAGACCTGCTGCCAGCATGACACTTGGATTAGAAGTATTGGTACATGAAGTAATTGCTGAAATGACGACATCGCCATGATTTAAAGGATACTTTTCTCCATCAATTACACAGGATGGGCTTTCATGCTGAATATTGGATTTGGTCGCTTGTACAGCCGTACCACCGCCGCCTTCATTTTCCAAACGCTCTTTAGCTTCTTTTACAGGCTTTAGATTTAACTCCATTAAGGCATTAAACGTTTTAGGCACTTCTGACAACAGTACACGGTCTTGTGGGCGTTTTGGACCAGCTAGACTTGCCTGAACCGTACTCATATCTAAACTTAACGTATCGGTGAAAACTGGTTCATCGCCAGCATTACGCCATAAGCCTTGAGCTTTGCTGTACGCTTCAACCAATTCAATACGGTCACTTTGACGACCAGTTAATTTCAAATACCCCAAAGTCACTTCATCGATTGGGAAGAAACCACAAGTCGCACCATATTCAGGTGCCATATTGGCAATAGTTGCGCGGTCAGCAAGTGGTAAGTCGGCTAAACCGTCTCCATAAAATTCTACAAATTTACCCACCACACCTTTTTGGCGAAGCATTTGAGTAATAGTGAGCACCAAGTCGGTCGCTGTAATCCCTTCTTGTAATTTACCTGTGAGTTTAAATCCAATAACCTCAGGAATAAGCATAGAAATAGGTTGGCCGAGCATGGCAGCTTCTGCTTCAATACCACCAACGCCCCAACCCAATACACCTAAACCATTAATCATCGTGGTATGCGAGTCTGTACCGACCAAGGTGTCAGGGAAAGCAAAAGTTTGGCCGTTATCTTCACCGAGCCATACTGCTTGAGCTAAATATTCTAAATTGACCTGATGACAAATACCTGTACCCGGAGGCACGACACTAAAGTTATTAAATGCAGATTGTCCCCAACGCAAAAATTGATATCGCTCACCATTACGTTGCATTTCAATTTGAACGTTTTCTTCAAAAGCCTGATCATCGGCAAAATGGTCAACCATCACAGAGTGGTCAATGACTAAGTCTACAGGTGATAACGGATTAATTTTTTCAGGATCACCACCCGCTTGTGCCATTGCTGCACGCATGGCAGCCAAGTCAACCACAGCCGGAACACCAGTAAAATCCTGCATTAAAACCCGTGCAGGTCGGTACTGAATTTCTTGATCTGAACTACGGGTTTTTAACCACTCTGCTAAAGCATGAATGTGTTCTGTTTTAACGCTATGCTGATCTTCAAACCGTAATAAGTTTTCCAACAGTACTTTTAATGATTTCGGCAGTTTGGCAATGTCACCTAGCTTTTTCTCGGCTTGGCTTAAGCTAAAAATCTGATAATTGCTGGAACCTACTGTTAGCGTCTGTAGAGCATTAAAACTATTGATATTGCTATACTTAGCCATTGGGTTATCCTCCCATGTCTGGCAATGTTATTTTTCACGTTTTTACATGTTGTTTTCTTACTTTAAGCTTCTTTTCTAATCGCTGTGTTTTGTTTTAGTTAATATTTTTAATCTTTGATTTTTATTACGATAATTTCAAAGCAGATAGAGAGTTTTTCCACAGTTTTTCGGCTAAATCTGACTCAGCCATATTTAAATTTTCGGCCAAACTTTTGAGTACAAACGGTAAGTTTACAGGAGTATTGCGAGTACGCTGCTCAGCAGAGGTTTGACAGCAAAGCGGTGTCATATCTGGGCAATCTGTTTCTATCACCAAGTGCTCGGCACCTATGGCCTGCACAACCGTATGAAGTTTTTTTGCATTCGGATTAGTAATTTGCCCAGTCACACCAATTTTAAACCCAAGTTTAATTAAGCCTTTCGCTTCTTCTATGCCACCACTAAAAGCATGAGCAATTCCACCCAGTTTAAATTTCTGAGCTTTTAATATTGCGAGTACATCGCCATGTGCTTTTCTAATATGGAGAAGTACTGGTTTTTGATATTGGGTTGCCAGCTCTAACTGATCGGCAAAATATTGTTTTTGCTTCGCATAGATATCAGGGTGCTTATGCTCTTTTAATAAAGTATCTAAACCAATTTCACCTACGGCTACACACTCTTCTTGCCGCAAAATTTGTTCAAGATGAGAAAGATGCTCTGACCTATGCTGCTCAATATAAAATGGATGCAACCCCGGTGCTAAATAAGAAGTCGGTACATTATCCCACTGCTTAAGCTGGTGATGGGTTTGCAATAATTCATCAAAGCGTGACTGCAAAAAGCCAATTAACACCAAAGCATCTACACCCACTTTCTTAGCCTCATGGGCTAACTGTTGCCGATCTTCATCAAAATCGGCAACATCAAAATGGGTATGGGTATCAAACAAATGCATTAGTTAGCACTTTTTGCAACGGGAGCCGAAGCTGGTTTGGCTTTAGGCTGTGGCAAATATTCTTCTTTCAACACATCTTGCAATTGGTCATATGGAATAACTAAACGAGGCAACCCAACGACGTAAGGCCCAATTTCGTACTCACCATATTGAAGAATCAAACCCTGATCACCTAACAAGAAGTTCTCTGTAAGTTTAAATGGCCAAGCTTGTTCATATTCACTCACACTATTGGCAAGCTTTGAGTCAGTCACCCAAGCTTTAAATACTTCATGTGCTAACTTTTCTAAAGCCGCTTTTTTCTGCGGGCGTAATAAGTCTTCAAGTTTGATGTGCTTTTGTTCTTTTAAATCAAAATTATAATATTGCTGTGCTGCCGAACCATGTGCACCACCTAAATAGCTACTGCTATTAACGACAACGGTTACCACTTTACCTTGTGACTGTATAATTTTAGGTTTCACTAAAAGGTTAATTTGATGATTATTACTTAGCGCTTTTAATTCATTGTCTAAGCCAACAAATGAATTTGCATAGCGCTGAACTTCAACATCAAAACTATCTTGTTGGTTAGCAGCAGCAACTGCCGAGGCCTCTGTATTTTTATCAGTTTTTTCTGCTTTTTGATCTGGCTTCGCAATTTCAAGAATCTGACCAAGTGCTTTTAAAACTTGTTGGTCAATAATCTTATCAATGAAAGGATAGTTACTTTGCAGGCGCTCTACTCTAAAGTCTGGGCAAGTTTTACCACTACAGTCTGGCAAAATCACCTTACTAGGAACCGTTTCCCCTTTTAAAGTCAGCTCTACAGGCTTTTGCTCAACCACTGCGGGTTTTTGCTGATCTTCCGATTCTTTAGGATCACTTTTGGGCTGACATGCCACTAAAAATAACGCAGAAGCAAGTAGCGTTAAACGGAACGAGGCCTTAGAAGTTAACATCATATTTTGCCTTTATTCTGAGAAGATTATGCATAACTGATATGAAGTTAGCGCATCTATAAGTAGGTTGCAAATTCTGCTACCAACTTAGAACATTTGTTCATAAACCTCAGGTTGTAATATTTTTTTAGTTTGCTCTGTCGTTAAATAAATATCGAGCTGAGGAGCATCTTTGGTAATCTGATTTGCCTGATAATGCAAACCTACACCTTCACCATCAAAGAACCAGTCTGCTTGTCCCCAATATAAGGTTTTTGGAGCGTCTTTTTTGACGTCAGCGCTTTGCTTTTTGAGCCAGTCTTGATAAGCAGTTTGCACGATTTGATGCACAGTGGTTTGTTGGTCTTTTTGAAGTACATCAAGCAAAGTTAAACTTTTATGCAATTTACGGTCAGCCACAAAAAAATAATAACGATCTTTTATCGTGACTTCTTCCTGTTTACTATCCAAACCTAATTGCAATAAAACATACTGATTACGCTGCGAAGCAATGCGCGTATGAATGTGTAACTCATAGGCACGGTTTTTAGAATATTTATCTTGCCATTCATCAGACTTTTTGACGTAAGCATCTACTGCTTGTTGCAAGCTCAAATCTTTTTTCAAATCAATTTGAGTCTGAATGACTTTCGCCTGATTTTTTTCAATCCAGCTATTTAACCAAGTATCTTGAGTTTTTATCGTTTGAATATCGACATCAATACAGTTTTTCTTTTCACAAAAAGGCACTGCATAATTTGCCTTGGTTTCGGTCAAATTTAAATAAGGTAGTACCTCTGCTTTCTCAGCAGAGTGATCTTTAGCAGAAGCTACATTTTTTTGAGAGGATGATGAGGACTGAGTACCCTTCCAGACAAATGCAGAAATAGCAGAAATTAATGCTATGGCTGCAACTACAAGTGCAATAATTGCTTTTTTACTCAAATTCATTTCATCATCCTTTCTTATTTTTCAAAACAAAACAGCTTCTATTCGAAGCTGTTTGTTATGTTTACATGATTAGTGTTCACGAGTGTTACGGAACTGAATGTCAGGCCAACGCTCTTGCATAATCTGCAAATTCACTCGGCTTGGAGCAAGATACGTTAAGTGACCGCCACCATCAATTGAAAGCTGGTCGTGTGCTTTTTTCTTGAACTCATTAAGAATCTTGTCATCATCACAATGAATCCAACGCACAGTATTTACACTTACTGGCTCGTAAACACAGTCAACTTTATATTCTTCTTTCAAGCGGTAAGCAACGACGTCGAACTGAAGCACACCAACTGCACCCACAATCAAATCATTGCTAATTTGCGGCATAAACACCTGAGTTGCACCTTCTTCAGACAACTCTTTCAAACCTTTTTGCAACTGTTTTGACTTTAATGGATCTTTCAAACGTACACGGCGGAACATTTCTGGCGCGAAGTGTGGAATACCGGTGAAGTGCAAGTTTTCGCCACTAGTGAAAGTATCACCAATCTGAATTGTGCCGTGGTTATGTAAACCAATAATATCACCCGGCCATGCTTCTTCTAAATGCTCACGCTCACCAGCCAAGAAAGTCAATGCATCACTAATGCGGACTTCTTTACCAATACGCACGTGGTTCATTTTCAGGCCTTTCTCGTATTTACCTGAACAAATACGCATGAACGCAATACGGTCACGGTGTTTAGGGTCCATGTTGGCTTGGATTTTAAATACAAAACCAGAGAAACCTTCTTCTTTCGCTTCAACCACACGCTCTTGCGTTGGGTGAGCTTTAGGTTCAGGTGCCCAGTGCATAAATGCATCTAGAACGTGGTCAACACCAAAGTTACCTAATGCTGTACCAAATAGAACAGGTGTTTGTTTACCTTGTAAGAAAAGCTCGCGGTCTAATGGCTCATTTGCCATTTGTACAAGCTCAAGCGACTCTTCAAATGAAGCCCAAGCTAACTCACCTACTTTTTCACGAATATCGGCATGATCATAACCATCACGCACTTCAATATCTGTAATCGTTGAACCAAAACCTGCTTTGTACACATACAATTTATTTTCAAGAATATTGTATACACCAGCAAAGTCACGACCCATACCAAGTGGCCATGTAATTGGTACACAACGAATGTTTAAAACGTTTTCGATTTCGTCTAACAACTCAAGTGGCTCACGAATTTCGCGGTCCATTTTGTTGACGAAAGAAATAATTGGTGTGTCACGCATACGACACACTTCCATCAATTTGATGGTACGCTCTTCGACACCTTTTGCACCGTCAATTACCATGAGTGCAGAGTCAACCGCGGTAAGCGTACGATAAGTATCTTCCGAGAAGTCTTCGTGCCCCGGTGTATCGAGTAAGTTAATCGTGTGACCTTTATATGGGAACTGCATAACAGACGTGGTGATCGAAATACCACGTTCTTTTTCCATTTCCATCCAGTCAGATGTAGCTGCACGGTCAGATTTACGGCTTTTTACCATCCCTGCAACCTGAATCGCTTTACCCCATAACAACAGTTTTTCTGTCATGGTGGTTTTACCGGCATCGGGGTGGGAAATAATAGCAAATGTGCGTCGTTGAGCGACCTGTGCCGCTAACTCATCTTTAAAACTCATGAAATACACCTACTGCGGAGATTGCAGTGCCAAAGATCTAAAGTCGATCAAAATAAAAATTGGCGTAATTGTAGCAGATTTATAGGTACTGTTTAGAGATTGTTGAGTTGTCTGCCCGTGTTTTCATGTCAGGAATATTTTTCGTGAAGCCCTAAAGAACTCATGGCATTCACCATTAAAAAAGCCTGTTCAATATAAACAGGCTTTTTATGAATAAACTTAGAAGCTTATGCCAATTTCTTTTCTTCAATAAATTGAACATCGGCAATTTGGGCATCCCAAAATTCAGTCCACAATGCACAATAATCAAGACATAGTTTGGTTAAACTTTCATAGTCACTTGGAGTAATCGCTTGTGCTAATGCAAACCACAAGTCATCTTGATGGTCATCATCAGCAGCTTCAGCCGTTTCATCTGTTGAAACACCATGTACGTGATAATAACCCCCACCCTCAACATCAATATTTACAAACTTGGTTGCTTGTCTTAATGGCGGGCTAAAAAGAATGACTTCTTCTTCTGCTACGGCCAATAAAGCCACAACTTTCATATAGCTATCATAAGAATCTTCTAAGAATGTTCTTACCTGATCTGAAATTTTAGAAGGTTTATAATTACGGCGGTCTGCCTCAGTCAAACCATAATCATTTAATAAATCTTCATATAAAGGATAATGTGCATATTCAGGGTTCCCTAAATAATAATTATCTTTACCTAAACCCGGTCTAAAACCGAATTCATCCAATATATTTAAGCTTAATAACACCCTAGGAAACATTTTAGCGCCAGAGTGAAGCTTTGGTTCCAACTGCTTCGTGAGAAACTGTGCCTGTAATAAAGCATCAGTAAAAATTTGTACGATGGCATGACGATATTCTAAATGAATACGTGTCAGGGTTTGTTTATCAAGATAACCGTTATTTAATATTTCAATGGCTGGATGATGACTTACTGGTAAATGTGCAATTCTATTCCTTAACTGTTTGAGAAATTGTAAGTTTTCTTCCCACTGTTGGGCAGAAATACTGTTTTTCATACCTTGTAATGCTTTTTGTCTTGGATTATCAAAGTCTTCAAATTTTTTTGACATAATCATTCTCAATAAAAAGTTTTTCTTATAGTTAAGCTGTGGGTCATCCCTCTATTTCCATTTTGCACTCATTTGCTAAAAGGATAAATTCCGTATACCCATACTTAACGATCCGATATTATGTTCATTATCTCAACAAATCAATGGATTAATTAATATTATTTAAAAAAGTAAACTATTGCCAATAAAATATAAAAATTCACAATTTTTAAAATAAACCAAACTATTGAATAAATATGATTTTTTAAATATCATAAAATAAGTTTTATTTAAGCTTTCATACTTTACAATAGCAAAGTTAATCAAAAAATATCTATGACGGGGCAACCAATGTCAAAAAGAGAAACGATTATAACAACAGCAATGACCCTTTTTAATCAAAAAAGTTATACCTCTATTGGTATTGACAAAATTATTGCTGAATCCAATGTTGCAAAAATGACGTTCTATAAGTACTTCTCTTCTAAAGAGATTTTAATTGAAGAATGTCTTCAACGACGGATTTTAGAGGTTCAGGCGTCTTTATTAGACAAAGTTAACAGTGTAAACAACCCATTAAATAAACTTAAAAGTGTTTTTAATTGGTATATAGACTGGATTAATACTGAAGATTTTAATGGATGCTTATTTAAAAAAGCGACCATTGAAGTACTACAAATGTATCCATCTGTTAAAGTTCAAGTTAATAAATACCGAAACTGGATTTACCATGTAGTTTTTGAAATATTTTCAGATTTAGAAATTGAAGATCCAAAAGTTCTAAGTAGCCTTTTTCTTAATATTATAGATGGACTTATTATTGATGCCACCATTAATAAGCCAGAAATTAACCCTGAAGAAACATGGTCTTATATAAACAAACTAATTGAACTCGAAACAACTCTGAGATGTGCAGCTGCTTAAATAAACTTAATAATTTAGTTTATTTATATAAGCAGACTTGCTTCTTCTCTTAATCAATATAAATTAGGCCGATATGTACTCGCTACATAACGGCCTTAACTTTATATAACTTTAATCCTTTAAATATTCCTCAATAAAAATATAGTGTTAGGTAAGCTTATTTATTTAAATTAATTAATCACACATAAAAATACTCTTTAAAATATACACCAGTAACATATCTCGCGTATCTCCCCTGTTTGCATCGAGTAATTGCATAATCGCCCCATCCATTACAAACAAAAACATATAAGCATCTTGTTGGGTGGCTTCTTTCTTTAGGGTTAAAAGCAAATTACAGATTTCCTTAATGAGCCAATATCTATACTGCACCACCACTTGATAAGCTGTTGGGTAGATTTTTTCAATTTCAAAAATAGCTCTAAATAATAAGTAATAGTTGCCATTTAAATTGGTATGTAAAAAGAAAATCTTCTTGAGCTTTTCACGTAATGCTAAATCTTTTTGTATGTAAATGATTGAGTGTACTTGCTCTTTTAAGGCATCTTTTTGAAAGTTTAGGCACATTTCAACCAACCGCTGTTTAGAGTGGAAATAGTTATAAAATGAGGCTTTCGGGACCTCTGCCTCTCTCGCAAGTCGATCGACACCGACGTTGTGAAAACCATGTTGACTAAAAAGATAGCGAGACTTATGCAGCGCACTTAACGCGCGAAATGAGAGATCTGAATATGGCATATATATACCGTTATAAATTAATTTGTTGTTGTGTCTAAATGAGAGAAAACGGCTGCAACTTTTGCTTTAGGCAAAAAAGCATGCAAAGGCCCCAAAGATGGCCCTAACGCATCTCAAGTTTTATTGTTCATATGATTTTTTAGTCGTGACGAACTAAAGTCTGAAAACTCAAAAGTAATCAAACCCTGTTAAAGACTAATCTGGTGGTATAAAAAAAGTATGCATAGCCAACTCCTTATATTTGGAGTTCTGCCAAAGCATGAATTTAGAATTATGGTGGCAGAACGAAAGAGGGTTCGCAGACTAGTCACACAACTAGCACACCCGAAGGTGTCCCTCTCCCGTCCTACCGCTACGAGAGGGGACGAGTGTACACACAAAACTATTCCTCAGATGAAATAGCTCTGATGCGGTGTGAAACGGTCTGCGACAACCGGCTGGCAATGTAGGCCAGCAGGCAAAGGATAATCTGAGAGTTTAGAAGTGTCAATGTGGAATTTATGCCAAGATTTTAAATTTCTTATTGTTTTTCATTAGATTAACTAAATTATTATTTTAGATATTATATAAATATAAAAACCATATTGTTTTTAATCGCTATATTTATAAAGTATTTTAGGCGGCAGAATGAAAGAGGGTTAACAGACTAGTACGACTCTAGCACACCTAAAGGTGTCCCTCTTTCATTCAGCCATCAATAAAGTAGACCATTACTTTAAAAGTATGTGCCTCTACTAAACTTTAAGAAGACTTAATCAACAAATCAGTTATATAGCTCAACCTACAAATGATGGCGGCAGAACGAAAGCGGGTTGACAGACTGGTGAAAGACATTACCAGTACACCCAAAGATGTCCCTCTTTCATTCAACCATCAATAAAGTAGACCATTACTTTAAAAGTATGTGCCTCTGCTGAACTTTAACAAGACTTGATTAATGAATTAGCTGTATAGCTCAAACGTGAAAAAGATAGACCGAGATATTAAAACTGTCAACCATAAAAAATCGCTTAAGCTATTAAATTTATTTAATTTTTTAATTAATCTAAAATGTATTTTTAGATATTCTATAAATATAAATTTTACTTCCGTCTAAAACACCTAAACAAAATGAGCGCCTTGTGACTGGATCAGTTGCCCTACATTTACAGGCATACCCAACAAATAACCTTGGAACTGCTGACAGCCTAAACGCGTTAAAATTTCAACTTGCTGCTGAGTTTCTACCCCTTCGGCTGTTACGGTTAAACCTAACTTTTTCGCCAAGTGAATAATACTTTCTAAAATGACTTCTTCTTTTGAACCCGGTTTTAAATCGACAATAAAACCACGGTCAATTTTAAGCTCATCGACTGGTAAGTCTTTTAAATATAAGAAGCTTGAATGCCCTGTTCCAAAGTCATCAATGGCCACTCGAATACCCATATCACGTAGTCGCTCACAAGCACGAATGCTTAAGTCGATATGTCGCATTGCTGTTGATTCAGTAATTTCAACAGTAAGGTGATGAGGCTTAATTTGGTATTTTTTTAACAGGCTTTCGAGGGTACTAAAGAGCTTTTTATTTTCAAACTGTAAGGCCGATAAATTGACTGCAACTGGATAAAAATGAGTATTATTGCGTTCCCATTCCTGAATTTGCTGGCAAGCTTGTTCAAGCGCCCAATATCCCATTGGAATAATTAAACCTGTCTTTTCTGCACCGCCAATAAACATGTGTGGCGTAAGCATACCCAACGTTGGATGGTTCCAGCGAATAAGCGCTTCTACCCCACAAATTTCAAGATTGGTATTAAACTTCGGCTGGTAATAAAGAACAAATTGCTTTTCGTCGACTGCTTTATATAAATCGTTGATTAGTTTTGACTGACTTCTTGTTTCTTGTTGATGAGTAGAATAACTAAAGACGGTATAAGTGTTGCGGCCTTGCTCTTTAGACATCAGCATTGCTGCATCGGCATTCATAAGTAAGTCTTGAACATTTTGCCCATGTTCAGGAAACAGTGCGATACCAAGACTCGCTGAAATGTTAATTTCTTTACCGGAAATTTGATAACTTTCTTGAATGAGCTGCAATACTTTTTCAGCTAAATATACAGCTCCATCAGTATCGGTATTTTCAGCTATTAATAAAAACTCATCACCACCAATTCTTAGCAACTTGCATTTTTCACTAAGTTGCCAATGTAAACGGTTCGCCATCTGAATAAGGAGTTGATCTCCAATATGATGACCAAACGCATCATTTACCGATTTAAAACGATCTAAATCTATATAAAGAAAAGCAATTTTTTGGTCTTTATAACGATGGTCTGAAAGGAGAACTTCGGCGTAGTCAACTAAATATAGTCTGTTTGGTAGCTTAGTTAGATTATCTTGAATGGAGAGATTTGCGAGTTCTTTATTGGCTTTTCGGAGTTCTAAATTGCGCTGATTGAGTCGTTGTTCCAGTACAGCAACGATAAAACTCGCGACCAGAACCAAGCAGGTGACTAAAATAATGGTAAACAGCAGCAAATCATGTTCAGCCTGATATTGGCTTACAAATTTATCGGTAATATTTGTCGCAATAAGTGCCGTATAGTGCATTCCCATAATGCTTAAAGTCATCATGACTGCGAAAGCTAGTTTTAAACTTACGCGATTACGGTCACTTTCTTTTAACTTATAGGCTAGCAAGAAAGCCAAGCCTGAGCCACTCATGGCAATTAATACAGAAAATAGAATTAAGAATGAGGTGTAATCTTTCTTATAAAGATCGATACTCCAACCCAACATACTCACATAGTACGAAGCGGAAATACCAATTCCCATAATGACTGAACTTAAAATCAGTCTCACTAAAGGTAAGGTATAGCGAGAAGTCAGCCAAATTGAGATACACGAAAGTAAGGCACTAATACCGTAAGAAAGTGTAATTAATGGAACATTCGAGGCTGAAGTTTCAAATATGTGGTAAGCATTCATACCAACAATATGGACAATACTAATGGCTGCTCCGAGCAATAAACCATTCAGTATTAAAATAAGAGGCTCAACTTTTCTATAAGCTTGCTTAAATATTAACTGCTCCATGGAAATCACAATATAGCAAATAACGCCAGCCGCAATAAAAGAGCCGACGATCAATGTGCTATCGTAATCAACATGACCCATACTGGACTTCCATGATTATTCAATACTTTTTTTTATTTTGTTCAATTCATTGCACAAAATACAATTAAACACGTTAAAGAAATATTAGTAAATTTGACTTTTTTAGTCAGTTATAAACAATAACATTATCTAACATTTGGTCAAGTATTTTTTACTTTAGAAATCAATAAACTAAACAAAAATTAAGCATCCAATTATATGAAAAATATAGGATTTCTTGAGTCTAGGTCAGCTGACCTTAATGATGATTTTTTAAGCTTGGTTTTTAGCTGAATTAAAATAAAAAACCCTGCATTAAGCAGGGTTTTTAGAAACACTAGAAAAGAGACTTAGTTTTTCTCTTTATCTACGATCTTGTTCGCTTGAATCCAAGGTATGAACGAGGACTAGCAGAGCACCGCTCTGCCCGAGTGCAAGAGCGAAGTTTTACTTCGCTAACGCACTTTTAAAGCTAAAGAAAAAACTTAGTTTTTCTCTTTATCTACGATTTTGTTTGCTTGAATCCAAGGCATCATCGCACGTAACTTATTACCAGTTACTTCAATACCATGTGCAGCATTTTGACGACGACGAGCTGTCATAGATGGGTAGTTCAACGCACCTTCTTGAATGAACATCTTCGCGTATTCACCAGATTGAATACGTTTTAATGCATTACGCATTGCTTCACGAGATTGTTCGTTAATTACTTCAACGCCAGTTACGTATTCACCATATTCAGCGTTGTTAGACACTGAGTAGTTCATGTCAGCGATACCGCCTTCGAACATCAAGTCAACGATTAACTTAAGTTCGTGTAAGCACTCGAAGTAAGCCATTTCAGGAGCATAACCAGCTTCAACTAAAGTTTCGAAGCCCATTTTAACAAGTTCAACTGCACCACCACAAAGAACTGCTTGCTCACCGAATAAGTCAGTTTCAGTTTCTTCACGGAATGAAGTTTCGATAATACCTGTACGACCACCACCTACGCCAGAAGCGTAAGAAAGTGCAACGTTACGCGCATTACCAGAAGCATCTTGGTGAATTGCGATTAAGTCAGGAACACCTGAACCACGTTGGAATTCTGAACGTACTGTGTGACCAGGAGCTTTAGGCGCAACCATGATTACGTCTAAGTCTTTACGTGGAACAACTTGGTTATATAGAACAGAGAAACCATGAGCAAATGCTAAAGTCGCGCCTTCTTTGATGTTTGGCTCAATCACGTCACGGTAAAGTTGTGATTGGAATTCATCTGGAGTCAAAATCATTACGAGGTCAGCTTGCTTAACTGCTGCTGGAACTTCAGCAACTTTAAGACCCGCATTTTCAGCTTTCTTCCAAGAAGCTGAACCAGCACGTAAACCTACAGTTACGTCTACGCCTGAGTCTTTAAGGTTAAGTGCATGTGCATGACCTTGAGAACCGTAACCAATAATCGCTACTTTCTTGCCTTGGATGATTGATAAGTCACAGTCTTTGTCGTAAAAAATTTGCATTTGTGTTCTCCGCTAAAATACTTTTTAAAAAATTAAATGGCTAAAACTTTTTCGCCACGGGCGATACCAGATACCCCTGAACGAACGACTTCTAGAATGGTGTTTTCTGAAAGCGCATCAATAAAACCATCTAATTTTTCAGTTGTCCCTGCTATTTGAATGGTATAGGTTGTTGATGTCACGTCTACAATTTGCGCACGGAAAATATCCGCTGTACGCTTAATTTCAGCACGTGAAGCACCTAACGCTTTTACTTTAATCAACATCAGTTCACGCTCAATGTGTGAACCTTCTGATAAATCTACTACTTTTACAACTTCAACAAGTTTGTTGAGTTGCTTCGTAATCTGTTCAATTTTATGGTCATCACCATAAGTGGTTAACGTTAAACGTGATAACGTAGGATCTTCGGTTGGGGCAACATTCAACGTCTCAATGTTGTAGTTACGTTGACTGAATAAACCCACCAAACGAGAAAGCGCACCAGCTTCGTTTTCAACGAGTACAGAAATAATATGTCTCATTATGTACGCTCCCCTTTACCTAACCACATATCCTTCATGGACTGACCTGCGATCAACATTGGATATACATGTTCTGTGCGATCAACCATAACGTTGATGAATACACATTTATCATTAATCGCCATTGCTTCAGCAAGCTTTGACTCTAATTCATCAGCATGATCAATTTGAATACCAACATGGCCATAAGCTTCCATCAACTTGCCAAAATCAGGCAATGATTCAACATATGAGCTTGAATGACGGCCTTCGTAGTTCATATCTTGCCACTGTTTAACCATACCTAAAGCACGGTTATTCAAGCATAAGATCTTCACATTCATGCCGTATTGCTTACAAGTTGAAAGCTCTTGAATACACATTTGAATTGAAGCTTCACCCGTAATACAAACAACTTGTTGATCTGGGAAAGCAAGCTTCGCAGCCATGGCATAAGGTAAACCAACTCCCATGGTGCCAAGACCACCAGAGTTGATCCATTGACGTGGACGTTTGTACTTGTAGTACAACGCACCAAACATTTGATGCTGACCAACGTCTGAAGTAATGATGGCATCACCATTCGTTACTTTATATAAAGCTTCAACAACTTGCTGAGGCTTCATTGTGCCATCAGTCGGTGTTTCAAACTTCAAGCCATGAACTTTACGCCATTCATTAATTTGATCCCACCATGCAGCAATCGCTTCAGGGTTTGGCTTAGACACATTCAATTGTTTCAACTGGGTCAACATTTCCTGAAGTACAGGCTCAACTGCCCCTACAATTGGAATGTGCGCCATAATTGTTTTTGAAATGCTTGCCGGGTCAATATCAATATGAATAACTTTGGCATTTAAACAGAATTTTGCAGGATTATTAGTTACTCGGTCATCAAAACGAGCACCTACCGCAAGAATGACATCAGCATTATGCATTGTCATATTTGCTTCATAAGTACCATGCATACCTAACATACCCACGAACTGTGGATCGTCGCCCGGGAAGCCACCAAGGCCCATAAGCGTGTTAGTTACTGGATAACCTAATAAATGAGCGAGTTCAGTTAATAATGCTGATGCATTACCTTGAACAACACCACCACCTGTATAAATGATAGGACGCTTTGCACTTAAAAGTTCATCAATCGCTTTACGAATTTGACCAGAGTGACCACGTGAAGGTGGTTGATAAGAACGCATCTTCACTTTTTCAGGATATTCGTATGCAAACTTTTCTGCTGGATTCGTCGCATCTTTAGGAATATCGACTACAACTGGGCCAGGGCGACCACTTGATGCGATATAAAATGCTTTTTTGATAATTGCAGGAATTTCACTTGCGTGACGAACTTGGAAACTGTGTTTCACGATAGGACGTGAAATACCCACCATATCAGTTTCTTGGAAAGCGTCTTCACCAATAAGATGTGATGCAACTTGGCCAGACAAAATCACCATTGGGATTGAGTCCATATAAGCTGTTGCAATAGGAGTTACTGTATTGGTTGCGCCAGGTCCTGAAGTGACCAGTACTACGCCAGTCTTACCTGTGGCACGTGAGTAAGCATCTGCCATATGACCAGCAGCTTGTTCATGACGTACGAGGTAATGATTGATTTTGTCTTGTTGAAATAGCGCATCATAAATATGTAATACAGCGCCGCCTGGATAACCAAAAACATGTTCAACGCCTTCGTCCGCAAGAGCACGAACGAGCATTTCACCACCAGATAAAAGTTCCAACGTGATTCACCCTAAATTCTTTATCACTATTTATGGAAGGCACAAATAGTGTTTCATTCATTGAATTGTCTGCACTGTTATAGCACACATATTGTCTAGTTTTCGTTGCAATAGAAAAATTTCTGTTTTTCAGCCGTATAAGCTTTTTTAACATTAATAAAGCATGTCTGGATATACATACTTTAGTAAAATCAATCTCTCGGCTAGAGAGAATGTCTATTACAAAACATGACGGTTATTCGAAGGGTGATCAAATAATCGCATATAAAACTAAAGAAAGCATTTTTGTTGTTTAATTCACTAAAGTCAAGATTAAAGGAAAGGTTTTTCCATAAAAAAAACTAGCTGACGTTTTTTTAATCTAATATCGAATCGTAAATTTGATCACCCTGCTCCATTATTTATATAAAAAACACTCTTTTTGATATAAAACCACTCATTCTAAATTGCTTATTTATGAACTTTATTTAAATATAGTCAGTATTTTTTGGGGAACATCCAATATGAACTTATCTTATTTAAAAACAAGCTTATATACAGCATTCGCAACAGCGATTTTAGTTTACTCAAGTCAGAGTCAGGCAGAGCAATATTACAAATGGGTAGATAAAAGTGGCTCGACACACTACACCACGACACCACCGCCTAAAGGCGCGAAACATTTGAACACAGTTTCGACTTATGGCACCCAGCTACCTGTAAAGAATTCGACACCAACCCCAGAACAACAAACTCAAGATAAAACAGATAAAGCCGTACCAGCAGCTAACGCTGTACAGGAAAAAAATACAACCGTAGCAGCAGCTCCATCTGCGGCACCGGCTCCATCTGCTACAGCACCACGTTAAGTAAAAGAAGAGTGGTGAATACTTTCACCACTCTTCCATGATTTAAAATAAAGAAGAATGAGTTGGGAAATTTTTATAGCTCATATTAAAAGATAAAATCGTGATCTAAAAACTGACATTTCCCTGTATTTTGCGCTATGCTGTGCAGCAATCTTTCATTTCAATTTTCGTTGTATAGCTTACGTCTATGACTATTTCTCACATTGACCCAGAATATCAAGCAAACACGATTGAACCATCAGTCCAACAAGATTGGGAAAATCGTAAAGTCTTTAAAGTTGCCGACACTGTCGAAGGTAAACATCGTTACATCCTGTCAATGTTCCCTTACCCAAGTGGCAAACTGCACATGGGTCATGTGCGTAACTATACAATTGGCGACGTAATTAGCCGTTTTTACCGTCTAAAAGGCGAAACCGTGCTACAACCAATGGGTTGGGACGCGTTTGGTTTACCTGCAGAAAACGCTGCAATTGCCCATAAAGTTGCTCCGGCAAAATGGACATTTGAAAACATCGCTTATATGCGTGACCAATTAAAAAAATTAGGTCTATCTGTAGATTGGGACCGTGAATTTGCAACTTGTACACCAGAGTACTATCACTGGGAACAATGGTTGTTCGTTCAACTTTATAAAAAAGGCTTAATCTACCGTAAGCTTTCAACAGTAAACTGGGACCCGGTTGACCAAACAGTTTTAGCTAACGAACAAGTTGAAAATGGTCGTGGCTGGCGTTCTGGTGCATTGGTTGAAAAACGCGATATTCCAATGTACTACTTCCGTATTACGGACTATGCACAAGAATTACTAGACGACCTAGACACTTTAAAAGACGGCTGGCCTCAACAAGTGTTGACCATGCAACGTAACTGGATTGGTCGCTCTACTGGCATGGAAATTACTTTCCCATCTGCCAATACAGAAATTTATGCTGACGGCTTAACTGTTTATACAACACGTGCTGACACGCTGATGGGCGTGACATATGTTGCTGTTGCAGCAGAACACCCTCTTGCGCTTAAAGCTGCTGAAAACAACCCTGAATTGGCTGCATTTATTGAAGAATGCCGTATGGGTTCAGTTGCAGAAGCTGACTTGGCAACAGCCGAGAAAAAAGGCATGGCAACAGGCTTGTTTGTAAAACACCCTGTAACTGGTGAACAGCTTCCTGTCTGGATCGCAAACTACGTATTAATGTCTTATGGTTCTGGCGCAGTGATGGCTGTACCAGCACATGACGAACGTGATTTTGAATTTGCTAACAAGTTCAGCTTACCAATTAAGCAAGTGATTGATGCCAAAGGCGCTGACGATGCAGACTACTCTGCAACTGAGTGGCAAGAATGGTACGGTTCTAAAGAAGGTAAACTTGTTAACTCTGGTGAGTTTGACGGTTTAGAATTCCAAGCTGCGTTTGACGCATTCCTTGCGAAATTAGAACCACAAGGTTTAGCAAACTCTAAAGTTCAATTCCGTTTACGTGACTGGGGTGTTTCTCGTCAACGTTACTGGGGTTGTCCAATTCCAATGATTAACTGTGATACTTGTGGTCAAGTCACAGTTCCAGAAGACCAACTTCCGGTTGTATTACCAACTGACGTTGTTCCAGATGGTTCAGGTAACCCGCTTAATAAAATGCCTGAGTTCTATGAAACGAAATGTCCTTGCTGTGGTGGCGATGCACGTCGTGAAACAGATACATTGGATACATTCGTAGAGTCATCTTGGTACTACGCACGCTATGCGTCTCCAGACTTCACTGGCGGTATGGTGAAACCTGAAGCTGCTCAAAACTGGCTTCCTGTAAACCAGTATATTGGTGGTGTGGAACACGCGATTCTTCACTTACTTTATGCACGTTTCTTCCACAAATTAATGCGTGATGAAGGCGTTGTACAAGGTAATGAACCATTTACTAACTTGTTAACTCAAGGCATGGTGCTTGCAGATACATTCTATCGTGAAGCAGAAAATGGTAAGAAAACTTGGTTCAACCCTGCTGACATCGAATTAGAACGTGATGAAAAAGGTCGTATTCTTTCTGCAAAATATTCAGGTGACGGTCAAGAAGTGATTATCGGCGGACAAGAGAAAATGTCTAAGTCGAAAAATAACGGTATTGACCCACAAGCAATTATTGATCAATACGGTGCAGATACCGCACGTGTATTTATGATGTTTGCTGCTCCACCAGATCAATCTTTAGAATGGTCTGATGCAGGTGTTGAAGGTGCTAACCGTTTCTTGAAACGTGTATGGCGTCTTGTAGCAAGCTTCCTTGAAAAAGGAAACGCTGCAACTGCAATCGATACAGCAAACTTGTCTAAAGATGCTCAAGATTTACGTCGTAAGACTCACGAAACGATTCAAAAAGTAAGTGATGATATTGAACGTCGTCATGCATTCAACACTGCAATTGCTGCTTTGATGGAATTGTTAAACGCAAGCAACAAGTTTGAAGCAAAAGATGACAATGATGTTGCTGTAGAACGTGAAGCAATCACAACATTGTTAACGTTACTTGCTCCATTTGCACCGCATTTAAGTCAAACTTTATTGACTCAGTTTGGTACGGACTTAACAGCAGCAATCTTCCCTGAGGTTGATGCTTCTGCATTAACACGTAATACCCAAACGATTGTTGTACAAGTAAATGGTAAACTTCGCGGTAAACTTGAAGTTTCTGTCGATATTTCTAAAGATGACTTATTAGCTCAGGCTAAAGCATTACCAGAAGTTCAACAGTTCTTAACAGGACCAACCAAAAAAGAAATTGTGGTTCCAAACAAATTGGTTAACCTCGTGGTTTAATTACAGGTATTAATGAGAGGATCAAGCATGCACTTAGCCAAACGTTTAGCCGCTGTTGTTTTAACCTTAGGCCTTAGTGCAGGCTTAGTCGGGTGTGGTTTCCATTTAAAAGGAACTAACCCGACTGCGACTCCACTTGTTTATAAAAAGTTAAGCCTTGAGTTACCGGCAAAAACCGATGACCTAGAAACACAATTAAAAGTGTATTTAGCTGCAAATGGCGTTCAGTTCAGTAATGATAACGATGCGTATGTTCTTCATGTTTTAGAGTACACACCGCGTCGTCAACTTCTAAATGGTAAGCTTACAGAAGTGTTGTTACGCTTGACTGTGACTTTCCAAATTGAAGACCGTCAAGGTAATAAAATTACCGAGCCACGTACTTTAACTGCATCTCGTAGTTATCAATACGACTTGGCAACGGTTAACACTGAGAACCAGCAAGAAGGTTACTTACAACGTATTGTGATTGATGACATTGCACAGCAAATTACTCGTCAAATTTCAGCAAACCGCTTACCAAAAGCTCAACCATAAGATTTAATTGTTCTTAAGTAATGAAACTTGACTATTTACAAGCTCTTAAACGCATTCCGGAAGCTCGGGGTGCGTGGATTCTGCATGGACAGGAACCATTACTTGAACAAAACTTATTAGATACTTTCCGCAAAAGCTGGCAGCAGCAAGACATTGAAAGACAGCGCTATGACATTAGTAGTGTGAGTGACTGGAAAAATGTTTTTAATGCACTGAACAGCTTGTCTTTATTTTCGCAGCAACTTGCGATTGAAGTTCATGGCAATATCAAGCCCGATGCAAATGGTCTAAAACAGCTTAAAAGCTATATTCAGCACAATGAAACTAACCTGCTGTTAATTGTTTTACCTAAACAAGACAGTAGCAGTTTAAAGTCTGCTTTTTTCCAAGTCGTTGAAGCAAACGGCGTTGTGGTTGCACTAACTGCCAACTACCCGCAAGACCGTCAACGAATTTTAACTGCCGAAGCAGACAAGCTCGAAATTCAACTCGACAATGATGCTTGGCAGTGGCTCATGCAGCATCATGAGCACAACTTACTCGCTGCTAAAAATAGCTTAATGCGCGTACGAGATACTTTCCCAGACCAAAAGCTGATTCAAATTGAACAGTTATATGCATGTCTACAAGATCAATCTCGTTACACCACTTACGATTTAAGTGATGCTTTATTAGAAGGTAATCTTGCCCAGTCGATTAAGATTTTCCAGTATTTAATTGGTTCTGGTGAACCTGAAAGCCTGATCTTATGGACATTAAGTAAAGAAATGCGTTTACTCATGCAGTTGTTTGAACAACCGCATAATGCATTGCAACTAGGAATCTGGAAAACAAAAGTTAGCTTATATCAACAAGCTTTGAGAAGACTCAATCCACAACAGTTTTTAGGCTGGTCTACTCTACTCTTGCAAATCGATGCTGCGATCAAAGGCATGTCGAATGAAAATGCCGAACATTTAATGCAACAGGCCATTGCCGAGTTGTGTGGGAAAACATTATTTATACAATAGCGCTTAGAAATTGGGCGGCTGCTTTTGTTGAAATATCATAAAAATTCACGTTTTATCCTCATTTGACTTTTATACTAAGTGAAATTTTAGACTTTTCGACCTCTTGCCATGCCAAAAATAAAGCCAATTAAACTCGTTATTATTGTCGTCTGTATAGCCGTTATTGCTGCGCTAGCTTGGAAATTTTTAAAGCCTAAACAGCAGCAGCCTCAATATATTACAGCAGAGGTAACTCGCGGAGACATTGAAAATAATGTACTTGCCACAGGTACACTTGATGCAACCAAACTGATTAGTGTGGGTGCTCAGGTGTCTGGTCAGGTAAAAAAAATGTATGTGCAACTTGGTGATCATGTAAAACAAGGCCAACTGATTGCACAAATTGACTCAACTACCCAAGAAAACAGTTTAAAAACATCTGATGCCAACATTAAAAACTTGGAAGCACAGCGCCTTCAACAAGTAGCATCTTTAAATGAAAAACAACTTGAGTATCGTCGTCAGCAACAAATGTATGCTCAAGATGCGACACCTCGTGCCGACTTAGAGTCAGCTGAAGCTGCTTATAAAACAGCTCAGGCACAAGTTAAAGCATTAGATGCACAAATTGAGTCTGCGAAAGTCACTCGTTCAACAGCACAAACAAATATTGGCTATACACGTATTGTTGCGCCAACTGATGGTACGGTTGTTGCGATTGTGACTGAAGAAGGTCAAACCGTAAACGCAAACCAAAGTGCTCCAACGATCGTTAAAATTGCAAAACTACAAAATATGACGATTAAAGCACAGGTGAGTGAAGCTGATATTATGCGAGTAGAAAAAGGCCAACAAGTCTACTTCACTACTCTAGGCGATGAAACTAAACGCTATGCGACATTGCGTCAGATTGAACCAGCTCCAGATTCAATTTCTAGTGAAACAACAAGTACGACAAGCTCAACTACAAGTTCAGCCGTTTATTACAACGCTTTATTTGATGTTCCAAATACAGATGGCAAATTACGTATTGATATGACTGCTCAAGTTTATATCGTACTAGATTCAGCAAAGAATGCTTTACTGGTTCCATCTTCTGCTTTAAGTAGTAAACAATTTTCTGGTCAAAGAAAACCTGGTCAAACAGCTGACAAAGCAAGCTCTACACCAAGAGCAGAGCGAAAACATGAAGGTAATGGTGCTCGTTTAGAACGCTTAAATTTAACTGCTGAACAAAAACAACTGGTTGAACAAGGTAAGGCAACGCTTAGTGTAGTGCGTATTTTACAAGCAGATGGAACAACTAAACCAACGCAAATTTTGGTGGGTATTAACAACCGTGTAAACGCACAAGTACTTGCCGGATTAAAACAAGGTGACCAAGTTGTGATTGCTGATAGTTCAGAAAACTCTGCAGCTTCTGCAAATAGTGGTAATAACCGTCGCCGTAGCGGTCCAATGGGAATGTAAGCATGACAAAACAAGCTTTGCTTGAAGTCAGCAATCTGGTCCGGGAATTCCCTGCTGGCGAAAGCACGATTCAAATTTTAAAAGGCATTGACCTGACCATTTATGAAGGCGAACTGGTTGCCATTGTCGGTCAGTCCGGCTCTGGTAAATCAACACTCATGAATATTTTAGGCTGTCTGGACCGCCCAACGAGTGGTAGTTATAAGGTTAATGGCCAAGAAACAGGTAAGCTAGAACCCGACCAGTTAGCACAGTTACGCCGTGAATATTTTGGTTTTATTTTCCAGCGCTATCATTTGCTCGGTGACTTATCTGCTGAAGGTAACGTTGAAGTCCCAGCTGTTTATGCAGGTGTTACACCTTATGATCGTAAACAGCGTGCAACAGCGCTACTCACTGAATTAGGCTTAGGGACTAAAACACAAAACCGACCAAGCCAGCTTTCGGGTGGTCAACAGCAACGTGTTTCAATTGCACGTGCCCTCATGAATGGTGGTGATGTAATCTTGGCCGATGAGCCAACGGGTGCGCTCGATTCACATAGCGGTGTTGAGGTCATGCGAATTTTACGTGAACTTAATGCCGCTGGTCATACCATTATTTTGGTCACACACGATATGCAAGTTGCAAAAAATGCAACGCGTATTATTGAAATTAGTGACGGGGAAATTATTAGTGACCGTCCTAATGCTCCAGACCAATCTACAGAAGAAGTTAAATCTGACCCAGATGCAGCCCCTGCTCTACAAAACAAGCAGAAAAAAGGTAAAAGTATTTCGGCTTGGCGCTCAACTTTAGACCGCTTATCTGAAGCTTTCCAAATGGCTTTACTGTCCATGAATGCCCACCGTATGCGTACCTTCCTCACCATGTTAGGTATTATTATCGGGATTGCTTCCGTGGTAACGGTTGTCGCACTGGGTAATGGCTCGCAAAAGCAGATTTTAGAAAATATTAGCGGTCTCGGTACCAATACCATTACAGTTTTTCAGGGTAAAGGTTTTGGTGACAACTCCAAAACAGCCAGTTTTAAAACTCTGGTTCCTGCCGATGCGGATGCATTAATGACCCAGCCTTATGTAAGTGCGGTCAGTCCAATGGTCAGTACATCAAAAACAATGCGTTATCAGCAAAATGAAGCAAACGCGACTATTAACGGTGTGAGCAACGATTATTTTGATGTAAAGGGTTTGGTTTTTAAAGATGGACAAACCTTTGATCAGCGTAGTGTACGTGACCGTTCACAAGATGTTGTGATTGATACCAATACACAAAAGCAGTTCTTTAGTGATGGTACCAACCCAATTGGGCAAGTGGTATTACTCGGTAGTGTACCTGCTCGTATTATCGGTATTGTAGAGCCTCAAACTAGCGGTATGGGTTCAGATGACACACTCAATGTATATATGCCCTATACCACAGTCATGAGCCGCATGTTGGGACAAGCCAATGTCCGTAATATTGTGGTTCGTATTAATGATCAATACTCAACTAGTGCAGCCGAAAATGCGATTGTTAACTTACTCACACAAAGACATGGTGCTCAAGATATTTTCACAATGAATAGTGACAGTATCCGTCAAACCATTGAGAAAACAACCAGTACTATGACGCTTCTAGTTTCAGCAATTGCTGTCATTTCTCTTGTAGTTGGTGGTATCGGTGTAATGAATATTATGTTGGTTTCGGTGACTGAACGTACACAAGAGATTGGGGTACGTATGGCTGTCGGCGCTCGACAAAGTGATATTTTGCAGCAGTTCCTAATCGAAGCAATTTTAGTGTGTTTAATTGGTGGTGTACTTGGCGTATTGCTTTCGCTGGGTCTAGGACAGCTCATTAACAAAGTAGCGGCAGGTAATTTCGCAGTGGCATATTCTACGACTTCGATTGTAGCTGCATTTGTTTGCTCAACATTAATTGGTGTCGTATTCGGTTTCTTGCCTGCCAAAAATGCCGCAAAACTCGATCCTGTTGCAGCACTATCACGAGAATAAGGAAAATTGCATGTCTTTTTCAATGACTAAACTTAGCGCAGCACTTCTCCTCACCAGTTCTCTTGTGGGATGTGCAGCAATGGTTAAAACACCTTACCAAGCGCCGTCTGTACAGGTTCCGGATAGCTTCCAATACGATGCAACTAAAACAAAAACAGCATCAGTCGAGCAATATTCTGACCGTTGGTGGACGCTTTTTAACGATGCTCAGCTCAACCAGCTTGTAAGTAACGTGTTACAACGCAATAGCGATTTGGCTGTTGCAGGAATCACCTTAAAGCAAGCTCGTTTAAAAGCTGATTTAACTGCAAATCAACAAGGCTTACGTACCAGTTCAAGTGTTTCTACAGGTCATACTTTTGATTTAAATTCAGGTGATGATAGCTCTAAAGGCTTATCAATGAGTGCGGGTGTAAGCTATGAGCTTGATTTGTTTGGCAAGCTTGCTCGTCAAACCGAAGCGAGTAAATGGGAAGCCTTAGCAACTGAACAAGATTTGCAGTCTACAGGGCAAAGTCTGATTGCTACTACAGCGAAACTCTACTGGCAACTCGGCTATTTAAATGAACGTTATGCAACTGCGCAGCAAAGCTTAGCCACTTCACAAAAGCTTTATCAGTTGGTTCAAACCCAATATAAAGCTGGCGCAGTTTCAGGCTTAGACCTCACGCAAGCCGAACAGTCTGTTCAAAGCCAGAAAGCAAGTTTAAGTCAAATTGAACAACAGCTTGTTGAAACCCGCACAGCCATTGCAGTGTTATTGCATGAACCTGTACAACAGCTCAACATTCAAGAACCACAACGTTTACCACGTACTGCTCTCCCTGCTATTGGTGCGGGTTTGCCAGCGGATATTTTGTCACGTCGTCCAGACTTGCAAGCAGCCGAGCTTCGCTTACGAGAAACTCTGGCAACCAAAGATGCAACAAAAGCAAGCTACTATCCATCAATTAGCTTAACCAGTAGTTTAGGTTCAAGTAGCACGTCGTTAACGGAGTTGTTACGCAACCCTGCCCTTACACTTGGGGCGAGTTTAAGCTTACCGTTTTTGCAATATAACGATATGAAAAAAAATATTGCGATTAGCGACCTAGACTATGAAAAAGCGATTATTCAATATCGCCAAACGCTTTATCAAGCTTTTGCTGATGTAGAAAATGCATTATCAAGTCGTACTGAACTCGACAAACAAGTAGAGTTTCAAGCACGTAATGTTGAACTTGCAGAAAAAACCGAACGTTTAACTGAAGTGCGTTATCGTTATGGTGCTGTTGCATTAAAAACACTTCTCGATGCTCAGCAAACTACACGTACTGCGCGCTTGAGTCTTGTTGAAACCAAGCAAAGCCAATACAACGCTTATGTTACCCTTATGCAGGCATTAGGTGGTTCGCCTGTAAAAGAGTTGCCTCAATAACTTGCGCCCACTAAAAAAGCCGTAGTCCTTCAACTACGGCTTTTTTTATGTCTGAATAAATTTTAAAACTTATTCATCATCCATCATAGATTGGCTCATACCTACAGTATTGAAACCACCATCTACATATAGAATTTCACCAGTAATACCTGAAGCCCAAGGTGAGCATAGGAATAACGCGGCATTACCTACTTCTTCAATTGTTACGTTACGCTTTAATGGTGCAACTTTTTCGTTAGCATCTAACATTTTACGGAAAGATTTAATACCAGAAGCAGCTAAAGTACGGATTGGACCTGCAGAAATCGCGTTTACACGGATACCATCAACACCTAAGCTTGATGCCAAGTAACGAACACCAGCTTCTAAAGATGCTTTCGCCATACCCATTACATTGTAGTTAGGCATAACGCGCTCAGAACCTTGGTAAGTCAAAGTTAATAAACAACCTTGGCGAGCTTGTAATAAAGGTTTTGCAGCACGTGCCATTGCAACAAAGCTGTATGCGCTAATGTCATGAGCAATTTTAAAACCGTCACGGTCAGTCACGTCAGTGAAGTCACCGTCAAGTGTGTGTGCAGGAGCAAAGCCGATTGAGTGCACAACACCGTCTAGGCCATCCCAATGTTTTGCAAGTTCCGCAAATGCATTATCAATTTCAGCATCAACTGCAACATCACATGGAAACACAAGCTTAGAACCGAATTGCTCAGCAAACTCATCTACACGTTTTTTTAATTTTTCGTTCGGATAAGTAAATGCAAGCTCAGCACCTTCACGGTGTAATGCTTGGGCAATACCAAAAGCAATTGATAATTTACTAGCAACGCCTGCAATCAAAAAGCGCTTACCTGCTAAAAGTCCTTGTGTCATGCCGATCTCACTCAAAACAATTTTCAGCATAATGCCAATATTCATCAGTTTTCGAAATTGCATAATGCATCTTTTTTCAAAAATCGCACGAAAAAAAATCGCCCCTATAGCGGAGCGACTTTTTATGATCTAAATTTTAGTCATCAGACAATAAGCCAAGTAGACGTAAGAACGAGATATACATCCAGACTAAAGTTGCAAGCAACGCAATACCACACAACCATTCCATGAATTTTGGAGCACGATATGCTGCGTTAGTTTCAATTAAATCAAAATCTAAAATTAGGTTAAGTGAAGCAATAACTGCAACGAATGCAGCAAAACCAATTCCTAACCAGTTACTTTCAAAAATATAAGGAACGCTTGAGCCAAACGCTAAGCGCATCACCATCTGCACGATAAATACAATAAAGATCGCTAAAGATGCAGAGATCACAACTGATTTGAACTTTTCAGTAGCGCGTATAATTTGAAACTTATATAAGCCAAACATCACTAAAGTGGTTACGAAGGTTGCCAATAAAGCTTGAAGAGGAACGCCAGGATATTTCAACTGGAAAGTAAACGAAATACCACCTAGAAACGCCCCTTCAAATAAGGCATACGGAATTGCCAATGTTGGCGCAGTTGTTGGTTTAAACGTTGTAATTAAAGCTAAAACCAAACCACCAATTGCACCCACAATTGAAGCTGCATAAGCAATACCAACATTTGCAGTAAAGGCTGCATAGAAAAATAAAGCGACACCCACTGCGGCAGCAATGATGGTCAACATCACAGATTTTTGAATCGCACCTTGCACGGTCATCGGTTGACTATAGTCACTGACCGTTTCAACGCGAGTCAGTATCGGGTTATTACTTTGCATAAATGCTCTCTTTTTATAATAAAAATTTAAAACATCATTTTAAGCAAAATGAATATGAAAGCCAAATCAGGCGATCGGCATTATTGTAACAATCCCCTTTAAACAATAAAAAGGAGGCAATAGCCTCCCTTTCATATCACTCAGGCAAAGTCATTAATCTTTACCGTCAGTGTTCATGATAAAAAAATATTCACGGTAGTATTTCAACTCGGAAATCGAGTCACGAATATCATCCATTGCCAAATGCGATGCATTCTTTTTCAAACCGCTCATGATTTCAGGGCGCCAGCGTTTTGAAAGTTCTTTTACCGTAGATACATCAAGATTACGGTAGTGGAAATACTGCTCAAGTTCAGGCATAAGACGGTGTAAGAAACGGCGATCCTGACAGATCGAGTTACCACACATGGGTGAAACTTTTGGATTCACCCATTTTTTTAGGAATTCTAAAGTTTGTAACTCAGCATCACGAGCTGTTAATTTGCTGCGACGAACTCGTTCAATCAGACCAGATTGCCCATGCTGGCGAGTATTCCACTCATCCATTGCATTTAAAATACGGTCAGGCTGGTGAACGGCTAAAACCGGACCTTCGGCAAGTACATTTAAATGATCATCTGTAATAATTGTTGCGATTTCAATAATTTGGTCATTATCGGTATCTAATCCGGTCATTTCCAGATCAATCCAAATTAATCGTGTATTTAAAGTACTGCTCATGTATGTACGTTCTAAAATGCCGTAAAAACATCAATAGTAGCAAATTTCTTGCTTCTGCGCTGTAATTCCATACCAGCTTCGTGCTATTTTTGCGGTCTTCAAACAATGGTTTTTTTGGGATATGAATGGCTCTAATTCGTAAGCGTCGTTTAACTGAGCAACAGCAACGTCGTATTGAAAAACAGCATAAAACTCGCCAAGAAGAAGTGGATACTTCACAAGATCTAGATGGACTGGTTGTACAGCACTATGGCCGTCAACTTGAAGTACAGGCACTTTCTGTACCCGAGCATCACCCAGAAAAACCTCAAGTTGCCGAAGGCGAACCAGAACCATTTTGGAAACCGATTGAGCTCAAAAGCGTATGGCGTTGTCACACCCGTACAAATCTTGAATTACTGGTCACGGGTGACCGAGTGAAGTGGCAAGCAGACCCTAACACAGGCTTAGGGATTATTACTGCAATTCACCCACGTACTTCACTGCTTACTCGTCCAGACCGTTATCACAAAGTAAAACCTGTAGCAGCCAATATTAGTTTAATCGTTATTGTTTTTGCTCCGCTTCCAGAACCAGCACCTACTTTGATTGACCGCTACTTAGTCGCCTGTGCAGATGCAAATATTCCTGCTCTTTTAGTACTGAATAAATCAGATTTACTGACTGAAAATGACTCAATTCTCGACATGCTTAAAGAGTATGAAGATTTAGGTTATGAGAGCTTGATTTGTCATTCTAAAGGCGATATTTCAGCATTGTCTCAACGACTTGATGGTGAAACCGTTGCTTTTGTCGGTCAGTCAGGGGTGGGTAAAAGCTCACTTATTAATGTGCTTATTCCAGATGCCGAGCAGAAAACCAATATCATTTCTGAAAACTCTGCACTTGGCCAACACACAACAACCTCTACGCGCTTAATCAACTTTGGTAAAAATGGTGCCTTAATTGATTCGCCGGGAATTCGTGAGTTTGGACTTTGGCATCTCGATTTAGAAAAAATTCGTATGGGCTTCCCTGAAATTGAAGCGCATTTAGGTTCATGTCAGTTCCGTAATTGTACGCATACTCATGAAAAGAACTGTGGTTTAAAACAGGCTGTTGAAGCAGGTGAAATTTTGCCACGACGTTTAGATAGCTTCTTACGTTTAATCGATGAGATTCAAGAAGCGCAGCAAAAAAACTAATTTTCTACCCCTTTTGCCCTTGAAGTGGTGATTTTGATCACCATCTATATACGCTATACTCTAGGTCAATTTTGTTTTTAATTTTTTTAGGTGACTTGTGGAACGCTGGTTAGAGTTTATGGGGAATCACCCCATTTTGTTTGGTACACTCGGAGTCTTGATCGTATTGTTCTTCATTTTTGAAGGTCAACGTAACGGTCGTAAAATTTCTCCACAGTCGCTTGGTATTTTAGTGAAAGCGAAAAATGCTCTTTTGATTGACTTACGCGACAGCAAAGACTTCCGCGAAGGTCACATTAGTGGTAGCCGCAATATTCCTTATAGCCAAATTGCAAGTCATGCTGATGAATTAAAAGCAAGTGACCGTCCATTGGTATTTATCTGTAACCTAGGGCAAGTTGCTGGTAGCGCTTTACAGAAAGTTGCTCACCATGACAGCTATCGCCTTGATGGTGGTATCAGTAACTGGAAAGCTCAAGGCTTACCTCTCGTTAAAAGCAAACCAAAAGCTTAAGGAGAATTGTTATGGCAGCAAATGTCATTGTTTACTCAACTTCTGTATGCCCGTATTGCGTTCGCGCGAAACAATTACTTGAGCGTAAAGGTGTTGCTTACAAAGAAGTAAATCTTTCTGTTGAAGCTCCAGAAGTACGTGTTGAATTAATGCAACGCACTAATCATCGTACTGTTCCGCAAATTTTTATTAATGATCAGTTTATCGGTGGTTTTGACCAACTTTATGCTTTAGAGCGTGAAGGTAAACTCGACGAATTATTGGCTTAACCTCGCATCCATATTAAGGAAAAAACAATGAGCGAAGAACAACAAGTTCAACCACAATTAGCTTTAGAACGTATTTATACAAAAGATATTTCTTTTGAGGTTCCAGGGGCACAAGTTTTTACTAAACAATGGCAACCTGAACTTAACATCAATCTTTCTTCTGCTGCAGAAAAGATTGACCCAACTCACTTTGAAGTATCTTTAAAAGTTGTGGTTGAAGCCAATAATGACAATGAAACAGCGTTCATCGTAGATGTAACTCAATCTGGTATTTTCTTAATCGATAACATCGAAGAAGATCGCTTACCTTACATTTTGGGTGCATACTGCCCGAACATTTTGTTCCCGTTCTTACGTGAAGCTGTAAATGACTTAGTCACTAAGGGTAGCTTCCCTCAATTACTTCTTACTCCTATCAATTTTGATGCAGAGTTCGAAGCAAATATGGAACGTGCTCAAGCTGCTGCCGTTGAAGGTCAAGCTTAATTTATAGCTTGCTCTAAACAAAAAAACCGCGTAATTCGCGGTTTTTTTATATCTACTGTTTCGTTTATTAGCCATCAAGCGAATGAAGCTGAATAGAAGGAAACTGAAACCCACGGCAAGACTGCTCGGAACGCCATGCGACCGTTAAAATCATGTTACCTAAGATAAAGTTTTGATAAGCAAACGTTCCAATAAGTTCATGCGAACATAATCCACCATGATTGGTAGGATGCACTTGAGTATTTAAAGTATTTAAATCCAAACGTATACCAAGACCTGAAGCTTTTAAAACAGCTTCTTTAGTGGTCCAAACTTTAAACCAAAACTCTCTATCTTGTTCTAGAGTTTGCCATGTTGCATATTCATCAGGATGAAAGGCATGTTGAGCCAGACTATCTAAACGGACTTTACGATCCAGTTCTTCAACATCTATACCAATATCTTTAACACGTTCACTTAGCGCCAAAGCATAATATTGCTGACTATGCGAATGGTTAAAATGCAAAGTATGGTCCAATAAATAAGGTTTGCCATATTCATGTTTTGCAAATTGCAAATCTGTTGGGTTTACACTTAACTTTTGAGCTAATAACTTATTTTTAATGTGCTGTATTTGCTGCTTTTTATAATCATTAAATGTACGAAAGTCGGGAAAGTCTTTTTGTTGTTGTTTTAAAAATGTATCTAGCTTCCCTGTATAGACTTCAATATTTCTCTCAATCATTTTTAAATCCATTCTATCTGGGAGTAAAGCTAATATAAAAGTAACAATAACTTATTAAACCATATAATAAAAAGCCCAAAGAATACTTTGGGCTTTTTTACATTCATACAAATTAACGGTTAAATTTCTTTTCCGCTTTCTTGAATTTCTGAATATAACGACGGCGGCGCGCAGCTGTACGTTCATCAACTTGACTCTTACGACCTTCAAACGGGTTTTCAGAAGTTTTAAAGTCAATACGAACTGGCGTACCTTCAAGTTTATATACTTTACGGAACACGTTCTCTAAGTAACGGCGGTAGTCCGCAGGTGTTTTATCAACCTTGTTACCATGAATCACAATAGTCGGTGGGTTTTGTCCGCCCATGTGCGCATAACGCATTTTAATACGTTTTCCACTAATCATTGGTGGTTGGTGAGCTTCTGTTGCATCACTCAAAATTTGAGTTAATTTCGCTGGTGATACTTTTAAGTTCGCAGACTCATAGGCACGATGGATAGAAGGATATAAATCACCTACCCCTGTTCCATGCAGTGCAGAAATTAAATGAATTTTTGCCCAAGGAATAAAGTCAAAACGACGCTCAACATCAAGCTTACATTGTTTACGGTCGTACTCGCTCATGTTATCCCATTTGTTAATGGCGATTACCATGGCACGACCAGCTTCAAGCGCATAGCCAATTAAATGTAAGTCTTGCTCAACAATACCTTCACGTGCATCGACCACAACAACCACAACGTGTGCATCTTTCATAGCCTGTAAAGTTTTAACAATTGAGAACTTCTCAATCATTTCATCAACTTTACCTTTACGACGCACACCCGCTGTATCAATTAAGGTGTATTTACGGCCTTCACGCTCAAACGGAATATAAATAGAATCACGAGTTGTACCCGGTTGGTCAAATGCAACTACACGGTCTTCACCAAGTAAGCGGTTTACCAACGTTGATTTACCCACGTTTGGACGACCAATAATGGCTAAACGTAAGCCAGTATCTTTGTCATGTTCATCTGGGTTTTCATCTTCTGGAACTTCCGCAAGTACATCTTCCAGCATTTGCTGAACGCCACGACCATGACTTGCTGCAACTTGTAATGGTTCGCCCATACCAAGTTTATAAAACTCAACTAAAGCAGCTTCAGCATGTACGCCATCTACCTTGTTCGCAACAAGATAAATTTTCTTACCTAAAGTACGAAGTTCACGAGCAATTTGCTCATCAGAAGCTAACAAACCAGCACGCGCATCAACTACAAAAATAATAATATCTGCTTCGTTGATGGCTGTTTTTGACTGCTCGGCCATGTAGTTATCGATACCGCCTTCACTTTCACCGATACCGCCAGTATCAACAACAATGAAAGACTTATTTTGATAAGTCGCATCACCATATTTACGGTCACGAGTCAGACCCGCGAAGTCGGCTACAAGTGCATCACGACTCTTGGTAATCTGGTTAAATAACGTTGATTTTCCGACATTCGGACGACCAATGAGCGCAATAACGGGTTTCATACAATAACCTTAATCAAGACCAGCCATATCTCATGGCATGAGCATTAGAAACAATACAGGAGATATATTTTAAGGTCAGATATGACCATAATAAAAGACGGGGCTTTGAACTGATTTAATTCAAACACCCCGATATTTTTTAACAGCGTAATTTGTTAAGCGGCTATTTTAGCACAAGCGAACAAAATTAACGATTCTGCCAAATACTTAAATCGCCTTTTTGGGTCGAAACGTAGAGTTGATTCTCAATAACACGTAATGTATTGACCTCACCACTTGTTTTTGAACGTCCTACCAATTTACCTGTTGCCGGGTCGATCAAGTGTAAAACACCATCCAAATCACCGACTATTAAATTTTGGCCTAATACAACAGGATTACTTAAATGACGATTCAATAAGCTGTCATTTTGCCAAAGCTGCTCGCCTGTCGTTAAATCATAAGCAGTCAGCTTACCATCAGTTGACGAAACAAATACTTTATTGTCATAAACTTCTGGACGTTTGGTACTGCTTGAATCTTCACTCCAGACCACACGTTGAGAAGCCAAATCAGTCACTGTGACTTGCCCTTGGAAGCTTGTTGTCACCATAAGCTGGCCTGCAACAACCGGATCACCATCAATATCGATCAGGCGTTGAATATCAGAACGACCTTCACTTACCGCAACACGACGTTGGAAACGTGGAATACCGCTAATGATATCAATTGCATAAACATAAGCATTTGCTGAAGCAATTAAAACAGTGCGTGAATCAAGGCTCACTGGCGATGGCTGACCGCGCAGACTAAACTGAACGTTTGGCAATTTGTATGCCCAGACTTGTTGTCCTGATGATGCATCATGTGCAAAAACAGTACCGTCATTTGCAATCGTAATCACACGTCCAGACTGAACTAAAGAAGGACTTAATAATGCACCAGATAATTGTGCAGTCCATTTTTGTTCACCTGTTGCTTGATCTAAAGCAAATAGCTGACCTTTGCTGTTACCCACAACAACAATACCTTCAGCCGCTTCAACACCAGAGCTTAAGCCCAATTTACTTACTTTTTTCTCCCAAAGACGTTGTTTGCCACGATATGCTGCAACTTCACCTTTAGGATCAAGTGTAAAGACAACGCCTTCATTAGCGTCAAGTTGTAAACGTAATGGATCTGCCTTATTCGTAGAAGAAACACTGCGTGAAAACACCGGTACTAGAGCCTTTGTCGACTCAGTCAATTTCGGTAGTGGATTTGGTTTTGCTTCTTTTACTTTGTTGCTAGAACATCCCACCAATACAGCTGATGCGATTGCAATTGCCAAAGGCAGTTTGAATTTCTGATTCATTAAGACTCTTCCACCTGTGTTTCCAAAATTGGGCGCTCAATCTGTGGATCTTCAACTAAAACGCCAACACTTTCGAGTTTAATTTGTAAAATTTGTCGCTCTTGTTTACGTTCCAGTAACGAATCCCATGCAGCTTGATACGCTTTTTTAGCAGAATCAATATCTTTCTTCGCAACAAAGATATCACCACGTAACTCTTCTACTGTTGCTTTAAATGCCGGATCGACATTACCAGACAAAGTTTTTAGAGCTTCATCATATTTGTTTTGCGCCAATTGTGCATCTGCTAAACGCAATTTTACAACCTGAATCAGTCCTTCATCTTTTACTTTTGAGTTTTCAACTTTTTTCAAAGCTTTTTCAGCAGCCGCATAATCTTGTTTTTCATATGCAAGCTTTGCCAATACAAATTGAGTTTGTATTGCCTGAACTGAATCAATATCGTCTTTTACAAGTTTATCTGCCGAAGCTGTTATTGAAGCTAAAGCATTTGGATTATCGGCTGTTGCATTTGCCTCATCCATTAACTGCTGTACTTTTGCAGTTTCAGTCTGACTCGTTGCAAGATTTCTTTTTTGCCAATATTCCCACCCAAAAAAGGCAATCAATGCAATGAGAATCCCGCTAATCATGGCAGAACCATATTTTTTGGCGAACGACTTTAAGCTGTCGAATTGTTCTTCATCACTTAAGCTCATGTGATTGTCCTTTTCCAGATGTTTCAGTTTATTTTGTAAATTTTTCAATTAAGAATGGTACGAGTTCAGCTAGTGCAACTTGTGTCTGCTCAGCTGTTGCTAACTCTTTGATCGCAAGCTGCTGTGCTTCCCATTCACGCTCACCTAAAATCATGGCGTAAACAGCCCCAGCCTGATCAGCTTTTTTCATCTGACTCTTCATGCTGCCTTGTGAACCCGTTTTAATGCGAACATTGCTATTCGCTGCTTCTAGCTGATCGCGTAATTGCTCTGCTAAAACCAATGCTTTAGCTTGGTAAGCAGGCTCTGCAACCAAGAACGCTTCACAATCACGTACAGTTTCAGCTTGTTCAACTTGCTCAAGTAGAAGCAATAAACGCTCCATCCCCATTGCAAAACCAACTGCTGGTACAGATTGATCTGCCTTACCTTTCAGCTGACCAACTAAACCATCATAGCGTCCACCTGCACATACTGTGCCTTGCGAACCTAACGATGTTGTTGTCCATTCAAAAACAGTTTTATTGTAGTAATCTAAACCACGTACCAATTTTTGGTTAATTACAAATTTAACACCAGCAGCAGTCAAATAATCTTGTAATTGTTGAAAGTGGCTTAAGCTATCTTCTTTTAAGAAATCATGTAATTTCGGCGCATTTTCCAGAATTTTCTGAGTCGATTCAATTTTAGAATCTAAAATACGTAATGGGTTAGTCGTTAAACGACGCTGTGAATCTTCATCCAAAGCATCTTTATGCTCATTTAAGAACGCAACCAAAGCATTACGATATTCTGTACGCTCATCTGTTTCACCTAACGTATTCAACTCAAGCTGAACCATGTGATTAACGCCCATGCGTTTCCACAAACGAGCTGTCAACAGAATCAATTCAGCATCAATATCAGGAGTTGCCACACCAAAAGTTTCAACACCGAACTGGTGGAACTGACGGTAACGGCCTTTTTGTGGTTTTTCATAACGGAACATAGGTCCCATATACCACACACGCGGCGTAGCGCCACGCAATAAGTTATGTTCAACCAACGCACGTACACAACCCGCTGTCCCTTCTGGACGCAAAGTTAATGATTCAGGTGGGTTTCCTTTATCGAAGAATGTGTACATTTCTTTTTCAACGATATCGGTTGCATCACCAATAGCACGTTTAAACAGTCCCGTTTGTTCAACGATCGGCAAACGAATTTGTTGGTAACCATAAGCATCCATTAACGATGCTAAATGCTGCTCGAGACGTCTCCACGCTGATGTTTGCGTTGGTAAAACGTCATTAAAACCTTTGATTGCGACTATTGAACTCATGATGAACTACGAATAATTTCTTTAGATTTAGCTTCTTCAAGCTCTTGAACACGTTGACGAACCATTGTTTCGATTTCATCAACCAATTGATCGGTATCGATTAAATGGCTTTTTTCACCATTACGATAAACCAGTGAGCGAGGCGCAGCCCCAACAACCCCGATATCCGCTTCTTTTGCTTCACCCGGGCCATTTACCTTACAACCAATCACTGACACATCCATTGGCGTACGGATATCTTCTAAACGCTCTTCTAAGGCTTGCATCACCTGAATCACGTTAAACTCTTGACGAGAACAACTTGGACAAGCAATAAAGTTAATCCCGTTAGAACGTAGACCAAGCGATTTTAAGATATCAAAACCAATCTTAATTTCGTCTTCAGGTTCAGCAGCAAGCGAAATACGCATGGTATCGCCAATGCCTTCCATCAATAACCCGCCAAGAGCAATCGCTGATTTCACAGTACCTGTACGATAAATACCAGCCTCGGTTACACCTAAGTGCAATGGATTATCAATTTGTTGAGAAAGCAAACGATAAGCATCCATGGTCAAAAATACATTTGATGCTTTTACGCTGACTTTAAACTCATGGAAATCTAGACGGTCTAAAATATCAATATGACGTAAAGCTGACTCAAGTAATGCCTGCCCTGTAGGTTCGCCATATTTTTTCTGTAAATCTTTTTCTAGAGAACCCGCATTCACACCAATACGCATAGAAATGCCGTGATGACGTGCAGCAGCAACAACTTCACGAACTTTCTGGTCTGAACCGATATTACCTGGGTTAATACGCAAACAGTCTGCACCATAGTCTGCAACTGCCAAAGCAATTCTATGGTCAAAGTGAATATCAGCCACTAGTGGAACTGAAACACGTTTACGGATTGCACCAAAAGCCTCAGCTGCTTCCATAGAAGGAACTGAAACACGCATAATATCTGCACCTGCGTCAACACAACGCTCAATCTGAGCCACAGTTGCATCGACATCGCAAGTTTCGGTATTTGTCATACTTTGCACACTAATAGGTGCATCGCCACCGACATAGACCGAACCAACACGAATTTTACGTGTTGGTCGACGTTTAATTGGGTTCTCTATCATTGTATCGCTCAACTCATGGTATTAGCGGGATAAACGGAATTCAGCTTTACCGTTTACCGTATATGGAGACAATGAAATCTGTTCTTGGTTTAGACTTAATGACACAGCTGTTGCATCATCAAGACGAATCTGGAATGGAGACTCACCATTTAAGGTTAAAGTCGATGCCTGACGACCTGTCGCTAAAACCTTACCTGTTGCATCTACAATATGAACAGAAGTTGGACGGTTAAAGTTTAACACCAATTGATCGCCCGCTGTTGCAGAGCCATTTCCTTTCATAGGTAAAACTTCAACGTTAGACTGATTTGCTTTTGGCACCTCAGTCTCGCCTTTGTTTGAAGTCCATTTTTGAACGCCCATCACGATCAATGACACTACAGCAATAATCAAAATCGCAAGCAATCCACGCTTTAACCATTTTTTATTACGATCACTATTAGAACCCGGTAATTTACCCATGATTTTAATTGGTGAGTTGTTTAAAGCATGATTTGGCAAAAGGCCTGTATCATTTGCATAAATCTCATCAAAACGCTGAATAATTGCAGTTGCATCAGCATTTAAATATTTTGCATAAGAACGATAATAACCTTTGATAAAAGTTGCTTCTGGCAAAGATTTATAATCGTCTTGCTCTAACGCACTTAGCGTTTTCAACGGCATATTTAAGTCTGAAGATACTTGCTCTAATTCTTTTTTCTGAGAAACACGAATTTGACGTAAATACTCACCAGGACGTTGAATATTTCCTAAAGCAGAAGTCGGTAAGCTTGAGCCAGTTGGCTGCTGTGAATTAGGATTTATTTCCATACGGCCTCAGTACTATACTGTAATTGCAAATAACGTTGATATTCTGGACTTTCCGGGAATAAAGCACGTAATTGATTTACTAAAACTTGCATTCCCATTTTATCCGCATTGGCTCGAGCCACTCTTAAACCAATCCAAAGTGCACGAGCACCCTGATTTTTCTGCCCCACTGTACGAACATATTGCTCATACATTTGTGTAGCAGCCGGAATCTGCTGCTGCAAATAAAAAATTTCTGCTAACTCTAACATTGAAATGTAAGAGTCACGGTTAGCAAGGAGCGCTTGTTTGAATGTTTTTTCAGCACTCGCAATATCACCTAATTTTAAATAAATCCGCCCCAGATTTTCTAAGGCTTGGTAACGTTGGTCATAACCTAATGTTGCACCAGCAATACGGAACTGCTCGACAGCATCATTATAACGTTCCATTTGGTACAAATACGTACCATAATTATTACGTGCCTGAGCATTATCTGGCTCAGAAGAAATTGCACGTTTAAAATAATGTTCTGCTTTTTCTAAATTGGGTTTACTGCCTTCTTGTTGCAATAAAATACCCATCATCATATTTGCGGTTGCGTCACGACTCTCGATACTTAGAGCTTGGTCGAGGGAACGTTTTGCTGAGTCCAAGTCACCAGAACGAATGTATTCTGCAGCAAGCTGCGTACGCACCTTAACTGCTTTTTCCGGGTCCTTTTTTAGTGTTGGCGACGTCTGACAACCACTTGCCAGAAATGCAACTGCAACCCCCATACATAACATGATCTTTAACTTCGGAGTACTCAAAGTCTTCCCTCAACTTTATCCTTGTGTACGTAAAATCTCTTGACGCTGTGTCACTTTTTTCTGCCACTGTTCAGCACGGCGGGTTCTATCAGCCACTTGACCCACTAACTGTCCACATGCAGCGTCAATATCATCACCACGTGTTTGACGAATCGTACACACAAATCCGGCATCAGACAAAGTTTTTTGGAACGAGATAATACGATTTCGACTTGAGCGGCCATATGGCGCGTGCGGGAATGGGTTAAATGGAATCAAGTTAATTTTACTTGGTAAATTTTTTAATAATTTAATCATTTGCTGTGCATGTTCAGGCTGATCATTCACGCCTTCTAACATCACATATTCAATAGTCACATGTTTACGCGTACTTTCATTACCATCTTTGGCAATATAGCGCTGACATGCTGCAATCAACTGAGCCAATGGATATTTTTTATTAATTGGCACAAGTTCATTACGCAACTCATCGTTTGGTGCATGTAAAGAAATTGCTAATGCAACATCAATATCTTGCGCAAGTTGGTCAATTTTCGGTACAACACCTGAAGTTGATAAGGTCACACGACGTTTTGACATACCATAAGCAAAGTCATCAAGCATAATCTGCATTGAGCTTAATACGGCATCATAGTTGAGCAAAGGCTCACCCATACCCATCATCACGACATTGGTCACTGAACGCTCACGATCAGCAACAGGCACTTCTTCCATATAAGAATAGTTTGCCATCCAGAGTTGCCCAATAATTTCATCTGGCGTTAAATCGCGTTGGAAACCTTGCTTACCTGTTGAACAAAATGAGCAGTCCAATGCACAGCCTACTTGTGATGAAATACACAAAGTTTTGCGTAAGCCTGTTTTATCTTCGGCAGGAATTAATACAGTTTCAACTAAAGAACCTGCACCCTCACCTACGCGAAACACCCATTTACGTGTGCCATCTTTTGAATAGTGACGATGCACAACCTCAGGAGCTTTAATCTCACAAATTTGTTCAAGTTTTGCACGTAACTTTCCTGAAATATTCGTCATTTCAGCAAAATCAGTAACAAAGTACTGATGAATCCATTTCATGACCTGTCCGGCACGAAACTTTTTCTCACCAATATCTTCAAAGAATTTTTCTAATTGCGCGCGTGACATGCCGAGTAAATTCACTTTTTCGGCAGCAGGCGATGCTGGCGTGGACGAAGATTGCTGCTGTCCATCAAGATTTTCAGATGAAACGACCACTGCAGAACTCATGTGTATTTACCTAAACCATGTCAAAAACAGAAGATATTGTTCAAGAATCAGACAATATGCTCTTGAGAGAATAAAAAAACCAGATAAGTAGTATACCACTTATCTGGTTTGAATGCTTTCGATTAACGAGTGCGTGGGCAGATCTCGTTGTCAGCAAAGAAGTAAGCAATTTCACGCTCTGCAGAAGCAACTGAGTCAGAACCGTGAGCAGCGTTTTCGTCGATGCTTACAGCGAAATCAGCACGGATAGTACCAGGAGCCGCTTCTTTAGGGTTTGTAGCACCTAAAATTTCACGGTGAGCAAGAACTGCGTTTTCGCCTTCAAGAACAGATACTACAACTGGACCAGAAGTCATGAATGCAACTAAGTCACCAAAGAAACCACGTTCTTTGTGCTCTGCATAGAAGCCTTCAGCATCAGCTTGAGAAAGGTGTTTCATTTTAGTTGCAACAATTTTTAAACCCGCTTTTTCGAAACGAGCAAAAATTTCACCGATGTGGTTTTTAGACACAGCATCAGGCTTTACGATAGACAAAGTACGTTCAATAGCCATGAGTGGCTCCTTTATTTTAAGATTTAAACTTTAAAAAATTTGCAGCATTATACCGATGTCATAGGTAATAATCAGCTTTGAATGTGTAAAAGTTGCGATTTTTTCTACTGTTTTTAGCGAACTTCGTCTATCCAAGCCATTTGGATACCTTCTAACAATCCTTCGGTTGATTTATTTGGGTCATCACTGAAGTCTGGTAATGCACATACCCATGCATGTAAATCGGTAAAACGGATCCATTGCGGATCAACTTCTGGATGTGCTTCTGACAATTCAATGGCAATATCAATCGTATCTGTCCAACGTAAGCCCATAGCGGCTCCTATCTGTTTAATCTGCTAAATCACGAACTGCGTACTTTAGCAAATCCACAAACCTAATCGATAGCTTAAGCTGATAAAAATTACTGTTCGTTATAAAGCAATGTTTAATAATGGCGCTACAAATATAATGATGCTTGCCACTGATGCACCAGTAAGAGCCCCGACAATCACATCACTTGGATAATGAAGTCCAAGCACCATACGAGACAAAGCAACAAGTACCATGAACGGTAACATAGCGGCTAGCAACACAGGTTGGATATACCCCAACACAATTGTCACCATCACTGCATGCAACGTATGACCTGATGGAAAACTAAAGTGATCAAGTGGTCTTTCACCAAGCACAATCACCTGATGTACTTGATAAGGACGTGGACGCGTCGTTTTATGTTTTAGAAATTTATAAATTGCCGTTCCTATTGAGCCGCCAATTAACAAATAGATAATTTGCAAACTGTAGGTAATGCCATGCATTCCCCATACAATTGCTAGCATGAGGTACCAAAATGGCCCATCGCCCGCACGGCTAATAATTTTGAAGAATAAAGCCACACGTTGTGAGTGAGAAAAATGATTGAGATATAAACAGCCTCTCAAATCGAGATCGAGTATTTTTATTTTTGCATTCTTTAATTTCATGGTCGTTCTCCTATTTTAGGATACTTAGGTGAAGTCCACCGAGGATTCCTTCACAACCTGATAAAATGCCTGTTCTAATTGCTGTACCGGAAGTTGCCAACCGCTTTGCTGTACTTTACGACAGGCTTGTATGCCCATTTCTCTAAGTTGTTGTACTGAAGGGAGTTGATAAATTTGTTGTATAAAATGGTCTTTCTGTCCAAGTGGACTTAACCAGCCACTTACGTTATGGACTAAATATTGATGTGCACAAGCATAATCATACGCGATAACTGGCAAACCGCTTGCCATTGCCTCTAAAACTACGTTACCAAACGTTTCAACTTGACTCGCAAACACAAATACGTCTGCGCTTGCATAGGCAGTCGCCAACTCATGTCCACGCAAACTACCAGTAAAAACAACATTTCTCGCTTCTGGCAGTGCTTTTAATCGAGCAAGATCTGGGCCATCTCCTACTACCACCAATTTAGTTTTATGTTGCTGCATGTTTTGCATGGCTGCATAACTTTCAACAATCAATTGCACTTCTTTTTCTGGTGATAAACGCCCTACATACAGCATGACACGTGTATCGGCATCGACACCCCATTGCTGGCGTAAGCTTTCTGAGCGATGCTTTGGTGAAAAGCGCGTGGTATCAACCCCTCGTCCAACCACAATAAGTGGGCAGGTAATACCAAAACCACGTAAGGCTTCCTCTGTATCTTTACTCGGCACACAGGTCACTTGAGTATTGTTATGAAACCAGCAAAGGTATTTTTGGATTGGCTTAACCAAGAAAGCCAAATCAAAGAATCGACTAAAATCTTGAAATGGTGAATGGAAGCCACTAGAAACTGGAATATCTTTTGCCTTGGCAGCTTGCATGGCAGTTAAGCCCAAAGGCCCTTCCGTCACAATGTGTACAACATCAGGGACAAACTTTTCAAAAGCTTTTGAAACTTTTAAATATTGAGGCCAGCCAAATTGCAAAGTTGGATATTTTGGTATGGCTTGTGACATAACCAGACATTCTTGCTCTGGCAAAAAATCATGACATTTGGCTTTTTGTTCTGGTCGAACCAGTAAAATTTTATGACCTTGTTTTTGCAAACCTTGACATAACTGTAATAGCGAGAGTGCAACACCATTAATCTCTGGTGGCCATGTCTCTGTCACAATCGCAATTTTTAAACGTGGACGGACTAAATCATGGAGTTGATGCAATCCCTGAATATTAGACCACTGCTGTTTTTGTTTGAAATGGAATTGGAAGCTTTCAGGAAGTTGCTGTTGTTTTAATAGTGCTGTCGCGAATGAGCCTTGCATAGCGCCATCCATCAATGTATTTATTTTCATGCTTAAAGATTAAGCAGCTTTCTTGACACTTTGATGATAAATGCATGACAGTTTACTGACATCAAAAATTAAAAAAGCACGCTGAGAACAGCGTGCTTTTTCGTAAAACAGACAAAAGAACTTAACGGTTTTGCAATTTTGCATAATCCATAAGTACATTTGCCGCTTCATTCACAAATGTTTCTTCTTCTGGCAATGCAGGACGTTGGTTAGCTTTCATTTTGGCGCGAGATTCAGCTAACGCATCTAATGACGCTTGGTAGCTTTCCCAGTTTGCAAAAGGCTTTTGACCTGTTGCTGCACGACGTTCATTTTCAGCATCTAAAGTTTGCTTTTCTAAACTTAAAAGCTCTGCACGGCGCTTATCAATATCAAGCACAACCTGTTTCTGGTCACTCGTAACCTTCGCGATTGCCGTACGCTTATTTAAATATTTAAACTGTGGGTCAACTGCTACGCGCTGTTCTGAAAATTGAGACAACTTCGCAACGTATGGTTGAACAGAACCTTCACGTTTAAATGGTGCAGTCGGAATCGTATCCCACTTCAACGCATTCTTCGATTTACGCTCACCAAACTCTTCGTTATAGATATCGACAAGTTTAATATCTGGCACTACACCTTTGTTTTGCGTACTACCACCTGTAACACGGTAGAATTTACGCTGAGTTAAAGTCGCTTGGCCGTATGCCAAAGTATCAAGTTGAACCTGAGCTGTACCCTTACCTGTGGTTGTACTACCAATGATAATGCCACGTTCATAGTCTTGAATTGCCGCAGAGTAAATCTCACTTGCTGAAGCAGATGCCAAGTTCACCAATACAGCGAGTGGACCTGTATAGATTTGCTGACCGCCATCGTTGTCTTCAAACACACTGACATTGCCGTTGCCATCACGAATTTGCACAACAGGACCTGACTTAATCACTTGTCCAAGCATACGTGCAACTTCTTCTAGTGAACCGCCTGGGTCATTACGCAAGTCAATAATGATACCTTCTACTTTCTTCGCTTTTAATGCCTCAAAAGCATTTGCAGTATCTTCGGAAACTGAACGATATTGCTGACCAGCGCGACGTGAACGATAGTCAAAATAGAACGATGGAATTTCAATCACACCTAATACATGCTTTTTACCATCGCGTGTCACTTCAACTGTACGTGAGCGAACACCTGCATCTTCTTCTTGAATAACGTCACGTACTAAAGTCACATTACGTGCCTGACTCATTGATGCACCAGCACCAAGAAGCTTAAGCGTGACTTTAGTGCCACGTTTACCACGAATAAGCCCAACAATTTCCGAACTTGACCAACCCACCACATCGATCATTTTACCGCCCTCTTGAGCGACTCCAACGATTCGATCTCCCGATTTCACTTGGCCAGACTTACTTGCAGGACCACCTTCTACAATGGTTTCAATCTTGGTGTAATCTTCATTACCACGTTCTGGACGAATCGACACCCCAATCCCTTCAAGCTGTAAGGTTGTTTGGCGATTCAGTTCAATCGCATCAATTGGCGGATAATAGTTACTGTGCGGATCATAAGTCGCTAACATTGCATTTAATGTTTTATCTAAAACATCATCGCTTTTTACACGACTAATTCTTTCAAGCTGACGTGTATAACGCTTAGTCAAAGTCTGAGCTGGCGTTAAATCCTCTGGGCCTTTTAAGTCTTGACCATCAGCAAGTGACGGGTTTTCTTTAAGTGCCTTTTGTTTTGCCTGCTCTTCTTCACGGCTAATCGTTAAATTAATTAACTGTGAAACCAGCATCTTACGCCAGTGATTTTGCTGCTCAGCCGTTGTTTTAAAATATGGCGCTTTTTCGCGATCTACTTCAATATAGCTATTTGGCTGTTTTAAATTTTGTGGTTGTTTTAACTCAGCCAGCATGAACTCGTAAAATTGTTTTAAGCGTTCACGATATTGCTGGTGAATTGCAAACGGTCCAGTTAAGTTCCCCGCTTTTAATGAAGCACCAAAATTTGAACCATAGAGTTTTTTATAATTTTGAACTTCAGCGTCTAAAAATAGTGAGTGATCTGGATCAAGACTGTCTAAGTACATATCGAGAATACGATTAGATGTATTCGCATCTAGTCGCATATTTAAATAATGTTGGCGATCAACTAAAGTTGCCAGTTGACGAGCCACCAAGGCCTGCTCTTGCGTTGGCTGGATCGATTGAGAAACAGCAGCAGTATTAGTTGCTGCTCTTGCTTCGTTCATCGTATGAGAGAAGAATAAACCGCCAGTCGCGATTGCTACTGCACAAGCTATAGTTTGAAGTTTCATAAATTCTTAATACTTCCTTGGGTGTTCGTATCTTACACGCTCTGTTTTCGATATGAACTAAGCAGATTCAACATCTTAACCAACTAAATTGTTTATACCGTGTAGTTTTATCATATTCTGTACTGACAAAATGTAGCAAATCATTGCAAAATTCGCTTATTGTTTTTCAATCAAAATTCAAATGGAACCAATATGATTGGCGCGTTGATGCTGGACATTGCCGGCACAGAACTTACTAAAGAAGATATTGAACTATTACAAGCTCCGCAAGTCGGTGGCATGATTTTATTTGCACGAAATATTGAATCACCACAACAAGTCCGTGCTTTAACCGACCATATGCGCCAAGTTCGCCCAGATATTTTAATTGCTGTCGACCAAGAAGGTGGTCGAGTTCAACGTTTAAAATCTGGCTTTACTCTATTGCCAGCAATGGGTCGCTTTGGCGAACTCTATATTACTCAACCACAAAAGGCTCTTGAACTGGCAGAACAGTGTGGCTGGTTAATGGCAACAGAAGTCTTAGCTGTGGGGATCGATTTTAGTTTTGCACCAGTTTTAGACCTTAATGCAATTAGCGATGTGATTGGTGACCGTGGATTCTCTAAAAATATTGAAGATATCGCTCCGCTTGCTGGCGCATTTATGCGCGGTATGAAAAAAGCTGGAATGGCAAATACCGGCAAACACTTTCCAGGTCACGGTTCGGTCAAAGCAGACTCTCATGTCGCAGCTGCAATTGATAGCCGTAGCTATGATGAAATTTATAACCATGACATGCAAAGCTTCATTAAGCTTATGCCTGAGCTTGATGCGCTCATGCCTGCACATGTGATTTATGATCAAGTTGACCCAAATCCGGCAGGTTTCTCACCTTTCTGGATTCAAGAAGTTCTACGCAACCGTTTGAAATTTGATGGCGTACTTTTCTCTGATGACTTAAGCATGCAAGCTGCTTGCGTCGCTGGTGGTGCAGATGCGCGTATTCAAGCAGCTCTCGCAGCTGGCTGTGATATGGGGCTGGTGTGTAATGACCGTAGTGCCGCATGTACAGCTCTTGAAGGTATTGCTCACTTAGAGCTACCAAACCAAGAACGCCTTGAACGCATGCGTGGCCAAATTCCACAAATTCAGATTAGTGAAACCTTGTCGCTTGGCGAACACTGGCAAGCTGTCAAAACAGCCATTGAAGAGTTTAAAAATTCGATTTAACTTTGCTGAGTAATTAATAAGTTTTTTATGACATAAGATTATCTCAACAATTGGATACTCGACAACGTCATCCACAACCTGAGCAATGCAAAAGCGTTAGCGCTTTCGCATTGCGCAAGACAAACGAAGTGCGTAGTATTTTACTCAAGCATAGCTTTCGTTTTTCGGTACGGCAAAGATAATCAATCTTTGCTTTTCGTACCTCAGGTTTTGCCTACTTTTCCCCAAAGAAAAGTAGGTCGAGCCGAAGGCTGATGACTAAATAAAATTAGAACACAGCATGACTCAGCCATGAAAATTACGACATAAAAAATATCAAGATCAACTTATGGAAAAATCGAGTTCAGGACGAATGACACAACACCTTTCAAAACACCGCCACATCTCTTTTACAGCCCACTATACGGGTTATATCTGGTATCAAATGGGGATCTCACACGAAGCACTGGCTACGAGTAAAGGCAAATCGTTGGCATATTTAGTTCACCCATTAGAATCTTGGGCAGAGAAATATGTGGGTGGCAGCATGCGCACGACTCTTAAACAGCGCCATACCATGCTTGATCATGATTTAGAGAAGTTAATTCAAGAAAATCCTGATTTACAGGTGCTTGAAATTGCCTGTGGTTTATCACCACGTGGTTGGTGGTTTAGACAGCATTATCCTTCGATTACCTATCGGGAGCTTGATTTACCCGATATGGCACAAACTAAACAAAATGCCCTACAACAAATTGAAAAAAATGCCCCTGAGGTTTTATCAGTCGATTTATTTACAGATGCTTTTGCACAAGCGTTTGAAGTGTTTAATCCTAACCGTCCACTGGTTGTGATTAGTGAAGGTTTAATTAACTATTTTGATAAAGACTTATTAAAACAACTGATCCAGTCGATTGCTCACTACGGAACTTCTTTTAAAAAGTTCCATTACTTAACCGACCTTTACCCTGAACCCGTTAAAAATAAACTCGCCAGTATTATCTGGAACAGTAGTAAATTACTTAAACTCATGTCTCGCAGCTCGTTTAGTTTTCATTTTAAAACCCCACGTGAGGTGAAAAACTTTTTTGAAGATGCAGGATTTAGTCAGGTGAGTATTGAGCAACCACAAATATTCTTTGGGGAAATTTCTAAAGAGAGCAATGAAGAGCATTTAGGTGATTTAGTCTGGACTATTCATGCTCAATTAAAATAAAAAAAATGGAAGTCTCATAATTTTGAGATTTCCATTTTATGAAAAATTAAAATTTATGCGGCTAGCTTTTGGCGAGCAATAAAACGACTTAAACGATCAGCAAGCTCAAAACTGCCATGTTTAAATAAAGCACGTATTCCTTGTTCAGTAGCTTCAAAGATTAAACATTCAATCGAGAAAGGGCCTTCTTCATCTTCTAGATGCAGAGCCAGATCCCGTGGGTGTTCATTTACAAAGTCGAGCTGTATCACATCATCTAACTTCAAATACATTCCAAAGAAAGTTACATCAACAATCGTTACTGGCACTTCTGTTTTACATTCACGGTGGCTCAATTTGGTTTTAGGTTGGAGGACTGAAATCCTTTCTTCACCTCGACGCTCCATGCTTTGCATTTGTTCGCGCGTCATTGGAATGATGCCATCCAGATTTTGGATAGATTCACCTTTTAAGAATGAAGTAAATAAACTCATGGTTTCTTTACGACGCTGGAGCTGTGGTACATGATCGGCATTCGCAATGAGTGCAAACTCCATATCAGGACATTGCAAAGCAAAGTTCGCATTTTCATGAGGCAGAGTAAAACTGTCATACTGCCCCGCTGCAACCAGTGTTTTACATTCTGGAATTGGCACATTTGTTAACCGTAGAAGGCGATTACAGTTAATGTCATAACGTTCGCGCTCGGTACCTGTGAACTCAGCCATTTGCCTAAAAAAAAGTTTTTTAGCTGTCGGAGACATACGGGTTTTATCTAACTTGGCATGATTGACCAAATATAAAATGACCGCTTGCCCGAACTCTTCCATGCGATTTTCTTGCATGAGTTTGAGTGATTCTTCCAAAATCATCCGCCAACTTTTACGGGTCTTTTGCATGACACCCATTAAAATCATACGATCCATCAAATCTGGACGGTGATAGGCAAAACAAGAAGCAACGACTGAACCCAACGACATTCCCATTACAGAAACTTTTTGAATTCCAACAATATCTAACCAGCGACCTAACATTTCTGATAAATCAGGTAGTTCTAACGTTCCAGCAGAAATTCCAGTATCCCGATTGGTAATTTGTTGATTTGCGCCCATTGATGGCAAGTCAATTAGAATGACTGGACCACTTTCAAACAGTTGCTCAACACAATATTTATAAGAGTTAAAATTTTGAAAAGCGCCGCCAACAATCACGATGGGTGTTTTGTGAATGGTTTTTGGATCTGCAATCGCCATGTACTCAATTTTCCAACCGTCAATCCATGTAGTACGAGCTGGCTGTTTAAAACTATCTCTATTGTAGATATCGAAAAACCCAAAACCGGCATAAGCTTGGTTTATCTCCGAATCCATTTGAATAATGGAATTCATATCCTTGCTTCCTCCTTGCTGTAATTTTTTTATGCTGCAAGAGTTCCTTCTTGAACATGTAATCTTTTATGCACAAATCTTTAAAATTTGTATTAGTTTGTATTGCACAAGTCCATTCTAAACAATTGTCTGAAATATACGCAATCGCTGAAATGACCGCTCATCTTGTTTAAGCCGCTAATAGTTTTCAAAATATTTAAATGTTCCTTTATAGCGATCACATTTTTGAAAAAAAGCCATTCATTGTTCCGCATTTGACTGCTACTATCGTAGTCATTGGTAAATGATTAAAAACTGCTATGCAAGATTCAATTGAACAATACATGCAAAAAGTTGGGCAACAAGCACGTGAGGCTTCACGCGTTTTAACAAGTGCTTCAACTTCGCTTAAAAATCATGCACTCTCTGCTATTTATACTGCTTTAGAAAATAATCAGGCAGCAATCTTGGCGGCGAATCAACTCGACATGGAAAAAGGCCGTAACAACAAGCTTGATAGTGCCTTACTTGATCGTCTTGAGCTTACGCCCGCACGCTTTAAAGGGATGTTGCAAGGTTTAAAAGATGTGATCGCGCTTGTCGATCCAATTGGGGAAATTACGGATCTTGCATATCGCCCCACAGGTATTCAAATTGGAAAAATGCGTGTACCTCTAGGCGTAGTGGGTATGATTTACGAATCACGCCCAAACGTAACACTAGAAGCTGCATCTTTAGCAATTAAATCGGGTAATGCCATTATTTTACGTGGTGGTTCAGAAGCACTTGAGTCAAATAAAGCCATCGCAGAAGCGATTAAACATGGCTTAAAAGTTGCTGGTTTACCTGAGCATTCAGTACAAGTGATTGAAACGTCTGACCGTGCAGCGGTTGGTCACCTCATTACTATGGCTGAATATGTAGACGTCATTGTTCCACGTGGTGGTAAAAGCCTAATTGAACGTGTAACCAATGAAGCTCGTATTCCTGTCATTAAGCATCTTGATGGTAACTGCCATGTGTTTGTAGAAGCTCAAGCAGACTTGCAAAAAGCATTACCAATTACATTGAATGCCAAAACACATCGTTACGGCGTTTGTAATGCGATGGAAACACTGCTTGTTGACGAAAAAATTGCCGACGTTTTCTTACCCCGTATTGCTGAACTTTATGCTGAAAAACAAGTTGAGCTGCGCGGCTGTCCAGAAACACGTCGTATTTTGGGTGCCTCTGTAAAACCTGCGACAGAAGAAGACTGGTATACCGAATATTTAGGGCCAATTCTTGCTGTTAAAGTAGTTAGTGGTATTGATGAAGCAATTGACCATATCAACAAATATGGTTCACATCACACCGATGCAATCGTAACTGAAAACTACACTTTGGCTCGTCAGTTCTTGGCTCGTGTAGATTCAAGTTCAGTCGTGATTAACGCTTCAACTCGTTTCGCTGATGGCTTTGAATATGGTTTAGGTGCTGAAATTGGTATCTCAACAGATAAAATTCATGCACGTGGTCCAGTTGGTTTAGAAGGCTTAACTTCTCAAAAATGGATTGTGTTAGGTGACGGTCAAATTCGTCAATAATCAATCTATTCTTGCAAAAAACGCCTGATTAATGTCAGGCATTTTTTATTATTCAAATTATTAGCAACTGTAAAAAACCAGCCAAAAGGCTGGTTTTTTTAATCATATGTTCATTAGAAAATAAAGTCGGTATTCACAAATTTAGAATAGTGCTCAGACACCATAGAGGCCAGCATGCCTTTACTATCATCGGTCTGTTTAGCAGCAATCATAGCGCGGATAGAGAATGCACGTAACGCATCATGCACAGACAGCGTACCTTCGGCAGAATCTTTACGGCCACCGAATGGAAATACATCTGGACCACGCTGACACTGACAGTTGATATTTACACGACAAACTTGATGTACCAGTGTATCGACTAAATGACCAATTTGCTCAGCATCGCTACCAAAAATACTCACCTGCTGACCATGGTCAGAAGTCGTAACATATTCCAGCACAGTTTCAATGTCATCATAAACAGAGACAGGCACCACTGGACCAAACTGTTCTTCGCGATAGAGTCTCATACCCTCTGTCACCGGATAAACTACGGCTGGATAGAATATGGTTTTGCAGAACTCACCACCTTCCGGATTAACGACTTTAGCTCCTTTAGCTACGGCATCTTCAATGACTTCAGTCATATAGGTCGTACGGTGCATACCTGGCAATGGAGTAATAAATACACCTTTTTCCCATGGCATACCCACTTTTAGTTTAGCCAGTTCAGCCGTTAAGCGCTTAACAAATTCGTCAGCTATTGACCGATGCACCATCAGCATTTTGAGCGCAGTACAACGCTGACCATTAAAAGACAATGCTCCCAACAGGCACTCTTTCACGGTCAAATCCAAATCCGCATCTGGCAAAATAATGGCTGCATTCTTTGCATCTAATCCTAGAATCGCACGCAGACGGTGAGATTTAGGATGCTGTTTTTTCAAGTGATCGGCCACTTTACTAGAACCAATCAATGCCAATACATTAATTTTTCCAGATGCCAACAAATGTGGTACTACCAATGAACCTGGCGCATAAATGGTATTGATCACACCTTTTGGAAATGAATCACGGAATGCTTCCAACAATGGTTCAAACAGCAAGGTCCCAAATTGAGGTGGTTTAAAGATAATCGTGTTACCCATCAGCATGGCCGGAATCAAGGTAGCAAAGGTTTCGTTCAGCGGGTAGTTGTATGGTCCCATACACAACACTACGCCCAATGGGGTACGACGGATTTGACCAATCGTACCTTCAGCAATCACAAAGCGGGAGTTGGCATTATCCAGATCTTTCAGGGCATCAATCGTTTGACGCATATAGGTGACAGTACGGTCGAACTCTTTCTCGGAGTCTGCCAAGCTCTTGCCAATTTCCCACATGATTAGCTTAACAATGAGGTCTCGCTGTTCCACCATACGCTGAATGAAATTTTGCATACAAGCGATGCGCTCACCCACTTTCATCATTGGCCATTCACCACGACCATTATTGTAGGCGCGTACTGCCGCTTTTAACGCTTCGTCACTTTCTTTCTCACCCATGACTGGATAACTACCAAGCTCAACTTGTTGCAAGCTACCGTCAGGCTGCTGAATCCAGATTGGAGAGAATGTCTTCTTGGTTGAACCAGCCCATAACTTCAACTCACCATCCACTAACGAGATACGCTGATGAATCTGAGATGGCAGACGTACGCTGTCAGGAATACTATCTACTGGGGGAAATTTATGTTGTAAATTATTTGAATGGCTCATTATTCTTATCTCCAATTATTTATAAATTTAAACCTAGCCTGTTATGAACAGATCTAGTTTGTGTGAATACCAGTACTGTTACCGGTATTCACCTTGCTTGGGCCTCAGGCTATAGAGCCATCAAGATGTGAGTTTTAAATGAGGTTATCCTCGACACACACTATCAGTCACCCCTAGCTTCTGGATGACTTGTTCAATGATCTGTTCTGGTGTGAGCGCAATATCAATAGCAATTGCTTCATTCACATCAGGTTCCTCTAATGTATCTAGCTGAGTTTGTAGCAATGATGGGTCAAAGAAATGGCCTGCTCGCTCAGCAAGACGTTGCTGCAACAGCTCATAAGAACCTTTTAAGTATACAAACTTAATGTTCTGGTCATGACCACGTAGAATATCGCGATAGACTCGTTTTAGTGAAGAACAAGTAAATACAGCCGTTTCACCTGCTTGTTGTTTTTCTTCAATTGCCTTACGAATAGCTTGTAACCACGGCAAACGGTCTTCGTCAGTTAAAGGAATACCTTGGCTCATTTTGCTTTTATTTGCAGCCGAATGAAGCGTATCGCCATCGAGGAACTCACAAGCCAAACGCTCTGATAACAACTCACCGATTAGGGTTTTACCTGTTCCACAGACACCCATTGCAATCACAATCATGGATTACTCACCTTTAATTATAAAATAGTGCTAAGCAGTAGCGTGAAAGATAAACCCAACACCGAAATGATCGTTTCTAATACCGACCAAGTTTTGAGTGTCTGCCCTACTGTCATACCAAAATATTCTTTGATTAGCCAAAATCCTGCGTCATTTACATGTGAGAACACTAATGAACCCGAACCCGTCGCAAGAACTAAAAGTTCTGGTCTAACAGCAACGCCAGCCGTAGCTGCAATTGGAGCAACAATACTACAAGCGGTAGCCATAGCAACCGTTGCAGATCCTGTAGCCAAACGAATCAATGCTGCGACAAACCAGCCCAATAATAACGGCGACAAATTTGCCTTTAAGGCTGTAGATACAATCTCATCAGAAATACCAGTGTCACGCAAAATGCCACCAAATCCACCACCAGCACCTACAATCAACATAATCCCAGCAATAGAAGCTAAACAGCCGCCACAGAATTTTTCAATTTGTTCACGATTAAAGCCCTGCATCGTACCAAAGGTAATAAAGCTGACCAGTACGGCAATAAGCAATGCGATATCAGAAGTACCAATGAAACGTAGTACATCATTTGCGAAAGTCTTTGGCGCAAAGAATAGATCAGCCCAACTTCCGATTAACATGAGTACAACAGGCAACATAATCGTAAATAAGGTAATCCCAAAGCTTGGTAGCTCACGTGTCCTATTCGTATCTGCTTCAACGAACTGCTTTGCTAACGGGTTATTTTCAGGCAATTTGACGTATTTATTAATCCAGAGTGCATACAAAGGCCCAGCTACAATAGCTGTTGGAACACCCACGATTAAACTGTAGGCAATCGTTTTACCAATATCGGCATGATATGCCTGCACCGCCAGCAAAGCTGCTGGATGTGGCGGAATTAAACCATGCACAACCGACAAACCAGCCACCATCGGCAAACCAACAACCAGTAAGGACTTGCCTGTCCGTTTCGCAATATTAAATGCAATTGGAATGAGTAGAACAAAACCGACTTCGAAAAATACGGGAAGACCAACAATAAGGGCAATAAACATCATGGCCCAGTGAATATTTTTCTCACCAAACCATTTAATTAAAGTAATGGCTATTCGCTCTGCGCCGCCCGACTCGGCCATCATCTTGCCGAGCATCGTTCCTAGTGCGATTACAATCGCAAGGTGACCCAAAGTTTTACCGGTACCAGCTTCATATGATTTAACGATATCACCCATTGGCATGCCAACAGCAAGGGCCAAACCGAGTGAAACAATAATAAGAACCAGAAATGGATAAATTCTGAACTTCGCGATCATGACAACCAATGCAATAATCGCGATTACAGTATAAATAAGCAACATGCCACCCTGAACGGTCTCCATGTGACATTTCTCCTTGGAGTAATTATTTAGGCATACTGCCCAAATAAAGGTCTTCAACCACAGTAATTCCTACTGTTAAGACATTAATTTTTTATATTTAGGTGTGACCAGCACAAACTGGCCACATCAACACAGCCTTTAAAGCGCATAGAATGCACTTCATTTTTTATAAATATTGACTACATTTACAATGCTCTCAACTGACTCGCAATTTGAGCTAAACGCGTAATTTCAGCCCAGTCTTGTGCAGCAACAGCAGCTTTAGGCGTTAACCATGAACCACCTACACAAACTACGTTAGGTTGCTTTAAGAAATCTGGCGCTGACTGTGCTGTAATTCCACCTGTTGGGCAAAAACGCAAGTTTGGAAATGGGCCATAGAATGCTTTTAGCATCTCTACTCCACCTGCTTGTTGAGCTGGAAAGAACTTCACAATCTCATAACCTAACTCAATCGCTTGAATCAGGTCACTTGGTGTCATCACACCCGGCAATAGAGGTAAGCCAGCATCTTGTGCAGCCAAATGCAAATCTTTCGTTAAACCAGGAGATACCCCGAATTTAGCACCTGCTTTTTTGGCTTGGGCACAATGTTCTGGTTTGGTAATTGTTCCCACACCCACCACAATGTCATCTGCCAACTGGCTTGCACGCTCAATCGCAGCAAGACCTGCGGCAGTACGCAAAGTAATTTCAAGTACTTTTACACCACCCGCATGCAATGCACGTGAGACATGTTCACCTTGTTCGGCAGAGTCAAAAGCCAACACAGGAATTACTGGGCCTAATTTGACAACATCTTCAATCTTGCTCATTACTATGTAATTCCTTTGTCTCAAATATGCGTTTGTGGCTCTTCGCCAACAAGCGCACCAAACACAGATGCACCGTGCTCAGCAGGTGCTGCTGCTGCACGGAATACACCAAATAATTCTCGGCCAAAGCCAACTTCGTTTTCTGCCTGATGTTCTGGCTGTGCAACAGGGCGTGACTGCCAAGTTTGCTCATCTAACTCAATATCGAGTACACCAGCCTCAGCATCAATCATCAACATATCTCCGGTTTGAACTTTAGCAATTGGACCATTCAATAACGCTTCTGGAGATAAATGAATAACTGCCGGCACTTTGCCTGAAGCACCCGACATACGGCCATCCGTGACTAAAGCAACGTGGAAACCTTGGTCTTGTAAAACACCCAACACAGGCGTTAAACGATGTAACTCAGGCATACCATTCGCGCGAGCACCTTGGAAACGAACCACCGCAATAAAGTCACGGTGTAACTCACCACGATCAAACGCTGCTTGTACTGCTTCTTGAGAGTCAAACACGATTGCTGGCGCTTTAACTTTACGATGCTCTGGCGCAACAGCAGAAATCTTGATAACCCCACGGCCAAGGCGACCTTGCATTAAACGCAAACCACCATCTGGTTGAAACGGAGCATCAATACTACGGAGCACTTTGTCATCAAGACTTTGAACCACACCATCCACCCAAGTGAGCTTACCGTCAATCAACTTCGGCTCTTTGGTGTAGTGCTGTAAACCTTTACCAGCAACAGTCGTTACATCGTTATGGAGTAAACCAGCCTCAAGTAAGTTACGAATAAGGAATGCCACCCCACCCGCAGCTTGGAAATGGTTTACATCGGCCTTACCATTTGGATAGATTTTTGCGAGCAATGGAACAACAGCAGACAACTCATCAAAGTCATCCCAGTCAATTAAGATGCCAGCCGCACGTGCAATCGCAATCAGATGCAATGTGTGATTGGTTGAACCACCCGTCGCGAGTAAAGCCACAATGCCATTGATAATGGCTTTTTCATCAATCACATGACCAATTGGTGTGTAGTTGCCTCGCTCAGCAGTTAAGTCAAGCACACGTTTAGCCGCTTCGGCAGTGAGAGCATCACGTAATGGCGTGTGAGGGTGTACAAATGCAGCGCTTGGCAAATGTAATCCCATGACTTCCATCAACATTTGATTACTGTTGGCAGTACCATAGAAGGTACATGTGCCCTGACCATGATAGGCAGCCGATTCAGCTTCAAGTAAGGCATCACGGCCCACTTGACCAGTCGCAAATTGTTGACGAATTTTGGCTTTATCATCATTCGATAAACCGCTACTCATTGGACCCGCAGGTACAAAAATAGTCGGTAAATAACCAAACTGTAAGGCACCAATCAGTAAGCCCGGCACAATTTTATCGCATACGCCGAGACACAATGCGGCATCGAACATATTATGAGAAAGTGCAATTGCTGTACTCATCGCAATTGTTTCACGTGAAAACAATGACAATTCCATACCGGCATTACCTTGAGTAATGCCATCACACATTGCTGGGACACCACCTGCAAACTGAGCAACACCACCATTTTCACGGGCAGCTGTTTTTATAATGTCTGGGAAGGTTTTATAAGGGGCATGTGCTGAAAGCATTTCATTATATGAAGACACAATGCCAATATTTGGTTCACGGCCAACTTTAATAATTAATTTTTCATTATCTTCCATGCTGGCAAAACCATGCGCAAGATTGGCACATGAGAGTGCTCCACGAGCAGGAAATTTACCTTGGGCATGTTCAATGCGTTGTAAATATGCAGAACGAGTTTTTTGGCTACGCGCGATTACACGCTCGGTAACTTTTGCCAATATTGGGTTCGGCAAGTCCATGCTGGACGCTCCTGTACAACCGGATAAGCCGGAAAAACAAAATAGACCAAATGATATATTTCATCATCATTTGATAAGGGGGAGGAACAATATTATTAAGGCAAAAAGCGACATGCAAGTCCTTATAACTCCGAGCAATACTCTAGGCCTTAGCATTAAAGACAAATAATGTTTAAGTTTTAAACAAGAAAATGATTTTATTTTTGACTATATTTACGGGTAAATTAAACATTAATAACTATGAGAAATTTCTCATAATATCAAAGCAATAAAATATCTATTATAAATGGCTGAGCACTGACTTTTTTATACTTAGTTAGATATTAAAAATGTTTATAATTTATCCTTTTTATCCTATGTATAAACTATTAAAACTTAATTTCAATTACGTATATTATTTGTAATACTCCCCTCTAGTTTGATTAAAATAACAACATTTATTTTTTCTTAAAAAATTTATACCAAATAGTTGAAAATTACATTGATTCAAAATTGACTTTTCATAAATATATACAAAAAACTGTTTAATTCTTCTACAAAAAAACAATAAATACAGTGGTTAAGCTTTATACTCAACGAATATTAGTTATAAAAAATTTGATGGTCGATAGTGCTTAAGTCTAATGGGCTAAAGTCTATCTTGGACAGAAAAACAACACATGTTAAAACATCACAACCTGCTCTAAATGCATGTTGCAATTAATGCCTTTTGATCAGGAAGTTAGGAAAACTATTTTTAAATCAGGACTTGGGTATTTCAACGTGGCTACATCAGTATTAGTTATTAATTGCGGTTCTTCATCTATTAAATACGCGCTGGTTTCAGACCGTCGTGAAGATCGTATTTATGGTTTAGCAGAAAACTTAGGGGCGGCTGATGCTCGTATTAAAGGAATTACAGTCGGTGGAGAACCACTAGAGCTTTCAATTCCTTATGCTGATCACGCCAAAGCTTTAGAAACTTTACTTGCACGTCTTGCAAACTATAAACCTCAAGCAATCGGTCACCGTGTCGTACATGGTGGAAGCCTCACCAAAGCTGAATTACTTACTCCTGAAATTATAGAACGTATTCGTGCAGCCACCCCTCTTGCACCGCTTCATAACCCAGCCCACTTAATCGGGATTGAAGCAACGATGCGCCTATTTCCTGAATTACCTCAAGTTGCCGTATTCGACACTGCATTCCACCAAACCATGCCTGCGCATGCATACCGTTATGCAATTCCTAAATTCTTATATACAGACCATAACGTTCGCCGCTATGGCTTCCACGGGACAAGCCATGCGTATGTGTCAGACCGAGGCAGTGAACTGGCTGGGAATTTCCAAAAAGGTGGCTGGTTAACAGCACACTTAGGCAATGGTAGCTCAACTTGTGCAGTATGGAACGGACAAAGTGTTGATACCTCTATGGGTCTTACTCCGCTTGAAGGTGTTGTAATGGGTACCCGTAGTGGTGATGTCGACCCAAGCTTACACAGTTTCCTTGCAAAAAATCTTGGTTGGGACTTAGCAAAAATCGATAAAGTTTTAAATAACGAAAGTGGCTTACTTGGCTTATCACAACTCTCTAACGATATGCGTACAGTGATTGAAGCCTCTGAAAATGGCAACGAAGATGCGCGTCTTGCAATTGAAGTATTTAGCTACCGCCTTGCAAAATCACTTGCAGCATTAAGCTGTGGTTTGCCAAGTATTGATGGCCTGATCTTCACAGGTGGTATTGGTGAAAACTCAGCTTACATTCGTGAAAAGACTTTAGCTTATTTACCTCACTTTGGTTTACAGCTCGATAAAGACCAGAACAACAATTTAAAACGTGGTACAGAAGGCCGTATTGATAGCGGTACAGGACCACAAATCTGGGTGATTCCAACCGATGAAGAAGGCCGTATTGCCAAAGAAACTCGTCAGGTTGTAGACGTTTCACAAAATACATCTCCTGAAGTTAGCCTTGCTTAATTACAGAAGTCAAAGAACGTTATTCATTTATTTATAGGTTAATATGAATACAATTTTATTAATTCCTACAGGTGAAGGGGTTGGTTTAACCTCTGCCTGCTTAGGTATGATTTATGCACTTGATTGTAATGGGATTAAAGCAGGCTTTTTAAAACCGTTTTCTCAGGTAGATCAAGAAACTTTAGACCGAACTACATCTTTATTTGGTCATTTATTTCAAGGTAAAACTGTTCAATCCATTTCTCATGAAAAGTTAACCCAACGCATTGCGTCAGGTGAAGTTGATGAGCTACTTGAAGAAGCAGTAAGTCTTCATCGTAGTATTGCAGCCGACAATAATGTGATTATTGTTGAAGGCTTATTGCCAAATGGGCAAGACCATTTTGCCAGTGAGCTTAATGCCAGCCTTGCTCAAGCTCTTGATGCAGAAGTGGTTTTAGTGAGTACTGCTGACATTCAAAACCCACGTAAAACAGCCGAGAAAGTTGAAGCTCACTTACGTCAATTTGGTGGTGCAACTTCAAACCGAACAGCAGGTGTACTCTTTATGCGTACACGCGGGTTATCTGAGGAAACAGCTCAGATTCCTGTCGCATTCGACCCATCGCTACGTCCAACTGAAGACATTGCAAAATTTACGTCAGAACTGCAAAAATACAATCGCTACTTTGGATCGAACGATTTACCAATTATTGGTTTAGTTCCATTTAGTAATACACTAAGCGTACCTAGAACTTTAGACATCGCAAACGTGATTGATGGTCAATGGGTCCATCAAGGCGAAGCAAAAACGCGTCGTATTTTGCACTCAAGTTTAATTGCCTCAAGCATTGAATATGAATTGAATAAATTCATTGCTGGCGAGTTGATTATTAGCGCATCTGAACGCACCGATGTGTTACTTGCAGGTAGTTTGGCAACCAGTAATGGCATTCCTCTAGCAGGCTTAGTACTGACCGAACGTGAAGCCCCTGCCCCTGAGCTTTTAGAGTTTTGCCAAAGCGCCATCAAACAAGGCTTACCAATTTTACATACCCGTTTAAACACACTGGAAACAGCACAGCGCTTATCCGATTTTGGTAATGAAATTCCAACTGATGATACTGAACGTGCCGAGCAAGTGACTCGTTTTGTTTCAAGTCATATCGATGTCGAATGGCTTAAACAGCACAGTAATAACGGTGCAACTCCACGCCTTTCTCCTTCTGCATTCCGTCATGAGTTAGTGCAAAAATCAATTGCAGCTAAAAAACGAATTGTGCTTCCAGAAGGCGATGAGCCACGTACTATTGAAGCAGCTGCTATATGTCAGGCTCGTGGTATTGCACATTGTATTTTGCTAGCAAAACCAGATGCAGTTCAAGACGTTGCAAAAGCACGCGGTATTGAACTACCAGCTGACCTAGAAATTATTGATCCGGATAGCATTCGCAACCAATATGTTGCACCTATGGTTGAGCTCCGCAAAGGTAAACTCAACGAGTTACAAGCCAAAGATCAATTACAAGACACTGTTGTTCTTGGCACCATGATGCTGGCTCTAGATCATGTAGATGGTTTGGTTTCTGGTGCAGTTCACACAACCGCGAACACCGTGCGCCCTGCTTTTCAGCTCATTAAAACCGCACCGTCTTACTCTTTAGTTTCGTCCATATTCTTTATGCTTTTACCAGATGAAGTTTATGTTTACGGTGATTGTGCAATTAACCCCGACCCTACAGCCGACCAGCTTGCTGAAATTGCGATTCAGTCTGCTGACTCTGCAAAAGCGTTTGGAATTGACCCGCGTATTGCCATGATCAGCTATTCAACTGGTACATCTGGCACTGGTGCTGATGTTGAAAAAGTACAACAAGCGACTCAAATTGCACAGCAACGCCGCCCTGATTTACTGATTGATGGCCCACTCCAATACGATGCAGCTTCTGTTGAAAGTGTAGGACGCCAAAAGGCACCAGACTCACGCGTAGCTGGCCGTGCCAATGTATTTATTTTCCCAGACTTAAATACAGGTAACACGACCTATAAAGCAGTACAACGTGCAGCAAATGTGGTCAGCGTTGGACCAATGCTGCAAGGCTTAAACAAGCCAGTCAATGACTTGTCTCGCGGTGCTTTAGTAGATGACATTGTCTTTACTATTGCATTAACAGCAATTCAGGCTGAACAACAAGCTGCTGCCAAATAATTAATATCATTTAATCTTTTCTACCTCTCGCCATTTGATGTCCGCTCAAATGGCTTTTTTTACTCTCAAATAACTGCCTTCGCAGTTGGTTATTCTTAGTTTTAAATCACTTAGCATTGGTCTTATTCGACTTTCGGTCAAAAGATCAACCAATCCCCCACAAGTTTGTGTTTTTGTCATATAATTTAGCCCGCTAGCTAACAGCCCGCTCAAGAGATTTTCTGGTATGACAACGATTATCAAACAAGATGACTTGATTACATCAATCAAGGACGCCCTACAGTTTATTTCGTACTATCACCCGCAAGACTTTATCCAAGCGATGAGCCGTGCTTATGATCGCGAAGAAAACAAAGCTGCAAAGGATGCAATTGCACAGATTTTAATTAACTCTCGCATGTGTGCGGAAGGTCATCGTCCAATTTGCCAAGATACTGGTATTGTTAACGTTTTCCTTGAAGTGGGCTTAGATGTTAAATTCGATTTAACAATGAGCTTAGACGATGCAGTAAATGAAGGTGTTCGCCAAGGTTACCTTGAAAACAGCAACGTTCTTCGTGCATCTGTACTTGCTGACCCTGCATTTGGTCGTAAAAATACAAAAGACAACACCCCTGCTGTTATTCACTACAAACTCGTACCAGGTAACAAAGTAGATATTACTGTTGCTGCTAAAGGTGGCGGTTCAGAAAACAAATCTAAACTTGCGATGCTTAACCCATCTGACTCGATTGTTGACTGGGTTCTTAAAACTGTTCCAACTATGGGTGCAGGTTGGTGTCCTCCTGGTATGCTCGGTATCGGTATTGGTGGTACTGCTGAAAAAGCCATGATGCTTGCTAAAGAAGCACTCATGGAAGAAATCAACATGGACGAATTACTTCGCCGTGGACCAGAGAACAAAATCGAAGAACTTCGTATCGAAATCTTTGAGAAAGTAAACGCTCTTGGTATTGGTGCTCAAGGTCTTGGCGGTTTAACCACTGTTCTTGATATTAAAATCAAAGATTACCCATGTCACGCTGCTGGTAAACCAGTAGGCATGATTCCGAACTGTGCTGCGACTCGTCATGCTCACTTCCAGCTTGATGGTACAGGTGTAGCTCATATTCAAGCACCAAAACTTGAAGACTATCCTTCAGTAACTTGGGACTCTTCACAGTCTAAACGTGTAAACCTTGATACCATTACTCAAGAAGAAATGGATTCTTGGAAACCGGGCGACACATTACTTCTTAGCGGTACAATGTACACAGGTCGTGATGCTGCGCACAAACGTATGGTTGAAATGATCGACAATGGTGAAGAATTACCAGTTGATCTTAAAGGTAAATTTATTTACTACGTTGGCCCTGTTGATCCAGTGGGTGATGAAGTCGTTGGCCCTGCTGGTCCTACAACTGCAACACGTATGGACAAATTCACACGTAAAGTACTCGAGCATACTGGTCTATTCGGTATGATTGGTAAAGCTGACCGTGGTCCAACAGCAATTGAAGCGATCAAAGACAACAAAGCAACTTACCTTATGGCAGTTGGTGGTGCGGCTTACCTCGTATCTAAAGCTGTTCGTGAAGCTGAAGTTGTTGCCTTCGCTGACTTAGGTATGGAAGCAATCTACAAATTCGTAGTTGAAGATATGCCTGTATCTGTAGCAGTTGATGTAAACGGTACTTCCATTCACGCCGTAGCTCCAAAAATCTGGCAAGCAAAAATTGGAAAAATTCCAGTGACTGATGCAACCGCATAAATAATGAAAAAGGAACATCAAGGTGATGTTCCTTTTTATTTCAATGATTATACTCTTAAATAAAAAAATTTATTGAGCTCGCATGGATTATAAATATACGTTATCTTTATTTTTTGGATTATTCTTCTTTAGCTTAACAAGTGCTTGCGCAAAACCCGCAAAACCAGAAACTATTAATAAATATCTTGAAGTGACTCATTCAAGAGAAACTTTTGAACTATTACATGAAATAAGAAAAGCTTATTATTTAGAACTTGCTACTCAACGCGTTCTTTACCACATTCAAGCACCCACTCTTGATGCACGTTTACTTACACCACAGCAATATCAAGTCGCTGAAAGAATTGCAGCCTTATATCTCAAAGAAGACCCTATTTTCAGCTCATCAGAAAAACAATATCAACTTGTATTTAAACAACTTCAACAATATGTTTCAGAAGAGAGTCTTCTCTATTTTATTGAACACTATCAAACTGAGTCTGGACAAATACTTGTTAAAAAAAATCTTTTAAAAGAATTATATTTAGCAGATCATCTCCCTAAACTTTTAACTAATTATTTAGATAAAAGTAAGTTCATGCTTTATATTTTTCGAGATATTTTGACGTATAAAAAGCCGTATACAGAGGAACAATAAAAAAAATGTCTTTTAATATTAATCTATCATTATCAATGTCTAGCATCTTATTAGGTATTATAACCACTACAAGCTTTGCAATGCCTCCAACTCAAGAGACAGCAATAGAAGTATTAAAAACAAGTTTATTTGATCAGACTATACAACACTATCAAACTGAACGTTTGGCACAGAGCTATAGCAAAAACCTTTTACAAGGTATTCCTTCAAAAGATTTAGTTGAAGATAAAGCGTATTATGCGCCTAAAATAGAAAGACAATTATTAGAGCGAATGCAAAGTGATGATTTTAAAAATTATTATATCCAACAGCTAATTCAACCTTATTTAAAATTTTTTGAGGAGGAAGAGTTAGTTTATCTACTACACATATATGAACATCCTTTAGCCCAAGAGTTTTTCAAACAAAATCAAAAGGCCATAAAAAACCAACAAGATGAAAATTATAAACCTGAGCAAATAGTAAAATACTATCAACAAGAGCAACAAGTACTTAAAATACTAAAAACATTGACTCCCGAATAAAAAAGCAGGCTAATACCAGCTCATTTTTAACAAAGTTAAAGAATTCCATAATTTAGTTGATGTAAACGGTACTTCAATTCACGCAGTAGCTCCAAAAATCTGGCAAGCAAAAATTGGAAAAATTCCAGTAATCGATGCCGCAGCAGGCTAATCAAGAAAAGCACCGAATTCGGTGCTTTTTTTATGCCTTATAATTTTTTTTGGAAATTGAAAAGAATTGTAACAATTAGTTCGCCAATCTGTGTTATTAATAAATACACCCACCCGCCATAAATTGCATATAGGTCATTTCATGACTATCCGCCCTATTCTCAAAAATCTCTCAATCAGCCTCTGCCTAAGCTGTATTACGACAAGCTTGTTTGCCTCTCCTGCGAAATTAAGCTCAGTAAAAGAACTCATGCAAATGAGCCAAATTGATTATTTGCTTAAAGAATCAATTAATGAATTAACGCCTTATTATGATCAACAAGCTGAACAGATCATCACTAATATTACGGGCATCAAAACTTTAGGTCCGAAAGAAAAAGAGGCCGCAAAAAAGTTAGGCTTACTTTTAAAAGATTCGAGTAACCAGCTCATTAGTAGCCCAAAAACTACGCAAGCCTTACAAGATATTTATTTAAAGACATATACTGAAGAAGAAATTCAGGCAAATCTGAAATTTTTAAAAACCCCAGAAGGTCAATCGATTACACGTAAAAACGTACAGATTATGGGACAAATTTCAGAATATATGATGGAGCTGGGTCAACAAACCTTTAATGACCCTAAAGCACGTGATCACATGCAAGAAGAGATGCTTAAAATTATTGCCCCATTGATGAAAGATAAAGAAAAGTCTTAACTTTTCCTTTTTTTATGTTTGATTTAAATCACATAATTATTCATATAATGTCACACAATCTATAAATAAAAAACTAATGAAGAACGAATAATCAAGTTAGGGGGGGAATACCCCCTTTTTTAACACTTGAATTTTCTACGCGACATAACCTAACGCATTAATTTTATTAATATCTTTTTATTCTACTTAACCAACGTTAGTATGATGAACATATTATTTAAGGGGAAAAGTAATAAATGTCAAAAGCACTTAAAGCATCTACAGTTGTTGGGCAAAAAAATGGGAAAGACTTAACGGTCGGTCAAATCAAAAAAAATCCATTAAATCTAGCTTATATCAATGAATTTAATGAAGAACTCTGCCTTTTAGCTTTAACACATAGTTCAATTAATAATAGGGAAAAAGTAATTTTATTAATTCCACAACTCTATCAAACAGATGATTTTTGGATTAAAGCTATTCAAAAAAACTACCACATTTTAGAGAATGTTCCACAACAAACAACCGAAATTTGTTTAGCTGCAATTGAAGCAACATCATATTGGAGTCTTGATGAGCTTTATTCTTACATCAAAGAACCCGATGATGTAATTTATCGTGCTTTAATTCAAAAAAATGGCAAACTCATTAAGTATGCACATCGACAGACTTCTGAACTATGTTTACTGGCAGTTCAGCAAAGTGGCTATGCCTTAGAATATATTACGGAACCAGATGAAAATTTATTTTTAATTGCTGTACAAACCAATGGTAGTGCTTTAGCGTACATTCCTGAACAAAACACACTGTTATGCCTAGCCGCAGTAAAGCAAAGTGGTGAAGCTTTAAGATGGGTAAAACAACAAACACCCGAAATCTGTTTAGCAGCAGTACAAACACAAGGCTTATCTTTAAGCTATGTTAAAGAACAGACCTATAATATTTGTTTCGCTGCAGTACAACAAAATGGCTTAGCTTTAAGCTATGTTAAAGAACAAACCTATAATATTTGTTTCGCTGCAGTACAACAAAATGGCTTAGCTTTAAAATATGCCCAACAACAGGATTTTGAAATTTGCTTAGCTGCAGTACAACAAAATGGCTTGGCTTTAAAATATGTCCAACAACAGGATTTTGAAATTTGCTTAGCTGCGATACAACAAAATGGCTTGGCTTTAAAAGATTTAAAGAATCAGACTTATGATCTATGTTATGCTGCAATTCAAAATAATGCAGAAGCATACAATTACATTAGAGATGAAGAACTAAAACTAAAACTTCCTAAAAAAATCTCTAAATCAACTCAAATTACAAAAAAAAGCTCTCACATATCTTTCGACTTATCAAAATTTAAAAAATCTCGTATTGTACAACCTGATAATTATATTCAGCAAAAATTAGACCCTATTAAAACTTTGGAAACTATCCATCAATCATGGTGGCAAAACCGCTATCAGGAAGATAGTTTTTGGTTAAATTGGATCGATGGATTAAATGGTAAAAACATACAAATTGAGCCTAGAACTTTTGTTGCCTATCATCAAGCTTTTTTTGAAGAAAGCCAAGTTTTCAAATTAGATGAATTTAATCTCTATCACTACATTCGTTTAAAGCCATTATTTGACAAGATGTTAACTGATAAAAATATCAAAAGAACACTCCCATCTCGTTATTATCGATCATTCTTTAAAATTACATGGGAAACACACCTGCCTTATATTGAATTAATTAAAGGCCTACATGTAGCAGATATTGATATTTATTTTTTGATTGATCAATTAAGCCTAATTTATCCAGAAGTCAATGATGCATTTATTTTAAACCATCTAATGAATAGTTCAGAAAGCTCTATTGCTACACAGATTTTAATACGAACAAAAAACTTTGAACAGTTTATGATTAATAACTTTGATTTATTAGCCAACAATATAAAACACTTAATTAGCGAAGTTAATTTTAGAAAAAATTTTATAAAATTCTGTTCTAAAATTCCACATATTGATATATATATTCAACAATTAATTCAAACATATAAAACTAAAAATATTCTGATTGATCTAATTATTTGGTTATCGGACTTTCCAACCTCATCAAATCAAGAGTATCTTATTCAACTTCTAAAAAAAGGAAAAGATGGTAGTTTAAATTATATTATCGTAACATTTTTGAGTAAAATAGGAACTAATATTTCAGATTATCTAAACCCTGAATATTTACTATTAGAAGCCAACAAAGTAATATCTAAATATAAAAAAAATGAAATAGCATTTTTAGACTTAAATCAGCTTCCTGAACTAAAATGGAAAAAATCAAAAGATATTATTAATCCTAAAATTATTCATTCATGGTTAATTTTATCTTTAGATACTGTTCAAAATATCAGCAGAGAACTATTATATAAGTATATTGAATTACTTGATGATGATAGTAAAATTAAGATTGCTAATTATATTTTTCAGCAATTCGAGCAGAATTTAAAAATAAATAATAGTCCTTTACTTCGCTATAATGGCTTACTTATTTTCATTAAATTTGTTTCCAAAAATAAAATTATAGAACTTATCGAATATATGAAATCACTCTTGTGGTCAAATAATAGAGCTTTAATTAATCAGCAACGTATATTTATAGCAGCAAAACTTCATCATTTAAAATTTGATGATATGGAGCAATATGATTTTGAAGTATTAAAACAACAGTATTTAATAGATATTAAAGAAATACAGCAAAACTTCTAATTTTTGGGAAATTAAAAATGAATTCACTATGGTTATCATCAATATCAGAAAACAAATTGGAACAGGCTAAAGCTAGTCCTAATTTTTTTAATTTTTTACTAGAAGATAAAGATCTATATCGAACTTCTTTTGAGCATTACCACCATGAACATTTAAATCTTTTACATCAAAAGGACTTATTTTCAACACGATTTTTATGCCATGAAGTTGCTGAGGGAGTTTATATAATGAGTCCAGAAACTGTAGAAATGTATGCCCAAAGGCTTAATTATATTGACTTAACTGAGCTGAGTAAGATTGCTGATCTAAATCTAGGGGAGCAATATGACTCATATACATTTATGCAAATTGTAAAAAGCCGATTAATTCCAATTCTAAATTATAGTGCAATACACCATCATTATTTAACCTTAGATTTGGGTTAATCTCTTTAAAAGTAATCTTATTATTAAAAGTGGAAGTTCTGTTCTTCCACTTTTTACTCATTAGTATGATTACCACGTTAAAGGGTTCCACAACTTAAATGGTTTAATCAGATGGACATCTGATTTTTCATCATATTTGGCTGGTTTTAGCTCTTGCGGTTTATGTCGAATCTTTCCTGAAGCATCTTCAGCCACAAAATTGTAGCTAGAAGATTTAAGCTCCGTAAAAGCAATCTCTCTACGTCCGATATTGTCTTGCATTAACATAAATGGGCCAGTGTGTTCACTGCGGTCCATTTTGTTTTCTTCATCGTATTTTAAATAATAAGATGTTCCTGCATCGACCGTAATATCAATATATTTGGGCTCTTGGAAATGAATACCTAATAAAGGCCGACTTGCAGAAATACGATAACTTCCTGCTGGCAGTTCAATCCAGTAATAATGGTTATGCAATAAGCTTGGAATTCGTTTGCCATTTACAAATAAATTGATTGCTGCAATTTCCTGACGGTTCCATTTGGTATCTGGCCGATAGAGATAGACTACTGCTGCATGTTCATTTTGCGGTTTAATCGGTACAAATGTCTGACCCAGTTTTTGGTTGACCCATCCCCCCATGCTAAAACCACCCACATGGTATTGATCAAATACACTAGGTGCTTTATCAACATCAACTTTAGGTAAAGTCGCAGTCAGCTCAGCTGGATTCTTTGCTAAGTGTGATGAACTCTGGCAACCCACAAGTAATGCGGTACAACTTAATGCAATAATTAAATAACGCATGACATCCCTCAAAGCGTTTTCTTTTGATTTTTCTATATCGCAAAACTATGCGTATTTTGTTTTTTTAGATTAACACCACCTACATGAATTGAAAACAAAAAAAGCATGAATCACTCGCGCGATTCATGCTTTTTAGATGAATGAAATCTAAGCAGACTTCGAATCAATTACTTTTAAATCTGCCTTAGCAACACTCTCATGAGTTGCTGTTTCTTTAGGCTGACGTTCTGGCTTGTAAACAGGTTCAGCTTCACCATTAATCACTGCTTCGTTAATGAAAACTGTTCCTACATCTGTACGGCTTGGTAAGTCATACATTGTTTCAAGTAAAACATTTTCCAAAATCGAACGTAGACCACGAGCTCCAGTATTACGCTCAAGCGCTCGCTTAGCAACTGCACGTAAAGCTGAATCTTCAAATACAAGGTCAACATTTTCCATGTTGAACAAGTATTGATACTGGCGAGTTAATGCATTTTTTGGTTCTGTCAAAATTTGCATTAATGCTTCTTCATCAAGCTCTTCAAGCGTCGCAATAACTGGTAAACGGCCAATAAACTCTGGAATTAAACCAAATTTCACTAAGTCAGTTGGCTCAACTTGACGGAACAATTCAGCAATTTTCTTGCTTTCATCTTTTTTCTTCACGTCAGCTGTAAAGCCAATTCCGCCTTTTTCTTGGCGCTGTTGTACAATTTTTTCCAGCCCAGCAAATGCACCACCACAAATAAATAAGATATTTGAGGTATCAATTTGAATGAACTCTTGCTGCGGATGTTTACGTCCACCTTGTGGTGGAATTGAAGCTACAGTACCCTCAATCATCTTAAGCAATGCTTGTTGTACACCTTCACCAGAAACGTCACGCGTAATCGACGGATTTTCAGATTTACGTGTAATCTTGTCGATTTCATCGATATAGATAATGCCCTTTTGAGCTTTTTCTACGTCGTAATCTGCTTTTTGTAAAAGTTTTTGTACAATATTTTCAACGTCTTCGCCGACATAACCCGCTTCGGTTAAAGTGGTCGCATCTGCCATCGCAAATGGAACATCTAGTAAACGAGCCAATGTTTGAGCAAGTAATGTTTTACCTGAACCGGTAGGTCCAATCAGTAGAATGTTACTTTTAGCAATTTCCACATCTTTAGACACATGACCAGACTGCCCAACTTTCAAACGCTTATAATGGTTATAAACGGCAACGGACAATGTCTTTTTGGCAAGATCTTGACCAATCACATATTGATCAAGTGCAGCACGTATTTCATGTGGTTTTGGCAATGCCTTGCTCGCCCAGTCACCTGCTTCAACCTGTTGGCTGGTTTGTACAAGGTCTAAGCAGACATCTACACACTCATTACAAATATATGCGTCCTCGCCCGCAATCAGTTTCCCGACTTCAGACTGCGTTTTACCGCAAAATGAACAATGTTTTTGTCCTTGAGGATGTTCGGACATATTCTCTCCACAAATAGAATCTTAAATATGAGGGCAAGCGATAGGGTTAAATGACTATATGGAGGCGTTTTCTAACAACTCAAGCCATTTAATACTCCCCTTATGGACGCTTACTTAATACCTGATCGACCAAGCCATATTCTTTTGCTGCTTGTGCAGTCATAAAGTTATCACGATCGGTATCACGAGCAATCGTGTCATAGTCTTGACCACTGTGTTCTGCCATCAAACGGTTTAAACGTTCTTTAATAAATAGAATTTCACGTGCGTGAATTTCAATGTCTGATGCTTGACCACGGAATCCACCTAAAGGTTGGTGAATCATTACACGTGCGTTTTCAAGGCAATAACGTTTACCTTTAGCACCAGCATTTAATAAGAATGCACCCATAGATGCAGCCTGACCCATACAGTATGTTACTACATCAGGTTTGATAAATTGCATCGTGTCATAAATCGCCATACCAGCAGTTACCGAACCACCTGGCGAGTTAATATAAAGATGGATATCTTTATCTGGGTTTTCAGCTTCTAAGAACAACATTTGAGCAACAATCAAATTTGCCATGTTGTCTTCAACTTCACCAGTTAGAAAAATGACGCGCTCACGTAAAAGTCGTGAATAAATATCAAAAGAACGTTCGCCGCGAGAAGATTGTTCAACCACAACAGGAACTAAAGCATTTTCAATTGTTGGAACATACATACGTTATTTATTCCTAAATTTTTTGTGACTTAACCTATGGCAACAATATGCGGGATAATTTCTCAAATTGCAAAAGGTTCGCACTGAAATATTATATTATTTATACCTAAGTACTGCATGGCGTACTCAAATTAACCACATACCCAAAAATGAAAAAGGCGCCTAAAGCGCCTTTTCCAGATTTCTCAAAAGATTAGCCCATACGGCGAGCTTGTTGTTCTTTCAATAAATCTTCGTAAGATACTGCTTTGTCAGACACTTTAGCTGCAGCTAAGATGTGATCAACAACTTGATCTTCTAACACAACAGCTTCAATTTGTTGACGTTGTTGAGCATCATTTTTGAAGTATTCGATCACTTCAGTTGGATCTTCATAAGAAGAAGCCATGTCGTCGATGTAAGCATCAACACGTGATTGGTCAACTTCAAGTTTAGCATCAGCTAATACTTTGCTTACTAAGATACCAAGCTTAACTGAACGCTCTGCTTGCTCTTTGAACAATTCGTCAGGAAGCATGCTCTTGTCGAAAGATTGAGCGCCAGCACCGCCAAATTGTTGAGTGAACTGTTGAACCATTTGTTGACGTTGACGGTCAATTTCTTGAGCAACCATTGCAGTTGGTACTTCAACTTCGTTGGCAGCAACAAGAGCATCAAATGTAGCTTGTTTAACTTGGTTACGTAAACCATTACGAACTTCACGTTCCATGTTTTTACGAACGTCAGCTTTTAATTTTTCAACGCCTTCTTCTTCAGTAACACCGAAGATTTTCAAGAATTCAGCATCAATCTCTGGAAGTTTAGGTTTTTCAACTTGCTTCACAGTGATTTTGAATTGAGCTGCTTTACCAGCTAAGTTCTCAGCTTGGTAATCTTCAGGGAAAGTTACATCAATTACTTTCTCTTCACCAGCTTTCATGCCAACGATGCCGTCTTCGAAGCCAGGAATCATACGACCTGAACCTAACACAAGTTTAAAGTCTTCAGCAGAACCGCCTTCGAACTTTTCACCGTCGATAGAACCTTCGAAGTCAAAAGTCACTTGCATGTCTTTTTTCGCCATACCCTTGGTCACAGCCCAAGTTTGACGTTGTTTTTGCAAGTTTTCGATCATAGTGTCAACGTCAGCGTCTTTAATTTCAGCTGTTTTACGTTCAACTTCTAAACCGTCAAATGCTTTTACTTCAACTTCAGGATAAACTTCTACAGTTGCTTCAAAAACTAAAGCATCTTCTTTATGTTCAACTTTCTCAATGTTCGGCATACCTACCGCATTGATTTTTTCTTGTTGAATCGCTTCAAATACGCTGTCACGAATGATGTCATTCACAACTTCTTGATAAATACTTGCACCGTATTCGCGACGAACAACGTTTGCAGGTACTTTGCCTGGACGGAAGCCGTTGATCTTCACAGTTTTGGCAGTGCGCTTCAAACGAGCTTCAAATTGCTCGTTAACACGGCTCGTCGGTACAGAAACATTTAAACGACGGGCAACGCCCGAAACCGCTTCAGTCGTTACTTGCATGGCTTCCTCGATAAAAATTAGTTAGTAGGAACAGTTTTTAAAAAAGTGCTGTATTATATGACAACTTTCAAGATATACAAAATTAACCGATCAGATCAGTAAATTGAAGGCCGTTTTTTCAGTAAATTTCACAATAATTTTATGATTTTTTAATTTTTTTTAACGCAATCTTAAGCCAAAGTAATTTTTTAGTTATTCTTCATAAATCTAAAATTACAATTAATTTATCAATAATTATCGTTTTTCATAAAAATTAATAATAATTAATTAATTAGCAATTTTTAGCGACAAAACCCGATTAAATCTTTCATATTTTCTTCACAATCCTATCGACAAATCCAATTAACACAAACTGTACATATAAATAAGAATTATTATTATTCGCATAACGTTTTGTATTTAAGTCCTGAAAGTCATGTCATTGATTAGAACACGTAAAAAATTTGTTTCATCTGCAATCGCATCATCCCTTTCTATGATTGCAACAACTGCAATGGCGCAAGAAACTATTTCCCAATTACCAACCATTCATACTCAAGCAACTCACGAAGAATCTTTAAAAGTAGATGAGTCGGCAAATTCAAAATTAGTTGCTCCCCTTTTAGATACTCCAAAATCCGTTTCTATTCTTTCTCAAAAATTAATTAAAGATTCAAACTCTAACACCCTACTCGAAGCTTTACGCTATGAACCAGGTATTACATTAGGTGCAGGTGAAGGCGGTACTCCATTTACCGATATGCCATATATTCGTGGCTATAGCGCTCAATCATCTGTTTATGTCGATGGTGTTCGTAATTCAACTTCTCAAAATCGCGACATGTTCGCTATTGAGCAAGTTGAAGTCATTAAAGGTTCTTCTTCTGCGCTTGGCGGCGGTGGTAGTGTTGGGGGTAGTATTAACCTAATCCCTAAAGTCGCCCATGAAGGTGATGTTTACCAAGGTAGTGTTCAAGGTGGTACCGACAACTATCGCCATATCCAACTTGATGCAAACAAAGACTTTGGTAATGGCGTTGCTGGTCGTGTTGTTGTTATGGGCCATGAAAACGAAAAAGCTGGTTCAAATAACGGTGCGGAATATGCTCGCGCTGGTATTGCTTCAAGTCTTGCATTTGGCCTAGATACAGCAACTCGTGGAACACTGAGCTACTACTATTTACGTAGTAATGATGAACCAGATGCAGGTATTCCATTCCTTCCTGTTGGTGGGAAACCAATTGATGTAAAACAAGGCATGTATTACGGTTGGAAAGCTCGTGATTTTGATAAACGTGAAAACCATATCGGTACGTTTAAATTAGAACATGATCTCGCTGATGATTTAACATTATCAAATACGATGTCTTATACAAAATCTAAATCAGATTACATCTATACCAATGCAGATGACTCAAAAGGTAATGTAACGAAAAACGGTACTATTTCACGTCGTGCTTTAAGTCGGATTGTAGACACAGATGCTTATAGCGATCAACTTGCATTAAAAGGTAAATTCAATACTGGTACTCTTAAACACTCTTTTAATACAGGTGCCGAGTGGAGCTACCAACAATCAAATCAAGGGGTTTATACGTTTACAGATGCCTCTGGCACAACATCTACTGTCCATAACACCAGTTGTCCTGTAAGCAGTGCTCTTTCGAATGGCTGGTGTACTTCAGTCAACAACCCAATGAATGGAGCATTTACTGATACTTTAGGCAGCATCAAAAATCAGTATACAACTCGCAGCCGTACTGTTTCTCTTTATGCTTTAGATAGCATCGAATTTAATCCACAATGGCTTTTAAATTTAGGCGTACGTTGGGATAAATTCGAAACTGAACGTAAATATAATAAAAATATTTATAAAACTGTTAAAGATATCGATAAAACAAGTACGAGCGGCAACTACACAAATGACGTAAGTATTGCAGCTGGTCAGAAATTCGAAAATGATAGTGACTATTTCTCTTATCAAGCTGGTTTAGTCTACAAACCAACTGAAAATGGCAGTATCTATGCAAGTTTCGCAACTTCTGCAAATCCGGTTGGGGTAGACCAAGGTGATGGTGCAGATGCCTTATCCACTTCTTCTCAACAAGCAAATGATTTATCTCCAGAAAAAGCACGTACTTTCGAAGTTGGTACTAAATGGGATCTATTCAATAATCGTGCAAACTTAACTGCTGCTATTTTCCATACCGAGAAACAAAATACTCGTATCGCTATTGATGCCAATACCACAACCAATGCTGGTGAAAGTAAAGTTGATGGCTTCGAAGTCGGGTTCAACGGTAAAGTAACTGACAAATGGGAAGTTTCTGCGGGTTATAGCTATTTAGATAGTGAACTGACAAAAGCGGCTTATAACGCGGTTGCACAAGAAGGTAAACCTCTCCCATTCGTCGCTAAAAATAGTGCGACATTGTGGTCTACTTATCGAGTACTACCTAAGTTAACTCTAGGTGCTGGTGCCGAATACCGCGATAAAGTATTTACCAATACAAATACTGGCACAACAATGCTTGAAGACAAATATTTGCCAACATATACCATCTACAATGCTATGGCTAAATACGATGTCAACAAGAACGTAAACTTACAGCTTAATATCAATAACATTTCTGATAAACGCTATTTTACAAGTGCTCACCCAGCTCACTATGCATTTGAAGGCAATGGTCGTAACGCCGTTTTAGCCATTAACTTTAAATACTAAAACTTAATTCCATAATTTATTTATGGCATTAATTAAAGCAGATATAAAGATAGCCTCGTAATGAGGCTATCTTTATAAATAAAGTATCTACTTAAAAGGTGTTTGCTGTGATTCATCATATCCCCAATGTTTTAAGCAAAGAGCAAGTTGCCGAGTTTCGCAAGCTCATGAAAGAGGCAAATTGGGTAGGTGGTAAAGTAACTGCCGGCACTTTGTCTGCCTCTGTTAAAAGAAATCAACAACTCTCTGAACAAGACCCGCTTACACATCACTTAAGTGATATTGTCATTAAAGCAATTTGGCAAAATCCTGTGTTTCAAGCAGCAGCCCTTCCCCACAAAATTATTCCACCACTGTTTAACCGTTATGACGAGTATGAAAGTTTTGGTTTCCATGTAGATAACTCAATTCGTCTTATACGCGGGACTTCAGAACAACTACGTACCGATTTATCTTGTACCTTATTTCTAAGCGAACCTGATGAATATGAAGGCGGCGACCTCGTTATCGAAGATACTTATGGCTATCACGAAGTTAAATTACCAGCGGGTGATGTGGTGCTCTACCCGTCTACTAGCCTGCATGAAGTCAGTAGTATTACATCAGGTACTCGCTTTGCCTCTTTTTTCTGGGTGCAAAGTTTGGTTCGCGATGACAGTAAACGCCATCTTTTATTTAACTTAGATGAAAGCATACGTGAACTACGTAAATCACATGGCGATAGTTATTCTGAAGTGATGAAACTGACTAATATTTATCATAATCTCATCCGTATGTGGTCAGAACTGTAACTCTATTTATTTTTGCCTTATTTAGTCTAATCAATTATTTTTATCTCAATAAGGCAAAATAGTGAAAATTATTTTCCATAAAACATCAAACAACGCAAAATTAGAAAATTATTTTCTGAACACTGAAATTAAAATGAGTATAAGACTTTTGCACAACGTGTAATCATTGTTCAGATGTGGTATATCTAGACAAAGAGCATATTCGCAAACCACTAAACTTACTATTTCATGGTCTATAGATGAAAACGAATTACTTGTTTGCCCCGCCTATTCAAGCAAGACATCATCTCGAACTCCTGATGCTGCGCCTCGCGCGCGTATAAATTTTTGTCTGCATTTTAGAGCAGACCTTTTCAAATTCGCTTTAATTTTTCTGTATTAGATACCATATATAACTGTAGAACGTTGCCTTTCACACGATACCTAGAGCAACCGTGCTACGAGATAAGGAGTTTTCTCATGATGTTGGCTGACCCAAGCAAAAAATACCGCCGTATGTACCAGCGAGTCGATTTACCAGACCGCCAATGGCCAAATAATGAAATTACAAAAGCGCCGATTTGGATGAGCACGGACTTACGTGACGGTAACCAAGCAATTTTTGAACCAATGAATATGGAACAGAAATTCAAGATGTTCAAAATGCTTGTAAAAATCGGTTTTAAACATATTGAAATTGGCTTCCCTTCTGCGTCTCAAATTGACTTCGATTTTACTCGCATGTTAATCGAAGAAAATCATATTCCTGATGACGTATATATTGAAGTTTTGGTGCAAGCACGTGATCATTTAATTGAACGCACTTTTGAATCTTTAGTAGGTGCTAAACGCGCAATCGTACATATTTATAACTCGAACTCTCCAACTTTCCGTCAGAAAGTATTGAATGTAGATGTAAATGGTGCAAAACAATTAGCAATTAATGCAGCTCAAAAAGTGAAAGAGTATGCAGCGCAATATCCTCAAACTGACTGGATTTTCCAATACAGCCCAGAATGTTTCTCTGCAACTGAATTAGAAGTTGCTAAAGATGTTTGTGATGCTGTGACAGAAATCTGGGATGCTCGTCCAGACCATAAAGTAATTTTAAACTTACCTGCGACTGTCGAAGTTTCAACTCCAAATGTTTATGCAGACCAAATTGAATGGATGCATCGCAATTTGGCACGTCGTGATGGCGTGATCATTTCTGTTCACTGTCACAACGACCGCGGCTGTGGTATTGCAGCATCGGAACTTGCCATTATGGCGGGTGCTGACCGTGTCGAAGGTTGTGTTTTTGGTAACGGCGAACGTACTGGTAACGTTGACGTTGCAGCCATTGCATTGAACATGTATACCCAAGGTGTAGCGCCAGAGTTAGATTTCTCTAACATTAATGAAGTCATTGCAACGGTTGAAGAATGTACTGGCTTACCTGTACACCCTCGTCATCCATATGCAGGTGACTTGGTATTTACTGCATTCTCTGGTTCACATCAGGATGCAATCAAAAAAGGCTTCGAGTACCAGAAAAACGAAGAAATCTGGGATATGCCTTACTTGCCAATCGACCCGAAAGATTTGGGCCGCGACTATGACGCAGTTATTCGTGTAAATAGTCAGTCTGGTAAAGGCGGTATTGCTTACTTATTGGAATCAAACTACAACGTTGTGTTGCCTCGTCGTTTGCAAATCGAATTCAGCCAAGTTGTTCAACAATACGCTGATGAGAATGGTACAGAAATTAATGCCAAAGAAATCTGGACATTATTTAAAGACACATATGTTGATGTGAAAAACCAACATTACACAGTCAAACACTACAAGTTATCAGACATTAACGGTACTCAAATTATCGAACTTGATGTTGATGTCGAGGGTGAAACACAACAACTTCGTGGCGAAGGTAATGGTCCTATCTCTGCATTCTTAAACGCACTTCAATTACCAATTGACGTATTGAACTATGAAGAACGTAGTATTAGTTCTGGCGCAAATGCCAAAGCATTAACCTTAATTGAACTTCAAGTGAAAGGTACAGGTAGAGGCTCATTTGGTGCTGGCGTTCACGACAACACAGTGACCTCATCAATTGAAGCTATTATTGCATGTACCAACCGTTTGATTGATCAAGGTGTTCTAAGTACAGATCAGGTTGTTGCCGCCGCTGTTTAATTTAAAAAAAACTCTTTTGAAAGGATACCTAGCTTGGTATCCTTTCTTTTTATTCCTGAAAGATTTAAAAGGCGAAATGTTCCCGTGTCTTTTCCAGCTGATTCAGTGGGGTTAGTCACTCCGCAAAAGTTCCAATTTGAAGAACCATTACATCTTGAATGTGGCCGTGTTTTGCCACGTTTTGAATTAATGGTTGAAACTTACGGCACTTTAAATGCAGATAAATCAAATGCCATTTTAATCTGTCACGCCCTTTCCGGACATCATCATGCAGCGGGTTATCACCACGAAGATGATAAAAAAGCTGGATGGTGGGATAGCTGTATTGGCCCGGGTAAAGCAATTGATACGAATAAGTTCTTTGTAGTTTCGCTCAATAATATTGGTGGTTGTAGTGGCTCAACTGGCCCAACTTCACCAAACCCTGAAAATGACAATCGCCCTTATGGACCAGATTTTCCATTAGTAACGGTACGCGACTGGGTTAAGACTCAAGCCATGCTTTCCGACCGTTTGGGTGTAGATGTCTGGTATGCGGTTGTTGGTGGATCATTAGGGGGCATGCAAGCACTACAATGGTCTGTAGACTACCCTGACCGCCTGCAAAAATGTGTGATTATTGCCAGCGCACCAAAACTTTCAGCACAAAATATTGCATTTAACGAAGTGGCACGTCAGTCGATCTTGTCTGATCCAGACTTCCATCATGGTCGTTACTTAGAAAATGATAGCTATCCGAAACGTGGACTAATTCTAGCTCGTATGGTCGGCCATATCACCTATCTTTCTGAAGAAGCGATGAAACAAAAATTTGGCCGTGATTTAAAATCAGGCAAATTTATGTACGGTTTTGATGTCGAGTTTCAGGTCGAAAGCTATCTGCGTTATCAAGGTGAACAATTCAGCCGTAACTTTGATGCCAATACTTACCTCATTATGACCAAAGCTTTGGATTATTTCGATCCTTCACGCGAATACGGTCATTCACTTACAGAAGCAATGGGTAAAACCAAATGTCAGTTCCTCATCGTTTCATTCACAACTGACTGGCGTTTTGCACCAAGCCGCTCTCAAGAAATAGTAGACGCGCTTATTACCAATCATAAGCCGGTCAGTTACCTCGATATTGATGCTGAACAAGGTCATGATTCATTCTTATTTCCGATTCCACTGTATGTCAAAACCATGCGCGCTTTCCTAGGCGGTGAAGAACATTTAAAATCGACATCACTGGAGGCAAGCTAATGCGTATTGATCAACAACTGGCAGAAAAGTGGATTAAACCCGGCTCAAGCGTGCTCGATTTAGGGTGTGGTGACGGTGAATTACTCGCTCATATGAGCCAAAAACATCAAATTCGTGCTTATGGTTTAGAAATTGATCAAGAAAAGATTGCAATTGCCGTCAGTCGCGGGTTAAATATTATTCAACAAGATTTGAATCTCGGTTTAAGCCGCTTTGCTGACCAGTCTTTTGACTATGTGGTAATGGCACAAGCTTTGCAGGCCGTAGATGCACCCGATGTTTTATTAAGAGACATGGTGCGTGTGGGTAAACAGGCAATTATTACTTTTCCAAACTTCGCGTATTGGAAGACTCGCTCTTTTCTTGCATTAAAAGGAATGATGCCTGTGTCGGATGCTTTACCATATATGTGGTATAACACCCCGAACATTCATTTATGTACATTTAAAGATTTTGAAGCACTCTGTGCAGAAAATCAGATACAAATTATTAATCGACTCGCCGTCAATGGAAACCAGCAGGGAAGCCTGTTAAGCAAACATGTTCCGAATTTGTTTGGTGAAGTCGCTATTTATCGAGTGAGTGCACTATGAAAAAGACATTATTTAGCACACTATTTGCAGGACTGCTAAGTATGCAGGCTCATGCAGATTATATCGCCCAGCCACAATCGGTTGCGAGTCAGGCTGCACGCTTTTCAACAATGGGGGTAAGTGACCTTCAGAAAGCTGCAAAATCTGGTCAAGCAGGCGCACAGTTTTACCTAGGTACACACTACCAATATGGTAAAGATGTAGAAAAAGATGAGAAGCAAGCTTTCGCATGGTTTAAGGCTGCTGCTGACCAAGGTTTATCACCAGCACAGTTAAATGTAGGTCGTATGTACGCCGATGGTATTGGCGTTAAGAAAGATGAGTCTATGGCTCGTAAATACTTCGAAAAAGCAGCAAGCAACGGTGATAACCGTGCAAGCTATAATCTTGCGATGATGGAAGAGCAAAAGAAAAACTACGTTGGTGCTTACCAATGGTATGAGCTTTCAACTCGTGATGGCATGCTAGACAATAAAGTAATTAGTTTATCTGAAGGCAAAAAAACTGCGCTTGCAGCGAACTTAACACAAGAACAAATCCGTACCGCACGTGACCGCGCTGACAAATGGATTCAAGCACAATAATAACGGTTCATCCGTAAAAAACCTTACTCGACTAAAACCACCTTGTATGCTGTACAAGGTGGTTTTAGTTTTTATATTCTATTTATTTTCCTCTATATCCCCTCTTAAAAAACACGTAACATAACTCATGTTCGATATTAGCTATAAAGTTTGGTTTTATTATGTCTACCCCACATTGGTTTGATCAGGGCAGTTTAGTTCTTGCCAGCAATAACAAAGGTAAGGTCGCAGAGTTTGAGAAACTTTTTGAACAACTTAAGTTACCTGTAGAAATTATTCCTCAAGGTCGCCTTAATATTCCTGATGCCATTGAAGACGGCTTAAGCTTTATTGAAAATGCGATTATTAAAGCGCGTCATGCCTCTAAAATTTCAGGTAAACCTGCTATGGCTGATGACTCTGGTATTTGTGTTCCAGTTTTAGGTGGTGCACCTGGTATTTATTCAGCACGCTATGCTGGAGAACATGGTGACGATGCAGCGAACAATGCCAAATTATTAAATGATCTTTTGCCATACCGTAAAAATGGTGAAGTGATTGAAGGTATGTTTGTGTGCGTACTTGCTTTAGTCACACATGCAGAAGATCCTTTACCACAAATTTTCCAAGGTATCTGGCACGGCGAAATTTTAGAAGCTGCACGTGGTGAAAATGGTTTTGGTTATGACCCACTGTTCTGGTTGCCTGAGCTACAAGTTTCTAGCGCTGAACTTTCTAAAGAAGACAAGAATAAGATTAGTCATCGTGGACAAGCGATGCAGTTATTTAGAGAGAGTTTGCAGAAGTAAGCTGATCACATGGCCACAATATGCAGCGTTAAAACATATTAAACTTTGTATAGGCAAATCTTACTTTTCAAAGATGAAAAGTAAGCAAAAATCTTTTGTTAGACTGATGGCACATCCTTGTGCCACAGTCTAACTGGCTGCATCCATGCCGCCTTCGCACAAGCAAGTTTAGGAAACTTAGAATTAAATAAAGATTAAACGAACAAGTGTAAAAACACTGCATAAATCGCAATACACACACAACTCACAATCGTCCCCGAAGCGATATAAGCCGCAGATCTCCCCGTTCCTTGATAATGTGTTTCTAGCGCTACAATATTGGCTGCTGGCGGCAGGCAGAACATTAAAAACATCACACCTATTTGCTGATTTATATTGGGAATGGGTAAAAATCTATACGCTACCCCACATAAAACAAAGCCACAGGCCACTTTAAATGCTTGAGCTTTGGTACTGTAAATTAAATCTTTTGCATAAACTCTGGTACGACGTAGCCACATTCCGAGCACACACATACCCGCAAAAGTCATCGCAAATTTAGCAATATCATAAATCCAGTGTATGGCAGGGTGTTCAATATGTTGAGCACCTAAAAGTCTGAGTACAACAGCGCAGAATATTGAAATACAAGGTGGAGAGGTTAAAACCTTTTTTAATATATTGAGCTTACTCTGTGGTTCCGTTGTTACGGCAGTCACGCCCCAAGCATTGCCAAAAAGTGACATTCCAATATATAAGGCGACTATTGGTGCAGTTGCTTTAGGGCCAAATAAAGCCATGGCAAAAGGAAAACCTAGCCATCCAATATTGGTATAACTTACGCAAAGCGCCAATAAACGGTCTTTAAATAAAGCCAAATAGGCAAAGAAAATAATAAACGCTGAGCCAAAACTAAAAAGCATTAAACTCAAGCTTCCAGATTGATAAAATACGATGTTGTAAATAATCACAATCGGAATCAGGAGTCGTGCAAGCCAAGCAGAAAGAATAGGTTTTATAGTTTCGGAGATAGAAGTTTGGGCAAGTAATAGTCCAGTGATAAATGCCAATATTGGCAATAGTAATGCCACGCTCTCCCCCACTTACACATCAAAAACAGTTTGTTATGCTACACCTTTTAATTTTGAAATGTATGACCGATTTCACCTAAATTTTCCTTAAAATTAAACGAACTGAACAGTAAATAACTTTGTAAGAAATACTTTTAAAAATCTTATCTTGTCTAATTTACTTTAGATACTGTCTTAAAAATGAAATATAAGTGTCACATTCTTGTCATAGCAACCTGTTGAGATAAAGCGAACTAAAAAGAGGTATAAAATTATGGCTGGTTTATCTATTTGGCATGTGGTTATTTTCGCAATTGTCGTTATTTTATTGTTCGGTACATCTAAATTAAAAAATATCGGTAAAGATGTAGGCGGTGCAGTAAAAGACTTCAAAAAATCAGTTCGTGAAGAGGATGATGCTACATCTTTAAATACTCCTCGTACGATCGATGCACAAGTTAAAACATCTGAAAGTACTTCAGTGAAAAGCTAAAGGTTTCCCCCCATGCTTGATGTAGGAATGACAGAGCTACTCTGTTTTGCAATTATTGCAATTTTAGTTTTAGGTCCAGATAAGCTTCCAGAGGCTGCACGTTTTGCTGGTCGCTGGTATGTTCGACTAAAACGATATATTACCAATTTGCAAAATGAGATTGATCAGGAGTTGCGTCTTTCTGAGTTCCGCAAAGAAATGCAAGAAGAACTTAATCGCATCGAAGCATTGGAACGGAAAGTACAACAACAGCTTGAAGAAATACAAAAACAGCAGACTTCTGAGCATTTAGAAGTTACTGAAAAACCGAAAACAATACAAAAGCCTATTCGGAAATGTATTCCTATATCAGACCAATACAAGGTACCGTATGTTGCAAAAATTACGCCTTTCGTTCCTCAAACTGATATAGCCGAAACATCTCCTGTTGAATTGAAGATTGCCGTATGAACCAACTGCCTTCAACCACTGTAAATAGTCAAGAAAACCTAGACCAAATGCCAATCATGAATCATTTGGTCGTTTTAAGACGCCATTTATTCAGGATTGTAGGGGTAACATTATTTTTATTTTTTTGTTTACTACCCTTTCGAAATAACACTTACCAATTATTATCTGAGCCTTTAAGGTTACAACTTCCTGCATCATCGTCAATGATTGCAACAGATGTGACAGCAACCTTTATGGCACCTTTTAAATTAAATTTATTTGTCGCACTTGTGTTAGCCATGCCATTTATTCTTTATGAAATATGGTCTTTTGTTCGCCCAGCACTTTATCAAAAAGAACGCCATTTAGCACTTCCATTACTAGTTGGCAGTATTGTCCTATTTTATGCAGGCGTCGCTTTTGCTTATTACATTACCCTGCCTGCAATACTACATTTCTTTATTAGCGTTTCACCTGAAACAGTAGCACCAATGACCGACATTAATAGTTATTTAAGTTTCTGTTTAAAGCTATTTTTAGTGTTTGGTGTAACTTTTGAAATTCCTATCGCTACCTTATTACTGATTTTAATTGGCGTAGTAAATACTCAAAGTCTTGCTGAAAAGAGACGTTTTATTATTGTGGGATGCTTTTTTGTTGCCATGTTTATTACCCCACCAGATGCGATTTCAATGGTGATGTTAGCGATTCCAATGTGGTTACTTTTCGAAATAGGCTTACTCTTTGGAAGAATTCTTGAAAAGAGAAAAAGCCAGACTGCTGAATGATTTACAACTTTTCTTTAAAAGCCCAGATATTAAAATTTGGGCTTTTTATTTTTGAACATTTGTTTAAATCATAAAACTGTAAACTGTCTTCAAAGTGACTTAAAAATGTAAGAAAAGTGTCATTTCCAATCCATAGAATCAACTCAACAAATATACACACAAAAGTTACGGATTTATTATGACAACTGCTTCTAACCACCCAACACGTCGCGATATTTTAAAATGGTTTACGGGGATCCCTTTTCTTCCATTAGGTGCGATGGCTACGGCAGCAACGTTAGCAGGCTGTAATGACAGCAATAATGATTCAAATGTTGTTACTCCACCGCCAACAGTAAATTTTAAAAATGCAACCTTTACCTCAATGGCTGCACCTTCTTTAGCTAACCCAGCAGCAATGGCAACCACAACTGTCGGTTCAACCCTTTCAATCAGTTGGGAAGATGGCTCAAAAACTGACTATACATTAGCGTACAAGCCTTTCTTCACAACTGGCGATCTTGTGGCGGATGGTAAAGGTGGAAAAATTCTAGCGGGTGGTTATGTTGATATTAATAACCAGCCGATTATCGATAAATCAAAACCTGGTCAAGAACGTCAGTTCTTCTCTGATTGTCCAGATGGAAGCTCTTTAATTAGCTTTAAACAAGCAACAGGTCGTGATTTTACCGATGCAGACAAACAAGCTTTAGGTGTTACAGGTAACCCGGTATTTCACGTTGTTCAATTTGAATATACGACTCGCGATCAAAGCTTAAAGTCTATGTATGGTTTACTACCATCTCCAATTGCGATTTTAACTTTAGACCAAGACCCTAAAACTGGTCATTTAACGCTTATTAAATACCACAATGTCGATACTTCTAAAGTAAACGGTCTATGGATCACTTGTGGTGCAAGCTTATCTCCATGGGGAACTCACCTTTCTAGTGAAGAATACGAACCAGACGCAAACAACGTTGCTGGAAGCTACTTACCAGTATTTAGCAAAAACTTATTTGGTGATAGTACTAAAGGCAACCCTTACCACTACGGTCATTTACCAGAAGTAACTGTAAATACAGATGGTACGGGTTCAATCAAAAAACATTACTGTTTAGGCCGTATTTCACATGAGCTTATTCAAGTTATGCCAGATAACCGCACTGCATTGATGGGTGATGATGCAACCAATGGCGGCTTATTCATGTTTGTTGCCGACAAAGAAAAAGACTTGTCTGCAGGTACACTCTATGTGGCTAAATGGAAGCAAACCTCAGGCGTAGGTGCTGGTGCCGGTGATATTTCTTGGATTAACCTTGGTCACGCGACAAGTGCTGAAGTAAAGAGCTGGGCAGATCAATACAAGATTTCTGACTTGATGGATGTAAAAACTACTGATCCTCAAGATGCAAGCTATACCAAAATCCGTTATAGCGGCAAAAACAACTGGGTCAAACTTGTACCAGGTAAAGAACGTGAAGCAGCTTTCCTAGAAACGCATCGTTACGCAGCTTTAGTTGGTGCAAGTATGGGTTTCACCAAGATGGAAGGTACCACTGTCAATATTAAAGACAAAATTGCATACTCTGCTATGTCTTATGTACAGTCTTCTATGATTGATAAAACTACTGATATTCAAGTGCAAGGTCCAAGATCTGGTGCTATTTATGCACACACTTTAAAAGGCAGCCAAGTCGATAACAAAGGCCAGCTCATTAACAGTGAATGGGTATCAACTCATATGGAACCACCAGCAGCTTTAGTGGGTGAAGACCTCGTTACTGCTGACGCTTTAGGTAACACTGCAAACGCAGATAAAGTTGCCAACCCAGATAACATTAAGTTCTCTGAAAACCTACGTACACTCTTCATTGGTGAAGACAGTGGTATGCACGTAAATAACTTCTTATGGGCATATAACGTAGATACCAAACAATTAAGCCGTATTCTATCAACACCTGCTGGTGCTGAATCGACAGGTCTTCACGCGGTAGATGCAGTGAATGGTTGGACGTACATTATGAGTAACTTCCAGCACCCTGGTGACTGGGAATCTCCATTACACGATAAAGTACAAGCAACGCTTGATCCTCTTGTTCGTGCAAACTACAAAGACCGTTTTGCTGCTGCGGTAGGTTATATTACGGCTGATCCTCTAGCACCATCTGTTGTGAAGAAATAATTCTTACCACAACTCAAAGAAACCTGCTTTATGCAGGTTTCTTTTATTGTATTTAAAGTTCATTTATTTCTGAAAGTTAAGAGGTATCTGCTGCTGTACAATTTGGCCGCTATGCTCGCCTTGCTGTGTCTTTTCCAACCAAATCCATTCATTATTGGTTATTCTTAAAAAATTCGAACACCGCGTCCCATATACTGGACTTTGAATAAAAGTCGATGATAGCAATTCTTCCATTTCTGGTTGAATACCCGTATTTGGCAACAGTGCTGTGGTGACTTTACGCTCATCTTCTAAAATATCCCACGCTGCATGTTGCAAGCTTAGCTCTTCTGTTTTGTGCTGATGCATAGGCAAGAACTCTTGCGTAAAACGAGTTCTTAAATGTCTGGTTTTCTCCCAGTGATCGGACATCAAACCATTCGAAACCACATACACGCCATTAGCTAATACTTGAGGTGCTTCTCCGCGGTTACTCATATAAACCGCTTGATCAGCTGTTCCCATAAATAGGTTAAAACCAGCAAAGTTCTGTTGCTGTTGTTCTAATTGTTGCGCAAAGCGAATCGGCAATAAATCAGACTCTAGAAAAGCCTGAACTAAATGACCACGAGAAGTCTCGTATTGCTGTTTATCACGTCCATCACGGAAATTAGTTAACACAGCCCATCGGCCCTGCGGCGTAACCCCCATCCAAGTACCACCTGACTGTAAATCTTGCCCTGCAATGATGGGTGTATGTTCCCATTGATGCAATAATGCGGTTGGTCGATGATAAAACTCATCACGGTTTGAAATAAGACACAAGGGCATATCATCCAGAACATGCCATGCTAAAGCCACAATACACATTGATTCTTGTTCCCTATGTTTACACATTGAATGTACAACATTTTTCACATCATTCCGCTACAATCTGTCAAAACGTAAGATCAAGGAGCAGCAATGCTGACCTATCCTAATATCGATCCGGTCGCAATACATCTAGGACCTCTTCAAGTCCATTGGTATGGACTCATGTATTTATTGGCATTTTTATGTGCTTGGGGACTCGCTTCCTACCGTGCCAAACAGCGTGATGGCTGGACATCGGACATGGTTTCCGATCTGGTGTTTTACGGCGCTTTAGGTGTTGTACTCGGCGGACGTATCGGCTATGTGCTTTTCTATGAATTTGATAAATTCCTTGAAAACCCAATCTGGCTATTCCAAGTCTGGACTGGTGGTATGAGCTTCCACGGCGGCTTCTTAGGCGTCATGATTGCAATGCTATTCTGGTGTAAAAAATATCAAAAAACATGGTTCCAAACACTCGACTTTATTGCTCCTTGTGTACCGACAGGCTTAATGTTCGGACGCTTCGGTAACTTTATTGGTGGAGAGTTATATGGTCGTGCGGTTACAGATCCGAACTATCCATTTGGAATGATCTTCCCAACCGATCCATTACACTTGGTTCGCCACCCTTCTCAAATTTATCAAGCGCTTTGTGAAGGTCTAATTCTATTCATTATCTTATGGTGGTTTAGTTCAAAACCTCGCCCACGTATGGCCGTTTCATCACTATTCTTGATGGGTTATGGCGTTGCACGTTTTGTAATGGAATTCTTCCGTCAACCAGATGCCGACCAAGGTTTCATTTTATTTGGCTGGATGACTAAAGGTCAGATCCTTACCGTTCCAATGCTACTCATTGGCCTTTGGATGATGTGGTATGCCTATCAAAAGAAAATTTATGACTGGGGCCCACAAAAGAACAGTTAACATCTAAATCAGAGGAGTTTCGACTCCTCTTTTTTATGCTACAGTTTTTATCTCCCAAGAAAGAAGATACACCATGCTGGAATTCTGGTTTAACAAGCAAGTCCCGTCTTTTAAAAAATTAATGATCTTAATTATTACCCTCTTAATCTGTATTGGGTTATATCAATATCAACCATTACCGTTAGATACTATTTTAATGTTTACGGGAACTGGGGTTATTTTTTTAATCTGCCGTTACTTTAAATTGCATTTTGCTCAAAGTAACCCAACCGGTTTACTTTACCGTCTATTTACATGGGTCCCTATTGCCCTCTTGTTTGCACTTATTTTTGTGAAAGCCATGCCTAACTTACTTATTTGGGGCGTTCAAGGCATTGCATTTATGGCGCTTGCTGCTTTTATTTTTTCACCACAATCGTTATTTAACAAATAGGCTCCCGTTTTATGTTGGCTTATTGGTACAACGCACCGCGTCACATTAAACTCATCTTCATTATTGTCGTTTGTGCTGCAATTTATGCAGCCAATCAAGTTCAGCCTTTATCATCGACTTACACTGTTCTTAGCCTCGTGTTAGGGTTCGGGCTTCATTTCGGGCAATATTTACAAACAAAAATTCCTGCTCGTAGTTCATATAAATCTAACTTCCAGTTTCTGCTTAGGATTTACCCTTTCATTATTGTTGCTATTGTGGTGTGGATATTGCCCCTTCAGCACAATTGGATCATAACGATACAAGCTTTAGGCTTTGTACTGGTTGGATTTTTTCTTGTTTCAATTTATCAAAATCGTGCCAAGCGTTTTTAAGCATAAAGTTTAGTTCGTTTTTACTATTCCTAAAGCATGCTATTATCTTCCACGGTTTATTGATCCATGAACCGTCTCCCTTTTATTTGATGGAATTAATCCGAACTCGAGAGTGTTATGCGTGCATATTTAGACCTACTACAACATATCCTTGATAATGGCGGTGACAAAGGCGACCGTACAGGCACAGGAACCCGTTCTGTATTTGGTCATCAAATGCGTTTTGATCTCTCTAAAGGTTTTCCTTTACTCACCACAAAAAAAGTTCACTTCCGTTCTATTGTGATTGAGTTACTTTGGTTTTTAAAAGGCGACACCAACGTCCAATATTTAAAAGACAATAAAGTTTCAATTTGGGACGAATGGGCAACAGCAGAACAAACGGCTCGTTTTGGCCGTCCAGAACATGAACTAGGCCCAGTTTACGGTCATCAATGGCGTAATTTCGGCGCAACTAAAAATGCTGATGGTACCTATAACCAAGATGGTTTTGACCAAATTAAATGGTTAATTAACGAAATCAAAACTAACCCAAATTCACGCCGTTTAATCGTTTCTGGTTGGAACCCGAATGAAGCTGGACAAGTTGCATTACCACCTTGCCACACACTCTTCCAATTTTTCGTACAAGACAACAAATTGTCATGCCAGCTTTATCAACGAAGTGCTGACGTATTCTTGGGCGTACCTTTTAACATTGCTAGTTATGCTCTACTCACTCATATGATTGCTCAAGTGTGCGGTTTAGGTGTAGGTGATTTTGTTTGGACTGGTGGCGATACACATCTTTATGCCAACCATTTTGAACAAGCACGACTACAATTAACGCGCGAACCATTACCACTTTGCCAATTAAAACTTAATCCGGAAGTTAAAGATCTTTTCGATTTCAAATTTGAAGATATCGAGATTGTAGGTTACGAGTCACATCCAGCAATTAAAGCACCGGTTGCAGTATAACAAAGGCTTAAATTTCATTTGATTACGGTTTAGAGAATAAGATTATGGCATGGCAAAATGTAGAAGTTGTCCACGTTGTGGCAATGGACAAAAATCACTGTATTGGTAAAGGCAACGCGTTGCCATGGCATATCTCTGCCGATTTAAAACACTTTAAAGAAATCACTCAAGGTGGTGTGGTCATCATGGGCCGTAAAACCCTTGAGTCTATGGGCCGTGCTCTACCGAACCGTGTGAACTGGGTAATTACCCGTGACATTAACTGGCACTTTGATGGTGTAAAAATTGCGTATTCAATTGAAGATGCTTTAAACGCAGCTTTAGAAGATGCCAAAAATACTGAAAAGCAAGCTCTTTTCATCATTGGTGGTGGTGAAATATTTAAGCAAACTTTGTCAATTGCAGACCGTCTTGAACTCACTCATGTTGACTTAGATGTCCAAGGTGATGCACATTATCCAACTATACCGAGTGAATTTCATAAAGTTGCGAGTGAGCAGCAAGTAGATGAAAAAACAGGAACTTCATTCGAATTTGCAACTTATAAAAAATAATTTTATGGCCGCCTATGCACAATATCGGAACACGTGAATTTATTATCGCCCTCCTCTTCGGCGCTTTACATGGTCTATTCACGTTGTTTATTGTGCTTTCCAGCATTTGGGTGTGTTTAGCACTTTGGGTGCAACAACCTTTTGGCTGGTTAGGCAGCCGTATTATTATTGGTATATGGATTGCCTTTGCTTTAAGTATGGCTGGCTTATATTTTAATGGCCATATCATTAGCCGCCGTACAGACATTTTGATCTATCTGTTAGCTTTTGCTTGTTCTTTGGCTTGGTATTTCTCGATTACAGCACGTCAAGACCGTGACTGGAATCCTGAAGTTGCCAATATGCTAAGTTACGAAAAACACGGCGATGTAATTACCTTGCATAATGTCCGTAACTTCAACTGGCACTCTGATGGCACTTATGATGTCCGCTGGGAAACCCGTACTTTTGACCTGAACCAGTTAAATGGCATAAATATTATTACCTCTTACTGGATGGGGCCACAAATTGCCCATACTCTGGTCAGTTTTGAGTTTAAAAATCAACAACCCTTGGTTTTTTCAATCGAAATTCGAAAAGAAAAGAACGAAGAGTTTTCGGCAGTGGGTGGTTTTTTTAGAAAATACGAACTGAGCTTAATTGCGTCCTATGAAAAAGATATTGTCTACACACGCAGTAACATTCGTAAAGAGCAAGTTTATAATTTCCCAATTAATATGCCCCGTTCTGAGCAGAAAGCGCTATTTTTAGAATATCTTAAAAAGTCAGATGAGCTACGTGCTCAACCAAAATGGTATAATACGCTCACAAGTAATTGTACAACCTTGATTTTCGATATGGTTCAAGCGATTAATCCATATCAACTTCCTAAAGATTATCGTTTAATAGCCTCAGGTTATTTACCTAATTATTTATATGATCTTAAAGCCCTTAATCAAAATATTAGTTTAAAGCAGTGGTATCAAATCGCACATATCAATCCACGTACTGAACATTTTGAACAACTTTCAGATCAGAGTAGTGAACACTTCTCTCAAATCGTTCGACAAGGTTTACCTAAAGCAAAATGAAATAAGTAATGCACTTTTCTTTACTTTTTTATACATGCTTTACTTTGTAATCTAAATAGATAGACCCTATTGTAATAGGCAGGAAATAGAGGGAAACACAATGCAACAGGCATTATTTGGCGGCGGCTGCTTTTGGTGTGTCGAAGCCGTATTTTTACAGATCCGTGGTGTAGAAAAAGTAACTAGTGGTTACGCAGGTGGACATACGATCAATCCTACCTACGAGCAAGTATGTCAAGGCGATACTCAGCATGCTGAGGTTATCTTGGTTGATTTTGATGAAAAGCAAGTAACATATTCACAGTTACTCGATGTATTCTTTGCAACGCATGATCCAACGACTTTAAACCGTCAAGGTAATGATATTGGTACTCAGTACCGCTCTGTTATTTACTATTATAACGAAGAGCAAAAGCAGGCAGCAGAGCACGCGATTCAAACGCTAAAAGATGACGATCTTGATATTGTGACTGAGCTGTCCCCTGTGCCGACATTCTATCCAGCTGAAGAATATCATCAGAATTACTATGCAAAGAACCCTTCACAAGGTTATTGCAACTTTGCGATTCCACCTAAGCTATTAAAGCTATATAGTAAATTCCAGCATCTGATGAAAGATCAATGAATCAGAGTAATAAAAAAGCAACCAAATTGGTTGCTTTTTTATTGAGTCAACTAAATTTTAGTTTTCACTTACAAAAGCAATATCGCTCAGTCCGGCTTCACTGGCGCGAGACATTACCTGAGCCACAGTATCGTACTTCGACTCTTTATCAGCACGAAGTTGAACCGTAGGTTTAACCGCACCTTTACCTGCTTCTTGGAAACGTTTTTGAAGCTCATCAAGGCTAATTACTTGAGTATCCCAAGCCACTTCACCATTTGCATTAATACTAATCGTAATCGCTTTTGGTGGTGGATCAATAATTTCAGCAGTTGTTTTAGGCAGTGTTAATGGAATCGATGGGTTGGCAACTGTTGCTGTGACCAAAAAGATGATCATTAACACCAACATAATGTCGATTAGCGGAATGAGGTTCATCTCATTTATGCCACTATCGTGGTCTTCACCCAATTGAAAAGCCATTAAGCTTGACCTCCAACATAACTTTGCTGTGCAGTTTTAACATCAGACTTTACAGTTGAGTCTTGCTGCAACATCGTATCAATTAATAAGCTGTGCGCTTGATCTTGTAAGTCATGAGCAAGACCACGGTTAGCACGTACACAAATGTTATATGCCAATACCGCAGGAATCGCAACTGCAAGACCAAGGCCCGTCATAATAAGCGCTTCACCTACTGGTGTAGCCACTTGAGCCAAACCTGCTTGTCCACTTTTACCTACTGCAACAAGTGCATGGAAAATACCCCATACCGTACCAAACAAACCAACGAATGGTGCAATTGAAGCAATTGTTCCTAAAACAGAAATACCTTTTTCTGCTTGAGATTTCTCAGCAGAGATCTGGCGAAGCAATGCCTGCTCCGCAACCGCTTTACGCTGCTCAAAATTTAAAGGTTGTAACTTTGCTTTTAGCGAAGTGATAGCCTGAGAAAGTTGAGCATAAGCTTGTTGTTTTAATTGGCGAGTCCCCATCAAACGTAAGATGAAAACTGTCCAGGTAGCAATCGACATTGCTAATAGGATGAAATACAGTGTTTTACTTACTGCATCTGCATGTTGCCAATAGATTGAAAAGTTCATATACGAACTCCTGATTTAATCTGCTACAAAAGGCTAAGAGGAACTCTTCACTAACTCTAATGGAAGATCACCATTAATAGCTCGCCCATCTTTAGTTGGTTTAAATTTCGCTCTTCGTACTGCTTTGAGTACGATGTCATCTAATTTCGGTAATCCTGTTGATTTTTTTACCGTTACACTCAAAATTTTGCCTGACGGCTCAGCTTCAATATGAACAATAAGTGTCCGCTTACTACCCTCTAAATCCGAATCTTTATAAACAGGCGCAGGTTTTCTAGACCAAGACACTTCACCAGGCGCGGCAGGCTGACTCTTTCGGGCTTCCTCTTCTGCTTTCTGGTTTCTTAGCGCTTGTTCACGAGCTTGTTGATCTTTTAAAGCCTGTTCACGAGCTTGTTGATCTTTTAACTCTTGTTCCCGCTGGAGCTGCTCTAATCTCTGCTTTTCCAACTCTTGCTGCTTCTTTAATTTCTCTTGGGTATCATCTTGTTGAATAACCTTTGGCTCTACCTTCTGTACTTTCTGAGCAATAACTTTTGGCTTTTCAACAGGTTTAGGCTCTACCTTCTTCTCTACAGGTTTAGGCTCTACCTTGGGCTTGATCGGCTCTACTTTTGCAGGAGGTGGTGATGGCACATCTTCTTTAATTGTTAAAAAACGTACCTGTAAAGGCTTCTTGTCAATTGGCTTTAGTTCAGCAGGCTTAATGTGGCTAACTGCCCATAAGACCCCGATATGACCAATTGCAACCGCAATTAGGGCCGTGATGACTTTCTTTTTCATCGGATTAGGAGAGTTTAAGGCTGCGGAAGATTGACTCATAAGAATCTAATTACCTAATGGATGATGATCTCGACCTTTAATTAAGAGAAACGATTTCAAACATCGGATAGAACAATAAAGTGCCACAATAATAAATGAGAAGTGTTTTCATTTGCAACTAATTTTTTGCGAAAACATTCTCTAGCATTGTGCAATCTAACTTCATAAAGTGATATCACCTTACTTTTCTCTTGTATAAACAGCACACTAAAACTATGAGTTCATTTCTTATTTATCAAACTGTGCTCAACGTAAGCGTTGATTAAACAATTAAATATTAAGGCTAAGCAATCGAACATCAAATTTATGTTACGTTATAACATTTTAAATTTATTTTAGCCATAAAAAAAGCATGCCTAAGAACATGCTTTTAAAAATATGAAATAATTAGAAAACAACCGTCTTATTACCATCTACAATGATACGGTCTTCTAAGTGCCATTTAACAGCACGAGCTAATACATTACGCTCTACATCTTCACCAAGCTCACGCAACTGCTCAACATTATAATCGTGGCTTACACGTTCAACGTCTTGCTCAATAATCGGGCCTTGGTCTAGGTCAGCAGTCACATAGTGAGCTGTCGCACCAATCAACTTCACACCTTTTTCATAGGCTTGCTTATATGGGTTTGCACCAACAAAAGCAGGTAAGAATGAATGGTGAATATTGATGATTTTCATTTCCCATTTTGCAACAAAATCTTCGCTTAAAATCTGCATGTAACGTGCAAGAACTAATAAGTCGTTACCTTGCATCATTTCATCAATTTGAGCATAAGCTTCAGCTTTATTGTCTTTAGTTACTTTAATTACAGTAAATGGAATACCGAAGTTTTCAACAGATTCACGCAAGTCTTCATGGTTAGAAATCACATGCGTAATTTCACAAGGTAACGACCCACGTGCATGACGCCACAATAACTCAAGTAAAGCATGGTCGACTTTAGAAACTAAAATACCAACTTTTTTAATTTCGTTTACGAATGCAAGACGCCATTGCATGCCATAACGCTCAGCAACGTTGACAGCAAATGTTTGAATTAATGCATCTTTACGCGACTGTAAATGATCAAGTTCAAATTCAACACGCATGAAATAACGCCCGCCTTGAGCTTCCGTCGCATACTGATCAAGCGCGGTAATGTTTGCACCTTGATGGTACAAAAAGCTCGATACAGCCTGTACGATCCCAGGCTTGTCTTCACAAGTAATCAGTAAACGGGCTGTATTGGCAGTGGTCATATTCATTTTGTTAATATCACTTAATTGAGACAAATTTTTGATAAGCCGAGTATTCTAGCGCTCTAAATAAACAAGCACAACTATTCATCTTTTAAGGATGACAAGCTTGCGAAAAGATCAGAAGGCCCAAGTGATTCGAGCAGTTGTTCATAAGTGGCACGGCTTTCACCCATTAAATAAGGACCCTCTAAGAAAACCATCTGACGTAATGCCTGCCAAACCCATTTTTCTTCAAGATGATTGTTGTCACTAATATGTCCAGACATATATAAAAAATTAGTCCAGTTCGTTAAAACAATCCAAAGGTTAATAATGAGTGCTTCAATTTCAGAAGCCGTCATTTTCATAAGACCTGCGTCGACAAAGGCTTGATAAATTTTTTGCCCTTGTTGCATGACTTGGCCTGCAAATCTCGGATAGATCTTTTTAAAGTCTTCATTGCTTTCAACTAAGTGATAAACATCACGATGAATAAAACGATAATTCCAGAGTTGACCACTTAACACTTGAAAGTAGTTAATTTTATCAGTAGTGGTTAAAGGTCTGTCTTCAGGTAAAGAGAGCATTTCTAAAGTCTCTACCTGATACTGATACATTAATTCCTTAATGATTTCATGCTTATTTCGAAAGTGGTAATACAAGTTTCCAGGACTAATCCCCAACTCTGCAGCAATATGATTGGTTGTGACAGACCGTTCGCCACGCTCATTAAAAAGCTGCAAACTGATTTGTAAAATCCGGTCTTTTGTCTTCAGAGCTTTAGGTAGAGACATTTCAATAACCTTCGTTAATTCATATGGTTAAGACGTGAATACAGAAACCAACTTGACTCTTTAGAGTATTTACTCTAAAAACTAAGTATATCAGTATATTTGGTAAGTACCGATGAACAGTCAAACAAAAACAAATCCAGAGACTCAGGTTCCTTATGATGTTAAGCATTTACATGATTTGCTTGAGCAGCAAAAGATTGCCTACTTACGTCATCCGGTACCCACTGCTAAAGAACGTATTGATCGTTTAGCTCGTCTTAAAAGAGTTTTGGTAAAATATCAAGATCAGATTGCCGAAGCAATTAACCTTGATTATGGTAATCGTGCCATTATGGAAACCAAAATTGGTGAATTGCTTACTTGTCTTGAACAAATCAAGTATTACAGTAAGCACTTAACCGGTTGGATGAAACCATCAAAACGCCATATCAGTGTATTACATCAGCCAGCAAAAGGTTGGGTACAATATCAACCAATGGGTATTATTGGCATTATTACACCTTGGAACTACCCATTACTCTTATCAGTTGGGCCACTCATCTGTGCTCTCGCGGCTGGTAACCATGCCATGATCAAAATTTCGAGTGCTTCTCCAAACTTTGGACAAGTTCTTGAAAGTGCATTAGCGGAAGCATTCCCACAAGAGTTGGTCGCTGTTGTAAATGGTGGCGGTATAATTTCCGATGCATTTAGCCATTTGCCTTTCGATAAAATGATTTTCACAGGCTCGACTTCGGTTGGTAAAACCGTCATGGCAGCCGCAGCTCAAAACCTTGTGCCAGTTATTCTTGAGTTAGGCGGTAAATCCCCTGCTCTTGTCCATGCTTCCGTAGAGATGAAAGATGTCGCACAACGTATTGCTGTAGGTAAATTGTGGAACGCTGGTCAGACTTGTGTTGCACCAGATCATATTTTCTTACCACGCGGGAAAACTGCCGAGTTCATTGAAAACTTTAAATTGATTGTCGCAGGAATGTACCCTCATTTCCGCAACAACCAAGACTATACTTCTATTATTAATGATAAACAGTATAACCGTATTCAAGGATATCTCGAAAATGCTCGTGATCAGGGTGCCCGTATTATTGAAATTAATCCGCAAAATGAAATTTTAGATGATGTCCGCAAAATTCCACCGACTCTAGTAACTGGTGTAACGACTGCAATGGATATTATGCAAAATGAAATTTTTGGTCCTGTTCTACCAATTTTAGAATATGACCAAATAGAAGAAGTCATTGAGTTTATTAATAGTCGTCCGCGTCCTTTAGCAATGTATTATTTTGACTATGATCAGGCACGCGCCGATTATATCTCTCAGCATACTCATTCAGGACATTTCGGAATTAACATGGTCATTACCCATGTTGCTCAAGATGACTTGCCATTTGGCGGAATTGGGGCATCAGGTATGGGCAAATATCACGGACCAGAAGGCTTTTTCGGGCTTTCACATGAACGTTCGGTAATGTCGAATCCAAAACTTTATAGCCTGAAATACATTCTTCCACCGTTCAATAAACCAATTCATCGCTTCATTTCGAAAACCTTGTTGCGTTAACTGATCAAGGCATGATCTGTTACACTAGATCATGCCTCGTTTTTACCAATTTCGCTTGTCTTTTAATCGTATTTTTGGTATAAAACGCCCCTTGAATGAATTCATCCGTTTACATTTAGTATGACTGGCCACAGATTTGCTGTTGGCTAAATCAATGGAGTTACACCATGTCTAAGGTTTGCCAAGTTACCGGCAAGCGTCCAGTCGTTGGTAACAACGTCTCACACGCCAACAACAAAACCAAGCGCCGGTTCGAGCCGAACCTGCACCACCACCGTTTCTGGTTAGAAAGCGAAAAACGTTTTGTACGTCTTCGTTTAACCACTAAAGGTATGCGTATTATTGACAAATTGGGTATCGAAAAGGTTGTTGCAGACCTTCGTGCTCAAGGTCAAAAGATCTAAGGAGTCTGAGCAATGCGTGATAAGATTCGTCTCGTTTCTTCAGCTGGTACAGGTTATTTCTATACCACGACTAAAAACAAACGTACTATGCCGGAAAAAATGGAAATCAAAAAATTTGATCCAAAAATCCGTCAACACGTGATTTTCAAAGAAGCTAAAATCAAATAATTTTAGCGTCGAAAAAAACGACTTCTTAAAGAAGTCGTTTTTTTTTGCATTTTTTTTATACCCACCTTTTTGTTAAACTTTCTACATATTCCGCCTTGGCATTTTTTATGCTTGTCTTTAGCCTAACTCACGTAAAAGGAGTTTTTAGTGCCGCATGACGTAGATTTAATTATTTTACTTGCTGTTGGTTTCGGCGTTGCCCTCTTTTTTGGCTATATTGCCGCCCGACTACGACTTCCCCCTCTTATCGGCTATTTAATTGCTGGAATTATTATTAGTCCTAACACTCCCGGTATAGAAGCAGACATTCATCTAGCAAACCAACTTGCTGAGCTTGGTGTAATGTTTCTGATGTTTGGCGTTGGGATGCATTTTTCATTAAATGATCTTTTACAAGTTCGACGTATTGCCTTACCAGGTGCAATTTTACAGATAGCCGTTGCTACCTTACTTGGTGTTGGCGTTTCGATGCTATGGGGCTGGAGCTTTGGCTCTGCACTGGTTTTTGGCTTAAGCTTATCGTGTGCGAGTACCGTTGTATTATTAAAAGCTTTGGGAGACCGTGGTCTTTTAGATTCTGTAAACGGCAAAATTGCGGTAGGTTGGCTGTTAGTTGAAGATTTGGTAATGGTACTTGTTTTAGTACTTCTTCCAGCTACAGCGGTTTTACTTGGTGGAAAAGCACCAGTAGGCGCAGAAGGAAATATCTGGCTAACACTGGGAATCACTTTATTAAAAGTGATTGGCTTTATTGCATTTATGCTTATTGTGGGTAAGCGTGTTGTTCCTATCATTATGCAGTTTGTTGCGCGCTTAGGTTCAAGAGAGCTATTTACCCTGACTGTCGTAGCAGCAGCTGTTTCGATTGCCTATGGCTCTTATGCCATCTTTGGGGTTTCAATGGCGCTAGGGGCGTTCTTTGCGGGTATGGTCGTAAAAGAATCAGACTTTAGCCACCGTGCAGAAGAAGAAACCCTTCCTCTACGTGAAATTTTCTCGATTTTATTCTTCGTTTCGGTAGGAATGTTGTTTGACCCACATATCCTTATCGAGCGTCCACTGCATATTTTGGCAGTTATCGCGATTATTATGGTGGGTAAAACGCTTGCTGCAATGGCCTTGGTTTTATTCTTCCGTTATCCAATCAATACTGCTTTGACCGTCGGGGCCAGCCTTGCACAAATTGGTGAGTTTTCATTTATTTTGGCAACACTTGGTGTGTCTTTAGGTCTATTAACGCTAGAAGCTCAAAACCTGATTTTAGCAGGCGCTTTGTTCTCTATTACGCTTAACTCTTTTGTTTTCTCGGCAGTTGAACCTGTACAACGCTGGATTCGTGAACGCTCTCATTTAGCACGACTTCTTGAGCGCAGTGGTGACCCACTCGCAATGTTGCCAGATGAAGTTGATCAAGCTTATCTGCGTGATCAAGTGGTGATTGTAGGGTATGGTGGTGTTGGACGACGTATTACTGAAAATTTGATTAATCAGAATATTAAAGTCGTGATTGCAGAAGAAAATCGTGAAATTGTAGAAAAGCTACGTCAAGCAAATATTGCTGCCGTAAGTGGTGTCGCAACTGAACCTGGAGTTTTAATTCAGGCGCATATCATGCATGCACGACTATTAGTGATTTCCCCTATGGATATTTTAGATATTCACCGAATTGTGGATATTGCCAAACAATTAAACCCTCAAATTCAGGTTTTAATTTGTGCAGAAAGTAAAGAAGAAGCTGCCGTTATTCGAGATGAAAATATTGGTGAAGTATTCTATGCAAAAGAAGAAATGGCAAAGAATATGAGCCACCATATTTTAAATCAAATCGAACTGGCGCATCAGTCAACACATCATTAACGTATACAAAAAAGCGTACTCAAGAGTACGCTTTTTTTAACTTAGGAATTTAGGCTGCTCATCTACAACCTCAGCCTGCCATTCATTGACCTGCTTTTCGAGCAGTCCAAATAAAGCAGCCTGAATCATATGCTGTGCAACTACAGGCGTTTGCTCGCCTAAAATCTCTTTTAGTTCATCACTAAACTGAATTTTAACCAAGGGCTCTTTTTCAGAACCAGCATTACGCAAGGCAAGCTCACCACCTTCGAGTTGGACTAACTCCAACACTGCTTCTTGATTGCCAAATAACTCTTTCAATTGCTGTATAGACATATACTTCCTCCATGTTTCAACATGGTGGCAAAGCACCCTTGCACTTTGCATCTCTCGTCTTATTTATATAGGCGCACTAGGATTAAATTTCAAGCGCTTAAACAGTTTAATTTTAGAACTCGACCATTTCGTTACGAAAACCATCAATTAAATGACTTAATTCTCTATGCCATTCACGCAAGATTTTCACATCGGGTAGCCATGACTGAGGTCCCTGAGTCACTTTAATGATCAAATTAGAAGATGTTTCTTCTTCTGGCGTTGGTTCAGTTGGTTCTGGTGCATACTGACACATACGGTAAGCGCGCTTTAACTCTGCAACAAAGCCATCTTTGGCTAATTGCTGCAAAACAGAAACCTCAGGAGAAACCTGACCTTTTGCCGCCATGAGTTCTTCAATCGATTTTAATGTCGGCTGCGAGTCATTTAAACGGTAGTAACGTACCAGTTCTTGCAGAAAAGCCAGCATTGCACCATGCAAGTGAAAGACAGCTGTTTCACGATAAGCTTGTACCTGCTGTACATGATCAGTTTGCTCTGCTTGTTGACACGCTAAGCGCGCAAAATAGAGTTTTTGATTGGTACGATCGGCATGATAACGAGCAACACGTGACATAACTAAACTTTCCTGTTCTAAAGATTGCCATCAATATGACTATTCTTAGCTTAACGACTCCATTGATAAAATCAACGTTATTTATGGAAAATCCAAAGCGACTTGATAAATTTTTCGGTGTTACTCATCACCATCATTGATTAAAAAATTCGGGTTCTCAACAATTAATAGATCTTTAAGAGGCAACTCTGTAGGCACCCATGAACGAACTTCTAGAGTCTTTACACCTTGGGCTATACGGGTTCCATTTGGAGCAACCACAGAAAGAGCTAAAAATTGTTGCATAAACGCATTACTCTTCAGCGGCTTTAACGCGAATTCCGTAACCTTTTACTTTAAGTGTATTTAAGCCTTTAATGGCTTTGATTGCTTCACGTGGATTCGGCATTTCGACAAATCCAAAACCTTTTGATTTACCTGTTTCTTTATCGGTTACAACAACACAAGAATCAACTTTACCATAAGCCTTAAACAGCTCTAAAACTTCGGCTTCAGTCACTAAGCGATCTAAATTACGAACTAATATTTTCATTTTCCAACCTTCACTGACCTTCAAAATAAGGGCCAATATACATTTGAGTATTCACAGTGTCTTATACAGTAGTTTAGTCGAGATCGATACCAAAACCTAAGTTTACTGTTCGTGAAGTGTTCCATTGTTTTTTGGCAAATGGCTGTGGAACTTGACGATGAATTTTTGCCTGAACTAAATGTGCGGGTAGATCATTTAGGAAATAACTTTCGATTTTACGACCTTGTTCATCATACGTGTCTTGTGACCATGTATTTAGGTTTTGCTTCGTCAAAATCAATTCATTTTCCGCACGTGTTAATGCAACGTATAACACACGACGTTCTTCTTCGACATCATCAAAATCACCCTGTGCGCGTGCATATGGAAATTGATTTGGCGAAACATGCGGTACATAACATACCTTTTGCTCTGCACCTTTAGCCGAATGAATTGTAATTAAGGTCACCAAATCATCATCGCCCGCTTTTTCAATTTCAGAAACTGAAATCGGTTCAAGCACATATTCCTCAAGAAACTCACCAAGCGATCCATGCTTACGCGCAAGTTGTTTTACCAAGTCGAAATCTTTAGCGCGACGTGACCAGTCTTTCGTTTTATAGTTTTGCTCTAACTGTTCACTTAGGGCATCAAGTGCGAGGCCAATACTTGCTTCAACATGCTGCTGTAACACATCAAGCTGTTTCAAAATTAAAATAGCCTGTAAAGGGACTTTTCCATGACGCTCTAAACGGTCACAACGCTCTTCAACCTCACTAATGCCCATTAACTCTTGTGCTAACTTACTGGCACCAACATCACCAATACCATCCCATAAGGTTAAAAAGCGCATCCAAGCCAAGTCATCCTGCGGGTTACTCACAATACGCAATAGACTGAGTACATCCTTTACATGTGCGGATTCCAGTAACTTTACGCCACCAATAAAACGATAAGGTATCTCAGCGGCAATAAATGCACCTTCCAAATAGCGAGCACTGTAGCCAGAACGAACTAACACCATATGGTCGTACCAATTTGCGCCCTGCTGATGTCGCTCTATTAAGTCTTGTGCAATCCAATTAGCTTCTTCAAATTCATTACCAAATAAGTGGAGCTGTGGCTTTTGTCCTTTGCCACGATATGCCTGTAGCTGTTTTTCATAATCGATTGGGCTATGTGCTAATAACCAGTTTGATAAATCCAATATTTCTTGAGTTGAGCGGTAATTTAAATCTAAAGTATGAATAACCGCGTCAGGAATCCGTTCTTTAAAAGAATGAATGTTTTCAAAGTCGGCACCGCGGAAACCATAAATGGACTGAGCATCGTCACCCACACAAAACAATTTCACCTTACCAATGAGTGGCTGCAAAAGTGCCCACTGTAAAGGGTTGGTATCTTGCATTTCATCGACCAGCAAAGCCTGACAAAAACCTGCAACCCAATCTGTGAGTGCTTCCGAGTTTTGCAAATGAACAGCGACAATCGACAAAATATCGTCATAGTCTAAAAAGTTCCGCTCTCTTTTACGTTGCTCATAGGTTTTCATTAGCTCCGCAATTTGTGCCTTGTACTCATATACTTCAGGTAATTGCTTGAGTAATGCCTCTGAAAGCTTAGATTGCGTATTACGGGCATAAGAATACAAATCACACAGCTCTGCTGCTTTAGGTAAAACGTTATCTTTGTCTTTACCTCTCAATAAGCGAAACATGAGTAACTGATCATCACGATCAATAATACTAAATTGGGTTAAACCAAATGCTTGTGGATTACGACGCAGCAAGTACATGCAAAAGGTATGAAAGGTTGATGCACGAAGACCCTTGGCTTGTGCCCCAACATGCTGTTCAACCCTTGCAACAATTTCACTCGCGGCACGGCGCGTGAACGTTAAAATCTGGATTTGATTTGCAGGTAATCCCTGATCAATTAAATAAGCTGCGCGAGCAACAATCGTTTTAGTCTTGCCACAGCCTGCTCCAGCCAAAACCAGACAGTTTTGAGCCGTAGTCGTTGCTGCCTTTTTTTGCTGAGCATTTAATTCATTAATTAACTTTGCAAGACTCATAACACACATCGCTAAAACACCAAGACCTATTTTAACAGACCCATGCCACGAGATGGACCTTAGCTCACTAAAAACAAAAAAGGACACCTTAAGTGCCCTTTTGTTCGTTATTTAATTTAAGAAACTGTTTTTGAGCTAGCAGGCAAATGCTTAATTGCAGAAGCGAGTCCTAAAAAGTTAATGCCCTGAAATAAAATATCTACTGCCAAAAACATTCCCAACACCCAAAACGGTGAGTCCTTAGAAACTAAAATTAAAATACCTGTAGCTAGGGTTAATAATCCTGAAAATAATGTCCATCCCCACCCAGCAATTGGTCTTAATAAAAATGCGTTTATGGTGCGGATGACCCCAGCAATAATCAGTGCAATCGATAACAGACTAGTTAAAACTACAGCTGTAGTCACAGGTGTAGAAAATGCGTAATAGCCAGCCATTAAATACAGCACCCCAAAAAGTGCCCATAGCCATCGGCTACCACCCTTAAATACACTTAAGGCAGCAATCAAATGTAGAACACCGCCTATCATCATCAAAATACCAAATAGGAAAACAACCGAAAATGTTGCAAATGGTAGTGAACTAAATAAGACTAAACCGAAAATAATGAGCACAAAGCCTAATATTAGATACCATTTACGATCAGCATGTAGCTGATTACGAACTAAATCATTACCTACAGTTTTCATCATGGCTACTCTTATTATCAGGTATTAGGAAGTTTATATATTGTCATTATAGTGATTTACTTCACATTTATTGTCTGTATAAGATCTGCATCGTTTATTAACAATTGATGTGGATAAAACAGTATTTATCCACAATCTTATTTCAACCAACCAATTTCTTGAGCTGTTGGTAAACCTATTACGGTTTCTTGTAAATCTCTTGGCATTTTATTGGTCTGCTCAGACAATGGAGTTTTACCCCCCATGATTTCTGCTTGCTTTTGTGGGTAAAGAGGTACTTTTTCGGGTTGTGCATAACCCAATGGATAGATCGGCTGACCTGTTTTTAAATCATATTTATCTTTTGCACCAAAGCCATGCAATAACTCATGAACAAGAACGACCTGATTTTCTGATGCCTGCTCACGTGCAGCAAACAAATTGACGCTACCAATACGACCTTTTTCTAAAGCAGTCGAATGCACTAAAACCTTTTGATAAGTTGGATCATAATAATTTAAATAAAGTTTAAGTGAAGCTCCGCTATCTTCAGGCTGTTGTTGTCGCCATGCATAAAAACGAAACTTTAAACTCCACCAAATTACATTCAAAATATTGGCATTTTGAGGGACTACAGGTGGCCGATGCTGTAGTTGTTGCCCTAAACGAATCTCAAAGTTGCTGGACTGTCCACGATAATGCTGTGACCATTCACTTAAATAGCTTTTGAGCGTTTGGAAATCAGCGTTTTGTAACTGATGAATATAAGCTTGTGTTGTTTGTAGGCCATCAGCATTTACTGGGTGCAATACCACGACAATAGGCTGATTCCAGTCTTGATTTTGATCTCGCCATGCCTGAACCGCAACGATTAATAAAATAATCAATAGGCATAAAATCCGAATGTTTTTCCACATTCTTTTTCCCCATAAAAATTAAATTTTCTTTTATTGTTGTTGATATAAAAAATGCTAGCTGAGCTAGCATTTTTTAACTGTCTTATTTAGCCTTCAATCCATTTACCGTCTTGATAAATCAGGCTCCATTTGGTTTGTTTACCTTCTGGTGTTTCAGATCCTACATATTGTGATTGGTTCTTGCGACTAAACTTCACAATAGTCGGATTACCTTCAGGGTCTACATCTGGAGCTTGTAAAATAAACTGGTATTTTGGATCAAGTTGGTCAGCAACACTGCGAAGCTCAGCAACTTTTGGTGCACGTGTTTCACGAATTTTCGGGAACTTACTTGCAGCCAAGAATAGACCAGCAGCACCATCACGTAACACGAAATAGTCATCATGCTTCGTTGAGCGCAAATGTTCCATCTTGATTGGTTCTACACGCGGAGGTGCAGGTTGACCACTCTTCAAGACTTTACGAGTATTGTCACAACTGGTACAAGCGAAATATGGACCAAAGCGACCAGTTTTAAGCTGCATTTCGCCGTTACATTTATCACATGGAATAGTTGGGCCATCATAACCCTTAATCTTGAACTCGCCTTCTTCAAGCTCATAACCATCACAATCTGGATTGTTACCACAGACATGAAGCTTGCGACCACCATCAATCACATAGCTATCCATTGCTGTACCGCATTTTGGACAGCGATGCTTTGACATCAAGTCAGCCGTTTCAGCTCCATCATCATCAGATAACGCAGCTAAAGACTCAACTGGTGTTAAGTTCAAAGTGCCTTTACAGCGTTCTTTAGGCGGCAAGTTGTAACCAGAACAGCCTAAAAATACGCCAGTTGTACCTGTACGAATCTGCATTGGTCGTGAACATTCAGGACAATGTACTGCTGGTACTTCAACTGGCTGGTTACGGCGCATGCCTTGCTCACCTTGAGCATTGGTCAAACGCTTTTTAAAATCACCATAGAAAGTATCGAGTAACTCTTTCCAGTTACGCTCACCTGTAGCAACTTTGTCGAGCTGTCCTTCAAGGTCTGCTGTAAACGCATAGTTCATCAGGTTATTAAAACTTTCATCAAGACGATCTGTCACGATCTCGCCCATCTTCTCTGCAAAAAGACGACGATTTTCTAATTTGACATAACCACGTTCTTGAATGGTAGAAATAATCGCTGCATAAGTCGATGGACGACCAATACTACGTTTTTCAAGTTCTTTTACTAAAGATGCCTCAGTAAAACGTGCAGGCGGCTTAGTAAAGTGCTGACTTGGGTCTAACTTCTCTAATTTTAAGATTTCGCCGACTTTAATAGCTGGCAAAATAATATCGTCATCAGACTTGTTGGCACCACGAACTCGCGTAAAACCATCAAATACAAGCGTACGACCTTTTGCTTTTAACTCAACATTGCCTGCCTCAACCGTTAAAGTTGAAGACAAATATTCTGCTGGTGTCATTTGACAAGCAACAAACTGACGCCAGATCAAGTCATATAAGCGCTGAGCATCACGCTCTACACCCGCAAGTTGATCACCTGTAAGTGAAACATTTGACGGACGAATTGCTTCGTGGGCTTCTTGAGCACCCGCTTTGTTACCATAGCGGTTTGGCTTTGCTGGTAAGTATTTTTCACCAAACTGGCTTTCAATATGAGCACGTACCATATTTACAGCGTCATCACTCAAAAACGTTGAGTCCGTACGCATATAGGTAATAAAACCAGCTTCATACAAACGCTGCGCAAGCATCATAGTTTTCTTCACAGAGAAACCTAAGCGTGTACTTGCAGCTTGTTGTAAAGTCGAAGTGATGTATGGTGCACTTGGATTGACCTTAGTCGGCTTATCTTCACGCTGTGCAACTTTATATTCAGCGCCTTTTAAAACTTCTAATAAAGCATCAGTTTCAGCTTTATTTTTCAGTTTAAGCGTTTTACCTGCTTGTCTAACTGCTTCAAGACGGATGTCATCTTTTTTGGCTTGGGTATCTGCAAAAACTTGCCAATATTCTTCTGGAATAAAAGCACGAATTTCACGTTCACGTTCCACAACAAGCTTTACAGCAACTGACTGTACGCGACCTGCCGATAAACCACGGGCAATCTTTTCCCAAAGTAATGGCGAAACCATGAAACCCACTACGCGGTCTAAGAAACGACGTGCTTGCTGTGCATTCACACGGTTTAAGTCTAGGCGCGTTGGTTGTTTAAATGCTTCTTGAATGGCATTTTTAGTAATTTCGTTAAATACCACACGGTGATAACGACTATCGTCACCACCAATCACTTCGCGTAGGTGCCAAGCGATTGCTTCCCCTTCTCTATCCAAGTCCGTTGCGAGGTAGATTGCATCTGCATCTTTAGCAAGTTTCTTGAGTTCAGCAACAACATTTTCTTTGCCAGGTAGAACCTCGTAGTGTGCTTTCCAGTCATGTTCCGGATCGACACCCATACGATTAATCAGCGCAGATTGGGCTTTTTGTTCTTTTTCAGCTTCAGTGAGTTTTGTCCGGGCAGCCGGCTTTTTCTCTGTTGATTTGCTGCCGCCTGTTGGCAAGTCACGTACGTGACCCACAGAAGACTTAACAATGTACTGCGAACCTAAATATTTGTTGATGGTTTTCGCTTTGGCAGGCGACTCCACAATCACTAAGGCACGTTTATGTGCAGCAGAGGCAGTAGATGCTGTGCTTTGAGATGCAGAGCGCGAGGTATTCGCCATATAAAATGTTATTCCTATACCAATAAATTTAAAAATCAGGCTTCAGCCAAGGCCAACAGATAAGCCTTCATCTCATCTAATTGCGTGGCTTTTAGGTCCGATTCCTCATCCCAATAAAGGCCTACACAGTTTGCCTGCATATCAATAGCATAAATCCCTTTTAATGCAATGGGAGAATCATTAAATTTCTCATCGCCCTGCACTACTTTTAATTTTCCGTCTATAACACGAGCACGCATGAGCGTTAAACGAGCATCAGGGATTAATACACTATAATAAGCAACCATGCTGGCACGCTTTTCAGTTGCCATCGGGACATGTGTCCATTCAGGTGCGGCAATTATGCGTGGATGTAGTCCCATTTTACGGGCTTTGTCTCGCATAATACCGAGTGCCTTTTCACGCGGACTCACTCTTAAACCAAAAATGGAGCCTAGTACGAAAAGAACAATGATAACGGTAACCCAAATTCCCATATTGTCCATAGCAAAACCTATTAATCTCTTTTATTAGAGTTGCATAAGCTGACCAGAAAACGCAAGTTACATCATAAAAATAATGTCCCATTAACCTGCGAGGTTAAAAACTACAACATTTTCTCGTAGATATTCTTAGCAATCTAGACACAATATTTAGGCAGACTTTTCAGTTTCAAGAGTGGATAACTTACCGAACCGATCCAGATGGGCATCTCCCCATGTTTTTAAAGCAAATAGAATCTGCTCAAGACCTTGTCCTAAATCTGTCAGGCTATATTCGACTTTAGGAGGAACTTGAGGATAAACCTCGCGATGAATAATGCCATCTTGTTCTAACTCACGAAGCTGATTGGTGAGCATTCTTTGCGTAATGCTTGGAACTCGTTTACGGATTTCATTAAATCGCAAAGTTCCTTCATTTAGTAAATGCCAAAGAATCACACATTTCCATTTACCATCAATCAAACTGATTGCAGCTTCAACTGAACAACCCGGTGAACAGTCAAAACTTGAATGTCGAGCTTTTGCCATTTTACAGTATCCTTTTTGACACTATGAGCGTTATTTGTCTGTAGTCACTATTTTTAAGCTTACGTTATGATCAAACTCTCAACAAGAGGAATTATTATTATGAAAGCTGTCGCATATCAAAAAGCAGGGCCTATTACATCGCCAGAGGTACTCGTAGATATTGAACTCGACACTCCCGTTGCAGAAGGCCATGATCTGCTTGTTCGCGTACAGGCAATTTCGGTCAATCCAGTTGATACCAAAATACGTAAAAATGTAAGTGCCGAATCTGGTTGGAAAGTGCTTGGCTGGGACGCTGTAGGTGTGGTTGAAGCGATTGGAGATAAAGTCACTCAATTTAAAGTGAGCGATATTGTTTGGTATGCAGGCGCGTTAAATCGCCAAGGCAGTAATAGTGAGTTACAATTGGTTGATGAACGTATTGTTGGTCATAAACCAAAAAATTTAGAAGTAACTGAAGCGGCTGCTCTTCCTTTAACTGCAATCACGGCTTGGGAAATGCTATTTGATCGTTTACAAGTTCAAAAGAATGCACCAGAAAACACAACAATATTAGTGATTGGCGGGGCTGGTGGTGTAGGTTCAATTACCATTCAACTTCTTAAACAGTTAACTAACCTTACAATTATTGCGACAGCTTCGCGCCCTGAAACGAAAGAATGGGTAAAACAACTCGGTGCTGACTATGTATTAGATCATCGAGAGCCTTTAGCACCACAAATCAAACAATTAGGCTTAAATGCACCTTTATATGTATTCTCAACCACTCAAACAGATCAACATTTATCAGATATTGTAGAGTTGATTGCACCACAAGGGTACTTTGGACTCATTGATGACCCTGAGCAGTTAGATATTAAACCGTTTAAATCGAAGTCTGTGTCTGTGCATTGGGAATTTATGTTCACACGTTCAATGTTTCAAACTGCAGATATGCAAAAACAAAGTGAACTATTAAATGAAGTCAGCAAGCTAGTTGAGGAAGGGAAAATCAAAACAACTGTGACTGAAGTTTTAAGCCCTATTAATGCTGAAAATTTAAAACAGATTCATCAACAAATTGAGAGTGGCAAGACAAAAGGGAAAATTGTTTTACACGGTTTTTAACTAAAATTAAAATATTCTCTAGTTAAAAAGGCAAGTATTGAACTTGCCTTTTTATTAATAGTGAGGAGGTTTATTTGTTAATGGGTCAAAAGGCGCAATACCTTCTGATAAATCTGAAGATTCCACTCGTAGGTAAAGTAATTGCATTTGTTTTTTCAAATCAGCTATTTCCTGAGTTTGAATAGCGAGTTGTTGATTTAATTGTTCAACTAAATCATCCAAAAATGTAATTCGCACTTGCAAATCTTCAATGGGTGCGGAAAATGACGCTTGATCATCATGATATGGTGGTTTAGTCATTTAAATCCTCATTTGAGATTCTGGAAAACATTATGGCCTATATTACCCTAAGGGATGTCCAACTTGCTTTTGGCGGACCTGCCCTGCTCGATGGCGCGAACTTTAATCTAGAACGTGGCGAACGAGTCTGTTTAATTGGGCGTAATGGTGAAGGTAAGTCTACTTTACTTAAACTCATCGAGGGAAGCTTATTACCAGATTCTGGTGAAGTTTCTATTCAAAATGGTCTAACGGTTTCTATGTTAGCCCAAGACGTTCCAATGGATTCTGGCAAAGTTGCTGACATTGTGGCAGATGGCGCAGGAGAAGCTGCCGAAGTACTTAGAGCTTACCATGAAGCAACCGATGCTTGTATGCTGGGAGATATGGAAGCTTGCGACCGTATGGGTAACCTTCAGCACAAGCTAGACCAACTAGACGGCTGGGCGCTTGAAAACAAGGTGAATGCTCTACTAAGTAAAATGGGTCTCGACCCAAACGCAGATTTGGCAGACTTATCTGGTGGACGTAAACGTCGTGTTTTACTTGCTCGTGCTCTTTTAACGCAGCCAGATGTACTGCTTCTAGACGAACCGACCAACCATTTAGATGTTGAAAGTATTGAGTGGCTAGAAAAATTCCTACTCGATCAAAATAATTTAACGCTTCTATTTATTTCGCATGACCGCTCTTTTGTAGATAGCATTGCGACTCGAATTGTTGAACTTGACCGCGGCATTTTACGCGGCTATGAAGGTAACTATTCACGTTATCTAGAGCTTAAAGCTCAGCAAATGGAAGCAGAAGAGAAACAAAACGCTTTATTTGATAAAAAATTAGCTGAAGAAGAGGCTTGGATTCGTCAAGGCATTAAAGCACGTCGTACACGTAACGAAGGTCGTGTTCGTGCATTAAAAGCATTACGCGAAGAATCAAAAGCTCGCCGTTCGCAACAAGGCAAAGTGAGCATGGCGACTCAAGAAGCAAATCGCTCTGGTAAATTAGTATTTGATATTGAGCACTTGAGCGTATCTTATGATGGTAAACCACTCATCAAAGACTTCTCTACGCTTGTCATGCGTGGTGACCGTATTGGCCTAGTAGGTGATAACGGTGTCGGTAAAACAACGTTAATTAAAGCCATTCTAGGTGAAATCGAACATGGCGGTTCTGTTAAGACAGGTACTCAATTAGAAGTTGCTTATTTTGATCAATTACGTAATGCCTTAGATCTTGAAAAAACAGTCATGGCAAACGTTTCAGAAGGCTCTGACTTTGTAGATGTAAATGGCAACCGTCGTCATATCTACAGCTATTTACAAGATTTCTTGTTCTCACCTGAACGTGCACGTACACCAGTCAAAGCCCTTTCGGGTGGTGAGCGTAACCGTATTTTGCTTGCTAAATTATTGCTTAAGCCATCGAACCTGATTGTGATGGACGAACCAACCAATGACTTGGATATGGTGACTCTTGAGCTACTTGAAGAGATGTTGTCTGATTACAAAGGTACGCTATTACTTATTTCGCATGACCGCGCATTTATGGACAACGTAGTAACATCTACGTGGGTATTTGATGGCAAAGGTAATATTGCAGAATACATCGGTGGCTACCAAGACTACTTACTACAACGTCCAGATGACAAAGTAGTAGATCAGAAATCTGACGTTAAAAAAGCTCAAGCAAAAGCTGAAGCTGAAAAAGCTGCTGCTCAAAGTAACGTTAAAAAAGTGAAATTGAGTTATAAAGACCAACGTGAACTTGAGCAACTTCCTGCTGAAATCGAGAAACTGGAAGTTGAACAAGCCGAGCTTTCTGACAAACTTGCAGATGGTTCGTGGTTTGTGTCTGATGCAGATGCTGCGACTCAAGCAAGCCAACGCCTCGTAGAAATTGAAGAATTACTGCTTGAAAAATTAGAGCGTTGGGATGAACTTGAGCAAATGAGTAAAGGCAGTTAATCAATAAAAAAGGGCTTTAATTAAAGCCCTTTTTTTGGATTTAGAATTTCTAGTAATGCCATAAAAGGTTTATAAACAAATAAAGAGATGAAACGAATTAAACGTTCAAATATCTGTAACTGCAAAACCATACAAGTGTGGATAGCCAAAACAAGACTAATAAAAATATTGATCTCTACCGAATATCTAAAACTTAATTGATGAGTCAAAACAATAATTACAAAACCATGCAATATATAAACTGGCAGCGTTTTTTGGCCTAAACCAATCCAAGGTTGTTTAAAGCTTTGAGTGAGTATAAATAAACTCAAAACTCCCATAGCCGATAGCAACATTATTACACTGCGAAGCAGCATTCCTTGCCAAATATCCACATGTAACTGTAGATAAGATAAACTACCAAATAGCCAGTAATAACTATAATGACTTACAGCGGCTACGGCAGTAATGATGAATAATGTGATAACTGCAAATAACTTTGCATAAGGCAACTGCGGAATATACTGGAAAATGGTTTTACCATAGATCGCCCCAGCCATAAAAAAAGGTAGAAATACGAAAATTCGACCAATCGAATAGCTGTAATTATTGATGGGTGAGCATCCAATAAGTAAAGCTAAAACGATTGAAAACAGAACTGGATATGCCGTCTTTTTTAGGAAAAAAGCTAAAAACGTCCAAGCCACCATGCCAAATAAATACCATAGCACCCAATAAGGCTTAGCAAACCATACCAAATGAAACGACCAATTCCATAAACTTCCGTTATAGAAGGCATCAAGCAATTGAAATAAAAGTTGAAATGGTAAATATAACGATAAAAAGTAAATTAACTTTTCTAGGATTTTCTCTTCTTTAAAAAACATGCCCGATATAAAAATAAAAGCTGGCATATGAACAAAGTAAATGCTCCCTAAAATCGCTTGATTTAGAGGTTCGTTCCAGCCAATTAACCTTTCAAGGTAATGACCCAATACAACCAGAAAAATTAAGACACCTTTTGTGGCATCGATATGGAGATTTCTCATAAATTTCTATGAAATCAGGATATTCATATCATACTGAATTATTCTTATTTTTTGATTCAAAAAGACAATGAATAAAGTTTCGCTGTATACAAAACAATTATGATATACCTATCAGTATAATAATATTTAAGGATATTTCCGTGCTAGATCTCTCTCAAATTTTGGCATTCGGACTCATTTGCTTGGCGATGGTACTCACCCCGGGTCCGAACATGATTTATCTTATTTCTCGTTCCATTAGTCAGGGCAAACTCGCAGGTTTTATTTCCCTCGGTGGCGTTGCGGTTGGTTTTGTATTTTATATGCTCTGCGCTTCTTTCGGGATTACGGCACTTGTGGTCGCAGTTCCATATGCCTATGACACGATTCGTATTGTCGGTGCCATATATTTACTCTGGCTTGCATGGAAAGCATTACGTCCAAATGCTGCGCCTATTTTCAGTGTAAAAGACTTATCTATCGATTCACCATTAAAATTATTTTTAATGGGCTTTTTGACAAATTTACTTAATCCTAAAATTGCGATTATGTATTTGTCTTTATTGCCACAGTTTATTCACCCACAACAAGGCAGTATTTTAGCGCAGTCTATTCAACTCGGGACCATACAAATTTTTGTAAGTGTTTCAGTAAATGCACTGATTGTGTTTTCTGCAGGTAGCATTGCGCTTTTTCTACAGCAAAAACCACTTTGGGCAAGCATCCAACGCTGGATTATGGGGACGGTATTAGCCGGACTTGCTGTTCGTATTCTTTTAGAACACCGCCGATAACCCACTTTATTTTTCTTTACCAGCTCTAAACCTTCAATTTACTCCTGTGTATTACGACGATAAATTCAGTTCGTGATACACTTTTGGCAGTTTTAACTTTTTCAATTTTTTATATCGTTATGAGCCAAAAGCAGCCTTATACGCCCGGTGAGTTTCAGTGGTCCTTTTTATTACCCAAATATTGGGGTGTATGGATTGCGATTACTTTCCTCATGCTTTTGGCTATTTTACCGTGGGCGATTCAATGGCGTTTGGCTCACGGGTTAGCAAATATCGCTTGGAAATATTTAAAATCTCGTCGCAAAACAACTATTCGTAATTTAGAAGTTTGCTTTCCCGAATGGTCACCTGAAAAAGTACAGCAACAAGCAAAACAAGTTTTTGTAGATATGATGCTTGGTATTTTTGAGACCTTAAACGCTTGGTATAAGCCGTACTGGTTTAAAAACCGTGTCACGATTGAAGGCTTAGAACACATTACCAATGCTCAAGCACAAGGCAAAGGCGTTTTATTACTGGGAACTCACAGTACTTTGCTTGATGCTGGTGGTTATGTATGTGCTCAATATTTTGAACCAGATGTTGTATATCGTCCTCAAAATAATCCCCTACTCGACATGCTGATTTATCGCTGTCGAGCAACCATTTATAAAGCACAAATCGATCATGATGATATGCGGGGCTTAATTCGCCACCTTAAAGATGGTGATGCAATTTGGTATAGCCCCGACCAAGACTTTGGGCTCAAACAAGGTGTTATGGCACCGTTTTTTGGAGTGCCAGCTGCCACTGTAACCGCTCACCGTCGTTTATTAAAAATCTCGAAAGCGGTTGCTGTTCCTTTATATTTTTATCGTCAGGGCGATGTACACGACCCAAAATATCATATTCTAATTGAACCTGCTGTCGACAATATGCCAAGTGAAGATGAAATCGATGATGCAACCCGCGTAAATAAAATTATTGAAAATCAGCTTCGTATCGCACCAACTCAATATATGTGGTTTCACCGTCGTTTTAAGACACGTCCTGAGGGATATGAAGAGATCTATTAAGATAAAGCTGCAATGATTTTAAATTGGTAGTAGGCATAGCCTCAATTTAAAGTGAAATTCAAATACTTTCGAATAGGCCAACCTTACTTTTTAGGGATAAAAAGTAAGCAAAAATCCTTTGTTCCGCTGATGTTACTTCCATGTAACACAGCGAAACAGCGACATCCATGTCGCTAACACGATAGTAAATTCTGGATAATGATTTAGTTTGAAGTGATGTATCTGTAGATGGTCCATCTTTTATGAATTTATAAGGCAAAAACAATGAAAGTGATGCAACTTCTCCCAGAACTCAATAGCGGTGGCGTAGAACGCGGCACACTGGAAATTGCACGTGCACTAGTTGCACAAGGCCACCCATCTTTGGTTGTATCAAATGGCGGACGATTAGTGTCTCAACTTGAAGCTGAGGGTTCTAAACACTTAACGCTACCGATTCATAAAAAGTCTTTATCGAGCTTGTGGCAAATTCGCCCTTTACGTCAGCTAATTGAGCAGCATCAACCCGATATTGTTCATGTACGCTCACGTGTTCCTGCATGGCTTACTCATTTTGCCTTAAAAGGTATACCGGCACATAAGCGCCCTCACCTCATCAGCACAGTACATGGTTTCTACTCAGTCAATCGCTATAGTGCAATTATGACTCAAGCTGAAAAAGTAATTGCCGTTTCTGACAGCGTAGTTAAATACATCACTGACCATTATAAAAACTGTCCACCACAAGATATTGTCCGGATTTATCGAGGGATTGATCCAGCTGCTTTCCCGCATAACTACCAACCCTCAGCACAGTGGTTTAACCAAGTCTTTAACGACTTTCCCGAACTCGAAAATAAATTTTTACTATGCTTGCCTGGCCGTATTACACGTTTAAAAGGACATGAAAGCTTAATTGAATTGATGCAACAACTTCAGTCGCAATATCCTCAATTACATGCTGTTGTTGTGGGTGGTGCCGATGCTAAAAAACAGGCCTATTTAAGTGAGCTGCAAAGCACCATTCAAAACAAAGGTCTCGCAGATAAGATCACCTTTGTAGGACATCGCTCAGATATACGCGAATGGCTCGCTTTTAGCGACATCGTGCTCTCTCTATCCAATCAAGCAGAAACATTCGGTAGAACAGCATTAGAAGCGCTCTCAGTCGGTACACCGGTGATTGGCTGGAACCGTGGAGGTGTTGCAGAGATTTTATCCAATGTATATCCACAAGGTCTTGTTGAAGCTGAAAATGAAAAAGCCTTAGTCGAAACAGTAAAACATCATATTGAACAACCTCAAACAGTTGCTCCTGTGACAATGTTCAGTTTAAAAGATATGTGCGACCAGACCCTTGAGCTATATCAAAGTGTACTGAAATAACGTAATAAAAAACCCGCGATGATCGCGGGTTTTTTACAACTAAAAGAAAGCAGTCTTATTTAAATGTTGCTTCATAAGCAGCAGCTTTTTCATAGTCATATTGCTTTTCCCACTTACTGATTACAAGTACCGCAAGCGCGTTACCTACAACGTTCAAAGCAGTACGAGCCATATCCATGATACGGTCAACACCAGCAATAAATGCTAAGCCTTCTACAGGAATACCAACACTACCTAATGTCGCTAATAACACCACGAATGATACGCCAGGAACACCTGCGATACCTTTAGAAGTAATCATTAGTGTTACAACCAAAATAACTTGTTGGCTGATTGACATTTCGATACCGTAAAGCTGTGCAATAAAGATTGCTGCAATACTTTGGTAAAGCGTAGAACCGTCAAGGTTAAATGAATAACCTGTTGGGATTACAAAACTAGAAATCGCTTTTGGCGCACCATAAGCTTCCATTTTTTGCATAATACGCGGTAAAACTGTTTCCGAACTTGCAGTCGAATACGCCAAAATTAATTCATCTTTCAAGATCTTAAGCAAAGTAAAGATATTGATACTGAACATTTTTGCAGTTAAACCAAGTACCACTAAAGCAAAGAACAAGATTGCACCGTAAACCAATACAACCAATTTACCTAATGGAATAAGTGAAGCGAAACCGAAGTTTGCAACAGTTACAGCGATCAAACCAAACACACCCACTGGTGCATATTTCATGATGATATGCGTTACACGGAACATTGTTTCCGATACAGCATGAAATACATTTAATAATGGGTCTTTAGTTGTAGCTGGTAATGAAGATAGACCAATACCAAAAAGTACAGCAAAGAAAATCACTGGTAACATTTCGCCATGCGCCATCGAACTAATAATGTTCGTTGGGATAAGCGATAATATTGTCTGCATGATGCCATGAGACTGTGACTGAACTTCTTCAGTTGTATGCTTATATTGAGAAATATCTGTTTGAACCAGCTGAGACATATCAATGCCTGAACCTGGGTGGAAGATATTCGCTGCAACTAAGCCAACCAAAATAGCAATAGTAGTAATAATTTCGAAATAGAGAATGGTTTTAAAACCAAGACGCCCTAGACTTTTTGTACTGCCTACACCAGCAATACCTAAAATCAATGTAGAGAAAACGATTGGAATAACAATCATTTTAATCAGGCTAATAAAGATCTTACCTAATGGAGTAAGAACGTTATTTACAATGCTATCTTTGATTTCAGGCTGATTATGTAAAACAGCCCCGACAACTATCCCTAGGATTAAAGCAATTAAAATTTGCCACGCAAGGCTAAATTTAAAATTCTTCATAAGACAATCCTTATGCACCGCAAAGTATCAAATATGAGAGGGAGAAGAACACTATTTTTATAGTGAAACCTCAATATGTACACTAATTTCCAAACAGAAATTTAAATGCACAAGCAAATCACAACCCGCCGATCCGGCGAAGTAAACAACAATGCCTGTTGACGATCCAACATGTCAACGATCGGCACATTCTATTGAGATTTGCCAATTAAACAAGTCCAATTTATACCTAAATAGATCAAAGCCTATATTTATTCTTCAATAATCTATAAAAACAAAAACTTATTTAAAAAAATTTTTGTATCTATTTTCATTGAAAAAGGGCTCGGATATATAAAAAAATTTATGGACTACTACCTATAATTAAATAGATTTTTAAATTAAGAGAACCTTAAAATATTTCTTTAATTTATAATTAATTAAATGGTATTTATATAAAATATCAACCCGAGTTCTGCGTCCTGCAAAACTCGGGTAAATGAGGTTGTGCTTTCAGGGTATATAATTCTTTTTATCGCTTCCGTTCTAACATCTTATCCATGATGTCGTTCCATATCAGCTTAGTGCATCCTTACTTGGGATAATCCATTCCCGCTTCCGTGTGCCGATGAATGTAGAATACGGGTTTTAGCTCTCCCTGCCTATTGGACCTAGACTCAAATCTTTGTACGATATTGCTTACAACTCGCTTTTATATACTTTTCCCTTTATAAGGTTCTGTAATTTCATCAGTCACGACTTTTTCTTCTTTTTGAGCCTTAGCAATACCCTCTTGTATTGCAGCTTTAGCTTCTTTTGCATCTTTTTCAGTTTCTTCAACTTCTTCTTGAATCTGCTCAAATATTCGCCCTGTTTGTAAAACCACATAAACAGGAAAATGGTCCGATCCAATATGAGATAAACGTTGCATCTTTATCAAACCAAAATCTGTGCTATGAAAGATATGATCAAGTGACCAGCGCAATAAAGGATAGTCAGCATGAAAGGTATTAATAAAATGTCGTCCAACACGCGGATCGAGCAACCCACTAATACGTTGAAATAAACGAGTTGTGCGTGACCATGCGACATCGTTTAGATCTCCCATCACGATACAACTTTCATCTAGATCTTTAATCTGATCTCCAACAATTAAAAGTTCTGCATCTCGTAGTGTTGAATCTTTTGCTTCAGTTGGACTTGGTGGTTTAGGATGCAAACAGTAGAGCTGAACAGGCATTCCAGAGGGCAAGATTACAGTGGTATGAATAGAAGGAATTTCATTACTTAGAATGAATTTAACCTCTGTATTTTTAAGAGGGAGTCGACTATATAAATGCATGCCATATAAGTTATCTAGAGGGACTGGCACACGGTATGAATAATCTTCTTCAATTTCTTTTAGAGCATTTTCCCAAGTCTTGTCAGTTTCTAACGTCAATAATAAATCAGGTTTTAATGTCCGCACATGCTCAAGTAATAAATGATATTTACCATTAGGTGTGAGTACATTAGAAACAATCAGTGAAATTTGCTTTTGAGGATCTAATTGCTTTGGTTTAACTTTTTTAACCTGCTTTTTCCAAAACAATGTATAAGGTAAAACCATTTTAAGTTGATAAGCAATTGCTGCGATAAGTACCGCAAGTAAAATCTCACGCCATAGATTCCATTCAGTTGGCCAAAACAACATGCCCATTAAAGCAATTAGCCCAACAAACAAAATTTGTAACCGTGGAAAATCAGCGCCTCGAAACCACCACTCATCACGAGGGATCAGTGACCAGAAAGTCAACCAAATCACCACTACAGACACAACTTCGATATAAATCATTGAAATTTCTCTTTTAGGATGATTTGTTTTTTAATGTTTTTGTCATCTTTATCAATTTTGTATGTAACATAAACAAGATATTCTACTCAATAAAATTGCTGTTTTGATTCTGTAACGCTTGCAGTTGTGAGCACTTTTGATACACTCAACTCCCCCTAACAATTTTAACGCACCGAGGCAAAATGACATGAAAGTAGGTCTGGTCGGTTGGCGCGGGATGGTCGGTTCCGTCCTTATGCAACGTATGGTTGAAGAGAATGATTTTGCTCATATTGAGCCATTCTATTTCTCTACCAGTAATGCAGGTGGTGAAGCTCCTTCATTTGGTGGTAAGACTGCTCCAGCACTTATGGAAGCTACAGACATTACCAGTCTGAAGCAAATGGATGTCATTATTACCTGCCAAGGTGGCGACTACACATCTGAAGTTTTCCCACAGTTAAAAGCAACTGGTTGGGATGGCTACTGGATTGATGCAGCATCTACTTTACGTATGTCTGATGATGCAATTATCGTTCTTGATCCAGTTAACCTTAATGTGATTAAAGACGGTTTAGCGAAAGGTACTAAAACTTTCGTTGGTGGTAACTGTACCGTATCACTTATGTTGATGGGTGTAGGCGCACTTTTCCAAAACAATTTGGTTGAGTGGATGACTGCTATGACTTATCAAGCAGCATCAGGTGCTGGCGCACAAAACATGCGTGAGTTGTTAACAGGTATGGGTTACTTATACAACAATACCAAGACTTTGTTAGATGATCCTAAATCTGCAATTCTTGATATTGACCGCCAAGTTGCTGAGTTACAACGTGGTGAAGGCTTCCCTTCTGCAAACTTTGGTGTGCCACTTGCGGGTTCATTAATTCCTTACATTGATAAACAGCTTGAAAGCGGTCAATCTAAAGAAGAGTGGAAAGGTCAAGTTGAAACCAACAAGATTTTAGGTAACTCTCAAATCGTTCCTATTGATGGTCACTGTGTTCGTATCGGTGCAATGCGTTGCCACTCTCAAGCATTAACGATCAAACTGAAAAAAGATGTTCCGCTTGATGAGATCGAAGATATGATTCGTAACTCAAACCAGTGGGCTAAAGTTGTACCAAATACACGTGAAGCATCGATGACTGATCTTACACCTGTAGCTGTGACTGGTACCTTAACTGTACCTGTAGGCCGTTTACGTAAACTCAATATGGGTAAAGAGTATCTTGGTGCATTCACAGTAGGCGATCAGCTACTTTGGGGTGCTGCTGAACCTTTACGTCGTATGTTACGTATTTTAGTTGAATACAAAAGCTCATAATTTGACCTGAATTATTCAGTCAAAATAAAAAGCCGATCACATTTGATCGGCTTTTTCGTAACTGGTTTGTGAAAAATTAACAATTTATTTACATTTCATTATTGTATAATTTTGAACGACTTTACGACTGATCAGGTCATGGATTGAGATGACTGCATATAACAAATTAAAAATTGCCATTTTCACCATTATGTCTTCGCCTTCTGTTTATGCGATTACATTAGATCCTATTCAAATTCAATCTGCACCTGGGGAATTACTTTATGCAGAAATGAATTTTCAGCAAGCGGATCCTAACACTCCCTTGCAAGTCAGTTTAGCCACTCAAGAAGATCTCAATGGTTTGGGAGTTACTCACCAACCTCCTGGTAGTCTAAATTTTTATACACGTCAAAATGGCCAAGGTTCTGGCGTTATTGTAATTACCTCATCTCGTCCTATTATTGATCCCGAACTGAATATTGTCGTAAAAGTCAGTGAGGGTAATGCAACTCGCCTTCAACATATTAAAACTGTTTTAAAGCCATCGCCTATCAAAAAGGTGGCTGCTAACGAAACTCCACTTTCACCACAATTTATCGTAAATGAAAAAGACATTGCGTTAAACCTACCTGAAAGTACTCGGTATACACCTGCTGAGACAGCAACACCTGTAGCCGAAACTACAGCTAATGAGCGTAATCTAAACATTAGCACTGGAACTGCTCCTGCTCTGAATAACTCAGCTCCAGCAACGCCTTTTACCGAAAAACCTGCGACTCAAGCGCCACAGCAGACTATCGCAGCAATGAGTAATGAACCATCTGCTGTAGAAAAACAGCCTGCCGCTTCTCTTAAACCGAGCAGTGACAATCAAACAACTACAGTCAAAAAAGCGGCTCAACCTAAGCCTGCTCAACAAAAAAATGCATTAAGTAAAAATACACCGAAAAAGCAGAAAATCAGTACCTATAAAGGTCCAGCCCCTACAGGTAAATATGTCGTGCAGCGTAATGAATCTTTATGGACTATTGCCAATCGTATTGCAGCACAGACCAAACAACCTGTGGCTAAAGTCATGCGAGATATCCAAGCTCAAAACCGACATGCTTTTATTCAAGGTGATGTAAACCGTTTGCGTCAGGGAATTTCACTAAACTTAACAACAGCAAATACAGCTAAGGCTTCACATACAAAATCTAAATCGAGTGAAACTAACTTAGCAAAAGCATCTTCTGGTAGAGCTAAATATCGCTTACAACAAGCAGAAATGAGCATTGTGGCAGAGAACAGCCCAAATTCTACTCATGGAAGTGCAAAAAAGAGCACACAACAAGGTCAAAACAATACTGAGTTAGCAGTAAAAGTTATGACAACTCGCAAAAAAACCGTTACATTACAAAGGAATGTAACCAAACTAAATCAAACTTTAAGTTTAAAAGACCAACGTATTCAACTTCTGAATGCGCGTTTGGCAGAGTTACAACAGCAGTTAAAAGCACAGCAACAAACTCACAAGCAAAAACATTAAGTTAAAATCAGAGTTAGCTCGCTTTATATTGCAAAATTTTATTTTTTAAGGGGAAAGTAATGTTATATGTGATTCCGTTTATCATGTTACTCGTGGTCGCCGTTGTTTTAAAAAAGCGTGAGAATGGCCAAAAACAAGAGACCACCTCCCCAAAAAGTATAAGTAAAAAATCGGGCAAAAAAGCGAGTGGTAAATCGAGTAAAAGCTCGCGCGAAAAAAGTAAAGCCAATGTAGTTGAAGAAGTCGCTCCTGCCCTTCCACAAAGTAGTCCGGTACCTGAGGCTGTTCGTCAAAATATTATACAACTCATTCGAGAAAAACAGTTTTCAGCAGCTGAAGCTCAAGTCAATCAGGCACTAAAAAAAGACAATACCCAACACGAATTGTATTTATTACTTCTTGAAGTTCATATTGCTCAAAAAGATGAATTTGCGATTCAACAACTTATTAGCCACATTCGCAGCTTGGCATTAAATGAAATAGCGATTAAAGCAGAAGCAAGACAAAAAGAATATGAGTCATCAAGACAACCTGATGCTATTGAGTTTCCTCAAGCTAAAGCACATGAAGAACCACAAGCTATATCGGACACAACTGCTCAGTTTGACCAATTAACAACAAGTTCTTCTGAGACTTCTTTTGATGACTTGCAGAAAGACTATGCTCCTGTAAAACAAGAACCTGCTGTTGAAGTTGAACCTTTAGAGTTTAACTTTTCATTTGAAAAAACTGCAACTACAGAAAATACCAGCCAACCTGTACATGAAACAGAAGTATCAACTTCTCCGCAAGAACCAGAAGTATCGTCATCTAAGGAAACAAATGAGCTAGCTGATTTAGAGTTTTCTTTTGACTTGGCCCCTCAGCATGAAACTGAGGAAAAAACTCAAGCAGTAGAGGTAAAAGCAGATCAAGAGAGTAGCGTCAATGCATTAGATTTCAACCTTGACTTAAATCCTTCAAGTTCAGAGACGAAATCTGTTGAACAAACTCCTTCATTAGATGAATTTACACTCGTAGAACAAGCGCCATTAGAAGCGACTTCGATCGCACCACTTGAATTTTCGTTAGATGAGCCTACGTTAGTTACAGCACCAGAGCTTGAAACTCAAAAACCTATAGATGTAGTCAATGAAGCAGTTACGCAAGCTCAAATAGAGGATCCACTTCTAGAAGCTTTTCCAGAATTAAAACAAGTAAATGAAAGTGAGCTCGACTTAAAGTTGGCTGAGCAATACATTAAGTTTGGAGCGAACCAAGCAGCACGCAATTTACTACAGGCTGATGAGCAAAAATTCAACACAGAACAACAACAACATGCGAAAAACCTACTTAATCGCATAGCTTCTTAGAACTGTTCGATTTACCATAAGCAGTCAGAGATGACTGCTTTTTTATGCCTGCAAAAATATGAAAAAAATAGCCTTATTTTATATGGGTGGTACTTTTGGTTGCATTGGTGAACCTTTAGCTCCGATGCCTTATGACCAATTCTTGCCTCAACTTGAAAAAGTGATTCCCCCACACTTAACAGTCGACTGCTTCGCTGCACCTAATATTGTCGATAGCAGTGCCTGTACTGCACCTGATTGGTTACGCCTCATTCAACGCATACAACAACTACAACTTGAAGGCTATCAACATTTCGTTGTTATTCACGGTACAGATACGCTCAGTTATGCGGCTGCAACCCTAGCCCGCTTTTTAGGCCAAAGCTGTCATATTGTGATTACTGGTAGCCAATACCCGTTACTCAATATTCAAGGTGATAATACTCGTGAATTTACTGATGCAATTGAGAACTTATATCTTGCATTAGAACAAGTGATTGCCCTACCTGTAGGTGCATATCTTGCATTCCATCATCAAGTATTCCATGCACAAACTGCATTAAAAACACATACAACTGAACTCGATGCATTTTCAGGTTTAAGTAGTGAAGTTGAATTTACGCCTCAACAAAATGAATTGATCGTTCAAGATGCTCAAATTGAAAAAGCTGCTTCATTCCAGATTTTAAACTGGATGATGCAACCGATTGCAACACAGCACTTGGTACAACAGTTACGTCACTTACTTCCTGCCCCACCACACTTTTTGGTGTTACAAGGCTTTGGTACAGGCAATATTGCAGTAAACCCTGAACTATTGGCAACTTTAGATGAACTGTATGCTCATGGTTGTGTTCCAATCTTGGCGACACAAGTGACCTTTGGGGGCATTGACCAACGTTATGCAATTAGTGCTTGGGCCAAAACTGCAAAAATTGTCATTAATGATGCACATAGTCATGCAGATCTTTATGCAAAAGCACTTCAAATCTATTTAAAATACCCAACCCCAGAACAATGGCTCAGTCATTGGAATGAAAATTTTCATTAAATAGAGGTAAAGCTATGCAACGTTATGCGGTCGGTATTGAGTTTAGCGGAGTTCAATATCGAGGTTGGCAAACACAACAGCCAGGCGTTGCCAGCGTTCAGGAAACGATTGAGCGTGTACTTAGTAAAATTGCAGATGAACCTATTGCACTTCACGGTGCAGGCCGAACAGATGCGGGAGTACATGCAACCAATATGGTGGCTCATTTCGATACGAATGCAATTCGTCCAGAGACGGGATGGTTAAGAGGAGCAAATAGCCAGTTACCTAAGGATATTTCCATTCAATGGATTAAAGTGATGGATGAAAATTTTCATGCACGCTTTAAGGCGACTGCTCGACGTTACCGCTATGTTATTTATAACGCTCCGTGTCGACCAGCCCTCTTACATAAACAGGTCACGCACATTTACCACCAGCTAGATGTGCAAAAGATGATTAAAGCTGCCAGTAAATTTGAAGGTACGCATAACTTTGAAACCTTTCGCGCAGCAGCATGCCAGTCCAATAAGCCAGTACGACATGTAACGCATTGCCGTCTATTTGAACATGGCCGCTATTTGGTGTTAGATATTCAAGCAGATGGTTTTTTACACCATATGGTGCGTAATATTGTTGGATGCTTACTCGAAATTGGTCAAGGTATGTATGAAATAGACCATATTGATACGATGTTTGCGGCACAAGATCGTAAAGCGGCAGGTGTCACTGCTCCACCTGACGGTCTCTACTTTATTCAATGTTATTATCCTGAGCAATTTGACTTGCCACAGCCACCACTTGGGCCACATTGGTTAAACCTACCTGAGTAGGCTTAACCCATTTTTATTAACGATGCTGTTTACGCTTACGGTACTCAACGGGCGTTTCATTGGTCCAGCGTTTAAACGCACGATAGAATGTACTTGGTTCAGAGAAACCCGTTAAATACACAATACGCTCCACGCTTTCACTGGTATTTGCCAAAAGTTTTTTAGCTAAACGACAACGATAGTCAGAAAGTATTTGCTGGAAACTGGTATTCGCTTCACTTAACTGTGTCCGTAAACGGCGCGGTGTAATATTTAATTGTGCTGCTACAGTTTCTAGCGTGGTTTCTCCACTTTCCAGTGTCGAACCAATCGCACGGCGAACTTCACCCACTAAATCATAACGAGCCAGTTCTTGTAACTTTTCAATTGCGAGCTGCTCATGCAATTGCAATAGTTCAGGTTCTGCCTGCCAAAGCTGGAAATCTAAAATGGCAGGATCAAAATATAGCCTTGTTTCTTTCTGACCTAAACTTACTGGGCAGCCATAAACGCGGAAATATTCATCTTCAGAAGCACCTTCACTAAAATTAAAATCGATGAAGATCGGATGAAATTGCCCTTCGGTAATAAATTTGAAGAATCGAAGCACACCTGAAATCGCACATTCTGAAAAATGACGATTAACCAGATTATCAGCACCAATTTGTTCACCATTGGTCAAATAACAACGTCCATCTTCGACGACCAGTTTTGCATCAAATGCATCACTAATGAGACGTTGGTAAGCCAAAGCTCGTTTAAGCCCTTCACCAAAGGTTTCACTACTAATAAATAAGTGTTCAATGACCTGACCACGGTATAAAGGCAAATGTTCACCTAAATGCAAACCGATGTCTGGGTCTTTACTGACTTCCTGAGCTGCAGTCCAAAAGGCATACTGTGCACTTAACGGAGTACGTGCATTGGTATCGACCTGATTTAAAGCGACTCCCGCTTTAGTTAATATTTCTTCCGTTGGCAATCCTGCACGACGAATTGCTTGATAGCCAAAACGTAATACAACTGATGCATCTGTTAGCTGACCCACGCAGTGCCCTTCCATGTAGATACTTCATTGATACTTAGGAGCTGTTGACTCTTTTTTCATGAACAGTCCCTAATAACTATGATTTTAGATTAGCGTTGATTGACCAAACTGACAACAGAATTAGAGTTGTTTTGTGAAAAAAATTACATCTTTTTTTACTAGTCATAGTTTAACCAGATGCTTTAACAAGAAGATGTCTATCTTGTTTTTTTTAAATAAATTGACTATAATTTGCGCCTTTCCAATTTGATCATCAGGTAGGCTATGGCCAATAAAGAGGAACTCATTGAGTTCGAAGGCGTTGTCACCGAAACGCTTCCTAATACGATGTTCCGTGTACGTCTTGAAAACGGTCACGAAGTTATTGCACACATTTCTGGTAAAATGCGTAAACACTATATCCGTATTCTTACTGGCGACAGTGTGAAAGTCGAAATGACTCCATATGACTTAACTAAAGGTCGTATTACGTACCGTGCTCGCTAATTAGTGAATGCAAAAAAGCCACATCATGAAGTGGCTTTTTTATTGCGTTATTTATTCACTTAATCGACTGGTTTTACAACCAACTGTTTGGCATTCACGTAATCTTTCTTGTAGCCAATGGTTTCTTTCCTGCGTTGTCTGTAAACGACACTGCACGTCTACACTATTTCTATTTGAATCTGTACATTCAGCATCACGTTGACGTATCCAAGCAAGCTGAGACTTCTTAAGCGTACTTCGTTGCGCTGTATTCAATTTTGCTCTTAATGCCTGATAGTTTTTATTTAGATCAGCATCAGCACTCGCATAGATTTTATTTGTACAGTAAATATCATCATAGGTATTACGAGTAGTGTCACAATTATCGGCATATACCGCTGTTATTCCGAAGCTGCATAAAAGTGCTAAAAGTATTTTTTTCATCATGTTTTCCTTAAGTTTTTTACGAAATAATTATAAAGGCTTTTGGATATGAGTATGGATTGCTAGATAAACTCATCCTCCATTTATCATAAACTTCCTTTTTTTCTTTACAAGCTCAGCAATCCAACCTACCGTTATCTAATAATAAATATAATTTGATAGAGAAAAATGAATATACACACCCTATGTCGAATAAGCCTATTCTCAATGATGCTTATTTATTTGAACGGTTGTGCAACTGCCCCACGCCAATCTGTGAACTTACAGGAATATTTAAAAAGCTTTCTGGGTAAGTCATCTACCACTATTCAGCAAGAATTAAACTTACGTAGCCTTGGTTTTCAAATTGCTCATGTTCCCGAAAAAACATCAAATCAACTCATCTACACAATTTTACGACCATTAAGTATTCCAATTCCTATGGTGAGTAATCTTGAAATGGGTGGTAATCCCGTCCCTATTCAATCGGGGGCTTTAGGGAGCAATTCTTACGATATTAATTTTAGTTGCAAAGTTATTTTTCAGCTTAAAAATGATATCGCTGAATCAATCCAATATCAGGGCAAAGCATGTTAAAACCTTTCAACAATAAAAAAACGCGGCTTAAAGCCGCGTTTTTTTTAGCAAAATAGCAATTAAGCAAGAGCAGTAACAACTGCTTCGCCCATCTCAGCTGTACCTACCTTAGTCATGCCTTCAGACATAATATCGGCTGTACGGAAACCTTGATCAAGTACTTGCCCTACCGCATCTTCAATTGCTTTAGCAGCAGCTTCTTCACGGAATGTATAACGAAGCATCATTGCAACAGAAAGAATCGTTGCTAATGGGTTTGCCACATTCTGACCTGCTATATCAGGTGCTGAACCATGACAAGGTTCGTACATGCCTTTGCCACTTTCATCTAAAGATGCTGATGGCAACATACCGATTGAACCTGTAAGCATTGCTGCTTCATCAGACAAGATATCGCCAAACAAGTTGCCTGTAACGATGACGTCAAACTGTTTAGGTGCACGTACAAGTTGCATTGCAGCATTGTCCACATACATATGTGAAAGCTGAATATTTGGATAGTTAGCTTGCTGTAAGTCAGTAACCGTTTGCTTCCAAAGCTCCGTCACTTCTAAAACGTTTGCTTTATCTACAGAACAAACTTTACCACCACGTAATCCTGCAAGTTCAAAAGCCACTTTGGCAATGCGTTTAATTTCACTTTCAGAATAAACGTCAGTGTTATAGCCTTGTTTTTCACCATTTTCTAGTTCACGAATACCACGTGGCTGACCAAAGTAGATACCACCAGTAAGTTCACGAACAATTAAAATATCTAAACCAGCAACAATCTCAGGCTTTAAGCTAGAAGCATCGGCTAATTGTGGGTATAAAATCGCTGGGCGCAAGTTAGCAAACAAGTTAAGTTCACTACGAATTTTTAAAAGACCACGTTCAGGGCGAATAGAGCGTTCAATGGTGTCCCATTTTGGTCCGCCAACGGCACCTAATAAAATGGCATCAGCTTTCTTTGCTTGCTCGCTTGTTACAGCTGGGTAAGGTTCACCATGAGCATCAATCGCTGCACCACCCAATAGGCCATGTTCCCAAGTCAACGACAAATTAAATTTTTCATTTACTTTATTTAATACTTTTTCTGCTGCCCCAACAATTTCAGGACCAATACCATCGCCAGCCAAAATTAAAATCTGTTTAGACATGAAGTTTTCCATTTTCAAAGACAAGACAGCGTTATGACTGTCGTGGTGTTAGTTTTTTCTGTTCGAGAAATTCACCGAGTCCTGTGGTTACATCAAATGGTCGACAAAAACGGCGAATGACACGCCCATCCTGCTCTAAGTCAACACATAATGGATCTGGTACAGAAACATTGAGCAAACTGCCCGAACGGTTAGATTTGTCTCGGTACATTTTAAACATATAGCGATGATTAGCTTTAAATTGGTGAATAACATGGATCGTTTCTGCCCGATCTGGAGAAATCGGATAAAAACGAATGACCACTTCATATTGCTTAGCAGGCACAGACAGATACAAACTATTGCTTTGACTCAACAGCGAACCATTTAATCTCACAATTCCTTGATGAATTGCCTGATTACTAATTCTGCGTGTCTGTGCATCAACGACAGTAATATCATTTAGTCGTTCGAATTCGCAACTTTTTGCACCCGAACAATATATTGCTGCATTCTGCCCCAAATTTTCATGTTTGGCCTGCTTAATACGAACAGTATCGACCACATTGTAAGTGCTTTGACAAGCACTAAGTGTTATTGCGCACAGGCCCAACAAAAAGCTATGAGTAACGTTCCTCTTCATTGTTCAAGCCCAATCCTCATCTAGTGCATAATTTTAAGGTGTTTTTATGCTTTAGCATGTTAGCAAGAGTTTGAACACGACGCCATGACTATGTTTAAAATGTACCAAAAGGTTAATTTATCTCTTGGAATACCCAAGGACGAACCTGTTTAGTTTTTTCTTCATAAGCGCGAATTGCATCTGCATTTTGAAGAGTTAAACCAATATCATCCAAGCCATTTAACAAGCAATGCTTACGAAATGGATCTACCTCGAATTTAAATGCTTCGCCATTTGGTGTACGAACTTCTTGCGCAGCTAAATCAATAGTTAATTGATAACCTTCATTCGCAGCACATTCTTTAAATAACTGATCAACAATGTTCTCAGGCAAAATGACTGGCAACATGCCGTTTTTAAAACAGTTATTAAAGAAAATATCCGCAAAACTTGGTGCAATAACAGTACGGAAACCATATTCGTTTAGTGCCCAAGGTGCATGTTCACGACTTGAACCACAACCAAAGTTAGTACGAGCAATTAAAACTGTTGCACCTTGATAACGCGGTTGATTCAAAACGAAATCCGGATTTTTTGGACGTACCGAGTTATCTTGACCTGGGTAGCCTTCATCTAAATAGCGAAGTTCATCAAATAAATTGTCGCCAAAACCAGTACGTTTAATCGATTTTAAAAACTGTTTTGGAATAATCAAATCTGTATCGACATTGGCACGATCTAATGGTGCAACGATACCTTGTTCAACTGTATAAGCTTTCATGGTTTGCTCCAGACCGAATTAAAATGAACGAACGTCAACAAAATGACCCGCGATTGCAGCAGCAGCTGCCATTGCCGGACTCACCAAGTGAGTACGACCACCATTACCCTGACGACCTTCAAAGTTACGATTTGATGTCGATGCACAGTGTTCACCCGGTTGTAACTTGTCTGCATTCATTGCTAAACACATTGAACAACCCGGTTCACGCCATTCAAAGCCAGCTTCCAAGAAAATTTTATCCAAACCTTCTTTTTCTGCCTGTTGTTTAACTAAACCAGAACCCGGAACAATCATGGCTTGCTTAATGCTAGAAGCCACTTTACGGCCTTTAACCACTTCAGCAGCAGCACGAATATCTTCAATACGTGAGTTAGTGCAAGAACCAATAAACACACGGTCAAGTTGAATATCAGCCAATGCCTGACCTGCATTTAAACCCATATATTGATACGCACGCGTCCAGTCACTACGTTGTACGTCATCTTTGGCTTGTTCTAAAGTTGGTACAGCTTTCGACACTGGAATCACCATCTCAGGTGAAGTACCCCAAGACACTTGTGGCTCAATCTCTGCGCCATTTAATTCAACAACTGCATCAAAAACAGCATCATCGTCTGAATGTAAAGTGTTCCAGTAAGCAACCGCTTGTTCCCACTGCTCACCTTTTGGTGCGTAGCTACGGTCTTTTACGTATTCAATAGTCTTATCATCAACTGCGACCATACCCACACGAGCACCCGCTTCAATTGCCATGTTGCATACCGTCATACGTCCTTCAATCGACATATCACGGAAAACTTGACCACCGAACTCAATTGCGTAACCCGTACCGCCTGCAGTACCGATTTTACCGATAATGGCCAACACCACATCTTTTGGTGTTACACCCTTACCTAAAACGCCATCAACACGAACTAACATATTTTTTGATTTTTTCTGAATCAAACATTGTGTCGCTAAAACGTGTTCAACTTCAGATGTCCCAATACCATGTGCCAAACAACCAAAGGCACCGTGAGTCGCTGTATGTGAGTCACCGCACACCACCGTCATACCCGGCAAAGTTAAGCCCTGTTCAGGTCCAACAACATGCACAATACCTTGGCGAATGTCATTAATACCAAATTCAACGATATTAAAAGCCTTACAGTTATCATCTAAGGTTTGAACCTGAATACGAGATGTATCATCTTCAATACCTGCAATGCCCTGATCACGTTCTTTTTTAGATGTTGGAACGTTGTGGTCTGGTGTAGCCACGTTTGCGCTTAAACGCCACGGTTGACGACCAGCAAGTTGCAAACCTTCAAATGCTTGTGGACTTGTTACTTCATGCAATAAATGACGGTCGATATAAAGTAAGCACGAACCATCATCACGCTCTGTAACTACGTGGTCATCCCACAATTTGTCATATAAAGTTTTGCCTGCCATGTCGTCTTGCTCCATTGGACTGGGTAATTCTGATCTTTCTTCGATTATAGCCAGAGTTTCACATAAATCTAATTTATCATTTTTATAAATTAGAAAACTTTTAGGAATCATTCCCGTGTTTATTAATATTGCTCAAAAATATTTAAATCGGTTTTGCTAATGATTATCATTTGCATAATCCATTTTTAATCTTATACTCTCATCTCTATACTAAAAATATCAAATATAGGTAGAGAGAATGATGATGGCTAATATTCAAAAATTCGTTTTAAAAAACCAACGTACATTAAAGAAAACCTTAAGTTACTACATTATGCATATTACGGTAGCAATGCTAGTCGCGTACTTTGTAACAGGTAACATTTGGATGGCTTTAACCTTAAGTATGTTAGAACCAACCGTACAAGCATTTGCATTTTTCTTTCATGAAAAAGTATGGGCAGCAAAAGACCGCCGTATATCAGCTTTAGACGAAAAAGAGACAACTGCTTAGGTTAAGATTAATACGCGAAATCACAAGTTTATAGAACGTTTAGCTGCAAGCATGATACGATTTTGGCTTGGCGACTTTAGCCTCTCTCGATTTTTCTATTCCAAGTAGAGTTGTATTATGAATCTTGCAGCCTTTGAAGCTTTTGTAAAAGTTATGGAAACAGGGTCTATCTCTGTTGCTGCAGATCAACTCTTTATTACCCAGCCTGCTGTAACCAAACGTATTCATAGCCTCGAAGAATACTTCGGCGTAAAGCTATTTGAGTCGGCAGGACGTGGGGTCCAAGCCACTCATGCTGCACATTCGTTATTACCAAAAGTCAAAAACTGGTTAAATGAACTTAAAGATATTCACCACACACTGAGTCATGAACAAACGCAAATACAAGGCCGTTTAAAAATCGGGACGAGTCATCACATCGGTTTGCACCACTTACCTTCCCCACTTAAACACTTTGTTCAACAGTTTCCTCAAGTCACGCTTGACGTACATTTTGTTGACTCAGAACAAGCACATGAACAAGTCCTTGCTGGTGATTTAGAGCTTGCATTTTTAACACTTCCACCTTCAGGCGATGAGCGTCTTAACTACATTACCATCTGGAATGATCCTTTAGTCTTCGTTGCTGCCCCATTTCATCCATTGGCACAGCAAAAGAATTTGACCTTACAAGACTTAATCGAATACCCAAGCTTATTACCAGCTGCACAGACTTATACGGCTCAAATCACTTTGGCTGAGTTCGAAAAACAAGGGCTTAAACCCAAAATCACCATGAGTAATAATCCACTAGAGTCTATTCGTATGTTGGTGTCGATTGGTTTAGGTTGGTCAGTTTTACCAAAAACTCTACTGAATCAGGATATGCAGCAGCTTGATTTAGATGTCGAGATGAATCGCCAATTAGGTATGGTATGGCACCCTGCACGTACTCAATCTAGAGCTATGCAAGAGTTGATTAAAATGATGCAGGAATAACTGTATTAATGACTATATTTTTTAAAAAGGATGTAAATTAAAACTGCGAAAGGCAGTAGTAAAAACAGAACTCCCCAACTGAAAAATATAGCAGCAAAAATAATTCCACCAATTGCACTCATAAACAATAAGGCAATGATATAAATAAATAATTCACCAAAAATAGTGGCAATCAGCTGGGCGATAAACTCTTCAAAGAAATTATTGCTGCTTTCATTTTTAGTACGTTTGTTTTTAGCCATGCTATTTTAATTAATAAAGTCATATATTGATCGGAAATGATACTGTAAATATACATCTTTTACTCTACTATCATTCTACTTTTCACTTATGATTCATGATCGTGAAGAATCAATATTCAAAGATAATTAAAATTGGTTTATACGGATTCGTAACTTTAGCGGTCTTAATGCTTGCAACATTGATCTGGTTTAAACCGATACGTGTTGTTTTCGCACATCATCTTTCATTATTACATTGTGAAGATCATATATGTGTAGATGATCCAAAGACTGAGCCTCTTGCAAAGACACTTTATAATCGTGCATTACAAGAAACCCAAGATAAAGTAGGTGCTTTTCATCAACAGCCCACTATGGTTTTTTGCTCAACTCCAAAATGTGCAAATACCTTTGGTATGGAAAAAGCAGCCGCAAAAGCAGTTGGCAATTTAGGGTTATTGGTTGCACCGCGAGGCTGGAAAGATTTCTACATCACCCATGAACTTATTCATCACCGACAAGCCGAAGAATGGGGAAATATTGCAATGCTGACTAAACCTAAATGGCTGGTAGAAGGCATGGCTTATAGTTTAAGTGATGATCCACGCCCTACGTTATCGGAGCCCTTTCAGCAATGGCGGGCTCAATTCAAGCTTTGGCATCAACAAAACCCTAATCCAAATATTTGGTATACCACTGGCAAAGTTAAGTAATTTATTAAAGTACATTATCTCCAGCGAGCTGAATCCGACTATCAGCAATTTCATTCATAAATTGCTGATAGTCGTTTAAATTACGCTCTGCATATTCCTCTGCATAGGTTTGCAATACGTCTATAATCGTATCGCCCTCTCCAAGATATCCCATAAGTACATCTGCATTTCCAGATTTTGCATGGGCATGAGCTAAAGCCAAGCCACAATCTTCAGCATACTTATAGAAATACTCCTCATCCATGTCATTAAGATTAAAAGAGATTTTCATATCACGTAACTGACGTACATGAAAATGTTGAGTTGATATTGAGGAAAATCCAAGAAATATATCACTTGCGGCCTGCATCAGTTGCTGTCCATGTATTACACGTTCACCTTCGTGATTTACTTTTTCTACAAATAACGGACTAAGAATTGATGGATTCGCTTCTTTCATTTGTAAAATCAACGGCTCCCGATCTGCATCTTGAAATAATGCAATCGCAGATCTGGTACCAACACTTCCAATACCAACCACTTTAAAAGCCACATCTGTACATTGATAACGATCAAAAAGGACTTGGCGATCATATTTCAAAGAATCACGGTATTGTTGAAAGAATACATCAACATCTTTACTAAATGGTTCATCTGCACTTGGGTGCCATAATAACGGTGCATCATCTACAAAATGACGTAAACCTGTCTCTTGGTCTTGCTGTGTAAGCTTTGGCAAAACAGAATACACCGTTTTTTTCTGCGCTGAATTAATATCCTTTTCGCTTTTCTTTCTGAGTTTTCGACATTCAGTATTTTCTAATAAGGTAATTGCATCAATTTTTTCATACCAAATTTGTAGTGGTGAAAGTTTCGCACTTTCTAATAAGTGCTGACGGTAACTATTCAGCATTATTTTAATTGCCCTTAAACCCACCTTATCTGCAAGATTAATATCACGAGCTGCAATCACAAAACTGGTTGCTAAACGCTTTACATCCCATTCAAACGGGGCAACTAAAGTTTCGTCAAAATCATTAATTCCAAATAACAGGTTACGTTCTGGACTCGCAAAACCACCAAAATTACTTAAATGACAATCACCACAAATTTGCTGAAATAAACCTGTATTTATTTGCTCCCATGCTTGGTCAAATAACATCAAAGAAGGCATGCCACGATAAAATGTAAACGGTGAAATACTCATCCTTTTTGCACGAATCGGTTTAAGTTTTTCTAACCGTCCTTGATTACTCCAATCATAGATCGTTAAGGCAGTTGTACCTTGTGGTCGTTCAGAAAGCTTTGACAACTGTTCACGCGGTACTTTTTTACGTTGAGCCTTACCTAATTTAAAGCCTTCACTTTTACTCAGTAATTTTCCCTGATAGCGATGGCGTGTTAAATCAACACTTTGATCATTCCAAAGTTGGCCTGGTAATTTAATCTGTGGTGTTTTTGACATTAATTACCTCATTTTTAAAATTTATTTTTATTGAACTTATCAATATTTATTTTTGGATTAAGATTTTCAAGAAATATAAAAAAATGATTTAAACCTAATGAATTAAAAGTTGGAAGAGCTTATCTAACCCATAGCTCTTCCGACTCGATCATCTTAAATCGACCAGTCCTGAATTTCCCAGTTATGCTCTTGAGCTAACTTTTCAAGGCGATCATCAGGATTTACCGCAATCGCATGTGTTGCATATTCAAGTAAAAAACGGTCATTGATTGAATCTGAATAAGCCCAAGACTCAGACACACTGCGTCCAGCCAACCAATCGTCAAGACGTGCTAGTTTACCTTTTTGATAACATGCCAAGCCCGCAACTTTACCAGTATATTTACCGTCAACAACTTCAGCATTGGTCGCTAAAATTTCAGTAATACCAAATTCACGAAAAATTGGCGCGGTAATAAAATCACTTGTTGCCGTAATACCCACAATGGTATGACCTAAGTCTTGGTGTTTCTTAATCGCATCGAAGCCTTTAGGGCGCATTTGTGGACGAATCACTTTTTGCATGAACAATTGGTGAAGCTCTGTTAAGTAGCTATTGTCATGTTTTGTTAAGAAACCAAAAACGAATTCATTATAAGCATATGGGTCAAGTTGCCCTGCTTTGTAATCTTCATAAAATTTATCATTCATCTGACGATGATGAACCGGATCAACCAAACCTTCATTGACTAAAAATTCACCCCACGAGTGGTCTGAATCGGTATTTAACAAGGTATGGTCTAAATCAAACAACGCCAGTTTCATGAAAATTCTCGTTTAAACTGAAATTTAAGAAAAAAAATGTAAATCTATCTCCGCTAGTCGATAGAAATTCGTTAAGATCGTAGCAATTTAAACATTTTACTTTGATCTTTTCGAGCTGGACATAAAAAAGTGTTTGTCCCCGCGATTAAAGTCAACGATATAGATAAATATTTAGGTAGCCAAATGATCGACTCAGAAGGTTTCCGACCCAATGTCGGGATCATTTTGGCAAACGATGATGGACAGGTTTTATGGGCAAAGCGCATTGGTCACAATGCTTGGCAATTTCCACAAGGAGGCATCCAGTTTGGAGAAACCCCTGAACAGGCACTTTTTCGAGAACTGAGAGAAGAAATCGGCTTATTGCCCGAACATGTCCAGATTATTGCGCAAACCAAAGGATGGCTGCGTTATCGTTTGCCACATCGGTACATTCGGTCAGACTCTGACCCTGTATGTATCGGACAGAAACAAAAATGGTTTTTACTGAAGTTAACTGCACCTGCAAAAAACATTCAGTTAAACCTCTCTGACCCGCCCGAATTTGACGAATGGCAGTGGGTTAGCTATTGGTATCCTCTTGGTCAAGTGGTCAACTTCAAGCGTGATGTTTACCGCAAAGCCATGGTGGAGTTGTGTACACAGTTGCCGTTGCAACAATTACCCTAAAAATCATTTATCTAGCAAATGATTTTTATTAAAAGTGCTGTTATAAATACATTCATAGTCTAAAAAATACTGGAGTATACATCCATGTCAAACATGCAACTCGACACTCTAAGACGCATTGTCCAAGAGATTAATGCGTCCGTGAGTTTGCATGAATCGTTAGACATTATGGTCAATCAGGTTGCTGAGGCCATGAAAGTGGATGTTTGCTCTATTTATTTACTCGATGAACGCAACCAGCGTTACGTCTTGATGGCCTCAAAAGGCTTAAATCCAGAATCTGTTGGTCATGTCTCATTGCAGATAGGTGAAGGCTTGGTCGGTTTGGTTGGGCAACGTGAAGAAATTGTTAACCTTGACAATGCCCCAAAACATGAGCGCTTCTTGTATTTACCTGAAACGGGCGAAGAAATTTATAACTCATTCCTCGGCGTACCTGTCATGTACCGTCGTAAGGTTATGGGCGTTTTAGTTGTCCAAAATAGACTTCCTCAAGACTTTAGCGAAGCAGCCGAATCCTTTTTAGTTACGCTCTGTGCTCAGCTTTCTGGGGTGATTGCGCATGCTCACGCGGTTGGCAACATCGATGTATTTCGTAAGCCAAGTAATGGGCCTGCCTATAAAACCTTCCAAGGTGCGTCAGGTGCAGGTGGTGTTGCTTTAGGTCGCGCTATTATTTTGTATCCACCTGCCGACTTGGGCGCTGTCCCTGACCGTGAAGCAGAAGATATTAGCCATGAACTTCGTCTTCTAGATCAAGCGATTTCATCAGTTCGTTCAGAGATTCGTTCTTTAGACGAAAAAATGCATGATTCACTCATGGCAGAAGAACGCGCTTTATTTAGCGTTTTCTTAAGAATGCTAGATGAAAATGCATTACCCGCAGAAATTAAAGATCTGATTCGTGATGGTCATTGGGCGCAAGGTGCTGTACGTCGTGTCATTGAAAAACACACCGCCCTATTTGCACAAATGGAAGATGACTATCTTCGCGAACGCGTTTCCGACCTTAAAGATTTAGGCCGACGTATTTTAGCGTGTTTACAAGAGGAAGATTCTAGCCACCGTGAACTCAGTCCAGACAGTATTTTAATTGGTGAAGAAATTAGTACTGCTGCACTCGTCGAGTTACCGGTCGATAATATCGCTGCTATTGTAACCTCAGAAGGTGCTGCTAACTCGCATATGGTAATTGTGGCACGCGCATTGGGTATTCCAACAGTGGTTGGTGTCACTGAACTACCTGTTAACACGCTTGATGATGCAGAAATGATTGTGGATGCTTATCAGGGCCGAGTTTTTGTAAACCCGCCACGTCGTTTACGTCAACGTTATAAAGAAATTCAAAAAGAAGATGAGCAAATCGCAAAAGATCTCAAGCAATACGAGACCAAAGAAGCGATTACTCCAGATGGTGTATCTGTTCAACTTTATGTAAATACAGGTCTCATGATTGATGTCGTTCGCGGCGTACAACGTGGCGCGCAAGGTGTAGGTCTATACCGAAGTGAAATTCCATTTATGTTGCGAGAACGCTTCCCAGGTGAAGAAGAACAACGTGCTATCTATCGTCAACAGTTGAGCCACTTTGCCAATAAGCCTGTGGTGATGCGAACCCTCGATATTGGTGCCGATAAAGACTTACCATACTTCAGTATCGAAGAAGAAAACTCGGCATTAGGATGGCGTGGTATTCGTTTTACACTCGATCATCCAGAGATTTTCTCGGCGCAAATTCGTGCAATGCTTAAAGCAAGTATTGGCTTAAATAATTTGCATATTCTCTTGCCAATGGTGACAACAGTAAGTGAAGTCGAAGAAGTGCTTTATTTACTTGAGCGTGATTGGATCGCTGTACAAGAAGAAGAACAGGTTAAGATTACCAAACCAAAAATCGGGATTATGGTAGAGGTGCCAAGCGTACTGCTACAAATTGATGAGTTTGCTGAACTTGTCGATTTCTTCTCGGTTGGTTCAAATGACTTAACTCAATACTTACTTGCGGTAGACCGTAATAATCCGCATGTGGCTAGCGTATATTCACACTTCCATCCATCTATTTTGCGTGCGTTGACTCGACTGGTGAAGGAATGTCACAAATACCAAAAACCAGTAAGTATTTGCGGTGAGATGGCGGGTGATCCGTTATCAGCAATCTTACTGATGGCAATGGGCTTTAATACCCTTTCTATGAGTTCAAGTAACATCTTGCGTGTCCGTAAAGCAATTTGTCATGTACCCATGACAGATGCCCAAAAGTTACTTGATGATGTGATGAAAATGAATAACCCACTTATTGTAAAAAGCTGGCTTGAGTACTACTTTAAAACACATGGTTTAGCCGATATGGTTAAATCTAACCGTCTTGTCACCGTGTAAATACTGAAAAAAAGGAGAGTTTTAACTCTCCTTTTTTATTGAACTATTTTTTAGGTTTTCTCTTTTATTTTCAGATTCACATTTACAGTACTCAACAATTTTACTTCACTGTTAAAATCGGTTTTACCTATTAATATAGACAATTTAATCCATTTGAAAAATAAATATTCAGATTTTAGTATATTTAAAGAACGAAGTTTAAAGATATTGCGATGTTTCAATGATTAAGGAGCTCATGCTATGCATCATTATTTGCAAAAGTCGAACCATTTTCCCTCTTGTTTTTTAGTCTTCATGCAGTAAATTGAAGGAATAATAAACAAAGGAAACTTATGTAGTATTGAATAAAAATGATGAGCTAACATAACAGTGAAAAAAATTTAAACGGTTTACTTCACCACTTGTTCTCTCATTTCTTTATTTGATACACATCGTTTTTTAACCCAGAAGTCCAGGAAAATGAGCATTCGGTTCCATTTAAAGCTCAAATAAATATTACCCAGAGAGAATATAATCATGTCAAACGAATCAAAATGTCCCTTTTCAGGTCATAACTCAAAACCACAAGTAGCCCTCGGTGGTGGCACGACTAATTTACACTGGTGGCCAAATCAATTACGTGTTGACTTGCTTAACCAACATTCAGAACGCTCTAATCCACTTGGTAAAGATTTTAATTACCGCGAAGAATTTAAAAAAATTGACTACTACGCCCTTAAAGCTGATATCAAAAATGTATTAACCGACTCCCAAGACTGGTGGCCAGCCGATTGGGGAAATTACACAGGCTTATTTATTCGTTTAGCATGGCATGCTGCGGGTACCTATCGCATGGGTGATGGCCGTGGTGGTGCAGGTCGTGGTCAACAACGTTTTGCGCCATTAAATAGTTGGCCTGACAATGCGAGCTTAGATAAAGCACGTCGTTTATTATGGCCAGTTAAGCAGAAATATGGTCAAAAAATATCTTGGGCAGATTTATTTATTCTTGCTGGGAACATTGCACTTGAATCTTCTGGCTTCCGTACCTTTGGTTTTGGTGCAGGTCGTGAAGATGTTTGGGAACCAGATAACGATGTAAACTGGGGCGATGAAAAAGAATGGTTAGCTCACCGTAACTCTGAAGCTTTGGCAGGTAGTAATCTTGCTGCAACCGAAATGGGTCTAATTTATGTGAACCCTGAAGGTCCAGAAGCTAGTGGTGACCCAAGGTCGGCTGCTCCATTTATTCGTGCGACTTTCGGCAACATGGCAATGGATGATGAAGAAATTGTTGCTTTGATTGCAGGCGGGCACACCTTAGGTAAAACGCATGGTGCAGCCCCTGCTGACCATGTTCAGGCTGATCCTGAAGGTGCTCCAATTGAACAAATGGGCTTTGGCTGGTCAAATAGCTTTGGTACAGGTGTTGGTAAAGATGCGATAACTTCAGGTTTAGAAGTGATTTGGTCACAGACTCCAACACAATGGAGCAATTACTTCTTTGAAAACCTATTCAAATATGAATGGGTACAAGAACGCTCACCTGCTGGCGCAATTCAATGGGTAGCAGCAGATGCTGAAGCGATTATTCCTGATCCATTCGATCCGTCAGTTAAACGTAAGCCAACTATGCTGACTACAGATTTGACTTTACGTTTTGACCCTGAGTTTGAAAAGATCTCTCGTCGCTTCCATGACGACCCTCAAGCATTCGCAAATGCATTTGCTCGTGCATGGTTCAAGTTAACTCACCGTGATATGGGGCCAAAAGCACGTTATTTAGGCCCTGAAGTACCTGCTGAAGATTTAATTTGGCAAGACCCATTACCTGCTGCTAACGCTATACCATCTGCTGCAAGCATTGCTGATGCAAAAGCAAAAATTGCTGCGTTAGGATTATCTGCTGGTGAGTTAGTTTCTCTTGGTTGGGCATCAGCATCAACATTCCGTGGTGGAGACAAACGCGGTGGTGCAAACGGTGCACGCATTGCTTTAGCGCCTCAACGTGGTTGGGAAGTCAATAAAAAAGCTGTTGAGACTTTAACTAAAATTGAAGAGCTCAAAGCATCGACCCAATTGTCATTGGCTGACTTAATTGTGCTTGCAGGTAACGTGGGTGTAGAGCAAGCTGCTCAAGCGGCAGGCTTTAACATTAGCGTTCCATTTGCTCCTGGTCGTGTTGATGCATTACAAAGTCAAACTGATATCGAAACTTTCCAATTGCTGCTCGGCGCTGCTGATGGCTTTAGAAACTGGAAGAAAGAAGGTATCAACACACCAGCTGAAATCTTATTGATTGATAAAGCTCAGCAACTGACTTTGACTGCACCAGAGTTAACTGCATTAATTGGTGGTTTACGTGTACTGGGCACCAATTGGGATGGTTCACAACATGGTGTATTCACTCAGCAAGTGGGTGTACTCAGCACAGATTTCTTTACAAACTTACTCGACATGTCGAATGTATGGGCACCTGTTGATTCAACAAGTGAAGTATTTGAAGGCAAAGACCGTAAGACAGGTACAGTCAAATTTACTGCGACACGTAATGACTTAGTTTTTGGTTCAAACTCAATTTTACGTGCCTTGTCAGAAGTTTATGCTCAAGCCGATGGTAAAGAAAAATTTGTTCAAGACTTTGTTGCAGCATGGACAAAAGTCATGAATCTTGACCGTTTTGACTTAGCTTAATTTAAGTCAAAATCAAAAAAGCCAGTTCACATTGAACTGGCTTTTTTATATACAACATTGAGGTTTTAGACAGTCAATTTATGCCCTTCTCGAATACAATAAAAAGGATTGGCAAGTTTTGAGGAAGCTTTAATAGCGTGAGCTAAAGCATGCTCTGGATCTTCACGATTTTCATCTGTTAACTGAAAGGTTCGATAGTGAATCGCAACGGAACGATGGGCTTGTAAATCTAAATGTGCATGGACTGCGTCTTGAGGATTCATATGAACATAGCTCATTAGTTTACGAGGTTCATAAGCTCCAATTGGAAGTAAAGCAACACGCGGTGCCCCATAACGTGCATGAATTTGTTTGAAATGTCCTGCATAACCAGTGTCACCAGCAAAAAAACAATGTCCTGTTTTTGCTAAAACCGAAAACCCGCCCCAAAGTGCTTTATTTTGGTCACGTAAACCACGCCCCGAACCATGCTGAGCAGGTGTATAAACAATTCTTAACTCGTGATAAGGAATTTCCTGCCACCAGTCCATTTCAATGACATGGAACTCTTTAGACAAGTAAAACCCGTTACCTAGCCCTGTATAAATCGGCATTGCGAATTTTTTATGTAGCCATTCAAGCGTTGCCAAGTCCATATGATCATAATGATTATGGCTCAGTAAAACTCCATGAATAGTTGGCAACTGTTCCAAGGCAAAACCTGCTGGACATACACGACGTGGACCGCGACCATGCAGTGGACTCGCATAATCACACCATACTGGGTCAGTAATAAAGTTATATGGTCCAATTTGAATAAGTACAGTCGCGTGACCGACAAACCAAACTTGCCAATCATCTAAGTCCGCATGAGGGCGATTTTGTGGCAACGCAATTGGTGTATTAATACGCGCTTCGTATTCGTGTTGAATATCTACATTCCATGTATAAGATTCACGGGTAACTAACCAGCGTAATAGCTCTTTCGATCCCCGTGCTGGTGACCTAGGCTGCTGATTATAAAAACGAGTATCTTTTTCGTGGCCCAATTCAGGATGGCAAAAAGGCGGCTTTATCCAAGTATGCGTCCAACAGGACTGAGTCGGCAATTGATACGTTAATGTCGGCTTGTCTTTCATGGGCTTATTCTATGGTTGTAGCATCGAGAGGATGGATCATACTGTCTTCTATCTTAGCGATTTAAATAAATTAAGCTATGAAACTTACATTTATTTATCATATAAATATCCCTTTTATTTTCATCGCCACCCACACACATCAATCTAAACTGCCACAAAAGAATGTCTAGATATGTTGATTTTGTGATTCATTAATTATAGTGCTTATTAAAAGCTACTGTATAACATAACAATCCCATATAATAAGCCGCCTATAACGAAAGGAGGAATTGTTTTTATCTCAGTTAATCAATTTTTATAAAATTGCTGACTTTTTTGATATGCATAAAATCGGAAAATACAGCAACATACAAGCGATACATTTATTAACAAAATACTATTGATACACAACTATACAAAGATTTCCTTCTATCAAAGCTTCTACAAATAATAGTCTTTTTCATAATATGAGAAAATTACATATTATTTTTCAAGAGTAATTAAAATTTATGACTAGAATTTAAAATAAATTTGATTGTGAAGCTGGATTAATATATTTTATAAATTAATAATTAAAAAATTTTTCATATTAAATTAATAATGATTTATAAATTTTCATTTATTTTATAAATATCTAAAGCATCTTCACGCTATATACTTTTATGCTTTATACTTTACTTAAATCATAGTAAGACATTTTTTGGATTAGTCTTATGGAATTACGCCATCTTCGATATTTCATCACTGTTGCTGAAGAATTAAATTTTAGTAAGGCCGCTCTCAAACTCTACACCGCACAACCCTCCCTTAGCCAACAAATTAAAGATTTAGAAGAAGATGTCGGAGTACGACTTTTAAATCGCACAAAACGTAAAGTCGAATTAACAGAAGAAGGTGAAGTATTTTTAGAACATGCTCGTTTAACACTGGCCCAAGCTGATAAGGCAGTCGCTTTGGCACGCCAAGTCTCGAAGGCTAAACAACAGCTATTACGCATTGGTTTCGTCCCCATTGCAGAAATGAAAATTTTCCCCTATGTACTGCCAAATCTACGCTTACAACACCCAGACCTTACGATTGAACTATCAAGCTTAAACAATACGGAGCAACTCAAAGCCTTAAAAAGAGGTGAACTCGATATCACCTTTACTCGTGACAATACTGAAACTGATGAAATTCAAAGCCAATTTGTTTTAACAGAACCTCTAATTTTTCTATTACCAAGAAATCATCCCCTCGCCAAATACGAACGTATCCCCGTAAAAGCTTTAAATGGTATTGATTTCATTATTCCTGCTGCTGAACAATCTAGCACCCTGCACAATACTATTTTAGAGTTTACTAAAACTTATAATATTGACCTCAATATTGTACAAAAGGCAGATAGTATTTTACTTAACATTAATTCTGCTGGCTCAGGACTAGGATGCACGATTTTACCAGCCTATATTGCTCCGCTAGGCGTTGCTAACACGGTGGTTCGTCCTCTCGATGTTGAATTACCTTCTTTAGATTTATTTGTGAGTTATCGTAAAAATACACAATCTGTTGGTGTTAAAAGATTTATTGATCAGCTCAATAAAGTATTTCATCTTGATAAGAATCAAGATTAAACACCAAAGTTAAATCTACTTTTACTCTTAAATAATAAATTAGTTAGAAAATCTAAATTAAAGTATAAAATAAATGCATTTAATATTTATTTTATACTTTAATGAAGTAATTTAATTTTCGATAAATATATTATCTTTAATTTATAAAATATTATTAATAAGCATAAAGCATATATAAAACTTAATGTTAAATTAACCAAACAGTAAAAAATATTTACTAAAGCATATGGAGTGTCGAGTAAATGGTAGCACTATTAAAGCATTTGGGTCGTAGCGTGCGAAATCGACCTCACTTCTTTATTGCTTTATTTGTGGGAGTTATTGCCGGAACTCTATTGACTTTGTTCACCTCATGGAAATGGTCTACTATTTTATTAGTCAGCTGGAATGGTTCGATTGGCTTATATTTATTGCATGTTTTCAAACTAATGAAAAATGCAGATCACTCTCAAATGCAGCAACAAGCTAAAAAACAAGATGAAAGCAAATGGGTGATTATGCTGATTGTTTTACTGGCAATTTCTATGTGTTTAGTTGCTATTTTAGTACAGTTGTCCCAGCTTCCTTCTGACCATTATGCAAAATTAGGACATGTTGCTTTAGCTTTACTTACGATTGTTTCAGCATGGCTTTTTATGCACACAGTTTTCGCCTTGCATTATGCACATGACTTTTATATGGCTTTATCGAGAAATGAAGAAAGTGGCGGATTAGAGTTCCCAGGCACCAAAAATCCAACTTATCCCGACTTCTTATATTTTAGTTATATTATTGGTACTTCAGCACAAACAGCAGATGTATCGGTCACGACCAGGCATATGCGTTTGCTCAACTTATTTCATTTCGTGCTGGCATTTGGCTTTAACACAACAATTTTAGCAATTTGTATTAACGTGGCTGCTGGTTTTATCAGTAACTAAAACGCTTGGTTTAAAAAACAGAAAGCCACCCTAAAGGGTGGCTCGAAGTAGTATAAATTTACAGTAACTCGCCCATGCTGCTTTGTTTTAAGCCTTCACGTTGCTTAATCGTTTCAACATAACGTGTAATGGTAGGGTGTGATTCAATTGCATTCATTTTTAATTGCCATAACAGCATCGCGCCCACACTTACATCTGCTGCGGTAAATTGTTCACCACATAAATAAGGCTTCGCTTCACTTAACCCTTCAACCAAAGCTTGGTAGGCATCGTTGTAATCACCATAACCAACAAACATTTTTTGCTCAGGTGCTACTTCTATTCCTAGAGCTTTATCAACGCCAGCAGCTTCCCAAGGACCTGCCATCATAAACAACCAACGGTAGTACAAACCACGCTTTGGATCATTCAAGGCTGGTGCTAAACCTTTGTCACTAAACTTGTCGGCTAGATATGCACAAATTGCCCCTAACTCATAAATAACCACATCGCCATCTACCAATACAGGTACTTTTCCAAAAGGATTAAGTTTTAAATATTCTGGTGATTTCATCTCTGTCTTGTATTCGACTTCAATACGCTCACATTCAACACCAAGCTCGACTAAAAGCCAGTCGACAACCACACCACGCGATTCTTTGTTAGTATAAAGTTTAAGGCTCATTTTTTATGGCTCCTTGTTTATCGTGATGCTAGTCTACAAGTGTCTTTTGTCAGTTTTTGTCAGTAGTCTTTTGCGATTCTTGCGCCCACCATTGCTGGAACAGTTGTTGTTTAAATGATGGATATAACTCTTGGGTTAAACTTAAGTGTTGAATACGATCCATTCTAAAATGTCGAAAGTCCTGTCGTAGTTCACACCATGCGGCCAATACAATTTTGTCATTAAAATATCCCAAAGCAAAAGGCCACAAGGTTCGAACACTACTTCGCTGTTGTTCATCATGATAATGCATCGAAATTTTGACTTGCTGCCGAATAGCTAAGCGCACTTGTTCGACTCGATTTTCATCTACAGGCAGCCATGTGTTAAACGCTCTTAGGGTCGTTTGCTGTAATAAATATTGGCGATGCTCAGGCAAAACAGAATTTAATTTAGCTAAGATGGATGTAGATGATGATTGTAAAGACTGGTCAGGCACACTCTTTAACCAATACAGTGCCAAAAAAATAGCTTCAACTTCATTTTCATTGAGTGTCATTGGTGGTAATACAATGTCTTCTTTAAGCTGAAACCCCAAACCTGCCGATGCATCGATTCTCACGCCTTGGGCACGTAGACTATCAATATCACGGTAAATACTACGAACACTAATTCCCATACGTTCAGCCAAGACTTGGGCAGTAACTGGATAACGGAATTCACGGAGTTGTTGTAAAAGATTTAATAAACGAATAGAACGGCTCATTTTTCTCGTCTTATTGTTATTGGACATACAATAAGAGGGAATAAATTCCCCCTTCTTATATCATTCTAAATTACGCTACATCTGCATTAGATAACTTTGCGTACTCTCTTAAAAAGTTATGTAGCTCAGGTACATCTTTAGCAATCGTTAAAGGCTGGAACTGTTGTAGAACTTCGATTGAATGCACACCATAGCCTACACCAATACGTGGCATCCCTAAACGCTGTGCCATCTCAAGATCATAGCTACTATCGCCAATCATAACTGCACGCTCAACACTCACCCCAGTGACTGTTAATATTTCTTGCAACATGAGTGGATCTGGTTTTGATCGAGTTTCATTGGCTGCGCGAGTAACATCAAACAAATGAGTACTTTCTGTTTTTGCAATCACACGGTCTAATCCACGACGGTTTTTACCTGTCGCTACGGCAAGCTTTAAACCTTGGGCTTTTAAGTCATGAAGTAGTTCAGAAACACCCTCAAACCATGCATCACTAGTCGAGTTCGCAATATAGTGATCGCCATATGCTTTTAAAATCGATTCATGTAGCTCGGGCGCTTCCGGAAACAAAGTTTGCATCACTTCCGGTAAACCTAAACCGATAATACTTTTTGCAGCTTCATCAGTCAGAGTTAACTCATGCTGCTCTGCCGCATGCTGTAAACTTGCAACAATCTGACCAACAGAATTATATAAAGTACCATCCCAGTCAAAAATCACTAATTCTGTTTTCAGACTCATTTTGCTACTCTCAAAGCATCTAATAACTGGGTCATGTCTTCTGGTAAAGGCGCTTCGATAGTCGGATAACCCGGAATATCTAAACGCATCGCATGTAAACACAAACGGCGTGCTTCAGGGCCTGCATAAGCTGTGTTGTGCCCGTATTTATCATCACCAATCAAAGGGTGTCCAATGCTTAAACCATGTACACGAATTTGATGTGTGCGACCTGATAAAGGTGAAGCATGAACCAACGTGGCATTTTTAAAGCGCTCTGCAACCACCCATTCAGTTTTACTTGGCTTACCTTCTTTAGATACACGTACACGACGCTCGCCATTGGCTAACTCATAGCGGAATAAAGGAGCATCAATGAGTTGCTTATCAAGACTTACCTGACCTTTTACAATAGCTGCATAGGTCTTACGAATTTTGTGTTCACGCAACATATCTTGTAGCAACTTTAAAGTACTACGTTTTTTACTGATCATGACTAGACCAGAAGTATCACGGTCAATACGGTGAATGAGTTCTAAATATTTTTTGCCTGTCGCCGCACGTAGTGCCTCAATCAAACCATAAGCCACACCACTGCCGCCATGTACAGCAATACCAGATGGTTTATTTACAACTAATAGACCTTCATCTTCGTAAACCACACGGCTTAACAAACTTTGTGCCACACCATCACTTACAGGAACAGCTGTTTCATCTTTTTGTTCATAGCGAATAGGCGCAACACGAATCTGGTCTCCAATTGCGAGTTTGGTCTCGGCTTTAATACGTTTTTTATTCACGCGAACCTGACCTTCACGAATCAAACGATAAATTCGACTCTTTGGCACACCCTTTAAACGTGAAAACAGGAAATTATCGATTCGTTGTCCTGCTTGATGCTCATCCACCTCAAACCAAGTGACACTTTGCCATTGCTGTGTAGAATTCATACTAATATTTAAACCTGAAATTTTACGAAATTTGATTAATAAATGACCGATTAGCTTAGTTTTTTCACAAGAAATCTAAGCTTAGCCCATAGGCAGATGCTGCAAGGTTTGATATAGTCAGCGCACGGATACCGCCGTAAGTGAACATCTAATGGGAATTTTCCCTGATTGAAACCTCAATCAAAATGATGCTTTCATCACCAGCTCGGATTGGTCCTAAAGAATTATGCCGACGCCGAAGGCTTATTATATCGGCAAAATGACAAACTGTTGCGTTTAATTCAGTTTGTTCAAAAAAATATGTTACCAACTCTAGTTGGTTATGGAACGTAAACTGATACACATCAGACAAATCGATCCTTAATGTTGCCTTCAGGCTAAAGCGTTGATGCATTGGAACTGCCGAAAGCACCGATACGATGAGCATTCCGTATCAAACTTCCAATAAAGAAGTCACTTCGCGGCCAATGACAGTGAAAGTCATTAACCAATGCACCGCTCACCCGCCAGTGAAGCAAAAAGGAATTCCGATTTAAAGGTTGAAGCAGTATTGCCTACATCACAGACGAGAATCGAAGCTAAGGCTAAATGTGGCCGGTAACAGATGACTCAGACCACAAGTATTTTGAGATCTGGGAAATGATCCGTCATGTTCGATGTTCGTTCAGAACCTTTAAGTTTGTTTGGTTTGTTTGTGTGAGTCACTATTAGGTGTCACACCCATGAAACGTATGTTGATTAATGCAACTCACGCCGAAGAAGTTCGCGTTGCACTTATCACTGGTAATCGTCTTTACGATTTTGATTTAGAGAATCGTACCCGAGAACAGAAAAAATCCAATATCTATAAAGGCCATGTCACCCGCGTAGAACCTTCTTTAGAAGCTGTTTTTGTTGAATACGGCGCAGGCCGTCAAGGCTTCTTGTCTATGCGTGAAATTGCGAATAGCTATTTCCAGGCAGATCCTCGTCAGACTTCAAACATTCGTGAACTTATTACTGAAGGCACAGAGCTTTTAGTTCAAGTTGAAAAAGAAGAACGTGGCAATAAAGGTGCAGCGCTTTCTACTTTTATTTCTCTAGCAGGTCGCTATTTAGTTCTTATGCCAAATAACCCTAAAGGTGGCGGTATCAGCCGTCAAATTTCGGGTTCAGTACGCGAAGAGTTAAAAGAAATTTTAGCCTCTTTAAATGTACCTCGCGGCATGAGCGTGATTGTACGTACCGCTGGTATTGGCCGTACTCAAGAAGAATTACAGCTTGATTTACAGCACTTACTTGACCTTTGGGCACAAATTCAAAGTACAGCAAGCTCTGGCCCTTCTCCAATGCTTGTTCATCAAGAAGCTGGTGTTGTAACACGCGCAATTCGTGATTACTTACGTGATGACGTTGCTGAAATCTTAATTGATAGCGAACAAGCTTATAACGAAGCTTATAACTTTGTTAAAGCAGTCATGCCTCGTCAATTAGACAAATTAAAAACTTATACTTTAAATGAGCCATTGTTTGCTCATTTTGGTATTGAAAGCCAAATTCAAACTGCTTACGAGCGTGAAGTAAAACTTCCATCTGGCGGTTCAATCGTGATTGACCAGACTGAAGCTTTAGTTTCAATCGATATTAACTCTGCGAAATCAACTCGCGGGCATGATGTTGAAGAAACTGCACTGAACACAAACCTTGAAGCAGCAGAAGAAATTGCTCGTCAACTTCGTCTTCGTGACATTGGCGGTTTAGTTGTCATCGACTTCATCGATATGACTAAAGAACGCAACCAACGTATGGTTGAAGCAAAACTTCGTGAAGCAACCCAAAGCGATCGTGCTCGTATCCAGTTCGGTCAGTTGTCTCGTTTTGGCTTAATGGAAATGAGCCGTCAACGCTTACGTCCATCGCTTGAAGAAGCAACAGGTTATGTATGCCCTCGCTGTCATGGTACAGGCATGGTTCGTGACCTACGTTCGCTTTCTCTTTCAATCATGCGTAAAGTTGAAGAGATTGCTCTTCGTGAACGTCATGGTGAAGTTCAGGTTGAAGTTCCAGTTGAAATTGCAGCCTTCTTGCTTAATGAAAAACGCCATAGTCTGGTGTATTTAGAGCAAACTTCTGGTGTACGCGTCACTGTATTACCTCACCCGCACTTAGAAACTCCACATTACGAAATTGCTTATAACCCAGACGGTTTTGCTCCATCTAGTTATGAACGCACTGAAGCAACTCGCTCAAGCGAAAAAGAGCTAGGTTATGAGTCTTCTGAATGGCATTTAGAAGAAGCAGATCACGGGCATGCACATGCAACAGCTCAAGCTTCAAATAATGCTCCAGCTCAGAAAAAAGCAAACCAACAAGCAAGTCAACCTGTAGCACAGCAACCTGCGGCTCAAAAAGCGGCAAGTCCTTGTGCATGGTTAGAAAACTTATTTGTTCAAAAACAAGCGCAAACTGTTGATCAATCTCGTTCAGCACAAAATGCCGCAGCTGCGATTGAGCAAATGGTAAATACTGGTGCTGTTAGCCGTGGTCAGTTTGGTCAAGTGGCTGTACCTCCTGTTGCAGAAGTCGCGCCAGTTCAGTCAAATAATGCTTATATTTCACAGTCACCAGTGAAACAAGAAGTTCGTGAACATGTTGAAAAAGATGATAGATCTCAACAACAACGTCAGAACAACAAAAAGCGTAAACATAAAGAGCAACGTGAACAGCATCACCAAGCTCATGAACAACAACATCAAGTTCATGAAGAAGTGGTTCAGTTGTCACGCCAAGAGCAACGTGAATTAAAACGTCAGCAAAAGCGTCAACAACACCAAGATCAGCAACATCAAAATAATGATGTACAACAAACTGAGAATGTTGTTCCACGCCGTGATCGTAATAATCAACAACGTCCAAACCGTCCAAATCGCCATCGCGATCCAAGCGTATTAAATGAAAATCAAAATACGCCGGCGGCACCAGTAGTTGTTGACGAAAAACAAGTTAAAGTGGATGTAATTGACGCACCTAAACATGATGTCATGAACACAGCTTTAATCATCAACGTTGACCAAGGTCAAAGCGAAATTGTTGCGCTAACGCCTGAACAAAAGGTTGAACATGTTGAAGCGGCTCCTGTTGAAGTTGTTCAAGAGCCAACTCCTGCACCAGTTGTAGAAGAGAAAGCTGTTGTTGCAGAAACAAAAGAAGCGCAACCAACTAAAGAAGCTACTCAGCCTCAAATCCAACGTGCTAGCAACGATCCTCGTATGCGTCGTCGTCAGCAACGTGAAGCTAAACAAGCTAAAGCAGCTACTCCAACTGTTACGCCATCGCAAATTCCAACTTTGGCACAATACACAATTGGTAGCTTAATTCGTCACGTATATGGCGAAGACTGCACTGTTTTGATTGAACAATTTGGTTTAGTACCAACGTTTAATCGTGCTTTGCAGAAGTTTACGGAACAGTACGCAAGTACTTTGGTGGTTGAAGTAACTTCAGAAACAGAAGAGAAAAAACCAGTAACTCGTGATGCAGAACTTCCAAGCCATAAACCAGCTGAAGAAGCAGAACCAGCACCAGTGCTTCCGCTTACTCCATCGCAAGCGCCGACTCCACGTGTTGCAAATGATCCACGTGAACGTCGCCGTTTAGCAAAATTGGCTGCTGAGCAAGCATTTGAGCAAGTGAAACAACAACATTCTACCCAAGAGGAAGTAGCTACCCCTGCTCCTGTAGTAGAAGAAACTGTTGTTGCTCCTGTTGCTGAAACACAAGCGCCTGTTGAATCAAAGCAACAACCGCTTGAGCTTGATCAAGTAACTGAGGTGGCAACTAGCGTAGAAGAAGCACCAGTTGAAGCTGTAGTAGAAGCTCCAATTGCGAAACAGCCAAAAGCAGCGGCAAAAGCTAAAGCAGCTCAAGAACAAGCTGCTGAGTCAACTGAAGCTCCGACAGAGAGTGAATCAGAAGATTCTAAAGCTGATAAGGACAAACCAAGTCGTCCTCGTCGCCCTCGTGGCCGTCCACCCAAAAAAGCTAATCCTGTAGCTGAGTAAGCCATTTGCTCAATTGCAGCTAATTTAAACAAACCTAGTCATTTCGATGACTAGGTTTTTTTTGTTATTTTTAACCAATTAGGTTGATTGCACTAGAAGAAAAGTTTTAAAAGCATGGTGAACCATGAAAACTATTGGACTTTTTGCCCACACAACCTTTTTTGGATTGATCGAAAAATAAATAGGATTGATATGAGCCAGACAACACAGACCGATATCATTACTCTTGGTGATGTTGCCACAAGACTTCCTAGCTTCATTCCCAAAGTACCCCATATCCTAAATGGTCTTAAACAGGCTTATTTAAGAACATCACATACTCCAACAGGTTTGGGTATTGCTTTTGAAAAAGCTGTTAAACGGAATCCGAAAGGCACGGCATTATTATTTGAAGATCAAAGTTATTCTTATGAAGCTTTAAATGAATGGGCAAACCAGATTTCTCATTACTATCTTTCTATTGGAGCGCGTAAAGGGGACGTCATTGCTGTAATGATTGAAAACCGCTCCGAGCTAATCGCAACAATTGTTGGTTTGGCTAAAATTGGGGTGACCATTGCACTTGTGAATACATCTCAAGTCGGTAAAGTTCTCGCTCATAGCATCAATCTCGTAAAGCCAATTGCTGTTATTGCGGGTGAAGAAGTTCGAGCAGCTATTGATGAAATTCGCCAAGATTTAAATGTTCCTAAAGACCGTTTTCATTGGTTTGCAGATCAAGCAACACGTCAAAATGCAGGTAAAGCACCTCAAGGTTATGCGAATCTAGCTGAACAAATTGATCAATTTCCAAAATTTAACCCATCGACTACTCGTTCTGTGACGGGTAATGACGGCCTATTCTATATCTACACCTCTGGTACAACAGGTTTACCAAAAGCAGTTATTTTCAAGCATAGTCGCTGGACATTAGCGTATGGCACTTATGGCCATATCTTAAACTTAGGCCCAGATGACGTTATGTACGTTACCTTACCGCTTTATCATGCAACAGGTGTGGTGGTTTGCTGGTGTGGTGTAATCGCTGGCAGTTCTACTCTTGCTATTCGACGTAAATATTCGACTAGCGCATTCTGGAAAGACGTTCAAAAATTTAATGCGTCTGCAATTGGTTATGTTGGCGAACTTTGCCGTTACCTAATGGATGCTCCAGTTACCGAACTTGACCGTAACCACCGTGTCACCAAAATGATCGGTAACGGCATGCGTCCAAACATCTGGGACAAGTTCAAACAACGCTTCGGCGTTAAAGAAGTTCTTGAACTTTATGCATCGAGCGAAGGTAACGTTGGATTTAGCAATATTTTCAACTTCGACAACACAGTTGGCTTCTCTCCTACACCATATGCCATTGTTCAGTTCGATAAAGAGAAAAATGAGCCTATCCGCGACAAAAACGGCTGGTGTCAAAAAGTTAAAGCAGGTGAGGTTGGCCTGCTAGTTGGAAAAATTACTAGCCGCTCTCCATTTGACGGTTATACAGACCCTGAAAAGAACAAATCTGTAATTTGGAAAGATGTTTTCAAAAAAGGCGACTCTTATTTCAACACAGGTGATTTAGTTCGAGATATTGGTTTCCGTCATGCTCAGTTTGTGGACCGTCTAGGCGACACTTTCCGCTGGAAAGGTGAAAACGTATCCACCACTGAAGTGGAAAACATGGTATGCGAATACGAAAAAATTGCTGAAGCTGTCGTTTATGGTGTAGAAATTCCAAATACCAATGGTCGTGCTGGTATGGCAGCCATCACGCTGGCAGATGGTGAAGAGTTAAATGACGCAGATTTAACCGAAATGGTGTCTGTCTTTAAGAAGTGCTTGCCTGCTTATGCCGTACCGGTGTTTTTACGTGTACAAAAAAAGGTCGAAACAACAGGTACTTTTAAATATCAGAAGAATAAACTGAAAGAAGATGCGTTTAATCCGAGCAAAACTTCTGAACGTTTACTCGCTTTATTGCCTGGCGCAAGCAGTTACTGTGACATCACAACTGAAATTTTTGACAACATTCAGGCATATAAATACCGTTTTTAGTTCATTTTTTAGCTAAACAAGAGGAAATCGTGCTTTTTATAGGCAATCATGCAAATGTTTTTAAATTTCCTCTTGTGTTAGTTGAATAACTTGCTAAAATACGCGACATCAAAACGATACGGGTCGTTAGCTCAGTTGGTAGAGCAGCGGACTTTTAATCCGTTGGTCCCGCGTTCGAGTCGCGGACGACCCACCACTTATCTGTTTTGAACCCATTTGGGTCGTTAGCTCAGTTGGTAGAGCAGCGGACTTTTAATCCGTTGGTCCCGCGTTCGAGTCGCGGACGACCCACCAAATTCTAAAAAGCCTCTCACAATTTGAGAGGCTTTTTTTATTGTTATCTTATTTTCTTTTTATGACTAAAAGATGACGATGCATTTGCGATTTAAAACCTCTCCAATCCAATTCATAAAAACTTCTAATCGTTTTGGAATATAACTTCGGTTCGGATATAAAATATTGAGTGGAAGTGATGCTGCACTATAAGCACTCAACACTTCAACTAAAATACCTTGCTCTATTTTATCTTGAACATCGTAGTAAGGAGCTTGAATAATCCCCAAACCTGCACAAGCCGCAGCACTATAAGCTTCGGTATTATTTACACTTAAAGCACTATCCATCATGACGGTTCCACCCGAATATACAAATACGCCCTGCTTTTCCCCTACGGCTCCTGCGTAGTTAATCAGTTTGTGCTGTGATAGATCTTCTAATTGTTCAGGCGTACCATACTGTTCTAAGTAATGGGGGCTTGCACAGTTCACCATGACTAAATGACCAATCAATCTTGCAATTAAACTGCTGCTATCTAACTCACCTACACGAACAACACAGTCAATCCCCTTTTCAATTAAATCAGTCATGTCATCAGAACTATTGAGCTGCAAATGAATATCTGGATAACGATGATAAAAATCTGACAGCTCAGGAATAATCACTTGATGCACAATCCGACTGGGCATTGAAATTTTTAATGTGCCGCGATAATGCTGTTTTTGCGTCTGGATCAGTTGTTCTAATTGTTCATAGTCAAACAACAGGTTTTGGCACTCTGGCAATATTCGCTGTCCATCTTGCGTCAAGCATACTTTACGGGTGGTGCGGTGAAATAAGCGTACGCCATAGTGAGTTTCAAGTTGTTGAATGGCGCTGGTTACCGTTGAGCGAGGTAGATCGAGTCGATGCGCAACCTCACTAAAGCTTTGCCGTTTAGCGACTTCTGTAAAAATAAAAAATTGCTGCAACCGATCCATTTTAATTGTTCGTATTTTCTGAATAGTTAAACCAAACTAGCATAATTGATCAAAAATTACCGCCAATCTAGACTAAAAACACATTAGAACAAGTCATCATAGGAATAACCATCATGGCAACTCATACGCTTAAAGATAAAGTTGTATTGATTACAGGCGGTGCAAAAAACTTAGGTGGACTTATTAGCCGTAAATTTGCAGAACACGGTGCGAAAATCGCAATTCACTACAATAGCTCAGAAACACAAGCAGATGCCGAACAAACACTCGCAGATTTAAAAGCATTCGGTGTAGATGCTGTTTTAATTCAGGCGGACCTAACTCATATCGACAACATCGAAAAACTTTTTGTAGATACCAAACAGCATTTTGGTGGAATTGATATTGCCATTAATACAGTTGGAAAGGTTTTAAAGAAATCATTTTTAGAAACTACCGAACAAGAGTTTGATAGTATGAGCGATATCAACTCAAAAATTGCCTATTTCTTTATTCAATCGGCAGGTCGCCATTTAAATGACGGCGGAAAAATCTGTTCAATCGTGACTTCTCTTCTGGCAGCCTACACGGGTCTCTATTCAACCTACGAAGGTTTAAAAGCACCTGTTGAGCATTACACCCGCGCTGCATCGAAAGAATTTGGAGATCGCCAAATTTCTGTGACTGCTGTTGCACCAGGCCCCATGGATACACCTTTCTTTTATGGTCAGGAGTCTGCCGAAGCAGTCGCTTACCATAAATCTGCTTCAGCTTTAGGTGGACTTACTAAAATTGAAGATATTGAACCTCTAGTTCGCTTCTTAGTCACAGACGGCTGGTGGATTACAGGCCAAACCATTTTCGCAAATGGCGGTTATACCACCCGCTAAAATTAAAAAAGCCGCATCTCATTGTGCGGCTTTTTAGTTTGCTTCTTACAAGAACTCTTCTAGTACCGAGTTTAAGAAAATATGTCCCTGCTCTGTACAAGCCAAACGAGAACTATCCTCTACCAGTAACTTTCTAGCTCGCAGTGAAGTGAGTACCTCATTTAAATGATCTAAGCTTAAGCCTGTACGCTGTTCATATAATTCAGCTTTTACCCCATCATTTAAGCGTAAGGCATTCATCATAAACTCAAAAGGTAGCTCATCTGCCTCAATCTTTTTCATTTGCAAATGTTCAGCAGGAACCTTTGCCAAGTAATCTTTCGGTAAACGGGTCTTTTGGAAACGGTACACGCCATCTGACTGTGTTACTTTGCCATGCGCACCTGCACCAATCGCAAGATAATCACCAAACTCCCAGTAATTTAAATTATGGGCTGAAGGTTGTTCTTTACGCCAAGCCGACACTTCATAGTTTACAAAGCCATTTGCTTTTAAATATGCTTCGCCTTGCTCTTGAATATCTTCTAATACCTCATCTTGAGGTAAAACAGGTTGAGTTCGGAAAAATACGGTATTTGGCTCAATGGTAAGTTGATACCAACTGATATGTGTCGCACCATGCTCTACAGCCATCTTTAAGTCATAAAGTGCTTGCTCTAACGTTTGCTCAGGCAGACCATGCATTAAATCGACATTAACTCGCTTAAAACCTGCTTGTCTTGCCTGCTCTATTGCATCCATAGCATTGTTTGCTGAATGAATACGTCCAAGCTTTTGCAAGTGATCGGTATTAAAAGTCTGTACACCAATCGACAAACGATTAATACCCGCCTCTAAATAGCCTGCAAACGGGTCATGTTCCAGTGTTCCCGGATTAGCTTCTAAAGTAATTTCACAGTCATCTTCAAAGTTAAGTAATGACTTAAGCTGCTCAAATAGCCATGCATAGCCTTTGGCAGAAATAAGTGAAGGCGTTCCACCCCCAATAAATACACTGTGAATTGAACGTCCTTGGGCCATCTCAACTTGAGTTTCAAAGTCGGCTACCAATGCTTTTAGATAAGTTTGCTCAAGTTCTGCTGAAAGCGCACCATCAGGCACGGCATGCGAGTTAAAGTCGCAATAAGGACATTTACGCACGCACCAAGGCATGTGGATATATAAAGATAACGGAACAGAAGCAGGATTTAATACAGCCAAGGAACAAGGTCCAATTTACACAATATTTCTATTTTAACATGACTGCATCAATGGGCTTATGAAAACATACCTTAATTGCTTTAGACTGTTTTTAAACATACTTAAATATTGATAAAAATGATGAAATTCTCTAGTCAACTTTTCCTGATCTTACCCTTAGCTATGGGAATCGGTGTTGCCATGGCTTTTCAAACTGCAATTAATGCTCAGCTTCGTGAGCAACTACACTCACCTTTGCAAGCGGCATTATTATCATTTTTTATAGGTACTATTGTTTTAGCCATTATGGTGTTCTTTCAAAGTGCCGAGAAACCCACTTTAAGTGAAATATCTAATATTCCATGGCTTCTTTGGACTGGAGGATTCCTTGGGGTTTATGCAATTAGCATGAGCATTTATACTGCACCTAAGCTTGGTTTTTTAACCTTTACAGGGCTAGTAGTTTTTGGACAATTGGTTATTTCTATGTTGCTTGACCATTTTGGATGGTTAGGTACTGACAAAACTCCTGTTACATGGCAACGGTTCCTAGGTGGAGTGGTGATCTTTGTTGGTGTGTTACTCACCCTACAGCGCTAGTTTCATTTTTATATTTATAAAGAGTATCTTTTGTGTCGAATGTCACGTCGTTTCGGACTGAATTAAAACAACTCTTCCATTTAATGCTACCTATTTTAATTACGCAGTTTGCTCAAGCAGGGTTCGGATTAATTGACACCATTATGGCAGGGCATTTATCTGCAGCAGACTTAGCTGCTATTGCAGTAGGTGTAGGTCTATGGATTCCTATTATGCTCCTTTTTAGCGGGATCATGATTGCCACTACACCGCTAGTTGCAGAGGCAAAAGGCGCTAGAAATACAGAACAAATTCCTGTCATTGTTCGTCAGTCATTATGGGTTGCCATTATTTTAGGTGTAATGGCTATGCTCATTTTGCAGCTTATGCCTTTTTTCTTACATGTGTTTGGTGTTCCAGAAAGCTTACGACCTAAAGCAAGCTTATTCTTGCATGCCATTGGTTTAGGTATGCCAGCCGTAACCATGTATGCAGCGCTACGTGGCTATTCAGAAGCTTTAGGCCACCCACGCCCTGTCACCGCGATTAGCTTATTGGCTTTAGTGGTTTTAATCCCTCTAAACATGATCTTTATGCATGGCTTAGGGCCAATTCCTGCTTTAGGTAGCGCAGGCTGTGGCTTTGCAACATCCATTTTACAATGGCTCATGCTGATTACTTTAGCTGGCTATATTTATAAAGCTTCAGCTTATAGAAATACGTCTATTTTTAGCAGATTTGATAAAATTAACCTGACTTGGGTTAAAAGAATCTTACAGCTTGGTCTGCCAATTGGTTTAGCGGTGTTCTTTGAAGTAAGTATTTTTAGTACAGGGGCATTGGTGCTTAGTCCACTGGGTGAAGTGTTTATTGCCGCGCATCAAGTGGCAATTTCAGTTACTTCGGTGCTGTTTATGATTCCGCTTTCACTTGCGATTGCCTTAACCATTCGCGTGGGAACGTATTATGGCGAAAAGAACTGGGCTTCTATGTACCAAGTGCAAAAAATTGGTTTGAGCACAGCAGTATTTTTTGCTCTATTGACCATGTCATTTATTGCTTTAGGCCGTGAACAAATTGTCTCGGTTTACACTCAAGATATAAATGTTGTACCTGTTGCGATGTATTTACTCTGGTTTGCAATGGGTTATCAGTTAATGGATGCTCTACAGGTCAGTGCTGCTGGCTGTTTAAGGGGTATGCAAGACACCCAAGCACCGATGTGGATTACGCTTATGGCGTATTGGGTAATTGCTTTTCCAATCGGGCTTTATTTGGCACGTTATACCCATTGGGGCGTAGCTGGCGTATGGCTAGGTTTAATTATTGGCTTAAGCATTGCCTGTGTTTTACTGCTCTCGCGGCTTTATTTAAACACCAAACGATTAAGTCAAACCTAATAAAAAAGCCGATGAAACATCGGCTTTTTTTATTTTATGCAGACTTTGCCCGCGGACTTGCTCCAATTTGCCACACAAATGGTAAATCTGTACGGTTTACTTCCCAATCTCCAATCACTTTTTCTTTATAAATAAGCGGATTATGTGAAGATACAGTCCGAGCATTACGCCAGAAACGGTCAAGTTGTTTCGCTTGGCTACTTGCTGATGCACCTAATGCATTAAATAACTGACTGGTTAAATCAAGCACTAGGTTAGAAATTACCACCTGCCCTTGTGCCGACTCAAGCTCTGCATCTACATTAAACTGATGCTCTTTCACTTCAGACTCGGCGAAATGGCTTTCATAAGCCTTTTGTAATGCTTCGGCCGTTTTTAAGGTGATTGCTTCACTCGCATACGCTTGAGCGGATGCCTTACCCACCACTTGTAAAACTTGCGGATCATGGCGAACCAAGTCACCATTACCATGACTAAAAATACGTTTACGGTCACGAATTTCCTGACTAAACGTCTCGACTGCGGCACGCGCAATACCTGTTAATGTTGCAAGATGCACCACCTGATAAAAAGCGGTTTGATACTTAAAACGTTGATCAAATGGAATGAGGTTTGAAGCTGGCAAATGGACCTGATGTACTTTTAAAGTACCACTGCCTGTTGTCTTTTGACCAAAACCATCCCAATCATCCAGCACGCTTACACCTGTTTCATGACGGTAAATAGCAGCAATCACATGACGGTCGTTCACTTCATCGTAAGCAAATAAATCAATCCAGTCTGCAAAAATACTGCCAGTTGAATAGTACTTTTCACCATTTACGACCAAATTACCCGAAGCGTCTTTAGTGACTCGTGTAACGACATCACCAATCTGTACATTTCCAACTTCTGTCCAGGCATTTCCAACTAAATCGCCTTGTACAAAGCGCTGAAACCAAACCTCCTGTGAGTGCTCTTTATGAGCAACCAAACGGTCTTCAACAAATGCAAAATGACCACGTAAAGCTTGCACAATATTGGAGTCAGCTTCTGCTAGCTCTGCTAAAAGCTGGAAAAGTTGAGGTAATGAAACCCCATCTCCACCATATTTACGGGGTACTCGTACAGCACCCAACTTAGCTTCTTTTAGCCACTGAATCGGTTCAAAAGGTAAGATTCGCTCTTTTTCCCGTTGAATTGCCCCTTGTGCAATTTTTTCAAAAATGGGACGAAATCTGTTTGCTACCTTCTCATAATCAGCGCCTACAGACAGTTCTTCTAATTCAATTTGAGCTGTTGTCATCGTTATTCTCCTAATCTTATTTTTTCTTCACTTTAGCTCCATGCATGACGCGGTGGATGGATGCCATTGAGGTAATAATTACCGACAATGTGATATTTCCAACGCACAGGGTCATGCAAGGTATGGGTACGGGCATTGCGCCAGTGACGGTCAAGGTTGAGTTCAGATAAAGTAGAACGCGTACCCGACAACTCAAAAAGTTTATTGGCTGCCAAAATAGCAATTTCTGTAGTGAGTACTTTTGCCTCGGCAACCAATAATGTGGCTTGGTTTACATGTTCTTCGGTGGTTTCAGCAATGGCTTGATCAATTGCATCTCCAGCCAAATCAAGGACCGCTTCTGCTGCACGCAATTTAATTTTTAAATCACCAATATTTGCAATGGTGTAAGGATCATCACTGGCTTTTTCCAGACCTGAATCAACCCATGCACGGCTATGATTTTTAACGTATTGAATCGTTTCTTCAATTGCACCACGCGCAATACCAGCATCAACCGCAGCCTGAATAAACTGAGAAATAGCGCCTGCTGGTGTTGGACGTTCAAATGCTTGGTAAATCGGAACTAAATATTCTTCACGTACTGGAACCTGATTTAGTTCTACTGTGCCACTCGCTGTAGTACGTTGTCCAAAACCAGACCAGTCATTAATAATATTGACCCCTGAAGTTTCCCGAGGAACTAGCGCCGCATAAGGCTGCCCTTGTTCATTCACAGCGACAATTGGAACCCAATGTGCAAGCAATGCACCTGTTGCAAAAAACTTCTTCCCATTAATTTCATAACCGTGCTCGGTCTTTTTTAATGTGGTAGTGAGGTCAGCCACCGTTTTGCTATGTTTTTCCGAAAATGCATTGCCAAAACGAATCCCTCTCAACACTAAGTTAAAGAAGAACTGTTTTTGTTCTGGGCCTGCATCAAGACGTAAATGTTCAATAAAAGCCAAGTGATTTTGGGGAAGCTGTGCAAGAGATGGATCAACACTCGCAATTGTTTTGATGACCTCAGCCAAAGTTCGATATTTGACTTGTGCACCACCAAATTGCTTAGGAACCGTAATGGCCCATAAGCCGCTTTGTGAGAACTGTTGAATTTCATTTAGGGGTAAACGGCGCTCTCTGTCTCGCTCAGATGCTTCTTGTGCAAACTCTTGCGCAAGTTGTTTGGCAAGCTCAATTGCTTCTTCATCAGAACGAATAATATGCGCATCTTTTGACTGCTCAAACACAGATAAAGGAACCGCCTGAGACCGCCCATGGGCCGAACTTAAACTTGTCATAACTTTTGTTATCTCTATTTCTATTTAACCTGCCATTCACATTAGCACCAAAAAAACAGACACTTTATAGATATTAAAGCTTTGTTTATGAAATGGATTTTCACAAGCTTTTCATATTTTTTACTATAAAAATAACATTTTGTTTTTCGAAAATTTTCTTACATGAGATAAACAATTTCATATAGGCTTTTTAAGCTTTGTCACCTATGATCAAAACTAGGCAATATTATGTTGTAGTCAATGAGGTATCGAAGATATGGCAAAGAATGCAAGTTCACCCGGCAAACGATTTATGAAACTTGCAGGAATGACCGCGAGCATTGCAACGAAAACCGTTTCTAACTCGATTCGAAACTTGACCGCAGATGAAGAACAAAAGCTGGCTTCAAAAACCAAGTTATTTCAGGATATTGGTTTACAAATTGCCGACACCTTAGGTGAAATGAAAGGTGCCGTCATGAAAGTCGGCCAAATTGCATCTCAATATAAAGATATATTCCCACCCGAAGTTGCTAAAGCAATTTCAAAGTTACAACGCCAAGCCCCAGCCATGCCTTTTGCTGCTATTCAGCAACAAGTTGAACGTGAGCTTGGAAAACCGCTTAATGTTGCCTTTAAATCTTTTGATCAAGAACCTTTTGCAGCTGCTTCAATTGGTCAAGTTCACAAAGCTACACTACCTAGTGGCGAACAAGTCGTTGTTAAAGTGCAATATCCAGGTGTTGATGAGGCCTGTGAAAGTGACTTAAAACAAGTACGTTTAGCCCTTCGTTTAATGGGCGTACTTAAAATTGATAAAAAGCTACAAGATCAGCTTTTTGCAGAAATTCAGGATAGTCTTTCAGCAGAACTTAACTATGAAATCGAAGCTCAAAACCTAGAAGTTTTCAAAACATTTCATAGCCAGTTAGATGACAAAATTATCATCCCTACTGTTTATAAAGATTACTCTTCAAGACGTATTTTAACCTTGAGCCTCGAACAAGGTGACAGCATTGAAACTGCCAGCGCTTGGCCTATTGAAATTCGAAATACGATTGGACGTCGTTTGATTCGTGCTTTAGGTCAGGAAATGTTCTTTTTAAAACGTTTTCACTGTGATCCTCACCCGGGTAACTTTGCCTTCCGCCAAGACGGCAGTGTCATTATTTATGACTATGGCAGTGTTAAAACACTTTCAAATGAAATTGTGTATAGCTTTAAGCGTTTAGTAAATGCAGCTCGTCATGAAGATATTGACCTTATTGAAACTGAGTTACTTGAGCTACATTCACTAGCCGAAAAAGGCAAATTCCCGAGTGAACTATATAAGCTCTGGATTGAAGTGTTATTACGTCCGCTTACCACCACTTATGATTTTGCCGAGAACTCATCACATCATGATGGCATGTTGCTTGTGAAAAAATCTTTGAAGTACTGGGATGTCTTTAAGCCTTCACCAGACACTTTGATGGTCAACAGGACCATTTCAGGACACTACTGGAACCTCATTCACTTAAAAGTTCATGACAATTTGAATGGACTATTTGAAGAGCTTGTCCCACCTTCTAACTAACTTAATTTACTGATCAATGTAGCCATTTAGGGTTACATTGACTTTTTAATTGTTATGTTATAACATTTCTTTAATCAAAAATAATTTAGGACAATCTCTCATGCGTAAAGATATTCATCCTGCTTATCAACAAGTCTTATTTCATGACACCAATGCAGACGTCTACTTCTTAATCGGTAGTACTCTTCAGTCTAAACAAACCAAGGAATATCAAGGACAAGTCTATCCTTATGTGACCCTTGATATTTCGAGTGCTTCGCATCCTTTCTATACAGGTGAAGTACGTCAAGCAAGTAATGAAGGCCGTGTTGCAAGCTTTAATAAACGCTTCGGTCGCTTCAGTCGTAAGAGTTAATCTTGCGTTAAGATTTGACCAATACACTAAAATCATTGGAAGCCTAAGACTATCTCCTCCACTTAGGCTTCTTTTTTTATGTGCATTTTTTCAAACTTCTTTCAGTTGTGTATAAACTAAAACTTATCCACAATTTGTCTAAAAACGCTTCTGATTATTTTCAACAACCCATCATTTTTTTTATAGCTCCCAAGCTTTCAAAGCGTGTATTCGATGCTATGCTTAAGCCCCATTTGATAGGAAGTTTAAGATTATGGCACAAGAGTTACTTGCCCAATTACAAGCAGGCACAGCAAAATTTTCAGACGTTTTAGCTCATATTGAAGCACGTTACCAACATACTCCAACAGCTTTTCAAAATGGTGCACAGCATAACGCTGCGACTGAAAATCAAGGCAGTGCAAAAGTTTTCTCTTTTGCCAAGTTACAAGATTTAGACCAAGCACAAACTTTAAGTTTATTTGCAGAGCACTATGCATCTGTATTGGCTACACCAGAAGGAACTGACCACCAAAATATTCGTCAGTTTATGCAAAATGGTTGGGATGGTGTGAAGTTTGAAGGTCAGGCTTTAACTGAAAAGTAATTAAGTATTTGTGAATACACGACGGAGTCTTACCGTTTATTCTCAAATGAAAGTAGCTAATTCTGTTACTTTGGTTTTGCCCAAAGTAACCAAAGGCATTTGTCATCAACAGAACCTGTTTCCCGTTTGCACTTATCCAATATTTTGCAAAAACAATATATAGCTGATTTCAGTCAGGCTGTTGATGACTTTAACGCGTATCAAATCCCAAAATAAATCAGATGTTTTTAATTCGTCATTTACTATCGTGACAAGCGGCATGGATGCCGCTGTTTTGCTGTGCTACATGGATGTAGCATCAGCGAAACAAAAGATTTTTGCTTACTTTTGATCTCTCAAAAGTAAGGTATGCCTATACAAATGGTCTTGGAGAATATCTTAAAACGGAGGCAGTGCAGTATGCATCGCTCCTTAAACATTTGAATAATCAGTTGCCTGCTATCCAATAATAAGTCGCCAAACCCAAACACGTAAAAATTAACGACCCAATTAAATGAACAGAAATTGCCAACATCGCCATGCCCAACTTACCGCTTTGCAATAAAGTCACAATCTCAATCGAGAACGTTGAAAACGTAGTTAAAGCACCACAAAAGCCTGTGATTACGAAAAGCTTATAGTTCGGACTTAAATCACTATGAGCAAAATAAGCCATCGCAAAACCAATAATAAAGCCACCGACTAAATTAACAGTGACAGTACCCAATGGAATTTGCGGATAAACTGGATTCAGTTTTAAACCTAAAAACCAACGCAACCACGCCCCTAGAACTGAGCCTAAAGCAATTGAAAGTAAAGGATAATACATAGAACCACCCCTTTAGTGAGATGCTAAAAGAGCAAAAATCAATGAAGGAAAATATGACATGGCGTACTCCAAAAATAAGCAGAGTACGCAATAACCTACGTACCCAGCGATATAAATATATGAGGGTAACGTAGGCATCATTAGCCGATATGGCGGTTTTTCAAGGGAGGAATGCCATCTCCCCGTTTTAAGTATATTAAATCATCTAAAAGTTGATTAAAACATACTTTTTAAATCATGGACGTTCATCGTATTGCGGTAAATCGTCACAAATGCTTTCCCACTCTGCTTTTGAAGCAGCAAAAATATGCATTGTCGGCTTTTGGTCTAATGGTGTATCGAGTGACCCAATTCTTACACGATATAGTTCAGGCTGCGCATCACGAGAACTAATCAGTGGTGAACCACATTCGCTACAAAACCAGCGGTATACACCGTTCACAGCAAATTTTTTGACAAGGTCTGCACCTTGGGTAATTTTAAAATCTGTACTTTTAACAGGAGCATTGGTGGCAAATGCTGTTCCATTGGATTTTCGGCATCGTTGGCAATGACACTGAATAATATCTCCGATATCGCCCTTAATTTCATAGCGAATACTCTGACATAAACAACTTCCTTGATAAACTGGTGATGCTTGAGACATGTTCTCGTAAATCCTATTATTATTGATCGCTCAAAAATAACACTTTTCACATATCAAACATAGCAGCAAATTTTCCATTATTTCTCTAAGAATGAATGCACGCCTTCACCAGCAGCTCGTCCAGTAGCAAAGCATGCTGTAAGCAAATAGCCACCTGTAGGAGCATCCCAATCCAGCATTTCACCACAGCAAAAAACACCTGAGGTTTGTTTAAGCTCTAGGCTTTCAGTTAATGCACCTTGCTTAACACCACCAGCACAGCTAATTGCTTCTTCAATCGGTCTAAAGCCACTTAACTTGATTTGAAGTGCTTTAATTTGCTGGGCCATAGCCTCTGGTTGGTTCCATAGCGCTTTATCAACCACTTCTCTAATTAAGTTAATTTTAGCCGTGTCTAAGCCTGCTTTACGCCAAATATTAGTAAGCGATTGTTTTTTGCTAGCCTGTAATTTTTTAACTAACTGTGTAAGCTCTACATCAGGCAATAAATCTAAAAATAGATTTAAGCTTTTCCCTTGTTTTTGTTGTTCTCTTAAAGCTCGTCCAAGTTTATAAATGACACCACTTTCTAAACCATAGTAAGTAATGACAATATCACCATGAGTAACTTGGCTAGGCTCAACCCACGCATTAATACGCTTTAAAGGTTCACCAAAACAGTTTTCCATAAAAGCTGACCAAGTGTGCAATACTCCTGCATTACTTGCTTGAAAAGGTTCAATACTGGATTGATCCATCCATTGCTGCCAAGCACCATCACTACCCAATTGGGACCAAGATACAGCCCCACAAGCCAACACGACTGCAGCGTATTGTTGGGTAAAAGTCTTGCTGCTTTGATTATTTTGCTTTTCTAAAGTCACAGTTGTACCTTGCAAATTAATACAACGATGTCGATAAAAGAATTTAACCTGTTGTTCTGCTAAACGTTTTAGCCAAGCACGCAGTAAAGGAGCAGCTTTCATTTCGACGGGGAAAATACGACCGGAACTACCCACATACGATTCAATCCCAAGACTTTTCATCCAGTTCTGAATCCAGACTGCATCCCATTTCTCAACCCACGGTTTAAGCCATTCTGCATGGTCATAACGTTCAATGAACTGGGCTAATGATTCAGCATGCGAGATATTCAAACCTGTTTTACCAGCCATCAAAAACTTACGCGCAGCCGAAGGTTTTTGCTCAAACACATCAATTTCATAATCATACTGGCTCAGTACCTCAGCTGCCATTAAACCAGCCGGACCAGCACCGATAATGGCAATGCGCTTACTCGCCATGTGTTTGCCCTTGCAGTGGCATAAATTCATCAAATCGAGTTTGATAACCTTCAGGCTTGCTGATTATGAGCTGTTGGCAAAGCTCACCACGCTCTAAATATTTAATTTCAAAATGAGTACGTGCAGAAGTTTGTGCAATTTTTTCTTTTTGGTAAGGCAGCTTCCACACATTTAATAACTGTTGTTCAGCTTCTTCAATATATTCAGGAATATTACTTGCCAAAGTAATGGTTCCGCCTGTTTTCAGACGTGATAACAAAAACTCAAAAAATGGCATGTTTAACCAGCGCTGTGCCGGATTATGAGGTTCAGGGTTCGGATAGAGAATAAAAAAATGTTCAACTTGTGCAGGGTGTAAAGCATGTACCACCCACGGCAAAGCATCCGCATGTACAGGTACCAGATTTTCTCGTGGTTCTAAACCATGCTGCTTTTGCATTGCCAAGAATTTTTCTCGGGTTCGTTCAATCGCATATAACGTGTGCTGTGGATTTTGCCCACTAAATAGCAAAGCATGTTTACCTTTGCCCGCCCCAATTTCTACACAAATTGGAGTATTTTCAATTGGGGTAAAATCACGAGGCGCTTGCATACGTTGTGCTTGAAATTGACGAATCTGCATAATCACATCAAACTAAATAAAAATCGGCACAAGTCTAACAAGTCACCTGACTTTTGCCTAATCTATTTCTCTTCACTTTGAGGATATCGCTTTATGCCACGTACATTCCCCTGCCCACGTTGTGGTGAACCAAGTGTTTGGGAAGGCAATGAATTTCGTCCATTTTGTTCTGAACGTTGTAAACTCATTGATTTAGGCGCTTGGGCAAACGATGAATATAGACTGCCTACCCAAGATGCTCCTCAACAAAACAAGGGTAGTCAGCATGAAGATGATTATGAGGATTAACCCGCTTTACCTGCGACAAACGGGTTAAATTTTTTTTCATAGCCAATGGTACTCATTGGACCATGACCTGAAATAAATTGGGTTTGATCTGGCAAGCTAAAGCATTCACGTTGAATCGATTCAATGAGTTGCTCATGGTTTCCACGTGGAAAGTCTGTTCTTCCTATTGAGCCTTTAAACAGGACATCGCCAGTCCAGAGTAAGCCATGATTCTTGTTATAGAACATGACATGCCCTGGTGTATGTCCTGGTGCAAAACGCACCTCAAACTCATCTTCACCTAGTTTTAGCACTTCGCCGCCTTCAAGCCATTGATCAACTTTTACTGGCTGTGGAATTGGAAAGCCATAACGTGCTGAAACTTCCTGAATCATATCTAACCAGAACTGATCTTCTTTATGTGGACCAACAACAGGAACACTCCATTCTTGTGCGAGTTCACCCACTGCCCCTGCATGATCTAAATGCCCATGAGTCAACCAGAGAGCTTTAACCTTTAAACCTAAAGCTTCTACTTCTTTCTTCAAAACAGCAGCGTCACCGCCTGCATCAATCAAAACTGCTTCTTTTGTTTCACTGTCCCAGACTAAAGAACAGTTTTGAGCAAAAGCAGTAACTGGAACAATTTTGACTTGCAGCATAAGAACCTCTGGCTAAAACGCAATTAACGGTGGGCTAAGGTATGGGTAAGGGCATCAAGATTAGCCTGAACTAAACCTGCAAGCAAATCAATATGAGCCTGATCACTATTTAAAGCAGGAATGTAAGCATAGCTTCCGCCACCCGCCTCTTGAAACAACTCAGCGTTTTGGATGGCTAACTCTTCAAGTGTTTCTAAACAATCGGCAGAAAAAGCGGGACTTAAAACCTGAACTGACTTAACACCTTGCTTCGCCCAATCTTGTAAAAGCTGGTCAGTATAAGGTTTCACCCATTCTTGTTTTCCAAAACGGGACTGGAAACTAATTGCCCATTCATCATCGTTTAAATGTAAAGCTTCAGCGACTAACTTTGCGGTAATGCGACAACGGTCTGCATAAGGGTCGCCTTTGTCTGCATAAGGCTGTGGAATACCATGAAATGACATCAATAGTTTTTCAGGCTTACCATGCTGCTCTTGGTAGGCTAAAACACTTTCTGCCAGTGCCTGAATAAACATTGGGTGCTGGTAGTAGTCTTTAATAATGGTTAGACCAGGCAAATTGCGCTGACTAGGAATCCATTTGGCAAATGCGTCGTATAACGGTGCTGTCGACGTCGCAGAATATTGAGGAAATAAAGGCAATAAAATGACATGCTCTTGTGGATGAGCCGACAATTTTTCTAAAACTTTATCAATACCCGGATTACCATAAGTCATAGCAGGCAACACAGTTAAATCAAACTGTTTATTTTCACGCTCTAAATAAGCCTGCACACGTTGAGTTTGTTCAAACACAATTTCACGCATTGGTGAATCGGTAGACCATACCGAAGCATAGGCATGCGCTACTCTTTTTGGACGAAAAGGTAAAACGAACAAATTTAAAATAATCCACCAGATCAATTTCGGTATTTCAATCACACGTGAATCAGATAAAAACTGCTTTAAAAAACGGCGCACCGCTGGGACAGTTGCCTCATCCGGTGTACCTAAATTCGCTAAAATGACAGTAACTTTCGGTTTTTGTTCAAACGACATGCGCAAATGCCTTTCAGTTCAACTTATGACACTAATGTAACAGTTTTCATTGTTATATATAAATTGAATCGCTCTAAGCTTTTAATCGAGCACCTCGATGATTCCATTTATAACTCAGTAAAAGTTTTTGCGCTTTTGTGGTCAATTTCCACAAACTTGGGTACTGCTCAGATTTTGTTGGAATAATCCAACCTTGTGACTGCATTTGCCTTTTAATTCGAAATAGCGCTTTATGATTGATTTGTGCACAAGCTACTGCATGGGCACGAGGTAACACCTCACGGGCATCTTCTAGCCCTGCTTGATTAAGATATTCATTAAGGCAAGTGCCGAAGTTTTCTTCTGGCATAGCTGTCTCAAAGTGTTTAGCCAAAATACTTAATAGCTCAGACCACGTCATTTGTCTCTGCCGCTTCAGCTCTTTAAAGTTACCATCTTGAAACGCTTGAATCTGATACTCAAACGCAAAAATGTCTTGTGGTGCTACTTCATTGAGTTGTGTAGGTACATCTGCTAATTGTTTCTCTAATTGTAAAATTTTACTTTTTAATCGATTAACCTCATCTTCCAACTGATGTGCTTGGTGTGCAGGTACCCAACCCTGTCCCACATGTTGTTCAACCATTAGAGGTATATTTAAACGGACAGCTAGCTCTAAATCACGCGGGCTTTTAAAGTAAAATACGTGGTGAGCTTCGTGTAATAGTTTCTTTCTAAATGCTAGAAATTTTTCTTTAAGCTGTGGATGAGTCTCTTGCAAATGCATATCACGGCTTTCAGGTTGCTCATGCATGAATACCACAATAGGTTTAGCTCGGCTTAAAGCATATTCATACTCTTGGGCAAAATAGCTAGCGCCAGAAATAGATTGTTCACCGTACTGGCTGCCTAATAGTAAGACAACGTAATCCGATTCATCAATTTGTCGACGGGAAAGTGTTGTAGTTAAAGGACTTCTATACTCTAAACCCCAAGCAAAGAAACCCATACTGACTAAAGTTTGAGAGAGAACTACACGTTCAGGTTGCATCTCGCGACCTGACGTTGAAATAAAAATCTGATAGCGTGTATCGAGCATAACAATACCCTTATCGCCCCATAATCTTAATATGGCCTAAATAAGCCAAGACTATGAACCGCCCCAAATAAGAAAAAATAAATATAAAAAACGCTTTCTTCTGAATGCCTACAACAGAGCTCAACTCAGATTGTGCAGCGTCCATGTCAATTCTTGTGGAATCATATTCTGTAAAACAGGTTGCAATGCATCGGCATTATTACCACTTACATAACATTCAATACGTGCAACATTCTGACGTATTTGGTCACATAATAACTCATTTTTTATTAAAATACGGGCTGTTTGTCGGGCAACTGCTAATCCCGAATCAACCAGTGTGAATTGGTTATCAAAAAGATGATGAATTGCTTCATTTAAGAACGGATAATGCGTACAACCGAGCACTAAATAGTCAGCCCCTTGATCGGCTGCAGGCTGTAAAACCTCTTTTAATGCATTCAAACAAACAGGACTCATTTGCTGCCCTGCTTCAACACAAGGAACAAGTTCGAGATTGGTTAAAGTCATGACTTTAACACCCGCTGGAACAGCAAACTTTTCAACAACATCTTTAATAAGTTGCCCACGAAAAGTAGCAGGCGTTGCCAATACTGCCACTACTTTAGAACGTGTTTGTAATACGGCAGGTTTTAATGCCGGTACTAAACCAACAATTGGGAAGTGCTCGCCATAATGTTCACGTAAATGGTCAAGACTGAATGCTGAGGCAGTATTACATGCTACGACTGCAATTTTACAACCTTGGCGGTATAACCAATCGACAGCGCGAGCGGTAAGCTCTCTAATTTCGTCATCAGAACGAGGGCCGTAAGGTACATAGGCTGTATCGGCATAATAGACAATACGTTCGTTTGGCAAATATCTGGCAATTTCTGCCGCAACCGACATTCCTCCAATTCCCGAATCAAAAATACCAATTGGGGCATCTGCTGATGCTTTAGGCATAGATTCTAATTCAGTAAATAAAGGCTGTATGGCTGTCATGGCAGTACTAGAGAGTGTCGGAAAATTTCACTCTATAAAGCTTAAACCTCAAGTGCCTAATTGCAAGTGCAAATTACCACTTTTTAACTGCAAAATGGTTTCACCTTTATCATTTTCGACCAGTGTTCCGTAGTTCACGAGGTGATAGAAAGCTTGGCGTTGAATAAGCGCATTAATACCAAATCGGACATGCACATAAGGGCGTAATTCGCCTGCATATTCGCGCATAAAAATCGGATGTTCTGCATCAACCAAAATCACATCTTGATTGGTCGTCGTCAGTTGTAAAAACTGATCACCTGAAATTTCGACCTGATCGACCTGATTGACCAATAAAGGTTCATCTTCAACTTCGATTTCAATTTGTTCTACAGGGGTTTTCAGGTAGAATTTACCCTCTTCTTTCCATAGGACTTTGGTAAACAAATCCAATAGGGCTTGGCGCTTGATTAATTGACCTTCGTGCCACCATTCTCCATTGGCTTTAACCGTTAAATCCATTTTACCGCAATGCTTTGGATGCCATTGCTCTAAAGGTGGAATTGACCTTTTGTGACTTTGCTGTACATCTTTTAAGTATTGTGCAATGTTCATTAAGTTTTTATCATCAGATAACGGTTTTTTTCCCATATCCGATGGGGAATTATTTTGATTTACCATAGTTTATGCCTTGCTGACGAGAAAATATGACGACTCAGCCAATTGGCTAGATCATGGTTTAAAACTATACTAGCCAAAACGATAAAAGGCACAATAGCATATTTGCGCCTATGGATTAAAACTCACGGCAGCACCGGATGATCTGACATTACGGTTGCCACCTTTAAGTATTGAGGAGTCCTACATGGAACACATCGAACGCGAATCGATGGAGTTTGACGTTGTCATCGTAGGTGCAGGACCTGCAGGTCTATCTGCTGCGATTAAGATCCGTCAATTAGCGATTGAGAATAACTTACCCGATCTTTCAGTTTGTGTAGTTGAAAAAGGCTCTGAAGTAGGTGCGCATATCTTATCTGGTGCTGTACTTGAACCACGTGCTATTAATGAACTTTTCCCGAACTGGAAAGAAGAAGGCGCGCCTCTGAACGTACCTGTAACTGAAGACAAAACATTCTTCTTGCTTTCAGAAACTACGTCTAAAGAAGCACCTCACTGGATGGTTCCTAAAACCATGCACAATGACGGTAACTATGTTATTTCATTAGGTAACGTGGTTCGTTGGTTAGGTCAAAAAGCTGAAGAATTAGAAGTTTCTATCTTCCCTGGCTTTGCTGCATCTGAAGTGCTTTACCATGAAGACGGTACTGTAAAAGGTATTCAAACTGGTGACATGGGTATTGGTAAAGATGGCGAACCAACGCATAACTTTACTCCAGGTTATGAGCTTCACGCGAAATATACCCTCTTTGCTGAAGGTTGCCGTGGTCACTTAGGTAAACGCCTGATTGCAAAATACAATCTTGATAAAGATGCTGACCCTCAGCACTACGGTATCGGGATTAAAGAACTTTGGGAAATTGACCCAGCAAAACATAAGCCGGGCTTAGTAATGCACGGTGCTGGTTGGCCATTGGCTGAAACTGGTTCTTCTGGTGGTTGGTGGTTATACCACGCTGAAAACAACCAAGTGACTTTGGGTATGATCGTGGACTTGTCTTATGAAAATCCACACATGTATCCATTCATGGAAATGCAGCGCTGGAAAACTCATCCTCTCATTAAACAATATTTAGAAGGTGGTAAGCGTATTTCTTACGGCGCACGTGCTGTAGTGAAAGGCGGCTTCAACTCATTGCCTAAATTGACTTTCCCAGGTGGTTGCTTAATTGGTGATGACGCAGGTTTCTTAAATTTTGCAAAAATCAAAGGCTCACACACTGCCATGAAATCAGGCATGTTATGTGGTGAAGCTGTATTTGAAGCGATTGCTGCTGGTGTAGAAAAAGGCGGTGACCTTGCAATTGCACGTGTTACTGAAGGCGAAGATTTATTCGTTAAAGAATTGACTTCATACACTGACAAATTTAACAACAGCTGGTTAAAAGAAGAGCTTTATAACTCTCGTAACTTTGGTCCAGCAATGCATAAATTTGGTCAATGGATGGGTGGTGCATTTAACTTTATCGACCAAAACGTCTTTAAAGTTCCATTTACTTTACATGACTTGAAGCAAGACTTTGCTGCATTGAAAACTGTTGATGCAACGAGCTTCAAACCAAACTATCCAAAACCAGATGGCAAGCTTACATTTGACCGTTTGTCTTCTGTGTTTATCTCAAACACTGTACATGAAGAAAACCAGCCAGCTCACTTGAAGCTTACTGATCCTTCAATTCCAGTGAATGTGAACTTACCAAAATGGGATGAGCCTGCTCAGCGCTACTGCCCTGCTGGTGTTTATGAAATCATGGAAAATGATGATGGTTCTAAACGCTTCCAGATTAACGCAGCAAACTGTGTTCACTGTAAGACTTGTGATATTAAAGACCCATCTCAAAACATTACTTGGGTAACGCCTGAAGGCGGCGGTGGTCCGAATTACCCTAACATGTAATAAAAAAGCCCCGAATAATCGGGGCTTTTTTATTAGTATCCACTTATTGAAAAGGCGGTATTTTTGATACTTTTAAATTAAAATTCTTTTTATAGAAAATAAATGTGCCTAATAAAAATAAGCTAAGAAAACCAAAATTCCGCGCTACATCAATATACCAAGCTGATTTTCCAAATAATAAATCAATCATTAGCATAAATCCCATGAATCCTGTATGTAAGATGAGGCTATTGCTAATTTTTGATTCTGGAGCAAAAGATGTATTTCTATAACCTAATATAATTGAACCGAGAATTATAAAAGTGACTAGAATTATGGTAGCCATAGTCTCAGTTAACCAAGAAACTTCTATACGTAACAAACCAGCAAGACATGCGAACCAAAGGAAAATAAATAAGCTTCGTTTTAGAAAATAATCTTTCATTTTTATATGTCATTTATATACTTAATTTTATAGATTATATAATGATTCTTATTTGTAAAAAATTATCATTTTAAAATAATTTAAATGTTTAATGGCTCCCAACATTATTCATTAGAAGCCTTATTTATTCTATTAGCCCTTTTTCACCAAGTAATGAAATTCTTTATGACCATTTTCATCTAAGCGTTCTTCTTGCAAAAGCAACTCATGACCTAAATGCATACAAAATTTAGGAATATCCCACGATGTCGAATTGTCTGTTGCAAAGACCTCAACCACATCTCCAGACTTAGATTTACGAATGGCTTGATGCAACATCATGACAGGTTCTGGACAACGTAAACCACGTGTATTGAGTTGTACAGTAGGTGAAATAGGTTGTTCTGACATAACTAACTCGAACAAATAGAATTTTCACATTTTAGCATAAACCGATCACTGACTTATGAACTGTAACTGGTGTTTACATAACAATATGTGTTTTGTCTTTTACTTTGTTTTATAGATGCATAAGGGCCTTTTCTTCGGTATGATCAATGTATTCATTTGATACATTGAGTCTTTAGGAAAGATCATGCAAGAGGAACCGAGTCCGTCGTGGGGAATGCGAGGCTTACGAAAGTGGTTAGGTACAGCGCCCGAAACCCGAGATGAATTATTAAAACTAGTCCAAAATTCACGTCGTTTTTTAGAACCTGATACTGTTGCCATGCTTGAAGGTGTTCTTGACCTTCCTGCTACAAAAATTCGTGAAGTTATGACGCCGCGAACAGCAATGATCAGTATGCAAGAAGATGATCAGTTACTTGATATTCTTCACGTATTGGTTGAGTCTGCTCACTCACGTTTTCCAGTTTTCTCAGCTGACCAACCCGATAATGTTGTCGGTATTTTATTGGCAAAAGATTTATTGCCATTTTTGACTGAACCAAATACCAAATTAGATATTGGCTCGCTTATGCGCCAGCCATTATTTGTGCCTGAAAGCGCACGTTCAGATCAAGTTCTTCGTATGCTCAAACATACCCAAACCCATATCGCGATTGTCATTGATGAATATGGTTCAACGGCTGGTCTAGTTACGCTTGAAGATATTCTTGAAGAGATCGTGGGGGAAATTGAAGACGAACATGATACTGCTGATGAAGATGCTCAGTACATTGTTCCAGATAGTGACCACAGTGTAGCGAATGCATGGATGGTGCAGGCACTTACACCAATTGAACACTTCAACACTGTATTAGATGCTGATTTTTCTGACGATGAAGTAGAAACTGTCGGCGGTTTATTGCTTCAAGAAATTGGTTTAGTCAGTGATTTACAAGGTCAGACTGTTGAACTTGGAAAATGGTTATTTACGATTGTTGAAGCAGATGCCCGCACTATTCATCTGATTCGAGCTGTACGTCAATGAGAGCATACTTTGAAAAGCTGTTAGATTCTTCGCAACAACAAAAACAGCTTCCTTTAATTTTTCCATTGCTCATTGCTTTATTTTCAGGTGCCGTGTTCAGCTTTGCACTGGCACCTTATTATTGGTGGTGGCTGGCAATTTTGTCTCCTGCCCTACTCTATGCGACATTGCATAAACGCTCAGCCAAACAAGCATTTGCGATTGGCTGGAGTTATGGTTTTGGTTTATGGTTTGTAGGGGCTTTCTGGCTCTATACATCTATCCATGTATATGGCGATACCAATGCCTTTTTAAGCGTATGTATGATTGCTGTTATGGCTCTTGTGATGGGGTTATTTACAGCATTTCAAACTTGGGTTTATCGACGCTTCTTCCCTGAAACACCACTGACTTTCGCACCTCTCTGGATTGTTTTTGAGTGGGCTAAAACTTGGGTATTTACGGGTTTCCCGTGGCTATTTGTAGGTTACGCTTTTACTGAACGCCTACTCGATGGTTATGCACCGCTATTTGGTATTTATGCAATTTCCTTCGTGGCAATTGTTCTAGCGTGTGCTTTAGTTGAAGTTCTGCGTAAGCGTATTTTCTGGGTTATCCCTGCTGCCCTATTAGTTTTAGGTGCATGGGGAGCATCATATATTCAGTTTGTACAACCTAAAGCGGCTAAACCACTGAGCGTTTCGCTTATTCAAGGTAACATTCCACAAGATTTAAAATGGCTAACCGAATATCAAGTTAGAACATTAGAAATTTATGCAGGTTTAACTCAATCTGAATGGGGCCGTGACCTCATTGTATGGCCTGAGTCTTCAATTCCACTCTTCCAAACCGACATTGAACCGTTTTTGGATGCCATGGATGCACAAGCTAAAAAGAACCATACCGCTTGGGTAACCGGTATTCCTTATTGGGATGTTGCAAAATCACATCAAGTCGGCAGTCCTCTGTATTACAACAGTATTATGGCGTCTGGCAGCGATTCAAGCGGCCTTTATAAAAAGCAGCGTCTCGTACCTTTTGGTGAATATATTCCGCTTTCAGGTTTACTGTCATGGGTTTTACCTGCCATGCAAAATGATATTAGCATGAGCGGTTTTACACGTGGCGAGAGCAACCAGAAACCACTCTTAATTAAAGGGCATGCGCTTGCTGCTGCAATTTGTTATGAAGTGGCTTATCCGAACCTGACACGACGTAATGCAGAAGATAGCGACTTCTTGGTGACTGTATCTAATGATGCTTGGTTTACGGGTACTGCTGGTCCATGGCAACATTTACAAATGGTGCAAATGCGTGCGAAAGAAAATGGGCGCTGGTTTATTCGTGCAACCAACACAGGTGTAACAGCATTTATTGATCAAAATGGTCATATCACTGAACAAGCACCGATTGATAAAGAGTTTGTCTTGAGAGGTGATTTACCAGCTATGCAAGGCCAAACTCTCTATAACCGTCTAGGTGATTACCCAATTTTAGGATTTGCAGTATTACTGTTGGTTTTAGGTTGGATCTATCGTCCACGTCAAGTTGATGTGTCTTATAAATCGCGTCGCTAAATTATAATAGCTTTGTACCCAGAGGCACTTCAAACTCTGGGATACAAAGTGCTACATCCCCATCTGCGTTATGAAACCCTGTCACCAAGCATTCTGACTGAATAGGCCCGATTTGTTTTTTAGGGAAATTTACGACAGCAACTACTAATTTACCAATCAAGTCATGAGGTTGATAAAGTTTAGTAATCTGAGCACTCGATTTACGTACACCCAATTCTTCACCAAAATCTACATGCAAAATATAAGCAGGTTTACGCGCTTTTTCAAAAACCTCAGCTTGAATAATTTTACCAACGCGAAGTTCTACTTTTAAAAAATCATTCCACTCGATTTGTTCCATTTACTTTTCTCATATTCTTAAATTTTCAAACAAAAAACATATAATATTTAAAAATAAATTGTTTCTTTATTTTTAGTTTGAAAATTTCATGTTAAATTAAATCCGCTGATTCAAAAGCCGTAAACGTTTACGTCAATCAACGTTCCAACATACCTCCAACAAGGCTTGGAGCTATTTGTTCAAAATATTTTTATATTTTGAATGGCACGGGCGTTTTTTGGTTTACGGAGTCAAAATGGAAAACCAAAAAACTTTCTATAGTTTTAAGAAACTTCCAAGTCGCTATACTGCTATTGTTTTACCTTTTTTTCTATCCATCATTATGACTTTTGTAGTGTCCATGGTCGGTACTTTACGAAGTTTAGGATTAGAAGAGTTTTCTATAAATGTCTGGATGTCAGCATGGATCATTTCTTGGTTAATTGCTTTTCCAACACTACTTTTGGTATTACCTGTCGTTCGTAAAATCACGGCACTATTAGTAGAGCCTGTTTAAAAAATGAAAACGTAGATATTGAGTCTACGTTTTATCTAAAAATTTGGTTTTAAATATCATTAAAAAGCGATTGATAATTGCAAAGATAAATAAGCAACTAAGCTTGATAAAAAGACCATGGGTACATAGCGATAAGCTTTAAAAAGTAATTGTTCATATTTAGAAGATATTTGTTTAGCTTGCCATACACTCGCTTTTAATGCAGTGAAAAAACTCACCATTAACCATGCACTGACAATACTTAATGCAAAGAAGCCAATCATGATTTGACTGCTACCTTCTGTACTCAGCCATAGTTTTAATGAAACTTCAGCAATGGGTAATAATGCTAAAATCAATAGGACAGACTTAAGCATCGCCCAATGAAACTGATTTAGTTCATCAAGTACGAGAAATGCTTTCATTTAATCTCTCCCATAGTTTTATAAAGTGATTTTTATTTATTATGCAAAGCTTTTATTTAAATATATAGCTTATTTCCTCTGATATTTTAACTTTCTTGTAACTATTAAATATGGGAATAATTCTTATTTTAAATCTCAAATATAATTATTAACTTTATTATTTTATTTTCAACAGCTTATTATATTTTTGTGATTAAGAAAGATTATCAATTCGAATTATCATTTTCTCTTACTATCCGAATTGATAATCTCTCTTATATTTTAATTAAGGCTGGTAATAAATATCGGCATCGTTACCCTCACCACCTTCTTTACCGTCTGCACCAAATGAATATAGGTCAAAAGGATGGCCGTCTTTTCCAGGAATGACATATTGAATATCATTTTTCCAACTGTCTTTAGGGTAACCACCTTTCACATAACCACCTGGCATCCAGTTTTTTGCGGTAGCAGGCTGGTTAATAAGTGCATCTAGCCCACCTTCTTGCATGGTTGGGAAATGCCCATTATCAAGCTTGTACTGATCTAAAGCACCCGCTACACCCTTCAAGGTAATTTGAGTCGTATCGATTTTAGCTTTTTCGCTACGGCCCATGACGTTCGGTACGATTAAAGCAGCCAATACCCCTAAAATCACAATCACAACCATAACTTCAATAAGGGTAAAGCCTGATACACGTTTCATTCGAGCACCGCTCGAACGTGCCGCAAGTCCGAAAGCTGTGCTTGAGGAACAAACATCTGAGACAAAGCTATGCTCGGAATGGCTCGTTGGCTCAAGCTGATTTGAAACCGCAGCTTCACTATGTTGTTTCATCACTGTTTCGCTTTGAATATTTTTTACTTTCATCATTATCTCTAATATCAAAGTTATTAAATCATATTGTTCATATTTACGATTGGTAGCATAACCGCGATTACAATAACCAGCACAATGCTTGCCATTAATACCAGCATAAGCGGTTCAAGTAATGCCAATAAGGTTGAAATAAATGTCGTCACCTCACGGTCTTGCATAGTCGACGCACGTTCCAGCATACGGTCAAGCTCACCTGATGCCTCACCACTTCGAATCATTTGTACCATCATTGGTGGGAAATAACCACTGCGCTCCAATTGCGTACCCAAGTTACCACCTTCTGTGACACGTTCAGCAGCATTCGCAATTGAGTCACGGATCACCCAGTTATTGGTCACAGCAGCACCAATTTTTAAAGCGTCTACCAAAGGCACGCCTGAACGAGTCAAAATAGATAAAGTACTGGCAAAGCGTGCAGCATTAATACCACGGGACAGTTTACCGAATAATGGCAACTTGAGTGTTAAGCGATCAAAAGCATAATGACCAGCCGTTGTTTTTAAAAACCGCACAAAGGCAACAATGCCTATCACAGCAAAAAGAATAATAAACACCCACGCATGGCGAATAAAATCACTCGCTTTCATTAAAGCGACTGTAATCCATGGTAATGCATCTTTGCTTTGATCGAAGGTTTTTACAATCTCGGGTACAACATAGGTCATTAATCCCATCACAATACCAAATGACATCAGCATTAAAATGATGGGGTAAATCATGGCACCTTGAACTTTCTTTTGCATGGCAAAACGGTTCTCAGTGTAGTCGGACAACTGATCTAAAATCAGATCTAAATGACCTGAACGCTCACCTGCCGCAACCGTTGCAATATAAAGGTCAGGAAAACGACCTGACTGTTGCATGCCTTGCGCGAGTGAATGCCCTTCCAATACTCTTGAACGAACCGAGAGTAAAAGATTTTGCACATGTGCTTTTTCACTTTGCCTGCTCACGGCGCGTAAAGCTTCTTCTAGAGGAATTGCAGCAGCAACCAAAACTGAAAGTTGTCTGGTCATTAGTGCCAAATCATAAGCACTAAACTTTTTCTGAAATAATCCGTGGCTTTGATGCTTATCTTTTTGCTCAACAGGGTCAACGCTAATCGGAGTCCATGCTTTATCGCGTAATTGTTGGCGAATCTGACGTGCTGAGTCTCCCTCAAGCACCCCCTTTTGCTGCTTCCCTGAAGCATCAATAGCAGTAAATTGATATGCAGGCATGGTAATGTTCTAATTTTCCAAAAATAATAGTCGCTGCTGTTGCATCTATGCTACGCAATCATTCATATTCATTCTATAGCCTGTGTAGAATACCCAAGTCCTCTTCACGACGCTATGCCGTTTTTTAAAATTGACGAAATGAGCCTCTATGACCATAACGCCAAAACCTGATTCAGTTGTTTATCGTGTGCGTGTTGCCGTACCTGTGCATCTGTACGAAACTTTTGACTATACACTCACCAAAGCACAATATGAACGGGCTCAGGTAGGTTCACGCGTCGCGATTTCATTTGGACGGCAAAACCTGATTGGTATCATTACTGAAAAAGTTGACCCACAAGAATCATTTACAGGCACCTTTCAGCTTAAAGCCATTTCTGAACTTTTAGATGATGAACCTATTTTAGATGAACAAGTTTTAAGTTTATTGACATGGTCTGCCCAGTATTACCAATTTCCGATTGGTGAAGTGATGCAAACGGCCCTACCCGCGTTATTGCGTCAGGGTAAACCAATGGATGTATTGTTTCATCTATGGAAAATCATTCCTTGTGAAAATGTAGAAGCCTTGTTAAGGCGTTCCATTAAGCAACAAGATGCGTATCAGATTTTAAAATTACACCCTGCCGGAACTACAGAAAATATTCTTAATTTAAGTGGTGTAGAAACGGCTACGCTTAAAGCGTTACAAAAGAAAGGGCTCATAGACTGTACACTTGAGCCTCATGATTTTAGCCCAGCACCTGTGCAATTGGCTCAAATGCCACTTACGCTAAATGATGATCAAAAGAAAGCAACTCAGCACGTCATTAATGCACAGCATCAATACCAAGCATTTTTACTAGATGGCTTAACTGGAAGTGGTAAAACTGAAGTTTATTTGCACATCATGCATGAGGTGTTAAAACAAGGTAAGCAAGTCCTAGTATTGGTTCCTGAAATTGGCTTAACCCCTCAAACTATTTCGCGCTTTAAGTCTCGTTTTAACTGCGATATTGCTTTATTGCACTCTGGCTTAAATGACTCTAAACGATTACAAGCATGGCAACAGGCACAAACTGGTAAAGCATCTATTATTTTAGGGACTCGTTCCGCCATTTATACGCCGTTGCCACGTCTGGGCCTCATCATTTTAGATGAAGAACACGACCTGTCTTATAAGCAGCAAGAAGGCTTCCGTTATCATGCGCGTGATGTCGCACTGTACCGAGGCCACTTACAAAGCTGCCCTGTTATTTTAGGTTCGGCGACTCCAAGTATCGACAGCTATCACTTAGTAGAAACTGGTAAGTTAACTTCACTGCAACTGAACCAGCGTGCAGGCCACGCGCTTTTACCTAAAATGCATTTGATAGATCTTAAAATTGTCAAAAAGCAGCATGGAATTAGCCAGCCTTTAATCGAGCAAATTAAAAATACCCTAGCAAGAAAAGAACAGGTTTTAATATTTTTAAACCGCCGTGGTTATGCACCTGTATTGGTTTGTGAAAGCTGTGGATGGCAAGCAAATTGCCCACATTGCGATGCGCATTTTACGTTGCATACTCAGCCTTATTCTTATTTGCATTGTCACCACTGCGGCACGGTTCATCGCTTGCCAGACCACTGCCCTGAATGTCAGCAGAAGAGTTTAAAAACTTTAGGTGCCGGAACAGCTAAGGTTGAAGAACACTTACAAGAACTATTCCCAGACTATGATGTGATTCGTGTTGACCGTGACAGTACAAGTCGTGTCGGTAGCTGGCAAAAAATCTATGATCGTATTCATCAAAACAAACCCACAATTTTGCTTGGTACTCAAATGTTGGCAAAGGGTCACCATTTTCCACATGTGACCTTGGTTGCTATTTTAGATATTGATGCGGGTTTACTGAGTGTCGATATTCGTGCGCCAGAACGTACTGCACAGTTGATTGTACAAGTGGCTGGTCGTGCAGGTCGTGGAGAACACAAAGGCCATGTTTATTTACAGACTTTAAGGCCAGATCATCCTTTACTCACCACACTCATCGAAAAAGATTATCGGGCGGTCGCGAAACAAACATTAGCTGAACGAAAAGTTGCTTTACTGCCGCCTTATCGTTATGCAGTTTTAATTCGTGCCGAGTCGAAAGATCGTGACTATACCTTGCATTTTTTAAATGAAGCTGCTGAACAGCTTCGCCAAATTGTAGGTGATATTGTTGATATCTGGGGACCCATTCCAGCACCAATGGAACGTAAAGCGGGACGTTACCGCGCACATATGGTGATTTTGTCTGCCGACCGTGCTCGTCTGCACTTTTACTTAAGACAATGGTGGGCTCAGTTGGTTCATGCACCAAGACAGCATCAACTTAGGCTCTCTATTGATGTTGACCCACAAGAATTTAGTTAGATGATTTGAATATGATGGTGTGAAGAAGCCTTTTTGGCTTTACACTTAAAAAGATCAATACATTCGGGGTAATGAATGTCATTCCTACTGCAAGCAACAATTTTTCTTGGAGCTTCTCTGATTTTAGTCCCTTTGGGTAAACGCTTAGGGATTGCAACAGTTTTAGGTTATTTATTTACGGGCATCCTTCTTGGCCCGAGTGTTTTAAATATTGCTCATGACCCTGAAGCCATTATGGAACTGGCTGAGTTCGGCGTAATCTTACTTATGTTCTTAATTGGACTAGAGTTACGTCCACAACGGTTATGGGAAATGCGTGATTCCATTTTCGTGATGGGAAGTTTACAAGTGGTGATTACGGGCGCAATTCTCATGCTCACCGTATTGCTACTATTTCAGCAACAACTTGCTGCTAGCTTTGTCATTGGTTTTGCACTTGCGCTGTCTTCTACAGCCTTTGTATTACAACTACTGACCGAAAAACAACAGCTCAACACCACCTACGGTCAGCAATCGTTTTCAATTTTGCTTTTCCAAGATATTGCAGCGATTCCTTTATTGGCAGTCATTCCACTGTTAGCAGGAACCGAATCTACTCATCATGGTATTGCTTATTTTGCGGCCATCATCGCGACATTCAGTGGTCTGTTCCTATTTAGTCGTTACGTGATGCGTCCATTTTTCCGTTTCGTTGCAAAAAGTGGTGCAACTGAACTGATTACCGCAGTAGGGTTATTTATTATCCTTGCTGTTGTACTACTCATGGATACTTTAGGAATTAGCACCACTCTAGGCGCTTTCCTCACAGGCGTACTTTTAGCCGACTCGGAATTCCGTCATGAACTTGAAGCAAGTATTGCTCCATTTAAAGGACTATTACTTGGTTTGTTCTTTATGACTGTGGGCATGACCACGCAACTGTCTTTACTGATTGAAATGCCTTGGCTCATTATTGGTGGAGCGGTCGGTCTGTTGGTGATAAAAACCCTCGTATTAACTGCCATTGCCCGCTATAAAAAATACAGTTGGAACAATAGCCTACTGCTTGGAACTTGCTTGGCTCAAGGTGGTGAATTTGCTTTTGTCATTTTAAGTCTTGCGAAAAGTGAAAACGTTTTAACTGATGCTTTATTAGAGCCTGTTACGCTAATTGTGACGTTGTCGATGGTCCTTACACCAGTAATTTACTGGATTATGGCAACTAAAATCATTCCTTTGTTTAATAAAGAACGTCCACCTGAGTATGATGAAATTCCTCAGCAAGATAATCCAATTATCATTGCTGGGTTTGGTCGCTTTGGACAAATTATTGCACGTATTGCCCGCTTGCAGCACTTAGGCTTTACTGCGATCGACAACAACCTTCATCAAGTGGACTTTGTGCGTCGATATGGCGGTAAACTCTATTACGGTGATGTCACGCAACCTGATTTACTTCGCTCGGCAGGCATTGAAAAAGCCCAAGTATTTATTTTGGCAATTGATGATGTCGAAGACTCTATGAATGTTGCACGACATCTGAGATTAAACTATCCAAACATAAAGCTATTAGCACGCGCTCGTGACCGCCATCATGTACACCTGCTAAGAGATTTAGGTGTTGAACATATTTGGCGTGAAACCTATTTATCATCATTAGGTATGGCTTATCGCGCTTTACGCGAACTCGGTATTTCCGATGAACAGGCTTATAATAATATCGAAATCTTTCGAGATTATGATGAGAAATTACTCATACAGCAGCAAAGCATTTATACCGATGAACAAAAGGTTTTTGAAACCCATCGTAATGCGCTGGCTGAACTTGAGCATCTATTTGAAAGCGATGCACAGCAAGCCACATCAAGACATGACGTTAACTTAAAGCGTCATTTACAACCAAATCGTATCGACATTACACGAGATCACGAAGAATAACTTGAGATTTCGCAAAATGGCTATATTAAGGACTTATTCACATTGCCTAAATGATTGCGACAATCGGTACAAAAGTTGCCGTTGTCCTGCTTGCAGCTTCGCTGCATTCCCTAAGCTTGATTAAACCGAAGTTGTTATAATCTGCTTAGGGCCCTGGAGAATATTATGTCTGATTTACGCCAACGCTTTTATATAGAGGACTTTCCTGTTCGCGGTGAAGTAGTTCATCTAGAAGAAGCATTACAAACTATTTTAGCTCAACGCGACTACATGCCTGCGGTTAAAATTCTACTAGGCGAGATGTTGAGCGCGACTGCATTACTTGCAAGTACTTTAAAAATCAAAGGCCGTATCAGCTTGCAAATCCAGGCTAGCGGCTCTTTCAAATGGGCTATGGCTGAATGTAATCACTTAGGTGAAGTTCGTGCTTTAGCAGACTACGAAACAGATCCACGTTTTGTTGAAGCAACTGACAGCAGTACAGTCCTTGGTGCTTTAGTTAATCCAATTTTATTTATTAACATCGAGCCTGAGCATGGTGAGCGTTATCAAGGGATCGTACCTCTTGACCAGACAAATCTAGCGGGTTGTTTGATGCAGTATTATGATTTATCTGCTCAAATTCCAACTCGTATTGTATTGGCAAGTACAGCTAAACGTTCTGGTGGTTTACTCATTCAGTTATTACCTCGTCATGATGAAGAAGAGCAAAAACTGGTTGATGAAGACCTATGGCCGCGTTTGACTATGCTGACTGAAACGCTTAAGCCTGAAGAACTGACTGAGCTTTCAGCGAATGAAATTTTGTATCGTCTCTATAACGAAGAAGAAGTACGCTTGCCAGAAGTTGAACACTTAAAATTTGGCTGTACGTGTTCTAAAGAACGTTGTGCTAAAGCATTACTTCAAATTGGTGTTGATGCTGTTCATGAAACACTGGAAGCTCAGAACCCAATTCAAATGGATTGCCAGTTCTGTAACACCCGTTATGAGTTCACTGCTGAAGAAGCACTAGGTTTATTTGGCGAACATTTGAGTTAATTACTCACCTCATAAAAAGGCGGTCAAACCGCCTTTTTATTTATCTATAGTTTTTTGATGATAATTTTCAGCATCTTATTTTAAATCAGTTAATATGAGCTTACTTTATAGCCTAATAAACAAGATGCTTATATTTCATGAATTATTTTGATTATTTTCTCTTTATTTTCAGTGTCATTATTATGATTGCTACCCCTGGCCCAGTCATGATTTTAGTGGCAAGCGCTGGGCTTAAAGGCGGCTATAAAAAAGCACTCGAAACCATTTTTGGTACAAATCTCGCATCACTGGTTTTAATTTTTATTTCAGTACTCGTACTTAAAGGAGTACTCGGTATTAATGAAAGCTATTTAAATATTATTCGTGTTTTAGGCTGTCTCTATATTGGCTATTTAGGATTTAGTATTCTTAAAGAAGTGATTCAAGCTCCACATCCAGAAGCAATACAAACCGTTTCTGCCCAAAATGGTGGTTTTAAAAAAGGCTTTTTGGTCGGTATTTCAAATCCTAAAGATATTATTTTCTTTTCGGCTTTCTTTCCTCAGTTTGTCTCTATTTCACCTAACTTAAATTTCAGTCTAACTGTTCTTACCCTGACATGGATTGTTTTGGATTTTTTAACCCTGTCTTTAGTGTATGTGTTTTTCCGCCGTCTTTCTAACAGCCACTTATATCCTAAAATACTCGGCTTATGCGGCCTATTGCTTTTATTAATTGCCTTATACGGTTTATATCAGACTTTTATGTAAAGATTGAGAGGCATAACCCTAATCGAATTATGTCTCTTCCACCTTGCCTCTCCATTTCTGTAAGAGAACAACTCTTATACAATCTAGCTCATTGAAAGCCTTAAAAATTGTTTCATAATGAAATAAACAACACCATCGTGATAAAACATTATGGCCAAAAATTATTATGAAGAATTAGGGGTTACACGAGAAGCCTCTGCTGATGAAATTAAAAAAGCATATCGGAAATTAGCTCGTAAATATCACCCCGATATCAGCAAAGAAAAAGATGCAGAAGAAAAAATGCAGGCGATTAACGTTGCCTATGACACGTTAAGCAATGCAGAAAAAAAAGCTGAATATGACCAAATGTTAGATCACCCACAGGGCTTTAATGACTTTGGTCAAGGTGCAGCTCAAGGTGGATTTGATGGCGCGCGTTTTTATCGTCAGGGCTTTACGGGCGGCGGTGGTGAACAAGCTGATTTTAGCGGTTTCGAGGATTTGTTCGGCCGTTTTGGTGCTGGTTTTGGCGGTGGGCAACAACAATACCAAAGGCAACAACGTAGTTACCGAGGTGAAGATCAGCATGCCAGCATAGAGGTTGATCTTGATATTGCCTACCATGGATCAACACAACAGATTACCTTACAAATTCCGACTGTGAATGTCTATGGTGAGCCTGAGGTACAACGTAAAACCCTACAGGTGAAAATACCGAAAGGCATGAAGGAAGGCCAACAAATTCGCCTAAGCGGACAAGGACAAAGTGGTATCAATGGTGGTGCCAACGGCGATCTTTACATCGAGATTCAGTATAAAGACACAGATCGTGTTCATGTCGAAGGCAGTGATGTATATTTAACTGTAGATGTAGCACCTTGGGAGGCCGCATTAGGTCAAGGTATTGAAGTAAAAACACCTGCTGGGCCATTACATGTCAATTTACCTAAAAATGCAAAACAAGGACAACAGCTACGTTTAAAAGACAAAGGGATACCAAATAAAACGCCAGGCCATCTTTATTTAATTTTAAATATTGTATTCCCGCCTGCACATTCTGAAAAAGAAAAAGAAGCGTATCAGCAATTGGCTGAAGCCTTTGCTTCATTCGAACCTCGTTCATCTCATTAGGGAGCAAGATCATGACAACCATCCATTATCGAGAAATTGTATGTGACGGCCACACCTTTAGTGCTGAAGTCGTTGATGAACAATCTACATTTGACTTACAACAATTTGCCCAAGCCTGTGGTCAAAGCCCGGACTGGATTTTAGAGCTTATTGAGTACGACATTTTAGTGATTGAAAGTACACCTGAAAAACATCAGTTCATGGGTGAAGATGTCATTCGTGCTCGTAAAGCGTATCGTTTACAACGTGACTTTGACGCAAGTTTGGCAGCAGTTGCGGTGATGTTAGATTTGATTGATGAAGTGCAACAACTTAGAAAACAGTTGAAGCATTTTCATTAAGATTTTTTCTTCTAAATAATCTTTCACACAGGTATGAGCTAACGTGATGGGCGGCATGGATGCCGCCTTTTGGGCTGCGGTAACATGGATGTACCGTCAGTCCAAGAAAGGGGTTTTGTTACTTTTGCCCAGTCAAAAGTAAGGATATGCCTATGCAATAAGTATCAAATTAATCCCTAAATTTGAGGCAGTACTAACAAATCAACTTTACTGATTTTGAAAATTCCTATTACTTCAACCGAGTAATCTTCTCCACTTCCTTCAAAGTCTGCTTAATCGGTTCATATTCCAAAAACCAGAACAAATTCATACGCTCTTGGCGATGCTGCTGAGCCAATAAATCAATAACACTTTTCTCGCCACGCCCTACCAAATGCTGTCGATAGAAGTAGTAAAGCAAGAAAACCGTACTGAGCAACATGACACCGAGCATAATCCAGAAACCCACTGGCGACTTAAGCCCTGGAATAAACTCAAAGTTCATTCCATAAATACCTGTTAAGAGTGTAAGCGGTGCAAATACGGCCGTAATAATGGCAAGAATACGCATATTTTCATTGGTCTGGTTCGCAATCGCTGAGAAATGCAAATCAATCGCCGACTGAATAGCGCTACGTAAACGTAAAGTATGCTTTTGAATACGTTCGACATGACTCATTAAATCATTCAAACGAACTAACAGAAGATCTTGAGAACTATGTGTCCGCTCACCAATCACATGATGATAGTTTTCGACAATTTCATCTCGAAACTCTTGCAAGGTTTCGATTTGCTCTTCGCATAAATTTTCGACCTGTTGAAAGGCCATATTTTCATGAAACAGTTGATGCCATTGTTTAAAACGGCGATTGCCCTGTAATAGTTGTTGTTGCCAGTGCTCGACCCTTCTAGTTAAAGGTGAACGAATATCCAGATAACCATCCACCATGCTATTGAGCAGACGTAAACACAAATCTACAGGTGAATTAGGCAACTTACGGGTTTTGTTTTGTTCTTCTAAGGTTTTACATAAAATATTTTCAAGACGCTGAATATAATTTTCAATCGACTTGTTGCCCTGCTCACGTACGCTAATCAGAACTTTAGGCGTAAAAATAAAACTAATTGGCGTGGTGGCTAAGCCAAATACACTCTCGTGAGTTTCCCCATTTTTAATTTCATCATCAGGTGTCACGAGCTTTTTGAAAATGAGCAGATCATATTCTTCAAGCGTATCAAAGGCACAAGGATGCTCAATATTGGCAATATCTCGCATATGAAATTCATTAATTGCGACATCTGAAAGCTGTTGAATTTTCTGTTGCCATTCTTCATTATGGTTAACAACATCAGATCTCACACTATCAATCCAGAAGAACTCTAGAACATGTTCAGTGTGCTTTTCTCGGCTCAAAAAAACATAGCCATCCTTTTGATGACGATAAAAATAATAAACCTGCATACCACGTCGATCTGTTTGTGTATTACTTGCATCATGCCATAAAAAAAGCCCGCATCAAGCGGACTTTTTTATTAGTGAGTTAAGCAATTATGCTTGCTCAATATCTTTCATAGTCAATTTGATACGACCACGGTTGTCAACATCAGCAACTTGTACTTTAACTTCCTGACCTTCTTTAAGAACATCAGTTACGTTCGCAATACGCTCATTCGAGATTTGCGAAATATGAAGAAGACCATCAGTACCAGGCATAATGTTTACGAACGCACCAAATTCTACGATACGGATAACTTTACCGTCATAGATTTTACCTGGTTCAACTTCAGCAGTAATCGCTTGGATTTTTGCAATCGCAGCTTTAGCAGCAGCTTTAGTTTCACCAAATACGCGAACTGTACCGTTATCTTCGATATCGATTGCAGCTTTAGTTTCTTCAGTAATTTGACGGATAGTTGCACCACCTTTACCAATTACGTCACGGATTTTGTCCGGATTAATTGTAATTACTTCAAATGTTGGAGCATGCATTGAAATTTCAGGACGAGCGCGTGAAATTACTTTGTTCATTTCATTAAGGATGTGCATACGACCAGCAAATGCTTGGTTTAATGCAACTTCCATAATTTCTTCAGTAATACCTTCGATCTTGATGTCCATTTGAAGTGCAGTAATACCGTTTGCAGAACCTGCTACTTTAAAGTCCATGTCGCCAAGGTGGTCTTCGTCACCCAAGATGTCAGAAAGTACAGCAAAACGCTCGCCTTCTTTCACTAAGCCCATTGCGATACCTGCAACTGGCGCTTTAAGTGGAACACCTGCATCCATAAGTGATAATGATGCACCACATACAGAAGCCATTGAAGATGAACCGTTAGATTCAGTAATATCAGATACAATACGGATCACGTACGGGAAGCGGTCAGCAGCAGGAAGAACTGCTTGAACACCACGACGTGCTAAACGACCATGACCAATTTCACGACGTTTAGGACCAGATTCACGACCTGTTTCACCTACAGAGTATGCAGGGAAGTTGTAGTGCAACATGAAGTTGTCAGTTTTAGTACCAGAAAGCGTATCAACCATTAACGCATCACGAGTATTACCCAAAGTTGTTGTTACCAACGCTTGAGTTTCACCACGTGTAAATAATGCAGAACCGTGAGCACGGTCTAATACACCAACTTGAACGTCGATACCACGAACAGTTTTAGTATCACGACCATCAATACGTGGCTTACCTGACAAGATGTTGTCACGTACTGTGCGGTATTTAAGGTCTTCAAATAATTCGTTTACTTCGTCAGCAATACCAGTTTCGTCATTTTCAGGAACGAACTGAGCTACAGCTTCTGCATAAAGTGCATCAAGTGCTGCATAACGGTCTTGTTTAACCGCAATTGTATATGCTTCAGAAATTTTAGCTTCGAAAGCTGCTTTTAATTGCTCAAGAAGTGCTTCATTTTTAGTTGGAGCAACCCAAGTTGATTCAACTGCACCAGCAGCCGCAGCAAATTCTTTAATTGCTTGAATCGCGATTTGCATTTCGTCATGACCGAAAAGCACAGCACCAAGCATTTGGTCTTCTGAAAGCTCTTTCGCTTCAGACTCAACCATTAATACAGCAGACTCTGTACCAGCAACCACAAGGTCAAGGTCAGATTGAGCAAGTTGTTCAAAATTCGGGTTTAAAACGTATTCACCGTTAATTAAACCAACACGTGCGCCACCAATTGGACCACGGAAAGGAGTACCAGCAATAGACAATGCTGCTGATGTACCAAGCATTGCTGCGATATCAGCATCCATAGTTTTGTCAGAAGAAACAACTGTTGCTGTTACTTGAATTTCGTTGAAATAACCTTCTGGGAACAATGGACGAATTGGGCGGTCAATAAGACGTGAAATTAAAGTTTCAGCTTCAGACGCACGACCTTCACGCTTACCGTAACCACCAGGGATACGACCCGCTGCATATTGTTTTTCTTGATAGTTAACTGTTAACGGGAAAAAATCTTGACCCGCTTTTGCTTTAGGTTGAGCAACAACTGCAACTAAAACAGTTACACCACCCATTGTGATTAAAACTGTATTCGCTTGACGAGCAACGCGACCCGTTTCTAAAACGACTTGATGTTGACCGAATTGGAATTCTTTACGAACGATGTTAAACATTGACATGTATTGTATTTTCCTAATTTTATTCTAGTGAGACCCCTAAGGTTTGGCATTCAGACTACACCAATTGGTAGATAAATGACAAAGCTTAGAAGCCATCACACTAGACCAAAAATTTTAAATAATATTAAACGCAAAGAAGGAGCGCACAAGCGCCCCTTCTATAAATCGCCTAACGGTGATTAGACGAAACTTTCTTTTCAGGAACAAAGCATAGCAACATGCGATAAACCGAAAACAAAGCAAAATCGAATTAACGACGTAGACCTAAAGCACCGATCAAAGCAGTGTAACGCTCGTGGTCTTTACCATTTAAGTAGTCAAGTAATTTACGACGTTGGTTAACCATACGGATCAAACCGCGACGGCTATGGTGGTCGTGTTTGTGAGCTTTAAAGTGACCTTGTAAATCATTGATTTGAGCAGTCAATAAAGCTACTTGTACTTCTGGTGAACCAGTGTCGTTTTCAGCGCGAGCAAATTTAGCAATGATCTCTGCGCGGTCTGCATTAGTTAAAGCCATTCGATTTCTCCGAGATGCTTAAAAAATAAAATGATATGAATCAGTTGAGCGCAACTGACTGCCGTGCATCACTACAGCAAGTCGCCTATTTTAAGGTATCTATATATGGATTGCAAAATTGTTTTCAGTTACCTGTCATTTTAGACACTGACATCAGCGTCTCAACCCTGCACACTTGGCCTTCAATAAAAAGAAAGAAGCGCGAGGGACGTGTGAAAATATTTTCGACTAATACCTGTCCGGTACCAGACGATATTGGATCGGTCATTCATCACAAAGATGAAGTGCCTGCCGAACTGGGCGGAATGAATGAACATCAGGTTCAAAAGATCTGGAAAAGTATTGAGTCACTCTATAAAACCGGGAACTATCCGCTCATTACTTTTTGTTTACGTAGACAAGGGAAAATTTTATTAAATCGAAGCATCGGCTATGCTCAAGGGAACTCTCCAGCAGGTCTGCAAAATAATGCACTCATTGCAACGCCTGACACTCCTGTTTGCTTATTTTCAGCCTCAAAAATGATTACTGCCATGTTGATTCATCTTTTAGATGAAAAAGGTGAAATCAACTTACTCGACCCTGTCAGTTATTACATTCCAGAATATGGTGTAAATGGGAAGCGCCGTGCGACGATCTTTCATTTATTAGCGCATCGTGGCGGCATCCCGTATATAGACGGCGAAGTCACTCCTGAACTGCTTTTTGATAAAGATGAAATTTTAAAGCGTCTATATGCAGCAAGACCCGCTTCCCCTGCAGGTAATCACCTCGCCTATCATGCTGTAACTGCAGGTTATATTTTGGGAGAAATTATTGAACGGGTCACAGGACAAGATCTTCGTCAGTTTGTACATGAGACCATCGAAAAACCAATGGGTATGCCCTATTTTAACTATGGTTTGAAACCAGAATATCGTGCAAAAGTCGCACTCAATTGTGCAACAGGCTTACATCCTCGCTTGGGGACAGACCATTATCTCAATCATGTATTAGGCGGTGGTCTACAACTCGCTGTAGATGTCACTAATGACAGCCGCTTTATGGATACGATTTGTCCTGCCGGTAACATTTATACGAGTGCCGAACAGGCTGGACGTTTTTTCGAAATGCTCTTGAGTGGTGGAAGCTATCAAGGCAAACAAGTTTTAAGTGAGAAAACAATTTTTAGAGCAACTCTACCGACCACAGGAGTTAATATTGATCGAACCTTATTAATCCCGATGCGTTATGCATTAGGTCCAATGCTCGGTAGCAATCCGGTAGGTTTATTTGGTCCAATGACTGGTCAAGCTTTTGGTCATCTTGATTTTTCCAATATTTTATGTTGGGCCGATCCAGAGCGTGATATTAGCGTTTCTCTGTTGACTACTGGAAAATCCGTAGTAGGTACTCATCTGCCTGCTTTGGCAAATCTGCTCTATCAAATTTCTAGCCAATGTCCTCGAATTCCTAGAGATCAACGTCGTTCATTGTTCGGTAGTGACTCACATGAAACAGATCTAGTTTAAATAGCAATAATCTAGCTATAAAATAAAAAACCCAAGCATTTCTGCTTGGGTTTTTGGCGCTGTAGTTCTTATTTATCGTGTTTATCGCTGTTCTTATTTTTTATATGTGAGATGCTTTATACATCTTTCTTCTAGTTTTACTCACTTCCGTTGTTTTTATTTCTATTTCCTTATGGGATGTATTCTCTCATATCCAATTATGAAGAAAAGTAGTATTTTTCTTATCATCATGTAAGCAAAAACGTACAGGTCTGTCTAATATTTGGCGTTTGCCTGTAACAGCTAAATAACGTACGGTTCTGTATAACATTTAACTTAACAATTCACAGGAAAAATGACTATTTAAGAATCATATTACAAATAAATATATTAATACGATTGGTTTAAATTGTTGATAATAAGGACAAGAAATCGTGTGAAATACATAAAGATTTATTTAATTTATTTGACATGATAAAAACTCAAAATATAAAAAAGCCCTGTAGTCTCTCCCAAAACTACAAGGCTTAGCGGCTGTAAGTTTCCTCTTTATTCACCTACTTCATTGTAAGTTCGCAGTCTCTCGACTTAAGTTATTATTATTGTGCGATTTTGCCCGACATTCCTTGCCAAGCTCGTTGTGCGTTTATAATCTCAAAAACAGGGGGTGTTCTCTAGCAGCAAATATCTCGAATCTATGTAAGCTTTTTCTTACAAAGGTCAAAATATTAAGTTTGACTTAACGAACTAACCGATTAACCTTTTCAACTAAACCGCTTCTTCTTGTCGTACGAACTGTAAAAGATTGTAATAAAGCCTCAGGGTGAACCAAAAGACTCACTACCTTTTTCGCTCGTGTAATCGCAGTGTAAATAAGTTCTTGGCTTAGCAAATTCTTGGCAGCCTGATCGAGAACTACAGCAGTATGTGTAAATTCAGAGCCTTGCGATTTGTGAATGGTTAAGGCAAATGCACTTTGAATACTTTTAGGTAGTCTGTTTGCAGCAACCCATTTATTTAAACTTGGAAAATACACTTCAAACTGTTGAGGCTGAGTACGGTGTTCAAAACATAAACCAATGTCACCATTTGAAATGCCAAGTTGGTAATCGTTATAAGTCATCATAACTGGACGACCAACATACCACCCTCCTAAAGTCACGATACCCAGCTGTTGTTGTAACCAGCGTTCGGCATATTGATTAAGTTGCTGTAAGCCAAATGGTCCATGACGTACAGCAGTTAAAATACGGTAGTCATCGAATGACTTAACGATATTTTCAATATGCTCAATTGAGCGATTATCTTGTAAATAAGCTTTTAGGCTTTGCACATAGCCTTGAAAACCCACCATCAACTTTTGATAGTAAGCTTCTAGCTCTATAGGTGACTCTTCAGGTAAGTATTCGAGCTGAACCACATCGGGCATATCAACTTCTAAAGGAATTGAACGTAACTCTGAAACCTGAACAATATCAATTTCAAATTGCTGCAAAACCTGCTCATGATTGATTTGACTGGTTTGCATTTGAATAAATCGTGCCACTTGCCCAATTAACGCACCTTCTGCAAAACGGCGGCTGGTTTGAAGGTGAACACGGTTTTCAGACAAAGCGTCGATTTGCTGTAAATCTGCAAGTACCGCTCCAACGTCTACGGAAGCAAGCTGGTTGGCATCGCCTAGCAAAATAATTCGGCAAGACTCAGGCACCGCTTCAAATAATAACGTTGCCAGATTTAAATCCAGCATAGAGGCCTCATCCACCACAATAACGTCATAAGGCAAAGTCTGCTTTTGATTAAAACGTGGAGTTTGACTATGCCCCATACCCAATAAGCGATGAATAGTTTGGGTACTTTGGTTTCTTAGCTCATCACTAACTAGTCCTGACTCAAGAAGCTTGGGGTCGTTAAACGAGTTTTGTAAGGCTTCTTGCATACGCTGTGCAGCTTTACCCGTCGGAGCAGCCATCGCCACACGAATATGAGGGATAGCTTGGCTAAGTACAGCAATAATACGAGCCAGCGTATACGTCTTACCTGTCCCCGGCCCACCTGTAATGATACTTAAGCTCTGCTGAGTCACCATTTGCAAAGCAGATTGCTGATGTGGGTCAGTGAGTAAGTTTAAATGCTCTTCACACGAAACTGGTTGAATTGGTTGTTGCTTTAATCGACGAATTTGCTCAGCTAGACGTTGCTCTAGGTTCCAATATCGGTATAATGCCAACCCCTGCCCGTCGTGGACACAAGGGGCAACTTGAGTCATCGCTTGTTCTGCGGATATCGCCAGTTGACCAAGTATTTCTGTTTCTTCTGGGCTAATCGCAATACAACTGTCACCTTGCAAGCTCGCTTCAATAAGCTGCTGCAAAAAACAAGCTGCCTCTGGAGCTTGTGTCTGTGCAGTAAACGGAGCTTGATTTAGAAAGGTACTCCAAGTCGTTAACCAGCTTAAATCGCTTTGTTCAGGGCTATTTAGATTGTCCACACACTTATCCACCTAGTTTTCCACACGCTTGTCCACATGGTTATAGACAGGATTATCCACACCCCAAGTATTTGTTAATTCTAAAATTAGATCATTTATCAGCATTTTTTATGCAATTTTATCCTCAGCAAAGTACCCTAAAATAGCATCAAGTCGTAGAACAAATTCTGTACTTGGCTGCCAATAATAATAACCTTGCTCAGCTTCGCCATTCATACCACGCAAGTAAAGATAAGTCGCCCCACCTAGGTGTTGCTCAATATCATAATTTTGCATTTTGACTTTTAAATAACGATGTAACGCAACCAAATACAGGCCTGCTTGCAGCCAATAGCTGGCTAAAGACATACTTTGAGCAATACTTTCTACACTGTAATCGGCAAGGTTTTCACCCAAGTAGTTACTCTTATAGTCAGCAATGTGATAACGCTGCCCATCAAAATAAACCAAGTCTATCGAACCATTTAAATAGCGTGCGGAACGAGCCTCTAATAACTCAGGCATTTCCATACCATATTCAGCAAACAGCTGCTGAATACGTTTCATGGCTAACACACGATCTGACAGGGCCAAATAAAAAGGACACTCTGATAAATAGTGCTCTGGTTGTAACTGATTTAAACGAAAACCTTGAGATAACGGCGTATTTAGAATCTCTTGCAACCATGTCGCCACAGCGTGATAAAGCGAATATTCCGCTTCTTGTTCTTCGGGAAAGCTTTCTTGGTATTTGATTAATAAATCTTGCCACAAACTACTATAGTCATTTTTAAAACGACGACGTATTTCACTTATCCACTCATCTGCACATTGAAAATCGATATGTTCAAAAATTTCATGTAAGAAATTACCTGCAAGTGTTCCTCTAGGAAAGTTGCTTTTGATCCAGCTAATTGGCTGTGCTGCGGTCACTTCAACAGAAATAACCTGATCGAGTTCATCTTCAGCTAAAACAGCTTCATGATTCTGGCTCGCGAGTAAATCTGTACCCACTTTATGTCTTAAATGCTGTGCCAGATAACTAAAACTGGTTTTGCCTCTCGAATAAAAGCGCTGGTCAGGAAAGTGTTGTGCCTGTATCTCAATAATATTGATATGTTGATTTAAATGCATGGCAGCAGGTGGCTGCTCCAAAATCATTTCATCGGTACAACAACGGTGCTGGAAAGGTTCAGCTCTATTTTTCCAAAATGCCAAACCTGAAACAGACTTGCCATCTGTATCTTGCATGAGCGCATAAACACGATGACTAGCCCGGGTTAAAGCCACGTACCAAAGGCGGTTTTGTTCCGCCAAAGCCCGTTCTTCATGCTGCTTCAGTTCGGTTTCGTTTAAATACGTTTTATCGGCAATCGCAACAACTCGTTGTGTTACGGTTTGAGCAGATTCAGGCGTAGTGACATCTTGAGTTGAGAAATTGAGTGTTTTGTTATTTTCCCGAAATGGCTTATCAGCCCTAAGCAAAAAGACAATTTTAAACTCAAGGCCTTTCGACTGGTGAATAGTCATGAGCTGTACGCCAGCTTCACTCGACAATCTACGCTCTAGCTCCCACTCTCGGTCAAGCGGCGATTGTAATTGCTTGAGATACCAATGATAGAGATTTTGCGCACCCTGATATTTCTCGCTATGTTGGCTTAAAATTTCGGTCAAATGACGCAAGTTCACCACGACACGCTCATTATCTTTACTCTGGACAGCAACCAGATTTTTCCAAATACCAAATTGGTTTAAACATTGCTGCCATGCCACTAAAAAACCCTGAGCCGACCACAATTCCCGAATAGCATCAAAGCCTGTCATAAACTGGCTTAAACCTTCAGCTGTTTGCTCAAGTTGCAACAGTTGTTTTAGATCCATAGCAAACAATCGACTAATCAAAGCTCGTTTCACTTTTGCCTCATCGTAAGGATGAAGAATCGCAGTGAGTAAGGCCCCAACATCTTGAGCAATTGTGCAATCAAAAACACTTCGTTTTGATGGTCGGTTAACGCGTATTCCTAAACGTTCTAATTCAAACTGAACTCTATCAAGGCCATCATGATTGCGTGACAAGACCGCAATATCATCTTCATTTAAAGCTTGGGTCTGAGTATCTTTTTGAAGATATAACTGCCCAGTATGTGACTGGTTGAGTAAATCCCGAATCTTCCATGCTACTTGCTGTGCTTCCGTTTCCTTGTCTTTTAGCAGAAGCCAACGTAAAGGGTGCGGGTTAGGCTGATTTTGATCGACTAAAGCTGGGTGAGGTCGAGTCCCTGCCCGAATCGGGTCATATTGAACTTGCTCACCGAAGTCGATTTGCCTTTGAAATAAGGCATCAACCACTTCAACCAAGTCAGCGACTGAACGATGGTTATGAATTAACTTATATTCGCGACCATGCTTTGCCTGAATATCTTTGTAGGCATTTAAGAAGGTGAGCATATCCCCACCACGGAAACCGTAAATTGCCTGCTTACGGTCACCTACCATAATCATGCAACCTTTTTGGTAACGCTCTGGATGGCGCCAAATGCTGGCGAGCATATCGTCTTGGTCTTGGTTAGTGTCTTGAAATTCATCGACTAAAATTAAGGGATATCGAGCCTGAACAAATACTGCAAAACGCTGCCCCTGCTCACCTTTTAGCGCTTCTGACAAAGTGCGAATTTGCTGAGAAAAAGTCGTCTCACCCTTATTTTGTAAAATCTGAGGTAAACGTTTCTTAACTTCTACACACAAATAGGCTTTTAAATAAATATGAAGCTGATCGAACTGTTCAGCGTAGTTTTTCAGCACACCAAATAACTGCTGAATCTGCTGAATACAAGGATGTTGATAGAATCCATCTGAAATTTCGGCAGGACATTTCTTAAAAACTTTCTGATCGGCAAGTTGGCCTAAAAACTTAAAAATAAGTTCTCGTTGTGCTGCCAAAGATCCATCAAAAACTAAAATACTGTCGCTTTGGGTGAGAACTTGCAAAAGCTGCGGTAAATACTCGCTAAATAATTTATTAAACGCCCCATTACGAAATACTGTGCCGCTTACATGTTTATAGTGTTCACCATCAAGCGAGTAATACGGTTCTAAAAGGCTGATATCAATTTCTGTTGCCAACTGTTTGAGCTGAGCAAGCTGTTCAAATTCAATGGTAGGCTTTTCGGGAAGTTTAAAATGAGCCGAACTAAAATTTAGTGAGTCTTCGACCAGTTTGACAAAACTGTCGACACTTTTTAACTCACCTGCCAGATACAACGCATCAATCACAGTTTGAGGCTGAGACTGTATCCATTCACGTAGTACATCATGAATCAGTTGGCGGCTATAGGCTTTAGCATCATCGGTAATTTGAGCACGTTCAATTTTGCCGCTCTCAAAAGCAAACTCACGTAATAGCTTTTGGCTAAAGCTATCGAGTGTTCCAACAAACAACTCATCTAGCTGATCGATGACAAGCTTTAAACGTTCACAGGCGTAGGCAATACGTGTCGCAAAATGCTTGAGAACATGTTGCAGTAATAAGTCAGATTCAAGCTCAGCCTGTAAAAGAATCTCTTTTTCAGTCAGACTCCGCTTAGTATCTAAATAACGGTAGGTTTCGACCAGACGTGCACGAATTCGGCTTTTCAACTCGGCCGCAGCAGCACGGGTAAACGTGGTCGCAATGACTTGGCGCGGTAAATATTTCTCAAGGAAAATACGTACCATCAAACTCGACAGTGTATAGGTTTTCCCGGTACCCGCCGAAGCTTCAATTAAGTGCAATCCGCTAAATTCAATATCAGTAATAGGTTGATAAGACACCTGTACTCTTGAGTTCATGCCTTACTCCGAATATTGAAATTGAAAAACCGGATGATACAAATCATATGCAAACTCATCACAAGCTTGTTGAAGCAATGCTTGTGCATCTTGTTCTTGCAAAATAAAACGCCAGTCCTTATGTAACTTACACGCTTCATTTTGAGTCATATCGATAGCGGTAAATGACCCAGTTTCATTCCAGTATTTTAACAGCTCGGTATAGCTCTTCTCATCCAGTTTTATTTTTTCTGTCTGATTTGATACTTCCCACTGATATGCCTTGGCTTTTTCCAGAGGCTTTAGCATTAAAGCTGCTGGTAGCACCAGTGGTTGCTGTTGAGCATAACGCCAGATCTTAAACCACGGTTGTAAATAGTGCCGAGCTTGCTCCGAACTAATACCTTTACAGATTACGGTTTGATCACTAAAAACCACTATACGGCGTCTTTCAGCTCCTGCACGTCCCTCATTTAAATAGGCCAACCAAAGCAGGTACTCTAACCAGACTTTTGCACGTCTTTTTGCACGAGCACTTGATGCTTCCATGCTGACCCAATCCTGAGTTTCAGATTTTGGCACCGTAATATTCATATGCAGCTGTTTGGCAATTCGCCAGACTCGCTGCGTGGTTTGTGTCACGGCTAGTGCATAATGCTGAAGACGTTCAAGCAAACATTCCTGTTCAAAAACGCCTTGTTGCCAAGCACTATATTGAACTTTGCCTACAGGCAACTGATCAAGTAGAGCTTCAGGCTGTGCCTGCTGTTCGTTTTGCTGTAAAAAATGTCGAATGCTATAACGGCCTAAACCATCTAAAAGCAAAGGTTCGTTCTGATCTAACTCCCCCACACTTCCCAAATTTTCGACACCTAAAGTTTTTAAATAAAGGCGTGCAGGGAAAGTCACATCCTGTATCCACTGATGGCTATCTAAAACCAGCATGTCAGGTATTTCTAAAGGATAAGATGTATTCGCCCAAGGCTTAAGAACACCAGATGCTTGCTGAATTTGCATTGCCACATTAAACCAGTGATCTTGGTAACGAATGTAACTGTTCTCGGCCATAAAACCCTTCGGGTCAAAAGGCTGTAAATAATGTAAATGGTAGAGTTGTTTTAATTGAGATGGAATTTCAATGCCTTCAATGACTTCACGCTCAGGTGTATTTGGCTCTGGTTTTACAATAAGTGCAAGATGCTCACGGAACTCTTGAAGAATACTTGAAGGGTCTCTCACTTCACCGTCATTGACGTCAAATCCGTTATAAAACAGCCATAGATTTTCTTGAGCTACAAGTAAGGCATCTAAAAAAGCGCCTTGGTCATCCTCAAGGCGGGAACGGTCACCTAGTTGTTGACGTAAAGCATCCATCAAATCAAATGGCACGTGGGTATCACGGTTTGGAAACTGCCCTGCATCAAGGTTCAACATCACAATTAAGCGATAAGGTAAGGGACGAATTTGTCCAATCTGAGCAAAGGTAATCTGTCCAGTTGGTTCAGCTTGTGCCGTCTGGTTTTCTAAAGTTCGCTGAATCTCATCGAGGATATAAGGCAAAGGCAAGGTGATTTTACGTAAGGTGCCTGTTTCTGCCTCGGCATAGTAACTCGCAAGCGTTAACATACGCTCTTGTTTTTTCACAATTTCCCGAGCAGTTTTTAAAGCAGCCACACCAGCCTGTTCAAACTCGACTATATCTTGCGACAACACTTGCAGCCAGTATTCTACTGTATGTACTTTTCTTTGCTCATGCATAATGAGCCAGTCACGGCGCTCATTTAAATCTTGGTAAATCTGAATGAGTGTACCAATCAGCTCAAAATCGCCTGGTTGAACCTTGGCGTAACTAAGTACCTGATTAAACGTAGCATGTTCAGGAATTGCAATGCCGAGTGCTAACCGCTCTAAAGCAAATTTAAAACTATACCGATAATCATCATCGCCGTCACATAAGCTACGTTTTAGATGCTCTGCATCAAGACCACGTTTAAACCCTGCATCGGCCAGTAATGCCAAAACTCGCTCTACTTGAGCATATTCAAGAGCATAGCGCTGCTGCGTCGCATGTAAACCAAGCCAATCAGCGAAATCATCAAAGCTAAATCGTCCTTGCATAAGGTGAATACGCCCAATCACGGCACGCCATGCATTGAGTGCATCAAGTGAGGCAATACCTGCAATTTTTACGGGTAAATGCACACCTTGCTCGGTTGCCGTAGCTGGAAAAACACTTCGTATTAAAGGCTCAACTTCTGCCAAATTAGGCACTAAAACCAGAATATCATTTGGACGACGCGGCTGTTCATGCGGTTTAGCCAACCAGCCAATCAACTGCTCTTTCAATACTTCAAGTTGGCGCAATGTTGAGTGGCAAACATGAATCTGGATAGAGTCATCATTCGATGCGAGTTCATATTGCTTAGGCTGTGGTTCCACCAAATGCAAAATATCTGACTGAACTTTGCCAAGTAAACTTTCAGGAAAATCATCTACAAAGGCGTCGACCCATTTACCTTCCTCACCAGTAGACAAGTTCGAAAGTAATGAGAAGTGGTCGCGGGCTTGTTTGCCCAGTCTTGTTAAAAGTGGATGTCTCGACTCACGCGCCTCAGCATTAAAGTTAAGCGTAAATTTATCAAAAAAATCGGCAATTTCAGCATCGGTCGCTTGAGGATTTTTCGCTATAAAACGCTCTTTCACACCTAAGTCATAACGCTGTTTCCACAGCGGATCGACACTATCGGCCCAATATTCCTGTGAAGGGTTATAGTGCAAAATCAAAACATCAATGTATTGCCCTAAACGGCGCAAAAATTGAAGCTGGCTAGGCGGTAAATCTAGCAAAGTAAAAACGACAATTTGCTCTGGCAAACGAGATAATGCCTTCTTCTGACGCTCAGGATGGTCTAATTCCTGCCAAAACAGCTCGTCAATTTGCTGCATTTGCATAAAATCATCATGAAAGTGCTGCTGCCATAACCAGCGCTGCCAACGTTCTAACTCTTGTGTTTGCTGCAAAGTAAAAGCAGAAATTTCTTTATCTTTCTGCGCAATATACTTTTCGATATCGAGTGCTCGGCCTTGTCCCCACGCTGCTAACCAGTTATTTGGACAAGTACAGGTATTTTCACACCCACGTTGGCACTGTCCCCGATAAACCATGTAGTTACTAAATAAATCGGCAACCTGCTCAGCCACCCAATACAACATTTTTTGTTTTTTTAGCTGCTTCTCAATACCTTGTTCCAGCCGATCTGCGCTGTCGTAAATACGCTGAACAATAGAATGTAATGGATGAGAGCCATCTATACTCATTTCATCAGGCTGAATAAATTCTTGTAAGGCTTGATGTACACGCCATTTAAAAATCAGGCGTGGAATATTCGCTTTACGAACCTGTTCTTTATGCGCAGTAAGAACCTGTTGATAGGCGTACCACTGAAAACCGCGAACTCGTTGATGGAACTGGTAATTGGCCGTCATTCCTTGTTGTTCTGCAAGTTTTTGTATCAGCCACTGCTCAACTGCAGGACTAGGTACAATAAAATGCTGGGCTTTCAAAACCTGTAAAGGATGCGTAGAAGGTTGGGACGTAGATGCGAGTACGCCCTGCAACAACACATCAATACGTTGACTTTGAATAACATGGATGCCCATTTATTTCATACCCTACTCGCATAATTTATGCACAAAATCATAAACATTCATTACTATACAACTGAATCTGACTATGTCACGTTGGTTTAAACACAGCATAATCTAACTTTAGGTGTCACTTGCCTTGTGTTTGGAAGGCACCATTAAGGAACCCATTACAGGTAAACATTATGAAAATTGATAACATTCCTGACTATATTGATCCTAGCCTAAATCTGGAACAAATTCGCGATGAGTGCCACGATCTCATTCAGAAAAGAGCTTACGTGTCTGCTGGTGCAGCAATTGTACCGATTCCTTTTTTTGACGTGGTCGTAGATTTGGGAATTTTGACACAGCTTATTCCCGATATTAATGCTCGCTTTGGCTTAGCACCTGAACATGTCAGCGTCTATGATCCAAAAACAAAAACTATTCATTGGGATGAATTGCGTAAACGTGGCTTTCAATTTTCAGGTTTTATGGTCGCGCGTACAACCGTTAAAAAAACCTTTAATGGTTTCTTTGGCAAAATCGTAACCAAACAAGTGACAAAATTTATACCATTAGGCGGACAAATTGTTGCAGCAAGTTTAGGTTATTTTATGATGAAAAAAATAGCCCAAACTCATCTAAATGATAGCTACAACCTTGCTAAACGCATTCAACAAAAGGGAATCAACTCAACAGTACTTGAGAGTTAATACAATCCTATCGTAATTTTTTAAGGCACGTGACTGTGCCTTATTTTTTGCTTTTAAAATTTACACAATAAAACAAAAGATATGTTCAAAACTTTAATCTTCACTTATTTTTTTAAGTTTTACTAAAGTTTAAAAGTCTATTCTTCAATCTACAATGCCAAATGAAATACGGAGAGTCATTGTGGAATATGGACAATCAACATCCCGTTTACGTGCCATTTTTAATGTAACCAGTGGTAACTTCCTAGAACAATATGACTTTTTCCTCTTCGGTCTATATGCAAAAGCGATAGGTGAAACTTTTTTTCATTCTGATAGCAGCTATGCCGCACTAATGAAAACTTTTTTGGTATTTGCCGTTAGCTTTTTGATGCGACCAATTGGCGCACTCGTCTTAGGCCCATATGTCGATCGAATTGGCCGCCGAAAAGGATTAATGGTCACCTTAAGTATTATGGCACTTGGTTCCTTGTTAATTGCATTAACACCGGGATATGCCACCATCGGCTTTGCAGCCACTGTCTTAATATTTGTTGGTCGTCTAGCCCAAGGTTTCTCAGCTGGAGTTGAGCTAGGTGGTGTCTCCGTTTATTTATCTGAAATTGCTGAACCACATAACCGTGGGTTTATTACCAGTTGGCAATCTGCTAGCCAACAAGTTGCTGTAATTTTTGCTGCCACATTAGGCTATTTAGTCAGCTTAGCGTTTACGAAAGCGCAAGTTGATGCTTGGGCTTGGCGTATTCCATTTTTTGTCGGTTGTGCAATTATTCCGTTTATATTCTGGTTACGTAAATCTTTAGCCGAAACCGAAGCTTTTGCCTCTCGAAAAGAGCATCCAACTACTAAACAAATTATGTCAACGCTTGCAGCGAATTGGAAAATTGTAGTCGTTGGAATGTGTATGGTTGCAACAACTACAACCATGTTCTATTTCATTACAGTTTACACCCCAACTTATGGAAAAGAAGTTCTACATTTAACAACTGCAGAAAGCTTATTTGCAACGGTAATGGTCGGGGCAAGTAACTTTATTTTATTACCTATAGGTGGTTATTTATCAGATAAAATTGGTCGAAAACCATTATTGATTACCACAACAGTTTTAATTTTTATAAGTGCTTATCCGCTATTAAGCTGGCTGACTCAAAACATTAGTTTGGCACACATGTTAATTTCACTACTTTGGCTATCTCTGCTCTATAGTTTCTATAACGGCGCATTGGTCGTTTCCCTCACTGAAATGATGCCAAGCTCTGTAAGAATTGCTGGGTTCTCTGTAGCGTACAGTCTTGCCACTTCTATATTTGGTGGGTTAACGCCTATGATTGCCACATATCTTGTACAAGAATCTGGCAGCAAAAGTATGCCTGCTTTCTGGTTAATGTTTGCCGCAATCATTAGTTTAATTGCAACGCTTATTGTATTTCGCAATCGGAAAACTCTTGCTATAGAATCCCCATCAATGAAGGATCAACTTGCATAATCAAATAAACAGTAATATTTAAACAGTTAAAGGAGACCTTAGTCTGCCTTTAACTGTTTTAAAATCGCTCTTAATACCTCTAACCGAGCTGTATATTTGTCATCAGTCGCAACAACATGCCAAGGTGCATACTCAGTGCTCGTTCGTTCAAACATATCTGCCGCCGCTTTTAAATAATCATCCCATTTATCACGATTACGCCAGTCTTCTGCGGTAATTTTAAAGCGTTTATGCGGTGTCTCTTCTCTGGCTTTAAAACGCTGCTCTTGCTCATCTTTACTAATCGCTAGCCAAATTTTCACTACAATGGTTTGACTATCAAACAAATCTTTTTCAAAGCGGTTAATCTCATCATATGCCCTTTGCCACTCTAAAGGTGACGCAAACTCTTCAACTCGCTCAACGAGTACGCGACCATACCATGTCCGGTCAAAAATCGTAATTTTTTCAGCTTCATTAATACGGTTCCAGAAACGCCATAAATAAGGATGTCTCGCTTCAAAACGTTCAGGGGCTCCAATACAGTGAATTTCATATTCACGCGGATCTAAATTTTTAACAATTCGTTTAATGGCACCACCTTTACCTGCGGCATCCATTCCTTCAAATGCAATCACCACATTTCGTTTATCAAAGCGCATGCTATCTGCAATTCTTTTGCTCAGTTTATCGAGCTCTTTTTTATATTCGGCTTTATCAAGCTGTTCCTGAGCAGGTTTTAACAAACTTTCAGGAATCTTTGCTTGCTGCCATTTTCCTTTGACTTCACTTTCATGCTCAGGTAAATCACGCATATTTTGCAAAAGATATTGGGCAAAAAACTGATCACGCTGTGTTTCATCTTCCCCATCAATAATGTACCAATCATCGGTAAAACGGCGGCGTAAATTTTGCAAAGTGTCATATTGTTTTTTATTACGCCAGTCTAAGCCGTGGAGTTTATGCCAGTGCTGTTCAGAAGGGTCTATTTTATCTAACCGTTTTTGCAATGATTTCCAAGAAAGATCAAACCAGACTTTAATCACATCGACATAATTATTTTTTAAGTCTTGCTCAAATGAACGCATATTTTCAACATATGCATCAAACCGTGCTTCATCCAAAGGCTCTGCAACATGAGTTGCTGTGACAAGCAAGTCGCTATACCAATTGCCAAACATCACCACAATTTGGCCTTCAGTTGGAATAAATTCTGAATAAAACTGCCAAAATGCTTCTGTATCGGTGAGCATACGTGGCGCATCTGCTTTTACCCGCAAATATCTCGGATCTAACCATTCGCGAAGCTGCTTAACTGCCTCCCCCTTTCCAGCAAGCTCAATACCACTCATTAATATCAATGTACTTTTAGCATTAGGCTTACCTCGACTATCTTTTAAAGCATATTGTGCTTCAATCAAATCGACTGAAAGCTGTTCTTTATCTCGAATTTCAAATTTTGGCTGTTGTTCACTCATGGTCCACTGCTCTAATCTTTTATTGTTTAATTTCGATGATCTTTAACTTATGCGCTTAAATGATGAATTGCTATACAAATTATGTCATTGCGGCAAGATTTCACTTAAAAATTGACGCATAAATCATTTTTTTTACATCTACTCGCCATAGTAGAAGGTTACAATGCCTCTTATGATTTTTTGTAAATAGCCCAATATTAGAGCCTTACATGTCTAAACTCGCTGCTTTTGATGATCTTTTACAACAATATAAAACATTTAATTATCATGATAATCCTGTGCTTGCCCAACGTTTGCAAGATGTACAAACATGGCTAAAAGAGCGGATGAAAGATACCCATCATGACTTTTTTAATTTGCCAGAGCATAAGCTCATGTCAGAATATTTTTTAAACCGTTTATATGGTGGCCCAGAGTTCGATGCACTTGCTGCACAAATTGAACGTCTATTGAAATATGCCCATAAAGCCGAAAAAGTATTGCCTGAAAATGCGATTAAAACCGGAACTAAATCGGTAAGTTTGGCTGTGCTTGCGACTCAACTTGATGAGCAAGTGGCCATGCAACTTCTCGCAGACTACCCAGCAGATACCGTACTCACCGACGAGATCATGCGCTTAACCTTAATCAAGCTTGATCAAGCAGAAGCCCGTTATCAACAACTTGCTCTTCTTGACGATCTAGGGATCGCTTTAGATAAATACATGCGTTCATTTATGATGTTCACTGCATTTAAAATGTGTAAAGGAATTGCTCAAAAATATCATTTCGAATTGATGTATGATTTTATTCAAGATGGTTTTAGTGCGATGAAACCGTTAAAATCTGCCGAGAGCTTTATCAAGACTTTTACGGAAAAAGAACGCCAAATTGTTGAAAATGTACATTCAGGGCATCCGAATCCGTTTAGAGTGTGATAAGGTCGGCACATAGAAAAACTCAACCTCACGAAGTTGAGATTTTATTCATTATATTTGCATGATGATGCCTGTAAAAATAGACAAAATCTGTCATCATGCAGAACTTATTCCGTTTCACTTGAGTTTGAGTCTAGGAGAGACAATATGTCTAACGAAAACCAAAAGCCAACATCTCCAACTGAGCAGGCACAAAGTTCAGACAAAGTTAGCCCATTCCTAAGCTCACCTTTACCGCAAGGTACACCTCAAGGGCAACAACAATCTTTACAGCAAACGCTAACAGATACACCTGTTAGTGGTTCTATACCTAAATATAATTTACCACGTGGCGCAGGTAACACTGGTAACGTTGGTGAAACAACACACTTTGGTTACTCAACAGTTAGAACTGAAGATAAAGCGCAAAAAGTTGCTGAAGTTTTCCACTCGGTTGCAAGCAAATATGACTTGATGAATGACTTGATGTCATTTGGTATCCACCGTCTATGGAAGCGCTTTGCAATTAATATGTCTGGTGTTCGCCGTGGTCAACACGTATTAGACATTGCTGGCGGTACAGGTGACTTAGCAAAAGTATTTAGCCGTGAAGTAGGTCCGCAAGGTCATGTGGTACTTTCCGACATTAACGAATCTATGCTGAATGTTGGTCGTGACCGTCTGATCGATGCAGGCTGTACCAATGTCGATTTCGTTCTTGCCAATGCAGAAACATTAGAGCCATTTGCAGACAACAGCTTTGACCTTGTCACTATTAGCTTTGGTTTACGTAACGTAACTGATAAAGATGCAGCACTTGCTTCTATGTTCCGTGTACTTAAGCCAGGTGGTCGTTTACTGATTCTTGAATTCTCTAAACCTGTATTTGAGCCATTCTCAAAACTTTATGACCTTTATTCATTCACTGCTTTACCGATTATGGGTAAATTGGTTGCCAATGACTCAGAAAGCTATAAGTACTTGGCTGAATCAATTCGTATGCATCCAGACCAACGTACTTTAAAAGGTATGATGGAAAATGCTGGTTTCCAGAACTGTGACTATCACAACTTAACTGCTGGTATCGTTGCCGTTCACCGTGGCTTCAAACTGTAAGGTATAGCGATATGTGGTCGATTCTGGCACTCGGTGCAGTCGAACGTATCATTCATCATCTGATCGATCTGGATGCATTAACCCGCATTCAGCTCAATCAGTTACAGGGCAAAATGTTGCGTGTTGTGATTGATAACCCGCAGCTTTCTGTCGATGTATTCTTTGACCAAGAAAAAGTACGTCTTGAACCTACTGCAACTGGGCATAGCGAAAAACCTTCTATTTTTGAACAACGCCCTTTTGATCCGCAATTCAAAATTTCTGAAGCAACAGCAACTTTGCATGTTAAAGATGTGGTTGAACTCATCAAACTATTGGTGAGTGATCCAGACCAGATTGGTAATATCCCGCTAGAAGGTGACTATCACCTATTACAAGATATTCAAAAAATTATGCAGCAAGCTGAACCTGATTTAGCTGCGCATTTATCAAAATGGGTTGGTCCTCAACTCGCTCATGAAATTGGCAAGATTCAACTTGCACCAAAGCATTTAAAACGTTCTCTTCAAAGCCATCTATTTTTTGCTGAAGATGCTTTAAAAGAAGACAGCGGTTTATTTGCCCCACGTTGGGAAATGGACAATTTAAATCAAGCTACGCGTAAGCTTAATCAAGATATTGACCGTCTAGAAGCTAAATTGCAGCAGCTCAATGCACAACTACAACCCACTCAAGACTAGGTAAGACTGTATATGATTCCGCACGTTTCACGTTTACTCGAACTTTGGCGTATTGCAGCGCACTATAGACTCGATACGTTATTCCCTGCGGATGAATTACCTGTTAAAGCTCAGCGTGCATTAAGTGTTATTAAAATGCATCCTGCTGCATGGTCGAGTCGCGAACGTAAAAATCCTTTAAAGCTTAAAGAAGCTTTAGAAGAGATGGGTCCACTTGCAATCAAACTTGGACAATTATTGTCAACTCGACGTGATTTAATTCCACCTGAAATACTCGCTCAATTGGTCTTACTTCAAGATCAAGTCAAACCTTTTGATAGCAATGTTGCCAAACAACGTATTCAAGAATCATTAAAAGCTGACGTAAATACCTTGTTTGCACGATTTGATGATCAGCCATTAGCGGCTGCTTCAATTGCACAAGTTCATACTGCTGCTTTGCACGATGGTCGAGAAGTCGTTGTTAAAGTGACTCGCCCCGACATTCGTAATCAAATTTTGCAAGACTTTGAGATTTTGGCATGGTTAGGCAACACACTAGAAAGTCGCCTTGAAGCTGCTCGTGCCTTACATCTCTCTGAAATTATTCAAGACTACCGCCAGATTATTTTAAATGAGCTGGACTTGAGTATCGAAGCAGACAACACTCGTCGTATGCGCCATTACTTTACTGGCTCAACCATGATGTACGTGCCTGAAGTCTACATGGACACCAAAGATGTCATGGTGGCTGAACGTATTACTGGTGTGCCTATTTCAGATACGGCAACCTTTGATCGTCTTGGCATGGACCGCGCACAACTTGCAGAAAAAGGATTAACCATTTTCTTTACGCAAGTATTCCGCGATAACTTTTTCCATGCTGACATGCATCCCGGCAATGTCTTTGTAGAAACAATTAACCCAAGCAATCCACGCTTTATTGCACTCGACTGTGCAATTATGGGTGAGTTATCTAAGCATGACCAGATGACCATTGCCCGCATGTTGCTTGCTGTAATGAACAGCAACTTTATGCAGCTCATTCAAATTGTGCATCAAGCTGGCTGGATTCCACCGGGAACTGATCAAGATGCGTTATCTCGTGAAATGCGTCGTACAGTTGGGCCAATGGTTTCTAAACCAATGGATCAACTTGATTTTGCGGGCATCTTAATTCAAGTGATGGACATTGCCCGTCGCTTCCATTTAGAGATTCCACCACAGCTCATGCTGCTACTCAAAACTTTAGTGCATGTCGAAGGCCTAGGAACCGATCTTTACCCGCAGCTCGACATCTGGAAATTGGCAAAACCAATTTTGACAGAATGGGTCAAAGCCAACATGAACCCAGTCAAAAATATAAAAGAGTTAGGACAGCAACTACCTGACCTGCTTTTAGGTGCCCAAGATTTCCCAAGCTTAATTGTTGATAGTTTAAATGGTTTAAAAAATCAGTCTGCTTGGCAAGACCGTCAGTTACGCGAAATGCAGCAACTTCGTTTGCAAATGGAACATCAACAACGCCGCAGTTGGATATTTGGCAGTACCATGCTGATTTTGCTCACCATCGCGATTATTAGCCCTTGGTTTGTTTCTATTATTTTAATTGTGCTAAGCAGTTTATTAGCGCTTTGGCGTATATTAAAATAATTAAAAAGGTTCTTAATTTATTCAAGTTTTTTTAAGACTTGAAAATAAATGATGTATATGATTTATTCAGTTCATATGCATCAGATTAAGAGAATGCCAAGTGCTTATTTCATCGGAATGGTTTAGCATCAATCAGATAGAATGTTCTCGCACAATTGCTTGCAATGATGCCTATCCACGTCATGTGCATGATGAATATGTAATTAGCGCTAATATTTCAGGAATTGAAGAAATTTGGCTAAATGGCAAACAAGATTCTGTAAAAGCAAAACAAGTTACTATATATAATCCTACATCAATACAATCTTCTCGATTTAGTAACAATCAAGTTGAATTTTTTAGTATTCATCTTCCCCAGTGCGCACTACGTGCTTTTGTATCTGAAAATAATATCTATAGCAGTAATACTGCTCCAGTATTAAAAGAAGGAATTATAAAAAATACTGAGTTATTCAATGCCATTATTTCATTTAATCAAAAAGATGACTCACCTTTTAATAAAGAACAACAGTTATTATTGCTTTTAGGCCAACTTGTTGAAGACAAAATTTATCTCGATGCTCAAGCCAAATCGGCAGTATTATTTATTCAAGAATATATGCGCGCGCATTTGACGGCAAAGCTGTCACTCGATGAACTTGCTCACATGAGTGGTTTAAGCAAATATTATTTCGTGCGTGCATTTAAACAACATGTTGGAATGCCACCACTGCAATATCACATGCAACTACGCCTAAATGCAGCAAGAAACTTACTAAGAAACAATATGAATTCTGTAGAAGCCGCCATGAGCCTTGGTTTTTATGATCAAAGCCATTTTATTCATGCTTTTAGAAAAACGATGGGGCTAACCCCCCACCATTATTTGACACAAATTAACTCAGGAAAGAATAAATTCTTTATAACCTGAATAAATCACATAAAATGAGAAATAAGCAAAAATCACAGCAGAAGCAATATAAGAATACTTTAAAATATTTTTGCCTAATATCTTACTGCCAAAGCCACCAACACCAGATAGTACTGCAGCCCAGAATATACCTGCTATAAAAAAACCTACCAGAAACCATGAGACTGCAAAAGAACCATTGTTTCCCATTCTAGAAATGAGTGCTCCACCTACGGTAGCAAACCATAAAATTGCTGTAGGAGAAGACATCGCTAATATCATTCCCTTACCAAAAGACTTAAAGGAAGTCTCCTCTTTAACAGCTTTTTGTAGTTGAATCTCTTGTTTTTTTTGTAAGGCTTCTTTTAGCATTTTGATAGTAAACCAAATGAGTATTGCTCCACCACCAATCCATAATAACCATCTTATTGGTTCATATTGAAGTAGAATACTCATACCCGCCAAGGCTAAAACAGCATAAATCAGGTCACCGACACAGGTTCCGATACCTAGCCAAAGTCCTTGAAAATAGCCACGTTGCATTGCTAAATTAATAATCGCAATATTAGCAATACCAATATCTAAACAGAGTGACAAACTAAGAAGAAAACCATTTGAAAACGGTTCCATTAAGCGCACTCCTTAACTCTCTGACTATATTCAATTACATCTACTGTTTTACCAAGACGGATTATAATTTCTTCAGCATCTTTTTTATTATGATGAGGAGAGTATTTTTGAATGAACATCAATCCCTTTTCAATATCATCACTCAAAACAGTTTCACTCAACTCTTTTACTAACTTCTCAAAGGCAGGAATAAGAATATCAAGATTAACATTTATATGATTATTAGAAATATCAATTACTTTTTCTTCAATTAAATACTTTAATTGGATATAAGCAGAGCCAGCATCAGGAAAATCGCACGCTCCTCTTCTTAAATAACGGAATAATTCTAAAAGGTAAATTTTCCCTAAAATTTCTTTATCTAAATCAAGTTCATGTTTTGTATGTTCCGTCGTACACATTAAAAATCCAAAAAGATCTGCTAGAGATTCTTGAATTACCATTGATCCCCATCGATCCATTTTACTTAGCAGATCAAATCTCGTACAAGAACGAACAATAGAATGACCTAAATCATGCCCCCGAAACCATGCTATTAAATATCGAGAACATATACTAATATCAGGAATTTCTATTTTATCCCACCCAAATAATTTCGTCTCTTTACGAGAAAATTTTTCAAACATTGTTAGATATGTATTTGCAAATACAACTGTTCTTTTAACAGGTGAATATTTAATGCCTTCATCTTCTGGAAATAAGTAAGCAAAATGTTTTGGGTAACCATTAGCCTCACCAGCGACTGCTAATAGATCAACTATTTTATAAGAGCAAAATGGTAGTGCTATAAGGTCCTCATTAATTGTATTTTTTAGCCAGCCAAGGTTTTTATTGAACAATTTATCTACAGTGTCTGAAATATTCTGTAACTCATTATTAGGAATTCCAAACCATGCCGAATGATACTGGGATTTTGATTTCCCTATCCAAGTAGACATATATCCTATGCCTTGAAGAAGCTCATTTTCATTAAGAGCAGCAATTCTTGGTAACAGTTCACTCTGTAATTTTTCATCTTGCAAAATTTCTGCTCTCATCATTAATGATTTTTTTGTGTCCTCATCATTAAATTCTTGTGTCAATCTCAAGCATATAAAAGCCAGCTTTTCTTTCATTATTTTAATTAAGCCATCATGATTTTCTTGATTAAGAGGTTGAATATTATTAATTGCATCACTAATACGAATTGCTTGATTTATAAGCTCTAGCGCCTTTGGTGAAAAATTATTTGGAAGAGGAATGTCCATCATATGGACATGGTAATGAGAAGATAAAGGCCAAAACTTAGTCGAGAACATGATTTGCTCCGTTGTATTAAATTATATTTTCAAATAAACCACGCCATGCATTAATCTGTATTGGAAAAAATTGCCACACTACAAAGTTCAATTATTTACTCATTAAATACTCGGTGCTGTTCCTTTTGAAATGAAATAGAAATATAGAAAGAATTATTCCTAAACACAGCTTTCTTACCGTACACTATAGTCACCGTTTTTACGGTTCATTTTTACTCACATAACACTTTTGGTGATTCCTCATGAACAATACGCAATGGCTCGATGAAGTAAAATTTAACGAACAAGGTCTTATCCCTGCCATTGCTCAACATCATCAAACCGGACGTATTTTGATGGTAGCGTGGATGAACCGTGAATCACTTGCGCTCACAGCAGAAAAAAATCAGGCTGTATACTTCTCTCGCTCTCGCCAAAAACTCTGGCACAAGGGTGAAGAATCAGGCCATTTTCAAACAGTTTATGAAATTCGTTTGGACTGCGACGCCGATGTAATTATTCTACAAATTGAACAACACGGTGGTATCGCGTGTCATACAGGTCGTGAGTCTTGTTTCTACCGTAAACTTACCCCACAGGGTTGGGAAATTGTCGATGCACAATTAAAAGACCCTACTGCAATTTATGGTGACAAAGCTAAAACTGAAAGCCACGATCACGCTCATACCACTGAACAAGTTGATGTGCTTGCTCACTTAGGGCAATTAATGCAAGAGCGCAAGCAAGCAGAAGCAGACACTTCATATGTTGCAAGCCTCTACAAAAAAGGCATTAATAAAATCTTAGAAAAAGTTGGCGAAGAAAGCGTAGAAACTATTATTGCTGCAAAAGACTACGCTGCTCAAAATACAGAAAGCAATTTAAATGACTTGATTTATGAAACTGCCGATTTGTGGTTCCACAGCATTGTCATGTTGGGTTATTTCGATCTTAATCCACAACTTATTATTGACGAATTAGCTCGTCGTCAGGGTTTATCTGGTTTAGTTGAAAAAGCTAACCGCAACAAGGTTTAAAATCACTCAGTGTCGAATATCGAAAAACCTAAAGCCACCTATGAGCAAGCAATTGCCATAGATAATGGACGTCTTGGGCAATCATTTAAAGTGATTGCCTATGCGGGTACAGGTAAAACTACTACATTACAAATGATTAGCGATGCCATGCCTGAACGGCGTGGTATGTACCTAGCATTTAACAAAGCAATTGCTGGTGAAGCACAAAACAAATTTCATCGTAATGTAGATTGTCGTACTTTTCACTCACTCGCCTTTCGCAGTGTGCCACGAGGTGTGACTGATAAATTACGCTTGCCGCGCTTAAGTCCAAGCTTTATTGCAAAAGAATATCGACTAGAACCGATTACCTTGCGACGTATGATGGGTGGGCGTTATGAAAAATACGTCTTAATGCCAAGTCGCCTCGCAAGCCTTATCGCAAATGCGGTGAGCTATTTCTGTTCGACTAGCTCACAATACCCCGCTCCTCGACATATTCAGGCACCTAACTGGTTACATCCAGACGATATTACTGAGCTACAAGCCCACCTTTACCCTGCTGTTGAACGGCGCTGGTTAGAGTCTATCGACCCGAACCATCAAGCCGGAATTGGTCACGATATTTATCTTAAGCTTTGGGCCTTGTCTGAACCTAACATTCCAGCCGATTATGTCTTATTTGATGAAGCCCAAGATGCTGATCCTTTAATGCTGGGAATTTTACTTCGTCAAAAAAGTACGCAGGTTATTTATGTAGGCGATGCACATCAGCAAATCTACGCGTGGCGCGGTGCAGTAAATGCCATGCAACAGCTGCCTTTGCCAGAGTCTCGCCTCACTACTTCTTTCCGTTTCGGAGAGGCAATTGCCGATGTTGCCAATGCTTTGCTAGGTGGCTTAAATGAGACAGTTCCTCTGCTTGGCAATCCGAACCAAAAATCAAGTGTCGTCAATAAGCCTCATACCAAAATGCGTGATGCGATTTTGTGTCGTACCAATGCTCGGGCAATGGAGCTTTTATTAGCTGGTTTAGTTCACGGTGATAAAGTAAGTTTGCAGGCAGACCATCAAAAATTAAACCGTTTTGTAGATGCCGCAAGCCTCTTGAAACAAGGGAAACGAGTTACTGACGTTCCCGAGTTGGCATGGTTTAACTCATGGCATGATGTTCATGAATATTGTGAAACCAATGAAGGAAGTGACATTAAACCCTTGGTTAAACTGGTAGATGATCACGGCACTGACCCACTGAAAAAAGCGCTTGCAAAGATTACCCCACTTGAACAGGCTGACTATGTCATCTCTACCGCCCATAAAGCAAAAGGCTTAGAGTGGAATCGTGTCCATATTGAAGATGACTATCAATTTAAAATTAATGGCTTAGAACACAAGATTACAGATGAAGAATTAAGATTACTTTACGTGGCCTGTACTCGTGCTAAAGTAAGTCTAAACATCCATCATCTTTATGATCTGATACAACAATTAAAAGTAAGGGCGCCTTTAAGTCTTCGAAAGTCAGTTGGTTGAAGCGCTCATAATTAGGTGAGCCTATGAGACTTGAATCTATCCAATTTAAACATGTTGCTCTGTTTCATGATCTAAAGATCCAGTTTGAATATGATAAACAACCAATTACTTTAATTTTAGGTGAACAGGCAACCGGAAAAAGTATGCTGCTTAAGCATATTTATAATGCCTTAACATGGTTTCCTGCTCGCTTGAAAGATGTCCGTACTCCGGGCGTGGTTATGCCTGATCAAGACATTACCCTTTCTCGTTTGCAGTCTAAAATAGAAGTCAGTATTCATATTCCTTCAGAGTTTGGTCAACTCCCTGAAACAACTTCAGCACAGCAGACTGACACCTCACTTTGTAGCTGGAAACTATTTAAGACCTTAAATTCGAGTGGAATAGGCATGAGTCAAGTCGAAACCCAACAACTCGATCAAGCCATTGCACTTTATCATCAAGTAACGAGAAAAGACCCACTTCAAGGTCTGCCCTTACTTGCCTATTATCCATCTGAGCGCTTTGTTAACGATATAAGTTTGCTCAACAAAAATCTACCGGGCATTACCCAATCTATTTCTGCTTACGATATTAGTTTAATTCCATTTACAACGTTTACTCGCTTTTTTGAATGGTTACGTGAAATTAGCGATATTGAAAATGCGCAAGCAGCTCATGTTGTACAAAAAATTATTTCACAACAATCAAATCCAGAAGATCAGGACGAACTTTTACGCCAACTTCAAATCGAATTGGCAGGACAACCAAAGCAACTTCCCTCACCAAATTTATACGCACTCAAATCAGCGTTAAAAATTGTTTTTCCTGAGCTTTCTGAGCTCTATTTACAATATCACCCAAAGCTTCAACTCATGGCCCATTACCAAGGTGAGGTTTTAACGTTTCAACAACTTTCAAATACCACAAAAACATGGATTGCTTTGGTAGGTGATATTGTTCGTAGACTTTGTTTACTCAATCCATTGAGCCTAAACCCTTGTCTTGAAGGCGAAGGAGTTTTGTTAATTGATCAGATTGATTCACAATTAGATGCTCTGCATTGTTCTGAAATTTTAAATCGTCTACATCAAGCCTTTCCGCGTTTACAAATTATTGTGACTGGAAGTCGTGAAGAACTACTTGAACATGCAGTTACCTACCAATGTCTTAAATTAGAACATGGCAAGGTTACTCAACTTGATTTAAATACCACTCAACAGCAGCTTGAGCACCTTTATACGCTATTGCAAAGAGATGAAACAGTTCCTCATGTCGATACGCTACCGCTTGATACTCAACCTTCAATAACTCAAATCGACAGTTTGTACCAACAAATCCAAAGCTTAAATGAACAGCAAAAAATTGAATTATTACGTATGATTCATACAGGAGATACTTCAGAAGAAACTTCTTCTCTTTAAAACGTTATTATTCATTTAGTGCAATTTTTATAATAAAAACCTCATTCGCTAAATATACGATGAAATCTGGTTTTTAAGCTGAAAAATCACTAGATGTTGTTACCGCATGTAATAACATCAGATTTTTAATGATTTTTTAGTGTACAATAAATTTCATTTTGCGTTTTTATTATTCAAGTTGCGCAATACAACTTGTTTCTCGCTTTATTTTTCTAATTTGGTCGGGTTTTCAGAATATAAGCTTTGGAAATCTCTTTGAATTCCTATCTATTCTGAAATGAAAATTTCACCTTTAGGCTTCGGTCTAAATTATATATGGATACGAGTGTGCTACCGATAATTATCTTATTACCGTTAATATTAGGCACCACCCTTGTTTCATTGCTTCAACGGTTTTCACGTGGAGTAACGGCTTTAGGGGCAATCGGAGTCAGTTTAACCAGTTTTGGTTTATTACTGACTCAAGCTAAAACAGTGCTTAGTGGTGCAAGCATTCAACAAAGTTGGGATTGGTTACCACAACTTGGGATTAATCTGAGCTTTAGACTTGATGCTCTTGGTTTATTATTTTCTCTTCTTATTACCGGTATCGGTACACTCATTTATATTTATGCCTATTACTATTTAGGCCCTAAAAATTCACTAAGTAAACTATATTTATTACTCATGCTGTTTATGGCAGCTATGTTGGGTATTTCTCTTTCCAATAATTTAATTATTTTATTAGTCTTTTGGGAACTTACCAGTATTTCATCCTTCTTATTAGTGGGTTACTGGAGTCATTACGAAGCAGCCCAGCGTGGCTCACGTATGGCACTTACCATCACAGGAATGGGTGGACTTGCTATGCTAGGTGGATTTGTCTTATTAGGACAAATCACAGGTACCTACGAAATTAATGACATTGTTAGAATGAAAGATCTGATTCAAAGTCATCATCTTTTCGTTCCAGCGCTTTTACTTATTTTACTCGGTGCTTTTACAAAAAGTGCGCAGTTCCCTTTCCATTTTTGGTTACCCAATGCAATGGCTGCACCCACTCCGGTGTCAGCTTATTTGCACTCAGCAACCATGGTTAAGGCTGGTATTTTCTTATTAGCTCGTCTTGCACCTATCTTTATTGGTGCCGCGCTTTATCACAACATCGTTACTTTTGTAGGCCTATTTACGCTCTGTATGGCCGCATGCTTTGCAATCTTTAAAGAAGATTTAAAAGGACTGTTAGCCTATTCAACCATTAGTCATTTAGGTCTTATCGTCTGCTTGCTTGGTATTGGCTCACCTTTAGCTGTTGCAGCAGCGGTTTTTCATATTATTAACCATGCAACATTTAAAGCTGCGCTGTTTATGATTGCAGGGATTATTGACCATGAAACTGGTACACGTGATCTTAGAAAGTTAAGTGGGGTATGGCAATTACTGCCGTTTACCGCAACACTTACCATGATTACTGCAGCATCAATGGCAGGTGTTCCGCTCACCAATGGCTTTATTTCGAAAGAAATGTTCTTTACCGAACTGTTAGCAAACCTTTCAGGTTCAACGGTTATCTTTGCCAGTATTATTGCGACTCTTGCTGGTATTTTTGCAGTGAGTTATTCAATCCGATTAGTACACGGCGTGTTCTTTGACGGTCCAATTGGTAAACAAGTGCCAAATAAAAATGCGCATGAACCACCAATTGGCATGCGAGCACCAGCCATACTACTTGCAACACTCTGTATTTTAGTGGGTATTTTCCCATCCTTACTGGTCGAGCCTTTAGTTAACAGTGTGACACGCGCAAGTCTCATGCAGCCTGATTTTGCAGGAACTCATCTTGCGATCTGGCATGGATTTAATGCACCTTTAATCATGAGTATTATTGCCTTAGTGGGCGGTACACTTTTCTATTTTGCTTTAGCAAAAGACGGCATGATCCGTAAAATCGACCTCGATCCAAGACTTGGTCGCTTACAAGGTCGTATCTTGTTTGATTTATTTTTAAAACATTTATTATTAACTAGCCGTAAAATCAAACAAAAAACTGAGAATGGTTCCCTACAAAGTTACCTGTTCCTCATCATTGCTTTTAGCATCATCATGGTTACCCTGCCTTTAATCAATCAAGGGCTTACAACAGGTACCCGTGAACTGACACATGCACCATGGATTGCTATTGTTCTTTGGCTAACATTATTCTCTGGTTGCTGGATGATGCTCTGGTTTCACCATGAGCGTATCAAAGCAGTACTGATTAGCGGTGCAATTGGTCTTGTGGTTACCATGGTATTTGTCACCATGTCGGCACCAGACTTAGCGCTGACTCAAATTACAGTCGATGTAGTTACTACTGTATTGCTGTTAATGAGTTTATCTCTACTTCCCCAACTTACACCGTATGAATCTCTTCGTTCTCGACGTTTAAGAGATGCAGCTTTAGCAATTATTGGTGGTTTAGGTATCGGCTGGATTACGTGGCTCATTTTAACTCGTGATCACAATTCAATTTCATGGTTCTTTGCGCAGCAGTCTTTACCACTAGGTGGTGGTTCAAACATTGTAAATGTCATTTTAGTCGACTTCCGTGGCTTCGATACCTTCGGTGAAATTACTGTACTCGGTATCGCTGCGATTGGAGCACTTTGCTTAATGGATGGTATGCGGGTACACGGCACTACCATGACACAAGGCCTCACCTATCGCTTTAACCCATCTCCACTGATGTTCCGTATTACGGCATCATGGGTACTGCCTTTGGCACTTGTCGTAAGTGTCTACATCTTTATGCGTGGACATAATTATCCTGGCGGTGGCTTCATTGCAGGTCTAATTACCTCAATGGCACTGATTATTCAATATATTGCTTTAGGTCAAGATCAAGCGGAACAAATGCTAAAAGCACAATCTGGTCGTCTATACGAAGTCTGGATTGGTTCGGGTTTAACAATTGCAGGCTTAACTGGTATTGCTGCATGGTTCTGGGCACGTCCATTCTTAACCAGTGCTCATGTCTATGTTGAGTTACCAGTTTTAGGAAAACTACATCTGGCTTCAGCAGCAAGCTTCGATTTGGGTGTGTATATCACAGTGGTAGGTGCCACGATGCTACTTATCTCTGTATTAGGGGACTCTCGCCATTCGAGTATGTCTGGTCCTGTACCTCATGGGGAGAAATCATCATGATCAGTTTAGAATTCTTACTGGCCTCTGCCATTGGGCTACTTGTTGCGACAGGCATTTATCTCATTTTGCGTGCACGTACATTCCCTGTTGTATTGGGATTAGCCGTACTCGGTTATGCAGTCAACTTATTTTTATTCGCGATGGGCCGCTTACAAGTGAGCTCACCTGCAATTTTAACTGAAACGACGAATATTACCGACCCCCTTCCTCAAGCACTTGTTTTAACTGCGATTGTTATCGGCTTTGCGACTACAGCTTTTATTGTGCAACTAGCATTACGAAGCCGTTATGAATCAGGTAGTGATCATGTTGATGCTAAAGAAGATATTTCCCCAACATACGACCCACGTGAGGATGAGCCGTGATGTTTGATTTTTTATCTTTTTGGCAAGCAAATACACCTATTTTCAGCATCCTCATTCCTGCTTTTACTGGTTTTATCTTATTACTTCTAGGTAATCCTGGCGCTGGCGCATTGAAAGAAGATTGGCGACAACCTTGGCGTCGTGGCATTAGTTTAGTCTCAGCAGTTGCAGGCTTAGCCACTGCTGTTAATTATCTTATTGTTGCAAATACCGGACAAATTGCGGTTTATCAGTTGAGTGAGTGGTCAGCTCCTTTTGGTATTGTCTTGGTACTCGACCGACTCTCTGCATTTATGCTGGTTTTAACCTATGCCTTAGCAGTTCCAGTTCTATGGTATGCCAGCGCAAATTGGGATACACGTGGACGCTATTTCCACGCCATATTCCATTTTCTTTTAATGGGGTTATGTGGAGCATTTCTCACAGGTGACTTATTCAACCTGTTCGTTTTCTTTGAAATTTTGCTTATGGCGTCTTATGTCCTGCTGCTACATGGACAAGGGAAACCACGATTTCAGCTTGGCGTACACTATGTCATTATCAATCTTTTAGCCTCAGCCCTATTCTTAATTGGCCTTGGTATGATTTATGGCAGTGTAGGCAGTCTAAATATGACTGACGTTTCACGCCTTTTACCAACTTTAGATGCAGACCAGCATAAATTAGCAGTTGCTGGTGCCCTACTCTTATTTGTTGTATTTGGTATTAAAGCTGCCATGTTACCGGTTGGTTTTTGGCTACCAAAAACTTATGCCGTTGCAAGTACGCCCGTTGCAGCAATTTTTACCATTATGACCAAAGTGGGGATTTATGCCATTTTACGTGTCAATGGAACAGTATTTAACGATGTAATCAGTCAGGAAATCTTTAAAGGTTGGCTCCTTCCAATTGGTTTAGTCACTTCTTTATATGGTGTGATTGCAGCAATTGGTGCAGATCGTCTCAGACGTTTTGTTGGTTTTATGGTGCTGTCTTCGATTGGTACTCTATTGACCGCAATAGCAATGTCAAACACGCAAGCATGGTCAGGAGCTTTGTTCTATCTCGTACACAGTACACTGATTGGCGCTGCGTTTTACCTGTTCTGTGGCTGGATGACTTCACAACGTGGTGACTTTAAAGATCACTTAAAGATTGCTCCAAGAATCAAGCAAGAAAAAGCAGCGATGCTGACTTATTTTTTAATTGCAATGATGCTTGCCGGGTTACCGCCTTTTAGTGGCTTCTTTGGGAAAGTATTTATTCTACAAGCGACTGTTGAAACTGCATATCAAGGCTGGATCATTGGAGTTGTGCTTGTTGTAAGTCTATTAAGCATTATTGCGTTAACACGTGTCGGGTTTATTTTATTCTGGAGAGCTTCAGTACCAGAAGAAGATCCAAAGAATCCTGCTTATGTGAGTTATCAAGCTCTACCTGTAAAAGCACCACCACGTAATGATTCGGTCATTTATATTCTGCTTGCAGGCTTGATCACTTATGTAGTGTTTGCTTCACCCGTATTGCACTATACCACTGGTACGGCTCAACAAATTCAAAACCATGCGCTCTATCAGCAGTCTATTCTTAAGACTGACCAAAATGGCGAAACTATTAGTGTTCAGCCTTATGACTCATCTTATTTACCAGAAACAAAGTATGGTGGAGAAGTTGAAGATCATAATGCCTATCTCGTTCCTGACATTATTTCTAAAGACACTTTTAACGGTGAACATATTTCCGAATATAAGCGCCGCCAAATTCAGCAGCAAGAAAAATTGCTAACACCAACGATTGCTGATGAAAGTCAACTGAAACCTATGGAGCCTTAACAATGCAGCTATCTAAATTGCTTGAACGTTGGTTCCCACATCCATTTGTTTCTTTTTTGATTATTATTTTCTGGTTAATGCTCTCGCATAGTCTTGATGCCAGCGACCTACTTATGGCTGTAATTTTGGGTCTTGTGATTCCGCGTTTAGTTCGACCTTTTATTACCAGAACACCTCACATCCATTGGCAACCAGCAATAAAACTATTTTTTATTGTACTTTGGGATATTGTTATTTCCAATTTTCGTGTTGCAAAGCTGGTATTAGGGCCGCCTAAAAAATTACATCCTAAATGGTACCGTGTGCCTTTAGAAACGGAACATGAACAGGTGAATTCGTTACTGGCAATGATTATTACCACAACACCGGGAACTGTCTCAGCTGGTATTGATCAAGAGCGTGGTGATATTCTGGTGCACTCACTCAGTACAGAAAATACCGAAAGTGATGTGCAAGACATCAAACAACGCTATGAAGCTCCGCTCATGGAAATTTTTGATGTAAAAAGCAAATCGGAGGACAACATATGACCATCCTACCTTATGCTCTTGGTATTAGCATGATTGCTATCACAATCTCTATGCTGCTTTGCTTGTTTCGAATGGTGATGGGGCCATCAATTGTAGATCGTCTTTTGGCACTCGATACGCTTTTTCTAAATGCAACTTGTCTGATTGTTGTATTAGGTATCTATTGGACAACCACCTCTTTATTTGAAGGGGCATTATTGGTTGCCATGCTAGGGTTTGTTTCGACAGCTGCTTTGGCACGTTATTTCACAACTGGTCATGTGATCGATTAAAGGGAGGTCAAAATGCAATTTACAATGGAAATTATTGTTTCGATCTTTCTGGTTTTCGGTGCATTCTTTATGTTAGTCGGATCGATCGGAATGGTACGCCTACCCGATCTATTTATGCGCTTACATGCACCTACCAAATCGAGCACGTTGGGTTTAGGTAGCTTTTTAATTGCTTCAATGATCTTTTTTGCTTTCCAAGGTCGCTTTGGTTTTGCCGAACTATTGATCACGCTTTTGGCTTTTATTACAGCTCCTGTTTCAGCCAATTTAATAGCACAAGCGGCACTACATCTACGCTTACGCTCACTCAGTGGTGAAGTTCCTGAAGCAATAGAACGTCCATTACCATGGGATCGTTATAAAATCGGACAACGCTTTTCACAGAATAAACCTCCGATGGATCCACCTAAACATTAAGTAAAATGTTGAATAATAAAAAAGCCACCCCAAGGTGGCTTTTTTATTTTGAGTTTTAATTACTCTTGGTCATCTGACTTACGTTCCGGTAAATCTTGTACCGCTTTTTCAATAAGACCAAACATATAGTTACCATATGCGTTCGTCTTATCGTAATGGAAACGTAAACGAGGCGTAATACGAGTTTTAATACGACGGCTTAACTCATGACGCAAGAAACCAGAAGCTTTATTTAATACATCTAAAGTTTCTTTATTTGCTGCTTCACTTTGTTCATCACCTAGCTCACGCCCCATAACAGTAACGTAAACTTCAGCATATCCCATATCCGCACTGACTTTCACCGCAGAGATGGTCACTAGACCACCTAAGCGAGGATCTTTAAGCTCTTGACGGATTAGCTCAGACAACTCGCGTTGTACTGAATCCGCCATGCGCTTTAAGCGTTGGCTACCCGCCATTAAAGACTCCGTTTAATCAATTGAACATCGTATACTTCAATCTTGTCTTGTACTTTGATGTCTTTATAACCTTTCACCGCAAGACCACATTCCATACCGGCACGAACTTCCTCAACCACATCTTTATAACGACGTAATGATTCAAGTTCACCTTGGAACACAACCACGTCATCACGTAATACGCGAATCGGTTTATTACGATGTAATGTGCCTTCAAGTACCATACAGCCTGCTGCTGCACCAAACTTACTTGAGTGGAATACTTCACGTACTTCAGCAACACCCAAGATTGTTTCACGGTGTTCAGGAGCAAGTTTACCGCTCATGGCATCTTTCACATCATCAATTAATTCATAAATGATGCTGTAGTAACGAATATCGATACCGTCTTGGTCACTGCGTTGACGAGCAGCTGTATCAGCACGAACGTTAAAGCCTAACAATACAGCTTCTGAAGATTCAGCAAGAATCACATCAGACTCAGTAATCGCACCAACACCTGAACTAATTACACGAACTTTTACTTCATCAGTAGATAGTTCATATAAAGCTGCATTTAATGCTTCTAAAGTACCACGTACGTCAGTTCTTAAAACAACATTCACTGTAGGAACGTCTTTTTTGCCCATTGACGACATAATATTTTCAAGACGCATTGCGCTTTGACGGTCAATACGTTTTTGACGTTCACGGTCAGCACGAGCATCGGCAACTTCACGTGCTTTCTTCTCGTCATTTACAACAAGAACTTCATCACCTGCCATTGGAGCATCTGGAAGACCCAGAATTTCTACTGGAATAGATGGTCCTGCTGATTTAATTGGCTTACCGTTTTCATCAGACATTGCACGGACACGACCATAAGATGAACCTGCAAGAACAAGGTCACCAATATTTAATGTACCGTTTTGAACAAGAATAGAAGTTACTGCACCACGGCCTTTATCAACACGTGCTTCAATAACAACACCTTGCGCAGCACCTTCAGCAGATGCTTTTAATTCCATCAATTCTGATTGAATAAGAATTAAATCAAGGAGTTCATCAATACCTTGTCCAGTATGTGCAGAAACCTTAGCAATCGGAACATCACCGCCCCATTCTTCTGGAACGATTTGTTTCGTTGTCAATTCATTTAACACACGGTCTGGATCAGCAGATTCTTTATCCATTTTGTTGATTGCAACAATAATTGGAGTACCTGCTGCACGAGCATGGTCAATTGCTTCTGCAGTTTGTGGCATTACACCATCATCTGCCGCAACAACCAATACCACGATATCTGTCGCTTTAGCACCACGTGCACGCATTGAAGTAAACGCAGCATGTCCCGGTGTATCAAGGAATGTAATGATTCCTTTGTCTGTTTCAACGTGATACGCACCAATATGCTGGGTAATACCACCTGCTTCACCAGCCGCCACTTTCGAACGACGGATACGGTCAAGCAATGATGTTTTACCATGGTCAACGTGACCCATAATCGTAACAACTGGTGGACGAGTTGTTTGCTCACCACGCGCTTCTTCAGCCGCTTCAAGCAAGTTATCTTCCGCTTGTGTATCAGAAACTAGAACAGGGTTATGGCCCATTTCTTCTACAACAAGTGCTGCTGTATCTTGGTCAATCGCTTGATCTTGGTTAACCAACTCACCCATTTTCATAAGTGTTTTGATAACTTCACGTACTTTAATCGCCATTTTTTGAGCAAGATCGGCAACAACAATACTTGAACCGATTTCTACATCGTAGACTTGCTTTTTAACTGGCTTTTCAAATCCATGCTTATTTGCTTGGCTTGATTTTAAACCACGTTTGTTATGGTTAACGAAGCTTTGCTCTTCTTGACCACGACGACCGCCTTTCTTACCAGCACGCGGGTTAGTAGTTGCACCACCGCGTTTAATTTCACGGTCTTCTTGCTTGAATGAATCTTCATAAGCTTGGCCAACAAGACCTGAAGCAAGTGGAGAATCATCAATTACGCGAATTGTTGTCGTTGTATCATCATTTGAATACTTAGACGCCATTTTGCGCATTTGTTCAAGTGTACGTTGTTGAGCTTCTTCAGCCGCTTTACGACGTGCAGCTTCTTCAGTTGCTTTTAACTGAGCTGTTTGTGCTTCGCGCGCTTTCTTTTGCTCTAAAGTTTCTGCTGGTTTTGGTGCAGGTTTTACTGTACCACCACCACGTTTTTTCACTACAACAGCAGCTTTAGGCGCTGACTGTGCAGCGCTATCTTGTTGGTGAGCAGCACGCATCGCATCTAAAGTTGCTTTTGCTTTTTGCTCTGTTTGAAGACGCGCTTTTTGCTCTGCAGTATCACGCGCTTGTTGATCTGCACGTGTTTTAGCTTCTGCTTCTGCACGCGCTTTAGCTTCTGCTGCAATTTGTTCTGGGTTTGGCTTAGCAAAAACCTGTTTTTTACGTACTTCTACGTTAATTGTTTTTGCTTTACCTGAAGTACTTGCAACTTTAGCGGTACTGGTTGTTTTACGTTTCAACGCAATTTTTCCTGTGTTACCACTTTCCTGACCATGTACTTTTTTCAAATGATTGACCAAAGTATCCTGTTGTTCAGTGGTAATAATGTCGTCTGCTGTACGTTGAGGCAAACCTGCTTCACGAGCCTGTTCTAGGAGCTTCTCAACAGGACGTCCTACAGTGAGAGCTAACTCTTTAATCGACTTGTCCGTCATATTTCATCTCCTAGTTAAACCATGATTCGCGAGCTTTCATGATCAATTGACCAGCTTTTTCATGATCAAGACCTTCAATATCAGAGATATCGTCAGTAGCCTGATCTGCCAAATCATCAACGGTAATAATACCGCGAGCGGCAAGCGAGTAAGCGATCTCAGAAGTCATGCCTTCCATAGTGAGGAGGTCTGCGCTCGGTTCTTGAATATTTTCTTGCTGTTTCAAAGCATCAGTAAGAGCTGCTTCTTTTGCACGACTTTGCAATAACTCAACCAATTCAGCGTCAAGCTCAATTTCGTCAAAAGTTTCAGCAGGCACATAAGCAATCTCTTCTAAAGAAGTGAAGCCCATTTCTACCAATGCCATTGCTAAATCTTCTTCAATATCTAAACGTGATACAAACATGTCAAGATACTGCTGAGCTTCATTTTGCTGACGAGCACGATACTCTTCTTCAAGCATCATGTCGAGTTTATAACCAGTTAAATCAGAAGCCAAACGAACGTTTTGACCTTGTGAGCCAATCGCACGAGCCAATTGATCGCTGGTTGCAAAAATAATGTCGGCACTTCTTGCATCTTCATCAAGCACGATGCCTGAAACATCAGCTGGTTCTAATGCACTTGCAATGTATTGAGCTGGATCATCAGACCAAACCACTACATCAATACGTTCACCATTTAACTCTTGTTGCACAGCTTGGATACGCGTACCACGCATACCAATACACGCACCTACAGGGTCAATACGGTGATCATTTGTTTTCACTGCAATTTTAGCACGAACACCCGGTTGACGTGCTGCTGCTTTAATTTCAATGATTTCTTCAGAAATTTCAGGAATTTCTTTTTTCATTAAAGCAATTAACATTTCAGGCTTAGCGCGTGATAACAACAACTGAGCGCCACGACCTTCACGGTTAACATTATATAAAATAGCGTTTACACGTTGCTTTGGACGAAGAATTTCTTTAGGAATCATTTCTTCACGTGCAAGATAAGCTTCTGCGTTGTCGCCTAAGTCGATAATAAAGCCATCTTTGGTTTGTTTTTTCACTTCACCGTAAATCAACTCACCAACTTTAGACTCGTATGCATCAGCAACTAAAGCACGCTCAGCTTCACGAATTTTTTGTACGATAACTTGTTTTGCAATTTGTGCAGCAATACGACCAAACTCGATAGATTCCACTTCGAGCTCACGTACATCACCAATTGACCATTTAGATGGGTCAAGATCAGAAATCGCGTCTTGGCAAGCTGGCATTTCATGATCTTCATCTGCCACAACAGTCCATTGACGGAATGTACGGTAATCACCTGTTTTACGATCAATTTCTACACGAAGCTGAGCTTCTTCAGCATGTGTACCTTCGTAAAATCTTTTCTTCGTTGCAGCAACTAGAGCTTGTTCTAAAGCCTCGAAGATCGCTTCACGACTAACACCTTTTTCATTACTAACCGTTTCTACAACGGTAAGAATTTCGCGGCCCATAAGTCACCTACCGATTTCTTATATAATTTAAATAAATTTAATCTTGATAGATCAAGTTTGCTTTATCGATATTGTTGCTGTCGATATCAAGCACATGCTTTCCTTCAACTTCAACCTTAATCTCTTCATTTTCAAGGTCTACAGCAAGGAGTTTTGCTTGAAATTTACGGCGGTTTTCTACTGCTGCAATTAAACGCAAAGCAACCTGTTGTCCAATGTAACTTTGCAATTGTTCGAGTTGAAAAAATGGGCGATCCCAACCTGGTGAAGAAACTTCTAATGAATACTCACCTGAAATCGGGTCATGAACATCTAACATTGCGCCGACTTGTTGTGTAACTCGTACGCAATCTTGCACACCAATACCACGACCTTGTTCTACTTCACCATCTTCATTAATCACTGGTTCAGCATTTTCATCAACTGGTCTATCGATATAAATACGCAATAATGAACGTTTACCTTGTGGAAGGAATTCGATTCCCCACAGGTCAACACCACATGCTTGCACTGCTGGGGCAATCATGTCATACAATGCTTGGGATTTATTTGATAATTTCATTTACTCTCGTCATTCTCGTGCGATTCAATCGGTTGTTTTAACCGACACAGACCTACTATAGTGAAGCATGACTATTTGACCAATTGATGTCGACACTACACGATAGCGATACGATAACCAATAAAAAAGGGCGTTAATCGCCCCTATGTAGCACAGAAAACAATAGTCCACTGTGCAAAAAGGCCCACTTGTCTGTGAGCCTCTTTTAAGAAACTTGGTAGCGGGAGCTGGATTTGAACCAACGACCTTCGGGTTATGAGCCCGACGAGCTACCAGACTGCTCCATCCCGCATCAACGTGCAAAAATTATATACAAATATCAAAAAAAGTCAATGTAAACTTATCCAATATTTGCTTGATTAAGTTGCACCTTAATCAAATTGGTAGCGGGAGCTGGATTTGAACCAACGACCTTCGGGTTATGAGCCCGACGAGCTACCAGACTGCTCCATCCCGCATCAAAAAACTGCTTGCACTCAACTTTCTGGTTCAAAGTTGGTGCGGAAGGGGGGACTTGAACCCCCACGCCCGAAGGCACTACCACCTCAAGGTAGCGTGTCTACCAATTCCACCACCACCGCAGCTTGTGGGACGCATTCTAGTCCTTCCAACTGCAAAAGGAAAGCCCTATTTCGAATTATTGACCCGTTTTTGGTGCATTTGGTGAAGTTTCAGGCGATGTGGTTTGAACTGGTGCTGAAGTTTGTACAGTTTTCAAACTATATGCTTCTGTAGTTTGCTTTTTTGCAAAAACAGCAAGAGTTAAACTTGTTACAAAGAACAATGCAGTTAAAACAGCAGTTAGACGAGTCAGGAAATTACCTGAACCAGATGCACCAAATACGGTTGCTGCACCACCTCCACCAAAGGAAGCTCCGGCATCTGCGCCTTTACCATGTTGCACCAAAATCAATGCAATCATGAGTACCGCTAAAATAATATGTACAACAAGTACAAAAGAGTGCATACCCTATCCTCGTTATTTGCTTTGCGCGAAGGCTTGTACAATTTGATAAAAAGATGCTGCATTTAATGAAGCACCGCCTACCAATGCACCATTAATATCTGGACATGCAGCCAATTCGACAGCGTTATCTGCTTTTACACTACCACCATATAAAATAGCAATATCTGAACCCGCTGAAGTAAGCTGACATAAGCCTTCACGAACTTTCGCGTGCATCGCTTGTGCATCTTGTGGAGAAGCTGTTTTACCTGTACCAATTGCCCAGATAGGTTCATAAGCAATCACGACTTGGTTTTGCCATTGTTCAGCAGTAACCACAGGTGCAATATCGCAAATTTGTTGTAAAACAACTTGCTCTGCCTGCCCTTGCTCACGCTGTTCAAGACTTTCACCCACACAATAAATGACAGTTAAGCCCGCATTTAATGCATTCTGGAGTTTCGCCTTCAAAATTTCAACGTTGTCGCCAAAAATATCACGACGTTCAGAGTGCCCGACCAGTACGAAATTAATTTGACTATCTTTTAATAATTCTGCGCTGACTTCACCAGTATAAGCACCTGTGCCCGCAACACGCGATACATCCTGTGCAACTGTATATACTGCTCTTGCAGCATCCTGCAATTGCGCCTGTACTGTTGTAAGTGCAATAGAAACAGGGGCAACGCCCACATGGCAGCTTTCATCTGCAATTTGGTTTTGTTGCAATAATTGTTTAAATTCTTCTATAAGTTGGTTGGCGTTAGCACGCATTGGATTCATTTTCCAGTTGCCAACTACCCAAGGCGTAATCGTCGTACCCGACATACTGCTCACCTTTCATCAAAAATGCAGCACATTCTACACGCATTTATACAAATTTCAGATACTTTTCTTTAATGGGATTACTTATATCTTTTCTACTCTTTGAAATTAAAAAACTTTATAAGGGCTCAAACTTAAACATTCTAAAAATTAATCTATAAAAACTTCGACTGGTTCAAGCTTTAACAGTCTGAGTAGGACTAGAGCAACATTTTATAAGGTAGTAATTTTACATAACAAAAGTATAATTTTTCATATACCAATTATAAACACATTAGCATAGGCAGGCAGATGTCAGCATTACATACATCTCCAAAATTTACGGGGTTTTTTCGGCGTTTAGTCGAAGAAAAGCATGTGTCGGCAGCGACCATGCAAAATGCATTAGATGCAGCAAAGAGAGCTAAGCAGGATACAGTCGCATATTTAATTGAAGAGGTTCATCTCTCCCCTTCTTTATTGGCTGAAACAATCTCTGCTGAGTTTGCTGAACCATATTTTGATCTTGATGTTTATGACACATCTCAGATTCCAAAAGATTTGGTCGATCAAAAACTGATTTTAAAACATCGGATTTTGCCACTTATTCAAAGAGGGCAAATTTTATATGTCGCAACCAGCAATCCAAGCAATATTGAAGCGATTGATGCGATCCGCTTTAACAGCAAACTGATGGTTGAGCCTGTCATTGTCGAGCATCATAAGCTGGAAAAAGTTTTAGGCCAGCATTTTGCAGAAGAAAGCAACTTTGATTTTAATGATGAAGAGTTTGATCTCGATGTCAGCCTAGATGCACCTTCGACTCAAGAGGATGAAGAAGAAACACCTCAAGGTGATGAAGCTCCCATTGTTAAATACATTAATAAGTTGCTTATTGATGCCATTCGCATGGGCGCTTCAGATTTACATTTTGAACCGTATGAAAAGTCATATCGGGTTCGATATCGAGTCGACGGCGTGTTACGTCAAATTGCTAACCCTCCTTTACAATTGGCAAACCGTTTGGCGTCACGTTTAAAAGTAATGTCTCAAATGGATATTTCCGAAAAACGTGTCCCACAAGATGGTCGTATCAAACTTAAGCTCTCAAAAACTAAAGCAATTGATTTTCGTGTGAACTCACTTCCGACGTTGTTTGGTGAAAAGCTAGTTCTACGTATTCTTGATCCATCAAGCGCAATGCTAGGGATTGACGCCCTAGGATACGAAGAAGAACAAAAAGCTTTGTTTATGGAAGCTTTAGATAAACCACAAGGTATGCTTTTAATTACTGGACCAACAGGTTCCGGTAAAACTGTATCTTTATATACAGGCTTAAACATTTTAAATACTGAGAGCTCTAATATTTCTACTGCCGAAGACCCTGTAGAAATTAACCTTGAAGGGATTAATCAGGTTAACGTGAACCCGAAAGTAGGTCTTACGTTTGCTGCTGCACTTAAATCATTTTTACGACAAGACCCTGACATTATTATGGTTGGTGAGATTCGTGACTTGGAAACAGCAGAAATCGCGATTAAAGCTGCACAAACCGGTCACATGGTGATGTCAACACTGCACACCAACAGTGCGCCAGAAACGTTGACTCGCTTACGCAATATGGGGGTTCCTTCTTTCAATATTGCAACATCAGTCAACTTGGTTATTGCTCAGCGGTTAGCACGCCGCCTTTGCTCTCAATGTAAAATACCTACAAATGTTCCAAAACAAAGTTTATTGGAAATGGGCTTTACCGAGCAGGACTTAGCACATCCAGACTTTCGGGTTTTCCAACCTGTGGGTTGTCCTGAATGTCGTGACGGTTATAAAGGCCGTGTTGGTATTTATGAAGTAATGAAAGTTACACCTGAAATTTCCAAGATTATTATGGAAGATGGCAATGCTTTAGAAATCGCTGCCGCTTCTGAAAAATTGGGGTTTAATAATCTACGTCGTTCAGGTTTAAAAAAGGTGATGCAAGGCGTGACTTCCTTACAAGAAGTTAACCGTGTGACCAGTGAATAAGACACTATTTAAAATAAGGATAATCTGATGGCTGTCAAAAAGGCACAAATGATGCCGACTTTTGCTTATGAAGGGGTTGACCGTAAGGGCATAAAAATTAAGGGAGAACTGCCAGCTAAAAATATGGCTTTAGCTAAAGTGACCTTACGCAAACAAGGTGTAACCGTTCGAACTATACGTGAGAAACGTAAAAACATTCTTGAAGGTTTATTTAAGAAAAAGGTATCAACACTTGATATTACGATTTTTACTCGACAGCTTGCGACCATGATGAAAGCAGGTGTACCACTGGTACAAGGTTTTGAAATTGTAGCAGAAGGTTTAGAAAACCCTGCCATGCGGGAGGTGGTACTTGGTATTAAAGGTGAAGTTGAAGGTGGCAGCACTTTTGCCTCAGCTTTAAGAAAGTATCCTCAACATTTTGACAATTTATTTTGTTCACTTGTGGAATCTGGCGAACAATCAGGTGCGCTCGAAACCATGCTAGATCGTGTGGCAATTTACAAAGAAAAAAGTGAATTACTTAAGCAGAAAATCAAGAAAGCAATGAAATATCCGGCCACAGTTATTGTAGTAGCAATTGTAGTGACCATTATTTTGATGGTTAAAGTCGTACCCGTTTTCCAAGATCTGTTTTCTTCATTTGGAGCAGAATTACCAGCATTCACGCAAATGGTCGTGAATATGTCAGAATGGATGCAAGAGTATTGGTTCATTATGATTATGGTGATTGGTGCAATTATTGTGGCTTTTCTAGAAGCTAAAAAGCGTAGTAAAAAGTTTCGTGATGGCCTAGATAAACTCGCGCTTAAATTACCTATTTTTGGAGACTTAGTTTATAAAGCAATTATTGCCCGTTATAGTCGTACACTTGCCACAACCTTTGCAGCAGGTGTTCCACTCATCGATGCGCTTGAGTCGACTGCTGGTGCAACCAACAATGTCATCTATGAACAAGCTGTGATGAAAATTCGCGAAGATGTCGCAACAGGACAACAACTTCAGTTTGCCATGCGTTTATCTAACCGTTTTCCTTCTATGGCTATACAAATGGTTGCAATTGGTGAAGAGTCTGGGGCGCTAGACAGCATGCTCGATAAAGTTGCGACCTATTATGAAAATGAGGTTGATAATGCTGTTGATGGTTTAACTTCAATGATGGAACCTTTAATCATGGCGGTTTTAGGGGTGTTGGTAGGGGGTCTCGTTGTTGCCATGTATCTTCCAATTTTCCAAATGGGCTCAGTTGTATAATGCAGGACATCATTGCTTATTTTATTCAAAACTTAACTGCACTTTATATTGCAGTTGCACTCGTTAGCCTGTGTATTGGTAGCTTTCTTAATGTAGTGATTTACCGCACTCCAAAAATGATGGAGCAAGATTGGCAATTCGAATGTCAAATGCTCCTAAATCCAGAGCAACCCATTATTGACCATGAAAAACTAACATTAAGCAAACCTGCTTCATCATGTCCAAATTGCCACCAACCGATCCGTTGGTATCAAAATATTCCTATCGTAAGCTGGTTGATGCTAAGAGGAAAATGTGGTCATTGCCAGCATTCGATTAGCATTCGTTATCCAGCAATTGAACTACTCACCATGTTATGTTCATTGGTGGTAGTTATGGTGTTTGGCCCGACCATACAAATGCTTTGGGGACTCGTCCTGACTTGGGTTTTAATTGCCCTCACCTTTATAGACTTTGATACTCAGCTGCTACCTGACCGTTTTACCTTACCTTTAGCAGCACTCGGCTTAGGCATTAACACCTTTAATATTTATACCGCGCCTAACTCAGCTATTTGGGGTTATTTAATCGGCTTTTTATGCCTATGGATTGTGTATTACTTATTTAAAGTGATTACTGGCAAAGAAGGTATGGGCTACGGTGACTTTAAATTGCTTGCCGCATTGGGCGCATGGATGGGGCCATTGATGCTGCCATTAATTGTGTTATTGTCATCTTTACTAGGTGCAATTATTGGCATCATTTTATTAAAGTTAAGAAATGAAAATCAGCCTTTTGCTTTTGGGCCATATATTGCCATTGCGGGTTGGGTTGCCTTTTTATGGGGTGATCAGATTATGAAGATTTATTTAGGAGGTTAAGATGGCTTTTATTCTGGGAATCACAGGTGGTATTGGCAGTGGAAAATCTGCTGCAACACAATGGTTCGAGTCCCAAGGAATTCAAGTCGTCGATGCCGACATTGTTGCGCGTGAAGTCGTTGAAAAAGGCCAACCTACTCTCCAAAAAATTCAGCAAACTTTTGGAGACTGGGTACTTCAGCCCGATGGTAATTTAGATCGTCGTGCCCTACGCGAACATATTTTTCAGAACCCTGAAGCAAGACACATACTCGAGAGCATTACCCATCCTGCGATTCGCCAATCGATTATTCAACAACTGCAAAACCCAAAAAGTCCTTATGTGATTTTAGTTTCACCATTACTCTTTGAAACCAACCAACATGAATTGGTTAATCACACTTTATTAGTTGATGCGAGTGAACAAACTCAAATTCAGCGTGCCAGCCAGCGCGATGGGCAAAACCAGGAACAAATCCAGAAAATTATTGCAGCACAAATGCCACGCGAGCGTAAACGTGAACTTGCTAATGACATTGTCTTTAATGACGGATTACTCGAACATTTACATCAACAATTAGAGCCTTTACATCAAAGCTATTTAAAGCGTGCAAACTAATTTTGTGTATTTTGCTGCTTAATTTTTTGTGTCAGGCTATCTTGTCTAAACCAGCGCCAAGGCTGTAAAGCGCCTATTCCCATACCTACTAAGCCCACAACAATTGATGGGCTTAATGACTCACCAAGTAAAGGTACAGCTAAAATAGCGGCAATGAACGGCGCCAAAGTGACAATACTTCCCGTTTTAAAAGCACCAAGACGTTGAATGGCAGCAACATAAGTCAAAGTTGCGATAATAACGACAAATACACCATGGAAAATGCCCTGTATCGCTAAATGAACAGGACTAACTTCCATGAAGTGCTTAGGCAAAAATAAAACATAGATGGGTAAATAAATAATTGCAGACCAAATCGCAACACTTGCCATAGAATGCCAAGCAGAGAGCTTCCACTGTTTAAGTAAAACAGTGAAGATACCCCACCAAATCGCACTAATAAAAAGGAGTATGTCTCCAATTCCAAACGCAGAGGTACTTGTACGTAGCATCAAAATGCTCATGAGTGCTAAGGCAGCGATCATGATTGCGAGACTCGCCCATGTGTGTTTATCAAACGGCTGTCTAAATAAAATATAGGCAGCTAGAGCAGTACAGATTGGTATGCAGCCATTTAAAAATATTGCAGCATGTGCGGCTGGAGCATAAAGAAAAGCTGTATAAACAGTCAGACAATAGATGACACCGCCAATGAGCGCCAAAATAACCGCATGCTTACTCCATAAAAAAGCGAGATCTTTTTTATAAATTAAGATAGGCATTAAAATTAGAAAGGCGATAGCAAAGCGCAGTGCGGCAATGTCCCAAGCACTGATGTGCCATTGTGCATTTAAACGAGCAAAAAGTGTAAACCCGCCCCAAATGCACATGGTCACCAATACAAAGAAATAACCTTGCTTACGGGGAGACATATGAAGACTGCTTAAAAACTAGGAAAGGCAGCTCAATTATACCTCAGAACGCTGACGACAAGCCTCGTAAAGTGCCATACCTGTTGCCACGCTTACGTTTAGACTCTGTAAATTACCAGACATCGGAATATAAACTTTGTGATCACACTGTGCCTGAGTAATTGGGCGCAAACCTGTATCTTCAGCTCCCATCACAATCACGACTGGGCCAGAGAAATCACACTTTTGGATTGGCAGTGCACTTTCATCAAGCATAGTACCAATTACACGTACATGAGTGGTTTCTTTCAGATGAGCCAATGTACGAGCTAAATTTGTGACTTGAATAAATTTAACTTTTTCAGCTCCACCCGCTGCAACTTTACGAGCTGTTGGGGTTAAGCTTGCCGAGCGATCACGCGGCACAATCACAGCTTGCACGCCCATTGCAGCAGCGGTACGGATACAAGCACCTAAGTTATGTGGATCTGTTACCTGATCTAATGCGAGCAATAAAGCATCTGGAGTTTCAGCCAAGATCTGATCTAGATCTTTTTCATTTAAAATCGGATGAGGACGCACCGCTGCTACTACACCCTGATGAAATGGCAAACCAGCAAGTTTTTCAAGACTATCACGGCTTGCCTTTTGTACACTAATTCCAAAAGGCTCCGCCAATTGCAAAATCTTTTGCAAACGTTGGTCATCCCGCCCTTTTAAAGTAAACAGGGTTAGCACACGTTCCGGCTCAAGTTCTAACAATGACTCCACTGAGTGAACGCCATAATAATATTCCGGTTTTGCCATGCTTGACCTCTAACAACGTTTGAGCAAAAAAATAAAAATCCTGCAAAGCCAACTTCACAGGATTTCTTTGGGCATAGTGTACCCGATTTAAACAGGAATTTCTTAGCCTTCTAAATGGCACACATAATCGAGCACTTCATCAGTCTCAATTTTAAAAACACTATTTCCAGGAACATAAAATGATTGACCAGCGCGGAACAATTCACTTTCATTACTGTCTGCAATTTTCACGCGACATTCACCTGAAATAATTTCCATACGCTCAGGAACATGTGTTTCAAATGTTAAAGGCTGCTCAGTCGGCAAAATAACACCTAATGTTTTTTTTGTTCCATCTTCAAATTGCACGGTATGGCTGATACATGCTCCACCAAAATAAACATTTGACTTTTTGATGACCGTTACATGATCAAATTGGGTTGAACTCATGCACATTCTCCAGATAATGCCGCATTTATATAAATTATGTTGAATGTAGTTTAATTGTGCCTAAATAACTAATCAATCAGTTTTCATACGCATAGACTTGTAATTTCTACTGCTGTAGCTAAATTTTTTTAGCAAAAGCGTAGGGTAAATTTATTTCAATATTTCGATTAGTCAACATAATTGCACTCTATCTGCAAACTTCATCGTAGATTTCATCCAGAAAAACTCAGTAAACTTTCTGCGCTGTTGAATAATCAACTAGGAGCTGTAATTAATGATGAATCAACTTCTATGCCGACATGAAAGTTGTCTGGGTTATTTCGCATTGAAGCAGCCTCACAAGCTGGGAAATCGACGTTATTTCCATCAAAATGCCGACTAGCATGTACAAGCACACTTTATTTTAAAGTCGGTCAAATACAATAACGCAGATAATGTTGGTCTATAACTCGATTTTCCACATACTTTCCAGTGGCAACATAATCACCAATATGTACTTCAATATTATGAAAATACTTATATATTTTTTTACTCTTCAAAATAAACTGGCAAGTAAAAAATATCTTTCTACACAATTAAATAAATGTATCTATGAATAATTCTGATAATTTTTGATATCGACGATTATTGCCAAATAATAAACGAACAAGAATCTTGGTGTTCTATAATTTAAGTTAGAATAATAGATCACTTGTAGCAAATTCAAAACTTCTCTATCTTTAACCCATAATTTGGCGCGTTGGATGCGTTTATGCTCACACATTTAACTTTAATTAATTTTGCATTAGCTGATCATTTAGCTATTGATATAGAACAAGGATTTAATGTTCTAACAGGTGAGACAGGTGCCGGAAAATCATTATTACTGGATGCACTTTCTGCCTGCTTAGGTGAACGTACAGATACAAATTATGTCCGCTATGGTTCGGACAAAGCGGATGTAACCACTGTTTTTACTTATCAGGACAATAGCCCTGAAGCGAAATGGCTACAAGACCATGAACTAGATGATGATTCTGGGGAAATTCATTTACGTCGTGTTATTTTCGCAACTGGTCGCAGTAAAGCATGGGTCAATGGACGTCCAAGTAGTCTCTCTGAGCTTAAAGAATTAGGACGTTTACTGGTTCAGTTATATAGCCAGCACAGCCAACAGCAACTTCTTGAACCACCTTATCCAAAGCATTGGTTAGACCGTTATAACAATTTTTATGCTGAGGCGAATGATGTCCGTGAAGCTTATAGTACATGGCAACGTACCATTCGTTTACACCAAGCAGCCTTAGATGCTCAAGCAACACGTCTACAACGTATTGCGACCTTAGAGCTGCAAATTGAAGAGCTTGAAGAGGTTATTCAAACTGATTACAAAGAAATCGAGCAAGAGTTCGATCGCCTCAGTCATCATGAACATATCATGCAAGATTGTAGCTATAGCCTGAATGCGCTTGATGAAGCTGAGCAAAACATTACTCAAGAAATGTCGTCGATTATTCGTCGTTTAGAATCTCATGCTGGACGTAGCGAACAGCTTTCTGAAATTTATAACTCATTATTAAATGCGCAAAGTGAAATTGATGATGCCACATCAAATTTACGTCAGTTTATTGATCGTCAGAGTTTTGACCCTGAACGAATGGAAGAACTAAATTCCAAGCTTGAAGTTTTTCATCGTCTGGCACGTAAGTACCGTACTCAGCCAGAGACGCTCAAAGAAGAATACGAAACTTGGCAAAATGAGCTTGAACAATTGCACCAACTTGAAGATCCAGAGACTCTGGCAGAGCAAGTAGAAAAGTCACATGAGGAATTTTTAGAGAAAGCTCAGCATTTAGACAATATTCGTCGTGAAGCTGCTGCCCCACTTGCCAAACAGTTAACTGAACAAGTGAAACCCTTAGCACTACCAGAAGCCCACTTTGAGTTTAAGTTTGAACCCCTAGAACAGCCAAGCTCAGAAGGTTTAAGCTTTATTCAACTTTTATTTACGGCTAATAAAGGTATACCCCCACAACCATTAGCACGCGTCGCTTCGGGTGGTGAACTTTCACGTATTGCACTCGTCATGCAAGTCATGAACGCGGAAAAAACAGAAGCCGAAGTTTTAGTGTTTGATGAAATTGATGTGGGGATTAGCGGTGGTACGGCTGAAGTGGTTGGACGTTTACTTGCAGACTTAGCTCAACATGTCCAACTTTTATGTATTACTCACCAAGCACAGGTCGCTGCGCAATCTGATCAACATTTGTTAGTTAAAAAGCAGCAAACTGACCCAGCCAGCAGTACCATTGTACAACTTGATGAAAATCAGATTATTTCTGAATTAGCACGTATGTCTGGCGGTGTTGAAATTAATGAAACGACCTTACAGCATGCTAAACAATTACGACAACTTAAATTTCAGGCTTCTTCAAATTAATAAAGAAAATGAGAGAAAAAGATTGGCGAAATCCGATTAACTCTTGTATGTTGATAAAAAGAACCTATATAGATAAAAGGGTCGTGAGACCCTCTAGCGACATTTTTTGAGGGAGAACCGCTTAGGTGACCAAACAATACATGACTCACCGTTGTCTGATTGCCCCGCCAGAACTGGCAGATGACTTTTTTGCAAATACAGTAATTTATCTTGCCCGTCACGATGAAGAAGGTGCTCAAGGCATTATCATTAATCGTCCTGCTGGCATTCAAATTAAAGAACTCCTGAATGATTTAGATATTGATGCAGACAATGTAAATCCACATGAGGTTTTACAAGGTGGGCCTTTGCGCCCAGAAGCAGGCTTTGTCCTTCATACTGGCCAACCAACTTGGCACTCTTCTATTGCTGTGGGTGAAAATGTCTGTATTACCACCAGTAAAGATATTCTTGATGCAATCGCACATAATGAAGGTGTGGGTCGCTATCAAATCGCACTAGGTTATGCGAGTTGGGGTAAAAACCAGTTAGAAGATGAAATCGCTCGTGGTGACTGGCTTATCTGTGATGCCGATATGGATCTGATTTTTAACTTACCGTACGATGATCGTTGGGATGCAGCCTATAAAAAGATTGGGGTAGATCGTACATGGCTGGCTTCTGAAATCGGACATGCTTAATGACTGTGATACAATCCAAATCAATTATGGCTTTCGACTTTGGCACTCAAAAAATGGGGATGGCGATAGGTCAATCTACAATTGAAAGTGCTAACCCACTACCGTTATTTGTAATGAAAGATGGAATTCCTAACTGGGACCAGCTTTTAAAAATTGTAAAAGAGTGGCAACCTGATTTGTTTATTGTTGGTCTTCCATTAAATATGGATGATAGTGAGTCAGAACTTTCTACACGTGCCCGCAAATTTGCAAGACGTTTACGCCATCAAACCAATATTGAAACTTGGATGGTGGATGAGCGCTTAACGACGCGTGAAGCAAGAGAAGAGCTCGGCTTCTACCAAGAACAAGGACGCGCAAAGAAATTATCAGCAGATAGTTTTGCAGCAGCCTTGCTGATCCAGAGTTGGTATCGAAATCCAGTCGGCTTAACGCCATAAAAGTAAAAAAAGCATGTTTTACACATGCTTTTTTATTGAGTTTAAAAACTTAAGCTTTTTATTTTTCAATAATATGTACTGTCGCAGTACGGCCAGAAACAAAAGCAAGCTGATTTTTTGGCGCTTCGTCTAACACAATTTTCACAGGCACACGCTGCGCTAAACGAACCCAGCTAAAGGTTGGGTTTACGTTTGCAAGCAATTTAGAACTGCTTGAACGCTCACGGTCTTCAATACCCGATGCAATACCTTGTACATGACCTTTAATTTTCTGACTATCACCCATTAACTGTACACTCGCTTCATCGCCAATATGAATACGGTCTAATTTTGTCTCTTCAAAATACCCTACAACATAGAGTTGTTTACGGTCTAGTAATGCTGCAACTGCTTGTCCAACTTGAACATAATTACCAGGGCGCATATCAAAGTTAGAGAGTGTTCCATCTGCGGGTGCCACCACAGCAGCACGATGCATATTAAGTTCAGCTAAATGCAAGTTACTTGTCGCAGCTTCAACGAGTGCCTGTTGCTGCTTAATAGTTGCTTCTGCTTGTTCAATCGCAGCTTGAAGTTGTTCATGCTCTGCAAGGGATTGATCGCGAGTTGCAAAGACTTGATCTTGTTCTTGTTTAGAAATAGCGCCATCCATTAAGTTTGAATAACGGTTTGCGTTTTTCTCGGCTAACTTAATGTTTGTACTCGACTTAATTAAGTTTGCTTTGGCTTGTGCTAAACCTGCTTGCGCCTGAGCATATGCCGCTTTTGCTTTTGCCAAATCAGACTTTGCTTGCTCTACATCTAAAGCTCGGCGAGAGACATCAATTTTAAAAAGCACCTGACCTTTTTTGATAGTTTGGTTATCTTGAACCAATACTTCCGTTACAAGCCCTGCTACATCTGAAGAAACTTGAATGACGTCACCACGAACGCGACCATCACGTGTCCACGGCGCTGCATTATAGTAATTCCATAAATGCACAATGGTATAGACCGCAATCATTAATGCGACAATCAAAATCACTGGACGGATGACTTTTTTCAACTCCAATTGATTCATTTCACTCACCTAACTCAATCTTTAATCTGGCAAACATCTTTAAGCACCTAACCCAACAAAAACTTGGTGTATCACCAAAAGTAATAAAAGGTAAAAACACAAATTGAAAATGCTGGGCAATGCAATCCAGCCTTGTGCAATCCATTTGTTAGTTAAAGGACTTAACAAGCGGAAACATATATATGCAAATAAGGCTTGGACGAGCAAAGCGGGCACGTAAATACCGTAGACATTAAACTCACCCATGCGCTGTGGCTCCTGTAAGCGTACGATCTGCATTCATTTGGTTTGATGAAACATGACACATGCTATAAGCAATATTATTTAGTGAAATAAATAATCTTTGTCGAATAGCCATATCTTCTATATTTGAAGCAAGCTGTTTTAGTTCAAACAAAGTCTGATGAATATGTTGTATTAATACATCTGCTTCATCTTTTTCATTCTCTTTAGCTCTAAATAGCTCATCTAAATCTTGTTGCAAACGCCCAATATGATGAGCCAGTTCTGAAGATGACTGAACCTGATTTGCTAACTCTTGCAAACGGGTTAAATCAACAATTGCACTTGATTCAACAAGTGCCTGATGAATTGATTTTTTAATCTCTTCTGACTGCACCATTTTAGTGTTTAAGACACCAACACGGTCTAACATACCTCTCAAATGAACTTTGAATTCAATACCATAAGGGATATAAATCGCTTGGCGCATCGCGCGATAATGTAAAGCTAAAATACGATTTGCACTGGTATCTGGTGACATGGCACGCACGACATCTATCACAATGAGAGATACCAATACACCCATCACCATACCGAATGAACTGTCTAAGTAAGACACTGCATCCATGCTATAAGCATTGTGCAAGTTCAGGCCCATCATGGTATTAATACCGAGCACCATACCTACAGGCATGAGTGCCTGATTTGCCATCATAGAAACCGCAAATAAGAACATCGGTAACAAAACGAGTCCCAGTTCCCAAAATGTGGTGACATGAGGAAAAACACCAAAAGCATAAATAAACACTAAAACAGCCGATGCCACACTGCCCCATATAAAAATACGCAAGACAGGAACAGGGTTATCTAAGGCCGTTAAAATACAAGCAGTTACTGCACCAATCTGTGCCATCATAAATCCAGCCTTCCAGCCAGACAGAATCCACACACCTGTCACAATAAATGTAATGAGTACCGCACTAATACCGCCTCTGACCGCTACCCCGTGATCTCGGTGTAAACTTGGGTAGGTCGTAGTCATTGGGGTAATGCTATCTGGAATCTCTTTATTGCCCTGCTTAATGCGTTGCCATAAAACTTTTACAGCTAAAACATTACTAATAAAGTGGCGGACATCCATTTTCATGGCAGCCAATAAAACTTGCTGATGTTCAGAAGCCGAGTCATTTAAGTTCAAAAAGTCATTTTCAAACTCAGCAGGTAACTGCAAAACATTTTCATCAATCATCTGGTCTTTTTGTTCGAGAAAATGAATCACATGACCTGAAAGCTGTTTTAATTTATCCGCATGACTTTCAACAAAATTCAGTTCTTGTAACTGTTTAATTCGTTCAGACAAAGCAACCAAGTTTGCAACTACCATCGACATTTGATGGAGCATTTCTTGCAAAGGCTTAGTCATGCCATGCAATTCACCTTTTTCATAACTCAAGTGAACTGCCAAAGCATGAATATCAGTTGTATCACGAGTAATTGCGGCTAAAAGCTGTGTATTGTTTTGCTGCTGGTCTGCATTTAACAAATTTGCAAATAGGTTTTCTGTATCTTTGAGTGTTTTAGTTACACGTTGCTTAATGGCTGAACCAATATGCATAGGCAAAATAGTTGCGGAAACCACTGCACTTGAAATCACACCAATTGAAATCTCAAGTACACGCGCCAAAGCAATATCAAAAATATTGTACTGATCAATATAAGTAATCGCGTTGTACGCAATCATTGCAGTTGAATAACCCGCCAACATAAATGCATAACTGCGAGGCGTCCGGTCGAGTAAGGATACATAAAGCGCAAAGCCCACCCATAGTGATAACACCACCGTAAAGATCCACGGCGTATTAATCAGATGAGGCGTGATTGTTAATGCAACAATGGCGCCACCCACCGTCCCTAAAACACGATAGACACACTTAGACGACACCATACCCGAATAAGGGTTGGCGATAATCAAGACAGTACCGATCGACCACATTGGATTAATCAGGTCTAATTCAAACGAGACAAATAATGCCAACATGCCGGCAATAAATGTCTTTATTGCAAAAATTAGATCAAGCTTACTCGGGCGAAAAGCCAGTATTTGCTTTAATAACATGAACTCATCTCAAATACAGATTTGAACTGATGAGCATGCTCCTCAGCGTGCCCTTGCCTTTTTAAAAAGACAACACGACTTTGTCATTTGCCTTATAGACAAATGAGTTAATGAGAGCATCCTTCAATACAATGATTTTTCCTACATCTTTACATGATATGCCCAGATGATTTCAGTTTGACCGCTATTTAGGCGACCAAGCTTAGGAAAGGAGAGACATCGAGAAAGCTGGCAGAGTAAACCAATTTCTCGATTAGATATTTTGTTGCACAATTTTTTCAAATTAAAGTGATTTAGTCAACTAAAATATCTTTATTTGATAATTTGATATGTTTTTAGTTAATCATATATGATGTACGAATCAAGAGAACTTTTCTGATTCTGAGCGTAAAATATTTAAATCAGGTAGTTAACTTGCAATTGAGACAAAGCTTCAATTTTTCTGTTATAAGAACTCAAGTGTGACTCTTTATTAAGGATACGAATAAGACATCATGGCAATTTCAAGTTTTGGCAAAATTTTAACCGTACTGGATTTATTTTCAGTTTCACGACCAGTGATTAATGTCGATATTATTTGCGAAGAACTTGGCTTGTCTAAACCGACCAGCTACCGTTATTTGAAAGAACTCGTATCTGCCGACTTATTAAAACGTATTAATGGTACTTCTGGCGATTACACTTTAGGCTCAAAAATAGCAGTTCTTGACTATGTATCCAGAACAACAGATCCACTCGTCCAAATCAGTACGCCGTTTATGCGCAATATTGTTGAGCGCACTGAACTTTGCTGCTTACTCACCTATTTAAATGATGACTATTGTATTGATATTCATCATGAGATTTTTAAAGATACAGAGCTACTTTCATATGGCCGAGGTTGTCCGCGTCCGATCTATGTTGGAGCATCACCAAAAACAATGGTGTCACATTTAAGTAAACAGCGCATGCATGACTACTATGAACGTTTTCAGAATGAGCTATCGCAGTCAGGTTTTGCTCTAGACGAAACAAGCTTTATTCAACGCATGCGTAAAATAAAAAAACAAGGCTTCTATTTCTCACAAGGTGAGATTGACCCTAATGTTTCAGGCCTTGCCGTTCCCGTTCGTTTTTCGAGTAAAGAAGTTCCTTTGGCTTTAACATTAGTCGCATCAAAGAATCGTTTTGACTTTTTAAATATTCAAAAACTGATTGAAATTTTGCAAGAAAATGCTGGATTGATTGAGCAGCGCTTTATGGAACTCTCAGAAAAAGGTGAGATATAAAATAGTATTTTTGATAATTTAAAGTTTTTTTACATTTTTAAGCATTGAAAACATCAAAATATTCTCATATTATGATTTTAGCACCTATTGATGATTCTTTTCATCAGCAGCTCATCAATAGAAGGCTCTCCCTCAGAGGAATAAGCTCATGCAGCCATCATGGGCTTTTTTCTTGCTTAATTTTTAGCAAAAACCTATGAAAATTTGAACTGACGGAATGTCAGATTAATACGTGGTTGTAAAATTTTTGTCGAACGATTTAAATGGTGTTGCCAATATTGTTGAGTTTCACCGCGCATCACAATAAGTTGCCCCGGCTGTAACCACATTTCAACTTTTTCTTTAGTGTGAATATGTCTAAAAGAGAACTTTCTGGTCGCTCCAAAACTTAAAGAAGCAATGGTGGTTGTTCTAGCTAAAGAAACATCTGAGTCGCTATGCCAAGCCATACCTTGCGTTCCATCTTCATAAAGATTGGCTAAGCAAGAATTAAATTTTTCTGAAAGAATTTGTTCTACCTGCTGTTTCAACTTAGCAAGCGCTTTGTCCCACGACAGAGAATCCCGAAAAACACCAGAATACTTATATCTATAATGCTCGTCACCATACCAAGCAACTTTGCGGGGAGTAATGAAGTGCTTGCCGTATAACTTCGCTTCATCATGTCGCCATGCCAAATGTTGATACAAATACTGAAAATATTGCTCGGCCTCTTCAGCACCAAAAATATATCCATAGTCCTGAACTTCCCCATCATAAGGTAATAAATTTTCACAAGGTTCCGGAGAAAATAAATCTAGAGTCATGCAATCTCCCCTTGCTGCTTAGCCATCTCTCAAGCTAACAATGCCAGTTTAGCGTCCTTTTGCCAATGGTATTTACTTATCATACCAATTACGTGAGTTACGCTATTTTTACGCTTTGCAATAAAAAAGCCTTTCTCAAGGAAAGGCTTTTTAGAATCTTATTTGGTTTTATGGCTGCTTTAGATATGGCCACGCGGCTTTTAAATAAATAAACATTGACCACAAAGTAAGAATGACTGCTGTATATAACAAAGCATAAGCCAACATTTCTAAAGGCTGCCAGTTGAGTAAGAACACACTAATCGCAATCATTTGAAATGCAGTTTTATATTTACCTACAGTTGACACTGCTACACTGGTTCGCGCACCCAGTTCTGCCATCCACTCACGTAGAGCAGAAACAGTAATTTCCCGTGAAATAATAACAATTGCTGCAAAAGCCATCGCAATGGTAGGTTTCCACTGTACTAAAACAATAAGTGCAGCTGCTACCATGAGTTTGTCTGCAACTGGGTCTAGAAATCGGCCAAATGCTGAAGTCTGGTTTAAAGATCGTGCCAAATAGCCATCAAACCAGTCGGTTATAGCAGCCAGCACAAAGATCGCAGTCAAGATAATATGACGAGTCATACTTCCTACGTGCTCACCAATACCTATTGCAGGCGGCCAATATGCAATCACCAAAAATACTGGAATAAGCGCGATACGCGCCAAAGTTAGGATATTTGGGATATTCAGGATTCGCCCTGTGGTCATAAACACCGCCAATTTAGTCTTCACGCATCTTTTAACAGACAAAGACACATACTTCAATATTGTATCTATCTGTAACAGCCACTTTATACGAAATATGTGAATCGAGAAAGTAGATTGCTTAGGTAAATACCGTAACAGTTTGCCTCAAAATTGCAATTAAATGATCACTTTGATCCCAAAGATATGCATATTCTGTCGAGTAACCTTCACTTGCATATTCCGTGACGACTTTATATTTAAACCAGTCACACAATTGATGCTGGACTGGGTTCACATACGTAATGTGCCACGTTAAAGAACTTGCAGGTGCAACTTGCTTAAACATTGGCAATACACCCGGCGGCCAAATGTCCATGAGAACAATCAAATCAGGCAATGTTAGTTGACGATTTTCATGTTGCTCTGGTGAGAACCTTGACCAACCACCAAAGTCTGGATGCTCACTTGCTGTCACCGGATAATTACCCTCAGCCCAACACACTTCAAAGTGCTGAAAGCATTCAGGCATATGCTGACCAAAAGGAATGACAGATAAATTTTCAGGTTGTACATATACAGGAGCAACGGGTTCTTGTTTAACCTCAATACTCGATGCACGAGATGCCCCAAAACTTGCAACCAAAATGGTTTGCACTGCGTCATCTTGCCATAAACGTGCCTCAAGCGTAGTGACTGACTTCCCCTCTCTTAAAACTTCAATAGTCAATCGGGCAGAACCTTGCTGTACAGGACCCACAAAAGTAACACTACAACTTAATAATCTTTTATTTGGATCTTGAATATGGGAGCATGCTTTTTGCATTAATAGCCCAGCAACAAGGCCACCAAAAACCGTACGGCCCTGTAACCACCCTGCGGGTATATCAATCCATTCATTCTGTTTTACATCTTCAAATAGCTGTAATAATGACATGCATATCCCTAAGTCATGTGCGTGATTAGAAAGTATCTTTCATTATTTTGACCATCATGTGAATGGTCATTCAGCTATTAATTTACGAGCGCTTTTGTCACTCAAATTTTAAATACGTGGCTACTCATGCAAAATTTTATAAATCGTTCTTGCCATCACTTCCCCTAAGCCCGGCACGACTGTCAGTTCTTTTTCCGATGCTTTTAACACGCCTTGAATCCCACCAAAATGTGTTAATAAATCTCGACGGCGTTTAGGTCCTAAGCCCGGAATGGCCTCTAAAACTGAGGTGCTACGGCGTTTATCACGTTTAGCTCGGTGTTTGGTAATCGCAAAACGGTGAGCTTCATCACGTACCTGTTGAATCAAATGTAGTGCCTTATTATCTTCGGGTAACTGAATTTTTGTACCGTCAGTAAAATGAAGCGTTTCAAGTCCCGGTTTACGCCCTTCACCCTTTGAGACACCAATCATGAAAGCTTCAAGTCCAAGTTCTTGCATCACTTCCATTGCCATATGAAGCTGGCCTTTACCACCATCAATTAAAAGCAAATCAGGCAGCATCGCCTTTTTATAGCGACGCGTTAAAGCTTGTCGCATCGCAGCATAATCATCGCCCGCAGTAATATCTTGAATGGCAAATTGTCGGTAGTCACGTTTACGCGCACCGCCTTGGTCAAACACCACGCATGATGCGATCGGTGCTTCGCCCATGGTATGACTAATATCGAAACATTCGATACGATCAATTGGACGGCCAACCACCTGCTCAAGCTGGTGGAAACGCTCATTGAGTTCTAAGTGGTTACTCAACTGACCTTTAATTGCATGCTGAACGTTCATTTCAGCAAGCTCTAACCATTCAGCACGTGTTTCTCGCACATTGCTCTTAATCTGGACTTTCTTTCCAAACTGCTGTGCTAAGGCTTCTTCCAGCTCTTTATGGTCAGACAAAGCAGTATTTACAATCAGTTCACTTGGTACTTCATCAGCAACCTGAAAGTAAAAGTTTGCCATAAAGTCACTTAGCATTTGTCCGAGGTCATCACCCAACATATCAGGAAAATAACTTTTACCACCTAGCATACGTCCGTTACGTACATGCATAATCTGCACACATGTCACACCAGCCTGATAAGCAATTGCCAAAATATCAGCTTCACCTTTCACTTTGAAAACGGCTTGTTGCGCTTGTACTTCACGAAGCAAAGACAATCGATCTCGATAGAAAACAGCTTTTTCAAATTCAAGATCTGCCGCTGCCTGCTCCATTTTCGCAATCAGCTCTTGATTTAATTCTTTGGTGTCACCTTGTAAGAAACGAATACTGTTATTCACATCTTCTTTGTAATCTTCTGGTGAAACTAAGCCTACACACGGGGCAGAACAACGCTTGATTTGATATTGCAAACATGGACGTTTGCGCTGTGAGAAGTAACTATTTTCACACTGACGGACATTAAAAAGTTTTTGTAAAACCAGTAAGGTATCTCGCGCACTATAAGCGCTTGGATAAGGCCCAAAGAATTTACCAATTTGGTGCTTACCTTTACCACGTCCACTGGCAATTCGTGGATAAGGTTTATCTGCCGATACAAAGATATAGACGTATGACTTGTCGTCTCGCAGCATAATGTTATAAGGCGGACGATGTTGTTTAATTAAGTTTTGTTCTAAAAGCAGCGCTTCAGTTTCTGAACGCGTAACAAGCGTTTCAATGTCATAAATTCGTGCAACTAAAGCCTGAGTTTTCGGATGCTCAATGGTTTTGACAAAATAACTCGATACCCGATTTTTTAGGTTTTTCGCTTTACCGACATATAACAATTCACCCTCTTTCCCTAGCATTTTATAAACGCCTGGAAGCTGGGTCATATGGGCTAAAATTTTTTCAATATGAGGACGAGCGTTTTGATTCACTATTGGCATGCATGGCTTAATACTGAATACCTAATGTGATGTTTTCATCCTTACTTTTCAAGTGCTTTACTGTGCCAGAACCTAAATTTGACAAGGGATGACAAAGTAGACCGACAAAGTGTGTCGTACATCTTTAAGAATCGAGACGATAGTAACTATATTTCACGTCTTTTTCTTTATACACCGCATAGGTTTTTTGACGAAAATCTGAGAACCAGCCATTGCCCGTATAGCCAGCAATATGTCCGTAGGTATGGCCACTGGTACGTTCAATAATATAAATATCGCCTTCTTGAGGACGGTTGAATGCTGGTTTAATTTTCTTATAGCCGTTCTTTTCTAGAGTATGCCCCCAGTCAGATGCAGCTACTGGATGCTTTGAAACATCTGCACCAGCAGCCTGTAAAGCAATACGGATATTCTTGGCGCATTTTTCTTTACTGTGCTTTGCTGACATGCTTTCAAGTTTGCTTGAGAACTTATGCAGATCGATATTTTGGTCTTCTACCTTATGTCTTTTAGAAGTCGATCGGCTATGCTTTTTAGTCTCAGCCGAAGCTTTGTTTAACATCGCTTTCGTTTTTAAGTCACCCTGAGAACTTTCTTCTTTTCTCAATTTAATGTGGTGAACATGTGCATGAGCTACGTGATGAGCATGAGCCATTTTGAAACCTACTTCCGCTAACCAGTCTTCGAAAAAACGAAGCAATTGTAGAATCAAAATTATGCGTTGGCTTTTAATAGTTGTAACAAATTGCCAGCACTGTGAAATGGGTCACAAAAACAATTTATTGAATTTATTCTATAAAAAAATCCCTTTCGAGCTTACTAAAGATTGGTCAATCCCATCTATTTCAACACGATTGACCAAGCACTTATAGAGGGTTTCAGATTAGTTTAAATTATTTAAATAAACTGTTCGCTCTGCAGTTTTTTGAATAAAGCACTGTGTATATTGCATCTCTTGATTTTGCTTACGCATATCAGCAGTCCAATAATCGGATTGCTTTTGGTAAGTTTCTAAGTCCTTTTCGGGAATTTCTTCCACACTTTTTTGTGCCAGTACTTTACATTCAACATCACGTTTTTTAAACCAATCCGATTGATCTTGTTTAAATTGAGTTTTTTTCTCAGCGCTCAATTTATCCCAAGTCTGATTTAAGCGTTCCACTTGCTTCGCTTTGTCGCTATCCAATTCTTTTTTACGAACATCCATGGCTTCTTGAGCCAAAGCAGTCTGCTCTTCATTATTTTGTTCAGATATTTGTCGATTTTCTTCAATATTTTCGTCAATCAACTCATTTTCTTTAACATAAGCAGCATATTGCACAGCTTTAGTGGCAACAAAAACCAATCCTTCAATCACAGTGTTTTGACTTGGTAAGTCAAACACCAACCCCTCTTTATCTGTTTTTGTAATGTTATAGAAAAATTCACCTTTCAATTGGTCATTTTCAAGAGTCAAAGATGATTCATTATCCGAAAAATAATCATTAAGCGTTTGCGATTCTTCATTAGAGTGACGCAGTTCTTCAACATATGCTTTTTCCGCACGTTTTTGTAAACCTTTAGGAAATGAAACGACCAATTGGCTTTGACAACTTAACTGTGTATTTTTTTGGCTTTCATCTTCTAACGGTAAAGTACGAATATTTTTAATTTCAAACTTCAAACCTTGATTAATTTTATTAAGAATATCAGCATCAACCTGATATTGACTTTGTCTTAAGCTACGTTCGATTTGCTTCAAATATTCTTTTTTCAAAGAGGTTTGAATCTGATTTAAATTGTCAGGATGCGTACAGCTCCAATTCGAAATTGCCTCAACTTTTTCTGTTTTTGATTTTGGCTCTGGCTTAGATTTACCACATCCAGTTAATATTACTGCTGCACTGAATGTAGTTATTACTAAAGCTTGTTTCATCACCGTATTCATTTATATTCCACGCAAATTTTTAAAATTTATTAAGTACAAGAAAGGCATATATTTACCAGTCGCATTATCATCCCAATAATTAATATAAAATTCACCTAAAATTTTAAATAAAATACTCCCCACGCTAATAATCATCGTTTTAAATGCATAAAAATAAATCTAAATTATTTAAATAATCACAATAAAAAAACGCCCTTTCGGGCGCTTTAATTAAAATACATATGGTCGCACAAAAATCAGGAAGAAAATTCCAAGCATGAGGAACCATTTTAAGAAGTAATATAATTTGCGGTTTTTAGCTTTTAATGCTTTGGCTTTAATACGAATTTGGTACACATAACCAAATGCTTTATTTAATCCACCCGTTTGGTCACCTGTTTCATTCGGTGAACTTGCTGCAGTCATCACGTTACGACCAAACCAATGGTTAAAACGTTCCATCCATTTCACTTTCATCGGACGCTCAACGTCTGCGAAGAAAATAATACGGTTTTGATCGGTCTTATTTTCAGCATAGTGAATATAAGTTTCATCAAACACAACACTTTGACCGTCACGCCAAGAGTATCTTTCACCATCTACATCAATAAAACAGCGATCATCATTTGGTGTAATTAAACCTAAGTGATAACGAAGTGAGCCTGCGTACGGGTCACGGTGTCTAACCAAACGGCTATCAGGAGCAAGTTCGGTAAACATTGCCGCTTTAATCGTTGGTAATGTTTTCAGTAAAGCTGTCGTTTTTGGACAAAGCTCAGCTGCCGAAGGATGGCTCGACTCATACCATTTCAGGTAAAAACGTTTCCAACCTGTTTTAAAGAACGAGTTGAAACCTAAGTCGTTATAGGTACTCGAAGCTTTAATCCCACCTTGGTCATATAAAGCTTTCGCTTCATCTCGAATCATTTCCCAATTTTCATCTAACACTTTTAAATCTTTAAAGTGTTGAGTGTCGATATAAGGCTGATTCGGTACCTTTGAAAAGATGTACATTAAAAAGTTAATCGGTGCGAGCAAGGTTGAATGGTCAAAAAATTGACGATAAAACGAGTGACGCACTTTGCCGCGATGTTGGATATACAATGCAGATATTACAAAAATCGCTAATACGATCCACTTAATCATATTGCTACTCTTTCAAAAGTTTAGGGCAACATTACCTTAATTTTCGAAGGTAATAGTAACCAGAAGAATATTTAATTGGCGCAAATTTTAACAAAATTGACTTATAAAAAGCGAATGCAAAAAATTAAAGAACCTATTTAGATGTATCAATCCCCTTAAAATATAAAACATAACTTATTTTTTATAGATATAAATAACCCAAGTTTAGTGAATTTATAGCTCAGTTTTTTAAGCAGTATTACTAAGCAATTGACTTTTTTGACAAGAAATTAATTTTTTATAAATGCCATTTTTCATATAGAAAATTCATGACTCAAGTCTCTCATAAATAAAAACTTAAACTAAAACAAAAGCCTTTAGATGCTCTCTATGTATATGATTTTCTTTATGCATTTAAGTGGTATGAATTCAATAAAAAATAAGATGACCCTTGCGTCACGGCTTGATACAACTTGTCGGGTTCTTTTTAGATATAGTTATCGTAAGATTAGCGAAGCATAAATGTGTACCGGAGCTGTACACACGCTTCATAACATCAACTTAGAAATCCTCCAAAACTAAGGAGATCAGGCATGATCCACGCTGGCAATGCCATTACCGTCCAAATGCTTGCGGACGGAATTGCAGAATTCCGCTTTGACTTACAAGGTGAGTCGGTCAATAAATTTAACCGTGCAACAATTGAAGATTTCAAAGCTGCTATCGCGGCTGTAAAAGCCAATAACGATATTAAAGGCTTAGTTGTAACTTCTGGTAAATCTACATTTATTGTTGGTGCAGATATTACTGAGTTTGGTGAAAACTTCGCACAAGGCGAAAAAGCGATTGTTGACTGGCTTATGCCTGTTCACGAAATCTTCAATAGCTTTGAAGATTTAGACCTTCCAAAAGTTGCTGCTATTAATGGCATGGCTTTGGGTGGCGGTTTTGAAATGTGTTTAGTTTGTGACTATCGCGTGATGTCAGAAGCTGCACAAGTGGGCTTACCAGAAATCAAACTTGGTATTTATCCTGGTTTCGGTGGTAGTGTTCGTTTAAGCCGAGTTATTGGTATCGACAATGCAGTTGAATGGATGGCAATGGCTGCTCCTAAAAAACCAGCTGCTGCGCTTAAAGATGGTGCTGTAGATGCGGTTGTCGCTGCGGACAAATTACTTGATGCTGCAACTGACTTGGTTAAACAAGCAATTTCTGGTCGTTTAAACTGGAAAGCAAAACGCCAAGAAAAACTTGACGCTGTAAAATTGAACCCGCTTGAACAAATGATGGCGTTCAACACAGCAAAAGGGGCTGTACTTGCTAAAGCAAACCCAGCTCAATACCCTGCTCCAAAATTATTACTTGATTCATTACAAGCTGGTGCAAGCCTTGCACGTGATGAAGCATTAAAAGTTGAAGCTGAAGGCTTTGCTAAAGCAGCAATTACTCCACAAGCTGGTGCATTGATTGGTTTATTCATCAATGACCAAGTTGTGAAAAAAGCATCTAAACAACATGAAAAAGGTGCTCACCCTGTAAATCAAGCGGCTGTACTTGGCGCTGGTATTATGGGTGGCGGTATTGCTTACCAAGCGGCAAGCAAAGGCACTCCAATTATCATGAAGGATATTGGTAACCCACAACTTGCACTAGGTATGTCAGAAGCAAACAGCTTGTTAACTAAACAAGTTGAACGCAAGAAAATGAAACCTGCGCAAATGGGTGAAACGCTTGCTCGTATCCGTCCTACTTTAAGCTACGATGAGTTTAAAGAAGTTGATATCGTGATCGAAGCGGTAACTGAAAATCCAAAAGTTAAAGAAATCGTACTTGCAGAAACTGAGAAAAATGTTCGTGAAAATACGATCATTGCTTCTAACACTTCTACAATTTCAATTACACGTTTGGCAAAAGCATTACAACGTCCTGAAAACTTCGTTGGTATGCACTTCTTCAACCCAGTTCACATGATGCCGCTTGTAGAAGTTATTCGTGGTGAAAAAACTTCTGAAGAAGCAATTGCAACGACTGTCGTTCTTGCTCAAAAAATGGGTAAAACACCAATCGTTGTAAATGACTGCCCAGGGTTCTTGGTTAACCGTGTATTGTTCCCTTACTTCGGTGCATTTGACCTTCTTGTAAAAGACGGCGCAGATTTCCAGCAAATCGACAATGTAATGTCTAAGTTTGGTTGGCCAATGGGTCCTGCTTACCTCATCGACGTTGTAGGTATTGATACAGGTGTGCATGGTGCAGAAGTCATGGCGGAAGGTTTCCCTGACCGTATGAAGCCAGACTACAAAGGCGCAATCCAAGCAATGTATGAAGCGAAACGTCTTGGTCAAAAGAATGACGTAGGTTTCTACAAATACGAACTCGACAAGAAAGGCAAGAAAGCAAAAACTGTTGATCCAACAGCATATGAAGTGATTGCTCCGTTCGTAACTGGCGAAAAACGCGAATTTGATAACCAAGAAATCATTGACCGTATGATGCTTGCTTTCTGTAACGAAACAGTTCGTTGCTTGGAAGACAAGATTGTAGCAACTGCATCTGAAGCAGACATGGCAATGATTATGGGTGTAGGTTTCCCTCCATTCCGTGGTGGTCCATGCCGTTACATCGACCAAACAGGTGTTGCTGAATACGTTGCACTTTGCGATAAATATGCACACTTAGGTAAGGCTTATGAAGCGCCGCAAATGTTGCGCGACATGGCTGCTAACAATAAAAAATTCTACGGTTAAGGAGCGACGTGAATGGCTACTTTAAATCCACGTGACGTTGTGATTGTTGATGGCGTTCGTTCTGCCATGGGCAAATCTAAAAACGGTATGTTCCGTAATGTACGTGCCGACAGTTTATCTGCTGAACTTGTACGCGCGCTCGTTGCTCGTAACCAGTTTGATGTAAATGAAGTTGAAGATCTGATCTGGGGCTGTGTAAACCAGACACTAGAACAAGGTATGAACATTGGCCGTAACATCGGTTTATTGGCTGACTTGCCTAAAACTGTTGCTGGTCAAACAGTGAACCGTCTTTGTGGTTCATCTATGCAAGCGCTTCATACTGCTGCTGCACAAATTGCGACTAACCAAGGTGATATTTTCATTATTGGTGGTGTAGAGCATATGGGCCACGTAGGTATGATGCACGGCATCGACCTTAACCCAGAAGCATCTAAACACTATGCAAAAGCATCTAACATGATGGGCTTAACTGCTGAGATGTTAGGTCGCATGAACGGCATTACGCGTGAAGAACAAGATGCGTTCGGTGTTGAATCTCACCGCCGTGCTTGGGCTGCAACTCAAGAAGGTCGTTTCAAAAATGAAATCGTTGGTGTTGAAGGCCACGATGCAAATGGCTTTAAAATCCTTTGTGACATCGATGAAGTAATTCGTCCAGATGCAAACCTTGAAGCGTTCAAAGCATTAAAACCTGTCTTTGACCCTAAAGGTGGTTCAGTAACAGCAGCAACTTCTTCTGCTCTTTCTGACGGTGCTTCTGCAATGTTGCTTATGTCTGCTGAACGTGCTCAAGCATTAGGTTTAAAACCACGTGCTGTAATTCGCTCTATGGCAGTAGCAGGCTGTGACGCAGCAATCATGGGTTATGGTCCAGTTCCAGCAACTCAAAAAGCGCTTAAACGTGCTGGTTTAACGATGGCTGATATTCAAACTATCGAATTAAACGAAGCATTTGCTGCTCAAGGCTTGTCAGTAATGAAAGGCTTAGGCGTTTATGACAAGCAAGACATCATTAACTTAAATGGTGGTGCGATTGCTTTGGGTCACCCACTAGGCTGTTCTGGTGCGCGTATCACCACTACGTTGTTGAACGTAATGGAACAACAAGATACTCAAATTGGTCTTGCGACGATGTGTATCGGCCTTGGTCAAGGTATTGCAACGATTATCGAACGTGTTTAATTAACACCAAGATAAAAAATCCCCGCTCAATGCGGGGATTTTTATTTTATCGGCCTTTTAAACCGTCTTGGATTTGTTGCTGTAATTTCAAAATATCATCTAAATTTACTTTCATCGTACCTTCACGATAACCATCGACATTACCTCGATTAATGTTCAACGGCTTTAACATTTCAAAAAGACCATTGGTTGGGTCAGAAGACTGAATCCCACCCGCTACAGCTAAAATATATTCTCGTAAAAATGGAGAAAGTTGTGAGAGATCAGGCTGCGCAATAACGGGCTGATAATCTACGGTCGTCATACCTTCAGGGACTAAAGCATTCTGTATATCGTTATATATTTTATATTCATGGTGTTGTAGTGCTTGGCGTACATTCTTATCTTCTTGAAATGGCACAAAGCCCACCTCATCACGTAGCTCAGATTCAGCCATAACGCGAATAGTGGGTAAAGTCGTTACCTCTTCTGCCTGAACAGTTGGCAAACCCATAAAAGCAAATGCAGCGATTAAAGCTGATTGTTTTAAAAAGCTCATAACTTGCTCCAAAAAATCAGTCATCCTATTTCAATCAAAAGATGAAGATTCAAATAAAGGTCTCTATAAATAGGCTACAACAAACTGTATCTTGATTCAGTAAAGCTCGGATAAACGGTAAATATAATTAAAATTTTTAATGTAATAGTGAGGGACTTTTATTAATAGAAAGCCGAATAGAAAAACCACCCTATAAATGATTTATAACCATTTATAGAGTGAAATTTATCTTATAAATTTTTAGTCGTTCTCTAACATTTCTTTTAAAGAATTCACGACTTGCGGAAATGTCGTATAACCTTCCCGACCTAAAAAATGTCCGCCATTAGGAACTGTAATGTACGGCGCATCAATATCTTTAGCCAATTGAACTGTCAGTTTTGGTGGAACCAAATCATCATTATCAGACAAATACACCAGCTTTTTGTTTATCCCCTTAAAGTAATTGGTGTCGACTTTGCTCTTTGTTATATAAGCTGTGAGAGGTGAAGAATCTGCAATTGGTCCAGAGAATCCAGATACTAAAATCATTCCTCCAATATGTTGATAACCATGTCTTTGCAAAAAGTGCAGCAAAGTAATCACACCCAAACTATGTGCCACAAAATAGGTATTTTCATTAACCTGTGGAATCTGTTCATCTAAAACCTTCTGCCAAGCATCTACATCTGGATGCTCAGAATCTGGAAATGGTATTAGGGTCACAGCCGTATGTTCATCTTCTATTTGATGGTTTAGGTCCAAAAACCAGTGATCATGTATAGAAGCAGAATAACCGTGAAGTACAAATATTTGACGCATGTTCTTCTCCTGAAGTTCTAGTGTTTTGGCATTTGCAACAAATGACATCAATCCGAATAACACCAATAAAATGAGTTTTCTGATCATTGAACAAGTACCATTTTGAAAGATAAAAGCATGCTAAACTATGACACCACTGTTAAGGTCAAGCCTATTTTATGAACCTAGCTAAAGTCGCCGAGCTTACAAAAGTTAGTCCGCGTATGCTGCGTTATTATGAAAGTTTAGGGCTAATACAACCTCATCGTGCAAGCAATAACTATCGAAGTTATACCCAAAAAGACATTGAGAATATTAAGAAAATTAAAATATTAAATGATGCAGGTATGACACTAAAAGATATCCAAGTGTTATTACCGTGTTTTGATTTAGATGAAAGGATATTTACGCTCTGCCCTATTGTTCAAGAAAAGCTACAAACAGAACTGATGCATGTATGTGAGCAGTTAAACAAACTACAAACTTCTCAAAGTTTATTACAATCTTTCTTGGTAAAAGGCAAAGCTGAGAGCACCAATACATAGTAGTTGATGCTCATGCTGTCATTATTCTTCTAGCTCATTTTCTAAAGCAGCCACGTTCTTTTTCTTAATACTTTCAATTTTTGCATTAAGCTTTAAAACATGCTGGTAAAGCTCGTTAAATTTTTTAACTTGGGCATTTTCATGAAAAAGAATCATATGATCTTTCTTTTGCCACGAATAATTTTTTAGAAGTTTAAACATTTCCTCTGCATCATCTAAAATTTGTAGCTCAATCACAAAAATTGCATGATCCTGATCAGCCTTTTGCTGAGTTCCCAATTTCATTTCAAGTAGTTGTCTCGTATCTGCATCAACAGATAATTCCTGAATTTTAGCGAGAAAAGTCTTATGAATTGATTCATATTCAGATTGATATTTATCTGAAGCTTTTCGAACATCCGCCAACATCTTTTCTGTTTCAGCATATTTTTGTTTTTTATCAATATCCAAACGGTCAACATTTAAAAAAGTGTCCCATTTCGCAGCTTTTAGTTCTCTTAAATATTCATTGCGCGCATTTACGTTTTGAACCCAATAATTTAAAAGAAACTCGGAGACTTGCTTGTAGTGTCCTGCAAGCCGTTTATCATGAATATCGAGTTGTACAGGTTTAGACCAATCTTGAGCCTGTTCATAAAGTTCACTCATTTTTTCACTCATCACCACATCGAACATTTCGCTACTGTCTTTAGCTTGTTGCTGTTTAATATGTTGATAGGAAAAAAAGACAATAGCCGCAATGACGACCAGACCTGCAATCGCAATCAAAATTCGGCGCATACGCACCTCCTATTTCCATTCTTATAGTTTTGCTCTTTATAGTTATAAAATAGAGCTCTTAATTCTTTATATGTCATTTATTTCACAATACGCAACACTCTATTCGCTATTCAATGCTTTAAATCCTGATACATCACCCCTATTATGATGGGTAATTAAAATTTATGAGATTCTCCCATGCGTGTTGATGTCTGGTCTGATGTAGTTTGTCCTTTCTGTTACATCGGCAAAAAACGCCTTGAACATGTCGCGGCTGAAGCTGGTATTGAACTTGATATTCATTGGCATAGTTTCGAACTAGATCCAAATGCGCCAGCAACACATGACACTTCAAATACTGAGCGTTTAGCGAAAAAATATGGTCGAACCTATGAAGAGATGGAAGAAATGGAGCGCAACATTGCGGCCATGGCTGCCTCTGAAGGAATCGACTTCCAATGGCAAAAAGCCAACTCGGGCAATAGCTTTAACGCTCACCGCATTATTCACTTAGCCCAAAGTAAAGGCTTAGGTAACCAAGCAAAAGAAGCCTTTTTCCATGCTTATATGACTGAAGGTTTAGCGATTGGTGAACGTGAAGTGGTAGAAGAAATTGCTTCTCGTATTGGCCTTGATAATGCCGAAGTTGAATTTGTATTAGATACAAATGAATTGGCTGATTTCGTTCGTCATGACGAAAAAATTGCGCACGAGCAACTCAACGTAACTGGCGTACCATTCTTTGTATTTGATCAAAGAGTTGCACTTGCAGGTGCACAGCCTCGTGAAGTGTTTTTACAAGTGTTAGAACAAGCACAGCTCAAGGCAAATACTCAAGAAATCGAGCAAGATGATGCGGCTGTTTGTAATGATGAAACATGTGATATCCCACAAAATAAACAGTCTTAACTGTAAAGTGTGAACAAATCGTATGTTTTATCACCGTTTTAGCAATAGAGCGTTCTAAAAAAAGAACTATTCAATTGTTTAAAATGCGTTTATGATTGCCACTTAGAATATTCGCGCTGTAATGTTCTGTTTTTTATGTGTTTAATGATCGGAATTTGAAGTTTCCCTGATCTAAAATCCCCCTAGTTTGGGGGATTTTTTTTGCTTAAAAATTCTCGCTACTAGCTTAAACTTTTTCATTTAGTTCAAATATGTAAAAAAAGTTAAATTTACTTAACTTTTGTGTCGTCCTCTTGATTTTATTAGAAAAATCAACAAAAGTGACAATAACAACAAAACATAAAGATAGATATGAAAACATTTCACGTTATTACGTATCGGCAGCTTTTTGCACTTGTAACATTAGGATTTGGTTCAGTATGCATGGCTCATGCAGAAATAAATTCTTCGTCAACTCAGCAAGTAGAGAGTTTGCCATCTGGAGCTCAAACTCAAGAAAATAAAGGTGAAAATCTTTTAGATCAGATCCCAAGGTGGATTGATGCAACTCCAACGATTTTTCCTGAGCAGTCCAATCACCCTATTGTTCCACCCATGGAACAAACTGAAGACCAGACTTGGTTTGATCGCAAGCAAAAGAAAATCCGCAATTGGGCCGATCATACATCTGAAAAAATTGACAACTGGTTTGGTGAAGTCGACCCTCAAAAACCAGCAACAGCAACGATCCGTGTCATGGTTGATAACTATTGGAATGAGTACGATAACTTTGAAATCAAGCCCAGAATTCGCGGTAAGATCAAGCTTCCTACACTAGAGAAACGTTTGAGCGTGGTATTTGGTGATGACTCATTAGATAATGAATTTAATAACAGTCCGGCCAATATCAACCAGAATCCAAATCAAGATTCAAACAAGAAAATTGATGCTAAACGCACACGAGATGACAATAGTTCAATCGCGTTACGATGGTCAAATTTCTCTAAAAAACTGCCGTTTGAAACAGATGCTGACTTGGGTATACGCTCTGGAGACGATGTGTATGTCCGTTTAAAAGCATCAAGAGATTGGCAATTACGTAATGATTTTAAATTTTATGCAGAAGAAATTTATCGATATGGTATTCATAGCGAAAATTATTTACGTACTAACCTAGAACTCACCCATGCTCGTCCAAATCAACCAATATTATCAAATCAGTTCAGCTTAACGTATGCCGATGATCAAAATGATGATTTAACATGGGAAAACCGAGTTTTCCGCGAACATAGTTTCTTTGCAAACAACCGTTTTAACTATGGTATTTATACAGGTGGCTATTACAACGACAACGATTTACGCTTAAACAGTTGGGGTCCATTTGTATCATGGCGTCAGCCGCTCTTTCGTGAATGGTTCTTTGTACAAGGCGACGTCAATTACTTTAATGACCACCGTGAAGACCGTAACCATTTTGTCAGCACATTCTTACGTTTAGAAGCACTGTTCTAATTGTTAAGAACCACCTTGGAGGCTGTCTCCAAGGTGGTGAAAAATAAAATACTTTTAAATAAAAATTTAAGCTTTTTCCCTTACAATACTGAGCTAACTTTTGATTCCTGATTTTCAGAAAAATGAATCAATTCTCTTCTTTTTCATTCGAATATAAATCTAAAGCCTTACTTTGTATTTATAGTTTAGGTATGTTGGTTTTAATTCCTCATACGCAACTTTTCTCTACTTCTTTTAAGCATCAACGCTCTACAAGACGATCTCTACATTCGTCCATCGTATTCATAAAAAGTAACAGTCACTCTCTATCTTTTTCACCTTCACCCTGTGAAGCAGAAACAAATAATGATTCAGATGCCGCACTGATTCAGGACTTAATGGCCGTATTTGGAAATGATACGTTATGGAGCCGTGCAACTCAGCCCAAGCATCCTTATAAAACCTTGGGTAAGAAAAAGAAGAAAGCTTCAACCCCTCGTATTTCAGTCAGTAATCCACTTACTGCAAGTTGGGATACTATTTCAACATGGATACCTTTTGAAAATAATCTTGATTTAGGCTCAAACTCAGACAGTGATGTTTACGTCCAATTTCTTGCCAAGAAAAAATGGAATTTAAGACATAATATGAGCTTAGATACAGAGCAACTGTTCCGCTACGGCTCAACCAGCAGGAACTACACTGAAACAACACTGAACTTGACGCAAAAAATGCAAGACAACACCCTATTCGCTAACAAATTTAATGTGAATAAGAGTGAAAATGAAGAATACAACTGGGGTAATTGGACTTTTCAACAATTTGAGTTTGTAAAAGACAATAGTCTGACTTACGGTATTTATAGTGGTGGCGTATATACCAAAAATGACATGCGGGTAAATAGTTGGGGCCCCTATCTTTCATGGCGTCAGCCTATATGGCGAGATTGGATTTTTATGCAAAATGATCTTAACTTTTTTAACTATATTGATGATGACCCTAAGCATCAATTGAGTATGCAAATGAATCTAGAAGCTAGTTTTTAGCCAAAAATCATTAAGTTGTGGATAACTCTTTCTTTATCCACAAAAAAAGCCCCTGACAGTTCAGAGGCTTTTTTTATATCAAAATTATTTCAACAACAAGCTATTAATACGCTTCACATAAGCTGCTGGGTCTTCTGGTAAACCACCTTCAGCAATCACAGCCTGATCAAAAATCACGTTCGCCAAATCATCAAATTGTTCCGAGCCTTCAAGTTTTTTCACCAAAGGATGCTCAGGGTTAATTTCTAAAATTGGCTTGATTTCAGGAACAGCTTGACCTGCTTGTTTCAGCATACGAATAAGTTGCGGTGATAATTCACCTTCACTTGTTACTAAACACGCTGGAGAGTCGACCAATCGGGTTGTTACACGTACTTCTTTAGTTTTGGCTTTCAATGAGTCACTTAGCTTTTCAACCACAGGCTTAAATTGTTCAGCCGCTTGCTCAAGTGCCTTTTTCTCTTCTGCATCTTGCAAGTCACCTAAATCAACCGCGCCTTTAGAAACATTCTTCAATGGAGTACCGTCAAACTCTTGAACAAAATTCATTGCCCATTCGTCAACACGCTCTGCCATTAACAATACTTCAATGCCTTTTTTCTTAAACAACTCAAGCTGTGGTGAGTTTTTAGCAGCAGCTAAGCTGTCAGCAGTCACATAATAAATAGCTTTTTGGCCTTCTTTCATGCGAGCTTTATAGTCTGCAAAAGAAGTTACGACTTCATCATTTGTTGAAGTTGCATAACGTAATAATTTTAAAATACGTTCGCGATTACCAAAGTCTTCACCCAAACCTTCTTTAAGTACTGAGCCAAACTCAGTGTAGAACGCTTTGAACTTTTCTTGGTCTTTTTCATCTTCTGATTTAGCCAAACCATCAAGTACAGTCAATACACGGCGTGCATTACCTTCACGAATTGTTTTAACGTCACGGCTTTCTTGCAATAACTCACGGCTAACATTCAGCGGTAAATCTGCACTATCCACCACACCTTGTACAAAGCGTAAATAGTTTGGAATTAAGTTATCTGCATCATCCATAATGAAGACACGTTTTACATATAGCTTAATTCCCGCTTTTGCTTCACGTGTAAAAATGTCATGAGGAGCTTTGCTTGGAATATAAAGTAATTGGGTATATTCAGTACTACCTTCAACTCGGTTATGCGCCCAAGCGAGTGGTGCATCAAAGTCATGCGTTAAGTTTTTATAAAACTCAACATATTGCTCATCTGTCACTTCACTTTTGTTACGGGTCCATAAAGCACTTGCAGAGTTAATCGCTTCCCACTCGTCAGTTTTGACCATTTGACCACCTTTAGGCTCTTCACCCTCAGCAGCCTCTTCTTCCTGCCAAACTTCTTTTTGCATTTCAATTGGCAAACTAATGTGGTCAGAGTATTTGTTAACGATCTGCTTAACTTTATAAGATTCTAAATAATCAAGCGCGTCATCACGCAAGTGAAGAATAATGTCAGTACCACGTGAAGCTTTATCAATTTGCTGAACTTCAAACTCGCCAGTACCACCACTAATCCAACGTACACCTTCAGATGCATCTGAGCCTGCACGACGTGATTCAACCGTAATTTTATCTGCAACAATAAAACCTGAGTAAAAACCCACACCAAACTGACCAATCAGCTGAGCATCTGCTTTCTGATCGCCTGTCAATTTTGACATGAAGTCTTTAGTCCCAGATTTTGCAATGGTACCCAAGTTATCAATTGCTTCTTGTTGGCTTAAACCAATACCGTTATCAGAGATCGTTAAGGTTTTATCTTCTTTATTTAAGCTGATTCGTACATGTAAATCTGGATCATTTTCATAATATTCAGGATGATTGATTCCTTCAAAACGTAACTTATCACATGCATCAGATGCATTAGAGATCAGCTCACGCAAGAAAATTTCAGGGTTAGAATAGAGAGAATGCGTCACTAAATGTAAAAGCTGTGCTACTTCTGCTTGGAAACTATAATTTTGTGATGCTTGTTCACTCATAAATCACTCCTTAAATTTTGAAGTCTGTTTGTTCTCGAATGCTTTATGAATGGAGTATTTCTAGAATTTTTCAATCCTGAATATTAAAAAATTTTACTTTAATTAAAATGGGCCATGGCTTAACACTCTATCTTGCAGGATAGAATCCAACTGTTGTTGTCTCTGCTGATAAGCTTTGGAAATACAACTAACGTTGGCAGCGCAGGCATTTCTTTTTTTCAACCATTGTTGTTGAGTATCTTTTTGATTATCTCTGCCTCCCATCGGTAATGCATGTAAAACAATTTGATAGGTTGTTGCCATTTTCACATCTGCATCATTTAAAGAGCGGTTTTTACAAATACTCAGTTCTGTCTTAGTTTTTGCAGCATTACACGAAAAACTAGCAGCCTGTACATTATGGGCAAAAGCCATACCACTAAAAAGTGCTAGAGCTATGGCAAATTTTCTATTCATGAGATTATTCCTTTAAAGATATATAAAAAATAGTTTAAAAATAAAAGGTGAAAGAATATGTAGAAAACTGTCTGTTTTATGCTTTTTTTAGTGATGTTAAAAATAAAAAACCTCACATAAAATCTATGTGAGGTGCCTGAGTCTAGGTTTGTTATTATATTCTTTCTATTTATTATTATGCTTAAAATCTATAGCTATAACCTAAAGTATAAACAAATGGGTTAATATTTAAATCGAACTTATAATTAGCAATTGAAGGATCAATTGTTACTTCGGGGCTAATATCTGCATAACGAACATCTACAAATACTCCCCAGTTTTTCGCATCAGCAGGCTGAAAGTTAAAACCAACTTGCCCAGCTATACCAAAATCTTCTTTTACTTTCACAGCAACGCCTTGCTCATCCCAAGGAATGAATGCTGTCGCCCCTATACCAATATACGGTGTGAAACGAGTTGAGTTTTTAAAATGATATTTTGCAGTAATTGTTGGTGGTAATTGTTTAATACGAGCGGCATTCTTACCATCTAATAAAACATCATGATTGACGGGCGCTGCTAATAATAATTCAGCCGAAAAAGGAGATTCGCCAAAAAAGTATTCAACTGATGGTGTAAATGCATATTCATGATCAGCTTTTACTACGCCTAAAGGAGTTGTTGTATCGTCAGATGGAGCAATAACACTACCACCAAATTTTACTTGCCAATTACCAGCAAAAGTAAATGAAGACATCCCCATTAATGCAATAACCAACGCTTTCTTGAACACTTTAATATCTCCAACCTTATTTATATTTATAATAAACATTTATTTTAAATTGATGCAACACCTATTATAAAATTATTTTTATATTTATTTTTAAATAACTGTTTTAAATAAAATTATATATTAACCAACTATTTTAATTGGTTTTTATTCCAACCTTATTAATCAGAATTATTTTATATAACCAACCTTTTTAATATACTTTTAAATCCGAGCATTTTAATATAATTTATTTTGAATACATGTTTTATTTATTCCATAAAAAAAGCCTTCTTAATGATCACCTTTGGATAATTATTAAGAAGGCTTTAAATTTAATATATTATGAAAAATTATAAAATCATAGCTGCAATCCAGCCAAAAACGAGTAGAGGGATATTAAAATGAATAAATGTTGGAATAACAGTATCCCAAATATGGTCATGTTGCCCATCAACACCTAAACCAGCTGTAGGCCCTAGCGTTGAATCAGAAGCTGGAGAGCCTGCATCACCTAAAGCCGCAGCTGTACCTATCAGTGCAATCGTTGCTAATGGTGAAAAACCAAACTGTACGCATAAAGGAACGTAAATCACTGCCAAGACAGGAACACTAGAGAAAGATGAACCGATACCAATCGTGACAAACAAACCAATACAAAGCATTAAGAAAGCCGCAAGGGCACGATTATCACCAATAATTTCAACCACACCTTTTACCAGTTGATTAATATCACCCGTATGCGTCATGACTGATGCAAAACCCGCAGCAGAGATCATAATAAAGCCGACTAGAGCCATCATTCGCATACCTTGTACGAACACATCATCTGCATCTTGCCATTTAAAAATGCCTGCTGTAGACAAAATTGCGAAGCCCACTAGACCACCTAAAATCATTGAGCCAGAATAAAGCTGTGCAACTAAAGTGAGACCTATCGCCAGTAAAGCCATGAAAATTGTTTTTTTCGCAATGACAGGAGCTTGTTCTGCTTCATGTTTAAGTTCTTCTGCATCTGCTTTTAGATCTGCTGTTTCATCTTGTACTGTTGCACGTAGAGGTTTATCTAAATCAATTGTGGTTACAGGAGTAATAGCTCGATCAGCATAAATTCTTGGTTTACGGTAACTAATAAATACCGCAACTAAAGTACCTAACACCATACCTAAAACTGGAATTGCCATGCCAATTGGCATCATGCCTCGTTCTACATGTAAACCATAAGCAGCACCGATTTTGTTGATATTCCCCATCAAAATTTGTTCAAGGAAAATCGCACCAAAACCAACAGGTAGAAAAATATAGGTACCTACCAAGCCCAAAGTCAGAATACAAGCTGCTGCGCGACGGTCTAGTTTCAAGTGATTCATGACTCGTAATAATGGCGGTACGAGTACAGGAATAAATGCGATATGAACCGGAATCAGGTTTTGAGAGAAAATTGCAGAAATAAGTAGAATGCCTAAGAGTAAATATTTTACTTTGGTTTCACGGCTTTTCCCCGCTTCCATTCCTAATAAACCAATCAGCTTATGGGCAAGTAGGTCAGGTAAACCCGATTTAGAAAGAGCAAGTGCAAATGCACCTAATACGGCATAAGCGAGCGCAACTTCAGCACCATCACCAAGGCCTGCATTAAAAGCATCAACAGTTTGAGAAAGACTTAAACCCGAGACAAGACCACCAACAATGGCAGAAACCACTAATGTCAATACGACAGAAACACGTGCTAGTGAGAGTAAAAACATCACAGCAATCGCCACAACAACAGCATTCATCAACAAATTCAGAACAAAATAAAAGGCGATATTCTATCAGATTCGCATCTACGAAGCCGAAAATATCGCCAAATTAGCAGTTTTGTATATTAAACAATCACTTATTTGCTTTGTGATTGAATAAACTGACGAATATGAGCTGCTACTTTCTCAGCTTGACTTAAAATAGCCCAATGGTTTGCTTCAAGCTCAACATACTCAAAGTTTTCAACCCATTTTGGCATCGCTTCCGTAATATATTCAGGGCTCACAAAAGTATCATATTTTAAAATAATTGCTTTAACTGGACACTGTGCATAACGCTGACGAGGTGCTGTTAAGCGAGGAATAAAATTAGCACGATATAAATTAATCCCGTATTTACCATCAGCAGAAATATTATTATTTAACGGTAAATTATCTTTTCGCTCTAAGTCTTTTAATATTTTACCCCACTTTTCTGGGCTAAAAAGAGACCATACTGTTGGCGCGACAAATGGTAAATGGAAGGCACCGATATACCATGATTTTGTTAAAATTTTTAAGATCTTTGCAGGAGACGTTTTAAGTTTATCTCTTAAGAACAACGCAGCGTGATCTAAACAAGGACCAGAAATGGTTGTATAAGATAACAAGCGGCCTTTAAATTTAGGTTCAGTTGCAGACTCCCACGACTGAATCGAACCCCAATCATGTGCAGCCATATGGAACTGTCGATTTGGCAGCACTTCATCGACGACTTCTTTTAAATCTAAAGATAAGCGCTCTAAACGATAATCGCGTATCCGTTTAGGAATAGATGACAAACCCGCTCCACGGACATCATAAGTAACGATATAAAAATCATTAATTAAATATTCAATGACCGATTCCCATACTTCCTGATTATCAGGATAACCATGGACTAAAATTAATGGGGTCTTTTTCTCATCGCCCCAAGCCTTGGCACATAGGGTTTGTTGATCAGTTGTTGTTACTGTATAAATCTTTGGCTGCATAATCATTTCCTATTTTGTTTTTCAATTGATCATGTCGTTAATCGGATAAAGCATTGCCATCAATATAAAAAAGATGATACTTATCTAGTATGACCAGTGTTGCAATAAAAAAAATTGACTATTATGGCTATTTTAAAAAAACTTCAGAACATTCCTTCTATCTCTAAATTCTTATTTAATTATTATCCTCCCTACCGTGGTGCAGGGATTCATATTGAAATCATGAATTTAGAACTTTGCCACGTTCGGGTAAAAATGCCCCTTAGCTGGAAAAACCAAAATTTAGTGGGAACACATTTTGGCGGTAGTCTTTATTCAATGGTAGACCCGTTCTATATGCTTATTCTTATGCACCATCTAGGACCCAAATATATTGTTTGGGATAAAGCAGCTGAAATTAACTTTTTATCACCTGGACGAAGTACCGTTTACGCTGACATTCGAGTCGACTTAGCAGAGATTGAGCAGATTCGAGAACTCGCCGAGAACTATGCGCCAGTTATGAGAACATACCATCTCAATATTTTTGATGAATCTGGAGTAAGAATTGCTGAAGTACAAAAGACTCTTTACATCCGCCGCAAAAAAGCTAAAGCTTTCCACCAATAAAATAAGCGCTCTAAAGCGCTTATTTTATGTCAATAAATTCTATCTTTTCTCTTCATAGGCTGCGCCAGCACCACCGCCGAGTGCACCACCAATTGCAGCGCCCGTATCACCACCAAAAATTGCTTTACCTACGACAGAGCCAATACCAGCACCAATTGCGCTGCTTGTTGTCGAACTTCTATCACTACCTTTAGCATTTGCCCCCACACCAGCGCCTGCTGCTGCACCAACACCCGCACCTAAACCACCACCTACATGGTTACCTACGCCACCACCCACAGCACCGCCTAATGCAGCAGCACCAATACGCTGATCAGATGGGCTCATATTTTGACAACCAGTAAACATAACTGCAGATAATACTAAAGTAGACACTAAACCAATTGTTTTCTTCATGACCATACTCACTCCATTGTGCTCTATTCCAAGCATAATCTTCTTTTATGGGGAATTTTATGAGTTTGTGTTAATACACTGTTGTGGACGATTGATATTTTGTAAAAGCCTTATAGAATCGATAATTAATTCATCTTAATGCGCATAAATTAAGCAAAAAAAGAAGCTCTCAAAAAACCTAAGAGCTTCTAATTTAGATACAATCAACCTAACTTAGTACTTCCCTTTTTTTTCCTCATAAGCAGCTCCAGCACTACCGCCAAGTGCACCACCAGCGGCAGCACCCGCCTCACCACCAATGACTGCTCCACCTAAAAGTGCCCCTACACCTGCGCCAATTGCACTATTACGCGTAGTTTTACTATTCGAACCTTTTGCATTTGCAGCTACACCTGCACCTAATGCAGCTCCTAAACCTGCGCCAAGGTTACCACCCAAGCTTTTACCCACTGCACCACCAGCACCACCACCAATCGCAGCAGAACCAATACGCTTACTTTCTGGACTTGCGTTTTGACAACCTACAAACAAAGTGCTCGACATTAAACCCACACCTGCAATCATCATCATTTTTTTCATTCGATTTACTCCAGTTTTCATAAGTAGGTAGCCTAATTTGCTTATGTGGAGTCTTTATCCCGCTTAAGTAATAAAATATTTGCTCTTTAATATTCTTATGTAATTACAACTTAAAATTGTTAAATAACTTTAAATAAAAAAGGCACCCTGAGGTGCCTTTTTTAATGCCAATCTAAACTTAGAATTGTTCTGAGTTTAATGCTTGGCTAAATGCTTGGTCTACTTCACTGAAGTCATTATGAAGCTCATGTTCTGCAGCTTCTGCTTCTTGACGACGACGCTCTAAGTGGTACGCAAGACCAGTACCAGCTGGAATCAAGCGGCCCACAACAACGTTTTCTTTCAAGCCACGTAAATCATCTTCTTTACCTGTTACAGCAGCTTCAGTTAACACACGAGTTGTTTCCTGGAACGATGCAGCAGAGATGAACGAGTCAGTAGAAAGCGATGCTTTCGTAATACCCATCAATTGACGTTCAAACTTAGCTGGGAACTTGTTCTGAGCCAATACAGCTTGGTTCTCTTGAACAACGCGAATGTAATCCACTTGCTCGCCTTTGATAAAGCTTGTATCGCCACCATCAGTGATATCAACTTTACGCAACATTTGACGTACGATAACTTCAATGTGCTTATCGTTGATTTTTACACCTTGGAGACGGTAAACGTCTTGAACTTCGTTCACGATGTAGTTTGTTAATGCAACTTCACCTTTCAAACGTAAGATGTCATGCGGGTTTTGTGGACCATCAGAAATAGTTTCACCACGGTTCACATGCTCGCCTTCAAACACGTTGATTTGACGCCATTTTGGAATCAACTCTTCGTAAATTTCAGAGCCGTCATCTGGTGTAATCACTAAACGGTTCTTACCTTTAGTCTCTTTACCAAAGCTTACGATACCAGACACTTCTGCCAAGATTGCATGCTCTTTAGGTTTACGCGCTTCGAACAAGTCAGCAACACGCGGAAGACCACCGGTAATATCACGAGTACGTGATGTTTCTTGTGGTACACGACCGATAACGTCACCCACACCAATTGTTTCGCCATCACGGACAGTTACAATTGTATTTTGTGGTAAGAAGTAGAACTGTTCAGTGCCATCAGTCATATCTAATACGATTGCTGGACGTAAATCTTTACCAGAAGCAGGACGTGCTGTTACAGGTAAGATTTCAACAGTTGTCATACCGGTTGCATCATCAGTTTTCGATGTTGCAGTTACACCATCAGCAATTTGGCTGAAACGTGCTTTACCAGCAACTTCTGTTACTAATGGATGTGTATGCGGATCCCAAGTTGCAACGATACCACCAGCCTCAACCATTTCACCATCTTTCAACAAGATGCTTGCACCGTAAGGAAGTTTATAACGTTCGCGCTCACGACCTAGCTCATCAGCAATACCAATTTCACCTGAACGTGAAACTGAAACCAAGTGGCCTTTTGCATGTTGTACAGTTTTCACGTTGTGGAAACGTACAGTACCTTTGTTACGTACTTGAACACTGTTTGCAGCAGAAGTTCGGCTCGCAGCACCACCAACGTGGAACGTACGCATCGTTAACTGTGTACCTGGTTCACCAATTGACTGTGCAGCCATTACACCTACTGATTCACCTGGGTTCACCAAGTGACCACGTGCAAGGTCACGACCATAACAACGAGCACATACACCGAATGTAGATTCACATGCGATTACTGAACGTACTTTAACTTCATCGACACCAGCTTCTTCAAGCTGAGCTGCGATTTTCTCGTCAATTAACGTACCACGAGGTAATACAACTTCATCATCAGATGCACGACGTACATCTTCAGCAGTTACACGACCTAATACGCGGTCACGTAATGGCTCGATAACATCACCACCTTGAATGAATGGAGTCATCACCAAGCCACCCGCTGTACCACAGTCAGGTTCGGTAATTACTAAATCTTGCGCTACGTCTACAAGACGACGAGTCAAGTAACCAGAGTTCGCAGTTTTTAATGCTGTATCGGCCAAACCTTTACGCGCACCGTGTGTCGAAATAAAGTACTGAAGTACTGTTAAACCTTCACGGAAGTTCGCTTTAATCGGTGTCTCAATAATCGAGCCATCTGGTTTTGCCATCAAACCACGCATACCAGCAAGCTGACGAATCTGTGCCGCACTACCACGGGCACCAGAGTCAGACATCATGTAAATGCTGTTAAATGATTTTTGCTTCTCGTCTTCACCTTGTTTGTTTTTAACAACAGTGTAAGACAAGTTATCCATCATCGCTTTCGCAACTTGGTCGTTTGTACGCGCCCAGATATCGACAACTTTGTTATAACGTTCACCAGCAGTTACGAAACCTTGTTCGAACTGTTGTTCGATTTCACGAACTTCTGTTTCCGCTTTATCAATAATTGTGTGTTTTGTAGGTGGAATGAGCATGTCTTCCATACCTACAGATACACCTGAACGAGTCGCTTGACGGAAGCCCAAGTACATTAACTGGTCAGCGAAGATAACAGTATCTTTCAAACCAAGTTTACGGTAGCAAGAGTTGATTAACTTAGAGATGTTCTTTTTAGTCATCTCAAGGTTGATCATGTCAAAGCTTAGACCTTGTGGAACAACTTCCCAAAGTAAACAACGACCTGGTGTTGTATCAACGATAATCGTTTGGTGTTCACGTTCACCATTTTCATTGATAACAGTTTGATGCACACGCACTTTAACACGCGCATGAATCGCAACTTGACCAGTTGCAAGTGCACGGTTTACTTCGTGAGTGTCAGCAAACACCATGCCTTCACCTTTGGCATTTACTGCATCACGAGTGATGTAGTAAAGACCCAAGACAACGTCCTGAGAAGGAACGATGATTGGCTCACCGTTTGCTGGTGACAAGATGTTGTTTGTTGACATCATCAATGCACGAGCTTCTAACTGTGCTTCAAGTGTCAATGGAACGTGTACCGCCATTTGGTCACCGTCGAAGTCGGCGTTAAACGCAGCACAAACGAGTGGGTGAAGACGGATTGCCTTACCTTCAATAAGAATAGGTTCAAATGCTTGAAGACCTAAACGGTGAAGTGTTGGCGCACGGTTCAACATTACTGGATGTTGACGAATTACAGATGCAAGAACGTCCCAAACTTCTGGAGTTTCACGCTCAACCATTTTCTTCGCAGCTTTAATGGTTGTTGCCTGACCTGAAGCTTGTAGTTTCGCGAAAATAAATGGTTTGAATAATTCAAGTGCCATTTTCTTCGGAAGACCACATTGGTGAAGACGTAAAGTAGGACCTACAGTAATTACCGAACGACCAGAATAGTCAACACGCTTACCTAACAAGTTCTGACGGAAACGACCTTGCTTACCTTTGATCATATCTGCCAAAGATTTTAATGGACGTTTGTTAGAACCAGTGATTGCACGACCACGACGACCGTTATCAAGCAATGCATCTACAGACTCTTGTAACATACGTTTTTCGTTACGTACGATAATGTCTGGTGCTGCAAGGTCAAGAAGACGCTTCAAACGGTTGTTACGGTTAATCACACGACGATATAAATCGTTCAAGTCAGAAGTCGCGAAACGACCACCTTCAAGTGGAACTAATGGACGTAAATCTGGTGGAAGCACCGGAAGTACATTCATTACCATCCATTCAGGCTTGTTGTTTGAATCTTTGAATGCTTCCATCAATTTCAAGCGTTTAGACGCTTTTTTCAACTTCGTTTCAGAAGTTGTTTGAGGAATTTCTTCACGTAAACGTGAAATTTCAGCTTCAAGATCGATGTCTTTCAACAAGTCTTGAACAGCTTCCGCACCCATTTTTGCAACAAATTCGTCACCGTGCTCTTCTAGAGCTGTAAAGTATTCTTCATCATTAAGAAGTTGATACTTTTCAAATGGCGTCATGCCAGGATCAGTAACAACGTATGATTCGAAATACAACACGCGTTCGATATCACGAAGAGTCATATCAAGTAATAAACCGATACGGCTTGGTAACGATTTTAAGAACCAGATATGCGCAACTGGTGAAGCAAGTTCGATGTGACCCATACGTTCACGACGAACTTTCGCTGTAGTTACTTCAACGCCACATTTTTCACAAATGACGCCTTTATATTTCATACGCTTGTATTTACCACACAAGCATTCGTAATCTTTTACTGGACCAAAAATTTTGGCACAGAATAAACCATCACGTTCTGGTTTGAACGTACGGTAGTTGATTGTCTCAGGTTTTTTAACTTCACCATGAGACCATGACTTAATCATTTCTGGTGACGCAAGACCAATACGGATACGGTCGAACTCAATTGGTGCATGACCATCTGAATCCGTTTTCTTACGCATGATATCGAGCAAGTCTTTCAATTTTTTTCTCCGTGTGTCGGGAAGCCTCGCTTACCCGACTGGGTCACAAATATTGTTTTTTCCTAAAAAATCGTGAGTCTTACGACTTAGTCACCATTTTTCAGTTCAATGTTGATACCTAAAGAACGGATCTCTTTGGTCAATACGTTGAACGATTCAGGCATACCCGGATCCATATAATGGTTACCATCTACAATATTCTTATAGATGCGAGTACGTCCTTCAACGTCATCCGACTTCACTGTAAGCATTTCTTGAAGGGTATATGCTGCACCGTATGCTTCAAGTGCCCATACTTCCATCTCACCGAAACGCTGACCACCGAATTGTGCTTTACCACCAAGCGGCTGTTGTGTAACAAGTGAGTAAGAACCAGTTGAACGCGCATGCATCTTGTCATCAACCAAATGGTTCAACTTAAGCATGTACATATAACCAACAGTTACTGGACGATCGAACTGTTCACCTGTACGTCCGTCAAACAATACTGTTTGACCTGTACGTGAAATGTCAGCTAATTCAAGTAAATCTTTAATTTGACTTTCTTCAGCACCATCAAATACCGGAGTAGCCAAAGGCACACCAGCGCGCAAGTTGCCTGAAAGTGCTAGGATTTCGTCATCCGTTAAGCTATCAAGATCTTCTTGCTCGCCACCGACTTTGTTATAAATCTTGTCTAAGAATTCACGTAGCTCTAAAACTGTACGTTGTTCTTTCAACATTTTTTCGATTTTGTCACCAAGCCCTCTAGCCGCCATACCCAAGTGAGTCTCAAGAATCTGACCCACGTTCATACGAGATGGTACACCCAGTGGGTTCAATACGATATCTACTGGCACACCGTTAGCATCGTGTGGCATGTCTTCAACAGGTAAGATGTTAGAAACAACACCCTTGTTACCGTGACGACCAGCCATCTTATCACCAGGTTGAATACGACGTTTAACAGCTAGGTAAACCTTAACAACTTTCAATACACCAGTTGTTAACTCGTCACCTGTTGCAAGCTTACGTTTCTTCTCAGCAAATTTCTCATCGATTTCTGCGCTCTTCTCTTTCAAGAACACTTGAATTTGAGTTAAACGCTCAGCGATTGCTTCATCTGTTGGCTGGATTTCAAGTAAATCAACAAGCTCTAAACCAGATAATAAATCTTCAGAAAGTTTATCACCGCGTTTAGTTGAACCACCACCATTAGACTCTTGGCCTTTAAGTAAACGAATTACACGTTCACGAGCCGCTTCTTCGAAGATTTTATATTCTTCTTTCAAGTCTTTACGGTAAGAATCAAGCTGTGCTTTTTCAATCGCTAATGCACGGTCATCTTTCTCTAAGCCATCACGAGTGAAGACTTGAACATCGATAACTGTACCTTTAGTACCAGATGGAACACGTAAAGATGAATCTTTAACGTCAGCAGCTTTTTCACCAAAGATTGCGCGAAGCAATTTTTCTTCAGGAGTTAACTGAGTTTCGCCTTTAGGCGTTACTTTACCAACTAAGATGTCACCAGCAGTAACTTCAGCACCGATATAAACGATACCTGACTCATCAAGTTTAGAAAGCGCAGCTTCACCTACGTTAGGAATATCGGCAGTAATTTCTTCTGCACCTAACTTAGTATCACGTGCTACACATGACAATTCTTGAATATGAATAGAAGTTAAACGGTCTTCTTGAAGAACACGCTCAGATAACAAGATCGAGTCTTCATAGTTGTAACCATTCCATGTCATGAACGCTACACGCATGTTTTGACCAAGCGCAAGTTCACCCATGTCTGTAGATGGACCGTCTGCCAAGATGTCACCACGAGCAACTTTGTCGCCCAAATTCACGATAACATTTTGGTTAATACAAGTATTTTGGTTCGAACGTGTATATTTGATGAGGTTATAGATATCTACACCCGCCTCACCAGCAACCATCTCATCTTCGTTTACACGAATAACGATACGAGAAGCATCTACAAATTCAATTGCACCACCACGATTTGCGATTACACACACACCAGAGTCACGTGCTACGTTCGCTTCCATACCAGTACCAACAAGTGGCTTGTCAGCACGTAAAGTAGGAACAGCCTGACGTTGCATGTTCGAACCCATCAATGCACGGTTCGCGTCATCGTGTTCAAGGAATGGAATAAGTGATGCAGCAACAGATACAACCTGCTGTGCAGAAACGTCCATATGCGTCACTTTTTCAGGTGGCATACGTACGAATTCACCTTGGTGACGAACAGAAACGAAGTCTTCTGTTAAGTTGCCATCTTTATCTACAGCAGAATCGGCCTGTGCAATAACAGTGCCTACTTCTTCAATAGCAGATAAATATTCAACCGCATCAGTTACACGACCATCTACAACTCGGCGGTAAGGTGTTTCCAAGAAACCGAAATCATTCGCTTTTGCATATACAGAAAGCGAGTTGATCAAACCAATGTTTGGACCTTCAGGAGTTTCAATTGGACAAACACGACCATAGTGAGTTTGATGCACGTCACGTACTTCGAAGCCAGCACGCTCACGTGTTAAACCACCAGGACCAAGCGCAGATACACGACGCTTGTGTGTAATCTCAGATAATGGGTTGTTTTGGTCCATGAACTGAGATAATTGGCTTGAACCAAAGAATTCTTTGATTGCCGCAGCAACTGGCTTAGCGTTAATCAAGTCTTGTGGAGACAAGTTATCTGTTTCTGCTTGGCTTAAACGTTCTTTAACAGCACGCTCAACACGAACTAAACCAACACGGAATTGGTTCTCTGTCATTTCACCAACAGAACGTACACGACGGTTACCTAAATGGTCGATATCGTCTACTTCGCCTTTACCGTTACGGATTTCAACCAATGTACGTAATACATCGATGATATCTTCGTGCGACAAAATACCTTCAACTTCACGAGACTTCTGATCAGTACCAACTTCGTAAGGACGACCTAAACGACGGTTGAACTTCATACGACCTACTGGAGATAAGTCATAACGCTCAGAAGAGAAGAATAAGTTATTGAATAAGTTTTCAGCAGCTTCTTTTGTTGGCGGCTCGCCTGGACGCATTACTTTATAAATTTCAACTAAAGCTTCTTCACGTCCTGCTGTTGTGTCTGCACGCAATGTATCAGCAACAAAAGAACCACGATCGATGTCGTTTGTGAACAGGATGTTAAATTGCTTAACACCACCTTCCGCTAACTTCACCATCACTTCATGGCTTAATAACGTATTCGCAGCAATTACTTCACCATCACGTAAAGTAATATCTTCAGCAGTAATACGCTCATATAAGTATTCATCAGGAACTGAAAGCTTAGTTAAACCTGAAGCTTCCATTTGACGTACATGGCGCGCGTTAATACGTTTACCTTGCTCAACAATGACTTTACCTTCATTGTCAGTAATATCAAATTGAGCCATTTCACCACGTAAACGCTCAGGAACAAGGTCAATTTGATAACTGCCCATGTCTAGGTACACAGGTACTTTTTCGTAGAACAAATTCAAGATTTGTTCATTGTTATAACCTAGTGCACGTAACACAACAGTAGCAAGTAATTTACGACGACGGTCAATACGTACGTAAACTAGATCTTTTGCATCGAACTCAAAGTCTAACCATGAACCACGGTAAGGAATGATACGTGCTGAATACAACACTTTACCACTTGAGTGAGTCTTACCTTTATCATGGTCGAAGAACACACCTGGTGAACGGTGTAATTGAGATACGATTACACGCTCAGTACCATTGATTACAAAGGTACCATTTTCAGTCATGAGTGGCATTTCACCCATGTAGACTTCTTGTTCACGTACGTCTTTAATTGATTTAGTTTCGCGATCTTTAATAATCAAACGAATTTTTACGCGCATTGGTGCCGCATAAGTCGAACCACGTAAAATACATTCACGCACATCAAACTCAGGCTTACCAAGGCTATACTCAACAAATTCTAAAGCAGCATTGCCAGAATAACTTTCTATAGGAAAAACTGAACGAAATGCGGCCTGGAGACCGATATCTTCACGGTTTTTTGGAGATTTGCCACCTTGCAAGAACGTTCTATACGAATCGACCTGAATCGAGAGTAAGTACGGTGCTTCCATTACTTGGGGCAACTTACCAAAATTCTTACGGATCCGTTTCTTTTCGGTATATGAGTATGCCATCTGGAGTCCTCGGAAAGTAAACCAAGCCCGCCTGCAGAACGGGCTCAGAAGGAATTACACAGGCCGATATGGCCACCACTGCTTACAAATGCTGCAACTTTTAGTGGTACTAAAACACTTAACAATATTTTTTAAAAAGAAAAATATTGGTAAGCATTTGAAATTAATTGATTTATTTAGTTTTTTCTAAAAAATAAACAAAACTAACAAAAATCGAGCCGATTATTGTAACGCAAAAAGGCTGATGACCCAAGAGCCATCAGCCATTTTATGGAGCCGATTTAAAAACCGACTCCTTTTACAATTACTTAAGTGTAACTGTAGCACCAGCTTCTTCAAGTTTCTTCTTAAGTTCTTCGCCTTCTTCTTTAGAAACGCCTTCTTTAAGAACTTGAGGAGCACCTTCAACTAGGTCTTTAGCTTCTTTAAGACCAAGGCCAGTTGCTTCACGAACTGCTTTAATTACAGCTACTTTGTTAGCACCGAAAGAAGTCAACTCAACGTTGAATTCAGTTTGTTCTTCAGCAGCAGCAGCGCCTGCAGCAGGAGCAGCTACAGCTACAGCAGCAGCAGAAACGTTGAATTTCTCTTCGAAAGCAGAAATTAATTCAACAAGTTCAAGAACAGTTTTTTCAGCAACTGCGTTTAAGATTTCTTCGTTTGTTAAAGCCATGAGATTAACTCCAAATGGATATTGAATGGTGTGAAAGTAGATTTAAGCTTAAGCAGCTTCTGACTCGTTTTTCTCTTGAAGCGCTGTAAGTAAGCGACCCAATTTCGAAATAGGAGCTTGAAGAACAGATGCGAGCATAGTAAGCGCTTTTTCTTGGTTTGGAAGATTTGCAATTACGCTAACATCAGCACCTTGATAAAGTTTGCCGTCAAATGCAGCAGCTTTTAATTCAAATGCTTTGTTAGTTTTAGCAAATTCTTCAAACAAGCGTGCAGCTGCACCCATATCGTCTTCAGAAGTTGAGAATGCTAAGATTGTTGGGCCAACAAGGTTGTCATTCAAGATTGCAAATTGCGTATCTTGAAGAGCACGTTTAGCCAAAGTATTACGTACAACACGTGTAGCAACACCTAGTTTACGAGCTTCAACACGAAGAGTAGTTAATTGCTCAACGGTTAAACCTTGATAGTCAGCAACAACGGCAGCGAACGCTGTAGAAGCAGTTTGAGCTACTTCAGCAACGATCTGTTTTTTGCTTTCAATAAGAAGAGCCATTGTAAAACCTCCTAACGGTGATTTATGTACTCAAAAAAGTACACTCCCAATTCGCAAGCCTTTCGACTTACACGCGGAGGAGGAACAAATCACACCACCGCGTCTACGCAGGCTGAGCTATTAAGAAAAGTCACTATTAAAAAATAACGCCTTCTCGCCTGAGGTCTTTGACGCTGATAAATTCTCATTTATCAATTCAAAGTCTGCCTGATAAGTAAGTAATAAAGCTTTGCTTCATTCAAACTTAAATAAAAATATTTTTTATTTAAGTTTTGTCCTCATCAGGACTTTAAAATTCTTTACTAAGTTTAAAACTTAGTTAGAAACGTTGTTTACATCAACAGTAAGACCAGGACCCATAGTTGAGCTCAAAGTGATCTTTTTGATGTATACACCTTTAGAAGTTGCAGGTTTTAACTTTTTCAAGTCAGCAACTAAAGTTTCAACGTTTTGACGGATAGCAGCAGCATCGAAGCCTAATTGACCGATCGCAGCATGGATAATACCCGCTTTGTCTACACGGTAACGAGCCTGACCAGATTTAGCGTTTTTAACAGCATTCGCTACGTCAGGAGTTACAGTACCAACTTTAGGGTTTGGCATTAAACCACGTGGACCAAGAATTGTACCGAGCTTACCAACAACACGCATAGCGTCTGGAGCAGCGATTACAACATCAAAGTCAAGGTTTCCACCTTGGATGCTTTCAGCAAGGTCATCAAAACCTACAACATCAGCACCAGCTTCTTTAGCAGCTTCTGCTTGCGCGCCTTGAGCAAATACAGCTACACGTACAGTTTTACCAGTACCTGCAGGTAATGTAGTTGCGCCACGAACAACCTGGTCAGATTTACGTGGGTCTACACCAAGATTTACAGCAACATCCAAAGATTCTTTGAATTTTGCAGCAGGTAGGCTGTTAAGAACTTCTACCGCTTCTTCCAAAGTGTAAACTTTGTTTGCTTCAACAGCAGCAGCAATGGCTTTTTGACGTTTAGTTAACTTTGCCATGTCTTATAGCTCCACTTCCAAGCCCATAGAACGTGCAGAACCAGCGATGGTACGAACACGTGCGTCTAAATCAGCACCAGTTAAATCTGGCTCTTTAGTAGTCGCAATTTCTTCTAACTGAGCACGAGTCAACTTACCAACTTTAGTTTTGTTTGGTACAGATGAACCCTTTTGGATACCAGCAGCTTTCTTAAGAAGAATAGAAGCTGGAGGAGTTTTCATGATGAATGTGAACGACTTGTCGTTGTACACAGTAATCACTACAGGAATTGGAAGACCTGGTTCAACTTTTTGTGTAGCAGCATTGAATTCTTTACAGAATGCCATGATGTTTACACCACGTTGACCTAATGCAGGACCAATTGGTGGAGATGGATTTGCTTTACCAGCTGGAACTTGCAGCTTGATATAGCCGTCAATCTTCTTAGCCATTTTAAAATACCTCTGGGTACAAACGCCGCTAGGCTCCCCAATCTTTACGCAACACTACTGTTACAACAACAATGCCCGATAAAATCGGGCGCTTTTCAACCAATTGAGATTAAATCGTTTTTTCGACTTGACGAAATTCGAGTTCAACCTGAGTTGGTCGATTAAATACATTAATCGTCAACGTTAAACGTGACTTTTCGTATTGAACCTCTTCCACCACACCCTTAAAGTCAGTGAACGGGCCATCAATAACGAGTAATTCTTCACCTGGTTCAAACATCGTCTTAGGACGTGGAGCTTCACCAGTATTACGTACACGCGCAAGAATCGCATCTGCTTCACGTTGAGTGATTGGCGCAGGTTTTTCAGGTGTACCACCGATAAAACCTAATACTTTCGGACATTCTTTAACAATATGCCAAGTATCGTCATTCATTTCCATTTCAACTAACACATAGCCAGGAAAGAATTTACGCTCAGACTTACGTTTCTTGCCATCCTTCATTTCTACCACTTCTTCGGTAGGAACAAGGACATCACCAAAGCTATCAGCAACAGCGCTACGCTGGATTCGTTCTGTAAGCGAACGCAACACTTGTTTTTCATAGCCAGAGTAGGCATGAATAATGTACCAACGTTTCATAGCTCTTTTACCCGATAATCAACTTAATTAACCAACCCAAACCATAGTCAAAGCACCATAAAACCAATGATGCAACAACTACAACCAATAGAACCTGCCACGATGTAGTGACTGTTTCTTGTTTTGTTGGCCAAGTTACTCGACGCAATTCGACTCGTGCATCTTTTAGCAAACGAACGAAGCCTTTACCTTGATGGGTGGCGTATAATAAACCTAAAGCCACAACGATACAAGCTAAAATTGCACCAACGCGGACCCAAACATTATTTGCAGGTGCCCAATACGCTGGCAAGTGCTGATTCACCATAGTAGCCGAAAGCAACAATGCAATTGCAATCACCCATAGAACAATATCTAGAGGCGAACCAGAACGAACAACTTCAGCAGAATTATTTCTTTGAGGAATTGGCGCGTCGCTCAATGCGTCACGCGATTTATCATTCGACATTTTTGTACTCGTCGTAGAACTCGCGACTTATTATATGAACAACTAAGCCAGCATCAAGCTTTTTATTTCAAAATATGGCAGGTCAGGAGGGACTCGAACCCCCAACATTCGGTTTTGGAGACCGACGCTCTACCAATTGAACTACTGACCTATAATGCAAGTTGAGAGCCAAAGCCCTCAACTTGAGACGTAATCCGTCACTATATTATGCTTATGCAGTTACTTTCGCAACAACACCAGCACCTACAGTACGACCACCTTCACGGATCGCAAAACGTAGACCTGGGTCCATTGCGATTGGGTGGATTAATTCTACTGACAT